>NZ_JABXIN010000015.1 GCF_013373065.1 Algoriphagus sp.
AACGTAATTTCCATTACGGACGGTCAGATCTTCTTGGAGACCAACCTATTCAACTCTGGTATTCGTCCTGCGATTAACGTAGGTATTTCCGTATCCCGAGTAGGTGGTAACGCCCAGATCAAAGCGATGAAGAAAGTTGCTGGTACCTTGAAATTGGATCAGGCGCAGTTCCGTGAATTGGAAGCCTTTGCTAAATTCGGTTCCGATCTAGATGCGACTACGAAGCGAACCATCGAAAGAGGTCGTCGTAACCAAGAGATCTTGAAGCAAGCGCAGTATGCTCCTGTTTCTGTAGCACATCAGGTAGCGATTATCTATGCTTCTACAAGAGGCTTGATGGATTCTGTTCCTGTTGAAAAGGCACGCGCATTTGAGAAAGAATTCTACACCTTGTTGGATACTTCTTATCCTGAGGCATTGGAATTGATCCTGAAAGGCGACATCGACGGTGCTGGCGAAGTATTGAAGAAAGCAGCCGCTGAATTGTCTCCAAAATTCGCAAACTAATTATTGAATCTGATCCGGAGGCATCGTCCTCCAGCATTTATACCACGTAGTAGAATAAGGCACGAATGGCTAACCTGAAGGAAGTAAAGCAGCGAATCAACTCGGTAGTTTCTACCCAGCAGATCACCAAAGCGATGAAAATGGTGTCTGCTGCGAAACTGCGTAGAGCACAGGACCGCATTATTCAGATGCGTCCCTATTCTCAAAAGCTGACCAATATCCTAAACAATGTTTCTGCAGCTTCTGAAGGAGCAGCGGATATTGTTTATGCCCAAAAGCGTGAGGTAAATAAAGTATTGCTTGTACCGGTAACCTCCGATAAGGGCCTTTGTGGCGCATTTAACTCCAATATCATCAAGGCTACAAATGCTGCCATCCGTGAGCAGTTTGAAGGAAAAGAAATCAGCATCCTTCCGATCGGAAAGAAAGCTTTCGAGACCTTCAAAAAGCGTGAGTTTACCTTAATCGATCAATTTTATGGGGTGTTCTCTGACCTTTCATTCGATGTGGTTCGAGAAGCTGCTGAATTTGCGATGAAGGGATTTGCTTCAGGAGAATACGATCAGGTGGTATTGGTCTATAACGAATTTAAAAACGTAGCTACGCAGATAATTCGTACAGAGCAATTTTTGCCAATGGCAAAAGAAGAAGCTAACCAAGAGGAAGTTACAGTTGAGACGGACTACATCTTGGAACCTTCTCGTGCGTATATCATCGAAGAATTGGTTCCAACTTCCTTGAAGATTCAGTTCTACAAGGCGGTGTTGGAAAGCAATGCTTCTGAGCATGGTGCCCGTATGACAGCAATGGATAAGGCGACTGAAAACGCCGGTGAATTGCTGAAAGAATTACGATTGATGTATAACAGAACGCGTCAGGCGGCTATTACCAACGAAATCTTGGAGATTGTGGCAGGTGCAAATGCACTCGAAGGAAGCTAATTATCAATCAACCCATATTCAAAACCACAGCTCAAAAGGCTGTGGTTTTTTATTATCTCTTCTTTAGCATGCCATCAATCGAAAACTTACCTCCTCCAAATACAGCCAAGCCTAAGAAGGTTAGGAAAAACATAAGTGGAAGTTCTTTCCTTGAAAAAGGATCGTCCCAATGGGCATAAAAAGCAGCCGTCAGCATGGTAATCATCAAAGGAATAGTAGCAAGACGAGTTTTGAATCCGATGATGACCAATACCGCACAAACTACCTCTGCGAAGGTAGCAAGAGCCAAAGAAACGGTTGGTCCTAGACCAAATGGGTCCGCAAATTTAACTTCATCAGCCATCAGTCGACCAATTTTTGGAATGCCATGTGTCATGATCATTGCTCCTGCACCGAGACGAATGATTAATAGAACGAGACTTTTTTCGATGGTTTCACGCATAAGATTAAGAGGGTTAGTTGGTTGAGTAATTCAAAAATATAACGCGAACCCAAAGGCAGAAGTTAAATTTTATTGGCTTGAAATTACTTGGGATGATTGGTTTAAGCCTTTGTTGTCTTGACTTATATTTCCCACAGATTTTCAAAGAAAAAGTCACCGATTAGCTCAGATGAGTTTCTATTAATGGAAAAAAGAATTTTTCAATTAAATCTATCTACTTCAAAACCAGCCAATTCCATCGCTGCCTCTTTTTGTTGATGCAGTTCTGATAAAAGCTTACCGGTAGCCGGGGCCATAGAAATTCCCATCATTGAATGTCCGCTTCCAACCAAGACATTGGAATAGCCTGGAGCAAAACCGATATAAGGAAGCCCATCGGGTGAGCAAGGGCGCAATCCTTTCCAAATATCTTCCTGCTTGGGGAATTTGGCTTGAAAGTCGGGGTAATAACGATTGATGGATTCAAAAATTCCCTGCACCCGCTTCATGTCGATTTTTTGATTGGTTCCGGCGATTTCGAGGGTTCCTCCAAAACGGACCTTATTTCCGTATGGACTGACAGCTACTTTTCGTTCAGTCAGGATAGTAGCCTGTTTGATTTCGGGTTGATTTTCTTGCAGGAAAGAATAGCCTTTTCCCCCCATCATAGGTAAGGTGAAGCCGAGTTTTTGGGCAAGTTCACCTGACCAAGAACCTCCACAAAGCATCACCTTTTCTGCTTCGATTTTTCCATTGTCGGTTAAAACAGCCTGCACTTTTCCACTTGACTTTTCAAATCCCAATACTTGTGTTTCTGTTGAAAATTTTACGCCTTTTTCCTCGAGATACTTTTTCAAAAAACTGTACAACGCTCCGGGGTCCAAGTGAGCATCTCCCGGAAAAAGTACTGCTCCTTTGGCATTGACTTCCAAATTGGGTTCTACTTGGCGAATATCAGCGGGGCTAAGAATTTCAGCCTCTAGTCCATATTTTCTTGCTAAATGAGCAAACTCTACCTCTTCCTTTTCTACGGCTTCCGTTTGGTACAGCATCATCAGGCCCTTTTCCTGAAAGGCTAAGCGGGCTTCCGGATGTTCATCTCGAAACTGTAGGTAAAGTGACTTGGAAAGCAAAGAGATCGTTTTCAGATAGGGGATGGCTTTTTCCACCTGCTTTTGGTTTGCAGCTTTGAAAAAAAGCAGACTCCATTGGAGGAGCTTGTAATCGAATCGTGGATGGATGTAAAAAGGGCTTTTGGAAGAAAACATCCAAGAAATTCCTTTGGCTACCATTCCTGGTGCTGCGAGTGGGATGATATGGCTGGGTACAATCATCCCAGCATTACCCGTGGAGCAATTATCCTTTAAGTCTGTCCGATCTACTAAGATAACTTCGACTCCTTCTTTTTGAAGAAAATATGCCGTAAACAGACCGACAATACCGCCGCCGATGATGATGGTTGGTTTCATAACATTTGTACCAAGTACGAGGTATAAAGTACCAAGAAGCATTGAAATGCTTTGTACTTGGTACTTTTTACTTTATACAATTAAATAACTTGAAATCCGTGCACATAGGGATCATCATCGTCTAAGATGATGGTATTATAACCATAAACTTTGGCCCAACCTTCAATACTGGGAACGATCGCGGGCTTTCCTGCAATTTCGGTCACTTCCTCGATCCTTCCGATGAATTTGGAACCTATAAAGCTTTCATGAATGAATTCATCACCGGGTTTCAACCACCCTTTGGCATACCACTGAGCCATCCGAGCTGAGGTACCGGTGCCACAAGGGGATCGGTCGATGGCTTTGTCTCCATAGAATACAGCATTTCGGGCCGTGCTGTATTCATCCAAGGGTTTTCCGGTCCACATCACATGGGATAGGCCTCGGATTTTTTCATATTCTGGATGAATGAAGTCATAGCGCTCGTTCATTTTTCTACGAAGATTTCTAGCCATGCTAATCAGTTGCTCCGCTTTGAAGTGTTCCAAACCGGGGAAATTTTCCTGTGGATCGACAATACAGTAGAAGTTTCCTCCGTAAGCCACGTCTACGCGTAACTTTCCGAGTTCCTCGATCTCTATCTCCAGATTTTCAGCTGCCAAATAGCTTTTCACATTG
Organism: Algoriphagus sp.; assembly: GCF_013373065.1. Classification (GTDB taxonomy): domain Bacteria; phylum Bacteroidota; class Bacteroidia; order Cytophagales; family Cyclobacteriaceae; genus Algoriphagus. The sequence continues at coordinate 3,999 of NZ_JABXIN010000015.1, forward strand.
GTCAGCTTAACTGATTTGACCTTTTTTCCTTCCTGCTTATACTCGACTAAAACCAATCCTGCAGGGGCTTCCATACGAAGAAATCCCGGTGTTTTCGGATTGATCAATCCCTCTTCAATAGCGATGGTGATAGTTCCGATCGTCCCATGTCCACACATAGGAAGGCAACCCGAAGTCTCGATAAAAAGGATGGCGAAATCATTCTCTGGGTCATGGGGCGGGAAAAGCATGGATCCCGACATCATATCATGGCCACGAGGCTCAAACATCAGCCCGGTTCGGATCCAATCGTAATTTTCAAGGAAATATTGACGCTTTTCCAGCATGGAATTTCCTTTCAAAAAAGGAACACCACCGGATACCACTCGGACGGGATTGCCGCAAGTATGCGCGTCGATACAACTAAAGGTATGGCGGGACGACATTTTAGAGGGTTAGCAGGTTTTTAAAATTAAGAGCCAGAAATACGATTGAAATATAGTTGAAATAGGCCCCGCATGCGGGACGAAATAATAAAGGCGGCATGTTTCAAATTATTTCGCCCGACGAAGGAGGGCATATTTTCACCTTATTTCTATTGTGTTTCACCCGACTAGGGAGAATTTATTTCTATTGAATTTCATTTTTTATATTCTCCATCCACCATTCTCCATATCCCCAAAGGGTTACTATCCCGAAGTGCATCCGGTAGTAATTCTTCTGGCATATCCTGGAAAGCAATCGGACGGGCAAAACGCTTGATGGCGTATACACCCACCGAGGTGCTTCTGGAGTTGGTAGTAGAAGGATAGGGACCTCCGTGCTGCATGGCATAACCCACTTCCACACCGGTAGGTACGCCTTTAAATAAGAGTCTACCGCATTTCTCTTCTATGAGACTCAATAGGAACAATTGGTCTTGAAGTTCCTCCTGCTCCGCCCAAACCGTCACTGTCAACTGTCCATGTAGGTGTTTGGCAATTTCGATTAATTCATCTTCCGTTTCATACACTACCATCATAGCAAAAGCACCAAAAACCTCTTTTTGGAAAACCGTATCCTTTAGCCAATCCGAAGCTTTGATCTCTGCAAGTGCAGTGCTTCCGTTAATCAGGTGCTGCGCATCAGCAACTTTCACCCAGCGTAACTCTTCACGGGATTGTAAATATTGAATGGAATTGTAGTAGGCCTCCGTAATTCCCGGATGCAACATGGGAGCGGAAGCAATGTCGTTCAATTCATCGGCAATAGCTTTTTCAAATGCCTTTGCTTCTGATTTTGGAACGAAAATCAATCCTGGGTTGGTGCAGAATTGACCGACTCCCAAGGTCAAGGAAGCCACAAATGCTTTTGCAAGGCTTTCATTTTCTTTTTGAAGCTTTTTGGAAAAACAGAAAATAGGGTTCACTGATCCCATTTCGGCATAGACTGGAATGGGCTCTTCCCGTTGGTTGGCTAAATCAAACAAGGCTTTTCCACCTGCATGGGATCCAGTAAAAGCTACTGCTTTTGCCAAGGGATGTTTCACCAAGGCTTGGCCTTCAGGAATTCCGCCTTCTACATGGGTGAAAAGCGCTGAAGGCATATTGGTTTTCAAAATCGCATCGTGGATACATTCCGCTACTTTTTGGGAAGTTTTGGGATGGGCAGGATGCGCTTTGTAAATAACTGGACAGCCTGCTGCCAAGGCAGAAATGGTATCTCCTCCAGCAGTTGAAAATGCCAAAGGGAAATTGCTCGCTCCAAAAACAACGACAGGGCCTAGTGGGGTCAACATCCGACGGATATCAGCACGGGGTAGAGGAGTCCGATCGGGCATGGCCGGGTCGATGGTTGCTTCCACCCAGGTACCTTCTTTTACCATCTTGGCAAAGAGTCGGATTTGGCCTACGGTTCGTCCCAATTCCCCATTGATTCGTCCTTCTGGCAAGTTGGATTCAATAACGGCGAGAGAAACGATTTCATCTCTGTTAGTTTCTAATGTATCGGCAAGTTTCTCCAAAAAAGCTCCTTTTTCCTGTCCTGAGACATTTTTGTAGAAAAGAAAAGCTTCTTGGGCAGCGTTGAAAAGATTGTCTAGGTTCATTGAATTATACTATTTCAAGATTGAAAGATTGGAAAATTTAAAGTCCAAAATCAAGGAAAATAATTCTTGGACTTTTCTACAATTTAGGCCTTTTGGCTATGCCTTCCTTAATGATTCTTTCAATTCTTTCCCGCTCTTCTCCAATCAACGTCAATCGAGGGGCACGCACATGTTCCGAACCGATGCCACAGTGCTGTTCTGCAAGTTTGATATACTGAACCAATTTGGGATGAATATCGAGTTCCAACAGGGGTAAAAACCATCGGTAAATTTCCCTGGCCTCTTCGATTTTGCCCTCCTGAACCAGATTGTAAATGGTGACAGTCTCTTTTGGAAAGGCACAAACCAATCCAGCTACCCATCCTACAGCTCCCATTAGCAATTCTTCCATGGCTAGGGTATCCACACCACAAAGGATTTGGAATCGATCTCCAAAACGGTTAATCATGCGGGTCACATTGGAAATATCCCTTGTGGATTCCTTGATCGCCTGAATATTGGGACACTCCGCCAATTCAGCAAACATATCAATTGTGACCAAGGTCTTGTAATCCACCGGGTTGTTATAGATCATCATGGGAAGATTGGTGGAATTTGCCACGGTCTTGAAGTACGTGACTACTTCATGCGCATCGGCGGCATAGCGCATCGGCGGCAAAATCATTAATCCAGAAGCACCCAATTCCTCTGCTTTTTTCGCCCAAAACAGTGCGTCCTGCGTAGCTCCCTCGGCAATATTAAGGATGACAGGTACTTTGCCGTTTACATGTCGAACCGTTTCTTTGGTGAGGGTAATTTTTTCTTCTTGAGATAAAACAGAACTTTCACCCAAGGTCCCTCCCAAAATTATGCCATGGACACCGGACTCCAATTGGAAATCTAGGTTTTTGAAAAATAGGTCCATATCCAGACTTCCGTCTGCGTGAAATTTGGTGGTGACAGCAGGGAATACGCCTTTCCAGTTCATAGGATTTTGGTTTTTTTTATACAGAGAATTCTGTGGGGTTGAAAGAAATTTGAATGAATCAAAAGTAGGCTTGCTTTCCTGGAAATTCTTTTACTGAATTAATAAATAGTAATACAATATTGACTTCTATTTTTATTTTAAGATTGTTTTTGATTCAATTTCATATCATTTTTGGGTAATGGCAAAGGTAATTTCCTTTCAGGTACCCAAATCCCAAAAAGAGTTTGTCCGCTACCAGGAAGACAGAGGAAAGCATTTTTATGACAAATTGCATCAGCACCCGCAACTGCAATTGACGGTAATTTTGGAAGGCAAAGGCCAATTTTTGAGTGGGGATTATGTGGGGAGGTTTCAACCGGGAGATGTATTTTTTTTAGGCGAAAATGCACCTCATGTTTTTCGAAATGATTCAGAGTATTTCGAAGATGAAAGCTCTCTTCAGATAGCTGGAAATACGATTTTTTTTGACTTTGAGGCTATTCAGCTTCTGGGTGAATTAGAGGATTTGGAGCGATTGGCTCACTTTCGAGGTTTTTCAGGCAGATGTTATCAGCTGAAAGGGGATTCTCAGCAAGAGATAAAGGAAGCTGTAAATGGATTTTCCTTCTTAAAGGGACTTGACCGTTTTCAATCCGCTTTCAGATTATTGGCGATACTTGACCGGGCAGGGGATGATTTGATTTCATTGAATGAGTCTGTGCCTAATCGAGGATTTACAGAGCGGGATGGTTCGCGAATGAATCAGGTCATGCAATACTTGCTGGAAAAGCGTTTTGAAAAAATCACCTTGGAAGAAGTAGCAACAGTTGCAAATCTATCGAAAGAGGCTTTTTGTCGATTTTTTAAACTTCGAACGCGAAAGACATTTACCCAATACTTGTTGCAGCTTCGAATCAATGAAGCCCAGAAATTACTTCGAGAATCCGAAATGGGAATTGCTGAAATTGCGTATCAGGTAGGTTTTGATAATTTGTCCTATTTCAACCGGGGTTTCAAGAACATTACTGGGATTACTCCCAAAGAGTGGAGGAAGATTAACGCTTAATATTGGGTCATTTCTTAAGGATTAAAAACTTGGAATCCATCACATTTCCCAAAAACAAATAATCGCCAAAAGGAATGGCTACGGAAGTAGCTGAAAGTGTCTTGCCATCATCTAACCAAATAGATTCAGTGTTGGATTCACCTGCTTGGTAGGAGATTTTCAAAATCTCGGATGGAGCATATTCCTTTTTCCCTGCAGCATAGGCAGAAAATGTCATTAGATTAGGGTGAGCACCAGTCCAAATTTCCCCATTTTTATCCAATTCCAAATTATCGACTCCAGTCCCTACCGGAATATCTTCTATCTGTTCCAAATCACCATTTTCTAGGATGTCAAAAATCCGAATCAAAAATCCTCTGGAAGAAGCGACGAAAAGTTTTTCCCCAGAAGAATTCATTACAAGTCCATTTGGGTAAGCCATTTTATCAGCTACAATTCGAAAGGAATTCCCATCGAAATAACCCACGTTTGCAGCCGCTACTCCCAAATAGTTCTCGGCAAATACTCCCAATTTTGAGGTATTGCCATGATCATTGGAGTAGTAAAATTGATCTTTTCCTACTAAGACCAAGTCATTGGGGGATATGAGGAGTGGGTCTCGCAAGCTTCGGTCGTATTCTACTTTTCCATCCTGAATCAAAAATAATTCGATGGAATGCTTGCCTTCCACATGGTTGATGACAGCCAATTGATATTGATTTGGCCCCAATTCTAAAAGACTGATACCATGTGGAAAAAGCGTCAAATCATCAGGCAAGGCAATCCGTTGGGTCTCGAAGGGAGTTTTTGTCAAATCCATCCAATAGAGCCCATGAAGGCCTTTTTCTCCAGCCCGTCTTTTGGCCCGATCATCCACAGAAAGAATCAAAAAACTGTCCTTTCTTGCTAAGGCCATATCTTCTACCCCGGGAAGTTGAACCGTTTGAAATATCTCTCCAAAACTATGATTGGGTTCGATTTTTCGAAAAAACCCTGTGGATGAAAAAGTGTGGAAGACAAATGCAATCAATCCTAAAATCAGGATTAGAAAAATTAGGGCAATCTTCTTCATGCTGTTTGATAGTTTTGGATAAGACAATATACTTTATTCTAATGTCCGAAATCAAAAGCTGGGATAAAAAGTAGAAAGGCGTGGAATTTTCCACGCCTTCATTGGTTTAGCTTTCTTTATTTTCTTATCAGTTTTCATTGATGACTTTGGCTGCATCCTCTGTTTTCACGTTAATGGTTGGGTTTCCTTTGTAACTAATTTTTGAACCATCAGTGGCTTTTCCCTGTAGGTGATCGATTACAGAAATTTCTAATTTGGATGCATCTTCGGACTTTAGATTCACTGTGTTTGCAAGAAATTCGTAGCCAAAAACCTTACTGGCATCTGTCATATCGATATTCAGAACAGCTGCATTTCCCATTAGGTAAATTTCAGCAGCATCATGCATTTCTATCGTAACCTCATCAGACATTAAGAAAAGTTCTCCGTCTACGGCATCATCAAATCTCAATTTTTTCAGATCAGGAATCTGAATATCGACAATGAAAGTGGAACTCCTGTAGGATCCATTTTTAAGGTCAATTCGCAAGGTGTTGTCCTCAACCAGTGTGATTAAATTTTCGGTCAGATTTGAGTTAGTTGTGACAGATACTTGCTGCACTGGACCTTGGGTAATATTGACGGTCATATGATCTTCGGCAATGATATTTTGGAAAGAACTTAAGTCTCTTTCGATAGTTATCAAGTCATTTGATCCTCTGTAGTCTTCTGTCAAGTCGCAACTGGCTAGAAGGAAAAGGCTAAGTAAGATTAAGCTGTTTTTCAAGGTGTAGTTTTTCATAGTTTTTGGAGTTTAGTTTTATTAGAAGAATCGGATACCGGCTTTCATTCCATACCAGAATTGACTGCCAATATTTCCATTGTCATATGTGCGCTCATGCTGGATTTTGGGATTTCCATAGGCAAAGAGCTTGGGATGGTTTTCTATACCAGTTTCGAATACCCGGAAATTCATAGTAGGGCCACCGAAAACAGCGATTTTAGGATTGATTTGATATTCGAAACCTAGATAAAATCTATTGACTAGGTTCAGGTCTACCAACTCTCCTTTGCTCACTTGTTCGGAGGTCGCTTCAATATTCAGGTAAGTCTTTTTTCCAAGCCTTGGCGATGTACCTATACCATATCCAAATGACCAGGTGACTTTATCCTCAATTTCTGGTCGAATACCTGCAATCAGGATGTTGTAGAAAGGCCTAACCCCCGTTCGCCAGGCAATATTGAATGGCATGACTTCATTGGTGCTCAGCTCCAGCGTGTGATATCCGGATTTAACCACACTCAACAGGCCGATAGGTATTCCAGAAATACTATCGGAATAATTAAAAAGGCCAATTTGAACCCCATTCACCTTTCTGGCAAAGTTGAGGACTCCACTGATCTGAGTTCCATTCACATCGCCGATGGAAAAGTTACTTACTCCTGCAAGTTGGGTTCCTTTTAGGTTTCCAACGGCGAAGTTCATAACTCCGGCTCCTTGAAACCCTTTTACACTTTTTGTGGTGAAATTCAGAACCCCGGCAATTTGGGCTCCATCTACATTTCCAGTTGTGAAATTGGTAACGCCTGCTGCCTGAAAGCCATTAACAGAATCCAAGTTTGAGTTGATTACCCCAGCGAATTGCGCTCCTTTTACTTTTCCATTTACCTGATTAAAGACTCCAGCAAACTGAGCATAACGTGCATCGCTGCGATTGATGTTGAATAATCCGGCAATTTCCAGTTTATTGGTCCCCGCAGAAAATCCTCCCAATACATTGATGGAGTAGTCATTGATAGTGACTCCCGAATTGACCCCATTTGTTCCAACAAATGGAACAATTGAAATCTGAAAATCTTGGTGGAAATACATCCTAGAGTTTTCTTCCTTTTCTGTTTGGGCTTGAAGAGTATTCAAGGTGAAGAGGAAGAATACTGCAAAAATCCGATTTAAATTTTTCATTGGTTTAGTTTTTTTTCGCTTATATGACAAGAGAAAAAGATCTTACCCCTATGAGAGATTTAATTTTTTTTGAAAAAAGTTAAAAAATAGCCTTAGGTGCTTAAAAAAAGCGGATTCCAGCTCTAAATCCCCACCAAATTTCTTGTCCCAGATTTAGGTTTTCAAAGCTTTTTCTTCCAAAAACCCTTGGGCTGAAATAGCTAAACGTTTCCGGATGATCATCATAGCTAGTGTCAAAAATCCGAATATTGAAAGAAGGTCCTCCGTAGAGTGCTACTCCTTTGGCCAATTGATAGTCTAATCCTAAATAAGCGCGATTGATAAGATTGGTAGCAAGTACATTCCCTTTATTCATTTGGGAAGTATTCAATTCGAAGTTGAGATAGGTTTTTTTTCCTAGCCTAGGAGAGGTGCCAATTCCATATCCGAATGACCAAGTAATGGAGTCAGCCTTTTCTGGACGGATCCCTGCAGAAAGAATATTATAGAATCCTCTCGTACCAGTTCGCAAACCAATATTGATTGGGTAAATCTCATCTGCCCCAATCTCCAGGGTATGATATCCTTTTCTTACAAAACTTAATAATCCTATGGAGGCACCGTTAACACTGTCTGCATAATTGAATAGGCCGAATTGAAACCCTTCTACATAGCCGCCTGCAATATTCCCGATAATTCCGGTCTGCACCCCCTCCACATTTTTATGGGTGTAGTTTATTAAAGCCGAAGCCTGAAAGCCATTCATATTTCCTCCAGAGATATTCAACAATGGAGAAATTTGAACTCCCTCTACACTCCGAAGTGCAAAATTGATTAAACCTGCTCCTTGAAATCCTGATAAAGAATCCAGGTCTATATTGGCTAATCCAGCTAGTTGAACCCCTTGTACGTTTCCTCCTACTTGATTAAAAAGCCCTGCCGCCTGAACACCACTGACCTTCCCTCGGTCCAAATTAAAAAGTCCTCCCAACTCGAGTTTATTGGTCCCGGCTGAGTAGCCTCCGAATAGGTTAATGGAATAATCATTCACTACGCTTCCGGAGAGTTTTTGATTGGTTCCGACAAAAGGGACTACTGAAAACTGGAATTTTCGAGCAAGTGTATCCCTTATGTTTTTACTGTTTTTGACTCCCATCGACTCTTTTGCCCATTGGAGGAAATCTTTCATGGGTTTAGTCAATGTCTCAGCGGTCTCTTGCGTCAGAAAAAATCTTTTAAAAGAAGATTTCTCTTGATCCACCAAAAGTGTATCCACATATCTCTCTTGGTTGATAATCAATTCGAAATTCTCATTTGTAGGATTTTTTACAGAAATCTCAAAGAATCCAAATTCATCAGATGTGGAAGATTTGAGTGTGATAGGATCGTAAACCGTAGCATTTCGTATTCTTTCACCAGAATTTTCATCAACTAGGTATCCACTGACCGTGATTTCTTTATCTGAAGGAGGAGCTGGTGAAAGGATAATGTAATTTCCCTTTTGTTTATATCTGATTCTTCCTTGGAAGACTTCTTCAAGAATTTCCCTGCATGACTTGTCGTTAAATTCTCCTGTAATTCTTTGGCTTATATCAATAGCTGAAGGACTGTATGAAAAAACTCCTCCTATCTCTTGGGAAAGTCTATTTAGAAAGTCGTCCAAACGCTCATTTTCTGCTTTTACAGTTACTTCTCTTTCCAGAAGTCTAGTGTCCTCACTATAAGTGGTGAAGTTGATAATAAGAAAAGTGGATATGTAGAATAGGATTTTTCCCATCGATCATGGTCTAATAGCACCCCTCACCTGAAAGTGTGATTCCTTCTTCTGTTTGGATTATTCCCAAACCAAGAGTTTCGGAAATAATAGAGACAATATCTTCCAATTTTTCATCTTCAAAATTCACGGTTAACGTACAATTTGCGATATCTCCTTCAAGGAAAATTGGGACTTGATATACTTCACTTAGCTGTGAGACTATAGTCTCGAGGGTTTGGCCTTGAAATGTGAATACTTTTGATTGATAAGCAGTGACATTACGGTCTGCCAAGTCGATCTGGAATTCACTGGTAGTTTTATTGTAAATAGCCCTTTCTCCTGCTTGGATGTTTATTGCTTCTTGACCTAATTTGTAGATACGAACCTCTCCGGAAATAACGGATACTTCGACTTTGGAGCTCTGGGGATAGGCTTTCACATTGAATTCCGTTCCTATGTCCTCAATGATAAGTTCTTCTACTTTGACCTGCCAGTTTACTTTTTTGTCTTCAGGAATGGATATTAGTGCTTCCCCGATTAGTTCTATGACTCCTGTATTTTTCCGCTTGTTGTAAGTTACTTTCGATTCTGAATCACGGTTTAGGGCAAGAGTGGTCTGATCTGGTAAGGTGTGAATTTGTACTTCTGTTTCACTCGTATAGTTAAACTCTGCTTTTGAACCTATCTGCTGATAGAAAAGGTAGGAAAGAGCTGCTATGAGTATCAATCCTGCTGCAACTTTCCAAAAGCCGATAAATGCTGTTCCTCCTTTAGGTTTGGTTTCTATTCTAGCTGAAACCTTTTTCCAAGCTTCTTTAGAGTCGAATTTTTCATCTACAGCGAATTTTGCTCGCTGAAAAATTTCCAAGGCATCAGCTACGTACTTTTCATTTTCTTCGGATTGAGAACGCCATTTTTCAAGCTGTTTAATTTCAGCTTGATTGCATTCATCCGTAATGAATTTTGCAATAAGGGTCTCTATTTCAAATTCTTCTTTTTCGCTCATGGATCAAGAAAATTTTTCAATAGCAAAAGGATTAAAGGAAGGTATTCTTTGAGTTCCTGACGCATTATTTTCAATGCTTTCCCCATTTGATTTTCTACCGTTTTGACAGAAATATTGAGTTGATCCGCAATTTCCTTGTATTTCAAATCCTCAAATCGGCTTAGAGAAAATACTAACCTGCACTGTTCAGGTAATTTCTGCATGGCCTGTTTGATTTTCTCCTCTAGCTCGCCACGGATAGCCATAGAATCAGAGGACTGTTCCATTCCGTCGCCATCCATTGTGCTCCATTTCTGGTGTTGGATTTTTACCTTTTGGTGTTTTAGCTCATTCAGACAGGAATTACGAATCACCCGATATAAATAGGCCTTGGCAGAAGTCTGAATCGAAATCTCCTGTCGCTTTTCCCAGATCCGTACAAAGGAATTTTGAACAACTTCTTCTGCTTCTTCCCGATCGTTTAGAAAGGAAAAAGCAAACTGACAAAGAGGCTGATAATATTCATGAAATAGCATTTCCAGAGCTTTCTCGTCACCGAGTTTGATAGAATTAAAAATCTCCTGATCAATGTTTTGCATGAAAATGAATTATTCCTTCAAGTTAACACATAAGGAGATTTAATTATAGGACAATCAAAAGCTCTTTTACCCCTATCTCATGAATAAAGAATTAGAAAATAAACGTCAACCCGAAATTTTATTTTTTGAATTCCCGAGTTGAAAATTTCAGTCTATGAAATTCTCCTTATGAATTCAATTGAAGTTCTTAATTAGATGATAACTAAACTGAATAATCTCCTTGTAATTTTCTTTGCTGATTTTTTCATCAATCCCATGAAATCTCTCCATGGACTTTGGATCAAGTCTAACGGGATAGAAGCGATAAACATCCTCAGAAATATCAATGAAGTAGCGGGAGTCGGTGGCTCCGCCCAAAAGTCCTGGGACTACTACTGTCTCCGGGAACATGCTTCGGATAGTTTTCTCAAGGATTTTGTAGGATTCAGAGTCTGCTCTGGATACAGCCGGAGGGTTGGTAAGGAAACCTACCGGTTCGACTTGTACCTTATCCGAAACAATACTTTCAATATGGGCTTGGACGGATTCAATGGTTTCACCCGGAAGAATTCGAAAGTTGATGGTGGCCTCTGCGATCGTTGGGATAACATTATTTTTCACCCCGCCATCAATAATGGTGGGAGCGGTTGTCGTATGGGCATTTAGTCCTTCTAATAGTTGCTTTTTGAACAACCAAGGGTTTGCAAAGGCTACACGAGTCATAAAGGGAAGTTCGGGGCCGAGGTATTCCAATTGTGAGTCAATCGGAGGGATTAGCTTGTAGGGCAACTGATTATTTTCCAAATCCACGATAGCTTTAGCAAGGATGCCGATGGTATTTTCTTTGGGTGGGGCGGAACTGTGACCCCCGTTCGTTCGCACGATCAATCGAAAAGAGGCAAAACCTTTTTCTCCCAAATTAATCATAGCCACAGGTGCTGATACGCCGGGAACCATTCCCTCTGCGATATACCCTCCTTCATCAATGGTCATCGCAGCCTGAACGCCCTGTGCTTTGAGATATTCGGCTATTTTTCCTGCTCCTTTGGGACCGCCTACCTCTTCATCATGTCCAGAAGCAATATAGATGGTTCGGGTTGGCTGAAAATTTTCTTTTAGGAGCATTTCGATTGCTTCCATTACGGCAATCAAGGTGTTTTTATCATCCAATGTTCCTCTTCCAATAATGTGTGTATCGGTGATTTTTCCCTCAAATGGTCCAGCTTCCCATTGTTCTAGGGTAGGTTCATCGACAGGAACTACATCCTGATGGGACATGAGAATAATGGGTTTCAAAGATGCATCGGATCCCTGCCATTTGTACAAAAGGCTGTAGGTGTTGATTTTTTCGAGGCTGAGGTTTTGGTGGATAAGAGGAAATGTTTCTTCCAGAAATCGATGAAAACCAAAAAATTCAGCAGAATCTGGAATGGCATCTTCATTGAATGAAATGGTTTTGAATTGGATGGCTTTGGAAAGGTTTTCATAAACCTGATCCGAAATAGCTACTTGCGGTAGCGGGTCCGCATCTACCTGTTTAGAAGTCATTCTAAGTGTATTAAACAAAAGAATTGCTACTAAAAGGACCAATGCTACTAACAGGCCTAATAGGATTTTTTTCATAGGAGAAGCGTTTACTGGGAAAATCAAGAAAGTGAAAATAGTCAAAAAAGAGTTGGTAAAAGGATCCGATCAGTTGATTTTAATATGACATTTCCCTGGAGCTCATTTAAGGATAGTTCTAGGACAAAATAAAAGTTGACCAGATCGGTTCAAACTATACGCATGATTTTATAGTGTAGCTTTTAACGAACTGTTATATGAAAGCAGTTTTGCTTTCTTTCTTTGATTACGTAGATCTTATTTTCTTTTTGGAAGTGACTCAGCACCTTCTCCAATTGCTTTTGCTTTTTCCAATCCCAAGACTTCTCTCCATCAAATCGAATGTAGGAAATATCAAAGGACAGCCCGAAGGAATGCGAGCTATTTCCTTTGGTAGCATTTCGGTTTCTACGACCCAATTTTTTTTGCTGCTCAATGGTGCGTGTGCCTGAGGTGACGGTAAAAAAGCTATCTCCTCCAACAAGGGCCTGATAAGTTTTACCAATTTGCCCCAAAACTTTTTTGGCCTCCGGAGTAAGGTATGGGTGGCTATGAGTAAGTTTTTCCACTTCATAGCCTAGGCCAGCGTCGATTTCCAATAATGCTCCATCTTTCACCAGTTGAAAAAGCCCCACTTCATCCATGATAAGACCGGCTCCATTTTCCTGGGCAGCAGAAAGGTGATTGGAATAAGCATCTTTACGGAGTCGTGCTTTGTAATCCTTTAAGTCAGGAACGATAAATATTTCCTCCGGCGCTGGTATAGATTCTGGAGTTTCAGTTTCCTCTAGATCTTCGCTGTTTATAGAAAAGTCCAGAAGACTGAGGTAGTTTTCGGAGAGTTGTTTTTTGAGGCTAGGTTGATAGGCGACCATGGCAAGGGTGCCAAGTGAAAAAATCGTTAAAAATGAAAATACGAAGAACAGGGTGGTTTTCTTCATGCGATTTGAAATAGCGCGTATTTAATATGATGTTGGAAGTTAAGAATTGGATGTACCTAAGTCAAATCTAACTATTCCAACGGTCCGAATTCCTGCTTTATTGCAAATTTCATTCTTCACTCAATCAGTTAGGTTGAGCGGCATCGAGAAGTTTTCGACACCGCTCAACTTGACCTAAACTACTGGAGGAAATGCGTTCGCACAGTTACTCAATTTCCACCGAGATGGTATTGTCATCCGGAATTCGATCGATCAGTTTATTGTAAGGATCGATTCCAGCTTTTGCGGGTTCACCTTTTACCCGAACCGTAATGGTGCTCTGACCCGGTTTGATTTTGTATTTCTGAAGGTACAAGGGATTGACACGTGTTCGGCCATTTTCGTCGGTGTCTTCTTCTGCGAATACCCCGATATCGATGTAATCTCCTTCGTACTGAGCCTCGGATTCTTTACCTGTTTCATCTGCATATAGCTTCTGGGATCGGATATTCAAAGTGATCTCGTATTCATCATCTGAAACTTTGGTTGCAGTTACCTCTTCCGCTCGGTTATCGTACAAGGTGATTTTATTCCAGGTGTCATCCAAGTAATAGTGAATACTATCCGGCGTAACTGCCTTTAAATGGCGATAGAGATCTGTACTTCCTGGGAAAGGAGGGCTTTGGCGAAGCCCAAATTCTTGATTAAATGCATGCAAGGCAGAATCCATGGCTGGGGCACCAATCAGATCTCGTAGCCCATACAAAATCAAACTACCCTTATTATACCATTGGTAGGGCCGATTACAATTGATGAAGACATTTTCCTTTTTGCTTTCGTTGGACCGGCCTCGGAGGTAATCATCCAATTCATCTTTAAGGAAGCGCTTCATATTGTCTTTTCCATATCTTCTTTCCGAAAGGATCAGGGCGGAAAATTCAGCCAAGGCTTCTGAAATTAGGTTCGACCCTCGGGTGTAATTTGGTGTGATCTGATGTCCCCACCATTGATGTGCTAGCTCGTGGGCGGTTACATAGTACACATAATCAAAGTCATTAGGATCTGTGAAATTGGCCACCCAGCCAAAGCTTTCGGAGAAGGGTACGGTGTTAGGGAAAGACTGTGCAAAACCTGCATAGCGTGGGAATTCCAGAAGACGCATTTGCCGGAACTGAAAATTGCCATAAGTCTCTGAGAAATAAGTTAGCCCATCTTTGTAAGCCTGTAGGAACCGGTCTAGATTGTATGGATGCTGTTCATCGTAAAAGATCTCGATGTTCACTTTTTGCCCATCCGGAAGGGTGGCTTCGTCACGAAGAACTTCATAATCTGCAGAAACAAAGGTGAAGAAAGCCTGAATGGGAGTATCCTGAATGTAATGGAAATATCGTCTTCCGTTTTCTTCCCATTCTCGCTGCAAATATCCCGGAGCTACAGCAATCTGGGAAGGCACCGTACTCACTACCGCTTCAAACTGAATGAAGTCTGCGTCGTCGGCAAATAAGAGGGTACTTCTTCCTGCAGGGTCATCATGTGGAGGAAGATCTTCGGGTTTTTCGGGTAAGTCATATTTCCTCCTATCCTCGTCAGAAGAAATTTCAGCTTGAGAACTGTACCCAATTTCTGGGATTCCCCCCGAGAAGAATGTTCCATTGTAGACGATTTGTCTTCCAAAGCCAGAATTTGGAAAACCCTGGTAACCTGCTTCACTGATTATTGTGAAATGTAGGGTGTCTCCTGGCATCATGGTTTCTGGTAGCGCGGTGATTTTGTACCATTCCCGCTCAGCTTTCTTTCCAAACACCTGAAATTTGCTTGGCTCATAAACCATTGGAAACCTGTAGTCCAAGGTGTCTCCATCCAAAATGACTTTGAAATCACTTAAATCCGTGGAGTTAAAATGAATGGAATCAATCGGGCTGTCTGTTTTATTAACCATTTCGACTTCGGCTTCGAAATAAGCTTGACGCTCCATGGGATAGAGGTCGGCTTGAATGTTCACCTTAGTGTATTTCGGCTGAGGAATTCCTTCATATTTTTTTAGCTGCTTTTCATAAGCAACTAGTCTCATCGTGCCTTCATCAGGGGTGCGGTAGTTATTTTCGTAAACTACATTATTGTAGATATATGCTCCTGAAAGGATTGCGATGACCAAGAATAAATAGGAAAGTTTAGGCGCTGGATTTGAAAGTTTGGCTTTGGCATTTTTCCATCTGCTTTTCCAAGAGTGCTCTGTTCCTCGAGTGAAGAAAATACTGAAAAACAGTACTAAGAAT
Source organism: Algoriphagus sp. (assembly GCF_013373065.1). GTDB lineage: Bacteria > Bacteroidota > Bacteroidia > Cytophagales > Cyclobacteriaceae > Algoriphagus. The sequence continues at coordinate 19,165 of NZ_JABXIN010000015.1, forward strand.
ATTCCTAAAGCCGTCCAATAGAGGTTGAACCAAAATAGAGGTTCTCCAAAATGTCCTAATCCGTTCATGTCACTCCAAGTATATCCCGGCTTGTAACTGTAGAAGAACAAATTGAAATTGTAATCAGCAAAATTCCTTAAAATCAACATCACCAGCCAGATGGCGATGGCAGTCGCATGGCCGGCGAATTTATTATTGACTACCACGTGCACTGCAAATACCAGCATCACCATTTGAAGATAATCTGGCAAGGAAATCAAGTAGCTATCGATCAGGTAGACCGATAGGTCGTAGTTGAAATAACCTTTAAGGCTTTGGATTACAACCCCAACTACAATGGGAACGGTAGTCAGCACCAAGCAAATGAAGGCCATCCCCAAAAATTTGGAGGTAATAACCACGCTGTCTTTCACCGGGAAGGTATCGTTGATGACAGAATATCCGGTCGATTGGTCCCGATGCAAGGCCTCACCCGTGAAGAACACAATGATGATGAATACAAAAAGATTGTAGTCAAAGGTTTTGTACTCCATCAAAAAAGAAGTGGAGGGATAGTTGGGAACACTATAGAGTGTCATTCCAATCCAGAAGTCTAATATCAGGAATATCAGGCCACCCAATAAGATTGAGCGGAAATACACATCCTTGGTGATGTTTTGAACCTCGATGCGAGTAAGTGTTTTAAGGCTATTCCACTGGTATTTATTAGAGAAGTCCGGAATAACGGAAATCATTTTTTGGACAAAACCTGTAGCTTCTTCTTTTTGGGCTTTGCTTTTTTTCTGAACATTCTGGAAGAAATAACTGAAGCTAAATCGGAAATAGGAAGCAACAAAGAGTACTATCCCGACACTAAACCAAAGGATACGGTTAAGAAGTAAGTTGCCCTCTAATGGCAGGAAAAAGCTGTTTTGCTCATAGGGAGTCAGGTACCGTGTCTGAAGATTAAAGGAGTTTATTCCAAATGGGTCGATGATTTGAACCAGGTCTTTGTTTTCGATATCCTGAGAGAGAAAATTTGCCAACAGATAAATAATGAAAACCACAATCCCACCGGAATAAATTGATCGGATATTTCTGGTGAAAATGATTAGAGCAAAAAACAAGGCGCTTGCCAGCCAGAGATTAGGTAAGAGTAAGGTGAACCAAGGTTGGAGGTAATTCACCAATAAGTTAGGCCCATATCGTTCGGCTTCTGTGCCAAATACAGGTCCAAGTAAGCTCCCCAAATAGATACCTATAAGCGCTCCAAGAGAGATGAATAATAGTGTTACAAAGGAGCCCCAAAACCTTCCCATGAAATACCCAAACTTTGTGATGGGATAGCTAAATAGGAAGGTGCCGGTTTTATGTTCCAAGTCCCTGTATAAAGGTACTCCCATGACTGCTGAGGCGATCAGGATTCCGAAAATGGAAATCAGTAAGAGTAGATTGGCGATTACAATGGGGGCATTGTGGTAGACTTTTTCAGATGCCGGAGTATTTCCAAAACCAATCAATAACGTGGCTACCACCAGCAGAAGTAGAAAGTAAATCCAAGTCGCGGGCCGCCCAAATCGGTATTTGAGTTCGAATAAAAAGATGTCTTTGAACATGATCGGAAATTAAATGGTGATTGGATCTACTTTCTTAGAAATAAAGCTGAAGTACACATCTTCCAGATCAGCTGGAGTAGACTCGAATCCATTTCCGGGATCGGTTTCACTTTCAATACGAAGACTTAATTTACCTGAGATCAATTTGGTGGAAATGACATGGAAGTCTTTTCGATAATGATCCAATTCTGATTTTTCAATGGTTTTTTGATAGATTTTCCCATCTACCATAGCCAACCCATCTTTTGGAGTTCCTTGCATCAAAACCTCACCGGTACAAATGATGGCCATGTTGGAGCAAAGTGTATTGACATCTTCCACGATATGAGTGGAAAGAATCACGATCGTATTTTCTCCGATTTCGGAAAGTAGGTTATAAAAGCGGTTTCTTTCGGAAGGATCCAAACCCGCTGTCGGTTCGTCCACAATAATTAAGCTTGGGTTTCCTACCAAGGCCTGTGCAATTCCAAATCGTTGCCGCATCCCTCCTGAATAAGTCCCCAAGGCTTTTTTCCGGTCCTTGTAAAGATTGACCCGGTTCAAAAGTGAGGCAACAACCTCTTTCCGTTCTGATTTATTCCCTATGCCTTTCATTTGGGCAATATGGTCCAACATCGTTTCCGCATTGATTCTGGGATAAAGACCAAAATCCTGGGGCAAATAGCCCAATCGCTCCCGAACTGCTTGTTTATCGTGGAGGACATCGATTCCATCCAATTGAATCGTTCCAGAATCAGCTTCTTGTAAGGTTGCGATTGTTCGCATCAGCGTAGATTTTCCCGCTCCGTTTGGTCCCAATAGACCAAACATTCCTTGAGGAATGGTGAGTGATATCCCGTTCAAGGCTTGGACGCCGTTGGGGTAAGTTTTGGAAAGGTTGTTAATGATAAGTTCCATAGAAAATTTGTTAAGGAAGGCTATGTATTGAAAATTAGAATAATAAAATATGTAGGTTCAATATAAGGAATTGATTTTATGCAACTTAGGAAAATAAAAAATCGCTTGGATTTTTTATAGGATGCAGATTTTATGTGGATGGATGCATAGAGTTTATGAAAAGTCCTTAATTCGGTATCTTCATCATCAAAAGATCTCTTTGCATGAAAACTGATGTTTGGTTTTTATTCCTTCTTGGTTTCCTTAGTGTGGCCTGTCAATCCAAAACTTTTGAAAAGGAATCAGGTCAGGTGGAATCATTTGCCGAAATGGTAGCAGCCGGAGTCAAGCCCATTGCTCTAGGTTCACCTATGCGAAGTGCGGAATTGGATTTGTTTATGCCTGAGGCTGAACGATTGGCTCAGAAATATCAAGTTGAGTTTATCCGAGAATCTGATTTTCCCAAAAATCTTCTTTTCCCGAATGCACTGCAGGAAGGGGAAGAAGTGTTGATTTTTTATGCTGGCGATGAATTGGCAGCCTATCAAAGTTTGAAATCTTCGATTGAAAATTCGGACGGTTCTTTGGCTAGTCAGCTTAAAAATTCGCGGCGATTAGGAAGACTGCTAGGTTATCCGGTATGGAAAATCAACGAATTGATAGAGCAAAACTCTCCTTTTCGAGATTTGGAAGACTTTGGGATTTTGGGACAGGAGTTGAATTGGTACTACCAGGATCTCGCTAGGGCCAAGGCTTTTTATTCCCAAAAAATAGGATTGAAACTTTTGGTAGAGACCGAGTCTTCTGCAACTTTTGAAATAGCCGGAGATTCCCGCTTGGTACTTTATGATCTGTCTAAATCCCCCTATGAAGGAAGCGAGCCCAAATCTGTGGCTTTAGCTCTTTTGACAACCAATTTGGATAGTTGGTATGCTCATTTACAAGCTGAAAACATCCCCGTCAAATATCCCCTGAAGAGGAATCATTCAGGCCCACATGATGGGTTTGTAGCTGTGGATCCAGAGGGTTATTTATTGGAGTTTGAAACCTTTTATCAGCATCCTGAAAATGAGGGATTGATTCCTGAATTAGAAAAGCTAAGTCCTCAAGAGACTAGTTTGGGAGCTGATTTTTCTTTCGTAGGAAGTATAACTTGGCTGTATTATAAGGACATGTTACCGGCTCAGCAATTCATGGAGGAAAATCTAGGACTCCGACTAAGTGCTGATCAGGGATGGGCAAAAATTTATCGTCTTTCATCTAATTCCTACATTGCATTGGTGGACGGATTGAGGGGGATGAATTCCTTTTCGGAAGAAAAGCTGGCTGATTTGAAAATCAGCTTACAGGACCCGGAAGGCTGGGAGGAATATTTGCAATCAACTTCAAGAGACTCTTCTCGTAAATCCGGTAGTTTTAAGGATTCGGGACTATATACCATTTATTTCAAATAAGCTTTTGCTATGAAAAAATTATTACTTACCCTTTCATTCAGTCTGTGTTTAAGTTTGGCATGGGCCACCGAGCTTGCTAACATGATTCAAACCTATCAGGCCGATCGTGGAGCACTCAGTCGTTTGTATACCAATCCACTTTCAGAGGAATATTTCGATCGAATGGAATCCTTCAATAAGGAGTATTTGCAAACTCTTGAAAGCTTCAATTATGATTCTTTTTCTGAAGATGGGAAAATTGATTATGTCCTGTTTCGAAATTATCTGGAAAAAGAACTGGCTGAGCTGGATTTGGAGCGTAGAGCCTTTGATGAAATTAAATCCGTGGTCGCATTTGGAGCTCCTTTGCAAGAATTCGTAGTTGCCCGTAGAAGAGCAAAACAGCCCCAATCCCAAGATTTGGCGGCTACTTGGAACCAAGTTGCAAAAGCAGTGGATGCTCAATTGGCTTCACTTTCGTCTACGCCTAAATACAATTCCTGGCAGAAAGCAGATTTGGCAGCTTCTGCAGTGGAAAGCCTTCAGCGAACAGTCAAAGAGGCCTATGATTTCTACTTCGATTACGATCCGGGATTTACCTGGTGGATGCCTGAACCCTGGAAGAAATTAAATGCGAGTCTTGGCGCTTATGCCAAAGCTTTGCGGGAACATTATACCAATTCTGTCAAGGATGATGGGAGCGGGATCATTGGGAAGCCTATTGGTAGAGAGGCCCTTTTGAATCAACTGGCGTTTGAAATGATCGCTTACTCTCCTGAAGAATTGATCGCAGAAGCTGAGCGGCAGTTTGAATGGTGTGAGAAAGAAATGCTCAAAGCCTCCAATGAATTGGGTTTTGGAGATGATTGGAAAGCAGCCTTGGAAATGGTCAAGGAAACCTATTTACCTGCTGGAGCTTGGCCTGAGGAGGTGGTTCGATTGGGGGAGGAAGCTATAGGAATTATGGAAGAAAATGACTGGATTACCGTTCCGGAATTGGCTAAAGAGACTTGGCGAACGAGCATGATATCTGCAGAGCGACAGCGGGTGAGTCCTTTCTTTTTGGGAGGAGAGGTGATTCAGATTTCTTATCCTACTTCCGAGATGAGCCATGAAGAAAAAATGATGTCAATGCGGGGAAATAATCCTCATTTTTCTCGAGCCACAGTACAGCATGAATTAATTCCTGGGCATCATCTGCAGCAATTCATGAATCAGCGCTACATGACTCATCGCAGATTGTTCCGCACCCCATTCTGGACAGAGGGTTGGGCTTTATACTGGGAATTTGTGCTTTGGGACCGGGACTTTCCTAGAGATGCCAAGGATAAGGTAGGGATGCTATTCTGGAGAATGCACCGTTGTGCGCGCATTATTTTCTCTTTGAATTATCATTTGGAGAAAATGACCCCACAGGAATGTATTGATCTATTGGTTGACAAAGTCGGTCATGAATATGCCAATGCTGAAGCGGAGGTACGTCGTTCCTTTGAAGGACGCTATGGGCCCTTGTATCAAATTGCGTATATGATTGGGGCCTTGGAGTTTTATTCCCTGCGTCAAGAAATGGTGGATTCAGGAAAGATGGAAGAAAAAGCCTTTCATGATTTGATTATGCAACAAAATACCATGCCGGTGGAGATCCTAAGAGCAAAAGTTACCAGTCAGCCACTGGATAAAAATCACAAGGCAACCTGGCGATTTTTGGATGAATAAGGTCTAAGCGGATCCAATTAAAAATAAAAAAGGAGGCAACTGAATTCAGCTGCCTCCTTTTTTATCAGACCATAGGATTTTGAATGAAAAACAGTTCTCTAAAGGAAATTAATTCTAATTCCCGACCAAGAAGTACAAACCAGCAGCTAAAGCAGCTCCAGCTATGGGTCCTAAAATAGGTATCCAAGCATAGGGCCAATCCGAGCTTCCTTTTCCGCTAATGGGTAATAGTTGATGGACAATTCGTGGACCTAAATCCCGGGCAGGGTTGATGGCATAGCCAGTCGTTCCACCTAAAGCCATGCCGATGACCCAAACCAAGAATGCCACAGGCAAAGCCCCCACAGAGCCCAGGCCAATAGGGGTTTGGTTTGCATCTTCGATTTTCGCACCCGTGATGTAAAGTATCACAAAGATCAATACGAAGGTTCCAATCATTTCAGAAAGGAAATTGTTTTTCAAATTTCTGATAGCGGGACTGGTGCCAAAGGGAGCGGCAATTTCCCCCGGGTCCTGCGTTACTTTGAAATGGTCTATATGTACAACATAGGATAAAAACGCTCCCAAGGAAGCCCCGACGACTTGGGCTCCTATATAGCCGGGAACCATTGACCAATCGAATTTTCCCGCCAAAGCCAAGCCAATAGTTACAGCTGGATTCAGATGGGCCCCACTGTATGGTCCAGCTACAACCACCCCAACAAAAACAGCCAAGGCCCAAGCGGTGGTGATGACCAACCAGCCCGAGTTGTTCCCTTTGGTTTGTGGTAATACAACGTTAGCGACCACACCCGAGCCTAATAAAAGCAAAAGGCCTGTTCCGATAATTTCTGCAATGTATGGATTCATGTTATTCTACCCAGTTTTTAGATCTTTCGACTGCTTTGTGCCAAAAATGCAATAATTTTTCTCGCTTTTCTTTTTCCATTTCAGGTTGAAAGCTTTTGTCTGCCTGCCAAAGTGATTGAATTTCAGATTGATCTTTCCAAAATCCCACAGCCAAGCCTGCTAGGAATGCTGCTCCTATGGCAGTCGTTTCGATGATTTGTGGACGTTTGATTTCACAATCCAAGAGGTCAGACTGAAATTGCATCAAGAAGTTATTGGCAGTAGCACCTCCATCGACTCGGAGCTCTTTTGTTTTTTCTCCTGCATCCTTTTCCATTGCTTTGATGACGTCGTAAACTTGGTAGGCAATTGCTTCCAATGCCGCACGGGTAAAATGAGCAGTAGTGGTACCTCGGGTAATTCCAAAAAATGCGCCTCTGGCATTTTGGTCCCAATGAGGTGCGCCCAATCCGGCCAATGCAGGTACAAAATATACGCCCTCATTATCATCTAGGCTTGTAGCTAGTTTTTCAGATTCTTTGGCATGTTTGAATAATTCCAAACCATCCCGAAGCCATTGAATAGCGGCTCCTCCGATAAACACAGATCCTTCTAATGCATAATTGGTTTCATTGCCGATTTTCCAGGCTACGGTGGTAAGCAGTTGATTTTTGGATCTTACGGCCTCTTTTCCTGTATTCATCACCAAAAAGCATCCTGTTCCATAAGTAGTCTTGGCCATGCCGGGCTCGGTACAGAGTTGTCCAAAAAGAGCTGCCTGTTGATCTCCTGCGATTCCGGCAATGGGGATTTTGCTTCGCAAAACATCTCCGGCAGTTTCACAGTATACTTCCGAACAACTTCTCACTTCGGGTAACATGGACTTAGGGATTCCAAATACGTCTAAAAGTTCCTCATCCCATTGCTCGGTGTGGATGTTGAACAGCATGGTACGACTGGCATTGGTGATATCAGTGAGGTGTTTCTCGCCTTTGGTGAGTTTCCAAATCAACCAAGAATCTACGGTTCCGAAGGCTAATTCCCCAGCTTCCGCTTTTTCCCTAGCTCCTTCCACATGATCCAGAATCCACCGGATTTTGGTGGCCGAAAAATAAGCATCGATGATCAAGCCTGTTTTGGAAACGACTAATTCTGCATGTCCTTTTTCTTTCAGTTCATTACAAAAAGCAGCTGTCCTTCGATCCTGCCAAACGATCGCATTGAATACCGGTTTGCCTGTTTTTCGGTCCCAAACGATGGTGGTTTCCCGCTGATTAGTAATACCGATTCCTGCTATTTCGTCGACTGAAATCCCCTTGTTAACCAAGGATTCGATCATGACTGAGGATTGGGAAGTCCAGATTTCTTCGGGATCATGTTCCACCCAACCTTGCTTGGGAAAATGCTGCTTGAATTCTTTTTGGGCGACAGAGATGATTTGCCCTTGCTTGTTAAAAATGATGGCTCTTGAACTCGTTGTGCCCTGGTCCAAGGCCATGATATAGGGTTTACTTTGGGTCATTTTTGGGTTATTGTTTTTTTTTGAAAAAAGGTGGTTCGAAATCTAGGCTTTAATTAAATACTTTTCGCCTACTTTTCGAAAATCAACCAGTTCCTGTTCGATCCAATCATTGTCCTTCTGCAGTTCTTGGGCCATGATTTTTGCAACTTTTTCCGCTGAATCTAAAGCTGCTTGTGCGTCCAAAATCAGCATCCGAATTCTTCGAGAAAGAATATCCTCCACTTTTACTGCCATCTCTTCCCGAACTGACCAAACTACTTCAGCCAAGATATTTGGGAAATCGGGATGGATTTTTTCGGCTAATTCCGGACGATTTTCGGCCAACTTTTGAATCTTGGCAGCGTCTGACCCATAGACTGTCCAGTGTCCACCAGGCAGTGTCGAGGTATATCCATGTAGTTTCATCTCAAAGGATTCACTCGGAGCCAATAGTTCTTTAGTGATTTCCTGATAATGATTCACTGTGTCTTCACCCATTTTGCGGAAGGTGGTCCATTTCCCTCCTGTGAGGGTCACGAGATTGCTTTCCGATACGATCACTTTGTGGGAGCGGGAAATTTCCTTGGTTTTAGCTCCTTCTTCCTTGGGCCGTGCTAAAGGTCGTAAACCGGCAAACACCGCCTTGACATCGGCTCGGGTTGGTTCCTTTGTGAGATATCCTGCAGCAGTTTCGAGGACAAAATCAATTTCTTTTTGTAATGCTTGCGGTTCCAATTTCGCTTTTTCCCGAAGGGTGTCTGTGGTCCCGACGACCAATTTCCCATGCCAAGGAACTGCAAAAAGAATACGTCCATCCTTGGTCTTTGGAATCATTAAAGCATCTTTTCCACCCAAAAAATCCAAATCCAGCACCAAATGAATCCCCTGACTGGGCTGTATCATTTTTGCAGCATCGGGATTGTCCATTTGAAGGATTTTATCAGCAAAAACTCCAGTCGCATTGACAATCATTTTTGCTTTTAATGTATAGTTCGTCTTGTCCAATTCATCCCGAACTTTCAAGCCGGTCAGTTTTCCGTTTTTGTCCTTGATTAGACTTCGAACTGAAGCATAATTGAGAATACAGGCACCGGCATCATCAGCAGTCATGGCAATTGCCAAAGCTAAACGTGCATCATCAAATTGACCGTCGTAATAGACCACGCCTCCTAGTAAACCTGTGGACTTGATACCTGGAAGTCGCTCTAATGTTTCTTCTTTTGAAATAAAGTGGCTTTTTCCGATCCGCAGTTTTCCAGCCATCCAATCGTAAATCTTTAGGCCTGTATTGTATTGGATTCGGTCAAACCAGGAATAAATAGGAATAATAAATGGCTGATTGGAGGTTAGATGTGGAGCATTTTGTAAAAGTTTTCCTCGCTCCTTCAAGGCCTCCAATACCAATCCGATATCACCTTGAGCCAAATAACGTACCCCTCCGTGAACCAATTTGGTACTTCGGCTGGAAGTCCCTTTTGCAAAATCGGCCTTTTCTAAAAGTATGACGGAAAGCCCTCTCGAAATCGCGTCAAGAGCCACGCCTAAACCTGAGGATCCTCCGCCTATTACAGCAATATCCCAAGTTCTGGATGAATCCGAGATTTGCCTAATGTTTTCTTCCCTATTCATATCTATTAAAAATAGCTGAATTGGGCGGAAGGGAAAAAATAAAGGGAGATTATTCTAAACCAAAATTAATCTCGGATAATGAGGATGATCATTTCCTTAAACCAAACACCATTAGGTATTTGCTAAATAATATGATGGCTTTTTTCTAATAATCCTTATACAATTTTCTGACAACCGAACTTCCATTTTTATCTAAAGTCACTTCATAGATAAAATCATATTCGATTTCTTCTAAATCTTCGAATTTTTCCCCGTCACCCACAAAATAATTTGCCAATTGACTAACTGTATTGCTATGACCGACAACCAGGATGTTTCCTTCCAAGCTTCGTAACTGTTCCACAAGCGCATCTTGATTTCTTGGATCGTAGGATTGAATATTCAAGCCAAATTGCGCTGCTGTTGGTTGGGCTGTCTGACGGGTTCGCTTATAATCCGAACTGAAAATATGCTTGATCTCCTCACCTTCAAGAATCTGAGCTAGCTTTTTTGCCCGAACCTGCCCCACTTGAGCCAAATCAGGATCAGGATTATCCACCAACTGCTTTTCAGCATGTCGGACGATATAGATGGTTTTGGGAGAATTTTGGGTTGTGCAGGATGCTAGTAGAAGAATGAAAGCGAAAAGAAGAAGTAGGTTTTTCATGAATTTTAGAAATATGCTTCGCGAAATATAGTGGAAATAGGCCTTCGGCGAAAAATAACTCACTTCATTCGTTGAAATACGCCTTCGGCGAGATATAGCCTCGTTCCTCGGCTGAGATACGGCTTCACCAAAATATTTCGCCCGACGAAGGAGGGCTTATTTCCATAGTATTTCTACTGTATTTCAATCGCCCAACTTGGCGGGAGATTTTTACCCGGAGAAGGTATTATCAATATGCTGATCTTTTGCTTTTACAGCTTCAAACTCATAAAACTGCTCCCAGAATTCATTTTCCGGCAAGGCAGCACGCAAATAGAGTTTTTCCTTTTTAATCGGATGTACAAAAACTAACTGGAAAGCATGCAGATTGATGCTCGCATCAGGATTAGGCTTTGGGAAACCATACTTCAAATCTCCCCGTATCGGGCAGCCCATAGACGCTAATTGTACCCGAATCTGATGAGGACGACCAGAAATGGGACGCACTTCGAGTAGCCAATGATCATTGAGTTTACCAAGGGTTTTGTAGTTCAGTTCGGCCTTTTGTGAACCTGTGACCTCCCTGTCATGTGCTGTGACGATATTTTTTTGTTCGTCTTTGGTCAGCCAATGGGTCAGTTTTCCCATTTCTTCCCGAGGTCGCTTTTTGACGATCGCCCAATAGACTTTATGGATGTCCCGCTTTCGGAATACTTCCATCATACGTTCCAAGCCCTTGCTGGTACGAGCAAAAACAACCAAACCACTCACTGGCCGATCCAAACGATGTACGGGATGTAAAAAGACTGCACCGGGTTTGTTGTATTTTTTGGCAATGTAATCCTTGCAATAGTCAGTCAAGGTTTTGTCACCGGTTTTGTCACCTTGGACGAGAATTCCAGCGGCTTTATTGACCACAAGCAAATGATTGTCTTCGTAAACGACGTTGAAAGGCTGCTTTTTCATAGATTCTGCAAAGGTAGCCAATAAAAATGAGCTTAATTAGAAAGCTTTTCTTTGATGTCCTTCATAATCGACTCTGCATGCACAATGGAGTTCTCGATAAAAAACTCCCGGGTATTCAATCCACCACAGACTACTCCTGCCAAGTAAACTCCCGGTACATTGGATTCCTGATTGGCCTGATCGTAGCAGGGTTGACGTTTTTCATCAAGTGATAATTCCACCCCAAGCTGATCCAATAGTGCAAAATTGGGTTTGTAACCTGTCATCGCTAGGACGAAGTCATTTTCAAATGTGACCTCTCCATCGGGAGTGAAAATCACTACTTCATGCTGTCGAATTTCTTTTACTTTTGATCGGGTGAATGCTTTGATAGAACCTTCCTTGATACGGTTCATGATGTCGGGGCGAACCCAATATTTAACATTTTCATCCACTTCATCTCCCAGCAAAACCATGCTGACTTCCGCTCCTTTTCTCCAGCATTCCAACGCCGCATCCACGGCAGAATTTGCGCCTCCGACTACCAATACTTTCTGTGCTACAAATGGCCAGGGTTCCTTATAATAGTGCATCACTTTTGGCAATTCCTCACCTGGAACATTCATTAGGTTTGGAAGATCATAGAATCCAGTAGCCAAAACAATTTTTCGAGTATGGTAAACTCCTTTCGAGGTGGTGATTTTAAAATTCCCATCTACTTTTTCGAGGGTTTGTACCGCTTCGTAAAGATTGACTTTAAGCTTGAAGTGGAAATAAATCCTTCTATAGTACTCTAAAGCTTCCGTTCGCGTAGGTTTATTCCCAATGGACATAAAAGGAATTCCTGCCATTTCCAACCGGTCAGAAGTGGAGAAAAAAGTCATGTTTACAGGGTAGTTGTAAATCGAATTGGTTAAAGCTCCTTTTTCCAAAATCAGGTAATCCAATCCGTTTTTTTGAGCTTCTACCCCACATGCCAAGCCAATAGGGCCTCCTCCTACAATGATGACGTCATATAGATGATTCATAAAAGTTATTGATTAGGTTCGAGTTCAATGAGCGTATTTGTATCTGTAAAATTAGCATAATCCCATTCAAAGGTTCGTTCTTGGATTTTTAATCGGCCATCTTGGGTTTGAATAACGGCACTGGAAGACCGTGTGCCATAATTTCCATCCGTTCGGATTAATTGAGCTGAGAGTGCTTTTTCTAAGCTTTGGGGAGCTCCTGTATCGGGGAGTTTCTCGATAGGATAAGTTTTCGTGGATTTTAGAATTTGGAGAAGTTTTCCATGATCGATTTTGTCGCTCAAGGTTTCTTCCAATTGCCTTTTGGCAAGTTCTACTTTTGGCCAGGGGTCATTGATCAGCCCATTGCTTAATCCATAAATTCCCGGTTCGATTTCTTGAATTCCTTTTCCATAATTGCTAAGGTAAAAAAGGGAATTTCCGTCACAAACCAGCAGGTTGAAGCCTTCGTAGCGATACTGATCTTTTTGGATTTCAAGAAGGTAATCCTCAGGGGAAATCGAATTTTCGAGAAAGTCTTGGACTAGTTTGCCACGCGAGATTTCTCCGTGACCCATCTTGCGGAAATCACGGTAATTGGTCAAAAGAGACCAACGGCCATTCGGATGAAAACCCATCCAAGTTCCTCCACTCCGAAGATCTTTTCCTGCAAGTATCCCGCTCTCCCATTGGTGAAGGGGAGCTGTAGGGCGATCGAAGAATTCATCTCGATTTGCCGAAATGATCAGTGGCAGATACGAATGGTGTTTCCAAGAAAAGGCTACGAGGCACATAGTTTTTTGGTCTAGAAATTCAACCCAAGACCAGAAGTCTAGGTTCAAAAAAAAGACCGCTTTTATCTTAAAAGCGGTCTAAAAAAATTGGGAAAAGGATGATTAGAAAGTCACCGTGACCTCATTGGAACAAATAGATGTTCCTGCTTCGCAAACTTTATAAGTCATGCTTCCTCCACCTTTATTGGTAGTTTGATCGGTATAGCTTGATGCAGTTACTCCCGAAGCAATTATTTCACCATCTCGGAAGATATCTACTGCCCCTGTATTCCCAGACCAGGAAAGATTGGCACCCCATCTACCCTTAACTTTAAATCCTTGGGCGCTTAGGTCGATTCCTGTTGGATCTCCTGGGTCGCCTCCTCCATCGCCTGGATCACCTCCTCCATCACCCGGAGTTCCCAAGGTGTAGATTAGGTCATTGTTTACGCTAAGAGAATTGGTCACAACTGATTTTTCGGAAGTGCTTGAAAGGTAATCATATACCTCCTGAGCAGATGCGCTTGGATTGGATTCCAAATAAAGTGCGGCCGCACCTGCTGCATGAGGGGAAGCCATGGATGTGCCGCTCATAGTTGCAGTAGCAGTTTGGCTAGTGTAATAAGCTGATCGGATAGAAGATCCTGGAGCAAAAATATCTACGCAATCCCCATAATTAGAGAAAGAAGATCGACTGTCACTACTAGTGGTTGATCCTACTGTGTAAGCATTTGGCGCGCTAGCTGGAGAATAGTTACAGGCATTCGCATTGCTATTTCCTGCAGCTACCATTACTGCAACACCTGCATTATACATTCTATTGACAGCATCATTGATTGAATTGCTTCTTCCTCCTCCAAGTGACATATTAGCCACAGATGGCCCGGAAGCGTTGGATGCTACCCAATCCATCCCTCCAATTACTCCACTAAAGCTGCCCGAACCATTGCAATCCAAAACACGAACCGCAACTAAAGAAACATTTTTTGCAACTCCGTAGATAGTGCCGCCTACAGTCCCGGCTACATGCGTACCATGACCATGGCAATCTTCTGAATTTCCTCCGAAGGCGTCAAAGCCTTGTTGCGCTCTTCCTCCAAATTCTACATGATCTGTACGGATACCCGTATCAAGGATGTAAGCGGTTACACCTTGTCCAGTTGTATTGTAGGTGTAGGTTCCATTTAGTGGAAGAGTTGCTTGATCGATTCGATCAATGCCCCAAGTAGCATTGGTTTGAGTTGCTGTGGTATAGACATAGCCATCAGGCTCGATATAACTAACTGAGGGGTCTTTTTCCAAATCTGCTAATTGGGTTGGGGTTAACTCCGCAGAGAACCCTGGAAGAAGATTTCCATAGACTCGTTCAATTCGCTCTTCCTGAATATTGTGTCTTGCAGCGATTGAATTTGCCACAACGCGCATCCCTGCCTGAACAGATTCGTAGTCATCGGTTCTTCTAAACCGTACGGTTTGATCATTCAGTACGACAATGTATTTTCCTGGAATAAATCCAGGTTCACCCATGTGTGCTGCTTCTTCTAATCCGGATAGTTGGACTTCTTGTTCGACTTCCGAACAAGCACCTAGGATCAAAACCAAACCTAGCAGGATCCCTCCAGTAGGTTTCAAAAATGATTTGAATGATGAGAACATAGTCATGTTTGTTTTTAAATAGGTGTACAAATAGCGAATAAATTTTGAAAAAAATAAAAAATGGTAAATAAAATTTTGTTTTAATAATTTTTACAGAATAAAAATAAAATTTTATACTGATAAAATGGTATTTTGTCTTTTGAAACTTGCATTTTGAATCAAATCATGGATATAAAAAAAATTAGGATCATCACGGGTGCTGGAAGTGGAATAGGGCTCCATCTTGCACAAGTGCTTCAGGAACAGGGTGAATCTTTGCTTCTAATCGATAAACGAGAGGAATTGCTAAAAAAGAATTTTCGAGCCTCTGATCAAGTTAAAATCAAGGTTGGGGATGTTTCTCAAGAGGCGTTTTGGGAAGCAGTGATTGGATCCGTTCAAGAATCTTCTTATCAGATTTCCCATTTGATTAACAGTGCCGGGGTAATTCGGCCCGGCTTCCTGCAAGACTTTGAAATCTCAGACATTGATTTACATCTTGATGTAAATGCGAAAGGAAGTATACTTGGGACAACCTTGATTGGGCGCGTCATGAAAGCTCAAGGTTTTGGTCACATTATCAATATTTCTTCACTAGCTGGTTTAGCTCCCGTTTCGGGGCTAAGTTTATATACTGCCTCCAAGTTTGCCATTCGAGGTTTTTCTCTTGCCGTAGCTCCTGAGTTGGAAAAATGGGGAGTCCATGTATCCGTAGTTTGTCCAGATTTGGTGAATACTCCGATGCTTGACCTCCAATTGGATTATCCGGAAGAAGCAGTTTTGACCTTCAGCGGACCAAAAAAAATCCTTGAACCCGAAGATATTAGCCGTGTACTACTCAAGTTGATGAGTAATCCGAAGCGCTTGGTTTGTATTCCCGAGCATCGGGGACTACTTGCAAAAATTGCCGGGAGCTGGCCAAGAGTAGCTGAAATTTTTAGAAAAGGACTTGAAAAGAAAGGGAAAGAGACGATTAAAAGGTTGAAGTAAACCCTTGACTTTGTTCATTTAACACATTTTAATACGAATACCATCGTACTTTTTTTGGATATTACGATTCCTTTCGTATAACTTTGTACGAAAGCTATCGTATAATGTGCCATGAATAAACCTACAGAAGCAGAATTAGAAATACTTTCCCTGCTTTGGGAAATGAAGGAAGCAAATGTCCGTCAGATTCACGAGCGACTATTAGAGAAAAAGGAAACCGGATATACTACCACGCTAAAAATTATGCAAATCATGCATGCGAAAGGAATGGTAACCCGGGATGAGAAAAGTCGGACTCACATTTATCGGGCAGCGATTAAACAAGGAGAGACTCAAAAGTCCTTGTTAAAGAATCTGATGAACTCAGCCTTTGGAGGGTCAGCGAAGTCACTGGTCATGCAGGCACTCGGTCAAGAAGAACCTAGCAAAGAAGAGTTGGATGAGATTCGAGAATTTTTAGACCAACTTGAAAACAAAAAGTCATGAACCTTTTAAATGATTGGATTCCGAATCAATTGCTCCAGGCCATAGGATGGGCCTTGGTGCATTCCGTATGGCAATGGATCCTAGTTGCAGGATTGCTTTGGGGAGGGTTACGGATTTTTTGCAAGAAATCTCCCCAATTCAAATACAATCTTGCTTTGGTGGCATTAAGCCTGGGAGTTTTTGTTTCGATTGGGACTTTGATTTACGAATGGGTTTTAATTAGCGATGCATCCCAAAATCCCAGTGTGGTTTGGGCTGTTATCGAATTTCAAAACCGTGAGATCCACCAAATGAGTTCTTGGGGAAATATTGTCATTTGGATTGAATCGCAGCTGCCTTTTCTTGTGAATGTATGGTTTTTGGGCGCCGTCCTTTTTCTCTTCCGCCTTTTCAATAATCTATCTGCAGTTAGAAGCCTTCGTTTAGGAAGTACTCCTTCTTCGGATCCAAGATTGAATGAGTACCTGCAAAGAATCACTGAGCGATTGAAAATTTCCCGAAGAGTTTCCTTAAAAATTTCTTCTGAAGGAATGTCTCCCATGGCATTCGGTATTCTTAAACCTATAATTCTTATTCCAGCAGGATTGGTTTTTCAGCTTTCTTCTGGCCAACTAGAAGCGATTTTGGCCCACGAATTAGCCCATATTAAGCGGAATGATTACATCATTAATTTAGCACAGTCCATGCTAGAAGTGGTCTTCTTTTTCCACCCATGTTTTTGGTGGATCAATCAGACCGCCAAAGAACTTCGGGAAAATGCAACAGATGATTTGGCACTTTCTACCGGAATAGAGCCGCAAACTTTAGCCAAAGCACTTGCGGAAGTACTGAACTATTCCCACCAACATGTGCCTGAATTGGCGCTGGCTGCCTCTAAACGGAGAAATCCAACACTTCACAGAATTAAACGCATGCTGGGTTTTCCAGCACAGAACTATCCACAAAACCCTATTATTTCACTACCTATGTTATTTACTTTATTACTTACCGCAGGAATTCTGGCAAATGCCAGTCAACATGATTCTCCAGAAAAGATGGAGGTTAATCCTTTAGTCACTCTTGAAAACCCCGAATTGGGTTTTATCTCTCAAAATCAACAGGTTGATCCATTGATGATTTTGGTTCAGGATACAACCGATCAAGAGAAAAAAGTAATTGTTAATCCAGAAAATGGTGAGCAAACCTGGACGAATGAAAATGGTGCTACCTATGTATTTCGTCAAAACTCAGGGAATCAAAAATTCCACTATGAGATCAAGGGTGACACCTTGATCGTGGATGGAGACACAATTGTGAAGAAAGGAAAGAATGTCTTTGTGGTGCGCGGTATGCCTGCTCCGGAATTTGATTTTGAATCCATGCCAAAGCTGGAATTGGATGAGATGATTCCCGTTCCCGAAATACCTCAAATGCCTTCATTCCCATCTGATTTTGAATTTTTTGCAGAGGCTCCTGTTTTCTTTGAGCCAGGAGAGCCGATGATATTTGACTTTGAAGATTTTGACCAAAGCATGTTCTTTTTCTCCGATACCGCTAACATGAGTAAGGAAGAATTGAAGAATTGGGAAAAAGACCGTGATCGGAAAATGAAGGAATGGGAAGAACAAAGAAAGGTGCATGAAGAGCGTGCGAAAGAATGGTCCAAGCAGATGGAAGAGCGTGCTAAGGAGTTTGAAAAAAGATGGAAAGAAAATGAAAAGGAGCGAGAGGAACAGCTGAAAATGTGGGAGAAACAAATGGCTCCAAAGTTAGAAGCTTGGGAAAAAGAAATGCAAGCTTGGCAAAAACAATGGGAAGAAACTCAAGCTCCAAAAATGGAGGAATTTCAGCAAAAACTGAAAGAGTGGGAAAAAAGTCAAGCACCTAAAATTGAGGAGTTCCAGAGAAAAATGGAGGAATGGAGAAAGGAAAATGAAGCAAAAATTCAGGAGTTTCAGCGATCAATGGAAGAGAAAATGCAAAAACTAAAAGAAGCAGAAAAAGACAATTAAATTTGTGTGTTGATACCTTATGAAAAGCAGTGGCTCCTGGTCACTGCTTTTTTTATGTTTGGGAATTTCTCCCACTTTTTTCACGAATTTTTCCGAGGATAAAATTTTTTAGCGAGCTCTCTTCTGGAAAATCCGTCAAAATCAGCAAAAAAAGGCGTTTTTTGTCGAGTAGGCTTTAAACTTCTAAGCTGCTGATAACCAATTAAAATTCCTTGATTTTTTTTCAAAAATATTGGCATGGTTCAAACTTTTAGCTACTTTTAAGTCAAAGTGGGAAAAAGTGGAGAAAAGTGGTAGAATGTGAAAATCATTTTATTACTTTTGTTTTTACGAGAAACTTGTCCAAAGCGCTAAGGGGAAATGTTTAATAGCCATTACGATTGTAAGCTTGATCCAAAGGGTCGTCTGGCGTTGCCTTCAAAGATAAAGGCATCGATACCAGAGGCTAATGAGTCTACTTTGATGCTTCGAATGGCAGAAGATCGATGTCTGGCTTTGTATCCTATGGTGGAGTACAAAAAGTTGGAAGGTCAGATCAAATCCCTCAATATCAATAATCCCGAACAGCGTGCACTTCAACGGGCATTTTTTAATTCGGTCGTGGATGTGGAGTTGGATAGTGCTGGCCGATTGTTAATCCCGAAGCAGTTTCAGGCATATGCAGGTTTAGAAAAAGAAGTAGTAGTCGCCGGAAATGGAATTCGCATTGAAATCTGGAATCCTGATAATCATGCGAAACATGTTATTCCAGATCCTGCAGACTTGTCAGCACTGATGGAAAAATACCTCTCCTAAGTTATGACAGCTTCTGTGTACCATATTCCAGTGATGCTCGCCCAATGCACTGAAGGCTTGGCTATTAACCCTAACGGGGTCTACGTCGATGCGACTTTTGGCGGAGGGGGTCATTCCCGGGAAATTCTCCGGAACCTGGAACACGGACATCTTTATGGATTTGATCAAGACCCTGATGCTGAGGCAAATGCAATTGCGGATGATCGATTCACCTTTGTTGCAGCCAATTTTCGGGATATCAAAAAGTTTCTTCGACTCTATGGCGTTCGGCAAGTGGATGGAATTTTGGCGGACTTGGGTATTTCATCCCATCAGATTGATGAGCCTAAACGGGGCTTCTCTACACGTTTTGAGGGGGAGTTGGATATGCGAATGAATCCCATGCAAGGGAAAAGCGCGAAAGACGTGCTCAATACCTATGAAGAATCCAAGTTGCATCGGATTTTGGGAATGTATGGTGAGGTAAAGAATGCCAAAACCCTGGCTCAGGGGATTGTATCTGAGCGAATGGAAAGGCCATTTGAAACGACAGAGGGCTTTACGGCTTTTTTGAAAAAATATGCTCCAAAAGGGAGAGAGTTTAAATATTTCGCGCAGGTATTTCAGGCATTGCGAATCGAGGTGAATGATGAGTTGGGTGCTTTGGAGGAATTCCTTCTTAGTGCTGTAGAGCTTTTGAAGCCTGAAGGGAGATTGGTGGTCATGAGTTACCATAGCTTGGAGGATCGACTAGTCAAAAACCTCATTACCAAAGGGAAATTTCAAGGCGAGCTGGAAAAAGATTTTTTCGGAAATCCCATTCGTCCTTTGGAACCTGTCAGTAGAGGTGCCATCACTGCAGATGCGGAAGAAATAGCAGCAAACCCTCGGGCAAGAAGTGCGAAGTTGAGAATTGCAAAGAAACTAGGGAAATGAGTCAAAACACATTTAGGAAAAAATTGAAGTCAGGGAATCGGGCCAAGTCAACGGCTACCCGGAAGACGATTTTCTCTTGGATGGAGGAAAAGCTCAATGTGACCAGAATTTTGGGGGAAGGAGTTCCTGTACAATTGGTTCCCCCGGTTGGCTTTGTGGTTTTGTTGGCTCTGATTTATATCTGGAGTAATCACCGGGCGGAGAATATGGTCCGGAAAATTGAAAAAGTACAACAGGAAGTGGAGGATATCCGCGCTGATGTCACGACGCTGGAGGCAGAGTACATGCTCAGTAGCATGCAGTCCGAATTGGCAAAAAAAGTGGCGAATAAAGGAATTATTGAATTAAAAGAACCACCGGTTAAAATAGAAATCGAAGAGTGAATATTAAGCGTTCCATAGTGCTTCGAGTGAGGGTTGTTTTTATCCTCATTGCGCTCGTCACCACGGCGATTCCTCTTCGTATTGCCAAAATCCAATTTGAGCAAGGGGATAAATGGCGAGAAAAAGCACAAACGATCAATTTTCAGTATCGCGAGGTTCCTGCTACTAGGGGGAATATCTATGCGGGTGATGGTAGTCTTTTAGCTACTAGCTTGCCTTTTTATAGAGTGGCTTTGGATCCTACCATGTCCAAAAATTCAACATTTGAAGAAGGGATCGACTCTTTGGCTCAGTTGCTTTCCGGTTATTATAAAGACAAATCAGCCAAGGCGTATAAGCGCATGATTACTGATGCTCGCTTGGATAAAAAGCGGTACATCGTGTTGAATAGGAGACAAATTGGCTATCAGGACATGCAGAAAATGTCTCAGTGGCCGATCTTCCGGGAAGGCAGACTGGGAGGAGGAGTACTTTTTGAAAAAGTTGAAAAGCGGTATCGCCCATTCAATTCTTTGGCTAGTAGAACCGTTGGTTTTATCAATGAGGTTGAGTACGGTGCCGGTATTGAATACAGCTTTAATGATTACCTCAAAGGCAAAGACGGAAAGGCCCTGTTTCAGCGATTAGCTGGAGGAAGCTGGAAGCCTGTTTTTGATGCCGAAGATATCAAGCCGGAAGACGGATATGACGTAATCACCACTTTGGATGTCAACATTCAGGATGTGGCAGAGACTGCTTTGCTTCGACAGTTGGAAGCTCGTGATGCAGCCTTCGGTTCGGTGATCGTAATGGAAGTCAAAACGGGTAAGATAAAAGCCATTGCCAACTTGCAAAAGAACAAAAGTGGTCGAGGCTATGGAGAGAATTACAACTTCGCCATCGGTGATCAGGGAAATACGGAGCCGGGTTCTACATTCAAGTTATTTTCCATGCTTACACTTTTGGAGGAAAATAAAATTTCCCTTGACGAAAAAATCGAGACCGGAAATGGAGCTCACCGATTCTACAATCAGGTAATGCGGGATGCGAAAAATGGAGGATACGGTACAATCACTATTCGGGAAGCTTTTGAAAAATCTTCCAACGTGGCAATCTCCAAATTGGTAGATGAGCATTTTGGTTCTAGCCCTTCCAAGTTTATGGGCTATTTGGAAAAGGTTGGATTGAATGAAGCTTTTGGGTTCCAATTGGCGGGAGAAGGGAAGCCATATTTCAAGAAGCCTGGCGAAAAGGATTGGTATGGAACTACCCTACCTTGGACTTCTATCGGCTATGAGAGCAAATTGAATCCTATCCACACCTTAGCCCTTTACAATGCTGTTGCCAACGATGGAAAAATGGTCAAGCCTTATTTGATCCAGGCCATTGTAAAAGGCAACAACATTGAAAAAGAATACGGAACAGAAATTATCAGAAAGCAGATTGCTTCTGAGAAAACGATCAAACAGTTACAGGGATTGCTTGAGGGAGTAGTTGTCAGAGGAACTGCCAAAAATATTGCAAATGCAGAATACCCGATTGCGGGGAAAACAGGTACAGCTCAGAAACTAGTGAATGGACAATATACCCGGAAGTATTACACCAGCTTCGCAGGGTACTTCCCAGCTGACCGGCCTAAATACTCCATGATAGTTGTGATTGATAGTCCTACCGGGTTTGCAGCTTATGGAGGAGATGTTTCTGCTCCTGTATTTAAGGAAATCGCTGATAAAATCTACGCTTTGGACTTGGAGTTGAATCCCAATTCCCAAGCTCGAATTGCTGCTGCAAGCCCAGTTCCAGCCTTGCCTTATGTGCGTGCCGGAAAGGCCGAGGAGATCCATCAAATTTTTGAGAAGCTAGGTATTAAAGCTACTCCAACCCAACCTGAAGAATGGGTGAAAGTAGTGGCAAACGAAAATAAAATTGACTGGAAGGTAAATGAGAGTGATCCAGGTACGGTTCCAGATGTGTCTGGTCTTCCCTTGAGAGACGCTTTATTTATTCTAGAAAATAAAGGAATGAGAGTCAATTACCATGGGAAAGGCCTTGTCAAGAGTCAGTCTCTTATTCCAGGAAGCAAATTAGAACCCAATACAACGATCAATCTCGAGCTCGGATAAGTGAAAGTTTTAAAGGACATATTATATAAGGTATCCCTTCTCACCACTCAGGGAGATATGGAAGTAAAGGTGAAGGATTTGGTTTTTGATAGCCGAAAGGTATCAAAAGGATCTGCCTTTATTGCCATTATTGGAACACAGGTGGACGGACATGACTTTATTTCCAAAGCCATTGAGCAAGGTGCTCGGGTAGTAGTTTGCGAGAAATTGCCGGAAGTCTTGGATGAGAAAGTGACTTGGGTGCAGGTACTTGATTCTGCAAAAGCCCTAGGAATCATGGCGTCCAATTACTTTGATAACCCTTCTCGTCAAATCAAAGTGGTCGCAGTAACCGGTACCAACGGAAAGACCACCACGGTAACCTTGTTGCATCAATTGTTTATGGCCATGGGCTATAGCACAGGGCTACTATCAACGGTAGAGAATAAAATCAATGAAGAAATAATCCCGTCAACACATACCACTCCAGATGCGGTAAGTATTCAAGCATTGTTGCGACAAATGGTTGATGCAGGTTGTACTCATTGCTTCATGGAGGCGAGCTCCCATGCGATTGTACAGGAGCGAATTGCGGGTCTACGATTAATAGGAGCCATTTTCACCAATATCAGTCACGACCATCTGGATTATCATAAAACCTTTGATGAGTACATCAAAGCGAAGAAGAAGCTGTTTGATGAATTGCCAAAAGATGCTTTTGCGCTGGTGAATGGGGACGACAAGCGGGGTTTGGTTATGCTTCAAAATTGCATGGCTACCCATCAAACATACGCGTTGAAATCAGCAGCTGATTACAAAGCAAAAATCATTTCAAATACACTTGAAGGTCTCGAATTGGATCTCAATGGGAAGCAGGTTTGGTTTCGACTTATAGGTGCATTCAATGCCTACAATTTACTGGCTGTTTTTGGAGCAGCGGTGCTCTTGGGAGAAGATGAGGAAGAGGTTTTGCAGCATTTATCTGCCATTCCGGGGGCTAAAGGTCGGTTTGATCGCATTTCAAGAGCTGGAATTACAGCCATTGTGGATTACGCTCACACTCCTGATGCCTTGGAAAATGTGCTTAAAACCATTAATGGTGTACGAACCGGTGGCGAACAGTTGATTACAGTTGTGGGATGTGGGGGAAATCGGGATAAGGCCAAGCGGCCTGTTATGGCAAAAATAGCCGTTAAGGAAAGTGATAAGGTCATTTTGACCTCTGATAATCCCCGTTTTGAAGACCCTGAGGCGATTCTTGATGATATGCAACAAGGAATAGGTCCTTCTGACCTTCGAAAGGTGCTTCGAATTGTAGATAGAAAAGAAGCTATCCGGACAGCTTGTATGCTTTCGCAAAAAGGAGACATTATCCTGATTGCCGGGAAAGGGCATGAAGATTATCAGGAAATCCAGGGAGTCAAGCATCATTTTGATGATGCCGAAGTGGTAAGTGAAATTTTAGATCAATTGAGTCAAAACTGATATGCTATATCCGATTTTTGAATATTTGGACCAAGTTTGGGATGTGCCGGGAGCAGGGGTATTTCGCTATATTTCCTTCCGTGCGGGCATGGCTGCATTGGTTTCGCTCATTATCACCATCACTTTTGGAAATCAAATCATTAACTGGATCCGGAATCGACAAATTGGTGAGACCGTACGGGATTTAGGATTGGAAGGTCAGGCTCAGAAAAAAGGAACTCCAACCATGGGTGGTTTGATGATCCTTGCTGCGATTGTGATCCCAACCCTTCTTTTTGGTGACTTAGATAATATTTACATCATTCTTCTCTTGGTGACTACGATCTGGTTGGGAGGAATTGGTTTTGTAGATGATTACATCAAAGTATTCAAAAAGAATAAGGAAGGGCTTAAAGGCCGGTTCAAAATTGTAGGGCAGATCGGTATCGGTGTGATTGTAGGAGCTACCCTCTATTTTCATGAGGATGTGGTTATTCGGGAATTTTCTACACCAGTTTCCGTAGAAAGTGGGGTTGTTGAAACTCCAGCTTTTCAGGATGTCAAAGCCTTAAAAACAACCATTCCTTTTGTAAAGAACAATGAACTGGATTATGAGCGATTATTAGGATTTTTAGGCGAATCCGTCACGCCAATCCTTTACATTTTGGTAGTGATTTTTATTATCACAGCTGTATCGAATGGCGCAAATATCACGGATGGAATCGATGGACTTGCTGCTGGAACCTCGGCTATTATAGGGCTGACCATCGCCATTTTTGCCTATCTCAGTGGGAATGCCATTTTCTCTCAATACCTGAATATCATGTACATCCCTAACTCTGGGGAGTTGGTGATTTTTGCATCCGCATTTATTGGGGCTTGTATTGGATTTCTGTGGTACAATGCCTATCCGGCTCAAGTTTTTATGGGAGATACAGGGTCCTTGATGTTGGGTGGAGCGATAGCCGTCATGGCTTTGACCCTGCGAAAAGAACTTTTGATCCCTATCATGTGTGGGATTTTCGTGATCGAGAATCTCAGTGTGGTTCTTCAAGTCAGCTACTTCAAATACACGAAAAAGAAATATGGGGAAGGACGTCGGATTTTCCTAATGTCTCCTTTGCATCATCATTATCAAAAGAAAAATATACCTGAAGCAAAAATCGTCACCCGCTTTTGGATTGTGGGGATTTTACTGGCAGTCATCACACTAGCAACCTTGAAATTGAGATAAATCTTGAAAAACGTAGCCATCATAGGAGCAGGAGAAAGTGGACTGGGAGCAGCATTGCTAGCCCAGCGGATGGGCTATGGGGTTTTCGTAAGTGATGCTGGCCAGATCAATCCAGATCGGAAGCAGCGTCTGATGGATGCAGGGATTGAATTTGAGGAAGGAAAGCATTCAGAGGAGAGAATATTGGATGTGGATTTGATTATCAAAAGTCCTGGTATTCCATTTTCGATTCCGATTATTCAAAAAGCCTTGGATCAAGGGCTGGCTGTTGTGGATGAATTGGAGTTGGCCCATCATTTTTCGAATGGGAAAGTAATCGCAATCACAGGAACTAACGGAAAAACGACTACCACTTTACTAACCTACCATTTGCTTAAAGAAGCTGGATTAAATGTCGGTTTGGCGGGAAATGTTGGTCATAGTTGGGCAGCTCAATTGTTGGACTCGGATAAGGATTGGTGGGTAATTGAAACGAGTAGTTTCCAGATCGATGGCTTACAGACTTTCCAACCGCATATTGCAATCCTAACCAATATTACTCCTGATCATTTGGATCGGTATGAGGGGAAAATTGTGAAATACATCGTTTCCAAATTCCGACTATTTATCAATCAGAAGAAACAGGATTATGCTTTGTTTATGAGCGAAGATCCACTTAGTCGGAAGGGACTGGATTCTTCCAAAATCAGAGCTAAGAAAATTTTCATCTCCCTTCAAGAATCTGATGCGACCAGCTATTTGGATGGAGAAATGCTCCATATCGGAATAGGAGATGAACCCATTCAGATTTCTGTTGATCAACTTCCGATTCAAGGGAAACATAATGTCCTCAATGCCTTATTCGCCATCTCAGCAGCTCGTTTGGTCGGTCTAAGCCAGGAGGAAATAGAGAAAGCTATAAAAACCTTCCAAAATGCTCCCCACCGCATGGAAAAGGTGGCTGAGTTAGATGGGGTGCTGTATGTGAATGACAGCAAGGGGACCAATGTGGAAGCCACGGCTTATGCACTTGAAAATTATCCATCAGGGATTGTTTGGATCGCTGGTGGGGTGGATAAAGGGAATGATTATTCCTCCATTCTCCCACTAATTGCCGGGAGGGTGAAAGCATTGATCTGTCTTGGAAAGAATAATGAAAAGCTTCTAAAGGCATTTTCAGGAGTTATTCCTGTCATTCGGGAAACACAAAATATTGACGAAGCCATCAACTGGGGAAGGGAATTATCTCAGCCTGGGGATGTGGTATTGCTCTCTCCAGCCTGTGCGAGTTTCGATCTATTCCGAAACTATGAAGATCGAGGTAAGCAGTTTAGAGAAGGAGTGTTGAACCTTAAAATGAAAGTCAGCGCATGAGCCAGTTTAAGTCATGGATCGATGAGCATTTCAAGGGTGATCCCATCATTTGGGGGATCGTGATACTGCTATCTCTATTCAGTATTCTTGTGGTGTATTCAGCGACAGGTTCTTTGGCTTATAAATATGCTGGAGGAAACACTGAATTGTACTTGGTGCGCCATTCCGTTTTGGTTTTTGTCTCCTTAGGAGTCATGTGGCTTGCACATAAAGTACCCTATAGAAACTATGCCTTGTATGCAAGGTTGGCAATGTACCTGTCCATGCCTTTGCTTTTGATTACCTTCCTATTCGGATCCAATATCAATGAAGCGAATCGTTGGTTGACGATTCCGGTAATCAATCAGGCTTTTCAACCTTCGGATTTGGCTAAGTTGGCCTTGATTGCCGCCTTGGCTGCAATGCTGGCCCGCCGTCAGAATAACATCTCTGACTTCAAAAGCACCTTCTTGCCTATCATCATTGCAATAGGGATTATCTGTGCGTTGATCGGTTTAGCGAATATGTCTACAGCCATTTTGTTGCTGTCAACCTGTCTCTTGATCATGTTTATTGGCCGGGTGCCGCTCAAATACCTCATGATTGTCGTGATGGTCGGGGTACTTGGTTTGACTTCTGCGATTTTCCTAGGGCAACGAGGCGAGACTTTCAAGTCACGAATCCAGGACTTTGTAGAGTCCTCTACAGATGAAAGCAAGATCCCATTCCAGGCAGAACAATCTTATATCGCCATTGCTACTGGAGGGATTACCGGTAAAGGTCCCGGTAATTCCGAGCAACGAAATTCACTTCCTCACCCTTATTCAGATTTCATCTACGCCATCATAATAGAAGAATATGGGATGATAGGTGGTATTTCCGTCCTCTTCCTATATCTGGCTTTGCTTTATCGTGGAATGCGCATTGTCGCCAATTCGAATAAGGCCTTTGGAGGCTTACTTTCCGCAGGATTGAGCTTTGCTCTTGTCATCCAAGCCTTGGTGAATATGGCCGTTGCTGTAGGATTGGGTCCAATTACTGGTTTGCCTTTGCCTCTTCTTAGTATGGGAGGGACTTCTTTAGTATTTACCGGGATTTCCTTAGGAATTATTCTTTCTGTTAGCCGTGGTGATCATCAGGATGAAATGCAGACTGGAAGTGCCATGAATAGACCAAAATTTAAAACTGCTTAACCATTAGTACTACACCTACATATCGCCTAATGATCAGTGGAGGAGGAACCGGAGGACATATCTATCCGGCGATTGCCATTGCCAATGCCTGGATGGAAAAGCATCCGGACAGTGAGGTGCTTTTTGTGGGTGCTTTGGGGAAAATGGAAATGCAGAAAGTGCCCGAGGCTGGATACAAAATCATTGGTTTACCAGTAGCTGGACTTCAACGGAAATTGACTTGGGATAATCTCAGTTTCCCGATTAAGCTTTTCAAAAGTTTGATCCAAGCAAAACGAATTGTAAAGGATTTTGAACCACAAGTGGTGGTAGGAGTAGGTGGCTATGCAAGCGGACCGGTACTTTATGCTGCGCAGGGTAAACAAATTCCAACTTTGATTCAGGAACAGAATTCCTATGCAGGCTTGACGAATAAAATTCTCTCTAAGAAAGCGAGCGCAATTTGTGTAGCCTATCCCAATATGGAAAAGTTTTTTCCGGCTGACCGAATCATCAATACCGGAAATCCTGTGAGAAAAGATCTTTTGAATTTGGAAGGAAAGCGTGAAAAGGCTCTAGGGTATTTTGGATTGGAGAGTGACCGAAAAACTGTCTTGGTGCTTGGTGGATCCTTAGGTGCAAGAACCTTGAATCAAGGTATGCTGAAGGATATGGAGGCTTTTGAAAAAGATGGGTATCAGGTGCTTTGGCAATCTGGAAAATATTATTTCAAAGAAATGGCGGAACGGACCGAAAAGTCCGGCCTACAACATATTCATGTACGAGAGTTTATCCGCGAAATGGATTTGGCCTATGCAGCAGCTGATGTGATTATTTCACGAGCGGGGGCCTTGTCTGTCTCTGAACTTTCCCTTGTTGGGAAGCCCGTGATTTTTATTCCTTCTCCGAATGTGGCAGAAGACCATCAAACCAAGAATGCGATGGCATATGTGACCCATCATGCAGCGGTTTTACTAAAAGATGGGGAAGCCATTGGGAATATGAAAAACGAGGTTGACCTGATTTTGAATAATCCAGAATTAGCCCAAAGTCTGGGTTCGAACATAAAAAAATTGGCTAAACCACAGGCCACTGAAACTATTGTCCATGAAATCGAAAAACTGGTAGCGTGAAATTGGAAGGCATACATAGCGTCTATTTCCTAGGAATCGGTGGAATCGGCATGAGTGCTCTTGCACGCTGGTTCCATCAGGCTGGCTATGCTGTTGCTGGATATGACCGCACGCCTTCCCCGTTGACCGATCAATTATTCGATGAAGGGATTGCTATTAGTTTTGAAGACCAGGTTTCAACGATTCCAGAAAATTTCCTTAGAGATAAAAACGGTTTACTGGTGATTTGGACTCCTGCCATTCCGAAGGAATCAGCCTTGTATCAGTTCTTTTCTTCCGGATCATTTACCATGAAGAAAAGGTCTGAGGTTTTAGGTATGCTCACAGCGGAACATTACACTATTGCAGTTGCGGGAACCCATGGTAAGACAACCACCTCCTCTCTAATCGCGCATTTGCTGAAGTCAGCAGGGAAGCCTGTTACGGCATTTTTAGGAGGAATTACCCAAAACTACCAAAGCAATCTGATCCTAAATTCATCCAAAGAAGCCACTATTATGGTAGTGGAGGCGGATGAATTTGACCGGTCTTTCTTAAGGCTTCATCCCGATGTGGAAGTGGTGACAAGTGCTGATCCGGATCATTTGGATATCTATGGAGATGAATCAACTATTTTGGATGGGTTCCGAGAATTTATCCAGCTGCTTAAGAAAAAAGGCAAACTTTTGATTCAGGATAAGGCTGCTTCCAAAATCGGTCAGGATAATCTTCCACAAAAAGGAACAAAGATCTATGGACTTCGCGCCACCTCTGGAATTTACGCTGAGAATGTCCAAGCAAGACCAGGTTCTTTTGCCTTTGAATATGAAGACGGAAAGGTTCAAATCAAAAATTTGGAATTGTTCATTCCAGGCTTTCATAATGTAGAAAATGCGCTTTCGGCTATAGCGATTTCCCTAGATCATGGTCTCTCTCCACAAGAGATAAAGACAGGTTTAGCCACTTTCCGTGGTGTGAAAAGACGATTTGAAATTTTGGTTCAGGAAGGAAGCAGAGTCTATATCGATGACTATGCACATCATCCTGAAGAAATTAGAGCCTGCTTGAGTTCAGTGCGAGCGATGTACCCTGGTAAAAAGCTGACAGTGGTATTTCAGCCACATCTTTTCTCCAGAACCCGAGATTTTGCAGAAGGTTTTTCGGAAAGCCTTTCTTTGGCAGATCAGGTGCTGCTTTTGGATATCTATCCAGCCCGGGAATTACCGATTCCAGGGGTAAGTTCCGAGATGCTTTTTGATGATATCCAAGCCTCGAACAAGAAGATGGTTACGAAGGAGCAGCTTTTTGATGTATTGGAGGATTGGGATCCAGAAATTTTGGTGACCATGGGTGCCGGAGATATCGATCGATTGGTACCAAGAGTACAGGATTGGATGCGCTCACGATTAAAACCACAGGTACTATGAAAAAGATGCGGATTCGAAAGTTAATCGGCTTCTTGATTCTAAGCGTGATTTTGCTTGGGTTCATAGGCTTTGTCGAAAAGCAAAGTCAATACAAGACCTATCAAGGATTAGAAGTACAGATTCAAGGAATCAGTGGACTTTATTTCGTGGATCAAAAGGAAATCGAATCACTTATTCAAGCAGGTTTTCCAAATCTAAAGGCCGGAATGATGCTAGAGGAGGTTCCTTTGAAAGAAATTGAAGATCGCCTCAAGGGGCATCCTTTTGTTAAAGACGCAGATGCCATTTTGGGACAAAAGGGGATTCTTCAGCTTTGGATCGAACAGCATCAGCCGATCGCGAGAATCACTCGCCCACTTGCTGCGGATGCCTATATAACTACAGAAGGAAAAATCATTCCCACCTCGCCTAGTTATACGAGCCGCGTGTTGATCCTCTATGGGGCCCAATTGGAAAAGCTTTTGGATCAGGGAGATGTGATGACAGAAATGCCCGAATTGATGGATTTGATTCGGTATATCAATGAAGATGAATTTTGGAAGGCTCAAATCACCGAAGTAGAGGTGAATAGTAAGACGGATATCCGCTTGTATCAACAGGTGGGAAGACAAGTCATCGAACTTGGAGATGCGGGTAATCTGGCCGATAAGTTTGAGCGGATCCAGATTTTTTACAGCGAAATCTTGCCCCGAAAAGGGTGGGATGCCTACGAGAGAGTCAGTGTGAAATTTAAAGAACAAATAGTCTGTGAATAATAGCTTGGGTATGGAAAATGAAAAATTAATCGTCGGACTGGATATCGGTACCACTAAGATTTGTGCCATTGTCGGCCGGAAAAATGAGTATGGAAAACTCGAAGTGCTCGGAATGGGCAAAGCGGTGTCGGATGGAGTAGAGCGTGGGGTTGTCACCAATATTGACAAGACCGTGCATGCCATCGAAAAGGCAGTGGAAGAAGCATCGGATATGGCCGAGGTTGAAATTGCCGAAGTAATCGTCGGAATCGCCGGTCAGCATATTCAAAGCAAAATCCAGAGCGGAAGCATCATGCGTCAGCCTACCGAAGATGAAATTACGGTAGAGGATGTGCGTCGACTTTCTTCCGAAATGGAGAATATCCTTGTACCGCCGGGGAATAAAATCATTCACGTGATGCCTCAGGATTATACTGTGGATTATGAAGGAGGGATCAAAGACCCTGTGGGGATGTCCGGTACACGCCTAGAAGCAGATTTTCACATCATTACTGCTCAGACTACAGCAATCAATAATATCAACCGCTGTGTTCGAAGAGCCAACCTTTCCTCCAAACAATTAATCCTAGAACCTTTAGCAAGCTCGCTGGCAGTACTCAGTGATGAGGAAAAAGAGGCAGGCGTATGCTTGGTGGATATTGGAGGTGGAACCACAGACGTTGCCATTTTTTATGAAAATATCATTCGCCATACAGCAGTGATTCCTTTGGGGGGAAATATCATCACCAAAGACATCAAAGAGGGCTGCATGGTGATGCAAAACCAAGCTGAATTGCTGAAGACGCGATTTGGAAAAGCTATTGCAGAGGAAGCCAATCCTAACGAGATCGTCTCCATACCAGGTCTCAGAAATCGGCCTCCTAAAGAGATTTCAATCCGAAATCTAGCGAGCATTATCCAAGCCCGAATGGAAGAGATCATTGAGATCGTCCAAAATGAAATCATGCAAAGTGGATACTACAAAAAATTAGCTGGAGGAATTGTCATCACAGGCGGTGGTTCCCAATTGCAATTTGTAGCCCAACTATTTGAGTATATGACAGGCTTGGATACTCGCATCGGTCATCCCAATGAGCATTTGGGTAAAACAGTGATCGAGGAAGTCAAAAGTCCAATGTATGCCACATCGGTGGGTTTGGTTCTGGCCGGATTTAAATCCCTTGATGACCGAGAGGAACTCTACAATCAGCGAATTGCAAATGCTGGCGGGACGACTACCAAAGCAATCAAAAGAGAATTTAATGCAAAAGATATTTTCCGAAACATCGGTGAAAAGCTGAAAAGTATCATTCACGATGATATCGGGGACGATAGTAATTACTAGGGCTTATGATTGGGGGGAGATCAGGGATCCTGTCCTTGATTTCCCCGATTTAACCAGGTTTTAAAACAAGAAAATAACTAGTTCACCAATTCAATAAATATGTCAGATAACATGAAAGATTACAGATTTGATCTTCCAAAGAATCAAAAATCGATTATCAAGGTAATCGGTGTCGGAGGTGGCGGTTCGAATGCCGTCAACCACATGTACAATCAAGGAATTAAAGACGTGGAGTTTGTGGTAGTCAATACCGATGCACAAGCTTTGAAGTCTAGTCCGGTTCCTTTGAGGCTTCAATTGGGTGCCAACCTAACCGAAGGTTTAGGTGCAGGTGCTAATCCTGAGCAAGGCCGAAATGCCGCTCTTGAATCCCAAGAAGAAATTCGAGAACTCCTTGCTGATAATACCAAAATGGTCTTTATCACCGCAGGAATGGGAGGCGGTACAGGAACAGGTGCAGCTCCTGTTTTGGCTAAAATCGCTAAGGAATTGAATATCCTAACTGTAGGTATTGTCACAGCGCCTTTCATGTTTGAAGGCAAGAAAAAAATGGCTGTTGCACAGGCAGGGATTGAGTCACTCCGTGAAAATTGTGATACGGTTTTGGTCATCTTAAATGACAAGCTTCGTGAGATTTATGGAAACTTGGCGATTCGAACTGCTTTTGGAAAAGCTGATGATATTTTGACGACTGCGGCTAAATCAATCGCTGAAATTATTACCGTTCATCAAGATGTAAACGTTGATTTCGAAGATGTTAAGACAGTAATGAAAGATGCGGGTGCTGCCGTGATGGGATCTTCAACTGAGGAAGGTGAAGGTCGAGCTATCCGGGCTGCTGGGGCTGCAATTTCCTCTCCACTATTGAACAATGTCGATATCAAAGGAGCTCAGAAAATCCTTCTTTCCATCATGTCTGGTGAGGAAGAAGAACTTTCTATGGATGAGTTGAGCGAGATTACCGAGTATATCCAAGAGAAAGCCGGTGACAATGCCGAGGTGATCTTTGGTCAGGGAATTGATCCGGAATTAGGAAAGGCAATTCGAGTTACTGTGATTGCTACTGGCTTTGAAATGGATAAACTTGATAAAAGTTCTACTTCAACTGTAGCTACAAAAGCTCAGCCTGCTCCAATTGTATCCGCTACTCCGACAGCTACTCCTGAAGTGCAAGATGAGGACGTGAAAACTGTCATCAACTTGGAAAGCGGGAAGTCTGAAAAAGTGAAGGAAGAGCCGATTTCTAACGGAAGCACCTTCGTTTTTTCTACTCCAAAGACCCCTATTCAAAGTACAGAAGGACCTGTAAAAGAAGAGCCAAAGCAAGAAAGTTTCAAGTTCGATTTCCCATCAGCACAGGAAAAAGCAGCAGAGGTGAAGCCAACTCCTGAGCCTGAAAAAATTGTTCATGATTTGTACGAAGAAGAAGAAACCCCAAAAAAGGAGGAATCTTCTGAGGAACCTTCAAATGAGCCTTCTAAGCCAGTTTTTGCCAATGATTATTATGAGCAAATGAAGCAAAAGGCTATTCAAAGAGCTCATGAGCGCTTTGAAAAATTGAAGGGAAGCCGTTCGTTGAATCCAAGTCCTGAAGAGTTGAAGGAGAAGTTGGAAGTTCCGGCCTACCTTCGAAAGAATGTGACATTGAATGAACCTGAGCACAGTTCGGAAAACCCGATCAGCAAGTTCAATATCAATGATGAAAATGAGATTCTAGGAAATAACAGATTCCTTCACGACAACGTGGATTAATCTTTAAAATTCCAGAAGCATTTCCGCTTGGGTGTGTAGCAATTCTAAATACAACTTGTTGGTGAGCAAGTTATCTGACATATTCTGCTCTATTTTCGCCAGTTTTGGTTTTAGAGCTAGGACATGCATTCCCAAGTAGTGAAATATATCAGTGAGGTGGCTCAATGCGATGCCACCTCCTCCTATTCCAGAAGAAAGGCCGACCAGTGCGGCCTTTTTGTTTCTAAAATTGTTGGGGTAGGTCATCCCATCGATAAAGGTTTTTAAGATTCCTGGAAAGGAACCATTGTATTCTGGAACGATAAAGACAAACTTTTTCCCTTCGGAAACCCGCTTGTGAAATTCATTGAAGGCCTCATTCTTACCATTATTCTCATAGAGGGCAGTTTCTATAAAATCAGCTGGTAAATCCTCCAATTCCAGAATTTCAGAATCAGCTCCCTTTTCCTTTAAAATTTGCTGGTATTGTTGTGCAATCAGTTTCGAAACAGAGTTTTTTCGATTGGTGCCTAGGATGATTTTTATCATAGCAAGAATCAAGTATGAAAGCAATACAAGCTTTGGCCCCCAAAAGTTCGAAGAATCATCGAGTTTCCTATCTTTAAGCTAAAATTTTCCAATATGAACTACCTGTCCCAAATTCATGAAGCTGCCCAATTTTTAAAAAATCTATATCCGGAGCCGATCGAAAATATGATCATTCTAGGTACTGGATTGGGAAAGTTAGGAGAGGATATTAATCCTATTTTGGAGGTGGATTATGGGGATATTCCTCATTTTCCGGTATCTACAGTAGAAACTCATTCCGGAAAACTGGTGATGGGAACATTGGCCGGGAAAAAGGTCTGGGCAATGAAAGGCCGCTTTCATTATTACGAAGGCTATTCCATGAAACAGGTTACTTTCCCTGTTCGGGTTTTACGACAATTAGGAGTAAAACGACTTATCGTTTCCAATGCATCTGGTGGACTGAACCCTGAACAAGCGGTAGGGGATGTAATGATTTTAACCGATCACATTGATCTTTTTCCGGATAATCCGCTTCGGGGAGAAAATCCAGCTGAATTTGGACCAAGATTTCCGGACATGAGCGATGCATATTCAGAGCGCCTTGTACAACTAGCCTTGTCAATTGCTCAAGAAAACGACTTTAAGGTGCACACGGGGGTTTATGCTGGAGTCGCTGGGCCCAATCTGGAGACACCTTCAGAATATAAATACCTCCGAATCATAGGGGCTGATGCCGTAGGGATGAGTACTGTTCCGGAAGTATTGGTTGCCCGTCAATCCGGTATGGAGGTTTTTGGGATTTCGGCCATTACAGATTTAGGAGTCCCCGGTAAAATCCATAAAATCACCCTTCAAGACGTAGTAGACGCCGCTGCCAAAGCGGAGCCTGTCTTGAGCAAAATCATTTATCAGTTAGTGGAGAGAATTTAGTCCTGAGGTAGTTGATCTATTGCGTTTAATACTGATTCCATGTAGGGTTTTATTTCTTCCGGCCAAGTAGCAGGGTCAGTATCTATTTGCCAATACAAGGCCCCTGAAGCATTTTCAAAAGCTAAATAAATAGCCCCTTGGTCATAGCAATCCGGACATCCGATTACGGAGAAAGGATCGTTCCTTAAGTATTGCGGGAAGTTTTGTTCCAAATTTTCCGCAATTGGAACCCACTGGGAATTTAAAGGATTGGGTTTGTAGGTAATTAAGGCAGCTTCTCGGAAACTATTCAGATTGTCCACATAAAGTTTCCCGTTCTCCAGTTTGTAAATTTTAATACAGTTTCCTGTACATAGTGCTGACCACCAACCAAATATAAAGGCATCTTTTTGAGGCTCCTCATCTTCTTGCTTACAACCTCCTAAGAACAATAGTATCAAGAGTCCATAAACATACAATCGATTCATTGCGCTGATATTTTATCGAGATTTACGTGAGATTTTTGATGTAAGTTTCTAAATTAAATTTGAATTCCAATTTGTAAAACCCTGTTTAACCTCATGAGGTTTTTTTTAATTTTTATACTTCTTTTTCTTTCCTCGGTTCAGGTTTTTTCACAGGCTGTTCCAGATTCTTTGAGGTTCAATTTTGGTAAACAAGGAGGTCAGCAACCTTCGACCTATGTGTTGACTGGGAAGATTATGGACAAGGATTCTGGGGAACCTATTGAGGGAGTAGGATTACATGTGGACGGATTTTATGGGGGAGTGAACACCGATCGTTTTGGAACTTATTACTTAACCTTGACTCCTGGTTTTCATCGGGTGACCTTTCGACATTTAGCAAAAGTTCCTGTTTTCACTGAAGTGACCTTATATGACAATGGTGTGGTGAATCTGGAAATGGTGGATAAGAACTACGAATTGGACGGGGTGGTGGTATTATCCGAGGAACCGGACCGAAATGTGCGGAATCCTATAACTGGAATTACCAAATTGACTACCCGGGAACTCCAAGCTATTCCCGCTTTTCTTGGAGAGGCTGATATATTCAAAGGACTTCAATTATTACCCGGCGTAAGTTCGGTAGGAGAGGGGACTTCAGGGATTAATGTGAGAGGTGCAAAAACTGATCAGAATCTTTTGCTAATGGATGAGGCGATTGTGTTGAGTTCTAATCATGCCCTTGGATTCTTGTCCGCTTTCAATACAGATGTAACAGAAACTTTTACCCTTTACAAAGGAAATCTTCCGGCCTCATTTGGTGGCCGAGCGGGTTCAGCTTTGAATATTCAAATGCGGCCGGGATCCGATGAGGATTGGAAAGGACAGATAGGTTTGGGGACATCCAACGGGAAATTGGTTTTGGAAGGTCCTATTAAAAAAGAGAAAGCAAGCTTGATTTTTGGAGGGAGGATTTCAAATGCCAATTGGCTTTTGGGACAAGCCCGGGATTTTGATATCAAAAACTCAAAATTGAATTTTTACGATGGGTATTTCGGAGTCGCTTGGAATATTTCTCCGGGGCATGATATAGAAGCCAGAACCTTATTGACTGGGGACTACTTTAAGTTTTCCAATGAATTTGGCTACGATTGGTCCAATCGGGTAAGTAGTTTGAATTATCGGGGAATATTGGGAGAAAATTGGTCTATACGGGGTATTTTTGCAGATGGTGATTTTACAAATTCGTTTTTTGACCCCGAGGGATTAGATGCTGCTGAGGTTCGCAATGGCATGCGCTATCAACAGGGGAAGGTGACCTTAACCTGGGCCAATCAAAATTTAGCACTTAGCTCTGGATTGGAAGGGGTAGCCTATTCAGGTAAAGATGAAGAATTACGACCCTTCTCCTCTGACTCGAATATTAATCCAGAAAAAATCGGAAAAGAGCAAGGACTCGAATTGGGAGTTTTTACAAGCCTGGAATGGGATTTTTCTGAAAAGACCGGTTTAGTGGCAGGATTGCGATATTCCAATTATCGTCAATTAGGCCCCGACACCGTTTACCTTTATAATG
Organism: Algoriphagus sp.; assembly: GCF_013373065.1. Taxonomy (GTDB): domain Bacteria; phylum Bacteroidota; class Bacteroidia; order Cytophagales; family Cyclobacteriaceae; genus Algoriphagus. The sequence continues at coordinate 56,400 of NZ_JABXIN010000015.1, forward strand.
AGATTGGTCCGATTTCCGAGGACCGAATTATAGGAGAGGAAGTATTTGGAAAAGGGACTATTCAATCCTATTCAGGATTCGAACCTCGCTTATCGGTTCGGCATAATTTAGCCAATAATACTTCCGTCAAGGGAAGCTATGCCCGATTATACCAATATATCCAATCGGTAAGCAATACCTTTGGCCCGACCCCTATTGACCTATGGCAACTCAGCACGCGCTATATTCCTCCTCAACAATCCGATAATTTTTCGCTGGGATTTTTTAGAAATAGCATTGAAAACAAATGGGAGTTTTCAGTGGATGGATTTTTTAGAACAACTCAAAATCAAGTAGAGTACCGTGATTTTGCGCAAGTGTTTTTAAACAATCATCTAGAAACGGAGGTGGTTTTGGGAGAAGGGAAAGCCTATGGAGTGGAGTTTTTGATCAAAAAAAATCTAGGGGTAGTGACAGGGTGGATTGCTTACACTTACTCTCGTTCATTTTTCAGAAGTTCAGGTCAATTTGAAGAGACTCAAATCAACAGGGGCGAGTGGTTTCCTAGTAATTATGACAAGCCGCATGAGGTCAATTTTATTTTTAGCAGAAAGATGTATCCAAGAGGTTTGTTTAATCTAAGCGTAAATTATGCTACCGGACGACCCGTGAGTGCAGTCAATGCCAGTTATGTGATTAATTCCTTGGTAATTCCAGAGTATAGTGATCGGAATCAATATCGAATACCTGACTATTTCCGAGTGGATGTTTCGTATACCTTGGAAAAAGTCTTTTCAAAAAAGGGGGATAGCTTGAATTTCAGTATCTATAATTTACTAGGTCGGCGAAATGCCTATTCGGTTTTTTGGCAAAAGGATGGAGATAGCCGACAATTAAGACCCTATCGATTGGCTATTTTGGGATCGATTTTCCCTTCAATTACTTATAGTATTCAATTTGGAGGAGGTGAAGATGAATAAATATGGTAGTTGGGGAATTCTGGGATTGATTTTCTTTCTATTCAATTCCTGTGTGGATCAAATCAGTTTTCCACTGGATCGAGGAGTGGAAAAACTAATTGTCTATGGTCAATTGAGTAATCTGGATGAAGATAAGTTTGTATTCTTATCAGAAACCACTTCTGCAGATCGTGAACCTCTGTTTGCTGGCCAATATTTGGTGCTTAATGATCTTCCAAGACCCGTGACTACCGCTCAAGTTTTTGTTGTCAATACAGAAAATCAGCGCTATTCTCTGAATCAAATTGAGCCTGGAAAGTATATGCTACCTAGGAATATGAAGATCAGAGAAGATGTTTCCTATTTTGTTGAAATTATTATTGAAGGAAGGGTATATCGCTCAGAACCTGAGCAGATGCCTCAAGTTGTAGGAGAGGATGAGCTGGGGTATACCTTCTCAAGAGGAAATTATAAAGGAGCTCCCGAGACAGCCTTTATTTCCATTGTTTCGGATGTGAAATTGCCTGCTGCAGATCTTCCGTATTTTCTTCGTTGGGATGTGGATGAAGCATACTATTGGAATTTGACTTTTTTCCCAAATCCTTTCAATAAACCACCGCCTGACTGCTATGTGTTTGATTTTCCGGACCCGGAGCGAATTACACTTTTCAATGGAGAGAATGCCCCTGCGTCAGGCCAAGGAGGATATCAAGTGGTAGCGGAACGAATCGTGGATGAATCCTTTTTGAGCAGGCATTATTTCAATGTCCGACAGGTAAGTACAACCCGTGGGTCACATGACTATTGGAGGCGAATTCGTGAACTGGTCAATAATTCAGGTTCTGTATTTGATACACCACCTGCTCCTGTTCGAGGGAATGTTTATAATAGTTCAAATCCCGATGAGGTGGTTCTAGGCTACTTTGAAGTGGTTCGTGTTTCTCAAAAACGGATTTATACCACTCGGGCTGATGTTCCGTTTTTTATTCCTGAAGTCTGTACCTATGATCCTGCAAGGCCATTGGATAAATATCCGCGAACCTGCCTTCGATGCAGTGAATTTCCAAATAGCACCAATGAAACCCCTCATTGGTGGTTTGATCAATAATTTTCTCTCAGCCGATTGTCAAAATTTTGTCAGTTTGAATTTCTGATTTTGTATTTTGGAGAAAATCAAACCCAAAGAACCGATGAAAAATAAATTTTCAATCCTAGCTCTTCTCACCTTTATAGCTTGTTTTTCCTATGCTGAAGCCCAACAGTTTCGGGCCTTGGTTTTTAGTAAAACGACAGGGTTCAGACACCAATCTGTTCCGAATGGAGTAGTCGCTATCCAAAACCTTGGAAAATCACATGTATTTGCGGTGCATGCCACTGAAGATGCCTCTTATTTCACGGATGAAAATCTGGAAAAATTTGATGTGGTTATCTTGTTGAGCACTACAGGAACAATTTTCAATGAAGAGCAAAAAGCTGCTTTTCAGCGATTTGTTCAAAGTGGAAAAGGAGTGGTAGGAATTCACGCTGCCACAGACACAGAATACGAATGGCCTTGGTATAATCGAATGATTGGAGCGTATTTCTTGGCGCATCCAAGGCAACAAACCTTACGCCTAGAAGTGGTAGACTCCAATCACCCTGCAACATGGCACCTTCCAAAAAATTGGCTTTGGACTGATGAATTGTATGAATTCAGAAATATTAATCCGGATATTAAAGTGCTTCTTAATGCAGATGAGTCTACCTATTCTCCTGCTAAACCGATGGGTGAAAAGCACCCTATGGCTTGGTATCATGAATTTGATGGAGGGAGGGTTTTTTATACCGCACTTGGGCATGTGGAATCCACGTATCAGGACCCTGATTTTTTGAAGCACCTCTATGGGGGGATTTGGTATGCGGCTACAGGTGAGCCTTTCAAATAATTTCAAGGCATAGTTTTGGAACTTATCCGTATTAAATGGGTTTTACCATAAAAAAAATTAAATCCCATGCTAAAAGCGCAATCTAGGCCTGTCCATTTATACATGGAGGCAAATCCAAATCCGAATTCTTTAAAGTTTGTGGCCAATTTTATGTTGGTGGATGACGGTTTGAGCTTTGACTATCCCTCAGCTGAAGAAGCGACGAACAGTCCTCTAGCGAAGGAATTGTTCAATTTTGCCGCTGTGGAGCGTGTATTTATTGCCTCAAATTTTGTGACTGTTACAAAAACTGAAGCAGTCGAATGGCCAGAGATTCAAACGATCATTCGAGATCATATTAAATCGTACTTGGAGGCAGGTAAAAAGCCGGTTCAGGCAGAATTTGATAAAGATCCTTTGTTTGATGAAAATGACTCTGAGATCGTCAAAAAAATCAAGGGAATTCTTGATGAATACATTCGACCTGCTGTTGAACAGGATGGAGGAGCGATTGTATTTCACTCTTTTCAAGATGGAGTTGTAAAGGTTTTGCTTCAAGGTTCTTGTTCAGGTTGTCCTTCTAGCACGATTACGTTGAAGGCAGGGATTCAAAACCTCCTTACCCGCATGCTTCCAGAAGTGAAGGAAGTCCAAGCGGAAGGTGTTTAATTATAGTAAATGGCGATAACAAAATGGGCTTGGGCACTGCTTGGAATAGTTTCCCTTATCATTCGTTGGGTGGCTTCCAAATTTCCTGAATGGGCCGAGCAGTATTATTCCCGAGGATTTTTCCTGTTTATTCGCCAGCTCGTAGATAAGACGCTGGGAAATTTACCTTTTCCTAGCGTCTTTTTATTTATCCTTTTGCTCGGGTTTTTATTCTTATTTTTTATCAGAAAATTGACTCGAATTCCAAAGGGAAAACCGAGATGGTTTTTTGGCATTCGGTCATTACTCAACTTTTCGGGAGCTTTGGTATTCTTCTTTTTAACCCTATGGGGATTTAATTACCAGCGTATTCCCATTATTCAACAATTAGGACTTCAGGTTCAGCCTTTGAACTTGGAAGAGCTGAAAAAAGAAATCAATTACAGTCATGAGCAATTAATTAGTATTCGGCAGCAGCTGCAGACCGATACCTCAGCTATCGAAGAGATTGTGGATTACTCGGTTTTGGAAAGAAATGTGAGAGAAAACCTCTTCCATAATCTTGGGCTGCTGGACTTGAAATATTCAGGAAACCCACGAACCCGAATGTTTCCTCCTCCCGGTTTTATGCGGAAAATGGGGATTCTGGGAATCTATTTTCCATTTACGGGAGAAAGTTATATCGACCCAACTTTGCATCCTTTGGAACAACCTTTTACTGTCGCACATGAAATGGCTCATAGCTTCGGTGTGACAGATGAAGGCGAAGCAAATTTTGTGGCTTGGGTGATTGGAACTCATTCTTCGGACCCTTTGCTCGAATACACCGCTTATTTGCGATTGTTTTTGTATCAGGTCCGAGACTATTATCGAATGGATCCAGAAGGATATCAGGGTTGGATTGAAAACCTGGACCGAGGAATTTTGAATGATATCCGCTCGATTCAAGAAAGGAATGCTCAATATCCTCCATTTTCAATCGAATTAAGCAGGAAGACCAACGATTTATTTTTGAAATCTCAGGGTGTCAAAGCCGGGGTTATGAGCTATCAAGAACTACCGATGTTGGTGTATGCTTGGAAACAAAAATTCGAAGGTTAATTGCTTGGGCGGTTAATCTTTTTTCGGTTTCCAACCCAAACTCCCAGGATCACCGCGGCAATTCCGATATAGTGGCCAAAGAGCAGTACTTCCCCATCCCAGACACCCCACAAGATGGCAACAATGGGAATCAGGTAGGTCACTGAGCTGGCGAAAACTGGACTTGCGGTCTTGACCATCATATTAAAAAGAATCAGTGCCAAGGCAGTTCCTACTATCCCTAGGATTGCCACATACCCCAAAGCTTGCCAAGCGCCGTCTACAGAAGAGAGTTTGTAGGCAAACTGGGTTCCGGCCATCAAATAAATGAGAGCTACAGGAAGAACCAATAGAAGGGAAATGGCAGTAATTTCTACAGGTCGAAGTGTCACAAACCTATATTTGATCAAATTGAGGTTAAATCCATAACAGGTACAGGCTAGGATCACAAAAAATGCGTAAGCGTTGATTTCACTGAATGCCCCAAAACCACTTCCTTCTTTCACCAAAACCAGAACGGTAACACCCATAAATGCAATAGCCAAACCAAGGGCATTTTGCCTTGTGATTTTGGATTTAAAAAAGATGGCTCCCACCAAAACCACGAAAAGTGGAGTGAGTGCATTTAAAACTCCCGTTAAAGAGCTGCTCAGTTGCGTTTGGGCCTTTGCAAAAAGAAAAGCAGGAATAAAACTTCCTACTAATCCTACCAAAATCAAGTTTTGAATCTGTACACTAGTCAGGCGCCGTACTCCTGGAAGCGAAATAGGCAATAAAAAACTGGCTGCCGCTACAATCCTAAACGCACCCAATTCACCTGGTGAAAAAACGGTCAAACCACGTTTGATTAGGATAAAGGAACTTCCCCATACCAAAGCCAAAACGATGAGAAATCCCCAGTTTTTTAACGTGTTTTCAGAAGAGTGATCGGACATGCGACGGATGATCTATTCTACCGCAAAAGAAGCAATTCCATTCCAGAATTGTTTGAGAAAATTGCAAGTTTGGGGCTAATAGTTTGAAATGGCCTAGAAAACATAATCTGCATATACTTCTCCCACTTTATCCAAAATCTCACAAACCTCCTCATAGCTTTCTGCGGTCACCATTTCGGTTCTGTAGGGCTTGAAATTTGGCATTCCTCTGAAATAATTGGTGTAATGTCGTCGCATTTCAAGGATTCCTAGTTTCTCACCCTTCCATTTGACGGAGAAATCTAGGTGCTTTTTGGCAACATTTAGACGCTCCACCAAGTCGGGTTGAGGTAGCTTTTCTCCAGTTTGGAGGTAATGCTTGATTTCATTAAAAATCCAAGGATATCCTATGGATGCACGGCCGATCATCATCCCATCCACATTATACTTGGCTTTGTATTCAGCAGCTTTTTCAGGAGAATCGATATCCCCATTTCCAAATACTGGAATGCTCAACCGCGGATTGTCTTTCACCTTATTGAGATAAGTCCAATCAGCTTCCCCTTTATACATTTGTTGTCTGGTGCGCGCATGGATGGAGATGGCCTGAATACCTACATCCTGAAGTCGCTCTGCCACTTCTACAATGCGGATGGTATCGTGGCTCCAGCCAAGACGGGTTTTTACGGTCACAGGTATACTCACAGCCTTGACAATTTCTTCAGTCATGGATACCATTTTATCAATATCCAAAAGAATTCCAGCTCCTGCACCTTTGCAAGCTACCTTATGAACAGGGCAGCCGTAATTAATATCCAGAATATCCGGTCCGGCAGCTTCGGCAATCGCCGCTGCTTCCCGCATGGACTCAATATCATTGCCAAAAATCTGAATCCCTATAGGTCGCTCATATTCAAAAATATCAAGCTTTTGAACGCTTTTTGCCGCATCACGAATCAGTCCCTCTGAGCTGATAAATTCCGTATACATCAAATCAGCACCATTTTCCTTGCAAACTGCACGGAATGGGGGATCGCTGACATCTTCCATCGGTGCCAGTAACAAGGGGAATTCTCCCAGCTCCAACTTTCCTATCTTTACCACTGCTTATTCTAAATTTGGCGTAAATTTACTGCCAATTATGGAGATTTACGAAACTCAACGAGAAATCGCCCAGCGGAAAAGCTGGCTCTTATCCCTGGTAGTCATAGTTTTAGTGTCTTTTGGCGTATTAATAGTCCTTCAGGGCATTGCTTTGGGATTGGTTCCTTATCTATTTGGGATTGAGCTTCCAGATATAATTTCACTTTTATCCGGTGATTTTTCGGTCCCAAATGGTCGGATGGCTTTATTTTTTATCCAAGGTTTGGGCTCAGGTATTGGCTTTATAGTGGCAGGCTATATCATTTCTAAGTGGATTGATAAAGCAGATCTTCATTGGGATGTACAATTGAAAAGGTCTCAAGGAAAGAAAATATTGGTTACCGTCTTTCTAACATTTGGTGCCATGCTTTTCAATGCCTTATTGGTCTATTGGAATGCCCAAATGGAACTGCCGTCGGCACTTTCAGGATTGGAAAGCTGGATGAAGGAAATGGAAAAGGACCTCATGGAAATGACCATATTCCTAACAGATTTTCAAAATACAACCGAATTATTGATGGGTATTTTGGTAATCGGAGTGTTTGCGGGTTTAGGTGAGGAGTTGTTTTTTAGGGGGGTGCTTCAGCCTAAAATGCATTTATATACAGGCTCTTACCATTGGGGTATTTGGTTGACGGCTGCGATATTTTCTGCGATCCACATGCAGTTCTATGGGTTTTTACCCCGTTTATTTTTAGGGGCTTTGTTTGGCTATCTTTATGTTTTTTCGGGCAGCTTGATCTATCCTATTTTAGCTCATATTTTCAATAATTCCTTTACCGTATTGATGGTTTATGCTGCTGGTCAGGGATGGATTGAGTTTGATTTGGAATCTACCGATACCGTTTCCTACCCCATGTCAATTCTAGGACTATTGGTTCTTTCGGCAGGAATCTATTATTTTAAAAAAACGAAGCCCTCCCAGCATGAAGGATTGGATCAAAGTATTTGAAAGCCCACAGCAAATTCGAGCTGAAATTGTCAAAGGTGTTTTGGAAGAAAACGAAATCCCTGCTGTGGTTTTGAACAAAAAAGAAACGGTTTATCAGGTGTTTGGTCTATATGAAGTTCATGTAAACCGTGCTGACGCTTTGAGAGCCACTACTCTGATCAATAATGAGATCTCGTTTTAATATCAATAATTATAGCAATCTGGGTCAGCGTGCCATCACTGCTCTAGTGGGTGCCGCCATAGTAATTTCATCAATTATCTATTCAGATTGGACTTATTTTTTGGTTTTTGCTTGTATTCTTGGCTTTTCTCAAATGGAATTTTACAAGCTGTGTGGCTTGGATGGAATGCTTCCTCTCAAGAGTTTTGGGACATTTTTGGGTCTGCTCATTTTCACACTTACCTTCATGATAGAAAAGGAGCAATTGCCCAATGAATATCTCTACCTTATTTTTCCCATTATTTCCTTGACGTTTTTCATCAAGCTCTATAAGAAAACCGATAAAAAACCTTTTACAGGAGTAGCATTTACCTATTTGGGCATTTTTTACGTTGCTGTGCCTTTTTCCCTATTGAATCTCGCTGTTTTTTCAGTTGAAAAAATTTACCATTTCGAGATTATCCTAGGTTGTTTGATGATTTTATGGGCGAGTGATACAGGTGCCTATTTTGCGGGAACCAAATTTGGAAAGACCAAGCTCTTTGAACGTGTTTCTCCGAAAAAATCGTGGGAAGGTTTTCTTGGAGGAGCCTTTTCAGCCATTGCGGTAGCGTTTTTATTGGCCCGATATTTTCAGACTATTCAGGACTGGAAGTGGTTAGTCATTGCTGGGATTATCATTATTGCCGGGACCTATGGAGATTTGATCGAATCCTTGTTCAAACGATCGATTGAAATCAAGGATTCAGGTCATGGATTGCCGGGTCATGGTGGATTTATGGATCGCTTTGATGGATTGTTGCTTTCTGCTCCATTTATTACGGCCTTTTTGAAAATCTTCTGATCCTTCGGCAGGGCTAATCTGAAAAACTACGTAATATTGTATTGCATTTCACTACTCTAATTTAAACCCAATATGGCTTACATTGAACCAGCTCCAATTAAGGATAGAGAGAATCCTCTGGAGTCAATGATGGAAAGATTCAATATCGCAGCTGAAAAGCTCGGTCTTTCCGAGGAAGTTTACAATGTCTTAAAAAATCCCGCCCGCCAAGTAATTGTTTCCTTGCCCATTACGATGGACAATGGTAAAATTCAGGTTTTCGAAGGAATTCGAGTGGTTCACTCGAATATTTTGGGACCTGCAAAAGGGGGTATTCGATTCGCTCCGGATGTTCATTTGGACGAAGTGAAGGCTCTTGCTGCCTGGATGACCTGGAAGTGTGCGGTAGTAGATATTCCTTATGGAGGTGGTAAGGGAGGAGTGCGATGCAATCCTCGCGAAATGTCCAAAGGTGAAATAGAACGTCTGATGCGGGCCTACACCATGGCCATGATTGATGTATTTGGTCCGGATAAGGATATTCCTGCACCCGATATGGGCACTGGCCCTCGAGAGATGGCTTGGTTGATGGATGAATATTCCAAAGCGCATGGGATGACTGTTAACTCCGTAGTAACCGGGAAACCACTGGTTTTGGGAGGTTCTCTCGGTCGTACAGAGGCTACAGGACGAGGAGTGATGGTTTCTGCATTGGCGGCAATGCAAAAATTGAAAATCAATCCATTCCAAGCGACCTGTGCAGTTCAAGGTTTTGGAAACGTGGGTTCTTGGGCCGCTCGATTGTTAGAAGAAAGAGGATTGAAGGTTGTTGCAATTTCAGACCATACAGGAGCTTTTTATGATCCAAATGGGATTGATATTGTGAAAGCAATTGAGTTCCGCGATGCAAACGGTGGACACTTGGAAGGCTTTAAAGAAGCGGATAAAATGGACGATCCTATGGATCTTCTTACCTTGGATGTGGATGTATTGGTTCCAGCAGCCGTTGAGGATGTGATCACTGCGAAAAATGTGGATCAAATCAAGGCTAAATTGATTGTTGAAGGTGCAAACGGACCAACTTCTGCAAAAGCAGATGCCATCATCAATGAAAAAGGGATCATGGCAGTTCCTGATATTTTGGCAAATGCTGGCGGGGTTACCGTTTCTTATTTTGAATGGGTTCAAAACCGTCTAGGTTATAAATGGACTGCTGACAGGGTAAACCGTCGCTCTGACCGAATCATGAAGGACGCCTTTGAGCATGTCTACGAAGCATCCAAGAAATACGATGTTCCCATGCGAATCGCTGCCTATATCGTAGCGATTGACAAGGTGGCTAAGACTTATACCTTCCGTGGAGGATATTAAAAAATCAAAGTAAAGTTAGAATCATGTATCTTTATGGCGCAGGTTTACCTGCGCCATTTATTTTAAGGAACTATGACTATACATCGGGAAGGACGTGTACTCTTGTTTTGGCTGATGATCATTTTGGTTGCCGGCAATTACCTTCTTTATTATTTCTACCCGGACGCTCGTTTTTGGCTGAATGTAAGTATGCTGGTAAGTATCGTGTTTTACTTGCTGATCTTGCAGTTTTTCAGAAATCCCATTTTCCCCCTCCCTAATGAAGAGGGAGTGGTTTTTGCACCAGCAGATGGAAAAGTAGTGGTGATTGAAGAAGCAAATGAATCTGAATATTTGAAGGAGAAGCGAATTCAGGTTTCCATTTTTATGTCACCATTAAATGTCCATGTTAACCGATCTCCTATCAAAGGAATCGTGGAGTTTTTTAGGTACCATCCCGGAAAATATTTAGTCGCTTGGCATCCTAAATCCAGTACTGAGAATGAGCGAACGACGATGGTTCTCCGCACAGAATCAGGTACTAAAATTTTGGTGCGTCAAATCGCTGGCGCCTTAGCTCGTCGGATCAAATGGTATGTCAAAGAAGGAGATGCTCTACCTCAGGGTGGGGAATTCGGCTTTATCAAATTCGGTTCCCGAGTGGATGTTTTCTTGCCTTTAGATACTGAAATTTTGGTGTCGTTAGAGCAAAAAACAAAAGGGGGACGAACGCCGATTGCCCGCTTAAAATCATAAAAAAAGGCAGATTTTACTCTGCCTTTTTCCATGCTCTTGTCATTTCTTTTTTTCCGGGAGGTCCTGGTGGTGTTTCAACTTCCAAACCTAAATTATTCAAATCTCGCTTGAGTTGTCCTTTGGCACTGTAAGTGGTAAAAACAGCTCCAGGCCGCATACTATTCACTACTTTCTCAAGCATATCTTTCTCCCAAAGTTCAGGTTGTTTGCTTGGGGCAAACGCATCGAAAAAGACTACATCTGTGGGATAAAGTTGGGCCTCTTCAAGCGTCACCTGATCTTTTTTAAAATTAAAGTACTCCGAAATAGGGCCGCCTTCATTCCAGGGGGCTTGATGAAGCGCTTCAAAATATTTATGATAGTGCCAAATTGCATCGTTTTGGTGAATGAAATTCAGCTGGGAATAAATTTCTTTCGATAGTGGGAAAGGCTCTATGGTGTGGTAAAGGACAGGGATTTGATACTGCTCAGCCCATACTAAAGTCAACCAGGCATTTAATCCAGTCCCGAACCCTACTTCAAAAATTCGAATGGGATATTTTTTTGGATTCATGGCTACCCAAGAATCCAGACCATAAATCATAAATACATGCAGTGACTCTCGATAAGCCCCATGAAAGCTATGGTATGTTTCTTTCAGTTCTTCGTGGTACAAAGAATGGGAGCCATCCTCTGTCGTGATGATTTTTATTTTCTCACTCATACCTCATAAATCAATGCCACACAATAGGCAGAAACTCCTTCCTCCCGGCCAACAAAACCCAACCATTCGGTGGTGGTAGCTTTAATGGAAATGTCTCCCTCGTTCACAGCCATTACTTCAGAAAGGCAGGTTTTCATAGCCGGAATATGTGGGTTGATTTTAGGATTTTGAAGGCAAATCGTCATGTCCAAGTTGCCAATCTCATAACCAGCTTCCCGAAGGAGTTTCAAAACTTCTTTTAGAAGAATTTTGCTGTCAATTCCTTTGTATTTGGGGTCCTTGTCAGAAAAATGGTAACCGATGTCTCGTAGGTTAGCTGCACCAAGTAAGGCGTCGCAAATAACATGGATCAAAACATCAGCATCGGAGTGGCCTACCGCTCCTTTGGTATGCGGGATTTTAATTCCACCCAACCAAAAATCTTGGTCTTCTTTTAATTGATGGACATCATAGCCAAATCCTACTCGAAATTTGCTCATTTTTTTGTCGATTGATAATGTAAAACTGTGGACTTTTCAGGTTTAATCAAAGCATGAGCCCAGTCCATAATTTGGTTGGCTGATAGGGAAGATTTCTTTTCAAACTCTTCCCAATACAAGTCCGGATGGCCCAAATTAGCATAAAAGGCAAGGTTCATGACCCGATTAATCAATTGAATGGATTCGTAGGTTTTCATGGCCTCTCCTTGATTTTTGACTTTTTGAAGTGTCAATTCATCAACTCCTTTTTCAAGAAACTGGTTTAAGAATTCATCGAGTTTAGCCTCGGCATCTTGACTACTGATTCCTGCTTCCATTTTTCCAGAAAAAATCAGTAATCCCGGATCTAAACTCCCTAAAATATAGGCCCCACCTGAGGCAAATTCTTTTCCCCCTCGAACCAACTGTTGTTCGATCGGAGATGATTTTCCAAAACCAAGGATATCTGTAATCAGATCAGCTTCCAAGTATCCCGGTTTTCCTTTTCCAGGCATTTTAAAAGTTTTGTACAAAATATCTGTAGGAACAGCTGCCTGATGGAATTTTTCTCGTCTTTCAATCTGCTCTGGTTCTTGAGAAATAGAATCTTGTGGTTTGGAGGCCGGAGGAATAGAGCCAAACCATTTTTCGGCCAATTTCAGAACTTCTTTTGCTGACACATCTCCCCCTACCACTAGAATAGCATGATTGGGGGCATAATTTTTTTTGTAAAATCCCCATACATCTTCCTCAGAATACCCTTCGATGTCCACAGGGCTTGCTCCAATGGTAGGCCACCGATAGGGATGTTCCATAAATGCCAATGGTCGTAATAAATGCCAGGCATCACCATAGGGTTGATTGAGATACCGCTGCTTGAATTCCTCCAACACAACCTTCCGTTGTGTTTCGATGGTTTTTTCTACGAGTGTGAGGTGCAGCATTCGATCCGATTCCAACCAAAAAGCTGTTTCCAAATTGCTTACCGGAAGAGTCATGTAATAATTGGTGATGTCTGGGCTTGTGAAAGCATTACAATTACCACCAACTCGCTCCAAGGCTCGATCAAAAACGGGTACATTTTGGGAGCTTCCAAACATCAAATGTTCGAAAAAATGGGCCAAGCCTGTTTTTCCCGAATGTTCATTTCGAGACCCTACTTTATAAAGTAAATTGAAAACGGCAATTTTGGAATGAGGGTCTGGATGGATGATCACCTCAAGCCCATTGTCAAGAAAATGTCTTTCGTAGGGAAATTTCATCGGGAAGCAAAACTACACTTTTTGAATTTGACTGAACCTATCAAATAAACCAATTTTGGACAAATAGTTCTTCCCCACAGTTGGTGAAAGAAACCGTCCGTCTATGTAAGAGTGTGGGTATTTTCCCAAAAAAACCGAACTTTGGCTACATATCAGTAGTTTGTCAAGCGAAATCCATCATCATAGCCCCATGAAGCATCACTGTATTGACCTGAAAGGTACCGGACAATTCTCTGACTTTTTTTTGGATTACCTGGAGGGGAAAGCTGCTTTACGACCATTTTATGCGCATCTCCCGAAAATTGAAAGTTTTCAAAAAGCAATAGAAGAAAAAACGTTTTCAGATACTCATCGCGAAACGTTGATTGCAAGCTTACGCGCTCAATATGATGGAGTGGATCTTTTCGAGGAAGAAGAGGCTTCTCTACAAAAATTAGCTTTTTCCAAAACGTTCACAGTTACTACAGGTCATCAATTAAACCTTTATACAGGGCCACTTTATTTTATTTATAAGATCGTTTCTACGATTCGGTTAGCTGAGGAGTTGAAAAAAGCCTATCCAGCCTATGATTTTGTTCCAATTTATTGGATGGCGACAGAAGACCATGATTTTGATGAGATCAACTATTTCAAACTGGATGGGAAAAAGTATGAATGGAACTCTGATCAAAAGGGAGCTGTAGGCAATTTTGAATTGGATTATAGTTTCCGTGAGTTTGAAAAATCGATTCCTTTCGTAGCTGAAGTGTTTAAATCAGCCTATGGGAATGCAAAAACCTTAAAGGAAGCGGTTCTAAATTATGTCCATGAATTGTTTGGGAAAAAGGGGTTATTGGTTGTGGATGCACAATCGCCTTCTCTGAAAGGGCTATTTAGAGAAGTCATGTTTGAAGATGTCTTTTCCCATACACCACATAAAGAAGTTGTCTTAAAAACAGAATCCCTAGAGTCTCTAGGGTATTCAGGTCAGATTTTCCCGCGAGAGATCAATTTCTTTTACATGGATCATGGGATTCGGGAACGGATTGAGCAGCAAGGCGAGGAATATGTCGTGTTGAATTCAGACTTGCGTTTTACCCGCTCAGAATTGGAAAAAATAATTGAAGAACATCCGGAACGATTGAGTCCAAATGTGGTCTTACGTCCTTTATATCAAGAGACAATTCTGCCAAACCTTGCTTATTTGGGAGGACCCGCGGAGGTGGTGTATTGGTTGCAACTGAAAGGGGTTTTTGATCACTTCGATGTTCCTTTTCCGATTTTATTGCCACGAAATTTCGCCTTGGTATTAGAGCCTCTGATCGTTCAGAAAATGGAAGAATTAGGATGGTCTGTTTCTGATTTATTCCGGGATTTTGACGATTGGAAAAAGAAATTTGTAGCCCAGGAAGCATCAGTGGAATTTGAATGTTCGAAAGAGCGGATTGATTTGGCTGCTATTTTTGATAACAAGGGGAAGGAGGCCGAAAAGCTTGAAAAAAGTCTTGGAGAATCTTTTGAGGCTGCAAAAGTTCGTGCACTTAAAATTCTCGATCAGATGGGAGCAAAAGTTCGAAAAGCTGAAGAAAGAAGGCTTCAAGTTCAAATTGATCGCGCGAAGGCAATTTTTGATTATATCCAACCTGGGGGAAGTCCACAGGAGCGGGTAGTCAACATGATGCAATTTTATCTTGCTGATCCATCGTTTATAGAGAAACTTTACGCTGTGTTTGATCCTTTGGATTTTTGCATGAATGTCATTGAGGCATGATCTCCGAAAAATCAGAAATCAGGAAGAAATACAAGCAAAAAAGAGCAAGTCTTTCTGCTTCGGAAAAAGAAGATAGGTCCCAAGCTATTTTTAATAAATTGGTCCAATGGCTGGAAAATTGGAATAGCTCCAAGCGAGTTCACATGTATTTTCCAATCCAAAAACAGGGAGAGGTTAATACCTACCCCATTTTGCACTGGTTTTGGGAGCAGGGTTGGGAAGTATATGGTTCAGTTGTAGATCGAGAGTCGGATAAAATGTTCACGGTCCGCATTCCCAAGGGGATGGAATTCGTGGAGGATAAGTGGGGAATTCCTGTTCCTCAACCCATTGATAAGGCTATTCAAGCTTCTTTTGATTTAATTTTGGTTCCGCTACTGGCATTTGATCAGGAAGGGTGGAGGATTGGTTTCGGGAAAGGTTATTATGATCAATTCCTCGCAGCCCTAGAGTTTGAGCCCGTGAAAGTGGGTTTGAGTTTTTTCGATTCGGAAGAATTATTGCCCAGAGAACCTCATGATATTCCTTTGAATTTTTGCATTACTCCTGAAAAAGTCATTAGATTTTGATTCAAATAATTAGTTATGAAAAAAGCATTGTTTCTTTTTTTCTTTTTCGGAATCCTCTCTTTTGCTTCTAGGGCACAAGTTGGAGCTTATAATACGATGGTTGGAGTGACCGGTGGAACCAATGTGGGTGGAACGGTCAAGCAATTCATTTCTGAAACGGGAGCTGTTGATTTGCTTGTGTACAATCGCTGGAAAGGCTGGGTCGGGGCTTTGCTATATGAGTATCATTGGGATGTTCGAGAATTTGAGGGATTAGAATGGTATGTAGGGGCAGGAGCTCATTATGGGATATGGAAAGATGGCAAGGGAGAGCCACCTTGGGTGTATAAAATTGATCAGGATTATAAGGTGTTTGGAGTAGATGCGATTGTAGGAATAGAGTACAATATCAACCATAGTAATTTCTATGTTGGATTGTATTGGAAGCCAGCGTATAACTTCGAAGAGTTTACCAAACTCTGGGAAGATGAAGCAGCCGTTACCTTAAGGTATTCATTTTAAAATTTCTGATATCTCCAAAAAAAAGAACCTGATTTTATTGATTTTTCAAAAAATCGAGGGCAAGGCTGATTTTTTTGACCCTAGTCAATTAAAAAAATGAATTTTTGGAAAGAGTATTTTCATAATAAAATAAGATTCAAAATATTATTTTATTATAAAATGAATTTATAATAATTAATTTTTTAAAAGTAGCACATGACAAAAATCAGCCACTTTATTTTCTATTTTTTCGATTAAAAATTTTTTGCTTGGATTTTAAAGAAAGTGAAATAACCAAATTTTGTTTTGCTGATTTTAAAATATCTAAATCAAACAGTTAATATTTCTTAAATGGCTGTAGAAAGCCAAATAATCATTTTTTAACACCATTCACACAAAATTTTCACCGTTTATTTCCAATTTTTCCGATTAAATTGACTTATTCAAATAATTCATTTGAAAAATATATGATTTAAAATTAAAATAGTAATAAAATAAGAAAAAGTAGATTTTAAATAATAATAAAATGAAGGTTTTCTGATTTTGAATTTCCACAGAAAGGAATTTTCTTTACGCATCAACTAAACTAAAATACCTTATGAGAAAAGCTTTACTCTTTGTTGTTGCGCTTTTCACCATGATGCTCAGTTATGAAGTATCGGCGCAACAGCGGGTAATTACCGGACAGGTAATTTCCGACGAAGATGGCCTTGGCTTGCCAGGTGCTACCGTTCTCGTGAAGGGTACAACTGTAGGTACTACCACCGATTTGGATGGTAATTACTCTATTAGTGTCCCTGAAGGCGGTGAGATCCTGATTTTCTCTTTCGTTGGTCTAGAGACCAAAGAGGAAGTCATCGGCAACCGGACCGTGATCAACGTGACCCTGACGACTGACGCAGCCCAGCTATCCGAGGTGGTAGTTACTGCGATCGGTATCGAAAGGGAGAAAAAAGCCTTGGGTTATGCAGTTACCTCCGTAGGTAACGAGCAACTCGAAAACCGTCCTGAGCAAGACGTAGCCCGCGTATTGCAAGGAAAAGTACCAGGTGTGAACATTACTTCCACCAACGGTATGTCAGGTTCTGGTACCAACATGGTAATCCGTGGTTATTCTTCTGCGACTGGTTCTAACCAGCCATTGTTCGTAGTAGATGGTGTTCCTTTCAACACTAGCACAAACAACCAAAACGGATTTACTACTGGTGGTGCAACCACTTCTTCCCGATTCTTGGATATTGATCCTAACAACATCGAGTCTATCTCCGTGTTGAAAGGTCTTTCCGCAACTGTACTTTACGGTGATCAGGGACGAAATGGTGTAATTTTGATTACAACAAAATCTGGAGCTTCTAAGCGTAAAGCTGCTGAGGTAACGATCAACCAATCCATCTTTACCAATGAGGCGGCTTCCTTGCCAACTTATGGTACTACTTATGGTAACGGTTTCCAGCAAGCGCCAGGATTCTTCTTCTCCAACTTTGGACCAAGATTGGATGAAGGTAGAACTGTAAATCACCCATATGCTACTTCTTCTGTTCAAAAGGTTCGAGAAGCATTTCCGGAGTTTTGGGTAGATGGTATTGTAGGTGGTACTCCAGTTCAGTACGAGTATAAGTCTTATGCAGATCCTTCTGAAATTTTCTTCAGAACTGGCTTAATTTCTAATACTTCGGTACAAATTGCTGGTGGTTCTGATCGAACAGGATTTAATGCCAGCTTTGGCTACACTGACGAAGCGGGTTTTACGCCAGGTAACAACTTGAAGAAATACAACTTCGGCCTAGGTATTAACTCTTCTGTTAATGACAAGCTTTCTGTGAAGTCTTCCTTCACTTTCGCAATCACTGATTTGGAGTCTCCTCCAGTGAACGCAGCCTTCGGTTCAGGACCTTCCGGTGGTATTCCTTCAGTATTTGCCCACGTATTGTATACACCACGTTCTGTGGATTTGGGAGGTCTTCCATTTGAAAATCCAATTGACAGAAGTTCTGTTTACTATCGAGGTGGTAATGATATCGTGAACCCTAACTGGTTGGTGAAATACTATCAGAATACTTCTGACGTACAACGTTTCTTCAACTCTACTTCTTTGATTTACGATATCAATGACGATTTCTCTGTTACGTATCGTATCGGTTTGGATACTTACTCTGAATTGCAAGAATTGAGATACAACAGAGGTGGACCTTCTGCTTCTTTGGCAACTACTTCTGGTTACTACAGATCTGTAAACGTTCAGAATACTATTTGGAACCAAGATTTGATCATCAACTGGAAGAAGCAATTCTCTGATAAGTTTGGAATGAGTGCTTTGATCGGTGGTAACTCTCGTTATGACACTTATGCTCAAAACGGTGTAGCTTCTCAAGGTCAGTTGGCATTCGGATTGTTCCGTCACTCCAACTTCACCAACTCATCATCTAATGATGCTTACAGCGGTGGTAACTTAAACTACACTCAGGAAGAAAGAAGAATGGGGGTTTACGCTAACGTAACCTTGGATTACTCCAACTACCTATATTTCAACCTTTCTGCTCGTAATGACTGGACTTCTACAGTAGAGCCTGAGAATAGAAGAATCTTGTATCCTGGTGCTTCCGTTTCCTTCATTCCAAGTACTGCTTTCAACTGGAATAGCAGCGTAGTAAATGATTTGAAATTGCGTTTAGGATATGGTACTTCTGCAGGTTTCCCTGCTCCATATAGAACAAGAAACGTATTGGTTCAAAGTGCGCGAGCATTTGACCGTGACGGATCTGTTACACAGACTCACTCGGTATCCAATACCTTGGGTAACCCTAACTTGAAGCCTGAGCTTCATGAAGAAACTGAATTCGGTGTGGAAGGTGTGATGTTCAACAACAAATTGAGATTCGATCTCTCTTTGTATCAGAAAAACACCAGAGACTTGATTACACAGTCTCCGATTGACCCATCAACTGGATTTACTTCAACTGCTATCAACATTGGTAAAATCAGAACTCGTGGTATCGAATTCCAAGCTACAGTAACTCCGGTTTCTACAGCTTCAGGATTTGAATGGAACTCTACGATCAACTGGGGTATGTATCGCTCTGTAACAGTTGAATTGGGAGCTGGTCTTGACGAAATCGTAGTAGCAGGTTTTACAACCTTGGGTAACTTCGCTATTCCTGGTGAACCGTTCAACGTAATCAAGGGTATCGGATTCGAAAGAGATGAGCAAACTGGTCAGCCAATTGTACTTTCCAATGGTATCTACAAGCCAGCTGCTGATCTTCAAGTCTTGGGTGATCCTAACCCACGATGGAATGGATCTTGGATTAACTCCTTCTCTTACAAAGGATTCACTTTGAATGCGATGTTGGAGTATCGTCACAAAGGTGCGGTGTTCTCAAATACTGTAACTGCAACGCTAGCTCGTGGTGTGACCAAAGACCCAGTTGTTGATCGTGAATTTGCTTTCATCATGCCAGGTGTGAAAGAAGACGGAACTCCTAATGATATTATGATTACCGCTTCTGATTACTTCTTCTCTGGATATCAAGGAGCTACTGATGAACCAAACGTATTTGATGGTTCTATGGTCAGATTGAGAGAACTTTCTTTGGGATATGAGTTGCCTTCTACTTTGATGGCTAAGACTCCATTCAAGAGAGCTTCTATCGCCTTGAGTGGTACTAACCTTTGGTTCCTAGCCTTGAACTTCCCACCAAACATGAATTATGATGTGGACGTGTTGGGTACAGGTGTAGGTAACGGTTTGGGCTTTGACTTTGTAACAGGTCCTAGCTCTAGAAGATTCGGTGGAACTGTAACCCTTACATTCTAATCGCAAACAGAATCAATTATGAAAAAGAGAATATATAGTTTATTGTTGGCGGCAAGTACGTTGTTTGCGGTTTCCTGTGATCTTGATCTTTTGGAAAACCCAAATGCGGTAAACGCTGACACCGCTTCCCCTGATTTTCTGTTAAACAGAATTCAGCTGGATTATCAAGGCCTATTTAATACGATAGGTGATGACGGAATGAGATTGACCCGAATTATCAACCAGGGATCGGCTCAGTACGAAGGCGCATATACTCCTGTTACTACTAACGGGTATTGGAGTAATGCTTATGCAAACATCTTGGCAGATATTCAGTTTCTAGAGCCTTTGGCTGAAGAAGCACAATTCTTAAGACACTTGGGAATTGCCAAAACTATCAAGGCCATGGTACTATTTCACTTGGTAGATTCTTATGGAGATGTTCCTTATTCTGAGGCTTTAAATCCAGATGAATTTAACCCTGGAGTAGATTCAGGTGAGTCTGTTTATTTTGCAGCACTTGATGCTTTGAATGAAGCACAGGCTCATTTCCAAGCTTCTACAAGTTCTGGTTCTCCTAATGATTATTATTATGGAAGAAACTACACTAAATGGATCCGATTGATTAACACCTTGAAATTAAGATACCATCTTAACAGAAAGTTGGTTGATCCTTCGGGAGCTACTGCTGCTATCAATGCCTTGGTTGCTGAAGATAATTTCTTGAAAGAAGGTGATGATTTTGTATTCCAATTTGGAACTACAGCTGCTGACCCTGATTCTCGTCATCCAAGATTTGCTGGTCAGTACACCTCTGGTGGTGGTGATTACCAGTCTACCTACTACATGTGGCACTTGACTGAAGCAAAAGGATTTGATGATCCAAGAGCAAGATTCTATTTCTATCGTCAAGTATTGGTTAATTCAACCAATCCAGACGAGATCGAGTGTATCACTCAGTTGCCTCCTCCTCAGTACCTTGTAGGTGGTTTTATCTACTGTCTACCAGGAGAAAGAGGATACTGGGGTCGTGATCACCTGGATCCTGACGGTATTCCACCAGATGGTTTGAAGCGTACTGCATGGGGTGTATATCCTGCAGGAGGTCGTTTTGACGATGACTCTGCTTCTCCTGTGAACAACCCATCTTTGGGAGCGCAGGGTGCTGGTGTACATCCTATCATGTTGGCTGCTTATGTAGATTTTATGTTAGCTGAAGCTGCCTTAACCTTGGGTACTTCTGGTGATGCAAAAGATTATATGCTTAGTGGAATCGAAAAGCATATGAACTATGTGTATGATTGGAGTATGGGTACTTCTCAAGCTGGAGCAATCTCTTCATTCTTAGGTGATGAAGGAATTGATTACGATCAGCAGGTTGCTAATTACCTTACTTATGTTGGAGATGAATACGATGATGCTGCTTCAGCTGATGATCGTATGGATATTATCGGTCGTGAGTATTGGTTGTCTCTATTTGGTAGCGGTATTGAGGCGTTTAACTTGTACAGAAGAACTGGTAAGCCTGATAATATGCAGCCAGGATTGGAGCCTAACCCAGGTACTTTCCCTCGGTCATTCTTCTATCCAAACAACTACATGGTTACTAACAACAAGGCTGTTCAGAAAGCAGATCAATCCGTACAGGTGTTCTGGGATACAAATCCTCCGGGTAACGCTTGGGTTTATTAACCAAAAATTCTAGAAAAATATGAAAATGTTAAAATATAGTTTTGGTTTGCTAGCAAGTGCGCTGATGTTGTTCAGCTCTTGTAGAGACTTTGTTGAGCCGAATATCCCTTATACCGACTTCGATACAGGGGCATATTTGCGAACAATTGCTCGAACTAGCACAACCTTCAATTTCTTCGATTTGGCTAATTCCAAGTTTGCATTGACTTTGGAAGCTGTTGATGCTGAAGATGGTAATTCCGTTGAAACGGTTGAGATTTATGTTCGTCATAGACGATTGATCCCAGGTGTCGGTTTGGAATTTACGCCTGCTACTGGAGATAATTTGGTTTTGACTCTTCAGAAGTCAGATTTTGCACCTAATTCTGAGTCCAGATTCCTTCGGACTTCTTTCGAAATTTCTGCACTTGATGCGATTCAGGCGGTAGGATTGACCCCTACTGATGTTGAAGGTGCAGATGTGTTTGAATTCCGTTTGGTATTGAATGATCGTTTTGGTCGTTCGTTCACAAATACATCTGTGAATAACAACGTGGCAGGTGCGCCGTTCTATGCATCTCCTTTCCAGTACAATGTCAGCGTGATCTGTCCATCTGATTTGGCAGGTACTTATGACTTTGAACAATCCAATATGGAGTCTGTTTATGGTTCTTGTCCTGGTACCATTACTGGTACTACTACATGGACTGCAGTAGCAAGTACTCCTGGAGCCTATACCATTTCTGATGGTACCTTTGGTTTCTGGGATTGCTATGGTGACTCATGGGGAAATGGTAATGTACGTATAAATGACGCTTGTGGGGCATTAACAATGTCAGGATCTGATAAGTATAGTGCATCTTATTCTATGACAGTAGTAAGTGCCGATGCTGATAACTTAGTTATTCAGTGGTTAAATAGTGATGGTGAAACCGGTCTTGTGACTATTAAGTCCAATGCTGGCAAGCCTTGGCCTGAATCAATCTTTAAGTAAATGTATAATAGCGGTGTAATTTGCACCGCTATTATTTTTTATATGCATATTTGGATAAACGAATATTCAATTTTTTAATACAATTTATTCGGGTTAGTTTTGTTGAGTTAAGACAAAATAACCATGGATAAATTTTCCTTCATCGCAAATGCTCATGTTTCCTATATCGATGAGTTGTATGCGTCCTATAAATCTGATCCTGAATCCATTGATCCAAGTTGGAAAGATTTTTTTGATGGCTTTGACTTTGCTTTGACTCAATATGGGGAAAGTGAAGATGGCCCTGCTGCTGTAGTAAGCGCTGCTTCGACTTCGGTTTCCAAGAATGGTTCGCTTGCTACGCCGGGTACAATCATGGATATGGAGCAGTTGCCCAAGGAAATAAAAGTTAGAGCTCTGATCCACGCACATCGATCCCGTGCCCACTTACGTTCCAAGACAAACCCTGTCCGGGAAAGAAGAGACCGGAAAGCCTTGATTGACCCTCAAGACTTCGGCTTAGGGGCGGAAGATATGAATACGGAGTTCCAGGCCGGAAATGAAATTGGCATTGGAAAGGCAAAGCTTTCCGATATCATCGAAGCTTTAAAGACGATTTATGAAGGCCCTATGGGTTTTGAATATCTCTACATCCGTGATCCTGAGATGTTGGATTGGTTCAAAACCAAGGTAGAGAAAGAAGCCCTTGCGTTTAATCCATCTACTGAGGAAAAGAAAAGGATTCTTTTTAAGCTTAATCAAGCGGTTGTTTTTGAAAACTTTTTGCATACCAAATATTTAGGACAAAAGCGCTTCTCCCTTGAAGGAGGGGAGAGTACTATTCCATTCCTCGATGCGGTGATTACTACTGCAGCCAATTTAGGAGCTGAAGAAGCCATGATCGGAATGGCACACCGAGGCCGTTTGAATGTGCTGGCCAATATCATGGGGAAAACTTATGAACAGATTTTCTCTGAATTTGAGGGAACAGCTAAGCCTGACTTGACTATGGGTGATGGTGACGTGAAATATCACATGGGCTATTCATCCGATTTGGTTACTCCCGATAATAAAAATATTCATCTCAAATTAGCTCCAAATCCCTCACATCTAGAGGCAGTGAACCCTGTGGTGGAAGGGTTTATTAGAGCAAAAATTGACTCGGAGCATAAAGGTGATGCCAAAAAAGCGCTTCCGATTTTAATCCATGGTGATGCTGCAGTCGCAGGACAAGGCATTGTCTATGAAGTAACTCAGATGGCTGGTCTGAAAGGTTACAATACCGGAGGAACTATCCATTTTGTGATCAATAATCAAGTCGGTTTTACCACTGATTTTGATGATGCCCGCTCTTCTATCTATTGTACCGACGTTGCAAAAATTATTGACGCTCCTGTTATCCACGTGAATGGAGATGATGCAGAAGCGGTGGTATTTGCAGCAAAATTGGCGGTTGAATTCAGACAGAAATTCGGCAGAGATATCTTCGTAGATATGGTTTGTTATCGTCGACATGGACATAATGAATCAGATGAACCGAAGTTCACGCAGCCTGAACTTTATAATATTATTTCCAAGCATCCGAACCCTCGTGAGGTATATATTAAAAAATTGACAGAGCGAGGTGATATCGATGCGAAGATTGCAAAGCAAATGGACAAGGAGTTCCGTAAACTCCTACAGGACCGATTGAATATGGTGAAGGAAAAACCGCTTCCTTACCATATGACCAAATTCGAGCGGGAGTGGGGAAATCTACGACATTCCAAGCCGGAAGATTTTGAAAAATCTCCTGAAACCGGAATTGCTTCTGAAATGATTGATACAGTTGCTCAAGCATTAACCTTTATTCCAAAAGGCTTCAAGGCAATTAAGCAGATTGAAGTTCAGATGAAGCAGCGGAAGGAAATGTTCTTTGAATCCAAAAGTTTGAACTGGGCCGCTGCAGAATTGCTGGCTTATGGCTCACTTCTCTTGGAAGGAAAAACCGTTCGGATTACAGGTCAGGACGTTCAGCGAGGGACTTTTTCCCATCGGCATGCGGTCATTCATGATGCAACCACTAATCAACCTTATAATTCCTTGCGGGAAATGCCGGAGCGAAAAGGGCAATTTTACATTTATAATTCCCTTCTTTCCGAATATGCTGTATTAGGTTTTGAATATGGTTATGCCATGGCGAATCCTCATTCATTGACTATTTGGGAAGCTCAATTTGGTGATTTTGCAAACGGAGCGCAGACCATGATTGACCAGTTTATTTCTTCTGGTGAATCCAAATGGCAAAAACAGAATGGAATTGTGATGCTCCTCCCTCATGGATATGAAGGTCAAGGTCCGGAACATTCCAATGCGAGACCAGAGCGATTCTTGCAACTTTCTGCAGAATACAACATGATCGTAGCAAATATCACGACCCCATCTAATTTCTTCCATTTATTGAGAAGACAGGTGGCTTGGGATTTTAGAAAACCATGCGTGGTCATGTCACCTAAATCCTTGTTGCGTCATCCTAAAGTAATGTCTCCTATTGAGGAATTTACTTCCGGCAATTTCAAAGAAATTATTACAGATAGCACGGTTGATCCTAAGAAAGTAAAACGTGTTATTCTCTGTACAGGCAAAATTTATTATGACCTCGAGGAGGCTAGGGAAAAAGAGAAAATCGATAATGTAGCCATCATCCGAATCGAACAAATCTATCCGCTTCCCAAAAAGCAAATCATGGAGGCATTGAAGCAATATAAAAATGCGGAATTGGTTTGGGTACAGGAGGAACCAGAAAATATGGGCTACTGGACTTATATGCTTCGCCTACTTTACAAAGAACTCAGCTTGGAGTTGATAGCACGGAAAGTATCGGCTTCTCCAGCTACAGGTTACAATAAGGTCCATGTCGAAGAGCAAAAAAATATCATAACTAGAGCCCTGAAATTTTAAAATAATCAATCCAGAATAATCAAAGTGATGCTTTGACCGATAGGTAGAAGCCAAAACCATAATCTCATGAGCAAAGAAATCAAAGTTCCGGCCGTTGGGGAATCCATCTCCGAGGTGACGGTAGGTCAGTGGTTCAAAAAAGACGGTGACCAAGTCGAAATGGACGAAGTGCTGTGTGAATTAGAATCTGATAAAGCAACATTCGAGCTTCCGGCAGAGGCTGCGGGAACACTTCGCATTAAAGCCCAAGAAGGAGATACACTAGAAATTGGTGCAGTAATTTGTGTCATTGAAGAATCTACTTCTGGCGTTTCTTCTGAAAGACCTAGCTCTAATGCTCCAGCAGAAGCAAGTTCAAGTTCTGCTTCTCCAAAAGCTACGGGTGAAGTCAAAGAAATGGTTGTTCCTACAGTAGGTGAATCTATCACAGAGGTTACTCTAGCCAATTGGTTGAAGGCAGATGGAGATTTTGTGGAACTGGATGAAATTATTGCTGAAGTCGATTCTGATAAAGCAACCTTTGAATTACCTGCGGAGGCAACTGGTATATTGAGACATGTCGCTCAGGAAGGTGAAACCCTCGAAATCGGTGGATTGATTTGTAAGATTGAGGTGATGGAAGGAAAGCCTGCTGCTGCTAGCTCTGAAGCTCCATCTTCCACTCCGGCTTCTACTTCAGCTCCTTCCAAGGAATCCTATGCTTCAGGTCATGCTTCACCGGCAGCTTCTAAGATTTTGGCAGAAAAAGGAATTAACCCAGAGGAAGTAAAGGGAAGCGGAAAAGATGGTCGAATCACCAAAGAAGATGCTCAAGCCGCTCAAAAACAAGCGCCAGTAGCACCAAAACAAGAGAATAAAGAAGAGCCAGTGGCACAATCAGCAGTTCGAGTAGCTGGCTCAAGAGATGAAAAACGTGAGAAGATGTCCTCGCTTCGCCGAACCGTTTCCCGACGGTTGGTTGCGGTGAAAAATGAAACGGCAATGTTGACGACATTTAATGAAGTCAACATGAAACCCATTATGGATCTTCGCTCCAAGTACAAGGACCTTTTCAAGGAAAAACACGGTGTTGGACTAGGCTTTATGTCATTCTTCACCAAAGCTGTTTGTGTAGCCCTGCAGGAATGGCCAGCTGTAAATGCAAAAATCGATGGAAACGAAATTGTATATCATGATTATTGTGATATCTCCATTGCGGTATCTGCTCCAAAAGGATTAGTCGTTCCAGTAATTCGAAATGCAGAAGGGATGAGCTTCGACCAAATCGAGAAAGAGGTCGTTCGCTTAGCTACCAAGGCTCGCGATAATAAATTATCTATCGAAGAGATGACTGGAGGAACATTCACCATTACCAATGGCGGTGTATTTGGTTCTATGATGTCTACTCCGATCATCAATGCTCCTCAGTCTGCGATTTTAGGAATGCATAATATCGTTCAGCGTCCGATGGCAGTGAACGGTGAAGTGAAAATCCTTCCTATGATGTATGTGGCTCTTTCTTATGATCACCGCATCATCGATGGACGAGAGTCTGTGAGCTTCTTGGTACGAGTGAAGCAATTGCTTGAAGAACCAGAGCGATTGTTATTTGGAGTTTAATAGTGAACCAAGTACAAAGTATCAAGTACAATGATTTAATCCGAGATATTTTGAGAGCTTGGTATTTGTTTCAAATTGTCCTTGGCTTGATGGATGAAAGAGGATTTTAGGTAATTTGTAGAAAATATATTTTACTAAAATTTTTCAATCATGCATCGCTATAAAGAATTAAAAGTATGGCAAAAGGCCATAGATCTTGCTGTAGAAGTGTACCGAGTCACAGAAAAGTTGCCCTCTGAGGAGAGATTTGGCCTAATTTCTCAAATTAACAGATGTGCAATTTCTATCCCTTCAAATATTGCAGAGGGAGCTGGAAGAAATACTAATAAAGACTTTAACCATTTCTTAGGTGTTTCGCTGGGTTCTTCTTTTGAATTGGATACTCAAATGATTATTTCAAATCGTTTGGGCTATGTCAATAATGATGATTTTGAAATAATTGAAAAAGAGCTTGAACATATTCAAAATATGATAGTAAAGCTCAAACAAAACTTGAATGTATAACCTCAATATACTTAGTACTTCGTACTGAGTACATTGTACAAAGTCTAAAAAATGTACGACTTAATAGTAATTGGCTCAGGACCAGGTGGATATGTGGCGGCTATCAGAGGCGCACAATTGGGAATGAAAACAGCCATTATTGAGAAATATCCTACTCTTGGAGGAACTTGTCTCAACGTGGGATGTATTCCATCCAAGGCGCTTTTGGATTCTTCGGAGCATTACCACAATGCCCTCCATACATTTAAAACCCATGGAATCAATCTTTCCAATCTTAAGGTAGATTTAAAGCAAATGATTGCTCGGAAAGAGGATGTGGTCAAGCAAAATGTTGATGGGATTCAATACTTGATGAAAAAGAATAAAATTGAGGTTCATCAAGGAGTGGGTTCATTTGTTGATGCGAATACCATCAAAGTGACCAAGGAAGATGGTAGTGAGGAGCAGATTCAAGGAAAGAATATCATCATTGCTACGGGTTCCAAACCGGCATCTCTTCCTTTTATCAAAATCGATAAGGAACGAATCATTACCTCTACGGAAGCTTTGAAGCTGAAGGAGATCCCGAAACATTTGATCGTGATCGGCGGAGGAGTAATCGGGATGGAGCTAGGTTCTGTTTATGGTCGAATGGGAGCAAAAGTTTCCGTGGTTGAATATTTGGATTCCTTGATTCCATCCATGGATAAAACCATGGGTAAGGAATTGCAAAAGTCCCTCAAGAAGCTGGGGTTTGATTTTTATCTTAAGCACAAGGTCACTGCTGTAGAAAATAAAGGCAAGGAAGTAATTGTCACTGCAGAAAATAGTAAAGGAGAAGCAGTTGAGTTGAAAGGAGATTATGTGTTGGTTTCCATTGGCCGCCGGCCATATACGGACGGCTTGAATGCTGAAGCTGCGGGAGTAAAAATCAACGAAAGAGGCCAAGTTGAAGTTAATGATCATCTTCAAACTTCGGTGCCTCATATCTATGCTATCGGTGATGTTGTGAAGGGAGCCATGCTCGCCCACAAGGCAGAGGAAGAAGGAGTGTTTGTGGCTGAAACTATTGCAGGTCAAAAGCCACATATCAATTACCTTTTGATTCCAGGAGTTGTATACACTTGGCCGGAAGTGTCTTCTGTAGGTTACACGGAAGAGCAGTTAAAGGAAAGTGGACGAAAATATAAAGTTGGTAAATTCCCATTCATGGCATCAGGTCGTGCGAGAGCCTCTATGGATACTGATGGGCTGGTGAAGGTGTTAGCGGATGCTGAAACCGACGAAATTCTAGGTGTGCATATGATTGGTCCACGAACTGCAGACATGATTGCTGAGGCTGTTGTTGCGATGGAATATCGAGCTTCTGCGGAAGATATCGCACGGATGTCACATGCACATCCAACTTATACAGAAGCATTTAAGGAGGCTTGTTTAGCGGCAACTGAAAATCGAGCTTTGCATATTTAATTCAAAGATTTAAAAAGAAGGAAAGCCAAATTCAATCATTGAATTTGGCTTTTTTATTTCTGCTAAAAATGATTTAATTCATTCATGACTTATAAAATCGCTTTTTTGGGTGCGGGTAATGTTGCATGGCATTTGGCACCTGCGTTGGAGAATGCAGGACATCAAATTACAGAAGTCTATTCTCGCAATTTAGATCATGCTAAGCACGTCACGGAACGCCTGTATACGGCTCTTCCCAAAGATGATTTAGATTTCTCCGATAGTGAAGCTCGGATTTTTATTCTATGCGTTAAAGATGATGCTGTTCCCGAGATTGCAGATGCCGTTATTCTTCCTGAGGAAAGTATCTTGGTTCATACCTCCGGTACTTTACCCTTGGATATTCTAAACTATAGTTCAGCTTCATATACAGGAATTTTTTATCCTTTGCAGTCTTTTACCAAAGGCCAAAAAACGGATATTTCTGAGGTCTCTTTTTTGTTGGAATCGGATGACCAGGAAATTTTAAAGATTCTTCGAAAATTGGCGAAAAGCTTATCTCATCACATCTATACTGTCCGATCTAAAGACAGAAAGGCGGTGCATATCGCTGCGGTTTTTGCCAGCAATTTTACCAATCACATGATTCGAATTGCAGAGGAATTGATGCAAAGACAAGGGTTAGATTTTGAAATGTTGAAACCACTCATCGTTGAAACGATTTCAAAAAGTTTGCAGATTGGGGCCAAAAAAGCTCAAACTGGTCCCGCAATCCGGGAAGATTACGAGACCTTGGAAGAGCATCACCGTTTTCTAAATTATAATGAACAGTTGGCAGAAATTTACAGACTGATTTCTCAGGACATTATTGATTCTTAGCCATTCCAAGAACCGAATTTCCCTGTTTGGTAGTCTTGATAAGCCTCATAAATCTGCTGCTCTGTATTCATGACAAAAGGGCCCTGAGCAACCACGGGCTCATTGAAAGGCAGCGCATGACCCAGAATCACAACTGAATCCTCATCAGCATTTACTTTCAAAGTTGAACCTTCATTTGAGAATTCGACCAAATTTCTGAATGGAATACTCTGTCCATTCACGCTTACTTTTCCCCGAACGATGTAAAAGAAAATATTCTCTTCAGCTGGAATTTCTTTTTCAAATTTTCCTCCCTCATCCACATAAATAGTACTTAAACTAACTGGGAAATTGCCTTCAAAAGCACCGGAAACTCCATTCCATTCTCCGAATAGTTGCTGTACTTTTACTTTCCCTTCGTCCAATTCTAAGGTTGGAATTTCTTCTTTCTGCAATCCCACATAGTGCGGGGTTACCATTTTTTTTGCTGCAGGTAGATTCATCCATAGTTGTAAAATCTCGAGATCTCCACCCTTCTTTTTGAATTCCGAACTGGAGACTTCTGCATGAATGAGGCCTTTTCCAGCAGTCATGTATTGAACTCCTCCTGCCTCAATTACGGATTCATGACCAGAGGAATCCTTATGCATAATGTCTCCTTCTAGAATAAAAGTGACGGTTTCCATTCCTCTGTGGGGATGTGGTCCAAAAGGCAGTCCCCGGTTGTTTTCAGGGTAAGTTTGATGCCCATGGTGGTTCAGAAAAAGAAAAGGGTCAATCATATCCAAGCTCCGGGTTGGCATCGGGCTATACGTGATCAAATCTGCAATTGGGCGGTATTCTGCGCCATGTATTTTTTTAATGGATCGTAGCATTATCTTCAATTTAAATTAATTCATGTATAGACATTAAATCATTAATTCAGGAAGAAAGTTCAAGATTTTGGGCGGAACTTATTTAATCTCTCGATCTAATTGTAAAATGGTATTCAAAAGGACATTTGCTCCATTTGCAATGTCTTCTTTAGTAGAAAATTCTTGTGGAGAGTGGCTAATTCCATCTTTGCTTGGAATAAATATCATTCCCATTGGGGCAATTCGAGCCATTTCTTGGGCATCATGTCCGGCACCACTTGGAAGGCTTAGTGTGGATAAACCTAAGGATTCTGCTGTAGATTGAATGACTTTTCGAATTTCAGGATCTGCCAAAGCAGGGGTAGAGGCTACATCGATGTGGCGGATATCCAATTCAACATTGAATTCTTCAGCAAATTGGTGAGCTTGTTTTTCCAAGCTTCGGTAAATATCCCAAATCTTTTCAGATGAAAGGTCCCGCATTTCCAGATTCAATTTCACTTCGGCAGGAATAACATTCCCCGCTCCCGGGAAAGCCTGAATTTTCCCTACTGTTCCAACCTGACGACCTTCAATGGAGCGAATGGTTTCATTTACCGCAAGAATGAATTTAGCTGCTGGAAGCATTGGGTCTTGTCTAAGATTCATAGGAGTAGTTCCGGCATGATTTGCGAACCCCTTAAAAGTAAATTCCCACCATTCGATGGCAACGATTCCTTCCACTACACCAATATCCAGTTTTTCGTTGTAGAGATTCGCTCCTTGTTCGATATGGAGTTCCAGAAAAGCGGCTAGATCTCCAGATTTTCTTGCTACTTCGGGAATTCGATCAGGATCACCTCCCAATTTTTTGATTCCTTCATATTGAGTGATTCCTGCATTGCTCACGACTTGGAGGGCTTCCTCACTTAATGATCCAACCAATGCCCTGCTTCCAATCACGCCACCTTCTTCATTGGTAAATATGATTACTTCCAATGGGTGTTGTGTTGAAATGGAATTTTCTTGAAGGGTTTTGATCACTTCAATTGCACTTAATGATCCCACCGGTCCATCATAATCGCCTCCATTGGGTACTTCATCAATATGAGAACCAAAGGCAATGGGCTTAAGGTTTGGGTTTTGACCTGCTCTTTTTCCAATAATATTTCCTGCAAAATCAATGGAAACATCCAATCCAGCTTCTTTCATCAACCCCATCACATAGTTACGTCCTTGGATGTCAAAATCTGAGAAGGCTACTCGATCAGAGCCTCCTTGTGCATTTTTTCCAAAGGTTGAAAGTTTCATCAAGGTCTCATGCAGTCTATCTGGGTTGACTTTTAATTGCTGAGCGAAGGATTGAGTGGATAGGAATGAAAGAATAAATCCAAGAGTCAGAAGTTTTTTCATGGGTGCAATGTTTTGGAATAAAAAAGTCCTTCCCAAAAAGGAAGGACAATGGTGTTATTTTAACCAAGCAAGTTGGACTTCATCGGGAGCTTTCATCCGATCTGCCAAACGCATATAGCGATCTGCCAAGTTGGATAAATAATCCTGGGCTTTTGCAGCCACATCATTAAGTCCAGTTAATGCTTCGATTTTCCAATGATCTACGAGATGTTGAATAATTCTTGCATAATCCCAACCTGTGTAAATCCCTACTTTTTGGGTAATGGCAGAGAATTGCTCAAAAAGGGATGGATTGCTGCTTCCTTCTCCCATTAAAACAGCGGGCATTACAATTTGCTTTCGCATCATTTTTTCAAATGCCAGTATAGCTCCGCTTGGGTCGATTTCGAAAATCTTTGACATGAATGTCTTATAAGCTTTTTCATGTCTTGCTTCGTCACCTGCAATGGTTTTACAAATTTTTGAAAGGACATGATCTCCTGCCTTATCTGCTAATTTACCGGTATTCACATGGGAAATCTTTGTAGCTCGCTCCTGAAAACTGGTATAAATCATGGCCTGATAAGGGTCTGATTCCGATTTTGGGTCAAACCCGTTTGTGATTAAACGGTGGATTGTTCGCTCCACTGCATTCATATCGACACGGCCCGTGAGATAGAGGTATTTATTTAGCAAATCCCCGTGTCTGTTTTCTTCAGCAGTCCAAGATTTTGACCAACGGACCCAGCCTGAAGGATTGAGCAATGATCGTTCATCATTGATGCCTTCCAATAGGTTGAAGTAGGTTTGGTAGGAGGGAAGTGCTTCCTCCGTAATCATATTTCCAATAAGGGAAGTTAAAACTGTGTCGGGGATTCCTTCGGCTCTTTTTTGGAGTAATTTGACTTCTTCGAAAACCTCAGGGTTTTGAAAATCTGGAAGAAAATCGGATGGTTGCCAGCAATCATCGGGATCAACTAGAATGGTATCTACTGCTTCACCGACGATGTCATCCAACTGGGAAATTACTTCCATGTTTTTCTCCAGTTCGTGATTGATTGGCTTTGATGTACTCATAATTTAGCTTTAATGCTGGTTTGAGAAAGTAATATTCCTACAAGGTACGGACTAATAGGCAGAAATAGTATTAAAAAAGCTAAATCGCGGTTTGGCTTCCACCAAAGGGTGTTTTTTGGGATATAAAAAAAGCCTGCAAAATTTTGCAGGCTTTAAAGCTAAAACCTTTGACGAATTAATAGTCTAATTTATAGGCCGCCACCTTATTTTTAAAGAAGGTTGGAACGTAAACGATGTTTTCAGAAGCGTTGAATCCGATGTCAGCCGTATTGGATTCAGCTTCTTTGGTATCCAGCATTTTTGTTGCGCCATCAGGAGATACAAACCAAATTTCTCCAACCCATCGGGAAGCTACAAAATTGTCATTCCCCAAAATCACCAATCCATCTCCACCAGTTACTTCAGCATTTACAATTGTGGTGCTTCCATCTGCATTCCACTTTTTTAGGCCGCTTTCATCTAATCCATAAATGTTTCCGTCATTGGCAACAGCAATTCCATTGATAGAAGTATGACCTTCAGAAACAGTAGAAATGCTTCCGTTTTGATATCTGTGAACCTTTCCAGTATTCATGTCAGTGAAATAAACCACTCCATCATGTGCAGCAACATCATTCAAGAATTGAGAACCTTCCACAGCCCATTTGTTGGTAATTTCACCTGACTCAAGGTTGATTTCTACCAATTGATCGATATCAGTCACATACAAATGACCATTGGAAATAGCCATCCCTTTAGGGGCATTCAAACCAGTCACCCAGTCCTGCTCGATGATGCTTCCATCGGTTCCGATAATGGAAATGGATCCCTTGCCGTCTTTTTCCAGTGGATCCATACCGATAATGTTGGAAGTGTAAATTTTTCCAGTGGATTCATCAAATAATACAGATTCCACAGTTTCTAATGTTTCCGGAGTTTCCCAAACTAAGGTTAGGCTGGGTGTTTTTACTTCTTCTACGATGACAGTTTCTTCGGTTTCAGTAGTTTTTTGAGGAGTACATTGCGCTAAAAGCACAATAGCTCCGATTCCATAAATCGATGCTTTGAGATAGTTTTTCATGAGTTTTAATTTTTGGTTAGTGTCCAGTTTTTAAGATTAAAATTAGAAGGGGCAGAGTTTTCTAGACGTTTCTGGATTTTGTCCAAATAAAGAGTATTGTACCGAAGTCGGCTTATGTAATTTGGTAAATCCGGATCGCCATTCCAGCAATGCTCGGCCCGATCACCATATGCAACTTCTCCATCATAGTAAGGGTTTTCGGTTTTTTCCAAAAATTCCTCTGTTAAGTACACGGCATTGTTCAAATAGTAATTGTCCATGTCTCCACAGTAAATATGGATCTTCCCCTCAAGCTTTGGACCCAGTGTTTTCCAATCCCGCTCCATGATGTGGCGAAGATCATAATTTTCTCGCCAATAGTCAGCAACAACTGGATCGATTTCCCCGCTGTATCGATCCCAAATTGGGACAGGGTAACCATCGTCCCCTACTGGAGAAAATACAGCCTGCCAAATATCAAATTGGTCGCCTGATCGGGATTTAGGTCCGCCGATTGCTAATTCTCGGTGATTCATATCCCGTAGCATTGCATCTACATGCCCCAAGTAGTTGCGGTGGCCTGGACGAAGCGTATTTCGGAATGGACCAGTTTGATAATAGGCGTTTTCATCTTCATAAATATTGACAGAAGTATAGGCGCGAAAGTCAATGGGATCAGGACAAGCAGCAAAGCATCCATTGTATTCATCAGGATAAAATACTTGTACTGCTAAGGCTTCCCAACCGCCAGTAGATCCACCATACAAGAATCTGGACCATCCTTCGCCGATTCCCCTAAATTGCTCTTCGATGTAAGGAATCAGTTCATAGGTGATAGCATCTCCATAGGGACCTAAATTTTCCGAATTGACGGCATAGCTGTCATCATAATATGGGTTGGCATGCTGAATTTCAATCACGATAAAGCGCTTAAAGTCCGGGGAAATCCATTTTTGATAAAAATCATAAGCCTCCTGCTGCTGGATTTTTTCATATCCATAGATTCCAAATCGGGCATTGTAATTATCTTCAGGAAGGTTGGGGTCGGGTGGAATGGTCCGAAAACCTCCAAAATCGGAAGGGAAATGACCATGAAAGACCATCAGAGGATAGTATTGATTAGGATTTTCATTGAATCCTTCGGGTAACAATACATGTGCTCCTAAATACATATCTCTCCCCCAAAATTCGGATAGTTTTTCCGATTTGATTTTAATATGCTTGATGTATTCAGTGTCTTCAGGCTCATCCACCGGTGGTATGATCTGATCGATGGTTAGTTCAAGGGCCTTTCCTTTACTCCATTTGATTTGCTGAGGAGTACTGTAAATATTATTTGGAGCTCGGGCCCATTGTCTTCCTTCTCCTTGATCCATAGGGAGCTTGACTGTATGCCCATCTTCCCGATTGAATGTTTCATGTTTTTGGATAAAAGCCTGTATCGTGTAGTCTCCTTCAGGAAGGGATTCAATATTTTCCACAGGGTAACCAAAACTATCCTTGTCAAAATTTATAGCTTCACCTGAATGGTAATTTTCGAAATCCATTCCAAAAACCTGATTAGTCGTTGCTCTGTCATTGATGCCAAAGCGAGGTTCGACATCTGGATTTGTTGAGAAAATGAGCAATAGTCTTCCATCTTTCAAATCGGATTGGAGCTCAGGGTTAATCTGAATGGTGATCGGAGCGTGTTCTGTTGATTGGCAGGAAAAAATAAGCCAAAGACCTATTAGGGGAAGGAAAAGCCTTTTCATGATGCTGGGGTTTGATTTATAGAAATTTACGAATATTCGATTGATTATTTGGAATTGGGGGAAAGTATAAATCCGAATTGAACATTTCTTTGGGTGTAGTGGCCTTCTATGTATTTTTTTGGGATTAGCCAGCGAAAGCATTTATCTTCCAAGTCAAATTATCATGAAATGAAAAATTCCATTTTCCTAGTTGTTGCTCTTTTGATTGCTTTTGCCTGTCAGCCCAAAGAAGAGGCGGTAGATTACACTAAAATGTCCGATGCGGAACGTTTTGAAGTCGCAAAAGAAATTGCCCAATCCACCATTATGGTCGATGGCCATGTGGATCTTCCCTACCGAATGAAGGTTGGGGGCTTTACTCTTCAGCGAGAAATATTAGACGTCTCAGTACGTACTCCTGATGGAAATTTTGATTATCCCCGGTCCAAGGAGGGAGGCCTCGATGCGCCATTTATGTCGATTTACATTCCTGCAGGAAATCAACAAATACCTGGAGCGTCAAAAGCTTTGGCGGATTCCTTGATTTTGATGACTGAGCGTCTAGCTCAAACATTCCCGGATAAGTTTGCCATGGCCTACAGCCCAGCTGATATCGAAGCCAATTTCGCCAAGGGATTGATTTCTCTGCCTATGGGCATGGAGAATGGAGCTGGACTAGAGGATGATATCAAAAATGTGGAATACTTTCACCAACGAGGCATCCGGTATATTACTCTTACGCATGGAAAAGCCAATTTAATTGGAGATAGTAGTTATGATTCATTAAGACCACATGGAGGATTGAGTGAGTATGGTGAGCAAGTGGTGAAGGAAATGAATCGGGTAGGAATTATGGTGGATTTGAGCCATGTATCTGATGAGACTTTTCTGGATGCATTGGCGATCACCCAAGTTCCAGTCATTGCTTCCCATTCTTCCGCAAGAAAGTTTACACCCGGTTTTGAGCGAAATATGAGTGACGAACTGGTCAAAGCAATGGCTGAAAATGGGGGAGTAATGATGATTAATTTTGGTGGAAGCTTCATTGATTCTACCTATGCTGCTGGTCAGGCAAAAGTCCGGGAGCATATTGTGAATTGGCTCGCAGAAAACAATTTGAGCAGAAGAGATTCTGCCGCTCAAGCTTACATCGCTGAATATGCAGCTGCGAATAATCCTTTTCCTACCGTTCAAAAAGTTGCCGATCATATCGACCACGTAGTTAGTCTAGTTGGGGTTGATTATGTGGGTTTCGGATCTGATTTTGATGGAGTAGGAGATTCTTTGCCGACAGGTTTAAAGGATGTTTCGATGTTTCCAAATTTGATTGCCGAACTTCTGAAGAGAGGCTATTCTCGTGAGGATATTGAAAAAATTTGCTACAAAAATATTTTTCGAGTTTGGAAGGCTGTGGAGGAGTTTTCTTCCAAGTAAGGTTTTAATTTATTGCTTCGAAAGAGTTGAAAATCCAGACTTGAGAAAGTCTGGATTTTTATTTTTTGGAGATATGTAAGGATAGGAAATTGTATTTTTTCAAGGAAAGTATTTCTCTTAAAATCAGTGCTTTATAGATAAATCCTTATATTTAGTATAAATATTTTTTTATGAAACTTAACTATAAACAATTTTATTGGCCTGGTGCTTGGATTTCCACTATTTCACTTCTAATTCTTCAAGTTGTCTTTGCATGTCAACCTTCCTTGCCAGACGAAGTAGAATTGGCATATTCGGAATTGCCTGATCAAATCGATTACAATTTTCATGTAAAACCAATCTTGGCTGACCGATGCTATGCCTGTCATGGGCCGGATGAGGGGTCGAGAAAAGCAGGGCTTAGGTTGGATATCGAATCTGAGGCGTTTGAGAAATTAGCTTCAGGTAAAAAGGCTTTTGTTAAAGGAAATCTAAAATCCAGTGAGGTTTTTCACCGGATGATCAGTTTGAATCCAGAGACAATCATGCCTCCACCTGAATCAAATCTATCGCTAAGTCCGAAGGAAATTGCCATCATAGCCAAATGGGTGCAACAAGGAGCAGAATGGAAAGATCATTGGTCTTTTATTCCGGTTGAATCTCCTGAAATACCTAGTTTAGATACGGATTGGAAAAGAAATAATCCAATCGACCATTTTATTCAAAAGGAACTGCAGCAGCAGAATCTTACACCTAATCCCATAGCTGATAAAGAAAGGCTCTTACGAAGAGTCACGATGGATTTGACCGGACTTCCTCCAACTATCCAAGAAATGGATGCTTTTCTTTCCGATGAATCACCTGATGCTTTTGAAAAAGTGGTTGATAGACTTCTCGAATCCCAAGAACATGCGGAGCGTCTAACAATGGAATGGCTAGATGTGGCTCGATATTCTGATTCACACGGAGTGTCTTTTGATGGGTATAGAGAGATGTGGCCTTATCGGGATTGGGTGATAGAAGCGTTCAAAAGCAATATGTCTCATCGGGATTTTATCACGAAACAGGTTGCAGGAGATTTACTGCCTAATGCCTCTACAGATGATAAACTTGCAACTGCATTTTATAGGTTGAATCCCATGGAAGCATCTGCGGGGTCTGTTTCAGAGGAATATCGAGTAGAATATGTTGCTGAGCGGACATCCACCACCGGCACGGCATTTTTGGGCCTGACCATGGGCTGTGCGAGGTGTCACGACCATAAATTTGACCCAATTAGCCAAAAGAATTTTTTCCAGCTATCCGCTTTTTTCAACAGCATTGATGAATATGGATTGGGACCAACAGATTTGAACCGGCCTCCTACACTTCTTCTTTTTAAGGATTCCCAAAAAAGTGAATTAGATTCTTTGGACAAATTGATTTTGGAAAAAGAAAATGAATTAAAGAGAATAAAGGCCTCCGAGATCAAGGATTATGTGGCTGAAATTGGGGGAATAAAAAAGATAGAAAATGAAGTTGGCGCTTTTTCCTTTGAGTCTTTTGAAAAGACAAAACGTCCTAAAAAGCAGATGAATCCATTTGCTGAGGAGGAAGCTGAAGAGTATAAGAAAAAGTCACCGAAGGAAAAGGCTAAGATTGACTCTATTAAAAAGGCAAAGAAAAAGAAAGTCGAATTTGAGGAGGTATTAATTCTCGATAAGAATAAAAAATCTGAGGCAACACTTGGGGTAGAATTAGTTGAAGGTAAGTTTGGAAAAGGAGTTTCTTTCGATGATGACTATGATTATGTCAGCTTAAATGAATCTGGGTTTTATGATCTCTATGATCCCTTCAGTGTGAGCCTATGGATTAATCCCAAAAAAGAAGATACAAGGCACATTCAAAATATTATTGGAAACAGTGGGAATTTCGGCAGTTTTTATCGGGGATGGGAAATGTTTCTCGATTCCACTAATCATCTCAATCTCCGTCTAATTCACCGCCTTCCGGATGATTATATTGAGGTGACAACAAAGCAGGTGGTAGAATTTGCTCGCTGGTCTCAAGTTGGATTTACTTATGATGGGACAGGTAAGGCTTCAGGAATTTCAATCTTTATCAATGGTGAAAATCAAGAACTATCAATTCTAACCGATAAATTAAGTCGAAGTATTCTTCCAATTCATGAATACACTTCCAAATTGGATACGCTTCCAGTTCGGCTTGGAAAAAGCTACAGGCTTTTCTCATTTGATCCTGGAATTTACAGGGGAGTAATGGATGAAGTGAAGTTGTATGATCGGGAATTGTCTTCTATAGAAATGGCTTCTCTCGGCGGTTTGGAGGAGAATTCAATTTCAGAGTCTTTGGCATTAGAGCATCTTATTTCGCAAGAGAAATCTGCCATTGATCTCAGGAATGAGATTCGAGAATTGAGAAAAAGAAAAACGGCTCTATTAGGCTCTGTTCGGGAAGTGATGGTCATGGAAGATATGCCTAAACCTCGACCAACTTATTTATTGAGTCGAGGAATTTATAATCAGTATCTCGAAGAAGTTCAGCCAAGCACTCCGGAGTATATTTTACCCTTTCCGGAGGATTATCCCAGAAATCGACTAGGCCTTGCTAAATGGCTAGTAAATCCAGAAAATCCACTCACTTCTCGAGTAATTATTAATCGCTATTGGCAAATGATTTTTGGGAAGGGGATTGTAAAGACCTCGGAGGATTTTGGAATCCAAGGTGATTTGCCCACGCATCCTGAACTTTTGGATTGGCTTGCGAACGAGTTCATGGAGAGTGATTGG
Organism: Algoriphagus sp.; assembly: GCF_013373065.1. Lineage (GTDB taxonomy): Bacteria > Bacteroidota > Bacteroidia > Cytophagales > Cyclobacteriaceae > Algoriphagus. Next base: position 96,332 of record NZ_JABXIN010000015.1, read on the forward strand.
GATTTGAGAAAAATGTTGAAGTTGATGGTGATGTCAGCAACGTACCAGCAGTCTTCCTTTGCGGATGAAGAAAAATACGAGCAAGATCCTGATAATAAGTATTATGCTCGGGCTAGCAGTTATCGCTTACCGGCGGAATTTATCCGAGATAATGCTTTGGCTTCAAGTGGCATTTTAAATAAAGAGGTGGGAGGGCCTAGCGTGAAACCATATCAGCCAGAAGGTCTTTGGGCTGAGTTAGGAGATTTCTCTTTCAAACTTCATAAATACAAGCAGGATACTGGATTGAATTTATACAGAAGGAGTTTATACACCTTTTCAAGAAGATTTTCTCCAGCACCTTTTATGGTTACGTTTGATGCTGGAAACCGTGAAATTTGTATTACCAGAAGGGAAAATACCAATACTCCGCTTCAGGCTTTGAACCTGTTAAATGCTCCTCAATTTGTGGAGGCATCTAGATTTTTATCGGAGCTCGTGATCAAAGAAAAGGAATCATTGGAAGAGAGGCTTACGCTTAGTTTCCGGCTATCCACAGGAGTGAGTCCCAATGATCAGCTTTTGAATACCTTGAAGGAACATTACGAAAGTGCTTTCAAATATTTCCAGGAAAATCCGGCCCGTGCTGATTCATTGCTGGCAGTCGGGGAAAGGCCACGGGATCCAATGCTGGATAAAATCCAAACCGCTGCGCTCGCAGTAGTTGCTAACTCCATTTATAATTTCGATGAAACTTACATGAAAAGGTAATCATGGGACACAATCATATACATACACCTTTGACAAGGAGAGAATTTTTGACTAGAACTTCACTGGGGATTGGTGCAGTATCTTTAGCTTCTTTACTCAATCCAACCACACTTTTTGCATCTACTACCGGGCCTCACTTTGTCCCAAAAGCAAAGAGAATTATTTACCTATACATGGCAGGTGCTCCTTCCCAATTGGATCTGTTTGATTATAAACCTCAGTTGGTGAAAATGAATGGACAGGATCTTCCAGGTAGCGTTTTGGGAGACCGAGTGACAGGGACTGTATCTGCTCAGAATTCTCTTCCACTCGTAGGAACTCGCTGGAATTTCAAACAGAATGGCCAAAGCGGTATGTGGATGAGTGATTTGATGCCCTACATGTCGAAGATTACGGATGAACTCTGCAAAATCCAATCGATGTATACAGCTTCGGTTCAGCATGAGCCTGCTCAAATGTTCACCAATACGGGGTCAGAACTTCCAGGCCGGCCATCATTTGGTTCTTGGATTAGCTATGGTCTGGGATCTGATAATGAAAATCTTCCTGCCTTTATTGTTCTCAAAACAGAAGGTTTGGAAGGAGGGTTTGCAGGTTTGTATTCAAGTGCCTTTTTACCAGCTGAACATCAAGGGGTTCGTTTTAGAGGAGGCAAAGATCCAGTTTTGTTTTTGACCAATCCTCCTGGAGTATCTGAATCAGCCCGAAGAGAGCAATTGGATTACCTGAAGAAAATGCAGGAAGGTGCTTTCGAATTTTGGGAGGATCCTGCGATCAAAGCAAAAATGGCTCAATACGAAATGGCTTTTCGAATGCAAACTTCTGTTCCGGAGGTAGTTGACACGAAGGGTGAGCCAGACTATATCTATGAGCAATATGGGGAGGATAGTAAAAAGCCTGGAACCTTCGCTAGTAATTGTCTTCTTGCAAGAAGGCTCGCAGAGCGTGGCGTAAAGTTTATTCAGGTATATCATGGAGGATGGGATCATCACAGTGATTTACCCAAAGAAATTGGAAAGAGGGCCAAAGAAGTAGATCAAGCAAGCGCTGCTCTAATTATGGATTTGAAACAGCGGGGATTGTTGGAAGATACTCTGGTCGTTTGGGGAGGAGAGTTTGGTCGAACCTGCTTTTCTCAAGGTCAATTGACCAAAGATAATTTTGGTAGGGACCATCATCCGGATGCCTATACGATGTTGTTGGCTGGAGCGGGAGTGAAGGCTGGATTAACATATGGAAGAACCGATGAGTTTGGCTACCATGTTGTGGAGGACCCTGTGCATGTCCATGATTTAAATGCGACTCTGCTTCACCTGATGGGTTTGGATCATGAACGGCTTACTTACAAATTCCAGGGAAGAAGATTCAGGCTTACAGATGTTGAAGGAAGGGTGGTTAAGGATATTTTAAGTTAACCAACCTGGTTATTGGATTTTGAGGCATGCCTGATTTCCGGCTGCATCGGATGCGCATATTTCGATATTATTCTCTTCTCCTACATTTTTGAATTGAGCTCGCCATAGGTATTCTCCATACCATTGCATGGCTATTGTGTCCATGTTGACTTTTAAATAAACTGATTCCCAATCTTCAGGAATGCTGGGGCTTTTGTTGTCATGAATCCTAGCCCTAACTTCAAATATTTCTTGCTCCGATTCTAGTAACTCAAAATGAGAGATGATGGGTTTTGCCCTATCTTCTGGAATTGCTTTTCCTATAAAAATTCGCTCTTCAATATCCTTTTCCCCTTCCCCTTGACCCATGACTAGGTCCATTTTGTGGTCGTTATTGATATCGGCAAAAACCAGAGATAGTGTATGAGGGGTATCTTTTCCGGAAAGAACCTTCTGTCTCAATTGGAATTTACCTAATCCATCATTGACCAGAAGCCGATCTTCACCGGTAAGGCTGCTCAAAATAAAATCGGGATCGCCATCCGAATCAAAATCCAAGAAGGCAACATTATTATCGTCTTCACCAATATTATCCGGGTCTTGCCAAAGCTGAGCTGTTGCATCAATAAATCCCTTGGCACTGTCATTTAAAAAAATATGCTCTCTCCTTGACCAAGAAACTTGGCCAACAATTTCCCCGTCATTGACAGTCACCAGATCCAAATAACCGTCTTGGTTGATGTCTATAGCTTCAAATTCATAATTATTTGTATAGGCAGGCAGCAGGTATTTATCCTCGAATTTCCCGGTACCATCATTCACGAATAACCGACTTGTTCCACACCGTTTGCAGGAAATGGCAATATCCAGATCAAAGTCATTATCAAAATCAATAAACTCCAGATCCCAGGAAAACTGAATCAAAATATCGGGCATTTGAGAGGCGGTAGCATCTTCGAATTTCCCGTTTCCATCATTCAACCAAAGCATGGTTCTTCCTCCATTATTCTCCATATTAGAGCCAGGTCCCCAATCAGCCAAAATGATATCGAGATCCCCATCATTGTCTACATCCCCAAATTCCAAATCGCTAATACTCGCTAAAATCGCAGGAAGGTTGGTGGAAGTTTTTCGAATAAAGCCACCCTCTTCGGTACCAAAATAGAGTTCGCTTTGTGTTTGAAAGGTATTTCCAATCACCAGGTCCAAATAGCCATCCTTATTCAAATCTCGAGCTTTGATCACTCGTGCATAGAACTTCGCTTCACCAAAAACCCTGTCAGTAATTTCAAGGAATTGTCTTTCCGGACCCTGATTTAAAAATACTCGGCTTGACTCGAGTTCTCCCGCTTCTGAATAATTCCCGCCATTCGCAAAAATCAAATCTATCATTCCGTCTTTGTTCAAATCTGTTACTTCAACTCGATTGGTCCACTCGGCTGTTTCGGGAAGATAAATAGTTGTTTGATCTTCCCAGAGATAGCTGTCTGATTTTTGCGATTGAGGGGTGTCAGTAGCTTTTTTACAAGAAAAAATCAAAAATGGGATGAAAAAAAGTAGTGCATAAAACTTCAAAAATTTAGAATTCATAGAGTTGAAGGAGATTGAATTTAAATAATAAGTCTTTGTAATACAGTAAGGTAAGGTACAAAATTGTTATCTTTAAATAAGTCAATTTTACTCTTATGTATATCCTTTTACAGTCCGAGACTACACTTTTTTTGGGTCGGTTTCATTCACTTTCGGTTCATTTACCTATTGGCTTTCTTCTTTTAGCGGCAATTCTTTTTCTGCTCTCCTATTCAAAAAGGTTTCGATTTCTTCTCAATGCTTTGCCCCTAACACTTTTTCTTGGAGCACTTTCCGCAATTGTATCTGTCATTTTAGGGTTCTTTCTAGCGGAAGAAGGGGGATATCCTTCAGAAAATCTTTTTTGGCATCGAGTAATGGGAATAGCGGTAGCTGTACTTTCGATAGGTGCTGTTCTGTTAATGTTGGGATATTTTAGAAAAAGTGAGAAAGGGCTTCCCTTCAATTCAAGATTGAAAATTGATCGAATGGAACGAGCAATTCTTAATCAAAAATCCTCCTTTGGAATGCTCATTGGAGCTATAGTTATAAGTGTTTCAATTACTGGTCATTTGGGAGGAGGCTTGACCCATGGAGAAAATTACCTATATACCTATGCTCCTGAATTTGTTCAGGACCTTTTTCTAAGTACAAATTATGAGCAGGACTCATTGGCATTCCCCTCAGACTCAGATTCGACGCTGATTTTTGAACATATTATTGGGCCTACCATCCGTCAAAAATGTGCGAATTGCCATAATGCAGATTCTCCAAAGGGAGGCTTGAATGTTAATTCACTTGAAGATTTACTTGCTGGAGGGGATAGTGGTCCGGCTATCGAAAAAGGTTCTCCTGAATCCAGTGAGCTTTTTGGCAGAGTGACCCTAAATCCTACGAGTAAGAAGTATATGCCACCAAAAGGTGCGGGGCTTTCCTATGGAGAAATCACGCTTTTGGATTTTTGGATAAAAAATGGGATGTCTCCCGAATTGGCAATAACGGATGAGAGTATTCCTGAGGAGATTCAATCTTTTTTAGAGAATACTTATGGATTATCAACCAAAAGAAAAGCTCACTATGAAAAAATTCAAGTTGCTAAACTTCCTGAAGAGGATTTGAAGAAATTGCGAGAACAAGGTTTTAAGGTCTCAACCCTTTCTGATGATAACAATTTTCTTGACGTAGTCGGAGGTGGAAATCTTACCAAGGAAAATATTCAAGTCTTGGATTTAGCAAGGGAGCAAATCACTTGGTTGGATTTGGGCGGCTCTGGAGCAGAGGATTCATGGTTGGAAATTATTGGGGGGTTCCCAAACCTGACTAGACTCAGGCTCGATAATAATGAAATAACTGATGAAGGGATTTCCATGCTTGCCAAATTGGAGAACCTTGAATCCATTAATCTATACAATACTTCGGTTGGGGACTCTTCTTTAATTCGTCTTTCTGAGATGAAAAATCTAAACCGAATCTATCTTTGGAATTCAAATATTTCAAAGCAACAAATTGCTCGGATTCAGGATGAGTATCCTGGTTTGATGATTGACCAGGGAATGCTTTTTGAGAAAATTGAGAAAGAAATTTCATCTAAAAAGTGAATAAACTTTCTTCGAGTTCTTGAATTTTTTAGGAAGAAAAATCAGGCTTTATTTTTCTATTTTTAATGGAAAGGTAAAGTGGCCAATTATAAAAAGAACCAGCAAAATTGATTTGGTGTAAAAGGGTGGGTTTTTCAAAAATTTATTTCGAAATTCCGACCACATTAAAATTAAATAATTAAAAAAGTGATGCATAAAAGATTTTTACTCGTTTTTTCATTTCTTGTTAGTAGTCTAACAGGATTTTCTCAAATAGCTCCTACTACCGAAAACAGCATTTTCATGCAGGGTGTGAAAGGTTGCTATTCGGATTATTACATCGAGTTTTACAATAGAGGTGCAAATAAGGCTACGGATGGAGAGTATGAGGTAGTTATTTCAATTATCAATACCAACAATTCCCAAAGTGAATGCTATATGGGAAAGGCCACTGTCCAAAATGGAAAATTGATGACTCCGGTATATATCCAAAAAACAGATGGCTCCTACATGCCTTTAAACCGGATGATCAAGGCTCTTGATCAAAATTGGCTTGATAGCCAAGATATGAATACCATCAGTGATGTTTCTGATGGAATGACGACGCTCTTTTATACACAGGAGAAATATTGGGTCAGATTATTTTTCCCATCCTTGATTAACAGCAAGTCAGTAAGCAATCAGAAAGCTCCACCTGCAAAAGAGCTTTTGAAGTCAGGAAATTAAAAAACAGCATTAGTTCCTGTATAATTTAATTGTCAAAACTTTCGATCCCCCTTAGTTGAAATTTTGGGGGATTTTTTTCTGCCAAAATTTCCTAATCAACTCAAATAGGGGTGGTTTTTCAGTCATTCTGGCCGAAAAATCGCTTTGGAGGTGGATTTGCTAAATAGATTTATGAGAATCAAAAAGCAACTAAACCACTAGCGATACATGGATTTCAAGCAATTTACTATCAAATCTCAGGAGGCGATCCAGAAAGCCGTTGAGCTGGCAATGGGTGCAGGGCAACCTACCATTGAGCCAGCTCATTTGCTGAAAGGAGTCTTTTTTGAGGATGAAAACGTCACCGATTTTGTCTTCAAAAAACTCGGAGCGAATAAGCAGTTGATTTCCCAAAAGCTTGATGAGCAATTGGGAAAGCTCCCTAAAGTAAGCGGAGATAATCAGCAGCCATATCTATCAAGTGCTGCTAACCAGGCATTGACCAAAGCGAAGGATTATCTCAAAACCTTTGGGGATGAATTTGTCGCCATTGAGCATTTGCTCTTGGGGATTTTGGCAGGTGCAGATGCCACTGCCCAACTCTTGAAGGATCAAGGTGTGGCCGAAAAGCCCCTGATCGAAGCAATTAAAGAATTACGAAAAGGAACTAAAGTGACTGACCCTAACGCAGAAAGTAAGTATAGGGCTTTGGAAAAGTATTCCAAAAACCTAAATGAGTTGGCCAAAAAGGGCAAAATAGACCCTGTCATTGGCCGTGATGAAGAGATTAGGCGCGTATTGCAAATCTTGGCAAGACGTACAAAAAATAATCCTATCCTTTTGGGGGAACCCGGGGTAGGTAAAACAGCAATTGTAGAAGGATTGGCTCAGCGAATCGTTTCCGGGGATGTGCCCGAAAACCTAAAATCCAAAACGCTTATCTCCTTGGATATGGGTTTGTTGGTAGCTGGTGCGAAATACAAAGGTGAATTCGAGGAGAGACTGAAAGCGGTGATCAAGGAAGTGACTGACTCTGAAGGGGAGATTATTCTCTTCATTGACGAGATTCATACCTTGATCGGAGCCGGAGGTGGAGGGGAAGGCGCCATGGATGCCGCCAACTTATTGAAGCCAGCTTTGGCAAGAGGTGAATTGCATGCCATTGGTGCAACTACTCTTAAAGAATATCAGAAATATATCGAAAAGGATAAAGCGCTTGAGCGTCGATTCCAAGCGGTTATCGTCGATGAACCGGATGCTGCGGATGCAATCTCCATCCTTAGAGGAATTAAGGATAAGTATGAATTACACCACGGAGTTAGGATCAAAGATGATGCGGTAATTGCAGCCGTTGAATTATCCCAGCGCTATATCACCGATCGATTCTTGCCCGATAAGGCGATTGACTTGATGGATGAGGCAGCAGCCAAACTGAGAATGGAGATTGATTCCCTACCTCAGGAATTGGATGAGTTGAATCGTCGCATCATGCAATTGGAAATTGAGCGGGAAGCGATTCGAAGAGAAAATAACAAGGATAAGGAAGCCTCCTTGAGCAAGGAGATTGCTGAGCTTTCCGAAAAACGTCAGTCTGTAAAGGCGAAGTGGGAAAGCGAAAAGGCTGTCATCATGGGCATTCAGCGAGAAAAAGAGAACATTGATAAGTTCAAGCTGGAAGCCGAGCAAGCTGAACGAGCGGGTGACTTCGGAAAAGTAGCAGAAATCCGATACGGAAAGATTGTGGAGTCTGAAAAGAAACTTGAATCTTTCCAAAAGCAATTAATAGAGATGCAATCCGGTTCTCCTTTGTTAAAAGAAGAAGTGGATGCTGAGGATATTGCTGCTGTCGTTTCTAAATGGACGGGGATTCCAGTAAGCAAGATGATACAGTCCGAACGGGAAAAATTACTCCATTTGGAAGATGAATTGGGTCGACGAGTGGCAGGACAGAAGGAGGCAATTGCGGCCCTTTCTGACGCTGTACGTCGAAGCAGAGCAGGATTGCAGGATCCAAGACGTCCGATCGGTAGCTTCATCTTTATGGGGACTACAGGGGTCGGTAAAACCGAATTGGCGAAAGCTTTGGCAGAGTATCTTTTCAACGATGAAAATGCCATGGTACGAATCGATATGTCCGAATATCAAGAGCGACATGCCGTCAGCCGATTGGTGGGGGCACCTCCAGGATACGTGGGATACGATGAAGGCGGGCAATTGACTGAAGCAGTTCGAAGAAAGCCTTACTCTGTTATTCTCTTGGATGAGATTGAGAAAGCCCATCCAGATGTATTTAATATCCTGTTGCAAGTTCTGGATGATGGCCGATTGACGGATAACAAGGGCCGAATCGCCAACTTCAAGAATACGATCATCATCATGACCACCAATATTGGTTCGCACTTGATTCAGGAGCGATTTGCTGAGATGGAGGGTTGGAACAAGGAAGAGATCTTGGAAAAGACGAAAGCAGAAGTCTTCGACTTATTGAAGAAGTCAGTTCGTCCAGAATTCTTGAACCGAATCGATGAAACCATCATGTTCGAGCCGCTCAACAAAGAGATTATCCGCAAAATTGTGGATATCCAATGGAGAGAGATTCAGAAACGATTGTCTGAATCCAATATTGAAATAGAGGCTACGCCAGAGGTGTTGGATTACTTGGCTGAAGTTGGGTTTGACCCGCAGTTTGGTGCCAGACCATTGAAGCGAACCATGCAGCGATTGATCTTGAATGAGCTTTCCAAGGAAATCTTGGCGGGTTACATCAAAAATGATTCAGCTGTCTTGGTTGACTTGGATGCTGATAAACAGGTGTATTTCAAGAATATTGAGACACCGGTGGAGGTGGAGTAATCTTCGCCCAAACCTAAATCAACCCTCGGGAAGAATCTTCTCGAGGGTTTTTTATGTATGCTGATGATTGGGATCGGTGCAGTATTGAGGTTTTTTCGCTTTGAAAATCTGCTTTATCTTTTGCCAAAAAGTTGGTTTTATGTAGATAATTTCACCCATCAGGGCTGTGTCATCTTCGTATAATTCAATTTCACCTAATTGGACTGGCAATTGAGTGTCATAGATAGTCACTTCTCTAATTTTATATCCAACAAAAGAAAGTTGTATAGTAATTTTTTGATCAGTGATTGAATCTGGGACTTCAAGTTCAAAGTACCCATCCGTGTCAGCAGTAGTTCCGATAGAATAATCTTTAATTTTTATTGTTGCCCCAGCTAATGGTTGTTTTTCATTAAAGTAGAAACTTATCGCTTTACCTTTAATTGTTCTACTAAAGAATGAATGGGTATCGGTTTTTAAATTCAAATTATCATCAATAGGAGTTTGCTCCAATGGATGAGGGAGGGAAGATTGAGAAAATGCAGGTAAAGAAAATCCCATTAATCCTAAAAAACCAAAAGCCCAGATCCCTTGGAATTTCACTTTTCTGATTGGACTCTCTTGGATTGGTAATTGATTAGGAGAAAATATGCCACACGGTTTAGACGGATTTTTTGATAAAAAAGAGAGAATTTCTCGTTTGTTCTTTCCTCTAAAATCAACCACTTCCTTTTGGCAATGTTGGCAAAACCCACCACTTGAAGTCGGCTTGAAATTTTTCGGTTTTTCAGAACAAGGCTTTGGGATATGGATTTTAGCCTTCATTTACAATATACTCAAATGGAAAATATTAACTATAAATTTAAAATTTTTATCAAAACCTAAAAATTGTTTTCGCTTTCATTTTGGCCAAAATATTTTTACCCCATAGAAAAAACTTAGGTCTAATCTTCTCTTAAAAGGTTCTTTTCTATTTTTTCTAAAGTTTATCATATCCTTTTGTATCTTACCTTTTACCACCAAATCTATCAATCATGAAGACCAAATTTATCCCAGTTATTTTGGGACTTATTTTTCTTTTTTCGCCCGAAAGTTCCTTTTCCCAGAAATCGAAAAAGAAATCTGAGACTACTCAAGAGGCGAGTTTTGACACCGCTCTTTACAATGCGATGGAATTTCGTCTTGTCGGTCCTTTTCGAGGAGGCAGAGCCACAGCAGTTGCTGGAGTTGTCCAAGAGCCACTGACTTTTTACATGGGTTCTGTTGGTGGAGTTTGGAAAACCACCGATGCTGGCGAAAGCTGGTTTAATGTTTCCGATGGCTATTTTGGTACGGCTTCAGTTGGAGCGATTACCGTAGCCGAATCTGACCCCAATGTAGTCTATGTTGGGATGGGTGAAGCACCTGTCCGAGGTGTGATGACTTCCCATGGAGATGGAGTTTACAAATCAGTCGATGGGGGAAAGACCTGGAAGCATATGGGGCTATCTGAAATTCGACAGATTTCCAAAATAGTTGTTCACCCAAGCAATCCTGACTTAGTCATCGTGGGTGGACAAGGAAGTCCCTACGGCGCTACCGATGCACGAGGGATTTATCGCTCTGAAGATGGAGGGGAGACTTGGGAAAAAGTACATTATGTAGATGAAAATTCCGGAGTTTCGGATTTGAGCATGGATATGAAAAATCCACGAATGATCTATGCAGCTTATTGGGATCATCGCCGTTTCCCTTGGAAAGTACAGAGCGGAGGTCCCAGTTCAGGGATTTACAAGTCTTCGGATATGGGCAAAACTTGGGAAAAGCTTTCGGAAGGCCTTCCGAAAGGTGTAATGGGTAAAATTGGGATCTCTGTTTCCCGCGCCAATAACAATATCGTTTGGGCAATTATTGAAGCCGAAGATGGGGGGCTTTATCGCTCGAATGATGCTGGTAAGTCTTGGCGCTTGGTTAATGGGGATCGGTTGCTTCGTGCTAGATCTTGGTATTACATGCACATCTTGGCTCACCCAACTGAGCCCGAAACAGTGTATATCATGAATGCTCCTTTAGTGGAATCAAAAGATGGAGGAAAAACATTCGTCAATCTTCGAACGAGACATGGAGACAACCATCAGCTTTGGATCAATCCAGCACATCCCCAATACATGGTGAATGCCAATGATGGGGGAGGGAATGTTTCCATTGATGGTGGAAAAACCTGGTCTCGGCAGGATAATCAGCCAACTGCTCAATTCTACCGGGTGAATGTGGACAAACAGTTTCCATATCGAATTTATGGAGGACAACAGGATAATTCTTCTGTTTCCATTGCATCAAGAGCAAATGGTGGAGGGATTGGCTGGGATGAGTTTTATCCGGTTGGGGGCTGTGAATCGGCTTACTCTGCTTTTGACCCTGAAAATCCTATCTATGTGTATTCAGGTTGTTACCAAGGAATCATCACGGAGTGGAATTCCCAAACCAAATTGGAAAAGGATGTGATGGCTTATCCTTACCAGGGATTGGCTTCCAAGCCTGCCGAAGTTAAGTACCGCTTCAACTGGAATGCACCAATTATTGCATCGAAGCATGATCCTTCGGTGATTTACCATGCAGGAAATGTGGTTTTAAAGACAACAAATCGAGGATTAAGCTGGGAGGAAGTTTCTCCGGATTTGACTAAAAATGATCCAGCACATTTGGATTATGGTGGAGGTCCAATTACAAATGAAGGAGCAGGTGGGGAAGTTTTTCACACCATCATGTACTTGGCAGAATCTCCTCACACTCCGGATGTTTTGTATACAGGAGCGGATGATGGTCTTTTGCATGTGACCAAGGATGGAGGTCAAAGTTGGACCAACATCACCATCCCTAATACACCGGAAGGCATGGTTAATCAGATTGAAGTTTCACCCCATGATCCGGCGACAGTTTATGTTGCTTTCACTAGTTACAAATACAATGATTTCACACCTCACGTATTCAAATCTATCGACTATGGAGCGACTTGGACTCGCTTGGTGAATGGCATTGAGGAGGAAGCTTTTGTTCGGGTGGTTCGAGAAGATCCCAATCAGAAAGACTTGCTGTATGCTGGAACTGAAACTGGTCTCTATGTTTCTTTCAATGGAGGCCAAAAATGGGAGAAATTCCAACAGAACTTACCGGTGGTACCGATCAATGATTTGATGATTCAGGATAATGACTTGATCATTGCCACTTCAGGAAGAGCATTTTGGGTGATGGATGATTTGAATCCTTTGTATGAATTGCAGGAAGCTGCTTCATCAGATTTCTTTGTCTATGAACCAGAAGCTGCAATACGGGATTATGCCATGCGGGGGAATAACCCTCAATTAGGACAAAATCCTTATCCAGGTTTCACCGTGATGTATTACCTCAAAGAAAATGCTGATTCAGTCATTTTGGAAGCGGAATTGCAAGATATGAATGGAAAAGTGCTTCGAAAATTCACGACGGATTCCAAAGCAAAGACCGGAAAAATTAAGAAAGAGGCAGGAATGAATAGGCTCAATTGGGATTTGAGTTTGGATGCTTTTGAGGGAGTGGAAGGAGTATTTTCAGGAATTGGTTCTTCGGCCCAACGAGTGATTCCCGGTAATTACAAACTCGTGATGCGCTATGGGGATCAACAAATCACCAAAGACCTTACTGTCAAAGCAGATCCTAGATGGACAGCAACTGCTGCACAGTATCAGGAACAAGAAAGCCAACTATTGACTTTGCGAGAAGCGATTATCGATACTAGAAAGATGGCTGAAGATCTGCGGAGCATCCGTGGTCAAATCAAAGATTTGACAGCTCGAGTGGATGCTGAGAAATACAAAGATTGGCATGATCAGGCAAAAGTAGTTCTCACTACAATAGATGAAGCGGAATCAGAATTGATTCAGACCAAACAGAAGACCTTCCAGGATGTTATTAACTTCCCGAATAAACTGGATGCAGATCTTCTACATATTTACGGTGCGATCAATGAGGGTGAGCCACCAATTACAGAAGGACAAAAGCAACGGGTAAAAGATCTTTTGAGTGTTTTCGAAAGAGTCAAAGGCCAAGTCGATGCAGTGATGGCTTCAACTCAGGCTTTGGAAAAATCCATGATTGATCAAAAGATCCCGATTTTGGCTCCGAAGAAGGATTAAGGAGGAAAATGAATTAATAGAGTTTCGTCATCGCGAACTTAGTGAAGCAATCTCTTTCGAAAAAGATCGCGTCGCTTCGCTCGCGATGACGTTTTTTGTAGGGGATCTAATCAACTTTTTCCTCCTTCACCTGTTTAATTTCTATGCACGAACACTTCTTCCAGTGCCCCCATTGCTTTCAGGAGATTTCTATGCTTCTCGACCTCTCGGTTTCCCGACAGGAGTACATTGAGGACTGCGAAGTTTGCTGCAATCCAATCGAGATTCAGATAGAATTTGAGGAGGGAGTATTGGTCTATTTTGAAGCTAACTCAATTGAACAGTAATGCTTTTTTCAAAAGAAGACTCTTTGGTAGAAATTTGGCAAGTGGTCAAGCATGAACTTCATCGTGGTGCATTGGACGTAAAACACCCTTTTCATTGGGTGAATTTGGGTACCATCTCAGGGGATTTTCCCTCGGTACGAACCGTGGTGATGAGGAGGGTAAGTGAGGAGCTTCATTTTTTTGTCTATACCGATTACCGATCAAAAAAGTGCTCGGATTTAAAGGTCAACCCGAATGCTACGCTTCATTTTTATCATCCCAAAAAGCAGGTTCAAATCCGGGTGAAGACTAAGGCTAAGCTCCATTTTCAGGATGAATTGGCTGAAAACCTTTGTAAAACAATTCCAGCCCACCGAGGATCAGAATATACTGGTGCCAAAGCTCCAGGAACTCCTATTTCAAACTCCCTAGAAGGATGGAACCAAGGAGATTTAGAAAACCACTTTTTCACCGTTTTGGAGTTGGAGCCTTTTGAAATCGATGTGCTGCAGCTTCGAAAGGAGGGGCATCTTCGAGTACTGTTTGCTAAAGATAAAGATTGGGAGGGGACTTGGCTGGTGCCTTAAATATTCCACCAATAGGTGAATTTGAGAACAATTGAGCGGTTTTTGGTGTAAAATGGGGCCGGTAAATAATTGTCCGTGTAGACGATAAAAAGATCTGAAGCTGGCTTAAATCGCCATTGGAATCGTGTATTTAAATTGATGTTTTCGATTTGTTCATTGTATTGAACAAAAGCCGTAAAGAACAAGGTGTTGGTCATAGTCACATCAATCCGAGGACCTACCAACCAGAAATCCGTGTTTCCCCAAGGTTCTGGTAGATTGATTCGATTGAAATTGGTACTCAAGGCAAGACTGACATAAGGCTGGAATCGGTAGCCGAGATCTGTGGTAAAATTATATCGTTTGCCACCGGCATAATAGCCTCCCAAGCGGGTGGTAAAACTATAGGTAAATAAACTTTGGGGTTTGGAGTTGTATTCCGCACCTATGGCACTCCATGAATGTTCAGTTCCTGCCGGAAGAGTTTCTCCAGAAAAGTTGGTAGGATCAAATGGCCGTTGCAAGAGAATGTAATCGGAAGCTGTCCAAAGCATAAAAGTGCTTTGGCTTCGCCATTTGATATTGTAGGCTAAATAGGTAGTGTTATCGGTTTTTTCACCCTCTTTATTGAAGAAAAAAGTAGTGCCAAAATCCGGACCATGACTGAGGATTTTTTCACTGACCGGAAACCATCGATAACCAATCGTCGGATTGATTTTGGTATAGCCTCTTCGTGGAACATAGCCAACTTCTGCTGTGTAGTTTTCAGAAACCAGTTCATGCTGCCAGTTCCAGGTCAGGTTTCCGGAAGCATATTTTAAGTTGGCTGCATGGACAAAACCATTTGCCTGATTATCCGGACCGAAGCTTTGAAGTAGCATGGCCTTCCCGGTCCATAAATTATTGGAAGAGGCCAGGTTGTATTCCAATCCCACATTTCGGTTGAATTGGGAATAAATGGGGTCTTCTGAATTGGGATCAGGATTGTAGTTTAAGGATTGTTTATTAATGAAAATTCCCGTGACATTACTCCTTGCCCCGACTTGCCGTTGCAAGGCCATCACTGTGAAATTCTGCGAAGGGAGCCCTTCTTCACTTACCTCACCTGTTTGCATATTCATGGCTCCAATACGCCAATCTTTGTTGATTTTTCCACTTAGGCGAGCCCCAAATTGAATGGGAGCATTCAGCCCTATTCTTCTGGAAAAGAAAGGACGAATGGTGCTGTAGCCAAAGTTGGCGAAGAGGTCTCCGTTTTCCAGAAAGAATTGGCGTCTTTCCGGAAAGAATAATTCAAATCGATCCAGATTGGTCACCTGCCGGTCTACTTCCACTTGGGAAAAATCAGGATTGACAGTAAGGTCCAAGTTCAGAGAAGAAGTCAGAGAAATTTTGGCATCCATACCGATTTCTCTTCGATAGGAAGTTTCACCATTATTCTCAAAATCCTTGGAAACTCCCCCCAATAGATAGGGGATGACTGAAATATTTGCACCGGGATCCGGTGGAGGATTATCCCAAACCAGAATACCTGTGTAAGCTAAAGATGCTGAGGGGAACTGCCGCGGTACAGGGGCCCAACCAGACTTTTCGGTAGTTTTCAAATCGAGTCGGGAAAAATTAACTCCCCACTCTTTGATACCTTTTTTGTATCGGATGGATTTGAAAGGGATGGCAGCTTCAAAAATCCATTTGTCTTCATAGTTTCTGACCTTGGAAGTCCATTTATTGTCCCAACTGAGATCTACAGAACCCCCATTGTACATGATGCCGTCCCACTGCGCGCCTGCCGCATTTGCCCCGAAAGAAAAGCCATTTGTCTGATCATCAAAGGGGTCCATGAAAAGCAGGAAGTTGTCATTTTTTCCAAAACTGAAATCTCTACGGAGCGATTCCACCATGTAAGGGCCTTCTACGGCATGGTGGTTGACTACGATCAGGTATAAATGCTGGTCGTCGTAGGTCATGCGGACATCAGTTTTGACCTGGGCGAAACTTGTATCCATGGGAGTAATCATGAAAAAATCAGTCGCTACTTCGGCATCAAGCCAGGCTTGTTCGTCTAGAACGCCATCTATGATGATTTCCGAACTTGCCTTTCGGATTTGCAAGCGATAGTCATCGTTTATTTTTTGAGCTTTGGCAACAAAAACGAGCAAAAAACCAAAGAGAAAGATTGATAGGGTGAGTGATCGGGTCATGAGCTATGGGCTTACAAAGTTAGAGTTTTTGTTAGCCATTTTTTGTGACTTTTATAGCAAAGGCTTCTTAATGGGCTTATTGTTTGACTCGGAAAGAGAATGTGAGATTGATTTGTCTTCGGATAAACTGAGAATCTCCTTCTGTAAAGAAGTTTTCTCCTTCCGTAATGAATCGATTTCTTCTGGAATTGAGGATATCATTCACGGTCAAAATCAATCGGCCGCGTTCTTGCATAATTTGTTTACTAGCTGAAAGGTCTAAAAAGAAAATGCCTTTTCGCACTCCTTGAGCGGTCTTTTGCCTGGCATCATAGTTTGTTCGGAGTTGTAAATCCCATCCATTCTCCAAGGTGAATCGGGAAGTTTGTCGGGCTAAGAAAGAAGTGGTTTTTGCTTGAAAATCAGCTTGAATATTACTTCCATCGATATCAGCATGGAAGAAATTTAAGTTCAGATCCAGTTTCCACCAATCTGTGGGTCGATAGTCAGCACTGAATTCCAAGCCGAAGGATTGCTCACCCGTTAAATTGTAAGGGAGCGTCGTCGCAAACCCCTCTTCGTTAACGCTTCGGATTCGCTCGATTTTATCAACAGTATTTCGAAAATAGGCAGTGGAAAATAGGGTGCCTTTATCGAAATACTTGATGTGTCCCAATTCGAAGGCGTCAGTAAATTCAGGATTCAAATCTGGATTTCCACTGAAAAAATTTCGCTGATCGGAAAAGGTAACATAAGGACTCAGGTCGTTATAAACGGGTCTGCGAACACGGCGGGAATAGCTAAGTTGAAATGCATTTTCCTCGGAAATGTTGTAAGTCAAATGGGCGCTAGGGAAGAGGTTGGTATAATTTCTGGGATTGCGCTCGTTGGTTTCGGCTAGAATGGTTTCGACGTCGGTATGTTCTGCACGAAGACCTGCTTGATAACTCCAGTTTCCAGTTTTGTTCCCAATGATTCCATAGGCAGCCAAGATATTTTCATTGTAGAGGAAAATATTATCGAGCCCGGGTAAAGGAACTAATTCACCGCTTTCATTTTCCTCGGAAACGATGAAGTCATTTTCCATTTCCCGAAAACTGGTACGAACCCCGGTTTCGAATTTACCTTCTGAACCTATGGGTTTTACATAATCCAGTTGAAAGAGGTATTGATTTTCAAATTCATCGTTGAGAGAGGTTTGTACCAAATCTTCCTCGGGAACAGGCTGTCCTCCTGCATCAAAACGAAACTCGGTAAATAGCTGATCGGAATTTTCCCAATAGTTCAAATAGGTAAAGGTAGCAGTCAGTTCATGGCCTTTTTCTGCAAAACTTCGCTTGTAATTCAAGGCAATCTCTGAATTGGGTTCTTTTTCCTTTTCGTCTTGTCTTCTCAGGGAGTAGCCCAGGAAATTATCAAGAGAGTTCAGGTAATCATCGTAGCGGATATCGGTGATTCTTCTTCCGTCTGTTCTTCGCCAAAGGTAGGACATGGTCAGAACGCTTTGTTCCGAAAAGAAATAATCCAAACCGCCGCGGATGTTATTATTCCAGCCCCGAAGTTCACCGGAATTGGCCTGATTCAAGATGAGTGTTTCTCCGTTTTCGTAGACCTCTTGGTATTGTTCGCTGACATAAGGCTGATAGCGACGCGCAAAGCCATAATTGATGAACCAGTTGATTCGGTTTTTTCGATAATTCAAATTCGCGGAGAATCCAAGATTAAGAGGTGTACCTGCAATTACTTCAAAGGACCCATTGAAACCTTGTTTGTTGTCCTTTTTCAAAATAATATTGATTACTCCGGCCATTCCTTCGGCTTCATAGCGAGCAGAAGGATTGGTAATGACTTCTACCCGTTCGACAAGATTGGCAGGGAGTTGACGCAAGCCAGAGGAGCCTTTGAAACTTACCAATCCAGAAGGTTTTCCATCGATTAAAATCCGCACATTCGAAGATCCTCTCAGGCGGACATTTCCCTCAGGGTCTACGGCTACCGAGGGGAGGTTCATTAAAATATCCGTAGCCGTACCGCCTGCATTGGCGAGGTCTTTTCCGACATTAAAGATTCGCTTATCCAGGGATAGTTCCATGATGGTCTTTTCTCCCTGCACCACTACTTCGTCTAAATCTTCTGCAGATGACTTCAGTAAAATAATACCCAAATCCTTTTGATTGGTTGATCGGCTAAGCTCGAAAACGTCAGTCTTGAAGGTTTCAAAGCCCATGAATTCAATGAGGACATAAAATTTCCCTAAGGGAAGATCGATGGAAAAATTTCCATTTTCTTCGGTAATCCCACCTCCAATTAGGCTATCTGTTGGGGAATAAACGGCTACGGAGGCAAAGGAAAGAGCCTGTTTGGAATTTAGCTCCTGTACTGTTCCGCGTAATTTTCCTTGGGAGAAAACAGAAAAAGTAAGCGAAAAGAATAGCAAACATCCAACCAAGGCCGGTCTAATGAGGTATGGGCTGGTCATCATAGGTTTATAGGCTGGTCAGGTAAGTATGTACTTGCCAATTGAGATAAACAATTTAAAATACTTGCCTGGGAATTAAATCTTAATTTCTACCAATGGTGGGATGATAGTCTTAGATTAAAGATTGAGAATATCAGTATCAAGTAATAATTCCCAACAAACAAAGCTAGCTATATGATTTTCAGCTAAATCTACCTACCTTTTTACAATGCTATAAAATCAAATTTTATGAAAAAGATAGGCTTAGCTTGCTTGGTGATTTTCCTAGGGTTTTCTCTGAAGGCCATTGCTCAGGAAGAAGTTCCACCCCATATCAAAGATCATATTACCTATCCCGTTTTGGATTTTCATCCCTTTGTAGGAGTAATGCCTATTCAGGATCCAGCTTTGATGTATGATTCTACCTTGGATTACAAGGTTGTGTTGGATTTATATGGAAGAATTCGGGATACGACTGCTATTCATCAGACTTTTTTGGAAGTGGCAAGAACCTATAATTTGGGCATTGCTACTGGTGTGCCCGCTGAAAAACTCCATATCGCAGCTGTTATTCATGGAGGCTTGGTTCAGGCGATTTTGAATGATCAGGAATACCAGGAAAAATATGGGAAGCCTAATCCAAATTTGGAGGCGATAAAACTGCTACATGAGGTTGGAGTAAAGTTCTATGTATGCGGGCAAAGTATGGGATTCTTGAATGTCAAGGAGGAGGATATCTCACCGCTAATTCATCCTGCGATTTCAGCAAAATATTCCTTTGTTAGCTTGGATCAACAAGGCTATACTTACTTGAATATTAGTAATTAGGAACGAAAAGTATTTAAAAGAAATCCCCCGATATATATACACCGGGGGATTTTTTTGACACTAGCCTCTAAATAAAGATTCTCTTAGAAAGCCCTTTCTTTCAAGTGATCATCCAAATCGAGTAATTCAATTCCCTTATCCAACCAGTTAGGTGCAGTTTGACCTTTTAGGTGATGGTTAAAGAATTCCATCATTCGAACACTGTAGTCCTTTCTGTTTTCCAACTTACTTAAACCGTGGTTTTCGCCTTTGTATTGAACCAAAACCACAGGTTTTTTCAATCTCCTTAAAGCAGAGTAATACTCTATTCCTTGGGTAAAGTCCACTGCACCATCTTTGTCATTATGAAGCATCAAAAGAGGAGTAGTTACGTTTTTCACATGGTAAACCGGGCTATTTCGCTCATAGGCTTCCCAGTTTTCCCAAGGTCCTCCCCGGAATCTACCTTGTGAAGCTTCAAAGATGGACATGTTTCCACCACCCGAGTTCCAATAGATCAAATCGTACATGGAAATCATATTGGTCAAAGGCGCTCCTGCGGCGGCGGCCTTAAACATATTGGTTTGGGTGATCAAGAAGGAAGTTTGGTAGCCTCCCCAAGAGTGGCCGTGAATGCCAATGTTGTTTTCGTCAATCACACCGGTTTTGATGGCTTCCTTCACAGCAGGAATCACACACCAAACAGCCGACATTCCCGGATCATCCAATTTGTACACAATATCTGGAATAAAGACTGCAAAACCATTGGAGGTGTACACGTTGGGATTCCAACCCGTACCGCTATAGCCCGGATTCGACCAGTTGTGACGGGTTTGGGAAAGCTTTTCGTAGTAATAAACTACAGTTGGATATTTCTGACCTTCAACATAGCCAGCTGGTAAAAAGAGCGTTCCCTGTAATTTATCTCCTTTATCTGAAACATAATCCACCAACATCGTACCTGCTGACCAAGCGTATTTATCTGCATCCGGTGCATTTTCTGTCACTTGCTTGGGGTTGGAAAGGGATGCGTCTGTCAAGTAAACCTGAGTAGGTTCGTTGAATTTCTCCTGGAAGAAATAATAGCTATCGGCATTTTTGGCTTTGGATAGATTTCCTACATTGAAATCATCCCAAATCAGCATAGTTGCTCCCGGTGTTAATCCTCCTTTTTTGGCAGGGGAGAGTTGAGCAATACCAGATTTTTTGGTCCACTCTCCATAGGTACGGATATAGGCTGGCTTGCTTAGGTCGATTCCTTTTTCTTCCGGATCCAAAGTGAATCGATACTGATAGCGGATTTGATCGGCTCTTCCGTTTATAGTTAAATTAATAGGCATTTCTTTGGAAGAAGCCACCGGAACTTGCCAAATATCCCATCCATCTCGGAGCAGGACATATTTGCTATCTGAACTCCAGCCCAACGCACTGTACAATGGTTTTTCCACATTGTGATCGTCTTCAACATTAACAAAAGAAACAGACATTCCCTCTGTGATATTTTTGCTCTGACCGGTAGGGATATCATAGATGTAGTAATGTCCATCGAGTCCATAAATCAACTTGGTCCCATCCGGTGATTCTCTTGGGAAAGAGCCAAATGATGGCAAATAGAATTTTTTGAATAGCTCTTTTCGCTCTCCGGTTTTCAAATCCACGATGTAAAAATCCTGGTAACGCTGTCCATCCAAGTTCATATCTAGTTCGTAGGCTGAGTAATCAGCTCCGAGGGCATAGTGCTGCTTGTCCAAGATATTCAGGTCTCGCATGCTGCTGTCCTGCAATTGGATATGCTTTCCTGCATTGATATCATACATCGCCCAGAAGCTGTAGTTTTTGTCCTGATTTTGCATGACCTGCTGTCGGGATTGGAGACGGCTATCATTCCAGTGCCATATGGTCATATCCGGCTTTTTGGCATCATTCTCTTTCTTGTCTTTCACCTTTCCAGAATCCAATTTGGCGATTGCCTTTTGTAGGTCTGAAATGGATTTGATGGTCGTATCAGCCATGATTTTTTTCATGGCTTCAGCTTCAGCTTTTTTTACGGAGTCTTGATCTACCTCTTTTTTCTCCTCTTTCTTCTCGGCTAATTCCAGTGGATGAATTCCATAGAATAGACGGGTCAAATCCTCCGACCACATGGGTCTTCTGTTTGGAGAAATGGTGTAAGCTTGGTCAAAATTGACTGAGTCTTTCTCGGGATTGTATACCGTAACCTGAGGAGCACTTAGGTTTTTCACTCCTACAACTTGTCCTTTATCCTGCTTGTATTTTTTATCCTTTACCATCTTCAATGCAGCAAAAGCATCTCCTTTTTCGGTCCAAGCCAAGGATCTGTAGGAGGCTTTGTCAGAATCCAAGATTTGGATGTTATTCCCTGCTACATTCATTAGATATACTCCATTTCCGGATTGATTGGCTGCATCGACTGTATAGGCGAGGTAATTGCCTGCCTTGTTAAAAGAGAAATCAGCCACATTTCCAAGGTTTTGGGATTTTTCGCTATTGAGATGATAAATCAATAAATCAGATCCTCGCACATCGCCACCATTTCCATTTCCTTCTTTGGAAAGGTTTACTGCCAAAACAGTGGAGGCTTTCCCATTGAATGCGTAATTGCTGACACTTTCGAACTCTATTTTGTCATCATTTCCTAATTTGATCAGAACAGCCTTGTTCTTGAGCGGTTTTCCCTTGCTCTTTTCATTGGCTTTTTTCTGTGAAAAAGTCGGGTATTCGGTGTAGGCAAACCATTTTCCATCCTCACTGAATTGCATAGACGGGAAGTTGGTTGAACCGATTTTGAAGGTTTTCTTACTGGATTCATCGCCTACTTTTTGCAGGATGATTTCTCCGTCTCCTTCGAGTTGAACGAGTCCGTAAGCCATCCACTGTCCGTCAGGGGAGAGCTGAAATGCCGAACCTGGCATGTATTTCCAGGTAGGAATGTCTTTCCAAGTGATGGGTTTGGTGTCTTGGGCAATTGCCAAACTGGCAAAAAGGAAAAGTGCCCAAAACGCGAGTAAATGTTTTCTTTTCATAATTATCAATTTTCTAGAATGGGAAAATAGGGAAAAATGGTAGAAACTCCGATTTCATTTATTATCAGAGGAATGTGAGGATTTAGATTTCAATTTTTTATTTGTTTCAAATTCACAAGCGAATTATAAAAAATAGACCTGCCAAGTATTTGTGCCTGACAGGTCTGAATTATATTTTTTATTAAAAGTCCTCTTTCGACTCCGCTCTGGATAATCAGAAAAGAAGTGACATACTGATGATATTACTCTTGGCTAAATACCACATTTCCCCCCATCACCGTCATTGCTACTTTCGTTTTGAGGATATCATCCTCCGGGACTTCCATGATATTTTGGTCGAAAATGGTGAAGTCGGCAGCTTTACCCACTTCGATGGAGCCTTTGAAATCTTCCTCAAACTCGGCAAAAGCACCGTCTAAGGTGTAGGATTTTAGGGCTTCTTCCCGTGTCATTTTCTGATCTGCTTCATAACCTCCTTCCGGAAGTCCTTCCAAAGTTTTGCGGGTCACTGAAGCATAAAAAGAGGGAATAGGATCTACTGGTTCCACTGGGGCATCTGTTCCATTCGTCACCACAGCACCGGTTTTCATCAATTTCTGCCAAACATAGGCTCCATCAATAATCCGTTTTTCCCCTAATCGATCAATAGCCCAAGGCCGATCCGAACTCAAATGAATGGCTTGCATCGCAGCAATCACGCCCAACTGACCAAAACGCGGAATATCATCTGGATGGATATGTTGAGCATGTTCGATACGGAAACGGTGATCCGTGATTTCTGGATTCTTCGCAAAGGCAGCTTCATATCGATCCAAAATTTCCTGATTGGCGCGGTCGCCAATGGCATGAGAGCAAACTTGAAAACCTAGAGGAAGTGCCTTTTCAGAAACCTCCGTCACCACAGACATAGGAAGTGTCTCATGTCCACGATGGCCTGGTCTATCCGCATAGTCTTCCAGCAACCAAGCTCCTCTCGGCCCTAAGGCTCCGTCGCAATTCAATTTGATGGATCTGACAGTCAACAAATGATCTTCTGAGTCTATCATCGGTCCCTTTTTGTACCACTCTTCCAAAAGCTCTGGCTGACGGCCGGTAAGCATGATATACTGACGAACGGTGAGTTTACCCTCGTCTTTGAATTTTTGAACCAAGTCGATTACATCCTGACCGGAACCTGCATCATGAAAGGATGTAATGCCTTTCTCTACCAGCTCCTGCAATGCCAATGTCAAAGCTTCTTCTGCTCTTTCGGGAGTTTCCTCAGGAACTAATCTAGCCACTAGACTCGACGCTCTCTCAGTCAAAACACCGGTAGGATTACCTAATTCATCGGTGATGATTTCTCCGCCTTCTACCTCACCTGGTCTTTCTCCCTTCAAGTTGGCGATTCCAGCCAATTCCAGTGCTTTCGCATTGGCAAAGGAAGCATGACCGGAAGCATGGCGAAGGAATACCGGATTATTGGGAGAAACGGCATTCAATTGGTCATTGGTCTGGAATCCTTTTACCATTTTTTCAGGTTTTTCGATCCATTTATCTTGATGCCATCCTCGACCCGTAATCCAATCACCAGGATTCGCTTTTTCAACTGCTTCAGCTACCTTTTCAACTAATTCATCATAGGTTTTGACATACATAAGATCAAGCTCCAACTTGTTGTAGCCGATTCCCATCAAGTGTCCGTGGGACTCGATAAAACCTGGTGTCATAGTTTTGCCTTGAAGGTCGACCACTTCGGTATTTTCACCGACGAGTTCCTGGATTTCAGCTGTAGTTCCAACGGCTTGAATCATGCCGTGTTTGACAGCAACAGCTTCCACTTTAGGATTGGTTTCATCCACGGTATAGATGATTCCATTAATAAATACGGAGTCAGCCGGATTTTCAGGACCTGAACTACAGGAAAACCCGAAAAAAGCCACTAGGGCGAGGATATATAATTTTCTCATAATCGTTGAATTCTAAAACGAAAGCTAGTGCTTTTATGCAATCCGACCAAAACCAGTCCTGTAATTAGCGAATCCAGATTTTTTTGGAAACCAAGCTTCGGTTAGAAGTCTCCAATTGAAAAATATATACCCCAGGGGTTAAAAATCCAGCTTGAATTTCCAATTCTTGGCCTGCATTGATGGTAATATCCGAAAGAAGAACCTGACCCATGATAGAAATTAATCTTCCTGTTCCGTTTTGATTGCTGATAACTTTTATAGGTCCGTCGGATGGATTAGGATAAAGTAAAACCTGAATCGATTCAGAAGGAGGAGAGGAAGATGCGAAAGCAGACAGATAAATCAATCCTCCTCCTCTTGTTCCCAAAATCAAATCTGGATTGTCTCCGAGAAGATTTGGAACGAATGTTATCCACGTATTTCTCCCCAAACGAGTAGGAAAATCCAAGTTTTCGATTCGGATTTTCACCTCTTTACGTTGAGAATTTTCCATGAAATCTTCGATATATAGGATGATTCCCCGTTGATCCACTGTATACAGCTTAGGCCGATCTCCTGAGCTAACCGCTATACTCAGATTTCGATTTGCAGGATTATCCTGAAAGCCCAAAAAGTCTGTTTCCAAAAGCCGGGCTGAGAAAGCATCCCAATTCATTTCAAAAAGGTCCAATCCCCCATTTTGACGAGCTGCCAAGAAGTATTCTCTGTTTTCATATGAAAAGAATTGCAGGTAGTCTCCTCGATTGGGTTCATATCCAGAAATCGAAATTTCTTGCCAATTTCCTTCTAAAGATTCAAAAAGTAACTGCTTTGGAATAGAGCCTTCAAATCGGATTCCACTGATGAGTTTATGGGACTTGTTTTGGATGTCTGTGTATTCCAAATATTGGATTTCTGTCAAATTCAGCTCTCGAAGTTCTTGATCCCGAGAAGCCAATTCGAATTGACCGTTTTGAAAAGAAAAGGAAGACAATTCGCCCAAAACTTCTTCGTCCTTAGTCACATTGGAAGTGATCCATAATTCTCCGCCAATTTGATTTCCTTTAAAAAAAGGACGGGTATTTTCTCCCAAGTCCAGTGTTTGATTTTGTAAAAAGGGAGTGGACGACCCATTGAAAACGAAAAGGGATGATTCGTAATCAATTCCATAAACAATTGCTGCCTCGTTTGAATTGAGACTGATTACTAATTGATCCTCTATCCAGGAGGCATTATGAAAAGATGGGAATTCTGGTAGAGAGCCCAGATTGGGTAAACTATTCGAAAATTCATCAAAGAGCGGTTCTTCTTTCGATCCTTTATTTGGTAGAAAATACAGGACTTGGCATTCATCCCTACCAAGCAATAAGTCTGGGATCTCATCTCCGTTGAAATCCTGATACAAAATGGAATGTCCGCCGGCGTGCAGGATACGTAGGTTTTCGTTTGGATTTTGGCTTAAATCCAAACCGCTACAGGTTTTTCCAAAGGAAATGTCTCCGCAGGCACAAAATTCAAAATTCCCCCAATGGGTCTTTGGAAATTCAAAGCCATCAATATCCGGAGTTTCTTTCCGGTCTACTGAGGTGTTTTCATAGAATTCTAGGTAATCTCCGGATGCGAAATTGAAAATCACTAAGTCCAAATCCCCATCTTGGTCTAAATCTTTGATCAATGGGGTGTCCAAATTGTTTGCTTGGATATTGGATCCATTGTCCAGAGGAAGAAAGTTTCGTTCCAATTCCCAGGAAATTTTATCTCCTGTTGAAGTGTTTTTATAGGCTTTGATTCCCAAAGCCGTGGAGGTGAAAAGATCCTTTTTTCCATCTCCATTGAAGTCTGCCAAAACTAAAAAACCGCTGATATCGCTTGGAAAGAAATAAGCCCATTCGGGACGTAGGGTGAAGTTTTCTCCAGATTTTTCAAATACACTCAGTTGTCTAGAATTAATATCCCAAACCACCCATTCCTCGATTTCATCTCCATTTAAATCAATGGTCTGAATTTGCGCTGAATTGATTCCTCCGCTCCAAGCTGAGGATAAGTTTTGGGCATTTTGGAGGATTGCAGGCGAGTTGTCAAGAGAAAAAGTAGTTTGCCCAACCGCAAGGAAGGAATTCAGAAAAAGAAGTAAGAATAAAGCGTTGCGCATGCCTGATTTGAAAATCAAAATTAAATATAAAACGATGTCTGTACTTCCAAGATGCGTCAGATTGGTTTATTTTGGGGAAAATTGATTGGAAACATGAATATTGTTACGCTTTACCAAGCATTTCTAGATAGTACCGGTGTCAGTACAGATACACGTCAAATCCAAAAGGGTAACTTATTTTTTGCCTTAAAAGGTCCCAATTTCAACGCTAATGAGTTCGCGGCAAAAGCGTTGGAAATGGGTGCATCAGGAGTAGTGGTGGATGATCCCGCTTTCTATGAAGAAGGAGATGATCGTTATTTTATTTGTCAAGATGCCTTGATATGCTTACAAAAGTTAGCAAACTATCACCGGCACCAGTTTGATATCCCTGTTATTGGTCTTACCGGTTCCAATGGAAAAACAACTTCCAAGGAATTGCTCAATGCAGTTTTGAGCAAAAAATATAAAACCTTGGCTACCAAAGGAAATCTCAATAACCACATCGGAGTTCCCCTTACCTTGCTTCAACTAAAGGTAGAACATCAGATCGCCATTATTGAGATGGGCGCCAACAAGCAAGGAGATATTCAAGAACTCTGTGAAATTGCCGAGCCTACCCATGGGTTTATCACGAACATAGGAAAAGCCCATCTGGAAGGAATGGGAGGTCCGGAAGGCGTTTTGAAGACCAAAACGGAGCTTTATCAGCATTTAAGAGAAAATAAAGGAACGGTATTTATCAATTCTCAGGATCCAATCCTTTCCAATATGATCAAGCGATTTTCCCATCCTGTTTTGTATCCATCGAAGGGGGATTTTTGCGAGGTGAATTTTTTGGGAGCAGATCCTTTTGTAAAATTTTATGTTGAAGGTGTCGAAGGAGAGCATTTGACTAGCCTGATTGGAGCCTACAACTTTGGAAATATTGCTACTGCCTTAACCATTGGAAAGTATTTTGAAGTACCCATGCAAGATGCAGTGGAGGCTATCGTCAATTACAAGCCTGAAAACATGCGCTCCCAGCTGATTGAAAAGCGCAGTAATTTAATCATCCTAGATGCCTATAATGCAAATCCATCCAGCATGGAGGTGGCGATCCGGACATTTGGGGACATGACAGGCAGAAAGCATAAAATGATCATTTTGGGAGATATGTTTGAGCTGGGGGAGCATGCCGAAGAAGAACATCGAAAGATCGGAGAGATTGTTAGCGAATATCCGATCGACAAAGTGTGTTTCACTGGAAAACTTATTGTTTCTGCACTTGAAAAAGCCCCTAAAGCCTTGTATTTCCCGGATCCTTTTTCCTTTAGAAACTGGCTTCAGGATAGCAAATTGGAAGACTATCTGATTTTGATCAAAGGTAGCCGAGGGATGAAATTAGAAACCTTGGTGGATTTTATTTAAACTCTCTTTTCTTGAGGTAGTTAGGATATTAGGGATCAATTAAATCGAATAAAACTATGAGGCCATATTTGAAATTTCTTTCCGAACTCGCGGAGAACAATCATAAAGATTGGATGGATGCGAATAAGTCTTGGTATCAAGATACCAGAAAGGAATTTTTGGCTGACGTGGAAGTTTTGCTCAAAAATCTCTCAGAAATCGAGCCTGCTTTTTCCTCTTTTCAAGCCAAGAATTGTGTGTTCCGTCAAAACCGGGATATACGATTTTCTGCCAATAAGAATCCTTACAAAACCAATTTTGCAGCTTATTTTTCTCCAAAAGGAAAGAAATCCGAAGGTCCCGGGTGGTATCTACATATTCAACCTGGACAATCATTCTATGGAGGAGGAATATGGATGCCGATGTCGGACACCTTGAAGAAGATTCGGAAGGAAATTGATTATTCGGGTGCTGAATTGGATGGGATTTTAAATGAACCCGAATTCAAGGGAATGTTTCCTGAATTGGAAGGGGAGAAACTGAAAACCAGTCCTCGGGAATATGAAGCTGATCACCCATATATCGAGTTTCTTCGGCTAAAAAGTTTTGTAGTCTCTCATCCTGTTGCTGATAAGGATGTGAATTCGGGAAATTTCATTCACCAAGCCCTTCATGGATTCCGGACCATGCACCCCTTCTTACAATTCTTGGAAAGAGCTGTAGAAGAGGTAGAAGATGGCAGTGGGATTTTGTAGGTGTTTTTCTGGCTTACCAATCCATTTGATCGGAGAAGCTGGTGAAAAAACCGATTCCAATAATGGAAATGATAATCACTCCAATTAGGAAACCGATTAAGCGGATGATTAATTCGGATTTTGCCCAGTTGGCTTTATTTGGTTCGGTGGATTTATCCACAGCCCAAACGATCAAAACTATAAAACCGACAAGCGGGATTTTGGAAATGATCAAATTGATGATCCAATCGCCTAGTGTGAGCGGTGGTTTTTTAAATTCTTCTGGGAAATTCATATAGTTAGGGTTAAAGTTAGAAGAAGTCTTTTGTTTCAAATTCATGCTCCTGGAGAGCGAAATTCTCCGGATTTATTGGGTCAGTCTGCACAAACTGCACAATGATTTTCTCATAGTTATGTGCGTTTTTAAAGTCTGAAAGATAGATTTCGGCACATTTTCTGGCTAAAATTTCAGGTTGGTTCGAAAGTATTTTAGGATCTCCGTTTTCCAGCCTTAAAATGATGATTGATTCATCATTCGTCCGTTGTAAATTAACCGAAGTGCTTTCAAAATCCCCTAATGCACGGATTTCTTCCGATGGCAAAAAACCTTCCCCCATCATTTTTTCTATTCCCTTAAAGGCATATCTAACCAGGTCTTCGGGTTCACACGAGCATGAAGAAAAAAAACTCAAAAAGACGAGAGCAATCAAAGGATATCTCAAAAAGTTGATCTTCATAATTCCGCTTTTCGTTCAAGTTACGATTACTTGATCAATTTTTCAAAGCCAAGGGGAAGGGCTAAAATCAAATCCGATTTCGGGCAAAAGTCGATGATTTTTAAGGTGAATTACCATTCTTGGAATCATTTGGATTAGTACTTGATAGAAAATAAATAAAGCCTCTTTATTAAGAAGCTTTATTGGTGGAGGATAACGGAGTCGAACCGATGACCTTCCCGACAAACGTCGGGACGCTCTGACCTTCTTATAGCTATCGAGATGAGCTAATTCAGATTGTATTAAATAAAAAAGTCTCTCTATTGAGAAGCTTTAATGGTGGAGGATAACGGAGTCGAACCGATGACCTTCCCGATAGCTATCGGGATGAGCTAATATCAGATGGTATTAAATAAAAAAAGCCTCTCTATTGAGAAGCTTAATTGGTGGAGGATAACGGAGTCGAACCGATGACCTCTACACTGCCAGTGTAGCGCTCTAGCCAGCTGAGCTAATCCCCCAAACGGATTGCAAATATAGAACAGGGATTGGATTGAACCAATAAAAAAATCAGTGTCCCGAATAATTTACTCTTGTCATGATGCTACGGCCTAAGGTGACCTCATCGGTAAATTCTAATTCTCCTCCTACAGGGATGCCTCGAGCAATCGTACTGATGTTTAATCCTTTGTCTTTGAGTCTTTTGGAAAGGTAAAAAGCCGTTGTATCCCCTTCCATGGTAGCACTTAATGCCAAAATAACCTCCTTTACAGGCTCAGTTTCGGTAGCTGAATCAATTCGATTAACCAAGGATTCAATGTGTAATTCTTCTGGTCCAATTCCCTGAATCGGAGAAATTACTCCTCCGAGCACATGGTATTTTCCATTGAACTGATTGGTGTTTTCGATAGCCAATACATCTCGAATATCCTCAACCACACAAATAATGCTCCCGTCTCTTCGGTGGCTTTTGCAAATACTACATTCTTCCTCATCCGAAATCGTATGGCAGGTCTTGCAGTATTTTACCTCCTGACGCATTCGGGTTATAGCAAGGGCTAAAGCCTCCGTATGAGCTTCATGTTGCTTCAAAAGGTGCAAGGCTAACCTTAGTGCTGTTTTTTTACCAATACCCGGCAGTCGGGAGATTTCCGTTACAGCATCCTCGATGAGTTTGGAAGGGAGGTTCACAAATGATTTAATTAATTGATGGTAGCTTGGATTCCTGCATCAAGGATGGCTTCACACATAGGCTTTAATTCCTCAAAGCTTCCTTTTTTGACAGCACATTTTCCTTTGTAATGGATGATCAAGGTGCACTGTTCCGCTTGTTCGCGGGTATGCTTACAAACTTTAATCAGAATATTGATGACATGGTCAAAGGTATTGACGTCATCATTGAAGACGATTAGGTCATGCTCCTCGAGGTCCAACAGCTCCTCTAATACAATCTCTTCTTCTTCCAACTCAGGAATTGATGTCCTTATATCGATCATGTTGCAAAATTAAGAATTATGGTCAATTTTAGCGATTCACATCCTTCTCTTTTATGAATCCACAAATCGTCCTTATTGTTATTTCATTCTACTTTTTACTCCTCTTTTTGATTTCGTGGTTTACTTCTCGAAAAGTTACATCGGAAACATTTTTTACTGGAGACCGGCAGTCCCCTTGGTTTTTGGTGGCCTTTGGAATGATCGGAGCTTCTCTTTCTGGGGTCACATTCATTTCTGTTCCAGGCGAAGTTGGTAACAGCAATTTTTTCTACTTCCAGGTGGTTTTGGGTTATACCTTAGGCTATTTTACGATTGCCAAAGTTTTATTACCGCTCTACTATCGATTGAATCTAGTTTCGATTTATTCCTACCTAGAAGACCGATTTGGCTTTTGGTCATACAAGACCGGAGCTTTCTTTTTTATCCTGTCCAGGACGTTGGGATCTTCTCTTCGAGTATTTCTGGTTGCCTCAGTTTTACAGTTAATCCTTTTTGATTCTTTGGGAATTCCTTTTTGGGTATCGGTTTTAATTACCGTTGGATTGATTTGGATTTATACCCATCGGGGAGGAATCAAAACCGTGGTATGGACGGATACGCTTCAGACTTTTTTTATGTTGGCTGCCGTGGTGGTCAGTATCAAATTGGTGGGAGAGGATCTTGGTTTCTCTAGTATCAAAGACTATTTCCAAGGAGTTTCTTCTGATCCGCGTTCGGAGATTTTCAATTGGGACTGGAAGGCAGGCACCAATTTTTTCAAACAGTTTATTTCTGGAGCTTTTATCACCATTGTGATGACCGGACTAGATCAGGATATGATGCAGAAGAACCTGACTTGTCGGAATATCGGGGATGCACAGAAAAACATGTTTTGGTTTACGGTTATTTTGGTCATTGTCAACCTGCTCTTTTTAGGTTTGGGCGTTATGCTTTACCTCTATGCGGAGACAAAGGGAATTTCACTGCCTCCCAAAACTGATGAGTTGTTCCCGATGCTGGCAACACAACATTTTTCAGCATTTGCGGGGATAATTTTTGTGCTGGGAATTACGGCTGCAGCTTATTCGAGTGCTGATTCTACCCTGACAGCTTTGACCACATCCTTTTGCATTGACTTTTTGGAAATTGAGCGAAAATACCCTCGCGAGAAACAGGTTTCGGTTCGAAAGAAAGTCCATTTGGCCTTCACTTTTGTAATGTTCTTTGCCATTTTGATCTTTCACTGGATCAATGATCAAAGTGTCATAAATTCCGTTTTTGTAGTGGCAGGCTATACATATGGGCCTCTTTTAGGACTTTATAGCTTTGGGTTGTTTACAAAATGGGGAGTGAAAGATCGTGTCGTTCCCTATTTGGCAGTGGCTGCTCCAACGCTCACTTTTATTATAAGTTCCAATTCAGAAGCTTGGTTTTGGGGCTATAAATTTGGATTTGAAGCCTTGATTCTGAATGGGTTACTGATGTTTTTGGGACTGTATTTGTTCCGTAAAAAATCCTAAAACCCCAACTCTTTTTCAGGATCCCAAAAAAGGTTATCGAAGTTTTGAACCTGATCGTTTTCTACGATCACACCTTCGGCCTCCAATAGTTCCTGCATAAGGGTTGGAGTTCGAAAATGATGTTTCCCGGTCAAAACCCCATTTCGATTAACTACTCGATGGGCTGGAACATCGGGAAGTGTATGAGCGGCATTCATTGCGTAGCCCACCATCCGGGCACCACTTTTTAATCCTAAGTAATGGGCAATAGCTCCATAGGAACATACACGGCCAGGGGGAATTTCCCGAACCACTTGGTAGACTAGATCAAAGTAATTTACTTTTTCGCTGCTCATTTTTTCAAGTTCGTCATATAACCAAAATTCAGCCTTATTAAATCATTTGAGCTGCTTTGCATTTCGTTTTTAATTGAATTCTCATGTATTCGAAAAATAACAGCTAATTTTAGGAATAATCAACAGATTAAAATTCAAATGACACGAAATATCATCATCACTGGTGCAGCAGGAAATTTAGGATCAGCAGTTGTAGAAAAATTCAAACGGGAAGGATATAAAGTGATTGCATTACTTAATCCGGGAATGGATGAGGAAGTGGAGGAAGCGGATGATAGCTACGAAGTAGACGTGACAAATGAGGAATCAGTTACGGAATTTGTAAGAGAGTATCAATTGCAATATCAGGATGTGGACGCTTTAGCTTTGTTGGTTGGTGGATTCGCAACGGGCTCCATTGAAGAAACTTCACAGGAAGATCTCGAAAAAATGATCCAGCTTAACTTCTTCAGTGCTTTTCATTTAGTGAAGGGATTTCTTCCTGTTATGAAAAAACAGAATAAAGGCACGCTCCTTTTCGTCGGAGCCAGGCCTGCAATTCAATTAGAAGATGCTTCTTGGGCTCTTGCTTATGCAATGAGTAAAGGCATGGTGATGAATTTGGCAGAGATTGTGGCCGGAATGACTAAAGATACTTCCATTCGATCCCATGTTTTTGTTCCTAGTATCATTGATACGCCACCGAATAGAGAGTCTATGCCAGACTCTGACTTTTCAAAGTGGGTAAGGCCTGATGAAATTGCTGAAGCAATGCATTATGCTGTCAACAATCATGCACTTAGAAATATGACATTCAAACTATATGGTGAAGTTTAATATGAAAAATTGGGTTGCCTTTTTGGGTATGCTTCCCTTGGTTTTTTTTTCTTACCAGGTAAAGGGACAGTCATCTGAACAAGAAGTTAAGGCTGTCATTGAGCAACTATTTGATGGAATGCGTGCCAAGGATGGAGGAATGGTTGGTTCCGCTTTCTTGGAGGACGCTCCCATGCAAACTGTAATTTCCGGTGAAAATGGAAGTCGAGTTGGTAGTAATTCGGTTGCAGATTTTGTACAGCGTATTGCTACTACCCCCGAGGATGTGCAGCTTGATGAGCGGATTTTGGATTATCAGATCAAAGTTGATGGGGATATGGCCGCTGCTTGGACGCCTTATGAGTTTTATGTCAACGGTAATTTCAGCCATTGCGGAGTGAATTCCTTTCAATTGGTTCGAACTGAAGAAGGTTGGAAAATTGCATACATTATTGATACCCGCCGCAAAGAGGGCTGCTGATATGAATCTAAATAAAGAGGAGGTTTTTCAAAGGGCAGTGTCCTTTTTAAAAGAAAGGATCGCTCAATTTCAAGAGGAGCGAAAAGCCATATCTGAAGGGATTTTAGAAGATGATAAAAGTAGTGCCGGTGATAAATTTGAGACAGGAAGAGAGATGCTTACGCAGGATTTGAGACAAGTGGAAGGTCAAATCAAGTCCAATTCCGCCCTCCTAGAAGAGCTGTATCGGATTCAAAGTATCAAAGGGATTGGTAAGAAGGTTCGTGAGGGAAGCTTGATAAAAATCGGAGATGATTATTTTCTTATTTCTGTTGCCTTAGGAAAATTAGCCCTGCCTTCCGGAGAGATTTATTTGATTAGCCCTGCTTCTCCTTTGGCACAGCAAGTTTTGGGAAAGAGTCCCGGAGAATCAATCCTGTTTAAAGGAAAATCAATGGGATTAGAATTGATCGCTTAGCCTGTTAAAATCAATAGAAGTCTGAATAGTCAGTTAAGCTCAATAATTTGAAATTATTGAGCTTATTTTTTTAGAAAAATTCATCAAACTCATCTTTTTGATAACAGATTTTAATAAAAAGTGTGTTGAATTTGGCAAAAAGGAAATGACTGCTTAAACTTGTGTAGTCGTGAGCTAAAAATGAAAAATTTCAACTCCACCTTTTTTTACTCTTCCAATAAAGCTTCCATTACCATGGGAGTTATTGGCACTTTTATGATGACGACTGGTTGGATGACTATTACGGGGTAATCCCGTACTAGCAAATTAATCTCCGCCCCTTAGGCTTTTGCCTTTTTTCTCATTAAACCCATCCATTTACTATGAAAATTATCAAGTTTGGAGGTTCGTCCATCGCGAATCCCGAAACCATCCAAAAAGTATTTTTCATTATTCAGGAAAAGCTAAAAAGGCAGGATTTAGTCGTGGTTTTTTCCGCTTTTGGGGGTGTGACAGAAACCCTCCTGACCATTGCCCGAATGGCTCGTGAAGGAGATCAGGTCTATCGGGATTTATTGCAAAGTTTGGAAGAAAAGCATTTGGACATGGTCCGCCAACTCATCGCCGTGCAAAACCAATCTACGGTCATGACTTATGTGAAAGTCCGGTTTAATGAGTTGGAAGACCTTTTTCATGGAATATTTCTAATCAAGGAAAATTCCGCTCGGACGGTGGATTATGTGGTGAGTTTTGGAGAGCGACTCTCGGCATTTATTCTAGCTGAAGCACTGGCTGCCAAAGGATTGAAGACTAAGTTTTTGGATGCTCGGGAAGTCATCCGCACAAATGATCGTTTTGGGCAGGCAAGGGTAGATTTTGAAAAAACCAATGCCTTGATCCGGGAGTATTTTTTAAAGCATGATGGGATCAAGGTTATTACTGGCTTTATCGCAGCCACTGAGAAAGGCGAGACCACCACTTTAGGAAGGTCAGGTTCGGATTATACAGCTGCCATCTTTGCTTCTGCTTTGGAGGCTGATGATTTAGAAATCTGGACCGATGTATCGGGCGTTTTGACCTCCGATCCCAACTTAGTTTACACGGCATTCACCATTCCTCAACTTAGCTACAATGAGGCAATGGAGCTTTCGCACTTTGGTGCAAAAGTGATTTTTCCTGCTACTATGCAGCCCGCCATGAAGCGGAATATTCCGATTCGAATTAAAAATACTTTTGAACCATCGAGTCCCGGGACTTTGATAAATGGAGAAGTCACCAAAGAAGCTTTGATCAAGGGGATCAGCTCCATGTCCAATATTTCCATTGTTACTGTACAGGGAGCAGCCTTATTAGATGGGACAGCTGGAAGTCGCGTTTTTAAGGCATTGGCTGAGGCGAAAGTAAATATCGTCCTGATTTCTCAAGCCTCTTCGGAGCATAGCATTTGTTTGGCAATTAAAACCAGTGAATCCTTCCTGGCCAAAGAGGTGGTAGAACAAGAATTTTACTATGAAATTAAATCCGGTGAAATGGAGGAGGTTTCATTACTTCATGGATTTGCTACCATTGCGGTGGTAGGGGAAAACATGAAGCATAACCCAGGTGCTTCAGGCAGGATGTTCCGTGCTTTGGGGAGAAATAATATCAACGTAGCAGCAATCGCGCAGGGTAGTTCGGAATTAAATATTTCAGCTGCTATCCCTCAGGCGGATTTGCAAAAGGCTCTCAATGCCTTGCATGAGGCATTTTTCCTTTCTGAGAATAAGGTTCTACACGTTTTCCTGGTAGGGACGGGATTGATTGGAAAGGCCTTAACCAAAATGATTGCTAATCAACAGCTCAAATTACGGGATGAAAGTGAGCTGGATATCCAAATTCATGGAATGGCAAATAGTAGGTTTATGGCCTTTCATGAGGATGGTTTTGATTTGAAAAAAGGATATGAACTTTCGGATGCTGACCAAAAAATGGATTTGGGGAAATTTATTCAGCAAATGCAAGAAATGAATTTTTCCAATTCGGTTTTTGTGGATTGTACCGCAAGCCAAGAAGTAGCGGATGCCTATCCTCGAATTTTGGAAGCCAAGGTGGCCATAGTCACTCCTAATAAGAAAGCAAATTCCGGTTCAATGGAGCAATATCTTTCCCTGAAGCGATTGGCTAAAAAGCGTGGTGTAAAATTTCTATATGAAACCAATGTGGCGGCAGGTCTTCCTGTCATCAATACGCTGCAGGATTTGATGCTTTCAGGTGATCGGGTCATTCGGATTGAGGCAGTATTGAGCGGTTCGATGAATTTCATTTTTTCTGAATTGGAGAAAGGAGACCCTTTTTCTGAGGTGGTCCGCCTAGCGCGTGAAAAGGGCTATACAGAACCGGACCCCCGTGATGATTTGAGTGGAATGGATGTCGCTCGAAAAATTTTGATTTTGGGGAGAGAGGCTGAGCAAAAACTTGAATTTGATGATATTTCCATTCAAAGCATGGTCCCGGAGGATTGTCGGGATGCTGCTTCTGTTCATGAATTTTTCGAAAAACTCAAAAATCACGATACTTATTTCAAAAAGCTTTTGGAAGAATCAGAGGCAAAAGGTAAAAAGCTTCGATTCATGGCTACTCTTGAAAATGGAAAGGCTAAAGTTGGATTGAACTCCCTGCCTAATTCTCATCCTTTTAGTGGTCTGAGCGGGAGTGATAATATGATATTACTAACTACGGAACGTTATTTGGATCGGCCTATGATCATTCGAGGACCTGGTGCAGGTGCAGATGTAACTGCTGCTGGAGTTTTTGCGGATGTAATTCGAATTGGTAATTATACTCGGGAATAATGAGATCAGTCCAAGCATTTGCCCCTGCGACCGTAGCCAATGTTTCCTGTGGGTTTGATATCCTTGGTTTTGCCATAGAAGGAATGGGGGATCGGGTCACTTTGAAGGAAAAAGATCACCCAGGTCTCGTAGTTACCTCCATTCAAGGGGATGGTGGAAAACTTCCCAAAGACCCTTTGAAAAACACTTGTTCTGTGGCCATTCAGGCTTTATTGGATGAGCTTGGAACAGATGTTGGGATGGAGATTTTTTTAGAAAAAGGCTTGCCCTTGGGCTCAGGAATGGGTTCGAGTGCAGCTAGTGCAGTAGCCGCTTTGGTTGCAGCCAATGAACTGCTCGGAAACCCGTTTCAGAAAAAGGATTTATTGCCATTTGCCATGGCGGCAGAAAAAGCCGCATGTGGAGCGGGGCATGCAGATAATGTTGGGCCGAGTTTATTGGGAGGGTTTGTGTTGATTCGAGATTATCATCCGCTGGATGTTATCAAGCTTCATGTTCCTAAAGACTTATACTGCACCCTACTTCACCCACACTTTGAATTAAAAACTGCTGATTCCAGATCTGTATTGCGTGAAAGTATCCCTTTGAAACATGCAACGATTCAATCAGGGAATGTGGCTGGATTGGTAGCAGGTCTGTATGAAGAAGATTATGAGTTGATCTCGAGATCGCTGAAAGATGTGATTGCCGAGCCTTATCGCGCGGTCTTGATTCCGGGATTTTATGAAGTTCGGGAAGCTGTCAAGGAAGTAGGAGCTTTGGGAGTGGGGATTTCAGGAAGTGGTCCAACCCTATTTTGCCTTTCAAAGGGTAAAGAAAAGGCAGCTCAAATTGCTGAATCTGCAAAAAAAGTATATCAGTCTTTAGGGCTTGGAGTCGATGTGTATTTCTCAGCAATAAATACCCAAGGCGGATACATGTTAGAAAATTAAAACTATGAGGTACTACAGCACTAATAATCCTTCCCATACAGTATCCCTTTCCGAAGCAGTTATCAAAGGTCTTGCTCCAGACAATGGTTTGTATATGCCTCAAAGTATCCCTGTTTTGTCTAGAGAACTTATTGAGAGTCTTCCAGAAATGAGTTTCCGAGAAATCGGGTATGCGGTAATTGGCGCCTTGTTTTCGGAGGATTTAAATGATGAGCAAATCCAGGAGCTCGTTGATCATACCTTGGTTTTTGATGCTCCCTTAGTGGGGGTGGAGGAAGATGTGTACAGTTTGGAGCTGTTTCATGGGCCAACACTAGCCTTCAAGGACTTTGGGGCAAGATTCTGCTCCAAACTGATGAGTATGTTAGTAGAGGATAAAAGCCAAAAACTTCGCGTATTGGTTGCAACTTCCGGGGACACAGGAAGTGCGGTGGCGAATGGCTTTTTGGAAGTGGAAGGAGTGGAGGTAATTATCCTTTTTCCCAAAGGAAAAGTGAGCCCACTCCAAGAAAAGCAGTTTACCACCTTGGGGAAAAATATTATCGCCTTAGAGATAGATGGGGTTTTTGACGATTGTCAGACCTTGGTGAAACAGGCTTTTTTGGATTCGGAATTGAACCAAAAGTTGCAGTTGACCTCCGCAAATTCCATCAATATTGCTCGCTGGATTCCTCAGTGCCTGTATTATTTCTATGCTTTTTCCCGCTTGCCCAAAACCAGAAAAAAAGTTGTTTTTTCGGTTCCAAGTGGAAATTTTGGGAATATTGGAGCTGGTATTTTAGCTCAGCGAATGGGCTTGCCAATTGATCATTTTGTAGCCGCTACGAATGTAAACAAGGTGGTTCCAGAATATTTGGAGGGAGCTCCCTTTCATGTTAAACCTTCTATTCCGACAGTATCCAATTCCATGGATGTAGGTAATCCGAGTAATTTTCCACGGCTTCAAGCGCTTTATGAGGGCAATGAGGGTTTTTTTCGAAAAAAAGTCAGAGGGTACTACTACACGGATGCTCAAACTGTCGAGGCAATTCAAAAAGTTAAAAAGCAAGGCTACATCCTAGATCCGCATGGAGCTGTGGGTTATTTGGGTTTGAAGGATTTTATGAAAAGCCATCCTGGTTATATCGGAGTCTTTTTGGAGACCGCTCATCCAGGTAAATTTCGAGATGTGGTTGAGCGTACGTTGGGAGAAAAATTGGTTTTACCGGATCGATTGGCCGCATTTCTAAAAGGGGAGAAAAAGGTGATTCCAATGAAGAAAGATTTTGATACGTTTAAGGCCTTTTTGAAAAGCTTAGAATAAATCAGAAGCAGCTTGATTTGAGATACTAGCAAAGCGAATTTTACCAATGAGATTTTTATTGTATTTCAATTTTGACTTTCCTTTTACTATTTTCAGACCCAATCAAACCTAAACTAACCTAACCATGAGAATTTCTACTTATTTCCAAGGGTTTCTGCTTTTGGCTCTTGCTTGTTCTCAGCCCAAGGAGGTTACTCAAACCGAAGAAAAGGAAAATGAATCCACATTCGTTCATTCTCCACTTGTTGAGCACATTTATACCGCAGATCCTTCTGCTCATGTTTTTGAAGGAAAAATCTACATCTATCCCTCGCATGATGTTGAGTCTACAGTAAGTGAAGATGATATGGGCTCGCATTTTGATATGAAGGATTACCATGTTTTTTCCATGGATCGGCCGGGAGCTGAAGTAGTCGATCATGGCATTGCACTTAAGTTGGAAGATATCCCTTGGGCAAGCAGACAGCTTTGGGCTCCGGATGCTGCGGAAAAAAATGGGAAGTACTATCTCTATTTTCCCGCAAAGGATAAGCAAGATCTTTTCAAGATTGGTGTGGCGGTTTCAGATAGGCCAGAGGGTCCTTTCGTAGCTGAGCCTGAACCTATAGCTGGAACTTTTAGCATGGATCCTTCCGCTTTCCAGAATGGAGAAGATTATTATTTGATTTGGGGTGGAATTTGGGGTGGCCAATTGCAATGGTACGATGAACAAAAGTTGGTAGAAGGAAGAAAAGGTCCAACAGATGGAATTCCTTCACCTGACCAAAAGGCCCTGATGCCTTACATTGCCAAACTTTCGGATTCAATGACTGAATTGGCAGAGCAACCTCGAGAGCTTTTGATTTTGGATGAAAATGGAGAACCTGTCAAAGCTGGAGATCATGATCGAAGATTCTTTGAAGCTGCATGGATGCATCGTTATAATGGTAAGTATTACCTTTCTTACTCTACTGGGGATTCGCATTTTATCGCCTACGCTATTGGGGATAGTCCTTATGGACCATTTACCTATCAGGGGAATGTTTTAGAACCGGTACAAGGCTGGACTAACCATCATTCCATTGTTGAGTTTGAGGGAAACTGGTATTTATTCTACCACGATACAGAACTATCAGGAAAGACCCAACTCCGAAATATCAAAATGGCGGAATTGACTCATCTTGCTGACGGGAAAATTGAGACCATTAATCCCATGAAATAAAAAAAGCCGGAATAGCTCCGGCTTACTTTTTTCGCTCAATGGAGTAACTTACCAAATCCCGCAAAGAAGTCTTGTATTCGGACTCAGGGAAGCTGTCTAAAAGTTGCAGGGCTTCTTGATAGAAACTGTTCATTTTTTCTTTGGCGTATTCTAATCCACCGCTATTTTTCACAAAGTCAATTACCTGTGCAACAGCCTTTTTATCCTCGGATTTGTTTTTGATTAAGCTTATTATCCTTCTTTTTTCCAACCAATCGGAATTTCTCAGAGCATAGATAAGCGGCAAAGTCATTTTCTTCTCTTTGATGTCAATGCCGACAGGTTTGCCGATTTCTTCCTCCCCGTAATCAAACAAATCATCTTTGATCTGGAATGCCATCCCTACTTTTTCTCCAAAATCCCGCATTTTACTGACAGTTTCCAAGTCAGCATTGACACTTGCTGCTCCCACAGCGCAACAGGAAGCGATTAAGCTAGCTGTTTTTTGTCGGATGATTTCATAATAAACCGACTCGTCTACATCCAGTTTTCGTGCTTTGTAACTTTGAAGTAGTTCTCCTTCAGACATTTCCTTGACTGCGTTGGAAACGATTTGAAGAAGATGGAAGTCGCCATTATCAACTGATAAAAGTAAGCCTCTTGAAAGCAAGTAATCCCCAACCAGAACCGCGATTTTGTTTTTCCAAAGTGCATTGACCGAGAAAAAACCTCTTCGATAATTAGCATCATCCACTACATCATCATGAACCAGCGTTGCTGTGTGCAACAATTCAATCAAGGCCGCACCACGGTGTGTAGAATCATTGATTTTTCCACAAATCCCAGCTGTCAGAAAGACAAACATCGGACGCATTTGTTTGCCTTTTCGTTTGACGATGTAATTGGTTATGTGATCGAGGAGCTTGACTTTGCTCTTCATGAAATCCCGAAATTTTTGCTCGAAAGCAACCATTTCGGAGGCAATAGGGACTTGTATTTGTTTGAGGTCAGGTTTCATCAGGTATTCAAGCCGTAAAAATAACAGGCTTTATGTCTAGGACAAGCAATTCTTACTACATAACTCACAAACTTGAAATAGAAGGTTTCGTTTCGGGATTTTGTGTATTTTAATAAAGTATTTTAAATCCCATAACCCCAGCACCATGAAAAATATACGATTTGAAATCAAATGGGCAATTGTCTTTTTGATTGTTACCCTCCTGTGGATGGCTTTTGAAAAGTCCATGGGGTGGCATGATGAATTAATTGCTGATCATGCTACCTATACAAATCTATATGCTATACCAGCTATTCTAGTGTATGTTTTTGCTCTTCAGGATAAGAAGAAAAATTTTTATAATGGCCAAATGACCTACAAACAGTCTCTTGTTTCTGGCTTGATCATTACCTTAATCGTTGCACTTTTAAGTCCATTTAATCAGTACTTGATAAGTACATTTATCACCCCCGAATATTTTCAGAATATCATCGACTATTCTGTTTCCAATGGAATCATGAGTCAGACAGAGGCTGAAGCCTACTTTAGTCTGAAAAATTACATGTTAATTTCTGTGTTTGGTGCGGCATTTATGGGGTTGATTACCACTCTATTAGTCTCGCTGTTTGTAAGAACAAGAAGTTAAATGGGGTTTGCTCAAAATCATCAGAAATTGTAATTCTTTATCTTTGCCCATTCGTTTTTAAAATCAAGGATCCCTTTGGAGGAAAAATATATAAAGCACCGGTATGAACCGATCCTTCCCAGTAAGGACGAATGGCCTGTAGTCAAATTGGCTCGGGAGCGAAAGGACTTTGTTAAAAAAGTATCAGAGAAGGCGCAAAGGAGAATTCTGCACCAAACAGCGAATATTCCGGAAATTCTGAAAGAAGAACTTGAAACTACTTTATACCGCGAAAAGCTGCGCGTCAAACAAAATCCTTGGGTAGTTGATCCTGATGATGACGCGGAATTTTGGGGGAAAGTGAAAGCTTCTCTTTTGCATATCAGTCAAGAAAATAAATTGAGTGATGCGCAGCGGATGAAGGAATACCGAGAGATTCTTGAATCTATTACCACCCGCTACGCGGAGGAGATTGC
Source organism: Algoriphagus sp. (assembly GCF_013373065.1). Taxonomy (GTDB): domain Bacteria; phylum Bacteroidota; class Bacteroidia; order Cytophagales; family Cyclobacteriaceae; genus Algoriphagus. The sequence continues at coordinate 138,954 of NZ_JABXIN010000015.1, forward strand.
GAGTAACTTCAAACATCAGCACTACAAATTCATCCGAAGTGTCGTAACCTTCGGGTTTGCCCGTCTGTTGAATGCAGCCCGGGTGAAAGGCTTCAAATCAATTTTTTCCAATCAATATTCGCTTCAGGACAAAATCCAAATCACAGGAGAAACGGATCAACTCCGTGATTTGGCTACGAAGGGAACGATCGTGATGGTGCCCACCCATTTCTCCAATTTGGATAGTATTTTGATAGGCTGGATTATTTCTGTTCTGGGGCTTCCGCCATTTATCTATGGAGCAGGACTGAATCTGTTTAATATTTCGATTTTCGCATACTTCATGGATGCGCTGGGGGCGTACAAGGTAGATCGGCGCAAAAAAAATCTGGTTTATTTAGAGACCTTAAAGACCTATTCGAAGGAGGCTATCCAATTTGGTTGTCACTCCCTCTTTTTCCCAGGTGGGACCCGGAGTCGAAGCGGAATGATTGAAAGCAAGTTGAAATTAGGCTTGCTCAGTACTGCCATAGAGGCCCAACGGAATAATTATCAGCACGGGCATGACGATTTGCATGGGAAAGTTTTTATCGTTCCAGTTACGATTAATTACCATTTTGTACTAGAAGCCCCTAGTTTGATTCGGGATTACTTGAGTATTACTGGGCAAGAGCGCTATTATAAGGAGAACGATGAGTTTTCTACTTCCTACAAAATCTCCAAGTTCCTCATTAAGTTTTTTACAAAAGGATCTGATATATCTGTATCTGTCGGAAAGGCTATGGATGTTTTAGGGAATTTTGTGAATGAAAATGGAGAAAGTATAGATCAACATGGAAGGGTCATTAACCCCAAGCATTATTTCATGTCCAATGGGGAGGTGAATATAGATCCTCAGCGGGAAGAGGAATATACTCAAATGCTTGGGAAACGAATCGTGGAGGAGTTTCATCGAATTAACCGGGTATTTAGCTCCCATTTGGTTGCCTTCACGGCATTTGAGATGATTCAGGCAAAAAATTCTAAACTGGATCTTTTCGATTTAATTCGCCTTCCAGAGGAAGAGATTTCTATTGATTATCAGGAATTCAAGGCGGCTTGTCAGCGGGTATATGATGAGATCATGCGCTTGCGTGAGCAGGGAAAAATCAAAATTGCGCCGCATATGAAACAGGGCATGGATGAAATTATCGCTCATGGCTTAGATAATGTCGGGATGTATCATGCCAAGCGTCCATTGATTCGGAACAAGGAAGGGAAAATTGTTACGGAGGATATGAGTTTGCTCTATTTTTATCACAACAGATTACATGGATATGGACTCGAAAAACTCTTCTAATCAAGCGGTAATAGGTGTTGTTGGCGTAGGGAGCTTTGGTACAGTCATCGCAAATATGTTGGCTGAGAAAAACCAAGTGCTAGTATATGCCCGAAAGGAAGAAGTGGTTCAGGAAATCAACGAGTTCCATCGGGCTCAAAACCGGGAATTTGAAGCTTCAATCCGTGCTACCCATGACCCTGAAGAATTGTGTACACGATGTCAAACCATATTTTTCATGGTCCCCAGCTCTGGTTTTCAGGAAGTAGCCAGAAAATTTGCTCCTTTTCTTCAGCCTTATCATTTAGTAATCCATGGAACGAAAGGACTTTGTTTGGATTTACCGGAAGGCAAGGATTTGGATTCTGTAAAAAGTATCAACAGGAACAGGATTCTGACGATGAGTGAGGTGCTTCAGAAGGAAACAGTTGCCGTTAGGGTTGGCTGTTTAGCGGGGCCAAATATTTCAAAAGAATTAGCGCTTTCTCAACCGGCAGCTACTGTTATTGCTTCAAAGTTCAACGAGGTGATTTTAGAAGGACAGCGGCTTCTTCGAACAGAGCGGTTTCAAGTTTATGGGAATTCCGATATCATCGGTGTGGAATTAAGCGGGGTCTTGAAAAACATCATCGCAATTGCTGCCGGAGCCCTAGCAGGGTTGGGCTTGGGTGAAAATGCCAAAGGCCTCCTGATTTCAAGAGGAATGGTTGAAATGGTGCATTTGAGTAAAGCTCTCGGAGGAAGTGTAAAGTCAATATTTGGTTTAGCAGGAGTGGGTGATCTTGTGACTACTTGTAATTCGGTCAACTCCCGAAACTTCACCGTGGGTTATCGATTGGCTAAAGGAGAAAAGTTGGCTTCCATCTTAGAGGATATGGAGGAAGTAGCGGAGGGGATTAATACTGTGAAAATCATTAAGGGATTTCTTGAATCCGCAGATCTTCGGGCCCCAATTACAGAGAACCTTTACCGAGTGTTGTTTGAAGAATTGGGAATTGAGGAAGCCCTTCAGTTTTTGATGAAGTATCCGTTTAATGTGGATGTAGATTTTGTATAAGAAAAAAGCTCTTCAAATTTGAAGAGCTTTCTGTTTTTTATTCCACGGGAAGCAACTTTACAAGGAGTCCAGTTCCTTCCGTAATTGCATATAAATATCCGTCTGGACTTTCAGAAACCTGTCTAATTCGCCCAAGATCTTGGAACATGATTTCTTGCGATAAGGCTTCGGTGCCTTCTAGGTCTACACGATTGATATGCATTTTTGCAAGAGCACCGATCAGAATATCCCCTTTCCACCCGGGATATCGATCGGAGGTTACCATGGTCATTCCGCAAGTTGCGATAGAAGGAACGTAATAAGTAACAGGCTGTTCCATGCCTTCTTTTTCGGTAATATCCGTAATCGGTGTTCCATTATAGTTGATTCCATAGGTAATTACTGGCCAACCGTAATTTTTTCCTTTTTCAATCAAATTCAATTCATCTCCTCCCATAGGGCCATGTTCTGTTTCCCAAAGTCGATTATTCGCTTTATCAAAATATAATCCTTGAGGGTTTCTGTTTCCATAAGACCAAATGGATGCAACAGCATTGGGTTCATTCACAAATGGGTTATCACTTGGGATCCGCCCATCATCATGAATTCGGTGGATTTTACCGTGGGCATTGGTTAGGTCTTGTGCGTTTTCTGGTTTGTTCCCTTTGTCTCCGTTAGAGAAATAAAGGTAGCCTTCGTTATCAAAGACAATTCGACTTCCAAAATGGCGTCCGCCTTCCCATTCCGGCATTGCCACGATTAATTCTTCTTGATTGATGGCCTGATTTGCATCATCCAATTTAAATCTCATGATAGTTAATGCACCTTTATCATCCTCGAATGGCTTGGCGTAGGCAATATAGATCCAGCCATTTTCTTCATAATTAGGATGGGCAGCCACGTCCAAAAGACCTGCTTGATTCACCTCATGTACTTTAGGAAGTCCTTGAACTTTTTGTCCTGTAAATTTATCCTTTTCGAAAATCAAGATTTCACCCTTCCGTTCGGTTACAAGCATTCTACCGTCAGATAGCCAGGTCATCCCCCAAGGACTTTCGAATTCAGTGAATAGGGTATCTACTTTGATCAGGTGTTTCTCTGTTTGCTGGGCAAAAGTTGGGTCTATCGGCTGTTCAACTTCAATATCATCCATTTCGCTTTTTGGGGAACAGGATGCGGTTGCCAACATAGATCCTGCAAATAGAGCAATTAAATAAGAGCTTTTCATGATTGACAATTTTCTAATAAAGACTCGCAAGTTAGCACTAATGTTCCATTCAGGATCACTTATACAATGGCCTGCTCCTTTGCTTTTTGAATTTGGTACATGGCCTCGTCAACCAAATCAGCCGATCCGATAAATAATGGAGTTCGTTGATGCAAGGACTCCGGCTGAATGTCAAGAATTCTTTTTTGTCCATCGGTGGCTTTTGCCCCAGCTTGTTCCGCAATGAATGCCAAGGCATTAGCTTCATATAATAGCCTCAGTTTTCCATTTGGATTCTTCTTGGTAGCAGGATAAAGATAGATTCCTCCTTTTAGTAAGTTTCTATGAAAATCAGCAACCAAAGAACCGATGTATCTTGCAGCAAATCGATTTTCTTTACACTGATCAATGTAATTTTTGATTCCCATTTGCCAGTCTCGTTCGAGACCTTCATTGATGGAGTAAATAGAGCCAGACTGCGGTGCCTGAATTTGCGGATGAGAAAGAAAAAATTCACCAAGGCTGGTTTCATAGGTAAATCCGTTCACTCCAAAGCCGGTAGTGTATACTAACATAGTGGAAGAGCCATACAGGACATAACCTGCAGCAACCTGCTCAGAACCGGGTTGCATGATGTCTTCACTTTGGATGGGGCTTCCGATTGGGGTCTTTCTTCGGTAAATGGAAAAGATGGTGCCGATGCTGATGTTCACATCGATATTGGAACTTCCATCCAATGGGTCAATGGCGACCACATATTTTCCGGATTTATTTTGTAAATCGATGACCGCATCTTCTTCTTCAGAAACTATGGCACAAACTTCGCCTCCTTTACTAAGTGCCCGCATAAATCGGATATTTGCAATGACATCCAATTTCTGCTGTTCTTCACCTTGAATATTGGTCTGGCCAAAAGCCCCTCCAATATTGGCTAGACCGGCTCGGTTGGTTTCACGATTTACGATCTTTGCGGCGAGGGCAATATCCCTGAGTAACTGGGAAAGTTCACCGGATGCGAAGGGAAAATCACTTTGTTTTAGTTTGATAAAGCGATCTAATGTGGTCCCAACCGAATAGGCCATGCCCGTTTGGTCGGGTTGATAAGGGTTGATTTTCATTATTAGAAAAGTACAATATTTGGGTTTATATCTTCTCGAAATTAGGAAGAAAATCGAATGACAAAAACAATCATATTCAAATTTGGTGGAGCTTCTGTGAAAGATGCCAAATCCATTAAAAACTTAACTGAAATTTTGCGTAATCGATTGCGAAAACGGACAGTTTTGGTTATTTCCGCGATGGGAAAGACTACGAATGCTTTAGAAGATTTGATTCGCCTTCGAATGGAGGAATTAAATTATTCTAAAGAATATACAATTTTGAAAGAGTTTCATGTAGCGCTTTGCCAGGAATTATTTCCAACTGATCATCCTGTTCATGCACGGATTGAGAATCTGTTTACCCAACTCTATCATCAACTTCAGTATTCGATCGAACCGCGGAATTATGATGAAGCGTATGATCAAATTGTTTCTTTTGGAGAGTTGATTTCTACACGAATCATTGCCGAATATCTATGTAGCCAAGGATTGGTAGTTGTCTGGCAGGATGCACGAGAAGTGATTCAAACTTCCTCGGATTTTCGATTCGCTCAAATCAATTGGGAGGCAACCAAAAGAAAAAGTTTACGGATATTAAATCCCCTTTTAGAACAATATCCAGTGCTTACACAAGGTTTTATTGGTAGGGATAGAAAGGGTAAAACGACCACGCTGGGTAGAGAAGGTTCGGACTTTACTGCTGCAATTTTGGCTGCCTGTCTCCAGGCAGGGTCGGTTACCATTTGGAAAGATGTGCCGGGTGTTCTCAATGCGGACCCAAAAATTTTTCCATTGACCCAGAAATTTGATGAATTGGGATATAAAGAAGCTGCTGAGATGACTTATTTTGGAGCCTCAGTTATCCATCCCAAGACCATTCGGCCCTTGGCGAATCATTCGATTCCTCTTTATGTCAAATCATTTTTGGATCCCGATGCCTCGGGGACGAAGATTCATCAAAAAGCAGGTCATCAAGAAGTTCCTTCTTTGATTTTAAAAAGAAACCAAATCCTTATCACCTTTAAGGTCACAGATTTTGCATTTATCGGGGAAGCCCATATTCACCAGATTTATGAAGAAATCAAAAATCTAAAATTGAGAGTAAATATGCTGCAGCTTTCTGCAATCAGTGTTTCGGTAGTGATTGATAATGAGCTGTTTAAATTGGAAAAATTGCTATCAGGATTGAAAAAGGACTTTGAAATACGATTTAATCAAGACCTCGAGCTGCTAACAATTTTAAATCATAAATCTCTTGATCCCTCTGATTACTTGCAGGGTTATGAGGTGTTATTGGAACAATCAACGCGAAACACCTTTCAAGCGGTTCGCCGAAAATCTTCCAGTCCATCAAAAAGTTTAGTAACTTAATACAGTTCATCAAACTCTACATCTCATGCAAACTCGAAGGCAATTTATCCAGAAGGCAGGTTTAACCACATTAGCAGCTGTCAATTTACCTTTTGCAGAAAGTTTCTCAGGATCTGTTTTTTCGAAGGAAGATAAAATTCTTCGGGTAGCTATTATGGGCTTGGGCAGCTATGGAACTAGGGTTGCAGAGGCCATGCGAGATTGCAAGCGAGCTAAACTTGTTGGCGTGGTCAGTGGAACTCCCTCAAAAATTGAAAGTTGGAAAGAGAAATATGGGATTCCAGCAAAGAATTGCTACAACTATGAAAATTTTGATCAGATAAAGGATAACCCAGATATTGATGCAGTCTACGTTATTACTCCAAATTCACTTCATAAGCCCTATGCTATCCGAGTGGCTCAAGCAGGCAAGCATGTGATTTGTGAAAAGCCCATGGCATTAAATGCTGCTGAAGCAAAGGAAATGGTAGCGGCATGTAAAAGTGCAGGGGTTCATTTATTGGTTGGTTATCGGATGCATTTTGAGGCGAAGACCTTGGAAGTCGTACGAAGACAGCGGGCTGGTGAATTTGGGAAAACACTGTTTTTCCAAGGTTTAAGCGGATTTATTATTGGGGATCCCAATCAATGGAGGCTGAATAAGGAATTGGCAGGCGGTGGTTCTATGATGGATATTGGGATTTATTCTGTAAATGGGGCGCGGTATATGTTAGGGGAAGAACCTATTTGGGTCACTGCTCAGGAGGTGAAAACAGATCCCATTAAGTTTAAAGAAGGAGTAGATGAAACCATTACTTTTCAAATGGGCTTCCCTTCCGGTGCTGTGGCTTCTTGTCTTTCTACTTATTCACTCAATAATCTCGATAAATTTTTCTTAAACGGAACGAAAGGCTTTGCAGAGATGCAGCCTTCTACCGGTTATGGGCCTATTCAGGCATGGACCAACAAGGGTCCGATTGAAGCGGAACACATTACGCATCAAACTACTCAAATGGATGAAATGGCTCAAATTATTTTGGAGGGAAAAAAACCCATTATTCCGGTGGATGGAGCTGAAGGATTGCGGGATATGGTAATTATAGATGCGATTTATAAAGCAGTTCGAACAGGTGAAAAAGTAATGTTGGTCTAAACGATATGAAAGGGCGCTTTATTTGTTTTCATCAAGAATTAACTGCATAAAAACCAGTGTTAGCCACTTGTTAAATTTGAAAGCGACTTCTGGAATTCGCGCTACTTCCCGAAATCCCAGTCGCTCGTGAAAGCGAAAGCTCCCTGTATTTTCGGAGTCCATACCAGCAATCATTACATGGTATCCTTGAGATTTGGCTATTCCGATGAGTTGCTTCATTAGGTTTGTTCCTAATCCTTTTCCTTGTGCTTCAGCATTCAAATAAATGGTATGCTCAAGAGTACGGTTATAGCCGGGTTTGGCTCTAAATTTTCCATACGTCGCAAAGCCACAGACTTTTCCTTCCAAAGTTCCTACAAGTATAGGAAACCCACTTTGGAGTTTTTCCTGAAAATTATGCTGGACCTCCTCCAAAGTTTTTGGAAAATAGTCATAGTTGTGGGAGGTATTTTCTATGGAATCGTTGATGATAGCGAGGATAGGTTCGCAATCAGCGGTACTGAAATTTCGGATTTCTAAATTCATTCATTATTGAAATCGGTTGACAATCTTTTCGATACCGGGAAGGTAGGCAGTTCCAAATAAGTTGAGGTGAACCAACAAGGGATAGAGGTTGTAAACCCCCATTCGTGCTTCAAAGCCGGGCTTTAGTGGGAAAACGGATGAATAAGCATCGTAAAATTGGGAGTCAAAGCCTCCAAAAAGCCTACTGAAAGCAATATCCATTTCCCGGTGACCAAAATACACAGCCGGATCAATTAGGCAAGGTTGACCATCTTCATGAATTATTACATTGCCTGACCATAGATCTCCATGGACAAGTGAAGGTGCTTCTTCAGGAAATAAATCTTTTAGTTTGGGATATATTTCCTGGAATTTTTTGAGGAATTCCAAAGGAATGAGTCGGTCGAAATATGCTTTTCCAAGTAGCGGTTCTAGCCGTTGTTCAATAAAGAAATCAAGCCAATTAGTTGTATGAAGATTTTTTTGATAAAGAGAAGCGATAAAATTATCATGATCTAAACCGAAAAATTCTTGCTGAGTAAGGTGAAGATGGGCCAAGCCAATTCCTAGATTTTCCCAATAATTTGGAGCTTTTCTTCCTCCCTCAATAAATTCAGTAAGTAGGTAATTGTAATCCTCAATTCTTCCAAATCCAAAAACTTCTGGAACCTTTAAAAAGGTTGAATTTCGAAGTAAATCCAGACCCTGAGCTTCTCGGACAAGGATATCTTTTTCATGATCAAAATTCAATTTTAGGAAAAAGATGCCTTCGGAACTGCTGAGTTGAATTCCTTGATTATGATTTCCTGCAGCAATTAAATTGGCAGATTTAAACTCTGCCATGGGACCTAGGCTTTCAAAAAGTACTTGTTCGTAGATCCCGTTGAGGTCAAGCATAAATGCGATGACGTTCCTGGATCGTATTTAAAAAATGACCAATCGCTTCGTCGAGAATTTGGAAGATTTCATGAAAACCTTCTTCACCTCCATAATAAGGGTCTGGTACCGGTTGCCCTTGACTGCCTTCGACAAAATCACGAATCAGATATATTTCTTTTTCCCCGAAACCATATTTCGTTTTCATTTGATTAAGGTTTTGGAGGTTTTGCTGATCCATAGCCAAAATGTAATCGAATTCTCGAAAATCCACACGGTTCACTTGCCTACTTCGGTGGTTGATATCAATTTTATTGGACTGGGCACAGCGGATAGTTCGCTCATCAGGTAGTTCTCCAATGTGGTAGTCTGAAGTCCCAGCACTATCACTTTTGAAGTAAGGCTGAAGACCCAGATTTTTGACCTTATGGTTGAAAATTGCCTCAGCCAAAGGAGATCTGCAAATATTTCCCAGACAAACAAATAATACTTTAATCATTACAAAATTTCGATACGCTTTGAACTCGATAAAAACGGTAACTTTGAAAATAGAAATTTTTGAGCTGAATCAACAAAATGTGTATTCATTTTTTGAAAAAAATTGAGAATTGGGAGTTTGACCCTAATGGTAGCCTTGAGTTAAAGGGATAAAAGCTAATTTTAGCTATGGTTTGGTTCTACCACATTTTGCTTTGGATTATTGATGGCTTATTACCACTGGCTGCCCTTTTTTCTTCAAAGGTAAAAGCATTTTATATAGGCAGAAAGGGACTATTTGATAGCTTAATTCAATTTCGTGAAAACCATCCTGGCAATTTGGTTTGGTTTCATGTTGCCTCTTTAGGGGAGTTTGAGCAAGCCAAACCTCTTATTGAATTATGGAAAACCAAAGAGCCAGATACGGTGATTTTAGTGAGCTTCTTTTCACCTTCAGGATATATTCCCCTTGCAAGGAAAAAAGACGGGCAAGTAGATGCAATTACCTATTTGCCTTTAGACCGAAAGAAATATGCACGTCGGTTTTTGGATATCATCCAACCAAGCCAAGCCTTTTTTGTGAAGTATGATCTTTGGCATCAATTTTTGAGCGAAACCTCAAGACGTAAAATTCCTCTCTTTTTGATTTCGGCAAGTTTTAGAGAGGATCAGATATATTTTAGAAGAGCTGGGTTTTTCAGAAAGTCTCTTTTTTTCTTTGATCATATTTTTACTCAAAATGAAAAGAGCGGGTCATTATTAGCACAAATCGGCTATTCCAAATTTTCATGGGTAGGAGATACCCGATTTGATCGAGTGTGGGCAAGAGCTCAGGCTCCACAAAACTATCCCGAAATCAAAAAGTGGATTGAAAATAAAAAGGTTATCGTTTTAGGGTCAGTATGGGAAGAGGACATGGCCTTATTGATTCCCCTAATCAATGCTCACCCAGAATTTCGTTGGATCATAGCGCCACATAGTATGGATAAGAATCCTATGAAGGAATGGAAGGAGAAAATTACATTATCCACCCAATTTTTTACTGAGTGGAATCATGAGCAAGCGGCTTCCGTTCTGTTCGTGGATACCATTGGAATGTTAGCATCTCTTTATCAATATGCCTACATAGCTTATGTAGGAGGTGCCTTTGGAACTGGTCTACACAATATTTTAGAGCCCATCGGTTTTGGGGTTCCGGTAATATTTGGTAAAGTCCGAAAAGCTGGAAAATTTCCAGAAGCTGAGGAAGCGAGGGAACGTGGTTGTGGGTTTCAAGTTCAAAATTATGAGGAATTAGAAGCCTATTTTCGTCGTTTAGAGATCGAGGAATTTTATGGGGTTAGCCAAAAATCAGCGAGAGAATGGGTTCAGTCCAATCGTGGTGTCGCTCAAAAAATCTTCGATTTTACTACTAACTTGCGATGAAATGAAAGGCAGAGTAATTAAATCTACTGGGAGTTGGTATTCCGTTCGGGTCGACGAACAGATCATTCAGGCTAGATTAAAAGGCAAATTTAAGCAGGATGATTTGAAGCTGACCAATCCTATTTCGGTTGGAGATTGGGTGGAAATGGATGCTGAAGTTGGGCAACCAACAGCTGTCATTCGGGCTATTCTGCCAAGAGAAAATTATGTAATAAGGAAATCTACTCGGAAGCAACATTTTTCACATATCATCGCCAGCAATCTGGATCAAGCCATGCTGTTAATAACGATGGAGCAGCCCCGAACTTCCTTTGGGTTTATTGATCGGTTTTTGGTCAGTACAGAGAGTTTTAGGATTCCAGCAATACTCGTTGTCAATAAAATGGATTTGTATGGCGAGACTGAAAAGGGGAAGAAGTGGCTGAAGGATTTACATGAGATATATGAGCCTTTGGGATATTCCATCCTTGAAATTTCTGCTTCGGAAGATGAGGACCTTTCCGCTTCTTTCAGAGCTCTTTTAGAGGGGAAATCAACGTTGATTTCAGGACATTCCGGAGTTGGAAAGTCCACCTTGCTCAATAAACTGATCCCGAAAGCTTCTCAGCCTACTCAACAAGTTTCTAAATTCAGTAGCAAGGGGGTTCACACCACTACCTTCGCCGAGTTATTTGAATTGCCTTGGGGTGGGGATTTAATTGATACACCGGGAATTAAAGAATTTGGGATTTTGGATATTGAAGAAAATGAACTTTCGCATTATTTTCCTGAAATGCGTGCTTTTCTAGGTCAATGCAAATTTCATAATTGTCGGCATGTCAACGAACCGGGATGTATGGTGCGGCAAAAATTAGAGGAAGGTTTGATTCATCCTAGCCGGTATATGAGTTATTTGAATATTTTACATGAGGAAGATAGCCATCGATAGGATAGAATTTTGATGACAATCCAAATAGGCCTAATTTTCAAGAAGATTTATAACACATGAGCGAAGTTCTCAACGATAAGCAAATCCGAAAAAAAGTCACTCGAATGGCTTATGAGATTTATGAACGAAATCTCCAAACTGCAGGAGTTGTGTTTGCAGGGGTATCAGGTATGGGCTTGATCCTTTCCAACCTTCTTGCAAGTGAACTTAGAACGATTTCAGACCTTTCGGTTGAAGAACTGGAAGTGAAGCTAGATAAGTCTAATATATCCCAATCTAAGATTTCCCTTTCCCGAGAGCTAGATTTAAGTGGGAAAAGTTTAATTCTTGTCGATGATGTTCTCAATACAGGGCGGACAGTAGCGTATGCAATGAAGCCTTTTTTGGAGGAAGATATTAGTAAAATGGAATTGGCTGTTTTGGTAAATCGTGCTCATGGCCTTTTTCCGCTACGACCTGATTATACAGGTTATGAGCTTGCCACTACGCTTAATGAACATATTCAGGTAGACCTTTCAGGATCCCAATATTCAGTACACCTTCTTTAATTTTCTATGTCAGTTCACGCAAAGTCTCCGATAAAACGAGTGACCACCCATATCCTTCAGGAAATGAAAGATAGGGGAGAAAAGATTTCAATGTTGACTGCCTATGATTATTCCATGGCAAAAATTGTGGATCGAGCCGGAATTGATATTGTTTTGGTCGGTGATTCTGCCTCCAATGTCATGGCGGGTCACGAAACGACTTTGCCGATTACGTTGGATCAGATGATTTACCATGCGTCTTCTGTAGTCCGAGCAGTGGGGCGCGCATTTATTGTGGTTGACATTCCTTTCGGTCACTATCAGGGAAATAGTTCAGAGGCTTTACGGTCTGCTATTCGGATCATGAAAGAGTCAGGAGCCCATGCGGTAAAGGTTGAAGGTGGTTCAGAAATCAAAGAATCAGTAAGCAGGATTTTGAGTGCAGGGGTACCTGTTATGGGGCATTTGGGGCTCACTCCTCAATCTATTTATAAATTTGGGACCTATACGGTTCGAGCTAAAGAAGAGGCAGAAGCTCAAAAATTATTGGAGGATGCCAAGTTGCTTGAAGAATGCGGATGTTTCGCCATTGTACTTGAGAAAATCCCTGCATCCTTAGCCAAAAAAGTTGCAGAAAGTGTTCGAATCCCGGTGATTGGAATAGGTGCTGGTCCTGATGTCGATGGTCAAGTTTTGGTCATGCACGATATGCTGGGGATAACGCAAGAATTCAAACCCCGGTTTTTACGTCAATACGCAGATTTACAGTTTATTATGACGGATGCCTTTCAAAATTATATTAAGGACGTCAAGGAAAGAAAATTCCCGAATGAATCTGAAAGCTACTAATCGGTAGCTTTTTTTCTTTTTACACATTTACCTATCATAAAAAAAGCCATCTTTAAATAGATGGCTTTTAGATTTATACGTTTACGTGACGCTCGGCATGGTAAGAAGAGCGGACAAGCGGACCGGACTCTACATATTTCAACCCTCTCCTTAATCCCTCTTCACGGTAATGATCAAATAAATCTGGGTGAATAAATTCAGCTACCTCTATGTGCATTTTCGTAGGCTGTAAGTATTGGCCCAAAGTTAAAATATCGCAACCATGGGCGACGAGATCGTCCATAGCTTTGTAAACTTCCTCTTTGGTTTCTCCCAATCCCAGCATGATGCCGGTTTTAGTTCGTTTACCGTATTCTTTGGTAAGTTTGATCTGTTCTAGGGACCTTGCATATTTCGCCTGTGGGCGAACCCGTCGGTAAAGACTCTCAACAGTTTCCATGTTGTGAGAAACCACTTCTTGACCACCGCTAATCATTCTGTAAAGCGCATCCCAATTTGCTTTCACGTCCGGGATTAGAGTTTCGATGGTAGTTTCGGGTGATAATTCTTTTGTCTGAACGACCGTTTGATACCAAATTTCGGCACCCCGATCTTTCAACTCATCTCTATTTACCGAAGTTATTACAGCATGCTTCACCCCCATTAATTTAATGGCCTCTGCTACTCTGCGAGGTTCATCTTGATCATACTCAGGGGGTCTTCCAGTTGCTACTGCACAGAAGGAACAAGATCGGGTACAAACATTTCCTAAAATCATGAAAGTTGCCGTACCTGCTCCCCAGCATTCACCCATGTTTGGGCAATTACCGCTTTCGCAGATCGTATGAAGTTTATGTTGGTCTACGAGTTTGCGAACTTTAGCATATTCTTTACCCACTGGAAGTTTAACTCGGAGCCAATCTGGCTTTTTTCTTCGAGTAGCTTCTTCTGAAATTACGGGTAGTTCGATCATGTCATTAGAATTTTCAGGTCAAAATTAGGTCTATTTCTGGGAAAAACCAGCTGCTTATTTCCGGAACCCATAATAGAAGGTAAAATAGACAGACTGAAAAAGCTGTCTATTTTCTGTTGTCGGAATTAATGGTATTTCCTTCGTGAAACCTTCAATCATGTAACCAAGTTCCAAACCGGTCACATTACTTCGGAATACTCCAAATTCCAAATTTACAGCTGCTTTCACATTGGCTCCAATGGCTAATTCAGATTCTCCTAAACCTTCAAATAAGCGTCCAGTGCCCAGAATATTGAATCTGCTTTGATGAACCTCAGGATTGTATTGCTCACGTACTGTCTCCAAGCGATTAATCGCATACTCAATGTAGTAGGGGGCAATAAGCCCAAGGCTTGGACCAACAGCTGCTAAAGCAGAGACCTGAACTCCTTGATTCGGAGCCTTTTTAAAAAGGATCACTTCTCGTCCATATTGTGGGCGAATCGAATAGAGGTAATTGGATTTTCCGAAAATATAGCTGTTGCCAAGTACCGTGTTGTATCGTACCTCTTTAGGGTTTTTGACATTGGAAAGTTCTAAGGAAAAAAAACTGAATTGTTCATCAGTAATTCTGGTTCCAACTTTAAAAAATAATCCTCCGATTAGTCCTCCATTGGTGTTTTTATTCAAGCCGAAAACGTATTCCTTGTCATATTCGTAATTCCCGGCATCTTCCCGCTGGGCAAAGGCTTCCGACAAAAATAAAACGGAGCTGATTCCAACAAGCAATATTGTTTTTAGAAACTTCATATGAGGAAATATTAACCTATTTTTGGTTAAAGTATTAAACTGATTTTAAAAGTAAGAGTTTAGACTCGTGATAAAAAGAAGGTTAAATGAATTTTCGGGTTCAGCTAGCCAGATAAAAATAAACCCAAATATCAATGTGTTTTTTATTTACAAGCTTCAAAGAATGGAAGGCTTACTGTGAATCCCATAGTGAAAGTCTTGATGAATCCGTGATAGGATATGAGTGCGAACAAAAGGGAGCTACACCTGAAAAAGTTCATGAGGGACTTTTGCATGCTTATCAGGTCATGAAGGAGGCTGTGCATACAGGACTTGAAAAAGATATGAAGTCTCGCTCAGGGATGATTGATAATGGTGCAAAAAAAGTTTTTAATCATCCCTTGACGGTTTTGTCTCCAGAGTTCCAAAAGCTGATTTCTAGAGCTTTGGCAGCTAAGGAAGTTAATTCTTGTATGGGAAGGGTGGTAGCAGCACCAACCGCGGGAGCCTCAGGGATTTTACCAGGTACGATGGTGACCTTGCAGGAAATACATGAATTGACTGATGATCAAATTATCAAGGGCTTATTAGTTGGGGCAGGAATTGCCTTGATTATAGAGCAAAAGGCCAGTTTAGCAGGAGCTGTAGGAGGTTGTCAGGCAGAGACGGGTTCTGCTGCGGCGATGGCAGCGGGAGCGATTGTTTATTGTCTTGGAGGATCAGTTGATCAAGTTTTCAATGCGGTAGCAATTACCATTCAATGTATGCTTGGATTAGTTTGTGATCCAGTAGCAGGATTGGTTGAAGTTCCTTGCGTAGTTCGAAATGCCAGTGCTGCAAGTATTGCATTTAGCTCTGCTCAAATAGCTCTTGCCAGTGTCGATGCAGTAATTCCTGTAGATGAATGCATAGAGGCAATGGGTGAAATAGGTGCTTCTATGGAAAGTCGATACAAAGAGACTGCCCTGGGAGGATTGGCGGCAACACTTACAGGTCAAGAAATTTCAAATCGAGTTTTAATACAGGATATTGAGATTTTGCCTGATGAGGAGTTACCCGAATAGACTGTTCAAAAGTGGGATTTGAAGTAATTGGTCTATTGTCAAACTGAAAATAGTCGCCCAAAAAAGCGCACTCCAAAACATATGAAAATAGATTTTGCGTTTTTTACTTCCAAATGATACTAAAATCAGGGTACCTCCTATTGGAGTAAAAATCAGTGGAGTAAAAAACGCAATTCCTATTTCCCCGTATTTTTTCCAAATGCTTACGATCTTCCTATTCCTAGGGGTAAATACCGGTTTTTGCTTTCGAATTCGTAACAATAGTTTTTCCTTGAATTTTTTGCCGATAAGAGTAAAAATGAACACGCTCGACATCATGCTGGCTACGGTTACCAAGATGGTTGTACTGACTCCAAATCCAGCAGCTGGAGCAAGTACTGGTCCAGCAATGAACTTGAAATAACCTAAGAAATAGATTCCCAAAAGGCTAATAATCGATTCACTCATAGCAGGAAGAATAAGTAAGCGCAATAGGCAAACAATAAGATGGATCCCTCGAGTTTCGAAATCTGCATTTTAGTTCTCATTAGAGGAAATAATAATATGGTGATTCCGATCATCCACCAGAAGTCCACATTGATGAATGCATCAGCAACGGAAATAGGTTGAATGATTGCTGTCAATCCAATAATGGAAAGAATATTCATGATGTTACTTCCTAAAATATTTCCAAGGGCCATATCGGTTTCTTTTGCGATAGCAGCCATGACAGAGGTGATTAATTCAGGAAGACTTGTTCCTATTGCAATAATGGTTACACCGATGATTCGTTCAGGAACCCCATAGTTTCGTGAAATAAGGACAGCGTTTTCCACTAAAAGCTCTGAGCCAAAATAAAGGCCTACAATTCCAATAAGAAAAAGCCCCACAGCCATCCACCAAGACAGTTTTTTAACTTGCTCGATTTCCTCTTCTACTTCTTTGAATTGCTCAGCAGCTCCTTTTTTCTCTAGCCAAAAAAGGTAAAAATTAAAAATGATAAATAGGGTAAATAAAACAATCCCTTCCCATCGCTCAACGTTTCTATTCAAACTGACGAATAAAAAAAGAAGGGTGACAGCAAGTGTGATTAAATATTCAAATCGGATGAGTCTTCTACTGATTTTGATAGGATAAAAGATGCCACTTAGTCCTAATACCAGGCCAATGTTGGCAATATTTGATCCGACGACATTACCTATGGAAATGTCGCTATTTCCTTTAAGTGCAGCGTTGACACTTACGAGGAGCTCAGGTGCAGAAGTCCCAAAAGCAACTATTGTTAACCCAATTAACCCAGCACTCATTCCTAGTTTAACTGCAATTCCGGAAGCTCCATCTACCAGAAATTTCCCTCCTAATAAAAGGATGATTAACCCAAGAGCTAAAAGAAAATATGCAGACATAAAGATTATAATTTAGGACCAAAGGCTAGGTCTCCAGCATCTCCCAAACCTGGTAGGATGTAAGAATGCTCATTTAAACCATTGTCTACAGCTCCAATCCAAAATTGGTGAGGAATGGAAAGATTTTCTTGAATGTATTTTATCCCTTCCGGGGCTGCGACGGCACAAGCTATGTGGATTTTTTTTGGAGTCCCATTTTTTAAAAGACTTTGAATGGAGCTTATAAAAGATTTTCCTGTAGCCAACATTGGGTCCGCCAGGATTAGTGTTTTACCTTCAATTGATGGACTTGCACAATATCCTAGATGGATTTCTATTGATTCTTTGGATTCCTCTGATCGGAAAGCTCCGATAAAGCCATTTTCTGCTGAATCAAAAAATTCTAAAAATCCCTGATAGAAGGGGAGAGACGCCCTTAATACAGTGATTAACACAATTTTTTCGTCCAATCGAAGGGCGTTGGTTTTTATCAAAGGCGTTTGAATAGATTCAATTTTATAGTTGAGATTTTTGGAGATCTCATAAGCCAAAATTTCGCCAAGTCGTTTAAGATTTAATCGAAACCGCATCGCGTCTTTCTGGATATTTACATCCCTAAGTTCCGATAGAAATTGATTGGCAATGGAAGGTGTGTCGGCTAAAACAAACATAAGACGAATTTAATAGAAAAAACCCAGCTTTAGGAAAGGCTGGGTTTTTCAAATAGTAGGTTGGTTGATTATTTTATTTCAAAAGAAGTTCTCCTCGCAAGTTGTCGAGCATCTGGGGAATTTTTGTCAACACTTGTGTCCTCTCCGTAACCTTTATAGGTTAGCCTGCCAGCATCAATACCTGAGGCAATGAGTAAATCGTAAACAGCTTTTGCTCTTCGCTCTGAAAGTTTAATGTTGTAATCTTCAGACCCCAATTCATCAGCATAGCCTTTTATTTCTAGTGATGTTCCTGGGTTCTTTTTCAAGAAGTTTGAAACAAACTGTACAGCTGAAACAGAGAACTGAAGTGGCTTGGAAGAATCAAACGCGAAATAAACGTTCAAGTAATTATCATCAATTGCTTTTTGAAGATAATCTACAGGGTTTGCAATTTCTTCAATTGGGCAACCTCTATTAGAACTAGGTCCAGGTAGAAAAGGGCAGTTGTCTTCATGGTCTGGCAATCCATCGCTATCTGAATCTAAAGTTATACCAAAAGAGTTCACTCTGGCTTGAGCTGGAGTATTGGGTTCTTTGTCTAAATAATCAGGAATTCCATCTCCATCAGAGTCCTTCAACATATCCTTGATTTCACCAATTTGAGTTGCAAGCTCTTCTTTTGTTGCATACTTATCTGCGGCAATGTACCAGTCTGCATGCTCTTCTTGAGATCCTAAATAGAAGTTTAAGCCAATTGTTCCGGTCCACCATCCCCCAGGAGCGTGGACAAAAGGGTTTGCTGGAGGGTTTGGCTGAACGGAGGCATTATAGCTATTTCCGTCAAAGGTGTATGTCTGTCGACCGTTATGGATATAAGTAATATCTCCAGTTAAAGCTAAATGCTCTGTAAGCTTATACTGGGTAGTAATTCCTGAAATAATGTTATAAACGTAATCGGCTTCTTGATTGTAAATAGTTTGTTCATAACTCAATCTTCCAAATCCTGTCCCAAAATGTGCTAGCAAACCTAGTTTTCTTGAAAATTTTTCAAAATTTAGCATCCGACCTGCATTCATGACCATTTGGGCGTTCGCTCTTATATAGTTGGTTGTGAATTCAGGGCTTTCTCCGGCTACTTCATTGAATTTTCCGAAACCAAAATCCCCTTTTAATCCAAAATATTCATTGAACATGAATCTAGCTCCTAAATCAGCATGACCTATGTTGAGAGTAGGAGAGAAATATCCTGGGGTTAGAGGTCCCATAGATTTGTTGAAGCCTCCATTTACTTCTAACGACCATCGATTGAATTCTTTTTGAGCATAGGAGATTTGACTAATCCCTAATGCTAAAAAAGCAACAAAACAAAACTTTTTCATATGATGTAACTTGATTGAAAGGATGATGAATCAAAAGTATCGATTTTATTTTTATCCTAGTAGGAAGCAAAAAAAATCCCACTCATTGAGCGGGATTTAAATTTTTAAGAGCGAAGAATTTATTTCACTTCGAAAGAAGCTCTCCTTGCCATTTGTCTTGCATCGGCAGAATCCTTATCTACGCTTGTATCTTCACCATATCCTTTATAGGATAGTCTAGATGCATCTACACCAGCAGCCACCATCAAATCGTATACTGCCTTAGCTCTTCTTTCAGAGAGCTTGATGTTATAATCTTCTGGCCCTAACTCGTCAGCATATCCTTTGATTTCTACGCTAACACCAGGGTTTCTCTTCAAGAAGTTAGCAACATAGTTTGCAGCACTTACGGAGTATCCAAGTGGCTTAGCACTATCAAATGCATAGTAAACGTTAACATATCCATCATTGATAGCCTTCTTCAAGTAATCAACTTCTTCTCTTTCTTCTACTACAGGACATCCATTGGTAGAAGCAGGACCTGGCTGGAATGGACAGTTATCCATATGATCTGGGGTTCCGTCACCATCAGAATCAAGTGTAGTTCCAGTAGAATTAACTCTTGCTCCAGCTGGAGTATTTGGTTCTTTATCTAGGTAATCAGGAACACCGTCACCATCAGAATCCTTCAACATATCTTTAATACCGTTGATCTGAGAAGCTAGTTCTTCCTTAGTTGCATACTTGTCAGCAGCGATATACCAGTCTGCATGTTCTTCTTGAGACCCTAGGTAGAAGTTAAGTCCTAATGTACCAGTCCACCAAGTTCCGTTAGCTCCATAGAATCCGTTGTCTATAGAAGGTCTGATCGCTTGGGATCCATCCCAAGTAACAGTTTGACGACCATTCAAGATAGTAGAAATATCACCAACCAAAGCAATATTCTTGGAAAGCTTCAACTGTGGAGTAATACCAAATATCAAGGTATATACATTGTCGTCGAAATCATTGAAAGTATTCAATTCAGGATTTACAAGACCAATACCCGCACCACCATGCAATAGAAGACCAAATGAACGGCTGAATGATTCAAAATTCATTACTCTACCGATGTTGGCAACACCTTGTAGGTTTAGTCTAAAGTATTTAGTGTCAAATGCTGGACTTTGAGAATCAGAACCTCTTGCTTCACGCATGGAACCGAAACCATAGTCTAGCTTCATGCCAAACTTTTCATTAAACATGTAACGTGCACCGAACTCGATGTGTCCGAGATTAAGTGTAGGAGACAAGAATCCTCCTGCAATTGGAGCCATTGGTTTATTAAAACCTCCTCCAACTTCAAGCGACCATTTGTCGAATTCTTGGGCATTAGCTCCGAAAGCAAGCGCTCCGGCAACTAGAGATGAGAGTATTAGTTTTTTCATAACAAAAAATTTTTGTCCAAATTTTAAGTGTTTGATTGATGTGAGCACAAATTTATAAACTTTTAACTTACTGCAAATCTAGATGAATTATTTAATTGTCGATTAGACGATTAAAATTTTCCATCGCATTTTTTGAATTTTCTTCCAAAATCTAACATAATTAATGCCAGAATGAAAATTTTGTTTGATCTTTTAAAACAACAAAGCGTTTCCGGTGATGAAAGCGAGATATCCAAATTCCTTCTTTCATATATCCAAAAACGGAAGAAAACTTGGAAAGTTTGCCCAATAATCTATTCTGGGGATGATTTTCATGACTGTATTCTATTAAAGTTTGGAAAGCCATCGACTGCCTTGTTTGCCCATATGGATACGATCGGCTTTATGTCTCGGTATGAAAATCAATTGATTCCTGTCGGAGGGCCTGAATTTGTTGAAAATACCGTTTTGGTAGGGGAAGACAGTTTGGGCGAAATAAGAGCTAACTTGAAACTGGAGGAAGACCAATTATTTCATGATTTTCCTCGAGCAATTGATCGTGGAACTTATCTTTCATTTGAGCAAAACATTAGGATTGACGATCAATTCATCCAGGCTGCATATTTAGATAATCGTTTAGGGTTGTATACTGCGCTAAAAGTTTGTGAAACTTTGGAAGATGGTTGGGTGATTTTTTCAACCTATGAGGAACATGGGGGTGGAAGTATGCCATTCTTACTAAAATTTATTCAAGAAAACTATCCAATCCAGCAAGCCTTGGTAGCTGATATTACTTGGATTACAGATGGTATCCAACCTCATCATGGAGTGGTGATTTCCATGCGGGATAAATTTATTCCAAGACGCAAATTTTTAAAAAGATTGATTTCCTTAGTAAAAGAAAGTCAGATTCCTTTTCAATTGGAAGTGGAAGCATATGGAGGAAGCGATGGAAGAGAAGTGCAATTTTCTCCCTATGCTATTGATTGGTGTTTTGTAGGGGCTGCTGAAGAAAATGTTCACACCCCTGATGAAAAGGTTTCTCTTTTGGATCTTTCATACATGATTGACATGCACCGGTACCTTATGAAAAATCTTTAATTATGAACCAGATTATACATGATAAGGAATTTGAGTTGTTTATCTCCCAATCAGAAATTCAAAAACGGGTATCAGAACTAGGAAAACAGATTACTGAAGACTTTCAAGGTGAGAATCTGGTCTTGTTGGGGATTTTAAAGGGTTCATTTCTATTCTTAGGAGATCTATGCCGTCACATTGATCTACCGCTTGAAATTTCTTTTTTAAGAATTGCTTCCTATGAGGGAACCCAGACGACAGGAGAAGTAAAACAGATTGCTGGTTTTCATGATGATTTGTCAGGAAAGACGGTCATCATTGTAGAGGATATTGTGGATACCGGGATCAGTATGGATTACCTTTTGAGAGAAATTCAGAAATTTCATCCAAAGGCTGTTCGAATTGCGACATTTTTATTTAAGCCGGAAGCTTTTCGGTTTAATTACCACCTCGATTATGTCGGTTTTGAAATTCCGAATAAATTTGTCCTCGGTTACGGATTGGATTACAATGACCTCGGTCGCAATCTCCCGGAATTATACCAGTTAGTAGATTTTCAATCAAACAAAATAAAGATGCGGAACATCGTCTTATTTGGCCCTCCAGGTGCAGGCAAAGGCACCCAAAGTGAAAAACTTATCAAAAAGTATGGATTGACGCACCTTTCTACAGGGGATTTATTCCGGAAGCATTTGGGTGAAGGAACAGAGCTTGGAAAGTTAGCGCAGAAATATATGAATGAAGGTAGATTGGTTCCTGATGAAGTAGTAATTGGAATGGTAGAGGAGAAAATCGCCGAGACGGAAAACAGTCAAGGATTCATTTTTGACGGGTTTCCCAGAACTACTGCACAAGCTGAAGCGCTGGACAAAATGCTTGAAAGCCATAACATGGAAATTGCAGGAATGATCGCGCTGGATGTTCCTGAACCAGTTTTAAAAGAACGAATCAAGGAGCGGGGGAAAACCTCAGGTAGGGTAGATGATCAGGATGATCAGAAAATTCAAACTCGAATAAAAGTCTATCTGGACGAAACTTTGCCTGTCGCTTCCTACTACGAAAAACAAGGAAAGTTTACTAATATCTACGGAGTTGGGGAAATTGATGAAATCTTCAATGCGATCTGTGAGGTCGTAGATAGTTTTTAAGTCGCTGATTTTCCTTAATTTTGCACCAAAATGAGCTAAGCCTTAAGCTTAGCTTTTTTGTTTCTATGGCAGACTCAAATTTCATTGATTACGTAAAATTTTGTTCCCGCTCAGGTGCTGGAGGGTCAGGGTCCCTCCATTTCCGAAGGGAAAAACACGTTCCTAAAGGTGGGCCAGATGGGGGAGATGGAGGTCGAGGAGGACACATTATTCTTCGGGGTAATGCACAGCTTTGGACTTTGTTGCACCTTAAGTATAAAAAGCACGTCATTGCTGAAGCAGGTAAGCCTGGGGAGGGTGGAAGAAGAACGGGAGCAAACGGGAAGGATGTAATTTTGGAAGTGCCCTTAGGGACTGTCGCTAAGGATGCTGAGACTGGAGAGAAACGTTTTGAAATTACTGAGGATGGCCAAGAGGTTGTTTTGACGATGGGAGGACGTGGAGGATTGGGAAACCATCATTTTAAAACTTCGACCAATCAAGCCCCTCACTATGCCCAACCTGGAGAATCTGGTATTGAAGAGTGGATAATATTAGAATTAAAATTACTGGCTGATGTGGGATTGGTAGGATTTCCTAATGCTGGGAAATCTACACTTTTATCCGCCCTTTCCGCTGCCAAGCCAGAAATTGGGGACTATCCTTTCACCACTTTGGTTCCCAATCTAGGAGTGGTTAGCTATCGGGATGATCGATCTTTTGTGATGGCGGATATTCCTGGGATTATCGAAGGAGCCGCTGAAGGAAAAGGACTAGGGATCCGTTTTTTAAGACATATTGAAAGAAATTCGATTTTACTTTTTCTCATCCCGGCAGATGCAGAAAATATTACCAAAGAATATGAGATTTTATTGGGAGAGTTGGAAAAATATAATCCCGAACTCCTCGATAAAAAAAGACTTCTGGCGGTCTCCAAATCTGATTTATTGGATGAGGAATTAATGGAAGAAATGAAGCTTGAAGTTCCGAAAGGTATTCCCTATGTATTTATTTCTTCTGTGACACAATTCAACTTGGAGAAGTTAAAAGACATGATTTGGCAGGCCATTCAGGCAAATTAAGGTGTCAGATTGTCAGAAATATTCTGATGGCAAAAATATTGTAACGAAAGCCCAAGACCAGCTATTGAATAAGATCTATGAAAAATAAAAACGAAGAATTGCACGAAAAGGAAAACGAGGAGGTGCTTGATCAAATGGAGCAAAATCAAGAAACTGTTGAGAATTCAGAGGTAGATCAAGAGCAAGTCGATTCTGAAAAAGAGTCTGAGGATCCAATGGCTAAGCTTCAGAGTGAGCTAGCAGATGTCAAGGACAAATATCTACGTCTCTATTCTGATTTTGAGAATTTCAGAAAACGAAATGCAAAAGAACGTTTGGAATTGATCAAGACAGCTTCTGAGGATGTCCTTCGAGATTTATTGCCGGTAGTTGATGATTTTGAACGGGCATTCAAAGCGAGTGAAAACGAGGAGGATGCTCAAAAAGTCCGGGAAGGCAACCAGCTTATTTTCCACAAATTTGTCAAGATTTTGGAGTCCAAAGGACTAAAAGTGATGGAGGATTTGATTGGTAATCCTTTTGATGCTGATATGCAGGAAGCAATTACGCAAATCCCTGCTCCAAATGAAGAAATGAAGGGCAAAGTGATCGATGTGGTAGAAAAGGGCTACACCTTGGGTGATAAGGTGGTGCGCTACGCTAAGGTCGTAACTGGAGCATAAATTAGACATGGAAAAAAGAGACTATTACGAAGTATTAGGAGTCAGCAAATCCGCTACAGCCGATGAGATCAAAAAGGCTTATCGGAAATTGGCTATCCAATACCACCCTGATAAAAATCCCGATAATCCTGAAGCAGAGGAAAAATTCAAAGAAGCTGCTGAAGCTTATGAGGTTTTAAGTAACCCTGAAAAACGTCAACGTTATGACCAATTCGGCCATCAAGGGCTAGGTGGAAATGGTGGCTTCGGTGGCGGAGGTATGAACATGGAGGATATCTTCGCTCAATTCGGGGATATTTTTGGAGGAGGAGGTTTCAGTTCCTTCTTCGGTGGTGGCGGTGGAGGCCGTCGAACCAAGAAAGGAACGAATCTTCGTGTAAAGCTCAAGCTTAATTTGCAGGAAATTTCCAATGGTGTTGAAAAGAAAATCAAGGTAAAGCGTCATGTGGTCGCGCCAGGTGTTACTTTCAAATCCTGCTCAACTTGTCAAGGAACTGGACAGGTTAAGAAAGTAGTCAATACCATGTTGGGCCAGATGGTTTCTGCCAGTACCTGTGCAGTATGTGGC
The DNA here is from genome assembly GCF_013373065.1 of Algoriphagus sp. Lineage (GTDB taxonomy): Bacteria > Bacteroidota > Bacteroidia > Cytophagales > Cyclobacteriaceae > Algoriphagus. Next base: position 163,767 of record NZ_JABXIN010000015.1, read on the forward strand.
GGAAGCGGTCAAATTGTAGATAAAAAACCTGCAGAAGCTGATTCCAGAGGATTAATTGTAAAAGAAGAAGTAATCACCATCAATATTCCAGGTGGCGTAGCTGAAGGAATGCAATTGAGTATGTCTGGAAAGGGTAACGAAATCCCTGGAGGCATACCTGGAGATCTTTTAATAGTAATTGAAGAAATTGAAGACAAAAATCTTCAACGGGATGGCAACAATGTAGTCTATGATTTGTACATCTCATTTATCGAAGCAGCATTGGGTGCTTCGATAGAAGTTCCGACAATCGATGGGCGTGTCAAAATTAAAATTGATCCAGGAACCCAAAGCGGAAAAATGCTACGTTTGAAAGGAAAAGGAATCAAAGATATTAATGGTTATTCAAGAGGAGACCAGTTGATTATGGTCAATGTGTGGACCCCTACTCAGCTATCGAAAGAAGAACGACAAGCCCTCGAAGGCATGCGGGATTCTGTGAATTTCCAACCTGATCCGGGTAAATCAGAAAAATCCTTTTTTGATAAGATGAAAGAGTTCTTCTAAAAATCACGAGCCAGATACAATTCTGGCTTTTTTTATATTTTTAAAAACCTTTTCAGATATCAAGTCGTAACCTATCCGTATGCTGCAAAAATTCTGTCTGCTTCTTCTTGGCGTTTTCAGTGGGATAGGCATCAGTCAGGCACAATTGGTTAAAGAATTCCAGGCACCTGAAAAGGATGGTTTTGAAATCGTTCAGCTGGATTTTTCAACCTACAAGAGCACAACTCATCTGAAACGAATGCGAAACTCCGAACCCGTTTATATTCACGGTCATTTGGAGGAGGTAAATATTTTGCCTGTTTTTGAGCATAAAATTGAAAATCAAATTCTCTATACAAGCTTATCCCATAAAAATATAGAGTCTGATAACTTAGGAAGGAGTATTACTACGAAGCTTTTCTCGCCAGCAAAAGATGATTTTGGACATTCATGGGATGTGGGTTTGGCGTCAAATTACCTTTATCATCTTAATTTCAATTTAGGGATAGGGAATGCGGATTTTGACCTCGCCCAACTTCCAGTAGGGCAGTTGAAAGTGCACAGTGCGAGCGCAGACGTTTTGGTGTATTATGGGAGTCAAGAGCCTAATCAAATTCAAATGGACACGCTTTTAGTCACTTTGAATATGGGTACGGTAGAAATTCAAAATGCCAATTTTACCAATGCTAATCAGATGATATTTGAAGTAAACTATGGAAAAATCAATCTGAACTTTAGTGATGGGATGGCTTCATCTTGTCAGGTAATTGCAGCCGTCGGTGCAGGATCTCTTTATTTGAAATTGCCTTCGGACAATTATCCTGTAAAGATCAAAATGAAAACTACCCCCATGTGCAGAACCTCTATGCCTTCCTATTTAAAATCCTTGGATAAGGAAACTTTTGTAACCAAGGGCTATTCACCTGATGACCCAAAACTCCTTAATTTGACCATTGATGTGGGGGTTGGATCGTTAAAAGTGGAATAAACTACATGCTTGAAATTGAGAAATTAAATAAATCCTATGGGCCCAATCGGGCACTAACGGATGTTGATCTTTTTGTCCCAAAAGGAGTGATTTTTGGATTACTGGGGCCAAATGGAGCCGGAAAATCAACTTTGATTCGAATTATCAATCAAATTATTGATGCAGATTCGGGCTTAATTCGAATAGAAGGAAAAAACCTTTCCCCTTCGCACATTTCGCAAATAGGCTACCTGCCCGAAGAACGAGGCCTCTATAAGAAAATGAAGGTCTGGGATCAGATGTTGTATTTTGCCCGACTCAAAGGGCTTAGCCAATCTGAAGCAAAAAAGCGAATTTCTTATTGGCTGGAAAAAATGGATATGATTTCCTGGCGAGAGAAGAAGGTAGAAGATTTGTCCAAGGGGATGGCGCAAAAAGTGCAGTTTATTTCTACGATTCTCCACGAACCAGCCCTGCTTATATTGGATGAGCCTTTTTCTGGATTTGATCCTGTCAATGCGGAAATTATCAAGGATCAGATTATTGAGTTAAAGAAAAAAGGGATTACGGTTATTCTAAGTACCCATCGGATGGAATCGGTGGAATTACTTTGTGATCAAGTGGCGATGATCAATAAATCACGAAAAATTCTAGATGGTACTATCAAGGAAGTAAAGAAAAGTTATCGTCCAGACATATTTCATATTACAATGGAACAGCTTCAGGTTCCGCTTCCTGCCAATTGGAATGCCTCTGAGGAAGATGGGCAATGGCACTTTTCATTATCTCTTGCTGCGAAAACGCCAAATGAATTATTGACTGAACTGATGACTTATGGTCAGGTTTCTAGATTCCAGGAGCAGGTTCCAAGTATGGAAGAGATTTTTATTCACCAGGTAAAATCCAGCGCACATGAATAAAATTTGGCTGGTCATCCAGCGGGAATATCTTTCGAGGGTAAAAAAGAAGTCATTTCTTTTAGCGACACTTTTGACTCCATTAATTTTTCCGGCCATCATGGCAATTTTCGTTTGGATTGCGGTGGAGGAAAAAGAGAATCAAGCACTGCGAATTATTGAGGTGGTGGATGAAAACAACTTGTTTTTCCTTGAAAGCTCAGAACAATATGCTTTTTCCTTTTCAAGCCGAAGTGTGGAGGAAGCCAAGGATTTAGTGAAGGATGGAGATCGCTATGGGTTTTTATACATACCAAAAATAAGCCTTGAAAGCCCGGATGGAATCACTTACTATGGAGAAGAAAATCCCAACATGAATCTGATCTCCTATTTGGAGAATAATCTCAAAAAGAAAATCGAAGACCAGCGATTGTATGAATCAGGGGTTGATCCTGAAATTTTATCAAAAATCAGAACATCGGTGGATGTCAAGGCCATTACCTTGGATGAAACCGGAGGAGAGCGTGTTTCCGATGCCACCGTAAATTACGCTATTGGATTTGTAGCGGGTATTCTGATTTACATGTTCATTTTTATTTATGGTAACCAAATCATGCAGGGGGTAATTGAAGAGAAATCCAGCCGAATCGTCGAGATTTTGGTTTCTTCACTAAGGCCCTTTCAGTTGATGATGGGAAAAATCGTAGGGATTGCCGCTGTAGGTTTGACACAGCTTTTGATATGGATAGTGCTTATTGGTACGTTAACAACTTTAGTGACTGGCATTTTGGGCATGCAAATGCCCCAGCAACAAGCCATGGAGCTAGCGCAAGGTGAAATGACTCAAGCTATCCCAGATAGTGAAATGGGAGAGGTTTTAGCGGTAATCAATGGAATTGATTTTGTGGCCTTGGTTTCCTCTTTCGTCTTTTACTTTTTGGGAGGTTATTTGTTATATGGGGCTTTATTTGCAGGGATTGGTTCTGCAGTAGAGGCACCTTCCGACGCGCAACAATTTATGCTTCCAGTAACTATTCCGCTTATTGTAGCCTATATGGGCTTATTCGTATTCGTTTTACAGGACCCGAATAGTACGACTTCTTTTTGGCTATCCATTATTCCCTTTACTTCTCCAATAGCCATGATGGGAAGAATCAGTTATGGAGTTCCTTTTTGGGAATTAGGATTATCCATGGGCCTATTGATTTTGGGGTTTTTGGGGACGACTTGGCTAGCAGCAAAAATTTACCGCATCGGCATCCTGATGCATGGAACAAAGCCAAGTTATAAGACCCTTTGGCGATGGGTTAAAAGTAGTTACTAAAAAATAAAGCCGGATCAATTTGACCCGGCTTTGTCATTTTATCTCAAATAAGCTGATAGCATCCAGACTATCTTTTCTTTTGCTGTAATGTAATCACTCATCAGTGTTACTGTACCTTCATCTCCTTGTTCAGAAGCGGCTTCTAGGGCTTCCCGTTCCAAATCCAACAGCGTATTGATGTTGTCTCTGGTGATGGAAACCATTTCTTTGGAATCGTGTACTTCTTTCGCTTCTTGGATGGAAGAGTTTTCGATGTATTCTCCATAAGAAGAGAAAGGTCTACCACCCAAGGTTAAGATTCGTTCTGCTACTTCGTCTACGCTTTCATTGGCAGTTGTGTATAATTCTTCAAATTTCGCATGTAATTCAAAGAAGTTTGGTCCACTGACATTCCAATGGAAGTTTCGAAGGTTTTGATAGTAAACCTGATAATTTGCTAAAAGCTTATTGAGTTTTTCTACCAATACTAAAGTGTCTTTTACTTCTAATCCTATATCGTTCGTTTTCATGATTTTATAATCGTTTTTGTGTTTCAATTAATAGTATAAATTTACTAAAAATAACCTTCGAATGCCAACTGAAAATATCAATCCCTATCAGATACTATCTATCATTTTAAGGAGTTAAATAGGGAAAGGCATCTGAAAAAATCTTCATGAAAAACCGCTTTCAGGATTTAACTTCTATTGATTTTTACCAAAATCGGCGACAGGTCAAATGGCTTGTTATCATTTTGTCCATACTCATTGGGGCGGGATCCATTTGGTATACCAATCAATTAGTGGAAGAACTCAAAACTCGGGAGAGAAGACAAATTGAATTGCTTTCCAGTGCACTGGAATATGCGGCTAGCAATGCAGATAATTTATCCTTTATCAACCAGGAAATCATTCAGCAAAACTATTCCATTCCCATTATCATGGTGGATGCATCTGGAAATCCCCTGGAGTTCCGGAATATCCGATTTCGAAAAAATGCTACTGCCCAGGATTCTACAAAAACCCTGGCCGAAGAGTTGGAGGAAATGAAGTCTGAGTACGAGCCCATTTTGCTTCGGGAAGCTGATATTCAGATCTTTTACCGCAATTCGGAGCTATTGACCAATCTCCGCTATTATCCCTATGTGCAGTTGGCAGTTATTTTGATTTTTGGAGTGCTGGCCTATGCGCTTTTCAACCAAAGCAAAATTGCCGAGCAAAATCGTGTTTGGGCTGGATTGACAAAAGAAACTGCCCATCAGCTGGGAACACCTATTGCTTCCTTGATGGCTTGGATTGATTACCTGCGAAATTCTCCAGTATGGGAAGAAAACAAGGAAATCATCCAAGAAATGGATAAGGATGTAGTGAAGTTGCGCATGGTGACGGAGCGGTTCAGCAGCATCGGTAGCAAGCCAGTCATTCAATCTGAAAACCTCTATCAGGCAATCGAAGAAACGATCAATTACCTGCGTCCTAGAATTTCTACCAAAGTCGATCTACACATCAATGCGGATTCGCAGGATTTGGAGGCGATGATGAATAAGCCCCTTTTTGAATGGGTTATCGAAAATATCTGCAAAAATGCTGTGGATGCGATGAAAGGGAAGGGTACCATCACCATTGATATTATTCAGGACTCCGACAAATTCGTGATCGTTGATATCACGGATACAGGCAAGGGAATTGAAAAACGAAATTTTAAGAAAGTTTTCAATCCAGGTTTTTCCACCAGACAAAGAGGATGGGGGCTGGGATTGACCTTAGCAAAGCGTATCATCGAGGGTTATCATGGTGGACGAATTTTTGTTAAATCGTCGGAAATCGGGATCGGCACTACCTTTCGCATTATCCTTCATAGCACCATTGAGGGAGCTGAGCAGTTTGTAACGGAAGGAATTTTGGAATATTAGGAAAATACGAGGTGCGAAATACGTAGTACCTGTTTTTTTAAAGTGTTCAAGCTAACTCCAAATTTGTTGGATATGGCTAATTACATTATAGGGTTTTGTAATTCGCACTTCGTATTTCGTATTTACAAAATGCCATTGAGGCATTTTTGATTACCTTTGCCCCCTGAATTTTACTACCCATGAGTTTGACTGAGGAAATCAAAAAACGCCGAACCTTTGCCATTATCGCCCACCCCGATGCTGGAAAAACCACCCTTACTGAAAAGTTGCTTCTTTTCGGAGGAGCCATTCAGACGGCAGGTGCTGTAAAATCCAACAAAATCGATACAGCAACCAAGTCCGATTGGATGGAAATCGAGAAGCAACGAGGAATCTCTGTGGCGACCTCAGTCATGGGTTTTGAATACAAGGGGATAAAAATTAACCTTTTGGACACACCAGGTCACCAGGATTTCGCGGAAGATACCTACCGAACTTTGACCGCGGTGGATTCAGTAATCATGGTCATTGACTGTGTGAAAGGGGTGGAGATTCAGACTGAAAAACTCATGGAAGTTTGCCGCATGCGGAATACTCCTGTGATCTGTTTTATTAATAAACTAGACCGAGAGGGAAGAGATCCTTACGATTTGCTTGATGAGGTAGAGGAAAAGCTCAATATCCAAGTTCGACCACTTTCTTGGCCGATTGGAATGGGAAAAAGCTTTAAAGGGGTTTACAATTTGTATGACCAAAAACTAAATCTGTTTACCCCATCCCAGCGGAAGTTGAGTGATGATCGAAAGATTTTCGAAAATCTAGAAGATTCCGAACTGGATCAATTAATTGGACAGAATCCTGCAGATCAGCTGCGGGAAGATGTGGAACTGATTGAGGGTGTTTATCCGGAGTTTGATGTTTCAGAATATTTGGATGGGAAAGTTGCACCAGTCTTCTTCGGGTCTGCCGTTAATAATTTCGGTGTCAATGAGATGCTGGATACCTTTATTCAGATTGCTCCTGCTCCCAAGAGCCGAATGACAGATGTGAGGGAAGTAAAGCCCGATGAATCTAAATTTTCCGGCTTTGTATTTAAAATCCACGCCAACATGGATCCCAACCACCGGAACCGAATTGCCTTTTTACGGATCTGTTCGGGGAAATTTGAGCGAAATAAACCTTATAACCATGTAGGTGGGGCGAAGCCACTACGCTTTTCAAATGTGACCCAATTTATGGCCCAAGATAAGGAAATCATCGACGAGGCATTTCCGGGGGATATTATTGGTTTGTATGATACGGGAAATCTGAAAATCGGTGATACCCTGACAGATGGAGAAAACATGGTTTTCACAGGAATTCCGAGTTTCTCGCCAGAGATTTTCCGGGAAGTCGTCAACAAGGACGCAATGAAGACCAAACAGCTTGAAAAAGGTCTTAAGCAACTGATGGAAGAAGGGGTGGCGCAGTTGTTTACTTTCGATATGGGATCCCGAAAAGTGGTTGGTACTGTTGGTCAGCTTCAGTTTGAAGTGATTCAATTCCGATTGAAAAACGAATACAACGCCACGGTTGAATTCCACCCGATGAATCTATACAAAGCCTGCTGGATCAGCAGCAAGGACAAGAAGCAACTCGATGAATTTGTACGCTCCAAGAACCGTCATATCGCATATGATAAGGATGGCAAATTGGTCTTTATGGCCGAATCCAAAGCCTGGTTACAAATGGTGCAGGACAATTACCCCGAGATTGAGTTTCACTTTACTTCGGAGTTTTAGAGCTATCAACCCTCCAAAGGTTTCAAACCCTTGGAGGGTTTGTTTTTACAAGAAAACGTCCAAAAACTCAAACCTCTTTCCATCAAACAACCCCTTATCACTCAATTTCAAATCCGGAATCACCAGCAAGGCCATAAAGCTCAGGGTCATAAAAGGGGAATTCAGCGTAGAACCCATTTCTTTAGCCATGCGATCGATACGGGTATAGGCGTTCGCGACCTGATAGCCATCTTCGGGTGACATGATGCCTCCCACCGGTAGGGCAAGGACTTCTTCTTTTTCTCCCGATACTGCCGAAACTCCGCCTTTTGCCTTGATCAAGAGATTAACAGCTCTGCAAATGGATTCATCATCTACTCCCACCGCGATGATATTGTGTGAGTCATGACCTACAGATGAGGAGATGGCTCCGACTTTCAACCCGAAGTTTTTGATAAAGGCTACCGACGGAGGTGCATCTTGATAGCGGTTGACCACGGTGATTTTTAATATGTCCTTATCTGGATTGGATTCGGCCAAACCATTTTTAATTAAAATTTCCCCTTCGATTTCCGGCGTAATCAATTGTCCATCCAAAGCCTCAATCACTCTCACTTTTTTACCTGAAGCAGTAATTTGAAAATCCTCTGGTTTTTTTGTACTGGTATTAAAATTATTAATGATCTCATTTACACTGGAAGGGATTAAGGTCTTTCCATTTTCGGCGACTTTTTCTCCATTAATATAGTTGGCTTGAACCTGGAACTCCTTTAGATCCTTTACCAAAATAAAATCTGCTGGATCACCTACACGCAATTGCCCCACTTCCAACGAATAGTGATGGATCGGATTAAGGCAGGCGGCCTGAAGTAACTTAAATAAATCCTTTCCTCTGGCCACTGCCCGAGCTACCAGTTCATTGATATGTCCGACAGCCAGATTGTCGGGATGTTTGTCATCCGAACAGAACATAATCATCTCCGGGTAGTCATCAATGAGGTCGATCAATGCTTCAAAGTTCTTGGCAGCAGAGCCCTCCCGAATAGCTATTTTCATTCCCAGTTTAATTTTTCCTAAGGCTTCTTCGTAGGTAAAGCACTCATGGTCCGTACTGGGACCTGCGGATACATATTTTTCTGCCAATTCCCCTATGAGCCCAGGCGCATGTCCGTCAATGGGTTTATTTAATTTTTGTGCGATTCGGATTTTTTCCATGACTAGTGGATCTCGATTTACTGTCCCCGGCCAATTCATCATCTCTGCCAAATAAGCAATTTCCGGCCTGCTCATCAGGTTTTCGATGTCAGCTGCATTGATTTCTCCACCGGCTGTTTCGAAAGGAGTGGCCGGCACACAAGAAGGAGCTCCGAAGTAAAACTTGAAAGGAACTTGTTTCCCGTTTTCAATCATATACTCTACGCCATGCATGCCACAGACATTGGCGATTTCATGTGGATCCGAGATGGTAGCAACGGTTCCATGAACCACTGCTAACCGGGCAAATTCTGATGGAACCAGCATGGAGGACTCCACATGTACATGTGCATCAATGAATCCCGGAAGTAAAAAAGGTATGTCTGAATTGGAATCGATGTGTTCTATGGCTGCAATTTTTCCGTTTTCGATAGTAAGAGTAACGGAAGATATTTTCTGATTTGGAATATCAACCAATTGACCGTGAATGTGCATGAAAATCAGTTTAAAAGGAGAAGAAATAAGCGGGGAAATCCCGACTCACTCAAATTCATTTGTATTAAAACTACTATATTTGCCCCAGAAAAATAAAAGGAGGCAAGCACACTTTTTGAATGGGAAAAATAGTCATTGCGATTGACGGATATTCTGGTTGCGGCAAAAGCTCAACAGCAAAAGCAGTAGCTAAGGAATTAGGGTATACCTACATTGATTCAGGAGCCATGTATCGTGCAACCACTTTACACTTTTTAAATGGCTATCTCGGTGCTACCAACCCCAAAGACATCCAAAAAGGCTTGAAAGATTTGGAGATCAGTTTTCAGTTGAATCCTGATACAGGACAGCAGGATACTTTTTTGAACGGATTGAACGTTGAACAGGAAATTCGGAGCATGCGCGTTTCCGAGCGGGTAAGCGATTTTGCCAAAGTCAAAGAAATCCGGGAAGAACTTGTCGCACAGCAGCAACGTTTAGGGAAGGAAAAAGGAGTCGTCATGGATGGTCGGGATATCGGTTCGGTAGTTTTTCCGGATGCAGAGCTCAAGGTTTTTATGACTGCAGATTTGGATACTCGAGCATTTAGAAGACAAAAGGAACTCCTCGAAAAAGGTGAGATTGTAGATCTGGAAGATATTAAAAACAATTTGGGCGAACGAGACCGAATTGACAGCAGTCGAGCGGAGAGTCCTCTTTTTAAAGTGGAGGATGCCGTGGAAGTCGATACAAGTAATTTGAGTTTTGCAGAGCAGGTTGCTCAGATCGTAACCCTTGCTAAGCAACGAATTAATCAAACAGAGAAATATGCAAGTAACCATCGATAAAAATTCAGGCTATTGCTTTGGGGTGGAGTTTGCCATCAAAATGGCAGAGGATGAAATGGAGCAGTCGGACAAGCTGTATTGCCTGGGAGATATCGTGCACAATGATATGGAGGTCAAGCGTCTGGCTGACAAAGGACTTGTGGTTATTGATCGGGACCAATTATCCGAATTGAGCGACTGCAAGGTTTTAATTCGTGCTCACGGGGAGCCACCGGAAACGTATAGGACAGCCATTGAAAATAATATTGAGTTGATTGACGCCTCCTGTCCAGTAGTTTTGAAGCTTCAGCATCGTGTGAAAACAGCTTTCGACAAAATGGAGCGTGAAAATGGGCAGATTGTGATTTACGGGAAAAAGGGCCATGCTGAAGTTATAGGCTTGACTGGGCAGACGATGGAAAAGGCTATTGTGGTGATGGAAGATACCGATTTAGAAAAAATTGATTTCAATCGTCCTGTGACCCTTTTTAGCCAAACGACCAAAAGCACCAAAGGCTTTTATGAATTATCCCAAAAAATCCAGGAGCGAATTAAAGCATCCAAAGGAGAATTAACCGAAGTGGATTTTAATGCAAATGACTCCATTTGCCGACAAGTATCCAATCGGGAACCCCAACTTCGTCAATTTGCCAAGGAGAATGACGTGATCGTTTTCGTTTCTGGAAAGAAAAGCTCCAATGGAAAGGCGCTCTATCAGGTATGCTTGGAAGAGAATCCAAGAAGTTTTTTTGTAGAAAATCAAACAGAGATACAGCCGGAGTGGTTCTACCCAACAGATAGGGTAGGGATTTGCGGGGCTACTTCTACACCGATGTGGTTGATGGAAGATGTTAAAAAACACCTGGAATCTATGGAGGCAAATACGCTTCCTGCCTGAAAATGATAGGGTTTAAGTCAAAATTCTACCGCTTAGGAGAAAGTTCAAAGATTAAAATTCAATTCGCCTCAAAATAAAAAGGTTATTTATTAGATTTGGGGCGTTTTTCAAAAGCCCATAGTTACGAAATAGATATGTCAAAAAACGTGAAGCTTAGGAAAGGCTTTGACATCAACCTGGCAGGCAAAGCAGCCAAAGAAATGGTTGACTTTGAGCCAGCTCAAACCTTTGCCATTAAGCCGACAGACTTTGTGGGTATGCAACGTCCCAAAGTCCTTGTCAATGAAGGGGATACTGTGAAAGCAGGTACACCCATCCTATTCGATAAAGCCATGGATCAAGTTCAATACTTGGCTCCAGTATCAGGCGAAGTTATCGAAATCAAACGTGGTGAAAAGCGTAAACTTCTTGAAATCAGGATCTTAGCTGATAAAGAAATTAGCTATGAAGATCTTGGTAAAATTGATCTGAAGTCGGTTGACCGAGCTACTTTGGTCGAGAAACTAGCTTCAGGGGGAGTTTGGCCTCATATCATCCAACGACCATTCGGAGTGGTGGCAAATCCAGCCGATGAACCAAAGGCAATTTACATTTCAGCCTTTGATTCTAATCCATTAGCTCCTGATATGGGATTTGTATTGCAAGGGGAAGAAGGATATTTCCAGGCAGGGTTGAATGCTTTGACTAAATTGACCAATGGAAAAGTCCATTTGAATGTCAATGGCGCCGAGCAAGTTCCTGCAATTTTCGAAAATGCCCAAGGCGTTCAAATCAATAGATTTTCTGGAGCTCATCCGGCAGGAAACGTGGGTGTTCAAATACATCACTTGGACCCAATCAACAAAGGAGATCTAGTTTGGACGGTTAGTCCTTCCGGAGTTGTTCAGATTGGTAAATTGGTCCTAGAAGGTAAATATGATGCTTCCAAAGTCATTGCATTGACTGGTTCTGAATTGACAAAGAAAGGTTATGTGAAAACTATTTCAGGAGCGTCTGTTTCCACTTTTGTTAAAGGAAATCTACAAAGCGGTAATATTCGAGTAATCTCTGGTAACGTATTGACTGGAGAGAAAATCTCCATGGAAGGTTACCTAGGATTCTATCATAATCAAATCACTGTAATTCCTGAAGGAGATTATGAAGAGTTTTTGGGTTGGTTGATGCCAAGCACCAAAAAACTCAGCTTCCATAAAGCGATTGGAATGTTGTCTTTCCTTAATAAAGGGGAATTCAAGGTTGATACGAATACCCATGGGGAAGAGCGACCTTTCGTAGTTTCAGGAGTATTTGAAAAAGTACTTCCAATGGATATTCTTCCAACTTATTTGTTCAAAGCAATTATCGCGGAAGACTTTGATGAAATGGAAGAGCTAGGACTTTATGAGATAATCGAAGAGGATGTGGCTCTTTGTGAATTTGTGGATCCTTCTAAGAATGATTTGCAGCAGTTGGTAAGAACAGGGATTGAATTATTAATGTATAGCTAAATTATGAAGGCATTACAAAATCTTTTCGATAGCATTAAGCCAAACTTTGAAAAGGGAGGTAAATGGGAAAAGTTTCATACCCTCTATGAAGGGCATAGAACGATTGCATTTGCTCCTGATTTGACAACAAAGGCTAAAGGAGCTCAAATTAAGGATGCAACTGATTTGAAGCGGGTAATGATCACCGTAGTGATTGCTATGGTTCCTGCTTTGATCTTTGGTATTCTAAATATTGGTCATCAGCACTTCTTGGCAATAGGTGAAGAGGTGACTTGGATCGACAAAGCAATCTTTGGAGCTATTTCAGTTCTTCCTGTTCTAATTGTTTCTTACGCTGTTGGTCTTTTGACGGAATTCACTTTCTGTGTTATAAGAAACCACCCCATTTCTGAGGGGTATTTGGTTACGGGTATGTTGATTGCACTAGTGATGCCTCCATACATCCCTCTTTGGCAGGTAGCTTTGGCTACAATTTTCGCCGTAGTGATTGGAAAAGAAGTTTTTGGTGGCACAGGAATGAATATCTTGAATGTCGCCATGACAGCAAGAGCATTCTTGTATTTTGCATATCCTGCTCAAATTTCTGGCGATCAAGTATGGACGTATCTTTCAGACAAGACGGCTGTTGATGGTTTCTCTGGAGCTACTGCTCTTGCTGTTGCTTACAACGCTGGTGTGGAGGGTGTTCCTGCAAGTCAAGCCTTAGCAGAGCATAACGCCGCTTTTGGGGCGGACTTTAGCTTCATGAATATGTTTATGGGTTGGATCCCTGGATCTATCGGAGAGACTTCAACCCTAATGGCCTTAATTGGCGCGGTAATTTTGATTTATACAGGTGTTGCTAGCTGGAAAATCATTGTATCTGGATTCGGCGGAGCTTATTTGATGGGTGTGGTAATGAATCTATTTGCAGCGAATGAGTTTATGGCGATGGCTCCACATTTACATTTAGTAATGGGAGGTTTGGCCTTTGGTGTTGTCTTCATGGCAACTGATCCAGTATCAGCAGCTCAAACAGAAACCGGAAAATGGGTTTATGGATTTTTGATTGGTGCATTGACCATCATCATTCGTGTGACGAATCCTGCCTATCCGGAAGGAATTATGCTAGCCGTTCTATTGATGAACGTCTTTGCTCCATTAATTGACTATTACGTAGTGAAAGCTAACAAAACAAGGAGGTTACAACGTGCAACAGTCTAACGCATACATTATTACATTTTCGGTTATTCTGACCGTAGTTCTTGGTTTGCTTCTTTCAGGTACCTCTCAGGTATTGGGACCTTTGCAGCGAGAAGCAGAAGCTTTGGACAAAAAGAAGCAGATTTTAGGTGCTGTAATTTCCGGAGAAGAAATCAGAGCTATGTCTCCTGAGGAGGTTAACGCTTTTTACACTTCTCATATTGCTTCCACGGTGGTGGATATCAATGGAAATGAAGTTACCGAGAAAGAAGGTGCTGCTGTTTCTGCAGAGAATGTAGATATCGCTAAAAACTATAAAATGCCTGCTGAGGATCGGCTTTACCCAGTATTTATCTTCCATGCAGAAGGAAATCCTGATGACGTTCAATCCTATATCCTACCCTTGTATGGTGCAGGTCTTTGGGATGCGATCTGGGGATATATTGCGCTCGATACAGACATGAACACCGTAGGTGGAATTACCTTGGCACACGCTGGTGAAACTCCAGGTCTTGGAGCTCGAATCACTGAGTCTGGGGTTCAACAACGCTATGTAGGGAAAGAAATTTTTGATGAATCCGGTGAATTGGTAGCAGTTCAAATGCAAAAAGGAGAAGGCAAAGACTATTCTGCAGACCCTCATAAGGTGGATGGAATGTCCGGAGCTACCATTACAGGTAACGGTGTAAACAGTATGTTGAAAAACTACTTAAGCCATTACCAGGCATTTATCGAATCCAAGAAATCTTCTCAGGCTGTTGCGGCAGCTTTTTAATCAATCAATCACTCTCTGACCATCATACGTATGAGTACTGAAACAGTAGAAAAAGCGATCGAGAAAAAGCCCGCAGAAGCTTTACTCTCTAAGCGAAGAAAAAAACTCATCACAGATCCGCTTGTAGATGATAACCCAATTACCATTCAGGTATTGGGAATTTGTTCTGCATTGGCTGTGACCACGCAGATGAAACCAACTTTGGTGATGGCGATTTCGGTAATTTTCGTAATCGTGATGTCCAACTTGGTAATTTCATTGATGCGAAATACCATCCCTACACGAGTTCGAATCATTGTTCAATTGGCAGTGGTTGCAACTTTGGTAACCTTGGTTTCCGAAGTATTGAGAGCCTTTGCCTATGACATGTATAAGGAACTTTCCGTATTTGTAGGTCTGATCATTACCAACTGTATCGTTATGGGTCGTCTGGAAGCATTTGCTTTAGGAAACAAACCTTATGATTCTGTTTTGGATGGTTTTGGATCAGCTTTAGGATATTCATGGATCATTTTGACAGTAGCCTTCTTCCGGGAGCTTTGGGGATCCGGATCTGTATTTGGAATTCCGGTATTTGATTATGTGTCTGGAATTTTCGGACCAGATTTCAAATTAGCAACGAATGGATTGATGGTTTCTCCTGTGGGAGCCTTCATCATTCTCGGATTGATTATCTGGGTACAGCGTACCAAAACAGGCTATGTAGAACACTAAAATCGGGTAGAAAAAATGGAATTATTCAATTTAGGAATTCGGTCGATCTTTATCGACAACATGGTTTTCGCTTACTTCCTCGGCATGTGTTCTTTCTTGGCCGTTTCTAAAAAAGTAAGTACCGCCTTAGGTTTGGGAGCTGCTGTAATCTTTGTGTTGACAGTGACTGTGCCTGTTAACTGGCTTTTGAATGAGTTCGTATTGAAAGAGGGTGCGTTGACTTGGGTTAATGCTGAACTAGCAACCGTCGATTTGACTTTCTTGAGATTCATCATGTTCATCGCCATCATCGCCGCCATGGTGCAGTTGGTGGAAATGGTTGTAGAAAAATTTGCTCCTGCTCTTTACGGAGCTTTGGGTATTTTCTTGCCTTTGATTGCTGTAAACTGTGCCATCTTGGGTGGATCCCTTTTCATGGCTCAAAGAGATTATACTTTGGCAGAATCTGCTGTCTATGGTTTCGGTTCTGGTACAGGATTCTTCCTAGCCATTGTTGCTTTGGCAGCGATTCGAGAAAAGTTGAAATATTCTGCAGTTCCTAATGGATTGAAAGGTTTGGGTATCACCATGCTTTTGACTGGTTTGATGGGGATTGCATTTATGTCCTTTATGGGAATTGACCTTTAAGGAATAGAATTCATTTTAAAAGGCTCTGGAGAAATTCAGAGCCTTTTTTATTTTCCTCAGGTTTGGATTGCTACCTCTACAGATCGTATCTTACTATTTCAAACCTGATCTCATACTATGAAAAAGCCTATTTCACTTTTAATCTTCCTTCTTATTACTCAGCTTTCTTTTGCGCAATCCGGAGAATGGATTGAGTTGTTTAATGGAGAAAATTTGGAAGGATGGAAGATATCCGAAAATCCAGATTCATTCCAGGTAGTAGATGGAGTAATTAAAGTTGATGGTCCGCGTGCCCACGCATTTTATGTGGGTCCTGTAGGAAATCATGATTTTAAGAATTTCGAGCTGATGGTGGAAGTAAAAACCATGCCCAAGGCCAATTCTGGGATATTTATTCATACAGAATACCAAGAAAACGGTTGGCCCAATGTAGGCTATGAAATTCAGGTCAATCAATCTCATTCTGACTGGAGAAAAACCGGGAGTGTGTATTCTTTCCAAGATGTGCGTGAAGTCTACGTGGAGGATGGGGAATGGTACACGGAGCATGTGATCGTCAAAAGTGACCAAATCACTGTGAAAATCAACGGAGAGACTATCAATGAGTATGATGAGTCGGAGGTACGAAGCGGTGATTTAGGGACCAAGAAGTTAAGCTCAGGAACTATCGCTTTACAGGCACATGATCCCGAATCTGTGATTTATTACCGCAGTGTGAAGATTAAGATTTTGGATTAAGTTATATTTTGAGTTTTGAGATGCCTAGCAAATTGTTAGGCATTTTTTTTGAAATACACTTCCTATGGCATTTACCTATAGACGAATTCTATCCTATTTCTTTCGGGGTTTACTATTTCTGACTCCGCTTGCGGTCACGGGTTATGTGATTTATGCAATATTCATCTTTTTGGATGGACTAATTCCTGTACCAATCCCGGGGATAGGTATTGCTATGGTTTTGGCCCTGATTACCTTTATTGGGTATTTGGCTAGTTTGTTTTTTACCAAGCCTTTTTTTGATCTCTTTGAGAGAGCGGTTTTTAAGATTCCATTAGTGAACCTGCTTTATACCTCCATCAAAGATTTAATGGCTGCTTTTGTGGGAGAGAAGAAAAAATTTAGCTCTCCAGTAATCGTGCAGGTTTCTGATTCGCTCTCCCGATTGGGCTTTATTACCCAAGAGGATATGAGCAATATCGGAGAGCCTGAATTAGTAGCTGTTTATTTCCCTCACAGCTACAATGTGTCGGGAAATGTATTCCTCGTTCCCAAAGACAAGATCACACCTCTAAAAGGGGTCAAAAGCTCAGATGTAATGAAATTTATGGTGTCGGGTGGGGTGTCGAGTTTGAAGTAATGAATCAACGATGATACCTCACATAAGCAATCCACTCACCATCTGGTGACCAGGAATGCACATTGATAGTTCCTTGTCCTCCATAGAAAACAGGCGTCAGGTCACGAATTTCTTTAGACTCAACGTCTAATAGTCGGAGTTTGACGTCTTTTCCAAATGGATGTGCGCCTTTTTGATCTTCCAAATAGGATATGATTACCGCGGTTTTTCCATCGGGTGAAGGATGCGGAAACCAATTATCAAAGTCATCAAAAGTTAATTGTTCTTGCTGCGACCCATCCGGCTTCATTCGGTAGGCATGCATCCGTCCTGTACGATGAGAATTAAAATAAATCCACTTTCCGTCATAGGAATATTCCGGTCCATCATCTAAACCGGGGGCATCCGTTAAACGGACTTCTGTACCTCCTTCAGTTGAAATTGCCCAGACATCCCAGTCTCCATTTCTTTCTGCACAGTAGACTAAGGTTTTTCCATCTGGACTGATTCCATGCCAGTAACTTGGGTACTTCTCGGTGATTAATTGGGGAGTTCCTCCTGCTAGCGGGATTGTATAGATACGTGAACTTAGTCCTTCATCATTTCGACTGTAGACCAAGGTTTTCCCATCAAAACTCAGCCCATGGTCATTATTGACTCGATCTATTTGGTCAGGAAATAGGAGTCCAAGATTTTTGCCATCTAAGCCTATTTTCTCCAGTTTCCCTCCAGAATTAATGAGGAGGTATTTTCCGTCTCTAGACCAGTTCGGAGCTTCAAAGTGTCTATTTTCAAGTAGGATGGTTTTTTCTTCCCCAGAATGGACATTCAGAATGACCAGTTCACTTTTTATATTTTCTGGCACCTGTGAAAATGTAAGAAGAGGGGCTAGCATAATCAATAGGGAAAGAAGCAATCGTAGATTCATTTTAGTTGGGATTGATGGTTTATTAAGTTACCAATCTTCTCCCATAAATTACAGTACTTCGACTTTAAAGTCCTGCTTTTCAATAAATCGTCCAATTTCCCAAACGATTTGATTTTCTGTCTTCATAGTATCTTCAAACCATTTTTGATTTTCTTCCCCTACGGCAATTAGCAATCCACCGCTTGTCTGAGGATCACAAAGTGGTACCAAATCCATTCCGGTAACACCCTTCGCTTTTGACTGGAAGGCATTCCAGTTTCGATAAGTATTGTCAGGGAAAATGAATTGCTTGACGTATTCCTGAATTCCTTCAAGCAAGGGAAGCTTAGAGAAATCAATTTGTGCAGAAATGCCAGAAGCTTCTGCCAGTTCGATTAGATGTCCCAAAAGCCCAAAACCAGTCACATCCGTCATGGCATGTACTTCTTCGTGATTCCCCAAAACCTGCCCGATTCGATTTAAACGACAGGCTGTATCGATCAAGGTTTGGTAATCTTTTTCTGAGATTTTCTGTCTTTTCAAAGCCGTGGCTAAAACGCCAATTCCCAGAGGTTTGGTCAAGTATATTAAATCTCCTGCTTTAGCTCCTTGGTTCGTTTTGATTTTTCGGGGATGAACCACCCCATTTACGGAGAGTCCAAAAATGGGATCTTTTGCTGCAATGCTATGCCCTCCCGCTAATTCAATTCCCGCTGTTTTACAGATGCTTTTTGCACCTTCAAGAACTTTCGCTGCGAGTTCTGGAGCAATTTTTTCAACAGGCCAACTTAAAATCGCATTCGCAAAGAGCGGCTTTCCGCCCATTGCATAGATATCCGAGATGGCATTAGCAGACGAAATCCGTCCAAAATCATAGGGATCATCCACGATGGGTGTAAAAAAATCTACCGTATTCACCATGGCCAAATCCTCACTTACCTGATAAACGGCGGCATCATCTTTGGCCGAATTCCCTACCAATAAATTTGGATCCGATTGCGTCCAAGATTGGCTTGAAGACAGAATTTGATCCAAAATGGCAGGGGCAATTTTACACCCACACCCAGATCCTTCACTCCATTCAGTTAATCGGATTGTTTGCTCGTTCATAAAGTTGATCTTTCGATTGGATTAGCAAATCAATTTGGGCCGATAAGGATAAACCTGTCAAATCAAGGTTCAAGGTATCCTCCTTCGGATGTTTTTCAAGTTCAAATTCGTATGCCTTGTCGTAGTAAGTCAAGAGGTTTTGAATCCAGCGAGGATGATCTCCTTCTTCTATGGCTTCAAGGGCTTCTTTGGTACGCAGCCCTCCCAATTTTTTGCTTAATTTTTTTACAGCCTGTTTCAATTCTTCTTTTGGAAGCTCAGCATATTCTGATTCAATATGCTTGATCCTTTCTTGATCAGATTTGCTGATATCCAAATGCGGACTTTTCTGCATTTGTGAAAAAAACAGATCAGGAAGGATGATGCGACCGATCTTTCTACTTTCATTTTCAACCCAAATTGGGGGATCTGAATTCAGAAGAAGAAGTATTTCTGCCAGCTTATTTTCAAATTGTTCTACGGAAGGTTGTGGGGATTGTCCGATTCCTCCAAAGGCAGAGCCTTTATGATGTGCCAATTGTTCCAAGTCCACAACTTGCTCCCCGGCTTCTTTTAGGTGTTGGAGCAAGAGTGTTTTTGCAGTTCCTGTTTTTCCGCCGAGAACTATAAGATTTCGTTTTTTTCGAACTTCTTCATAGGTGAAATTCCGATAGGTTTTATAGCCTCCTTTAAGTCTAAAAACCTCAAAACCGACCATTCCCAAAAGCCAGGAAAGAATTTGACTTCGCATTCCTCCTCTCCAGCAATACAGGATGATTTTCCGATTGGTAAAGAGACGGATCGCTTCTTTCTGTATTAAATGAAACCGTGGCCCAACTAATTCAAAGCCTTTTATGGTGGCTTTCTCACTTCCTTCTTGCTTGTAGAGCGTCCCTATAGCTTTCCGTTCTTTATCATTTAAAATCGGGATATTGACCGCTTCGGGGATATGGCTATGAGAAAATTCTCCCTCACTTCGGGCATCTACAATAGGAAGGGTTTTCCGTAGTTCTAAAAATTCAGAAAGTGAAATCAGCATTTCTTTCATACAGTCCGAATATAAAAAAATGCCACCGGATTTCCGGTGGCATTTCAATAAGGATAATTTTTGATTAAAGCTGTGCTTCCAACTTTTGGGTCAAAATCGTTTTTGGTACAGCACCGATTTGCTTGTCTACAATTTGACCGTCTTTAAAGAACAATAAAGTAGGGATGGATCGAATTCCAAAGGCTTGAGCCACACTTGGGTTGGTGTCAACATCCACTTTTCCAATGATTGCCTTTCCCTCGTAATCACCCGCTAGTTCTTCAACAATCGGTCCGATCATTTTACAAGGTCCACACCATTCTGCCCAAAAATCGATCAATATTGGCTTATCAGACTTGATAACCTCTTCAAAGTTGGCATCAGTTATTTCTACTGCTTTTCCCATTTTATAATACGTTTAGTTTCGGTTCGAATCCTCAAATATATGAGAGAAAGTAGATTAGCCGGCAATAAGTTCAAATTGCTTGGCAAATAATTTCTATGAGCGATAGTTTTTTTCTTTATAACTAGCTGCTGATCACCTTGTAGGCTATCTCCGGAATCAACTTTAGCTCTCCAATTAGCTCTTCGCAAGGGTTGATTGAAAAGCGTTTGGAGAACAGTTCCAAGGTGATGTTTTCTTTCCGGTCTTTGACGGTAAAATACAATTTGGCTTCCCCCTTATACTTTTCAGTTATTCCCTCCAATTTTTCCATCAGGTCATAATTGAGATCATCCAAATCGATATTTACCCGGAGGCCTTTGACCATTTTTCCACGTATTTCCGAAAGCAGCATGATGGAGCTTACTTTGAACTCCAATTCATTCTCGGCCCATTTCTTTTGACCGACTTTCCCTTTGATGAAAAGGAACCAACCTTTCATGAAGTACTCCTTATACTTGACATAGTCTTCTCCAAATAAGAAGAAAGTATAACCGCCTTGATAATCTTCTAAGCTCAGAGTACCAAAAGGTTTCCCATTTTTGGTTGTTCTATGTGCAAAATCAGTTACAATTCCAGCGAGCTGAATTTCATTTTTCGATCGAATGGTATTTAAATCATTCAAATCCGGTAAACCCGCATTGGTGAAACTCTCGATTTCAAGTTTGTATTGATCCAGCGGATGGCCGGAGATATATAGGCCAACCACTTCTTTTTCAATGTTGAGCTGCTGAAGCTGGGAAAATGGTTCCATTGGATTCACCGTAGGTAGTGGAATGTCCATGCCGCCTCCTGCTCCTCCAAATAAACTCACCTGAGCGCTTTCTTCCTCTTGTTGGATCCGCTGGGCGTATTTGACCGCTTTTTCAATCAATGTGACATCGCCTTCCGGAGCTTCCAGGTACTGTCTTCGATGATGCTCTGGGAAACAGTCAAAACTTCCTGCCATCGCCAAAGCTTCCATGGTCTTCTTGTTCAACGCTCTGGAATTGACCCGTTTTGCAAACTCGAAGATGTTTTTGAAGGGACCATTCTTTTCCCGTTCGGAGATGATATCATCAACTGCTGCAGATCCTGCACCTTTGATAGCAGCCATTCCAAATCGAATTTCGCCTGCTTGGTTTACCGTAAATCCTCCTTTGGATTCATTTACATCCGGTCCCAAAACGGGGATTCCCATTCGTTTACATTCTTCCATGAAGAAGGTCACCTGGGTGATATCATTCATATTGTTACTGAGTACAGAGGCCATGTATTCAGCAGGATAATGAGCTTTCAGATATGCCGTCTGATACGCCACCCATGCGTAACAAGTTGAATGAGATTTGTTAAAGGCATAAGAGGCGAAGGCTTCCCAGTCGGTCCAGATTTTTTCTAGTTTTTTGGCATCATGACCTTTGGCTGCTGCTTGATCGATGAATTTGGGTTTCATCTTATCCAGAACGTCCTTTTGCTTTTTACCCATGGCTTTTCGAAGCACGTCTGCCTCACCTTTGGTAAAGCCCGCCAATTTTTGGGAAAGTAGCATCACCTGCTCCTGGTAAACGGTAATCCCATAGGTCTCCTCGAGGTATTCCTTCATATCATCGAGGTCATAAGTGATTTCCTTTTTACCATGCTTCCGCTCAATAAACTCCGGAATGTAAGCCAAAGGCCCTGGACGGTAGAGGGCATTCATGGCAATCAAATCGGCGAAAGCAGTAGGTTTCAAATCCCGCATGTATTTCTGCATTCCGGGGCTTTCGTATTGGAAAATACCGACCGTTTCACCGCGCTGGAAAAGCTCATAAGTCTTCTCATCATCTATCGGGAAATTATCCGGATCTAACTCGATTCCATGCCTCTCCTTGACGATTTTACAGGCATCCTTGATAAGCGTGAGGGTTTTCAAACCCAAAAAGTCCATTTTTAGTAGCCCTGCCGATTCTACCACGGAGTTGTCAAACTGGGTACAAACCATGTCCGAATCTTTGGCAAGTGCCACTGGGACAAAATTGGTAATGTCGTCCGGCGTGATGATCACTCCACAGGCGTGAATTCCGGTGTTCCGAACAGACCCTTCCAAAACCGTAGCCTGATTGACGGTTTTGGCTGATTCGTCCTGACCTTGTGCAATTCGTAATAATTCCTCTGCTTTTTGAATCAATTCACTCTGGCCTTTCAGTTTGTCGGCGAGGGCACTTTTATTTTTTGCTAATTCAAAAAGCGTTTTGAGTTTGAGGTCAGGGACTAAGTTGGCTAATCTTCCTGCCTCCGGCAAAGGTAAATTCAAAACCCTTGCAGTGTCCCGAATGGCGGATTTTGCTGCCATGGTACCGTATGTAATGATTTGGGCTACCTGATTGGAACCGTATTTTTTGATCACATAGTCGATGACTTTTCCTCTGCCTTCATCATCAAAGTCAATATCAATATCGGGAAGTGAAACCCGGTCTGGATTCAAAAATCTCTCAAAAAGGAGATCGTACTCGATAGGGTCTACATTGGTGATTCCAATACAATAAGCAACGGCGGAACCTGCTGCAGATCCCCGTCCTGGACCTACCGATACCCCCATGTCTCGAGCAGCTCGGGTAAAGTCCTGAACAATCAAAAAGTATCCTGGATAGCCTGTTCGCTCGATCGTTTCCAATTCGAAATCCAATCGCTCCTGAATCTCTAGCGTGATTTCGCTGTACCGTTTTTTAGCCCCTTCATAGGTTAGATGTCGGAGATAGGCATTTTCACCACGCTTACCCCCATCTATGTCATCTTGGGGATCTTTGAATTCTTCAGGAATGTCAAATTTTGGAAGCAATACCTCTCTAGCAAGCTTATAGGCTTCACACTTATCGACAATTTCTTGAGTACATTCAATAGCCTCCGGTAAATCCGCAAAGAGCTTTTTCATTTCCTCGGGAGATTTCAGATAAAATTCGTCATTGGGAAAACCATAACGAAACTCTCTCCCTCGTTTACCTACGTATTTTTTCGGTTTCTCTACCAATTCGCCATCTTTCACACAAAGCAAAATATCATGGGCTTTTGCGTCTGCTTTATCATTGTAATAGGTGTTATTCGCGGCGAAATACTTGACATTGTACTTCTTTGCAAATTCGAGTAGAACCTCATTGACCTTTTCTTCTTCTGGGATACCATGTCGGTTAAGCTCCACATAAAAATCATCGCCAAACTGCTCCTTCCACCAAATAAAGGCTTCTTCGGCTTGGGTTTCTCCCACATTTAGAATTAGAAAAGGAATCTCTCCCCAAAGCCCACCGGTAGTCACGATTAAATCGCCTTTATATTGAACAAGAAGCTGCTTGTCAATCCGGGGTACATAATAGAAACCTTCGATATTAGCATAGGAGGCAAGCTTAGCTAAATTGTGGTAGCCGGCTTTATTTTTGGCAAGGAGTACGGTTTGGAATCCGTCATCCTTGTTGCTTTTATTTTTTCGATCCCGACAAAGGTTAAATTCACAACCTACAATAGGCTTGATCTCTGCAGCCATGGCAGCTTTCACAAAATGAAAAGCTCCCATCATATTGCCATGATCTGTCATAGCAATGGCTGGCATATTCATAGATTTTGCTTTGGCGACTAAGGCTGGGATTTCAGTCGTAGCCTGCAAAACCGAATATTGAGTGTGAACATGGAGATGTGTAAATGGCACATCCACCAACTCAGAAATATCTGCTTTGCCTGCCTGCTTTAAAATTTCTTTAGCCGCGGCTTTTTGCTCATCCTTTGCTTGGGCAAAATTGGCTTCTCCCAAATCAGGAGCCTCATAGATCACATGCTCCACCAGAATGCCTTCTTCTGGTGGGTGAACTCGCTGAGTGATCAACCCAAAGAAACAACGAGCAGTTGCGTCTACATCATATGCCGCATCGTGTGCATCTCCAAAGCCTTTCCCGAATAATTTCTGATGGAGTTCTGTGAGGGTAGGCCATTTGAATTTTCCTCCTTTTCCACCTGGAATCGCACAAAAATCAGTTGATATATCTTTGGTATCCAGTGGATTAGCCGTCAATGGCATTCCTAATTCGGAGCGGAGAAATTCCGAACCAACGACATTGATGTCGAATTCGATATTATGCCCGACTAAATATTTGGCTTCATTGACATCTTTCTCAAAAATCTCTAATACTTCCTGTAAAATATGACCTTCTGCTAATGCTCGCTTGGTGGAAATTCCGTGAACCTTTTCCGCATTGTAAGGAATGGTAAACCCTTCCGGCTTTATAATGTAATTGTGATTAGAAAGTAGTTTTCCTTTGGCGTCGTGGAGCTGCCATGCCAATTGAACTAGTCGTGGCCAATTGTCCAAATCGGACATGGGGGCATTGTAATCGCGAGGTAATCCAGTGGTTTCGGTATCGAAAATAATATACATACAGCACAGAAAATTGAGGTTTCAAATTAGGGGAATTCGATCAGTCAAAAAAGCGGAGTGGCAGGAATTGTCAGAGATATTCCACCAACTAGAAGTAAGAGTTTTTTAGGGGGATCAGGAAAGATTTCCCACCTTAACGTTTGTCCTCCCAAGGCATATAAACAACCTTTTTGGTCTCGAAGAAGTCCTCTTTGAAGTAGTCACTCAAGTGATAGGTGACATAGGATTTTCCTGTTTCTTCCATTTCCTCATCCACATCTCCTCCTTTGAGATATAGGATGCCATTGGGAAACTCGTTGAAATCTTCCTTTTTGATTTTTCCTTTGACCCAAGGATAAAAATTAATCATTCGCGTGACTGCACGACTAATTACAAAGTCATATTTCCGGACCAAAGTCTCTGCTCTAGCTTGTTGAGCATCCACATTGCTTAGCTTGAGAGCCTTTGCCACTTCTTTGACCACGGTAATCTTTTTGCCAATGGAATCTACTAAGTGAAAATGGGTGTCTGGAAAAAGGATAGCCAAGGGAATCCCCGGAAACCCACCTCCAGTCCCGATATCCAAGACCTTCGTGCCAGGCTGGAATCGCATAACCTTTGCAATTCCGAGGGAATGAAGCACATGGTGAACATAAAACTGATCCATGTCCTTTCGGCTGATCACGTTGATTTTAGAGTTCCAATCCTCGTATAATTCCTGCAAGCGATCGAATTGCTCGATTTGCTTATCAGTCAAATTCGGGAAATAGGACAGGATTAATTCAGTGCCGGAATTCATCAGATATGCTTTTCTTTGCCGGAAGCGATTTCATAAAGCAATTCCCGGGAGCGGTGCAATTGTGCTTTCACCGTTCCGAGCGGTTTTTCCAATTCTTGGGCGATTTCTTCGTATGACAATTCGTCAAAATATCGCAATTTGACTAGCTTTCGGTATTTAGCTGGAAGCTTATCAACAAAAATCCGAACCATTTCAATCCGTTGTGATTTGATGAATTCATCCTGTGGATTGTTTTCATCGTCTTCAACATCAATATTGACAGCATTTCCACTGTCATCAGACATTGTGGTATTCAAGCTCATGGTTTTGAGCTTTTTCTTACGGATAAAATCAATGGCGTTATTAGTGGCGATTCGGAATAGCCATGTTGAAAAAGTGTAGTCTTTTTTAAAGCGATGTAAGTTTTTAAATGCCTTTGCAAAGGCTTCCATGGTTAGGTCTTCGGCATCATCTGCATCTCGAATCATTTTCAGGATCATGAAATACACGGCTTTTTTGTACCGCTTCATGAGGGCCGCATAGGCAGACTGATCCTTCTCGATGACTGCACGATCGATCAGTTCGAAATCCTCTAAAGCCTTGTTTGAAAAACCGCGTTCGTTTATTTCCATTTGATGTCTTTTGACTGATGGGAGAAGGTTCCTAATCCCCAAAAATACCCGATGTATATGAGATCATTAATCAGGATATTGGATCGGGTTTTGGTTCCGTTAAGTTTTTTATTGGCTTTGGAATAAATCCATATCACCAATAGAACCCTTACGAGGAATATACCTAAAACGATGAGAAATTGTTCCCAATTCTGTTCTAATCCCAAATAAATCAGTAATCCAATGCCTCCTGCCCAAAATAACAAATGGGAAAATGCGAACCAACCGATTTTCATCTTGTCTTGACTCTTATACTGCTTCCCTACATGCAAATGCCTTTTTTTCTGTCTGAAGTAATCTTTCCAGGTATCCTTTGGAATTGACACTGTTCGTGCATCTGCGTCAATGACGACTTTAGTGTTCTTTCCGGTGGCGTATTTGTTGATGAAAAGATCGTCATCTCCTCCTTCAAAATGCCAAAGATCTTTGAATGCTTTTACATCCATGAAGAAGCTTTTGCGGTAGCATAAATTTCTACCGATTCCCATAAAAGGTGCTTTCCAACTCGCAAAGGATAAGTAGAATAAGGCTGTTTGGATGGTTTCAAACTGTATCCAACTATTCAAAAATCCTTTAAGTGATTCATAGCCGCCAAATCCTAAAGAAAATGTCATTCCATCGTTTCGTACTGGAGCAGTCATTTTTCGAATCCATTGATCGGAAGCCGGAATGCAATCCGCATCGGTTAAGAGGATAACGTCGTTTTTGGCCACTTTGATACCTAAAGTCAGCGCATATTTTTTAGATGTGACATGATCTGGAGTGTATTTGACGGTGACGGTACGAAGCTTGGGATAGCGGTCCATCATCTCTGCCAATAATCGAGGCGTGCGATCACGGCTCCGGTCATCAATAATCAATACATCAAAATTTGGGTAATCCTGTTCGAAAAGTTTTGGAATTAAAACTTTGAGATTTTTGAATTCATTATGTGCCGCAATGACAACGGTTACCCCTTCTTCTTTTTCAGCTTGTTGCGATTTAACTTTTGGTCGGAAAAAGGCTGTTCGGCCAAAAATAGGCAAGAGGTAAATGAGCTGTATTAAGACTCCTAAACCAAAGATTATCCACAATAAAAATAGGGCCATAAGTCGATTGTGCTGGGCAAATATAAAATCAATTTCAGCATTCGTTTAAGAATAAAGGGATATTTTTGCGAGCAGAGTTTTTCCCTGAAAAAAGTCTAATTTCTTTTCAATGAAATTTACCTTACAGCATGCTGATCCCCATTCCAAAGCCCGAGCGGGTAAGTTGGAAACTGACCATGGGACGATTTTAACTCCGATTTTTATGCCGGTAGGAACAGCCGGTTCGGTGAAAGCCGTTCACCAGCATGAGCTACTTGATCCTATTAAGGCACAGATCATTTTAGGAAATACGTATCATCTCTATCTTCGACCCGGATTGGATATTCTGGAAAAAGCCGGTGGGCTTCATCGCTTTATGGGTTGGGAGCGTCCTATTCTCACTGATTCGGGAGGTTATCAGGTGTTTTCCCTGTCAGGAACCCGTAAGATCAAAGAGGAGGGGGTCATGTTTAAGTCTCATATTGATGGCTCAAAACATCATTTTACCCCTGAGAATGTCATGGATATCCAAAGAACTATCGGGGCTGATATTATCATGACCTTTGATGAGTGTACGCCTTATCCCTGCGAGTATGGCTATGCCCGAAAATCCATGGAAATGACACATCGTTGGTTGAAGCGATGCATGAATCGATTTGATGAGACGGAGGGGAAATATGGCTATTCTCAAACCCTTTTTCCTATTGTTCAAGGTTCAGTATATAAGGATTTACGGATCCAAAGTGCTCAGTTTGTAGCAGATCAGGAAAGAGAAGGGAATGCTATTGGTGGCTTGTCTGTTGGAGAGCCTGCGGAGATGATGTATGAAATGACGGAAGTGGTGACGGATATTTTGCCGAAAGATAAACCACGTTATTTGATGGGGGTAGGTACTCCTGCAAATATTCTAGAATGTATCGCTTTGGGTGTAGATATGTTTGACTGTGTGATGCCTACTCGGAATGCTCGTAATGGGATGCTATTTACATCTGAGGGGATTATCAACATTCGAAATGAAAAATGGAAAGATGATTTCAGTCCCATTGATCCCGCAATTGGAAGTTCCGTTAGCTCCTTTTATTCAAAAGCGTATCTTCGTCATTTGACTATTTCGAAGGAAATTCTGGCTGCACAGATTGCCAGCATCCATAATTTGTCCTTTTACCTTTGGTTGGTGGGAGAGGCTAGAGCTCATATTTTGGCAGGCGATTTTGCAAGCTGGAAGACTGAAATGGTCAAGAAAGTAAGCACTCGACTTTAAAATGAAATTAATCGACCGACTCATTATCAAGGATTTTTTGAAGACCTATGTTTTTGTGGTCTTAATGCTGATTTTGGTGGTCTTGGTGCTGGATTTTACTGAGAAGAATGATAAGTATATCCAAAATCAAGTGCCTGCGGTCGAAATCCTCAAGTACATGGGGAATTACGGCTTGTACTTGAACAATCTTCTGACTCCTATCACAGTCTTTATTTCTGTAATATTCATTACTTCCAAAATGGCTGGTCGAACGGAGATTATTGCGATTCTAGGGAGTGGGGTAAGTTTTATTCGGTTATTATTCCCTTTTTTACTTTCAGCTGCATTGATTGGAAGCATTAGTTTTTTATTGAATGGGTGGGTGCTTCCTGCTGCCACTGAAAACCTCACTGTTTTTAGACTGGTGTATTTAGAAAAAGGTACTCCCCAAAACGAGCAGAATATCCATATTAAGGTAGGGGATGAGAGCTATGCCTATTTAAGCCGGTTTTTTAAAACAAGTAATACCGGATATAACTTTACTTTGGAGACGATTCGGGATGGGCAGTTATTAGCAAAACTCTCTTCCGACCGAATCGAGTGGGATACCGCCAAAAGTGTTTGGACTCTTCGGAATTGGAGATTACGGGAATTAAAAGATAACGGAGAGGAATGGTCGGTCGGGACTGAATTAGATACGTTACTTTCAATTGTTCCCGATGATTTTGGTGTTCCAGAAAATCACCATGAGACACTCAAACTTCCCCAATTAGGCCGGCAAATTCGAATACTTGAAGACCGAGGAGCCGACAATGTAAATTATTATAAAATAGAACGGTATGTTCGCTTTATGTCTCCTTTTGCTGCGTTGATTTTGACGTTTATTGGTGTCATTATGTCAGCCAGAAAGACCCGAGGTGGTTCGGGTTTTCAAATTGCCATGGGATTCTTGCTGGCATTTATTTATATTCTTTTGTTTATCCTCTCGCGAACCTTCGCGGAAAATGGCTCGGATTATCCAATTTTGGCTGTTTGGCTGCCTAATATCATTTTTGGTTTGACTGGATTGGTGCTTTATAAAACGGTCCCTCGATAGACGATGGCTTCTTTAAAAGATTACTTTCTTCTTCATTTTATTGTCCTGATTTGGGGTTTTACAGCCATTTTGGGTCTATTGATAAGCCTTCCTGCTTTGGAATTGGTTTTTTACCGGACATTAATCGCCTCCATCGGAGTGGCACTTCTTTTTGCCTGGAAGCGAAAACCATTGTATATCCCTCCGCATCAAATGATGAAGGTATTAGGGACAGGGGTAATTATCGCATTGCATTGGATTTTGTTTTTTTGGTCTGCGAGGGTTTCTACCGCCTCGGTCTGCTTGGCTGGAATGGCAACCACCTCTCTTTGGACAGCTTTTGTTGAACCTTTCTTCAATCGTACAAAAATCAAATGGTATGAGGTAGCCCTAGGCTTACTTGTTATTTCAGGCTTGCTGGTAATCTTCAAATTTGAGACTGGGTACTGGCTAGGGCTTTCTATGGCTTTGGCATCTGCATTCTTGGCTGCCTGTTTCTCAGTAATCAATGGTAGATTGACCCAGCGTCATGATCCTTACCAAATCACCTTTTATGAGATGGCTGGTGCGAGTTTGGCAAGTTTGCTGTTTATGCCTATTTATACCATTTGGTTGACAGATGGATCCGGTATTCAATGGACTTGGCAAGGTTTTGATTGGTTTTGGCTCCTGCTTTTGGGTGGGGTTTGTACAGTTTATGCTTTTTCAGTTTCTGTCGATTTGATGAAGCGGCTCTCTGTTTTTTCCATTAACCTGACCATCAATTTAGAGCCGGTTTATGGGATTGTTTTAGCGGTTTTGATTTTTGGGGAAAAAGAAAAGATGACTCCTGGGTTTTACCTAGGCACCCTTATCATTTTGTTTTCGGTTTTAATCTATCCAGTCTTGAATTACTGGAATAAACGAAGGAAAGCAATTCGGACTTTGGGGTAATCTAAAGCGTGGTTAGGTCATTGAGGGTTTCCAAAGCTTGTGAAAGCTCAACTTTTGTGAGTTCTCCAACTTTTTCGATTAGATGTTCTTTAGAAACTGAACGTAATTGAAAAATCAGAATTTCAGAATCTTGTTTTAATCCGTTTGTGGGACTGGGTTTTAATATCGGGTTTCCCTTATAGTTTTTTATTTTGCTGGTAAGTGGGGCAATAATTACCAAGTTTAAATACCTATTCATCAGGTTTCCGCTGAGAATTGCCACAGGTCGATAGCCTGCCTGTTCAGAGCCTCTGACTGGGTTGATGTCCGCATACCAAATTTCACCTTGCTTCATTGTCTTCCAATTGCTTGAAGTATTCGGCCATTCCTTCTTCTGCTAGAGCAAGGGTATCTTCATCATTGGCTGCTCGCTTAAAAGACTGAATGTATTCCACTCTTTTGAGATGATCTAGGTAGAGTCTAAGCGCATTTTCTAGGAGCTTATTTTTCGGAAGAGAAAGCTTTTTTGCCTCTTTTGTGAGTCTATCCAATAGGTCGTCAGGCAAGGAACTTGTAAAAGTAGCCATATGATTTATATTTATAATTTGTAAATATAAATCACAACTATCTGGATTACAAGTATTTTTCAAACACAAAGAATCCCTCTTTCCAGCTTAGGTCACTTGGCTTTTCATCAAAGAGTCCGAAAACGGTCGAGCCTGAACCGGACATAGCCGCATAATAGGCGCCGGATTGATAGAGTTTCGATTTGATTTCCGCGATTTCAGGATAGGATTGGAAAATGGACGCCTCGAAATCATTGACCAATTCTTCTTTCCATCTGGATTTGTCCTTCAAAACCTCTTCTAAGTTGATAGAAGGTTTCTTTGGCGTTACTCCCGCATAGGCTTCTTTTGTCCCAACATGAATCCCCGGATGAATTAAAATCAGGAAAGATCCTTGAAGGGAGAGATCGATGGGTTCTAAAATTTCCCCTCTTCCCCGAGCAATTTTGGGCGTGTTTTCAACAAAAAATGGACAATCACTTCCTAATTGGGCGGCATACTCTTCAAGAAAAAAATCATCCAGATGAAGGTCAAAAAGATTATTCATCAATTTCAATGCAAATGCAGCATCGGCTGAACCTCCTCCTAAACCTGCACCCATTGGGATGTTTTTATGTAGATGAATTTTCAGATTAGGAAGTCCTTGAAAATCTTTTCTAATAAGTTTTTCGGCTTTTAGGATCAGATTGTCTTTGGAGTCTCCAGGGATAGAAAGTCCCGTGCTTTCCCAGCCGCCTTTTTTATCCACGATCATTTCCAAGGCATCAAAAAGCGGGATCGGAACCATGCAGGTTTCGATTTCATGATAGCCGTCTTTTCGTTTTCCGGTGATTTGGAGGCCTAAATTGATTTTGGCATTTGGAAAAGTGATCATATGGTGAAGATTTCAGACAAAATAAGGGAATTTTACAATGAAGTCATTGAAGGTCAAGCTTGAGATTTTTTTAACTGTTAAGCCAAAGATTTATTGAAAAGGAATGAAAAACCGATATTTCTTGAGGAAATTCAAACAAAATGTCAATTTGATTGAAAAAGGTTTAAATCAGTACAAAATTTCGATTTTTTGAAAAATAAAAAATTCAAACATGGTAAATAGCTTAAAACAATCCTTTAATAGAATATAATTTCAAAAAAAATCATTTTACAAGAATTTATTTTCTGCAAAAATTCATTTATGACAAATTAAATATTGTATCTGTGGTTTAAGAGGGTTAATTTTGAAGAGTTATTGATGGAATAGCAGCTCAACCCAATACTATGAATCGAAACGTCTTTTTGCTTAGCATTATTATTCTCCTTGGATTTTAAGGTGAGGCACTAGACGATTATCAAAATATTAAACAATTAAGTGCCTCAATTGAAAGAGGCACTTTTTTTATACCCTAATTATGAATCTAAAGAAATACAGCTGGGAAATTTCAGATAATCCAGAGCATCCTGCAGGTAAAGCCATGCTTTTTGCGACGGGGTTGTCTGATAAAAAAATGAAACAGCCTTTCGTGGGCATCGCAAGTTGTGGGTATGAAAGTAACCCTTGCAATATGCATCTCAACGATTTTGCCGGTCTAATCAAAGCCTCCTCTCAGGAGTATGATTTGACCGGTTTGATTTTTAATACGATTGGGATTTCTGACGGAACTTCTATGGGTACGTTGGGGATGCGTTATTCACTGGTTTCCAGAGAGATCATTGCGGATTCTATTGAGTCATTTATCCTTGGTCATTCCTTTGATGCCTGTGTAGCGATCGCAGGCTGTGATAAAAATATGCCCGGGGCGGTCATGGGAATGCTTCGCATTAACCGTCCATCGATTATGGTTTATGGTGGTACGATTGCCTCGGGCAATTATAAAGGGGAGAAACTGAATATTGTTTCTGCCTTTGAAGCCTTCGGTAAAAAGATTCAGGGTACAATTTCGGATGAGGATTACGATGGGGTTATTCGTAATGCTTGTCCCGGTGCAGGAGCCTGTGGAGGAATGTACACTGCAAACACCATGTCTTCAGCTATTGAGGCCATGGGTATGTCTTTACCTTATTCTGCTTCTTATCCAGCTAATTCCCCGCAAAAGCTTCGGGAATGCCGAGAAGTAAATCAATATGTGAAGATTCTTTTGGAAAAAGATCTGAAGCCAAAGGATATCGTCACCAGAAAAAGTATTGAAAATGCCGTTCGGGTCATCATTGCCTTGGGTGGCAGCACTAATGCAGTCTTGCATATTCTTGCAATTGCCAAGACGGCAGGAGTAGATTTTACATTGCAAGATTTTAAAGCCTTGAATGATGTGATTCCTATGTTAGGGGATTTCAAGCCTTCAGGGAATTTTTTAATGGAAGATCTTCATGAACAGGGAGGGCTTCCTGCCTTTATGAAATTCATGCTTAATGAAGGCTTACTGCATGGGGATTGTATGACTGTTACCGGAAAAACCCTGGCAGAAAACTTGGAAAAGGTGGAGCCAATTGTTCCTTCCATGGTCAATTGTATACGTCCCCTGGATCAACCGCTTAAAAAGACAGGGCACCTGTGTATTCTCAAAGGAAACTTGGCTCCAGAAGGAGCGGTGTCTAAGATTACTGGAAAGGAAGGGATTTCATTTACTGGACCCGCGAAGGTTTTTGATTCTGAATTGGATGCCAATAATGCTATCCGGGATCACAAGGTTCAGGCTGGAGATATTGTCGTCGTTCGAAATGTCGGGCCAAAAGGGGCTCCGGGAATGCCTGAAATGTTGAAGCCTACCTCCATGATTATTGGAGCAGGCTTGGGTTCAGATGTAGCCTTGATTACTGATGGCCGGTTCTCAGGGGGAACGCATGGTTTTGTGGTAGGTCACGTGACGCCGGAAGCTTGGTGTGGTGGCCCAATTGGACTTTTAAGAGATGGGGACGTGATAACTATCGACGCAGATAAGTTGGAGCTATCAGTAGCTGTCAGTGAGGAGGAATTTGCAGAACGTAAAAAGTCTTGGTCTCCAAAGGTCATCGAAGGTCTGCAAGGGACTTTGAAAAAATACAATAAACTCGTTGCCACTGCCTCTGAAGGTTGTGTGACAGATAAATTTTAAACCTATGAAGGATTCCATGATCCGGGGAGCAGACATAGTAGTTGAATCCCTTATTGCTGAACAAGCTGAGATTATATTCGGATATCCCGGTGGAGCAATCATGCCTGTTTATGATGCCTTGTATGACTATCATGAACAAATTAAGCATGTCCTTACCCGTCATGAACAAGGAGCTATCCATGCGGCACAAGGTTACGCCCGTGTCTCTGGAAAAGTTGGTGTCTGCCTCGCTACCTCAGGTCCAGGTGCGACAAACTTGATAACCGGCTTGGCCGATGCTCAAATTGACAGCACGCCTTTGGTTTGTATTACAGGACAAGTAGCTGCTCATTTGTTAGGAACGGATGCTTTTCAGGAAACAGATGTGGTTGGTATTTCCATGCCGGGTACAAAGTGGAATGTTCAGGTTAGACGAGTAGAAGATATTGCCCCGGCAATTGCTAAAGGGTTTTACATAGCTCGCTCGGGAAGACCAGGACCAGTGTTAATTGATATCACCAAAAACGCTCAAGTGGATTTTGGAGAAATGAATTATACTCCATGTTTGGGCTTCCGATCGTATAAAGTTCATCTTCCTGTTGAAAAAACAGCTATTCAGCAAGCTGCGGATTTGATCAATAAAGCTGAACGTCCATATGTATTATATGGTCAAGGGGTAGTACTTGGAAAGGCAGAAACGGAATTGAAGTTTTTCCTAGACAAAACAGGAATACCGGCTGCTTCCACCTTATTGGGTTCTGGAGCATTATCCCAAGATCATCCATGCTTTGTGGGAAAACTGGGTATGCATGGTAATTATGCTCCTAATTTATTGACTAATCAATGTGATGTACTTATTGCAGTAGGAATGCGATTTGATGATCGCGTGACGGGTGATTTGAAGCGCTATGCAAAGCAGGCCAAAGTTATTCACCTGGAATTAGATCCTGCTGAAGTCAATAAAAATGTAAAAGCCGATGTGCCTGTTTTGGGAGATTGTAAGGAAAGTCTTTCCATGCTGACAGAGGCTGTTGAAAAGAAGAGTCATCCGGAATGGCTGGCTAAGTTCCGGGAGTTGGAGCAATTGGAAAAAGAAGCTGTGATGCAGCATGATATTTCTCCTACCAAAAATGGATTGACCATGGGAGAAGTGATCAATCAAATCAATCAATACAAAGCAGATGATGCGGTTCTAGTCACCGATGTAGGACAGCATCAGATGATTGCCTGGCGTTATTTCAATTATAAAAAGCCACATACTCAGATTACATCTGGAGGATTGGGAACCATGGGTTTTGCACTTCCGGCCGCTTTGGGGGCTCAGTTATATGATTATTCTCGACAAGTGATTTGTGTAGTTGGGGATGGAGGTATCCAAATGACGATACAGGAGTTGGGCACTATCATGCAAACAAAAGCACCAGTGAAAATTGTGCTTTTGAATAACAATTATTTGGGAATGGTGCGACAGTGGCAGCAGATGTTTTTCGATAAGCGCTATTCATTCACTGAATTGGATAATCCGGAATTTATAAAAATTGCTGAAGCCTATGGGATCAAAGCCCAACGGGTAAATGCAAGAGGGGAATTGACAGAGGCAATTGAAGATATGCTGATCTATGATGGTTCCTATTTCTTGGAGGTGATGGTTGAAAAAGAAGATAATGTGTTCCCGATGATTGCCACTGGCTGTTCGGTAGAGGAGGTACGATTAAGCTAATCCAGACTATGAAGCGCTATACGATTTTTGTTATTACTGAGAACTTCATTGGAATTCTCAACCGAATCACGATCATCTTCACGCGGAGAGGGATCAATATTGATGCGTTGACGGCCTCTGAAAGTCGCGTAGATGGGATTCATCGAATCACCATTGAAGTTACCACCTCTGAGGAAATGGTCATCCAACTCGTCAATCAGATCGAAAAGGTCATTGATGTGATCAAAGCATTCTATCATGAAGATGAGGGAGTAGTGTATCAGGAGATTGCTTTGTACAAAATTCCAGTGACCCGATTGGATGGGGGGCTGGAAAAAATCATTCGGCAACACAATGCGAAAATTATTGCGGCGGAGCCTCAGTTTGTGGTGTTAGAACTTTCTGGACACAAGGAACAAACCCAAGAATTGCTGGAAATTTTGAAAGGCTATGGGCTTTTGGAATTTGCCCGGTCGGGTAGAGTTGCTGTCGCCAAACGAATGGTGACGATCGATGATTTTATTAAATAAATAATTGAATATCAAACTATTAAATCTTATAAAGCTATGAAGTTAAAATTTGGCAATGTGGAAGAAAATGTGGTCACTCGGGAAGAGTTTCCTCTAGAAAAAGCCAGAGAGGTACTCAAAGATGAAGTGATTGCAGTTATTGGCTATGGGGTTCAAGGTCCAGGTCAGGCTTTAAACCTGAAAGACAATGGCTTCCACGTTATTGTAGGTCAGCGTAAGAATTCAAAAACCTGGGATAAAGCCGTTGCTGACGGATGGGTTCCCGGAGAAACACTTTTCGATATCGAAGAAGCTTGTGAGCGTGGAACGATCATTCAATTCTTGCTTTCTGATGCAGGTCAAATTGCCTTATGGCCAACCGTGAAAAAGCATCTGACTCCAGGAAAAGCCTTGTATTTCTCTCATGGTTTTGGAGTGACTTACAAAGACAAAACTGGAATCATCCCACCTGCTGATGTAGATGTGATTTTGGTGGCACCAAAAGGTTCTGGTACTTCTTTGAGAAGAATGTTTGTGGAAGGAAGAGGCTTGAACTCATCTTATGCCATTTATCAAGATGCAACCGGAAAAGCCAAAGATCGCGTGATTGCTTTGGGGATTGGCGTTGGTTCCGGATACCTTTTTGAGACTGATTTCTATCGCGAAGTAACTTCCGATTTGACTGGAGAGCGTGGAACTTTGATGGGAGCAATTCAGGGTATTTTTGCAGCGCAATATGAGGTGCTCCGTGAAAATGGACATACTCCTTCCGAGGCATTCAACGAGACCGTGGAAGAATTAACGCAATCCTTGATGCCTTTGGTGGCAGAGAATGGGATGGATTGGATGTATGCCAACTGTTCGACTACTGCCCAGCGAGGAGCTTTGGATTGGTGGAAACCTTTCCGGGATGCGACTAAACCGGTTTTTGAAGCTTTGTATGAATCCGTTAAAACCGGAAAAGAAGCACAAAAATCCATCGACTCCAATTCCAAGCCAGATTACAGAGAAAAGTTAGAAGAGGAATTGAAAGAATTAAGAGAATCAGAAATGTGGCAGGCAGGTGCTGTCGTCCGACAGTTGCGGCCAGAAAATAATTAAACCCAAAAAATCATGAGTGACAAGCTGTGGATATTTGATACCACCCTTAGAGACGGGGAGCAAGTTCCTGGATGCCAATTGAATACCCAGGAGAAAATTGTGGTGGCGAAAGCCTTAGAAGAATTAGGTGTTGACATCATTGAGGCAGGATTTCCGATTTCAAGTCCGGGTGATTTCAACTCAGTTGTAGAGATTTCAAAGGCTGTCTCCAACCCGATCATTTGTGCCCTTTCCCGAGCTGTGGAAAAAGATATTGAGGTGGCGGCCCAAGCTTTGAAATTCGCTAAGAAAGGAAGGATTCATACCGGAATCGGTGTATCTCCTTACCATATTCAATACAAACTTCGCTCGACTCCGGATGAAATTATCCGAAGAGGGGTGGCAGCGGTCAAATTCGCCAAGCAATTTGTCGAGGACGTGGAATTTTATGCAGAGGATGCAGGTCGATCCGAGCCGGATTTTCTTTGTAAGATCATCGAAGAAGTAATCAAGGCTGGTGCTACCGTAGTCAATATTCCTGACACGACTGGATATTGCTTGCCCGAGCAATATGGCGGAATTATCGCAGACCTGAAAAATCGGGTTCCGAATATTGATAGAGCTATCATCTCCACGCATTGCCACAATGATCTGGGTATGGCTACTGCCAATACGGTTGCTGGTGTACAAAATGGTGCACGTCAGGTAGAAGTGACGATCAATGGAATCGGTGAACGGGCCGGAAATACTTCCATGGAAGAAGTAGTGATGGCGATTAAATGTCATCAAGCCATTCCAGTTCATACAGATATTGTCACTCAAAAAATCTATCATACTAGTCGCTTGGTTTCCAAATTGATGAATATGCCTGTGCAACCTAACAAAGCGATAGTGGGTAGAAACGCTTTTGCCCATTCCTCAGGAATTCATCAAGATGGAGTGTTGAAGCATAGGGAAAATTATGAAATCATCGACCCGAAGGAGGTTGGGGTGGAAGAGTCTTCCATTGTTTTGACTGCACGGTCTGGTCGGGCCGCATTGAAGCACCATTTGGATGCCTTGGGTGTAGAATTGGAAGGAGAGGAGCTTCGCAAAGTTTATGAGGCCTTTTTGGAATTGGCTGATTCCAAGCGGGATATTGGTCGAAAGGATCTGCTTTCACTTGTTGGAAAGTATCTTGATGAGTCCAATTTCATCGAATTGCAGGGAGTGAGTTATTCTTCCAATGGAGAAGTTAAAGCAAATGTCAAGTTAAAAATTGGGGATACCAGCCACCAAGCCTCCGCAACCGGGGTAGGTCCTGTTGATGCTGTTTTGACAGCAATCGAGAAAATGGTCCAGCCACAAGTAGACCTGGAAGAGTTCCTCATTCAGGCCATGACTCATGGATCCAATGATGTGGCAAAGGTCCATATGCGGGTGATCAAATCCGATAAACCGTATCATGGCTTTGCCTCCAATGAAGATATCGTATTGGCTTCTGCACAAGCTTTTGTAGATGCATTAAACAAAATTCCAGTCAAAGAATACGCGACTGCCTAATTATGGAAAAAACAACACTATTTGATAAAATCTGGGATTCCCACGTCGTACGCCATGTACCCGCTGGACCTGATGTGTTTTTCATCGATAAGCATTTTATCCATGAAGTAACTTCTCCAGTCGCATTTCTCAATTTGGAGAAAAGAGGAATTGGAGTAAAGTATCCAGAGCGTACCATCGCAACTCCTGATCATAATGTTCCGACAGTCGATCAGGACCAAACTATAAAGGACAAATTGTCTCGAATGCAGGTGGAAAAGCTTCGGGAAAACTGCAAAAAATACGGAATTGAATTGCATGATTTGGGTACAGCACATCATGGGATTGTCCATGTAATTGGTCCTGAATTGGGTGTCACTCAACCCGGAATGACCATCGTTTGTGGGGATTCGCATACGTCCACTCATGGAGCTTTCGGAGCGATTGCTTTTGGCATCGGTACTTCTGAAGTGGAAATGGTTTTGGCCACCCAATGTATCATGCAGTCAAAGCCAAAGAAAATGCGGATTTCTGTAGAGGGAGAGCTTGGAAAAGGCGTGACCTCTAAGGATATTATCTTGTACATCATTTCGAAGATTTCAGCTGCTGGTGCCACAGGTTATTTTGTGGAATATGCAGGTTCGGCCATTCAAAGTCTTTCCATGGAAGCCAGGATGACCATTTGCAATATGTCTATTGAAATGGGAGCTCGTGGTGGACTGATTGCGCCGGATGAAACCACCTTCAATTACCTAAAAGGTCGGCAATATGCTCCTAAAGGCGAAGAATGGGAGAAAGCTGTTTCATTTTGGAATACACTCAAAACAGATGAGGGAGCCGTTTTTGATAAGGAATATCAATTTGATGCAGCGGATATCGAACCCATGATTACTTATGGAACCAATCCAGGGATGGGAATCAAAGTCAAGGATAGAATTCCTACGACTGAGGTAATGGAAGGATCAAACAAGACCTCCTATTTGAAATCCTTGGAATACATGGGCTTTCAACCTGGGGAACAGGTCAAAGGAAAGCAAGTTGACTATGTGTTTGTAGGATCATGTACCAATGGTCGGATTGAAGATATCCGTGCGGTAGCAGAGTTTGTCAAAGGAAAGAAAAAGGCTGAAAACATCACCGCTTGGATCGTCCCGGGTTCTAGGGAGGTTGAAAAGCTTGCCCATGAAGAGGGCTTGGTGAAAATCTTGGAAGAAGCAGGGTTTGAATTGCGTCAGCCCGGCTGTTCAGCCTGTTTGGCAATGAACGATGATAAGATTCCTGCAGGGAAGTATGCAGTGTCCACTTCCAATCGAAACTTTGAAGGTCGTCAAGGTCCAGGAGCTCGAACCATGCTAGCTTCTCCATTGACCGTAGCAGCTGTTGCCGTCACCGGCAGAATCACTGACCCAAGGGAAGTTTTTGAGAATTAATATTTCAATCTTCCAATCTTTCAATTTTACAATTCGAAAAAATGGCTTACGATAAATTCACTGTTCTTCGAGATACGGCAGTTCCTTTGCCGACCGAAAACGTAGATACAGACCAGATTATTCCAGCACGTTTCCTAAAAGCAACTGAACGAACGGGCTTTGGAGATAATCTTTTCCGAGACTGGCGATACGATGTCGAGGGGAACCCTAAAAAGGATTTTGTTCTTAATGACCCAACTT
This sequence comes from Algoriphagus sp., assembly GCF_013373065.1. Taxonomy (GTDB): domain Bacteria; phylum Bacteroidota; class Bacteroidia; order Cytophagales; family Cyclobacteriaceae; genus Algoriphagus. Next base: position 204,280 of record NZ_JABXIN010000015.1, read on the forward strand.
ACAGCGGAAAAATCCTGGTTGCTGGAAAGAACTTTGGTTCGGGTTCTAGCCGAGAACATGCGGTGTGGGCACTTTATGATTACGGCTTTCGCTGTGTGGTATCCAGCTTCTTCGCAGATATTTTCAAAAATAACTGTCTGAATATTGGGGTGCTTCCAGTTACAGTCTCCCCGGAATTTGCTGACAAACTCTTTGCAGCAATTGAAGCAGACCCCAAAACCGAAATCGAAGTAAATCTGCTTGAGCAGAAAATCACATTGCTTTCAACAGGCGAGTCTGAGACTTTCGACATCAACGAATACAAGAAAAGTAATATGCAAAATGGCTTCGACGATATCGACTATTTGTTGAATATGTCAGATGAAATCGAAGCATTCGCTGCATCTAGATAATCTAAAGGTCATGGAGGCAAAGAGAAGAATCGAAATCATGGATACCACTCTGAGGGATGGAGAACAGACTTCCGGTGTTTCCTTTTTGCCTTCTGAAAAGCTTCAGATTGCTAAGTTACTTTTGGAGGAACTAAAAGTTGACCGTATAGAAGTGGCTTCTGCTAGAGTATCAGAAGGAGAACTCGAAGGTGTGCAGAAAATAACCCAATGGGCTTCTCAAAAAGGATACTTGGATCGTGTTGAGGTGTTGGGTTTTGTGGACACACCTGCTTCAGTGGATTGGATTGTGGAGTCAGGTGCCCGGGTGATGAATCTGCTGACCAAAGGCTCCTTAAATCATTTGATTCATCAACTCAAAAAAACACCGGAGCAGCATTTTGAAGATATTCGGCAAAGCATTTCCTATGCTCAGGAAAAAGGAGTTTCAGTCAATGTCTACTTGGAAGATTGGTCCAATGGTATGCGAAACTCCCGGGATTACACCCTTTCCTTAATTGAGTTTCTTCAATCACAACCGGTCAAGCGGGTGATGCTGCCCGATACCTTGGGTTTGCTGGCCCCGGAGGAAGTAAAGAGTTATTTCCATGATATCACGCAGCAATTCCCCGAACTTCATTTTGATTTCCATGCGCATAATGATTACGATCTTTCAGTGGCGAATGTCATGGAGGCAATTCTTTATGGTGCAGCAGGAATCCACACGACAATTAATGGTTTGGGAGAGCGTGCCGGAAATGCACCCTTGGAATCTGTAGTTGCGGTTATCGAGGATTTCACTGATTTTGAAATTGGGATTCAGGAACAGAAGATTTTCCGTGTATCCAAATTGGTGGAGCAATTTTCCGGACAACATATTCCAGCGAACAAACCTGTGGTCGGGGAAAATGTATTTACTCAAACCGCGGGAATCCATGCCGATGGGGATAATAAAAAGAATCTCTATTTCAATGATTTGATGCCGGAGCGCTTTGGGCGGCAAAGGAAATATGCCTTGGGAAAAACCTCCGGGAAAGCCAATATTCTAAAAAATTTAGAGGAGTTAGGCATTTCTTTGGAGAAAGAGGAACTCGCGAAGGTCACCCAACGAATCATAGAATTGGGAGATAAAAAAGAACGGGTGACTACTGAGGATTTACCTTATATCATTTCCGATGTGCTCCAAAACAATGTAATTTCGAAGTATATCAGTATCGAGGGCTATCACATGACCCACTCCAAGGGACTCAAACCGACAGTTCAACTTCGAATGAATATCCATGGGAAGTTCTATGACGAAAGTGCAACTGGAGATGGGCAGTATGATTCCTTTATGCGTGCCCTAAAAAAGATTTACAAGTCCTTGGGGAGGGAATTGCCCAAGCTGACCGATTACCATGTTTCAATTCCTCCTGGTGGGAAAACCGATGCCTTTGTGGAGACGGTGATCACATGGGATTATGGAAAAATCTTCAAAACCAAAGGTCTGGATCCAGATCAGACGGTAGCGGCGATGATGGCTACCGAAAAAATGCTCAACATCATCGAAAACATGACTTACAATCCAGAAAAAGAAGAATCAACCTATTATGGAAATGAATATCGCGCTGTTGCCGGGTGACGGCATTGGCCCTGAAGTTATCGCTCAGGCAGTAAAAGTTGTCAAAGCTGTTGGGCAAAAATTCGGACATCAAATTACTTTCAAAGAAGGTCTAGTAGGAGCCTGTGCCATCGATGCTACTGGAGATCCCTATCCTGATGCCACACATGAGATTTGCGCAGCTTCAGATGCTGTCCTTTTTGGAGCGATCGGAGACCCAAAATATGACAATGATCCCAAAGCCAAGGTTCGTCCAGAGCAGGGACTACTAAGGATGCGTCAAAAGTTGGGGCTTTTTGCGAATGTGCGTCCAACCTTTACTTTTCCTTCCTTGGTACATAAGTCTCCCTTGAAACTGGAGCGAGTGGATGGGGTGGATTTTGTTTTTTTCCGGGAATTGACCGGTGGAGTTTACTTCGGTGAGCCAAGAGGTCGAAATGAACAAGGTACGAAGGCTTTTGATACGAATGTGTACAGCAAAGAAGAGATCGTTCGCTTGGCTCGGATGGGCTTTGAAGCTGCACAAAAGCGAAGAAAACTCTTGACCTGCGTGGACAAAGCCAATGTGATGGCGACTTCCAGATTGTGGAGAGAAACCGTTCAGGAGTTGGCTTCCGAATACCCAGAGGTAAAGGTGGAATATGAGTTTGTAGATGCCGTAGCCATGCGATTGATTCAGTGGCCAAAAGCTTATGACGTCTTGATTACTGAGAATCTTTTCGGGGATATTTTGACGGATGAAGCTTCGGTGATTTCAGGTTCTATGGGCTTGATGCCTTCCGCTTCCTTAGGATCTAAGGTGAAATTATTCGAACCGATTCACGGTTCTTATCCGCAAGCTGCAGGAAAAGATATTGCAAATCCATTGGCTACGGTTCTTTCTGCTGCAATGATGTTTGAGTATGCTTTTGATATGAAAGACGAGGCTCAGGCCATCAGTGATGTGGTGAATCTTTCTCTTTCCGAAGGAGTAGTCACCGAAGATATAGCAGAAGGAGGTAAGGCCTATAAAACTTCTGAAGTTGGAGATTGGCTGGCTGCGAAGATCTTGGAATAATAAAAAATAGAATAGTAGAAAAGGCTGACAAAAGACTAGTTTTAGGTCAGCCTTTTCTTTTTTAATAAACTTTAAAAGGGTAGACCATTTTTCGATTTAGGGCATCTGGAACCTCTGAGATCAAGACATAATTTCCCGGTGTGAGTTCCGCTTTGAAATAACCTTTCTTTCCAGCAGGCATATCTTCTGTACCTCCCATAAATAGGAATTCCTTTGGTTCAGGCGAAGACAAGGCAAACATATCCGAAGGGTTGATCCAGGCAACTAGACTATCCAATGCAGCTCCTTCCTGAAGTTTTACCAAATTCACATCATGTCCAGCGAAATGCTCGTATAGCTGCTGATCTTCAAATTCTACCCCAAATTGAAAGTTTCCTGCAGGAATTGAATCTTGAAATTGGATCCCTTCGGTCGAGGAAATAGAGATGTTGTAATCCGCTTGGGGTTCTACTAGCTCAGAGGCTTCATCAGTTACAATGACTTCTTTGAGCATGCCAAGGAAAACATGAGGAGTCCCATCTGGCATTCGGATGTAACATTCCATCGCATAAACTCCCGGCTCCAAGAATAGGGTAGTTTCTCCGGTAGAATTGCCTGAAAGAATCCCAACTCCTCCATGATTGACCACTCCTCCAAACCATTGAGGGATTTTTTCAAAAGCTTTCATCCCTTCTTCCATCTTTCCCAAAATCATAAAGTCAAAACCCTCTTTAAACACCGGGATTAATTCATTTTCGTAATTCGAAATACGAATACCTTCTGGAAGCTTTTCCAAAACAAAAAAGTGGGCTTCATTCGACTTGTTCACATAGCGGAATGTGTTCCAACCGGAAGGAATGGAATCCACCATCTGAAAATCCATGGCATTCGTAACGACTTCAATAACCGGATCATTTGATTCGGTAACCGGCGCTTCTTTTTTAGAGCAAGAAAAAATCATAAAAGATCCCAAAGTGATCGCGAAAAACAGGTTTTTTTTCATAGGACTTTCCATTTATTTATTGATCTAAAATTTAAACAAGTCTTCCGAAATTTTTAATTCATTTTCTCTGCTTTTGGATTTTAATTGGGTTTTTTGACTCGAACAAGCTTTCCGTTTGACTTGGTTATGTCATTTCTTTCCACCAGAAGCAGAAGGTTTCCATCTTGTTCTTGATATATCGAGCGAATTCTTCCCTGCATTTTTAGACCAAATGTATTCCCTGTTTTTGGGTCGAATTTTAATAGCCTTTGGAAAGCTAGGGATGCAATTAGAAAATGATCTTCCCATTCAGGGAAGTTACTGTTCCTGACCAAAATTGCGCAGGAAGGTGCAATTGCTCTTCCTCCATCTGAAGAAGGTACAGTCCAATAGTGTTGTGGCAAGACTGAGATTTTTTCTGCAGAATCTCGGGAGATTAGGGAAACGGGTTCCCCATTATAATGGGTGCCGTAGGTAAAAAGAGGCCATCCATAGTTCTTGCCCGGTAAAATGATATTGAATTCATCACCTCCTTTTGGTCCGTGCTCTATTCCATATAGGGTTTGAGTAGAGGATTCATATACCAAGCCTTGAACATCACGGTGACCAAAACTATAAATTGACCCAGGTTTTTCTTCACCTTCCAATATGGGGTTGTCTTCTGGAATGGTCCCGTCTTGGTTTAATCGATGGATTTTCCCCCAATCTTCTTTTAAGTCCTGAGATACTAAAACTGGATTTTTTCGGGTCGAGTAATTGGAAACACCAATATTTAGAAAAAAATGCTCTTCATCCTCCCAGACAATCCGCATCCCATTTCCGTAATAGCCTTCTGTTCGGGTTTGAAAGATGATTTCTTGGTCAAAAATTTGATTTTCTCTGAGTTTAAATCTAGCTACTTTTCCTCGGCCATCTTTCCCAAAGTAAGCCATATAAATCCAAGGTACAGTTGGGTAATCTGGGTGGAGGCTTAAATCCATCAATCCTCCATGGATAATCAAAGGACTTCCGGGATCCTCAAACGTCTGCACTTCCGGAGCTACATATACTTCTTGAAGATTTTCTCCCTTAAACCTGAAAATTTTCCCGATCCGATCTGAAATCAAAAAATCATTATCATCCAGAAATACCAAGCCAAAAGGAATGGTTAATCCACTTGTAAGTGTGTCGGTCGTAAATAGATCGTCGCTGATCGGATAAGGATAATCGGATGAGGAATATTCTACAGGTTTATCACAGCCTTGGATTATGAGCAGGCCAAAGAGGGAAATAGTCCAGAGGAAAGATTTGAAAGGGCTTTTCATAACCGATCAATTCCTAGATGGATTGATCATGATATGTGCCCGATGGGTACCCGGATCCATAATCCAGGGCAGTCCCGGTCCGGCTGGTTTAAGCGGTAACCCGGTGCTTTCAGCAGTAGCCCAAGGGATATACACTACGGAGCGCGTATAGGTGTTTTGAGCTTCTCCTGTGGTCCAGTTTATATCTTGATCGTCTGCCACTAAGACATGCAGTACACTTCCAGGATCAGGAAGTTGGAGTTTTCCGGCTTTGGCCTCGGCTTCTCTGGTATTGAAAATTTCCTGGGCATTTTTTCCCTCTTTTCGCAAAGCCCAACCCCGCTCCATGAACGGTTGTGCGCTGCTGTGGTAACAGGAAACACTCAAACCTTCCCGACTAGGGTCATCTCCGAGACAAACGGTCTGATTGCTTCCTCTCCGAAGCATTACAATTTCCCCATTTTGATAGCCATATACAGTAGCCTCGGATCGCTGATCTTCTGGAGCAGCTAAAACGGCTAACTTGATTTGAATTTCCTTGCTCGGGGATTGTTGGGAAAAAGCTGATAAGCTGAGGCTTAGAAATAATAAAGAAAAGATGGATTTCATAGGTTAGTGGGTTTTGTATAGGATTGAATTTAAGAAAATTCTGAAAAAGTAAGGTACTCGTTGTTTTGGCGTTAGAATGAAGGTCTGACTGAGGAGGTTTCTTCGGGGCAATAAGATTTCTTGATCGCTTGTAGATTAGGGGGATTGGGCCTACCGATGACAGATTTTATTTGGGTATTCTAAAATGGGTCAGTCCGAGCACCCGAAAGACAGGAGTCTGAAGTAAAGAGGACCCTTCGATTTCGAAACTCCCGTTTCTCAAGTGCTCAGGGTGACCAGAATTAGGAGGATCTCGAACACTGTCATCTCGTTTTGTGGATTCTCCTAAATGTTAGGCCTCGAAATGACTTCTTGACCCTCACTGCGAGGAGGAACGACGAAGCAGTCTCAAGAAAGGGAAGGTTGGCGAGTGAGATTACTTCACTTCGTTCGCAATTACGCAGCCACCCTTCAAAAAGAATATTTCACCTGCGAGCCTTTTTCGGGATCCAATTCCACTTGGGCAAAGACCCCGATTTCCTGCTGCAATTCCTCGACATGGCTGATGATACCTACAATACGGTTTTCATGTCGTAGGGACTTTAGCGTTTCGAAGACGACCCGCAGGGAATTCCGATCCAAAGCTCCAAAACCCTCATCCAAGAAGAAGAAACTCTGATCGGCCTGATTCAGGGCTTTGACTTTTTCTGCCAAGGCCAAAGCCAAACATAACGAGGCCTGAAAAGTTTGTCCTCCGGAAAGGGTTTTTAAAAGACGCCTTTTACCTCCATTCAGGTAATCCACCACCCAAAAGGTATTGTCATCATCAATCTCCAGACTCAGACTGTTTTTGCTGAGTTTCATAAAGCGCTGATTGGCCGTATGGCAGAGTTCTTTTAGGTAGATCGAACTCACATACTTCACGAAGCCGCTTCCTTTGAAAAGCTTTTCCAGCTCTTTCAGGTAGGTTTCCCGTTTTTCCACTCCCTCCAATTGCTGTCTCAGCGTTGATTTTTCCTGAAGCTTCTGTTCGGAGACTTTTACTTCTTTTTGTAAAAGAATAAGCTCTTTCTGTCGGGCTTCATTGGTGTCTTGAAGTTCTTGTATTTCTTGTGAAAGCTGCTGAAAGGCTTCCTCCTGGAATTCAACAACTCCTTTTTCGGATGCCAGTTCCTGAATTCGGTTTTCTGCCAAATCCAGCTGTCGATCAAATTGCTCAATTTCCTTAGCGGTTTTCTCGGCATCCAGTGAATGCTCAAAAAGTTGGATCAAAGCATCCTCATTTTCAAAACCATATTGGTTTTTCAAGGATTCGAATTCATTTTCGAGCCCTTGGATTTTGCCTACTGCTTTTTCAAGCAAGGCTTTAAAATTCTTTAGATCAGCTTGATTAGTGGTGGCCTTGTTCTGAACTTCCTGCAGGTATTTTTGCTTGCTTTCCAAAGCAGCAGCGGCTTGTTCGATGTCTTGTGCTACTCTTGAAATCATGGCTTGGATCTCGGTAGGGTTCTTATCGAAGAATCCTTTGCAGAAAGTAGGATCCTTGATTTCATCCTGCTTGGTTTGGATAGCCGAAGAGAGACTCTCTTTTTTTAGTTGGGCCTGCTGCAGTTTTTGTTGGATAACCTCTAAATCAGCTCGGACCTGATCGGATTCTTTTCTTTTTTGTTGGAGCTTTTGAAGCAAATTCTCCCGGTTTTGATTGGCATGCTCCAATTCTGAAATACGGTTGGAAAGCCCTTTTTGATCCTTCAAACCTAAAGGCTGTAAGCTCTCGAAGAGTCCGTTTAATTTCTCATTCAGTTGGCCTTTTTCTTTTTTTCTCCAAGTCAGATTGTCTTGATGACTCTGTAAATAAAACTCCTGTTCCTTGAGTTGCTGCTTAATTAGAAGAATTTTCTCCAACTGATCTTTTTCTTCAGCAATCTGAATTTCAATTTCTTTGATTTTCTGATTCTGAGCCGATTGATCAATGGGTTGTGGATGCTCCAGAGACCCGCAAAGTGGGCAGGGTTTTCCATCTTCCAAGAGATGTGCATGAACTTTCAGCCCTGAATTCCGGAGAAGACTTTCCCGTTGTTCTTCCCAGTTTTGAATCACCTGTTTTTGAGCATTTTGCCATGCTTCCGTATCGGGAAATTCTGAAGGAACCGAATAACGGAGCTTTTCGAGCAGGTTTGCTACGTTTTTCTCCTCTTTTTCAAATTGCTCTATGAGTTTGTCATGCTCCTGAATTTGAGATTCTAGTTCAGTCCAAGTATGCAGCTGACTTTTCAATGTAGCGAGCAAATTGGAGTCGGATTGGGGAGAAGCTTCCAAAAGTTGAGTGTCCTCCTGAATTTCCTGCTGGATATTCCTTTGTTTGCTAACAAGCTCTTCCTGAGAAGGGGAAAGTTGCCTAATGGCATCTTGAGCTTCGGATAGTTTAATTCGGAGTTCCTTGATTTCCAACACCTTTTTCAGGTCCCGAATTTTGCTCTCCCGGTCAGGACGCTGTTGGTTTTTTTCACGGAGTTTTTGTTCTTCCTCTTTCAGTATGCTGATTTCTTTTTCAAACTCAAGTTCGAATCGCTCCGCATCAATGATGCTTACCCGGTATTTTTCTGCATCGGCTCTGAGGTCATTGAGCTGATTCCATACCGGGCGTAGATAGGTTTTAGCTTGGATAAAATCCTGATAGAGTTGCCGTTTTTCATCGACTTCCGGCTTGCGTTCCAGAAGTTCTTGTTTGGTTTTGGTAAACTCCTTCCAGGATAGGTGCTTTTCACGAAGCTTTTCCTGGGATTTTACTTTTTGCTCCAGCTGAAGGGCTTTTTCCAACTCTTTGTTTTGCTCTAGCTGAAGTTGGTTCAGACTTTCTTTTTCACTGTTTAATTTTTCCTCTGAATATTCCTCCAAGCCTTGGAATTGGGTTTCAAGTCTGATTTTCTCATCCTTGACCGTACGAAGTAGGAAACCAGTTTTAGCAGAAAGGTCGAATCGCTCCAAGCCAAAGAGTTCCTTCATCATCTCTGCCCTAGGTCCCGGAGTCAAATCGATAAATTCGCGGAATTTCCCTTGTGGGATGATAACGGTTTGTTTGAAATGCTCCTTTTTCATTCCCACGATTTCCTCCGCCCGAGCTTCCAAGGGCTCCCAATCCGTTCCCGATTTTCGGTAAAAAGTATGCGTAGCAGGATCTACTTTTTCAGGGTCTTTTTTATTCCGCTTGGCTTCATAGCGCGCTAGGTAAGTCTGACTGTTATTTTTTCCTGAATGAAAAATAAAGCGAATCAACAGCTCATCGCTCTGTAGGTTGAGCATGGAATTCTTTTCACCGCGGTCGGAAAGGCGCTCCGTACTTCCATAAAGTGCAAGTAAAATCGCTTCCAAAATTGAAGATTTGCCACTTCCTACGGCTCCAAAAATCCCGAAAAGTCCGGCAGCAGTCAGTTGACTGAAGTCAATCACCTGACGCTCCCGATAAGAATATAAGCCTTGAATTTCTAACTGGACCGGAATCATTTGTTTTCTTCTTGACTGATCACTTCTTTGAAAATCGTTAAAAGTTCTTCATTTGGTTCCTGTCCACGGACGCTTTCAAAATAGAGGGAAAACAAACTCACCATATCTTTCTCCAAATCTTCTGCTTTGAGAGTCAATTCATCGCGATTGCGTGGGTTTTGAATTTGAGGAATCAGGTTGACGATTCCGTCATGGGCTTTGAGAATGGCTTTGCGCGTGCTTGCGTCGATGGAGTCTTTTGTTTGATAAGTTAATTCCACAAAGCAGTACGGGTTTTCCTCCAGCCATTGGAGTGTTTCTGGGAGATTGTTAAAGGTTTTTCGGTACGAGGGTCTTCCTTGCTTCAATCCTATAGGGGTATAGTTGGCAGGTTTTCCAGGTTCCAATTCAATTAGGACAACTTGCTTTTCCTGGTCCGCTTCTGAAAAGGAATAGGCGAGGGGGCTGCTGGAGTAGACAACAGGACATGGATTCTTGTCTACCGCATGAAAACGATGGAGATGTCCAAGGGCTGCATATTGGATCTGGGAAGGGAGATTTTCTGTAAAAAGTGCTTGTGTTCCGCCTACATGGAGAATGGGACGTTCGGACTCAGGTTCGGCTTCAAGGGGAGCTCCTTTTTTTGCGAAAAAGAAATGTCCGACAAAGACATTCACTCCTTTTTCATCGCAATATTGATCTGCTAGTTTTTTCCATTTATCAGCAAGGAGATTTCGAAATTCCTCCTCTCGATTTTCTTCCCCAAGATAGGTCCGCAAACTAACCTCATGGGCATAGGGAGCTAAAATCAATCGAATAGGAAAATCAAATTTTGGCAATTTCAATTCCATAAATCCGCTTTCCGACCGAAGGACTTCCACTCCGGAATCAAGTTTACCAGCTGGAATTAAACTGTCGTATCGGCTGTAAAAAAAGATGCCCATTTCCCGAGCGAGTGGGTCGGGTGCCTCGACAAATTGGGAACTGTCATGATTGCCGGAGATAGCGATGATGGGTCGGTTTCCATTTTTGGATAATCTGCGAAGGGTTTTGTATAGGAGTTCCACAGCTTCATGAGCAGGATTGAAACTATCGAAGATATCGCCTGCCAAGAGCACAAGATCGACTTCCTGCTCATCGGCAATCAAGCAGATTTCATCCAGAACGAGCTTTTGCTCTTCGATTCTGGGAAATTCTTGTAAGCGCTTGCCGAGGTGCCAGTCTGCTGTATGGAGGATTTTGAGCATAAAAAGAATAAGTTTTACAACTCATCGAAAGTACTCCTAAAAGCGCAGGAAGTCAATTTACTTCTCTAAACTGACAAAAACTGTCTGAATATTCTAGAGGTCCTATCCGCGAAAAGAGTTTTACTATTGGTAGTCAACTTTTCATTTTACAACCAAAACTAAATAAATATGTAACTATAATTGCAATATTAGTTCTTGTTGTATATATTAGTTTTCGAAAGATCAAGGAATTGGCCAATCGAAAGTATTTTTCAACCGGATAAGTAGCTCTGCCGGATCTTAGAGCTTATCAAATAAATTCTTTAATTATGAAAAAGACGATTTTAAAACTTGGAGTTTTAAGTGCCTACCTTTTCGGTGTATTTTTAGTGAATGTGTCGGAAATTGATGCACAGACATCAAATACTTGGTATGAGGTGGAATATACAACATCCGTGACTAGTAGTGGTATTTATTTAGTTACAACATGTACAAATATTCCTGGTTCTGCATGTAATATTCCTGGTTCTGTCCATAGAACAGATTTGTCGCCGATTCTTGCTGCGATTCGTAGATTTTGATTTTAGTTAAATTTTATTTTTACCGTGAGCCAATAGTTTTTAGAATTATTGGCTCATTTAAATACTATTAATAATGCGAATTCTCATCGCTCTATTTTCATTTATTTTATTTCTATCAAGTTGTGATTTTGGTAATAAGGAGTCGAAGCAAACATATTCATTGCCGTTTTCAGACACTCTCGTTGTCGATTTTGAAAATTTACCAATGCCAAATGAAAATAGTTCTGTAGGAAGTTATCGAGGTGGTTTTTATTTTTCCTACAATTATCCTAATTCCATGGGACTTTTTTTTTATGACTTTGCATCAAAAACGTGGGAATCTAGCTTTTTTCCAAATCAAGGTCCAAATGGAATAATTAAAGAAGGTCCCTTTCTGATCATTAATGATACGCTAGCATTCCATCCATTGGTTGGTTTGTCAGCTTTTCAACTCATTAACTACCGAAATGGTCAAGTAAAACGATTCAAACTTCCTGATAGTCGATTTGGATTTGGGAAAATATCTGATAAATCCATTCATTTTGATGGTCAATTTATTCGTTTTCCCTTATCATTTTCTAAAAGCAATTTGGAAGAGAATTTTGTTTCTGAAGTACCAATTTATGGCGTTTTTGATCTAAAATCTTCTCATTTTACTTCACTAATGAACTATCCGGAGGAATTTCATGGTGATACGTATAGCTTGAATTTTTTATCCAAGACTTTTTTGGTCGTAGATGATCATATTTATTTGAACATGGCAAAATCCCACAATATTTTTATGTATGATCTAGACTTAAACTTAAAGGAGAAAATCAATCTACAGTCACAAAATGTAAATAGATCAAATCCAGGGGTGAAGGATGATCAAATTCTTAATATGATGGATTCTAAATTAGGAGGTGAGTATTCGGCTCTTTTTGAGTCAGGAGGCTTTCTTTTCAGGACTGTTTCATATATACCAAAGTCAGCCAATTTTCCAGTAGAAAATTTAAATGAATATATCGAGTCCTTAGAGTCTTTGCGCTTTGAAATTCTCAAATTTTCTCCTTCAACAAAAGAAATTGTGCGATTTGATTATCCAGGTTCTCCTACTTCAAAGGGTATAGGTGATGGGTTGGTTTTTAATAATAAGGCCAAGCTTTATTTTTGGCTTTTTGACAAAGAAGAAGAGGGAATAGAAAAATTTGTTTCCCTACCGTTTATTGGCAACCAAATTGAATAACTCATTTTTAGTTTATTCTAATTTATATAAATAAGCTTATCGATATAAAATCCTCAACAGGAGTAATTTATATCAATTTCGAGACAGGTTTTAGTTTGCCTGCCCTTTGTTAGCAAAACGGATGTGTTCAAAGTAATAAATTATCCAAATTTTGGAATTGAATTGGTTCAGACACGGGAATAAAGCCGGAATTAGAAAACAGTAAGCTGGCTCAATTCACCATTTTTAACAGCTTTTTTCAAAACCCTGGTTTGAAACCCGTTATTAAATTAGTTTATTAGTGATCTAACGATTCTTTAGATGAAAAACTACCACTATTTCGCCCTCATTTGTTTATTGGGCTTCAATTTTTCTTGCAAGGAAGACACTGAAAAACAAGAGGAAATTCCTGCAGAATCTTTCAGAAATGAAGTGGCCGCTACGGAGGTTCGGGTGGCTCAAGCCGAAACCAAAAGCTTTGACTACCTCATCAATGCTACAGGGAAGCTCGAAGCAGCTGCTCAAGTCAAAGCTGTCATTGAGCAACCGGGCTATTTAATCGAATTACCCATCCGAGAAGGGCAAGCTGTTTCCAAAGGACAGATCATTGCGAAGCTGGATCCTACAGAAGCCGAAATCCGCCTCGAAAAGGCTAAAATTTCCCTTCAGAATGCTTTAGCAGTCTATGAAAATGATAAGCTGGGTTTTTCACGTGACTTTGCATCCGGTGATGAAGAGCGGAAGAAATTTTTGGAGGAACAGCTTAAAGCCAAAAACGGAGTCTTTTTGGCTGAGATTGAACTTCGAGAGGCACAGCTCAATCTTGAGCGCTGCGAAGTCAAAGCTCCGATCAGCGGGAGGGTGGCTGATCTAAAATTTAAAATGGGTAGCCTGATCGCCACCAATTCGGAGCTCTGCGAAATTCTTAGCACTACCAATCTCGAACTTCATGTCAAGGTGCTCGAATCCGATATTAGCCTCATTTCCATAAATCAAAAAGCAGAGGTCTATCCAGTTTCCAATACACAAGAAGCACTGGAAGGAAGGGTCATCGCAATTAATCCTAAAGTGGATGAAAATGGACTAGTAGAGGTCGCCATTCGCTTAACATCTGCCAAAAACCTCCTACCTGGGATGAATGCCCGTGCCATCATTCGGGCTCCCCAAGCCAATTCCCTGGTCGTACCCAAAGATGCTGTCGTTTACCGTTCCGGCCGAGCTGTAGTATTTACGATTGAGGACAGCGAGTCTCGGTGGAATTATGTAGAGGTAGGTCGAGATAATGGTCAGGAAATTGAAATCTTGGAAGGAATCGAAGCTGGAAGCACAGTGATTACCACCAATAATCTACAGTTGGCGCATCAGGCTCCTGTTCAAATCGTAACGGAATAAGCTATGGTTCGATTTTTACTGGCACGGCCTATCGCCGTCTTCATGACTTTTTTGGCTTTGATGGTTTTTTCCTTCATTGTCTTGAGGACCCTGCCGATTTCCTTGTTGCCACCCATCGATGTTCCCCAGATCGTCGTCAAAGTCAACTATCCGAATGCCTCTCCAGAAGCCATAGAGCAGAATGTCCTGCGGAGTATTCGAGAGGGTTTAATCACGCTCAATGGACTGGAAGAGATGGATTCCAAGGCAGGATCCGAGGTAGGGACCATTCGGTTGACCTTCGATTATGCCACTCAGATGGAGTTGGCTTATATTGATGTCAACGAGAAAATTGACCGGATTACCAACTCTCTCCCTGAGGGTTTGGCTCGTCCCGAAGTCATTCGAATCAATACATCGGATATTCCAGTAGCGCGGGTACAAGTCATTCCCAAAGAAGGGATTGATGAAATTGAAGTCAGTCACCTGGCTGAAAATGTACTAAAAAAACGCATCGAACAATTACCTGGTGTATCTCTTGTCGATATCAATGGGAAAAAGGAACGTATCATCACCGTGGAGCCCAATGAAGCTGCCATTCGAGCCTTGGGGATGACACAACAACAGGTCATTAACGCCATACAAGCCGGTAATTCAGAGTTACCCGGTGTCTCGGTCAAAGATGGTCAGTTTCGCTATTACCTCCGATTAGCAACCCGTGTAGATACACCAACCGACATTGAAAGTCTTCCCGTTTTGGCTCCTTCCGGAGCGATTGTGCCTTTGGGAAGATTGGCAAAGGTCAGCTATCAGGCGCAGGAAATGCTGGGCTATCATCTTTATGGGGAACGAGAAGCCTTAGTCATTACTGTTCATAAGCAGGCTGCTGCGAAAATGAATGAGCTCATGCCGGAATTAAAGAATGCGCTGGAGTTTTTCAAAACGGATTATCCTCAGGTTGATTTCGAGTTGACCCAAGATCAGTCCAATCTCCTAAATGCGGCCATTTCCAATCTTCAGACTTCTTTGCTGTTTGGTGGCTTGTTTGCATTTGGCGTTTTGTTCTTGTTTATGAAGGATTATCGCTTGCCCATTATTATCGGGGTCAGCTTGCCTTCCTCCTTATTGATTTCCTTTTTAGTCTTTTATTTCTTCGACATTTCTATCAATATCATTTCCCTTTCAGGTTTGGCATTAGGAATTGGGATGCTGATAGATAATTCCATCATTGTGCTGGATAATATTTCCCGTAAACGGGAATCCGGGCTTACGCTCTTTGAGGCTTGTGTTTCCGGGGTGAATGAAGTGATGAGCGCCTTGGTCAGCTCTGTATTGACCACGCTTTCGGTTTTTGTGCCTTTGGTCTTTTTGAGTGGGATTTCCGGAGCTTTGTTTTTCGATCAGGCGGTGGGAGTGGCTGCCATTTTATCGGTTTCCTTGGCAGTGGCATTTATCCTGCTACCTATGTTGTATTTTCTCTTTTTCAGCAAAAGCAAAAAACAGGAAGATGGATCTGAAGGAACATTTTTCTCAAAAATCTTGGACCTGTATGAAAAAGGATATCGAGCTGTTTTTGGAAATCGAAAAATTGCCTTAAGCTTCTTTGCCTTATTGATTCCTTTAGGCCTGGGTTTGAGTTATTTTCTGTATTCCGAAGGCTTGCCAAAGATCGAAAAATTGGATGCGACCTTGGAAATTGATTGGAATGAACCCATTTCTGCCATTGAAAACCGAGACCGAGTGATTGCCTTGATGAATGCCATGAAGGGCCGCTATGAAAAGGCAGAAGCAGATGTGGGTGTGCGACAGTTTTTACTTTTTGATGGGGAAAACTCCATCCAACAATCCCTGCTTTATTTCCTTTTTAATTCATTGGAAGATAAAACGGGGATGAGTCAGGACCTCGTTGATTTTTTGGCTAAAAATTATCCTGAGGCCAATTATAAAATCGGGGATGCTCCCAATGCTTTTGATCAATTGTTTAGCTCCACCTTGCCTTATTATGAAGTTCGCTGGAAAGATCTGACCTCCAAAGAACCCGTTCCTGAGGAAAAAATGGATCCTTGGCTAAGCCAATTCCCGGTATCGGATTGGGAACGAGGACCCGGTTTGCAAAAGGAAGCCTCAGTAGTCTTTACCCTGCATGCAGATAGATTGGCTACCTACGGGATTGCTGTGGATCAAGTGCAAGAGCAACTTTCGAGATTGTTTGGGACCTATACGATTACGGATATTCGTCGATTTGGAGAAATCACCCCCATTCGATTGAAGGAATCAGAGGCCCGTTTTGAGGACTTGCTTCGTACTACTCAACTTGCAGCCTCTGACTCTGCTTTTTATACACTCGGTGAATTTGTGGATTATCGCTATGAAGACCATTACAAATACGTTACAGCGGATAAGGGCGGGATTTACCAGTCGGTTTTGGTGACTGCACCGGAGCCGGATAGCTATAATTCCGACTACATCCGTTGGGGAGCGGAGCGGAATTTGGGAGTGACAATGGTTGGACAGTATTTCAAGGATCAGGAAAATATTCAGCAGTTGATCGGGATTCTGCTGATTTCAGTACTCTTGCTCTATTTTATTTTGGCGGCACAGTTTGAAAGCTTCATCCAGCCTCTGATCGTGGTATTGACCCTTCCTTTGGGAATTGCAGGTGCATTTTTGGTGATTTTATTGGCCGGAGCTTCGCTGAATGTAATGTCTGCTATTGGCTTGGTGGTGATGCTGGGAATCATGGTCAATGATGCTATTCTGAAGATTGATACGATTAATCGACTTCGAAAAGAGTATGTGGAAAATCCAGAGGTTTCGGCACAGGAAGCCTTGGAAATGGCGATTCATCGGGCAGGTCAAATTCGCTTGAAGCCTATTTTGATGACTTCCATTACGACTATTTTGGCTTTGATTCCGATTATTTTCAGCTCGGGTTTAGGAGCGGACTTGCAACGGCCATTGGTGTATTCGGTGATTGGTGGCTTGACGATTGGTACCCTGACAGCCCTGTATTTTGTGCCCCTGGCTTATTGGTTTTTTGTGTCAAAGAAAAAATTGAAGGAGGCCTAAGATGACACCATTTCGGGTTTTAGTGGCATTTGTTGTTTTGGCTATTCTAGGGGTGGCAGTCATTCCTTTGCTTTCGGTTGATCTCAATCCTCGGGAAAAAGAACCCGTTTTGACCATTGCCTATGGCATTCCGAGAAGTTCGCCGGAAATTATCGAAAAACTTGCTACTTCTCCTCTCGAAGGGGCTTTTTCCCAACTTTCGGAGCTCAATAAAATCACTTCGATTTCCAACTATGACCGGGGCCAAATTACCCTACAATTTGACAAGGAAGCGGATATGGAATTGAAGCGATTTGAGGTCTTGTCATTGATACGGCAGATTTATCCTCAGCTCGATTCAAGGCTTTCCTATCCTGTTGTGACTCAAACTGCGGAGGCGCGAACAGATACCAAAACTCCCATTCTGACCTATTCGGTCAATGGTCCTTTTGCTGCCTTTGAAATAAAAAAAATAGCGGAGGACATTCTGAAACCTGCCTTGACGAAATTTGAAGAGGTGGAAGAAGTGTCGGTTCGAGGGGCAACGGATTTACAGCTTTATATCACATTTGACATTCAAAAGCTTCAGGCCTATGGCTTATCGCGTAGTCAGTTGAACAGTCGAATCAATCAGGCATTTGGTAGAAGTTTCCCGGGTTCCATTTTGAATAAGGAGGGGAAAACGCTTTTTGTGCAAGTGGATCGTTCGCTTCGGGATATGGATCAGCTGGAAAATCTTTGGGTAGCCCAGCTAAATGGACAGGATGTGCTGCTTAGGGATGTGGCCAAATTAACCCTCGAAGAAGCCGAACCTTCCAGTTACTACCGAATCAATGGCAATAATTCGGTAACGCTGACCGTCTTTAATCGGGACGGAGTGAATAAGGTCTTACTCGCTCAAAATTTGAAATCCGCCATAGAACAAGCGCAGGTTTTACTTCCAGCAGGATTTGAGGTAAGGTTGGAGCGAGACGATACGGAGTTTTTGGACAAAGAGCTGGATAAAATTTACAAACGATCGGGGCTTTCCATTCTGATCTTGATTGTCTTTATCTTCTTGATCAATCGCAATCTCAAATACCTTTCTGCTCTATTCCTAGGTATTTTGGTCAATCTCAGCCTTTGTGCCATCGTGCTGTATTTCCTCAAGGTGGATATTCACCTCTACTCATTAGCTGGCTTGACGATTAGTTTTGGTCTGATCGTGGATAATGCCATCATCATGATCGATCACCTGCACAAGCACCGAAATCGACGAGTGTTTTTGGCATTATTAGCGGCCTCTTTGACTACGATCGCAGCCTTGATGATTGTCTTTTTCCTTCCTGAGGAAGATCAAAAGAACCTGACAGAATTTTCCATTGTAGTTTCTGTGATGTTGGGGATTTCATTGATTATTGCCCTCTTTTTCACTCCTGCTTTTTACGAAATCTTATTCAAAGAGTCATCCATAAAAGGGCGCAAACTCAGTATTCCGCAACTTCGGAAGCGGGCCAAATACCTTCATCGCTTTGAGCGTACCGTATCCTGGACTGCTCGCTATCGCAAAGCTTTTATTACCCTAATCATTCTCCTTTTTGGGATTCCGATTTTCTACCTGCCAGCTAAGTGGGAAGGACAGGAATGGTACAATAAGACGGTGGGAAATACCTTTTATCAAGAGGAAATCCGTCCTTATGTAGACCAAGCTTTGGGAGGCTCACTTCGGATGTTTGTGCGGGGAGTTTTTGAAAAAAGCTCCTATCGCGAAGCGGCTAAAACGCGCTTATATGTCTCGGCCCGATTGCCTTTTGGGAATACCCTAGATCAGATGGACTTTATCATGCGTGAGTTTGAAGCCTATCTGAAGGACGTTGAAGGGATCGATAAGTTTGTGACCTTTGTGATGTCAGGTCAACGCGCCCAAATAGAAATCACTTTCAAAGAGGCCTACGAAAATTCTGCTTTGCCCTATCAACTCAAAGGGAAACTATCCGTCAAGTCCACAGACTGGAGCGGTGCACAATGGAATATCTATGGCGTAGGACAGGGATTCTATACCGGAGCAGGAGGGGAGGGCATTCCTTCTTTCCGAGTGACGATGAAGGGCTACAACTTCGATGAACTGGAGCGACAAGCGGAGATTCTGGCTGAAAAGCTACTCAAGCACAAGCGAATTCAGGAAGTAAATACGAATGAACGACTGGGTTGGGGCGAGCAAAAAACCGAGGAATACGTACTTCGTCTGGATCAAAATCAAATCGCCCTCGGGCAGACCAACCAATTTGAACTGATCAATACCATGCTGGACCTAAGCAAGCCACAAGGGACAAGCGGTTCGCTGACGCTAGAGGAGAAAAATTACGGCATGGTCATCCGGGAAGCCAAATCCAATGATTTCAGCAAGTTTGACTTGGAGCAAAAAGGCTTAATCAGTGGAGAAGACCGAATTTTTAAAATATCCGATTTTGGAACCTTGACCAAAGAAACTACGACTAATGCCTTGAATAAGGAAGACCGGCAATACATTCGGGCGGTTGCTTTTGAATATATGGGTTCGGCCAAGTTTGGCAATGAATACTTGGATGAGGTTTTGGAGGAAATGGAGAAAATCATGCCGATCGGCTACACCGCGGATAAGCAAACATGGTCATTCAGCTATGAAAAAGCCAAGCGGCAATATTCCCTTTTAGCCTTTTTGATCGTGGGGATTTTCATGATTTGTGCGGTACTCTTTGAGAATCTCAAGCAGCCGGTTTATATCATTGCCATTATTCCGATCAGTTTTATAGGTCTCTTTCTGATCTTTTCCCTCTTTGACTTCTACTTTGATCAGGGAGGCTATGCGGCTTTTGTGATGCTGGGTGGTTTGGCGGTGAATGCCGGGATCTTTATTGTCAATGACCTAAACAACCGAACGATAGGGGCCTATAATCGCAATGTGCTCAAGTCAGTAGCTGGAAAAGCCATTCCGATTTTATTGACGATTCTATCTACCTGCTTTGGTTTGATTCCTTTTATCATGGAAGGTCAAAATGAGATTTTCTGGTTTTCACTCGCGATTGGTACCATCGGGGGCTTGGTTTTCAGTATGCTGGGAGTATTCTGGGCCTTACCGGTTTTCCTATGGAAAAAGGAGGCTGCCTCTGTGGTTCAAAGACCCGAAGCTGAAGAGAAATCAATCAATTCCAGCTATAAGTGGAAATTCTGGAAAAAGAAGAAGTGATTTATTTTAAAGCTCAGACTTTTCAATGAAACAAATCATAATAAATCAATCCAATTGAAAAAGTCATGTATTGTAAAGGGCTTCTTCTAAAATTATAATCAAAAATCCCCTCATCAGGTAGGTAAGTGACATCCCCTTTTTGAAGAAAGCGGACACTGTTTCCGTCTTGGTAGGTAGCACGAAACTCTAATTTTAAAAATTCATCGATAGGAAATTGAAGACCTCCTCCGATACGATAGGCTAATGCCCAATCTTCAAAATCTTTATCACTTTCTATGGATTCTTCAGCTAGTATTGTCTCCCGAATTTTATAGCGCGTATAGAGGTAATTTGTACCCATTTGGGCTTCAAAAAAGGGAGTGATTTTCGTATTGACAGCTGGAAGGAATCGAATGACAGCCATTCCAGTAGCGAGGTTATTATTTCTTCGAAGGCGTAATTCGTCTGAAAATCCAGGATATAAATCGTTTCTTCGTTCCATCTTGCTTCCATAGATCCCATAGCCGAGTTCCAGCCCAACCTGGATTGGCGCACTTTGGAATTCATATAGGAAAATTCCTGAGATGGTCGGGAAAAATAGGGATTCGGTTTCAGTTTTTAATTTGCCTATCGGTACTGAGCCATTGAAGTGTCCTCCTGCAAGAAAAAATTGTGCAGAAGTCTTGTGTACGATTAGGAAAAAGAATACCAAAACGAAATATCTTCTCATCAAAAAACCTTTTAGTGCAAATACGAGAGAGAGGGGATCAGATGTTTCGTTTTTTAGTTTTGATTTTTTCGGGTTCCCATTCGATAGATAGGAACTTGGACTCCAAAATAGGCGTCTATACTTCTTGAGTTTTTGGAAAGTAAATTCGTCAGAATGGATGCTGACCCAATGGTTACCGGCCCCAACCGAAATCCTAAACCCCAGGCAATTGCCCCTTCATATTGGCGATAGCTGATGGGACTATATACACTCAACCAACCTGTTTCCATTCTGGGTGTAATCATCACGTTATTGACAATTTGGCTAACTGGAATTTCCTGGTGATTTCGGATGGAAAGTGATCCATGAGCAGAAACATAAAATCGATTGGTGATCGCATAATCAGCAAAAATCTGCAAGGAGGTGGGCATTCCCAAGTTTGTTGCTTTATCTGTTCGCGTGCTTACATAGTTTTCTTCTAGGATATCTTGGAAATTGTTTTCATCAAATTCATCTAGGGAAAGCGTATTGTCCATGTCGTAATTCCATAAGCTGAATTCATTGTACTTGATTCCTCCAATATCCATTACAGAAATTCCAGCCTTAAATTTATAACCATCAGTGTACGCATGCTCTGTGTCATCATCGAGTTCAAAAATAAAACCGACATCCATTCCGAAACCTGATCTTAAGTTGTTGAAAGTGATGTTCTCAATATCAAAACTACTGGAATAGCCATATTGTAATTCTCCTCGGGTTGTTAGCGTGTTGGGTCTTTCCAAATATAGAGCTCCAAGAACACTACTTGAACCTACAGCACCTCCTGCTCCTCCCAGATATTTCAATGTTGCGGCTCCTCTGATGGAATAGTTTTCTTGGTCGACGAGAACCCTTCCATAAGTAAGTCCGATTTCACCCCAAAGATGGAAAATACCAGAAAGATCTTGCATGAGCAGTTCGTAGCTGTTTGATTCTCTTTCTTGATAGGAAATTGATTCCAAAAATTCCCCACCGATGTTATTTAGGTTGAAAAAAGTTCTCATCCGAGTCGTTAGGGCAATACTATGTTTCGGGCTCAAGTTCAATTGAAAGCCAGGTCCCATTAGGTCTAAGTTTCCAACAAAATTATTGTTTGGTTGGGGATTAAGGGAACTGTTTTCTTGAAGACTTCTGAAGTTAGAAATCTCTTCAAGCTTTCCGAGGTTGATTCCAATGTAATCATTTCCGACGTACCCACTTCCTGAGAAAATATGGATTTCTGCTTTGAGTCGCGTGTTGATTACATTTGCAGGATTTAAAGTAAGGCCCTTGATACCCGCCCGATTGTCTATTTGTGCCCCAAGTAGTGTCTGTGAAAAACCTTGAGTAACGCTTTGAAATTGAAAAACGAGAAAGAATGCAACCAAATAAACAAGGGTCTTTTTCATAGGTCTAGTTTTTGAAAAGCGGTAATTAAAAGAGGCTTTCTCTCTACGAATACCCGAAATATCTAGCTAATATTCAATGAGTTTTCTCAGCTTTTCTCTAAATCTTTTCTCGGGCAAAAACTGCTTTTCCAAATTCGGGGCAAAAGGAACCGGGGTATCCAAACTTCCTTCCCGCATAAGTGGTGCATCCAGAAATTCGAAACAGTTTTCCGAAATCCAGGCACAGATTTCAGCGCCAATGCCACCAGTCAGACAGTCTTCCTGAAGGAAAATTGCCTTTCCTGTTTTCTTTACAGTTTCGCTTACCGCCTTTCGCTCCCAAGGAAGCAATGTGCGTAAGTCTAAAATGTCTGCTGAAACTCCCATTTCGGTAACAGCCTTTTTCGCCCAGTGAACACCCATGCCATAGGTGATGATGGAAACTTGATCTCCTTCATTCACTAATTGAGCTTTTCCGACTTCCACTGTGTAGTATTCATCAGGAATCTCTGCATTCAAAGAACGATAAAGTGCTTTGTGCTCAAAGTATAAATAAGGATTTGGATCCTCGATCGCTGCATTGAGTAGGCCTTTTGCGTCATATGGGTTGGATGGGTAGACGATTTTCAAGCCGGGAGTATGAAAAAACCAAGCCTCGTTGGATTGAGAGTGGAAGGGGCCTGCAGCCACGCCCGCACCTGTTGGCATCCGCACCACCACATCTGCATTTTGTCCCCAGCGATAATGGATTTTCGCAAGGTTGTTGACGATTTGATTGAAGCCCACGGAAACAAAATCTGCAAACTGCATCTCCACCATGGCTTTGAAGCCTTTGACTGATAGCCCCAATCCAGCGCCGATAATTGCACTTTCACAAAGCGGTGTGTTTCGGACACGGTCTTCCCCAAATTGCTTGACAAAGCCATCCGTGATTTTGAATACTCCTCCATACTCACCGATATCTTGTCCCATGAGTACCAAGTTGGGGTATTTTTCCATGGATTGCCGGAGACCATCACTGATAGCATCGACAAAGCGTCTTTCACTTACCTTGTCAGAAGTTGGGCTAATGGTCTTCTGCTCAAAGGGGGCATAGACACCCAGAATTTCCTCTTCCATCACTGGTGAAATGGGTTCTTCGGCAAAGGCCTTTTCCCAAGCTTCCGTAATGGCTTTTCGTACTCTTTTATTGAGCTGGTCCTTTTTCTTTTCGTCTAGGACTCCGATGGATTCCAAATAACTTTCGTAAGTCTCCAAAGGATCAAGTTTTGCCCACTCCTCCATCAATTGCTTTGGGACGTATTTGGTGCCGGACGCCTCTTCGTGACCCCGCATGCGGAAGGTAACCGCTTCTATCAATACTGGGCGAGGTTTTTTTCGAATGTCTGCTGCCAGTTTGGAAATAGTCTGGTACACATCCAGAATATTGTTGCCTTCAATTCGGACGGTTTCTATACCATAACCTGGCCCTTTATCCGTGAAATTTTTGAAGGCAAATTGTTCCCGGTTGGGCGTTGAAAGTCCATAGCCATTGTGCTCGATTACAAAAATGACCGGTAGCTTCCAAACTGCCGCCACATTAAGGCCTTCATGAAAATCTCCTTCAGAACTTGCTCCGTCTCCTGAGAAAACAAGGGTGACCTTCTTTTCCTTTGAGAGTTTATTTGCCAAGGCGATTCCATCGGCAATAGCTAATTGGGGGCCGAGGTGAGAAATCATCCCCACAATGTGATGCTCTGACGAGCCAAAATGAAAGGAACGATCCCTACCTTTGGTGAAGCCGGATTTTTTTCCTTGAAATTGAGCGAATAACTTGTCTAGTGGAACATTTCTGCCTGTAAAAATCCCCAAATTTCGATGCATAGGAAGGATGAACTCATCAGCTTGAAGTGCTTGGACCGCTCCTACTGAGATCGCTTCTTGACCCCATCCGCTAAACCATTTGGAAATTCTTCCCTGCCGAAGGAGTATCAACATCTTTTCCTCGATTCTTCGAGGAATTAATAAGCCTTCATACAATTCCAGAAGTTTGGAATCACTCAAATTCTTCCGATCAAAACGCAAGAGTTTTCCTGGGGTGGTGGCTAGTTCCATAGAAATAAAATTACCCATCTAAGGTACAAGATGCGGTCCGAATCCCAAGAAGAAAAAGGAGAAGCTTTTTTGCAAATGGGCCCCGACCAGAGTCGGGGCTAAAAATAAATTGCAAGGAGTTAAAAAGTATTTGCTGTACGATTCAAAATTAGCCAAAAGGCTACTAGGCATCGAAAAACTTGGATTAAGCTTGTTTTATTAAAATCATTCTTAAGTAGCATTCCCTTAATATTCAGGAAACCTTAGGGAATAACAGGGCATATGTCGTATAGAAAAAATTAGTCATGAGTCGCAACTTTGAAAGAAAAAACCATGAAAAAAATTCAGATATTTTTATTTGCCTTGATGGTTTCGGTTGCTCTAGGAGCCTGTAGTGATGAGGACGATCAAACCCCAATCGCTGAAGGTTGTGCTCCAGATAAGGTTTGTTTTAAATTGAATGGGACGGATGTTGCAGTGGACGCAGTTTGGTATGATATCAATAGTCAACGCACGCGGGTGTACTATGAAAACGGCTCAGGAACCTCCTATGAAAATATTGAAATTGATTTTTACGGAAGCGGGCCAGGAGATTATACTTTTGTTGATTAAAATTGGTCTTCCGGTGACGCCAGTTTTCAATATTTTAAGGCAAATGGTACAGTGGAGCTAGTGGCAGCAGTGGTACCTTGAAGATTACGGAGGTTGGAACGACGGTTAGCGGAACTTTTTCTGTCACCGGAACGGATTCGCAAGGTGCAACTATCCAAATTACGGATGGAGTTATCAATCAGGTCCCAGCAGAATAATTTTTTAAAAAAACAGGCTACCGATGGAAACCTCATAAGTAGCCTGTTTTGATTTCTTATACCTGGTCAGGCTCCGGATGGACGTAAGGGGCTCGGTAAGGTCGCCGTAATTTCGCGGTAGCCTCTGGGTCACCAATAACGGTTCTTGTTTTTGGATCATACTTTAAGGCACGACCTCCCAATTCCATGGAAATATTTGCCAAAATACAGGAAGCTGTAGAAATGTGCCCCTGCTCTACATCTGCAATCGGCAAGGACTTGGTATCGATAGCCTTGAGCCAGTCTTTCATGTGTAGTCGTGTTGCTGGAGCAGCATTCAGTTCAATTCGATCTTCAGTTACATCCTCAGGATATTCTTCCTTTTCATACACAACGTCATAATGAACAGGCTCTTCGCCTTCTCCGTAAGGAATGAAATCTGCTTGCATAGTGCTTCCAGCCAGCATCCCATTTTCACCATAGATTTTAAAAGCCCAAGGATATTCCGGGTCTACAGGATTCCCCCAGGTTCGATGTTGCCAAACCACGTTTAATTCAGGGAATTCGAAAATGGCCGTTTGGGTATCTGCGATATTGGATTTTCCTTCCTTTTGGACAAAAATACCGCCTGTTCCAGTCACTTGTGTGGGCCAGCCTAACTTTAGCATCCAGCGGACGGTATCCAACATGTGGACACACATGTCACCTGTAATTCCGTTTCCATATTCCATGAAAGTCCGCCACCAACGGGTATGGGGAAGTCCATCATAGGGCCGAAAAGGAGCCGGACCTGTCCAAAGCTCGTAATTGAAAAAGTCAGGAACTTCTTGCTCAGGTGGATTTCCGTTAGCTCTCATGTGATAATAGCAGCAAACTTCCGCGTGGGAAATTTTACCCAATTTTCCTGTGTCAATGATCTCCTCTTTAGCCTGAATTAAGTGAGGAGTGGATTTCCGTTGGGTACCGATTTGAACCACACGGTTGTATTTTCGAGCTGCTGCCAAAATCGCTTCTCCTTCTATGACATCTACTGAAATTGGCTTTTGTAAATAAACATGCGCTCCTGACTTGATGGCATCAATTGCTTGCAATGCATGCCAATGGTCCGGAGATCCAATCAATACCAGTTCTGGTTTTTCATTGGCTAGCAGGTCTTGGTAGTTTTCATATAGGGGAGGAACTTTACCTGACTTTTGTCTTTCAGAAACTAATTTTCCGGCAGCTTCCAGCATATTTTTATCTGGATCTGCCAATCCTACCACATCAATGTTTGCAACCTGAATCAGCCGGAATAGGTCTGATTTTCCGTACCATCCTGCCCCTATCAAGGCAGTTCGGATGGGACCATCTGGGTTTTTAAAGTCCATTCCTAGCAGTCCAAAACTGGCCAAAGTCATCAGAGCGGAGGATCCTTTTAAAAAATCGCGGCGATTGAATTGATTCATAGGTTGTTGGGTTTAAGTTGAAGCATCTTTCAATTTACGAAAACCCCAAAAAGTTGCAAATCATCCCATGATGGACGGGATATAAAAGTTTGCAGATCCGAAGGATCGCCGCCGGAGTATCAATAGTCTTTAAATTAAGGAAAGGAAAGGGCTCCTGTTAGAATTTTACTCCAAATCGCTCACCCAAGCCTTTTAGATCTTCTACTACAGGTTGTAATAGTGGAATTCCCTCAGCTCTTCTGATAGCTTCTAATTCTCTCTCAGGATCTCCCGGGATCAATACTTTTTCATTCCCTTCGGTTGGTTTTGCAGATCGGAATCTTTTGATCCAATTGTCCATATTGGATTTGAATTCATCTGCTGGGCGGAAGGCATCCACGCGCATTGCACCAAAGAAATGGCCAATTCCCTCACCTACTGGATTGGGATCTGGTTCTAAAAAAGCAACAAATGGAGGAACCCAAGGCCCGTAGTTAGCGCCGGATAGAACTGCTGAAAAAATATCGACGATAGCTCCTAATGCATAACCTTTGTGTGATCCATGCTCTCGGTCACCGCCTAGTGGAAGCAAAGCACCTCCATCTTTCACTCCATTTGCTGAAGTTGTGGGATTTCCTTCTTTATCCTGAATCCATCCCCAAGGTGCATCTTTTCCTTTTCGTTGTAAAATCTCCAGCTTTCCATTTGCTGCTGTGGTCGTGGCCATATCTGCAATAAATGGAGGTTCTTCATTTGCGGGGATGGCAACTGAAATTGGATTTGTTCCCAAAAGTCGCTCTTTAGAAAAAGTTGGACTGACAAGCGGGCTGGCATTCGTTAGGGAAATACCGATCATATCGTGGTCCAAGGCCATCATGGCATGGTAGCCGGCGATGCCGTAATGATTAGAATTTTTGACAGAAACCCAGCCAGTGCCTGCTTTGCTTGCTTTTTCGATCGCCACATTCATGGCATAGGGAGCCACAACTAATCCTAAACCCCCATCTCCATCCACAACTGCCGTGGAAGGCGTTTCATGAACGATTTTGATGCTAGGATTTGCATTAATTCTACCCTTTTCCCAAAGCCGTACATAACCTGATAATCGAGCAACACCGTGACTGTCAACTCCCCGAAGATCAGCGGATAAAAGTACTTCGGCTCCTATCTGGGCATGTAATTCTGAGCAACCTAGTTTAAGTAAAATATCGTGCGTGAATTTGTACAGCTGATCGTAGGAATAGGTTTGCATGGCCAAATGGATGTTTGGTTGATGAAGTACAAAGATAAAAGTCTTTCGCTTTGAGGAGTCGAGGATCAGGTGGTTTCTACCTGCTGCCGAAGTACCTCGGCAATTGCACCCTCCTTCAAGGCGTAGTGTGAACAGGTGATATTCTGAACAGGGACATATTTCAAAATGAAATCTATTAGCGAGGAGGCTACCACAATCATATCAACCCGCATCGGAATCATTCCTGGAATTTGAAGGCGTTCTTCTCGATTTTTAGAGAGCAAAAGTTGGTGGATTCGGTGGAATTCACTGGCAGGAAGTTCAAATACATGCTGACCAGTTAGTTTGCATTGAAGCATGGATTCGAAGTAAATATCCGTCAGTGTATCAAAAGTCCCGGAAGCACCGACTAAGCTGCAAGGTTTATACTGATTGATAGCCTTCAATAGTGGTTGCAGTTTTTTCTCCAAATATTCATGAAGACGCTGAAGCTCAGAAGTCAAAATCGGATCATGATGATGGAAAAGTTCGAGAAGACGTTGTCCGCCGATTTCAAAACTTCCTTTCCAATAAACATCTTCAGAGTTACCAATAATAAATTCTACCGAACCCCCTCCGATGTCCATCATTAATTCGGTTTGGCCATTGAGGGATCCGGAAAGTTTGATACCTTCATAAATTAGAAGGGCTTCCTCCTCTCCACTGATGACGTTGATGTCAATCCCGATTCGGTTTTTGACTTCTTGGACAAACTCCTGTCCATTCTTAGCATTTCTTACGGCACTGGTTGCGAAGGCAAATACCCGATCGATTTTTTCTCCATCAATCAGATTTTTGAAATGGGAAAGAGTATGATAGGCTCTTTTAAGCGCGTCAGGAGCAATATGGTCTTGGTTGATACCACCTTGCCCTAGTTTTACAGGAATTTTCTCCTTGTATAAAACCTTAAATCCGTCTTTAATTAACTCGACCAATACCAAATGAAATGTATTGGTTCCCATGTCTATCACCGCTGCCTTACGCGTACTCATACTGCCAAAATTTTTGGATGGGCGAATATAGAAAGTTATTGTAAAATCCAGAGTTCTTGTCGGTTAATTATTCCACTTGAACTTCTCTATCGCATCTCTATTTCGGATTGGTACCAGCTATCCAGTTGAATTTTTTTCCTCCTCCCAAAGCCTGTTATATTTGGCTTTTGCAAATTCAAATTTTATGGAAAATCAGAATAAACCCATCTATACCGGATCAACCAATCAAGAGAAATTAGATCTTTTGAGGAAAAAAAACGCCGAAGCCATGCTTGGTGGCGGAGAAGGTAGAATAGCGTCGCAACATAAAAAAGGAAAGTTGACAGCTCGTGAGCGGATCGAGCTTTTGCTGGATGAGGGGAGTTTTCAGGAGGTGGATCGATTTGTGATGCACCGAGCAAAGGATTTTGGATTAGATAAAGAGCACTACCTCGGTGATGGTGTGGTTACGGGTTATGGAGAAGTGAATGGTCGGTTAGTCTATGTTTATTCACAAGATTTCACAGTTTTTGGTGGTTCGCTTTCTGAAACCCATGCTGAGAAAATCTGTAAAATCATGGATATGGCCATGAAAAACGGAGCTCCTGTCATCGGTTTGAATGATTCCGGTGGTGCTCGAATTCAGGAAGGAGTAAATTCCTTGGGAGGCTATGCGGATATTTTTTATCGAAATACGCTGGCTTCTGGAGTAGTTCCTCAAATTTCTGCTATCATGGGTCCTTGTGCCGGTGGGGCAGTGTACTCGCCAGCAATTACGGATTTCATCTTGATGGTGGAAAACACTTCCTATATGTTTGTGACAGGGCCGAATGTGGTAAAAACTGTTACCCAAGAGACTGTTACTGCAGAAGAACTGGGAGGGGCTTCTGCACATAGCACCAAGTCGGGGGTTACACATTTTGCCTGTAAAAATGAAGTGGAATGTATACGGCACATTAAAGCCTTGTTAAGCTATATCCCTCAAAATTGTGAAGATATTGCTCCAATTTATCCCTATGAATTAAAGGCCGATGAAAGCCGGAAGGAATTGGATTCGATTGTGCCTGAGAACCCGAACCATCCCTATGATATTCGAGATGTAGTGAATGGGATTGTAGATGCGGATTCTTTTCTGGAAGTACATGAAAACTATGCGGATAATATTGTTGTAGGCTTCGCTCGAATCGCAGGTCGAAGCATTGGTATAGTAGGCAATCAGCCACAATCCATGGCTGGAGTTTTGGATAATCATGCATCCATCAAGGCAGCTCGTTTTGTTCGTTTCTGCGATAGCTTCAATGTGCCTTTATTGGTATTGGTCGATGTGCCAGGATTCTTGCCTGGAACAGACCAAGAATGGAATGGTATCATCACCAATGGCGCAAAATTGTTATATGCATTTTCGGAGGCTACCGTTCCGAGAGTAACTGTCATCACGCGTAAAGCCTATGGAGGAGCTTATGATGTAATGAATTCAAAGCATATCGGGGCAGACATGAATTTCGCTTGGCCCACAGCAGAAATCGCAGTGATGGGAGCAAAGGGAGCCTCTGAAATTATTTTCAGAAAAGAAATTGCAGCCGCTGAAGATCCAGAGGCTAAGCTTCAGGAAAAAGTCGACGAGTATACTGCGAAATTTGCCAATCCATACAGGGCAGCACACAGGGGCTTTATTGATGAGGTGATTGAGCCTTCTGAAACCCGAATCAAATTGATCAAAGCTTTTAAAATGCTTGAGAATAAGGTGGACAAACTACCTAGGAAGAAGCATGGGAATATTCCGCTTTAGTCAATGGTTTATAGACTATGGTCCATAGCTGGATAATTCATAATTTTATGAATGGCTTTTAAATTTGAGAAACTTAAAGTTTGGCAGAAGGCTATAGACTTAAATGACATGGTTTTTCAATTTTCTTCAAAATTTCCTCAAGAGGAAAAATTCAATCTAACTTCTCAAATTCGAAGACCATCTGATTCTGTTGCCCTAAATATTGCTGAGGGGAGTACAAGTCAATCTAATGCTGAATTTTCAAGGTTTTTAGGTTATGCAATCAGGTCAATAGTTGAGGTGGTTTGTGCTTTATTTATCGCGAAAAGAAGAAGTTATTTATCTGATGATCAATTTCAAGAAGCATATTCAAAAAGTGAGGAATTGGTAAAAATGATACAAACTTTAAAGCAACGTTTAAAATAGAAAAGTCTATGGGCTATGGTCTATCGGCTATCGACTAAATTAATAACATGAAACCAGAAAAAGAATTTCTATACAAATACCTTAATAATGCCTCGCCAACAGGTTTTGAGGCTTCAGGTCAACAAATATGGTTGGATTACATCAAACCCTATGTAGATTCCTATTTCACGGACAATTATGGTACAGCAGTAGGTGTAATCAATCCAGATTCTAAATACAAGTTTGTAATCGAAGCTCATGCGGATGAGATTAGCTGGTTTGTCAACTACATCAAAGATGATGGCTATATCTATGTTCGCAGAAATGGTGGGTCTGACCATATGATCGCACCTTCCATGCGAGTAAATATCCATACAGACAAAGGGATTGTCCCTGGAGTTTTTGGGTGGCCCGCTATTCATGTGAGGAAGGAAGGAAAAGAAGATGCACCGACCTTAGATAATATTTTTATAGATGTAGGGGCTCGTTCTAAACAAGAGGTAGAGGAAATGGGGATCCATGTGGGTTGTGTGATCACCTTTAAGGATGAATTGATCGAGTTAAATGAAAAATTTTACGCTGGTCGGGCACTTGACAACCGAATTGGAGGGTACATGATTGCTCAGGTTGCTCGAAAAATCAAAGAATCAGGAAAGGAACTTCCATTCGGATTGTACATTGTAAATGCAGTACAGGAAGAAATCGGATTAAGAGGTGCGCAAATGATTGCTCATCGAATCAAGCCAAATGCAGCCATCATTACAGATGTTTGCCACGACACCACTTCACCGATGTATAATAAAATCAGTAGCGGAGATCAGGTGGCAGGAAAAGGTCCTGTTTTGACTTACGGAGCTTCGGTTCACAAAAAACTTTTGGATCAAATCATTGAAACAGCTAAAAAGAAAGATATTCCTTTCCAACGATCTGCTGCATCAAGAGTTACAGGTACGGATACAGATGCATTTGCATATTCAAACGAAGGAGTTCCTTCTGCACTGATTTCCCTTCCATTGAAATATATGCATACTACAGTGGAAACTGCGAGCAAGGAAGATATCGAGCAGGTAATCCAATTGATGTTTGAATTTTTGATGGATTTTGATCCGGAATTTGACTTCAGATATATTAGTTAATTGTGTATTGGTTATTAGTTCATTGGGATAGTGCTAGCTTTTACCGATAACTAATAACCAATAACTTTTTCATTATGTATTTCACCGATCAACTCAATAGAACGGTTTTTCTTTCTAGTCCGCCTAAACGAATCATTTCCTTGGTTCCATCACAAACAGAATTACTGGTAGATTTGGGCTTGGAGGATCGATTGGTCGGGGTGACCAAATTTTGTGTACATCCTGATCATATCAGAAAGACCAAAAAAATCATTGGTGGTACCAAAACCTATCATTTTGATCGGATTGATTCTTTGAAGCCAGATTTAATTATTGGCAATAAAGAAGAAAATGAGCAATCAGGCATTGAAAAACTTGCTGAACACTATCGAGTCTGGATAAGTGATGTGAAGACTCTTTCTGATGCTATAACTATGATTGAGGAAATAGGTAAATTGACAGATACCCAATCTGAAGCCACCAAGATTTTAAGCCGTTTGGACAATGATTTTAAGAGTCCAAGCCCCAAAAAAGGAACAGCGGTCTATTTAATTTGGAATAAACCGATCATGGTTGCAGGAAAGGATACATTCATAGATGAAATGCTTCATTGGGCTGGGTTTGAAAATTTGATTCTTGAAAACCGTTATCCTGAAATTACCTTGTCTAGGCTTAGTGATTTAGCACCAGAATATCTGCTATTGAGTTCTGAGCCTTTTCCTTTTAAACAGAAACATGTCGATGAATTTAGGCGAGCTCTTCCAAATACTAGAGTGAAACTTGTGGATGGAGAGTTGTTTTCCTGGTATGGGTCCCGTCTACTTAATAGCATGTCCTACTTTCAAACGCTATTTTGATTTTCCCACAATTCGCCACTTATAAAAATTTGAAAATTATACCGAGTCTTTTTTAAAATTTTCAATTAACTTTTCTGCCTCAATACCCAGTCAAGCCCAAAATTCTTAAAGCATAAAAACCATTATTTCGTACCTTCAGGTGCAAATGATGAAGCAAGAATTTTGATTCCTTAAAATCACAATAAAATGAAAAAAAGAAATTTAATCTGGGTGGCTTTATTTGCTACCGTATGGTCCTGCGGGCCAAAAACAGAGAATGCAGAAGATGTTGAAATCGTAGAAGAAGTAGTTGTTCCTGATAATTCACTGACAGAAGAAGAAAAATCGGAAGGTTGGATGCTACTTTTCGATGGGCAATCTATGGAAGGGTGGCGTGCCTTTAATGGTGATAGTACTCCTCCGAATTGGATTATTGAGGATGGTGCCATGAAAGGATTAGGGGCAACCGGAGGAAGTGATATTGGTGGAGATATTGTTTTTGGTCCAATGGAATTTGAAGAATTCGAAATGGAGTTTACCTGGAAGATCTCTCCCGGCGGAAATAGTGGCGTGTTTTATCATGTAGTGGAAGGTCCAGATTATAAAGCGCCTTATTATACAGGTCCAGAATATCAAGTAATTGATCAAATAGGGTTTGCTGACCCCTTGGAGCCTTGGCAGTCTTTGGCTGCAGATTATGCCATGTATGAACCAGACTTAGAAGGAGAAGGGGTTGTTAAGCCTGCTGGTGAATGGAATGTTTCCCGAATTATTTTCACTGAAGAAGGAGCAAGCTACTGGTTGAATGGAAAGAAGACTGTTGAGTTTGTTCCCTACTCTGAAGATTGGACGGCGAGAAGAAATTCAGGTAAGTGGAATGATTTTCCAGATTACAAAATTGCAAAAAAAGGGTTGATCGCTTTGCAGGATCACGGAGACCCAGTTTGGTTTAAGAATATTAAAATTAGAACACGATGAAAAAGTTATTAATCACAGCCGTTTTTTTGGCAGCCATCCAAGTAGTTTCTTTTGCTCAGAAAAAACAAAAGCTTTTTAACGGAAAAGATCTTGAGGGATGGGTTATTTATGGTACAGAGAAGTGGTATGTGGAAGATGGATTGCTTGTTTCTGAAAGTGGGCCTGATAAGGGATACGGGTATCTGGGCACTGAGAAAAACTTTGATGATTTTGAAATTACATTAGAATTCAAGCAAGAAGCTAATGGGAACAGTGGTGTTTTCATTCGTTCTACAGTTGACGGAACCAAAGTTTCCGGATGGCAAGTGGAGGTAGCACCTCCCGGAAATGATACTGGAGGTATTTATGAGTCTTATGGAAGGGGTTGGTTGATCAAGCCGGAACCAGAAAAAGATTCTGCCTTGAAGTTTGGAGAATGGAATAAAATGCGAATTGTTGTTAAGGGTGACAATGTGACGTCCTATTTGAATGGAGTGGAGATGGTGAATTTCTCAGATGAGAAGATTGGAGAAGGAAAAGGAGGTGTTTTGCTTCAAATTCATGATGGTGGAGGGATTAAAGTCTATTGGCGAAATATTGTTCTGAAGGAGCTTTAAAATTCGAAATCTTTCGAAATTTCCCCTCTTGAAACTAGTTTTTGGGAGGGGAAAATTTTTTATAGGGTTTCAAACTTCATTATCAGCGTTTTAGGAATTGAGAAAAAAAAAGGTTGAGAATTATGCTTGCCAGGAGGAAAAAACCTCCGATATTTGTGGTCCCGAAAG
>NZ_JABXIN010000037.1 GCF_013373065.1 Algoriphagus sp.
ACCGAAATCTACACGCATGTTTCAACCAAATCTCTTCAAAATATTAAGTCTCCATTTGATGATTTGTAAAAAAATAAACGCCATAAAATAGTCTGGATTATGGCGTATATCCATCCGAAATAGATTAATAAACGCCATTTCATGACGGAAATAAACAAGTTAGCGGTCAGCAAAAAAGAAAAATAGCTATTAATTAACATAATTTTGTTGGATTAAAAATATTTACACCACTATTCAACAATTAAACTTAGTGTTATTTAAAGGATGATAAAGGATAAATTATTAAATGTCTGCTTAATACTTACCTCATTTATTGGGTATTTAGAATGGGGTGGTAACAATAGTATGTTTCTACTTCAAGGGGAAATTGAAATATTTTCAAAATTTGTTCAAGACCCAAATTCGATAGTTCATCCTTTTATATTGCTTCCGTTAATTGGGCAATTATTGCTTCTCTATACTCTATTTCAAAAAAGAACGAATAAAATAATTACATATATCGGAATAGGTGGTATCGGCATTTTATTGCTATTTATGTTTCTAATTGGATTAATAAGTTTAAACTATAAAATTCTAATTTCAACCATTCCTTTTTTGATTACAGCCGTCCTAACCGTAAGGAATTATCATAATAGAAACTTGTCAAATGAATTATAATCATAAAGCCGAACCGCTAACATTGTGTATGTGCTCATGTCGGGCAAAAGCCCGCCACGTCACATACACGAGACCGTTGGCGGTAATAATATGTACCAAATATTATACTGAATGAAAAAATTAAAATGGAAATTAGGCATTGATTGGAAATCAAAACTGATTGACCTTCTCATTGTAATAATCGGCATAACAATAGCTTTTCAGCTTAATAATTTCAAAGAATCCAGGAAATCTCACGCCCAAGAGGTAGACTATTTGAATAGCTTCTATGAAGAAAATCGAGATAACGAATTAGCCCTTTCCTCAGCTTTAGAATTTGCACTTAAAACAAAAAATGATATTGACACCCTAAAGCAAGTTCTTCTTTCAAAAGATTATGAAGATAATAGGATTAAAAACCTGTCAGCTAGCATGATGGCATTGTCTGACTTTCATCCATCTGTAGTAACAATGGAAAACATCACAGAGTCAGGAGAATTTAAGCTAATTAGTGACTTAGAATATAGAGAGAAATTAATTGACACTTATAATTCTTATCAAACTACATCTCAACTAGAGAGTATTCTATCAGATTATGTAAATGAATATGTCACACCTTTTTTCTTTAAGAATATTAGATTTAGTGATTTTACATCCCTTCAAGATAATTTTATAGAAAGTCCCGAATTTGAAAATATTGTAATCGGGTATGACGCACTTTTAAGCCAGAAAATAAAAGGTTATGAAGAGAACCTAAAAAAGCTTAGAGAGCTCAATCAATTATTAACTACCGCCAACAATGTATATACAAAATAGGCGAGATAGTAGTAAATTCAAAGGCTGTAGTCTGCTTCAAAATCGAAACGGTTTGATAAGTTTGAAGCCCGCATTCACCTACTTTGCATATACTCAACGTTGTGCTTCATTATAAATAACCAGCAACCATGAATAGAAAGTATTTATTTATCATCCTTTTCATCCATTTTATTATTCAGGTGAAAGCCCAGGATATATCATCAATTTCTCAAACAGTAGTTTATAAAATATCCGATACCATTGCCTTAAAGATGAGGGTAATCTATCCGCCGAATCTCGATAAAAGTCAAAATTACCCAGGCATGGTATTCTTTTCTGGGAAATGGGATCATCTGAATCAATTTACCCCACAAGCAACATACTTTTCCTCAAAAGGGATAGTATGCTTTTTAGTACAACATTACGACCAAGTGGATAAAAAAGACTTTGCTGTTTGGTCGCGTACAGCCAATGCAAAATCATCTATTAGACACATTCGAGCAAATGCCAGGCAATATTTTGTGGACAGCAATAAGTTAATTGCCGTCGGTGGTTCTTCTGGTGGACACTTAGCTGCTGCAAGCGCATTTATTCAAGGTTGTAACGACCCTGAAGACGACTTGTCTATTAGTCCAAAACCAAATGCCTTGGTTTTATTAAACCCTGTTGTGGATCTTGGCCCCATCGATCCGGAAATTTATGGGATGCTAGGTGAAAAATATCTGGAAATTTCGCCATTACAAAACATAACTCCAAATGCTCCCCCGACTATCATTCTTCATGGAACAGCTGACCAATTTATTCCTGTTTCAGTAATTGAATATTTCAGAGATGTAATGAGAGCTCAGAATAATCGTTGTGAAGTGATTCTTTATGAAGATCAACGACATGGTTTTTTTGACTATAAGAATAGCAAGGAAATCTATGAAAAAACATTAAAGGACATAGAAAACTTTTTGGTTTCCTTGGATTATATCGCCAAATGATTAATTGCTGATGTTAATATTAATTGATAAATAAAGAACCTTACATTATCAATAGTATGTCTGACAAACGCAGGTTGAAAAAACAGCAAAAAGTTAATAATATAAATAACGAAAGCACAACAAAAAATATAGTGCATTTGGCAGATAAACTAATATTGAATGTGATATCTATAGCGGAATATGGCAGGTAATTGATTGTTTGGATTCCTGAAATACCAAACGCACCATATTTAAACCGTTATCCCTATCGCATAAAAACGAAGATAGTAGTAGCTAATGACAGCTATTTTCAGACAGAATACTTATTCTGAGAACCATATTCCGAATTGATTGAGTTTTTGCTGAATTCCCCTCCGGGAAGGGATATTTCATACCGAGTGGTAAGTCGCAAAAGCAAGAAATCAGAAAAGCTTCAAGGGAAACCTTGGAGCTTTTTTGTTTGAACCTGTTTATAAAAAAAA
>NZ_JABXIN010000012.1 GCF_013373065.1 Algoriphagus sp.
CTTTCCAGGCGTGCTCCTTCAACCACTCGGACACCTCTCTGTGTTGATTTTTGACTCACTTGCTGAATCGGAGTGCAAAGAAAAAAATTATTCTTTCCCTTTCCAAATTTCCAGCGAAAATCCCTCCCCTTTCTTAGGTAGTCATTTCCCCTGCAAGTGGGATCATCAGTCTTTTTCGGATTACATCCCTGTCAGGCGATTGCCCCAATAAAAACATCAACTTTGTAATGGCTGCCTCTGTGGTCATATCTGCACCACTCACGACTCCCACATTCAGCAATTCACGAGAAGTCTCATACCTTCCCTGAATGACCCGACCACCATTGCACTGGGAAACATTGAGGATGATCAATCCTTTTTTAATGGCACGCTCCAAAGACCGCATAAACCAGGCTTCACTGGGGCTATTTCCAGAACCATAGGTTTCCAAAACTACTCCACGCAATCCTGGAGTCGCAAAACAAGAGTCCATAATCTGGTCTGTGATTCCCGGAAAAAGCTTCAAAATCATGACCCTGTTATCCAGTTCATTCATCAACTGCAATTTTCGATTGGGTTCGTAGGGACGAATAGCCGCTGTATTGTAATCAATCACAATCCCCGACTCTGCCAAAGGTGGATAATTTTCCGACTCGAAAGCATCGAAATGAACACTTTGGACTTTCTTCGAACGATTCCCCCGAAGCAACAGGTGATTAAAGAAAATACCAACCTCTGGTACAAGGGGCTTCCCATCAATCTTTGCCGTGGCAATTTCCAAGCTTGTCATCAAATTTTCACGCGCATCTGACCGCAAGGCTGAGATGGGCAATTGGGCACCTGTAAAAATCACAGGCTTATTCAATCCATGCAACATAAAGCTCAACATGGACGCAGAATAAGCCATCGTATCGGTACCATGAAGCACCACAAAGCCATCGTAGCTATCGTAATTTTCATGGATGATGTAGGCCATATCCTTCCAATGCAACATGGACACATTGGAAGAATCAATAGGCGATGGAAATGATATTACCGTTATGGCTACATCCAAATTGGAAAGAATAGGTATTTTGTCCAGAATCTGCCCAAAATTAAAGGGGACCAAGGAACCGCTCTCATCGTAGGCCATCCCAAGCGTACCTCCTGTATAAATAATCAAAACCGAGGAGGTCTTACTCGTTTTTGCCTGTGTATTGAGTCGGACTATTTTATAATTCATAGTCAAATTTCTTTAAATAAAGCGAGTGCATTTTCCCGGGTTACTCGCGCAACCTCGGCAATGTTCATCTGCATTAAACCTCCTACTCGCTCTGCAATATAAGGCAAGTAGGCTGGAGTGTTTCGCTTACCTCGAAAGGGAACAGGAGCCAAGTATGGAGCATCTGTTTCCAATACTAGATTTTCAATTTTCAGAAAGGGCAACACCTGATCCAATCCCCCATTTTTATAGGTTACCACTCCTCCAATACCCAAAAGGAAGCCCAATTCGATAATCTGTTTTGCTTGGTCGAGATTCCCAGTAAAGCAATGAAAAATCCCCTTCAGATTTCCGTCCTGCATTTCTCGCACAATCTCGATAGTTTCATCCATGGAATCCCGACAATGTAGCACAATGGGTAAATCCAATGTTTTTGCCCAAGTAATTTGCTCCCGAAGTGCCTGTTTCTGCTCTTCGAAAAAGGTTTTATCCCAATACAAATCCAACCCAATTTCACCCACTGCTGCAAAAGGACGTTTCCAAAGCCAACCCTTCATCACCGCTAATTGTGCCTCAAAATCTTCCTTCACGTCACAAGGATGAAGCCCCATCATGGGAATGCAAATCCCGGGATAGTTTTTCTCCATCTCAAGCATTGGCTCAATAGAAGCCACATCAATATTTGGCATATAGACGCGTTCCACTCCGGCCTCTTGAATCCCTTGCATGACCATTTGTCGGTCGGATTCAAATTTGTGAGAATAAATATGTGCGTGTGTATCAATAAAATTCATGAGTAGCTTCTTGATTTCCACTTGGTAGCGGAAGGCCAAAAGTAATAAAGAATCGTCAGCAGGGTAATAGGCAATAAGTAAAAATCAAAGAGTAGGGTGGTAAAAAACGAAAGGGACCTCCCCGCTTTTCGAGCAAATTGAATTAAAAATATGGTCTGCAAAACCGATTTGGAAAACCAAACCCCTATGCCAATGGGGAAGTTTAAAAACAACAAAAGGATCAGAGCAGGGTAATAAAAAAACTGCAAAGCCAATAAAGCTTTCATGTAAATAGGTAAAGTCATCACTCCGCACATCCAACGTTTTCGCTGAATAAGTAAATCCTTCCAAGAAGCTTCTCCTTTGGTATAAATCAAAGCCTCTGGACTTACTTGATTTTGAATCAAAAACCCTTTTCGAAGAATAGATTTTGAAATCTCGAGGTCTTCGGTTAAGCTAAATCGTATATTTTCAAAGCCTCCACTCCTCTCATAAGCCTTTCTGGAAATGCACATATTATTCCCCAAACCTGTCGTCGGAACCCCCCAATCTGTAGCCACTTTAACCAGACTGAGCGTAAACCACCAATCCAACTCTTGGAATTTGTCCAGAATACGCCCTCCTTTCACTTGAGTGACACCGATAACCATACCGGTTTTTTCAGAAAAGCCAGCTAATAGGGACTCAATCCAAGTTGTTGGAACTTGACAATCTGCATCTGTAAAAAACAAGAATTCTCCTTGGCTTTTCCTTTCGACCAAGGAAAGAGCTTGGGCTTTTGGATTTTTGTTGCAATCAAACTGCTCTACTTTGACTACCTGTGCATTCTCCCGATTTTGACACCACTCACTCAAAATCGAGAAAGTAGCATCCTCGCTTTGATCATCCGCAAAAAGAAACTCGATTTTATCTGAGGGATAATTCAATTTTTCAAAGGAATCCAATAGCATAGGCAGGAAAAACTCCTCGTTTCGGGCTGCAACGAGAACTGAAACGAAGGGAAGTTTACCTGAATTTTTACTAGGAAAGGATTTCCAAAAGAAAGTATGGTGAAGAATCCCAAGAATAAATTGAACCAGGATAAAGGAAAGAATAAAATAGAATATCCACCCCATTACAAAACCCCAGTTTTCATTTCTTTTTGTTTTATGGCATCTAAAAATTCCGGTAAGAACTGAGGAAGAACATCCCTCGTTTTTTCCTGATCATGAAAAACTACAATGGACCCGATCTCAAGTTTTTCCAAACAAGTATTCAAAATCTTTTGGGGTTTAAGTTTGGGATCATAATCACCTGATAAGACATCCCACATGACAACCCTTTTTTCTTTTGCTACTTCCTTTGCCTGAGAAGGTGTCATCCAACCGTAAGGAGGACGAAAAAGAGAAGTTTGAATCCCCAAGACCTCTTCAAAAATCAAGTCGCATTTTCGGATATTCTCTAAATACTTTTCCTTACTTGAGCGTAATCCATGCAGATGATGAAAGGTATGATTACCGATAGAATGACCCGCTTGAATTACTTTCAGCGCAAGTTCCGGATGCTTGCGCACATTGTCGCCCACCATGAAAAAAGTAGCTTTCTGATCTCTTTGATTTAATTGATCGAGTACATAGTCCGTAACACCTGGAACAGGTCCATCATCAAAGGTCAGATATATGGATTGATCGTCCGCCCTTTTCTGCCAGATTCGCTGAGGGAATATTCGCTGAATCCAGCCTGGGGTTTTATGAACGGGGACCATAAAAGAAACGGAGGCTAAATAAAGTCAAATCGTCTCGAAGAGGTTCTTCCCCTCTGAAATCTTTTAATTTCTTCAAAAACTCATCGTGAAAAACCCGAGGCTCTACGCAAATATGACCGGAAACGAAATCCTGAAAACGAACTTCCCCAAATTCTTCATCTACTTCGTCCATGACCTCCGTCAAGCCATCTGTGTAAAGGTGGATCGTAAAATCTCCCGTAAGTTGCCGGCTCCCTAATTCCAAAAAAGGCAATTCATCGAAGGCTCCCAAAATAGTGGTGCCCGCTTCCAATAATTCGGTAGTAACTTGGTCTTCACGACAAAGGATGGGAGGATTATGCCCGGCATTCACAAAGTCTAACTTCCCTGTTCGGAAATCAAATTTCCCTAGAAAAAAGGTTATAAAGCGTTCCCCTTTTGTATTTTCAAAGAGGGTATAATTCAGCTGGCGAACCACCGTTTCAAGGGAGGCATTACTACGCAAAAGGGTCCGAAGGGCAGCTTGAAAATTCGACATCAGCATGGCAGCAGCCATCCCCTTCCCAGAAACATCAGCGACGCAGAAATAGGCTAAATCATCCGAATGCTGAATCAAATCATAATAATCTCCACCCACCATACTGTGAGGGATATAGGTGACTTTTGCATGAAGCCGGCCTTCTGTAGGTAGCTTATTGGGAAGCAACATCTGCTGAACCTGAGATGCAATTTCAATTTCCCGATTGAGTACTTCTTGTTGCAACTGTCGGCGGGCAAAGCGTTTATTTTCTAAGGCTACCACTAAAATATTTGCTAATGCCTGCGTAAAATCTAGATCAATTTCAGACTCAGTGTTTTTTCGCTTAAAAAATAAAATAGCCAGCATTTTATCCTTATGATAAACCGGCAAATAGGTTTCTAATTCTTCAAACGAAAAGCCCTCGGACAAATGCAGTTCCAAGCGCTGTTTGTCTTTGTATTCCTTGATTTGATCAAATGAAATGAGGGAAGGGACAGCTCCTTTAATTCCATGCGAGATTTTCTTTTCGAAGCCCTTATCGGATCGCACATAAAGAAGTAAGGAGCGGATATTCAAATGGACCAAACAGGTAAACTTGAAAATGTCAGCTAAGACCTGTTCAGGTTGATTTTCATTGATCGCCTGCGTGATCTCAAGAAGCGATTTCAATTCTAATTCCTTTCGCTGATATTTTTGATTTTCAGGTAACACGATCAAATAGCATTATGCGCCATCAGGCCTTTTTTTGTAGCAAGAAAAAATAGATTCTTCCCTTCTTCCAAAATATTTATTACTCCAAACAATTCATCATCCGGAGCGGTCAGACACTTGATAAATGATTTTTGATGAAGCCCCTGTAAGGTCACTAATAGCCGATCATCAGGCCAACCCAAGGTCTCTTTAAGGTAGGTATAGGGCTGGACAAAATAGAGCTCGTCCAAAAGGTCAAATTCGTCTTCGGTCATTTCCATTTACCCCAAAATTAACATTTCCTTGAATCCTACGTCCCTTCCAGGAATAATTTCCCAAAATAG
Source organism: Algoriphagus sp. (assembly GCF_013373065.1). Lineage (GTDB taxonomy): Bacteria > Bacteroidota > Bacteroidia > Cytophagales > Cyclobacteriaceae > Algoriphagus. The sequence goes on from NZ_JABXIN010000012.1 coordinate 5,231, forward strand.
CCCCAATCCCTACCCGGATAGAATAAAATGGATGCAACAAACTAGTCGAAATAAAGGCCCATCCAGGAACAGCATACCCATAAAAGGAAGCAATGGCACCCAAGGCAACCTTTTCGGAAATAGCCTTGATGCCCCAAACCAAAACAGCCCAAGCCCATCCCAAAGGAGTCAAAAAAATTAGTCCCAAAGAACCTATCCAAACCAATTGAACTCCAAAAACGGCAAAAGCGGAAAGGCCATGTCTAATCGATTGATGCGCTTTCCATTTTCCCGCCCATCGAATCCGTTGATTCAGTAAAGCCTTCAAAGTCTCCTCTCCTTTTGTATGGACAAGTACATCCTTTGAAGGGCAATAAAAAACGCTTTCTGGACCGAAACGCTCTACAATTTTTTTCAACAGAAACTCATCATCTCCCGAAAGCCAGTTTTCATTTCCACGATAGCCTTCTACTGTTTCAAATGCAGATCTTCGAAACGCTAAACTTGCTCCGCTACACATCAATGGGGATTTTTTTGCAAATGAAACCCCTGTCAGTAATTGAATACTTGCCCAATCCAACTGTTGAAAATAGGAAAGAAGAGAATTCATTTCTTGTATCATCACCGGGCCTGCTACCAATTGGACCATAGAATTAGAAAAAGGGCTTAGCAAAACTGAAAGCCAATTGGAATTGAAATCGCAGTCCGCATCTGTAGTTACAATGATGGACCCTTTGGCTTGAGAGATCCCTTTCTGCAGCGCAGCTTTTTTTCCTATCCCATCACTGGATAGCACTTTCCAAAAAGGCTTTTCTAGAATCAAATTTTCCAATAGGCTCTTGGATCCGTCACTACTTTGGTCATCAATAAAAATCACTTCCAAAAGCGAATATTCGATTTTCTCTAAATGCCGGACTAATTCAGGCAGATTTTCTGATTCATTTCTAATCGGAACCAAAAGACTGACTTTTTCCTCAAGGACTTTGATTGAATGAACTTGAAGAGCCTGCGTAAGCCAAACTCTTTTCAAATAGCCTAATAAAAGCAAATAGACTAGGGACCAGAGCAAATAAAAACTTAGCATCTTTTCGGCTATCTTGCAGGAGTGAGTAAAGAAGCTAAAAAACCCGCAAAGGAAAAAATCATTTTAGGCATTGATCCTGGTACCAATGTGATGGGGTATGGATTGATTCAAACAGAGGGCAAGCAGTATAAACTGCTCCAATATGGAGTCATTCATCTTAAAAAATACGGAAGCCATGAATTGAAACTCAAAAAAATTTTTGAGCGAATTACTGGAATACTTGAAGAGTTTATGCCGGATTCGGTGGCTTTGGAAGCGCCTTTTTATGGCGCCAATGTGCAGTCCATGTTGAAATTGGGGAGAGCTCAGGGAGTGGCAATGGCAGCTGCGTTGGCACGGGAAATCCCCATTACCGAATATTCTCCTAAAAAAGTGAAACAATCTGTCACTGGAAATGGAAACGCCTCCAAAGAGCAGGTCGCAGCTATGCTTCAGACACTTTTCAAATTGGAGGAATTACCTAAACTCTTGGATGCTACTGATGCCTTGGCAGTGGCCTTATGTCATCATTTTCATGAAGGACGTGTCCAAACACGAGGTCGCTCTGCAGGCTGGAAGGCATTTATTGAAGAAAACCCAAACCGAATAAAAAAATAAAGCCCGTTTCCGGGCTTCTTTTAGTATTTGCGATAAATATCGTATCCGATAGAAAGTTTCAGGACTCGATTTTTCACATCGGTATCAAAGTAATTGAGGCTTGTCAATCCGATATCATAACTCAATTGTAAATTGAGTTTATCGGATAAATATCCACTGATCCCCACTACTCCTCCAAAGTCATATCCCTTAACTGGATCGGTAGAAGTTTGGATATTCCCCGGTTCCTCACGCTTTCTTGAAACCAAAACTCCCACCTGAGGTCCAGCAAAAACATTCAATGCTGGAAGAAAATTTAAACGGACTAAAACCGGAAAATCCACATAATTCAGGGATTCCACGATGACATCGCCGTTTGTTGGGTTATTAGTCTCAAAGCCTTTCTGCGCAAATTGAATTCCGGGCTCTACCTCGATCATGGGCGTACCCAAGCGGTAATAGATTCCACCATGAATCCCTACATTTGCTTTGTAGTTTGTATCAGAAAAGTTGGCAGAAGACAAGCCTGCCCGAATTCCGAATTGGGCTTGGGCAGAAAAAACAACCGCAAAAAGGAAGAAAAGAGCTAAAATCTTTCGCATGTGTTCTAGAAGTTTTAAATTTCCAATAAAACTAGTGGATCACGAGAATTAAATAGAGATTACCCGGGATTTTTTATTCTTTGCCATGATAAAAACAGGTCTTTTTGAAAATATTGCAGAAGTCAGTGATGAAGCAAGAAATGCTTTTATCGGGTATTTAGAGGAAATAGAAGCTGAAAAAGGCTATAAACTGGAGAATGCCGGAGAAGTCAGCAATTATCTTTTTTATATAGCGCAAGGTTCTGCCAGAAGTTTTTACATCCGCGATAACCGGGACATTACGGTTTCCTTCTCACTTGAGGGAGAATTTGTCACAGCCATGCACTCCTTTATTACGAGAAGTCCGAGTTATGAAACAATAGAAACCCTTGAAAAATCATTGCTTTACAGAATCTCCTATGAAAATCTACAGCGATGTTTTCAGGAATTTCAGGATTTGGAGCGTGTCTATCGGATTATCTTAGAGAAATATTACATCGCTTTGGAGGAGCAGATGATTTTTTCAAAATTCAAATCTGCAAAAGAACGGTACTTGGAATTGATGGAAAAAAAGCCAAAAATCATTCAGCGGGCTTCCGTTGGACATATTGCCTCCTTTTTAGACATGACCATCGAGACACTCAGCAGGGTCCGTTCCAAGATCTGAGAATTTGATTTTTATCAAGGTAGGGTTCTGGGGAAAAACTTAGATTTGAATACTTATTTTCCCAAAATACCCGCTTACTATGAAAAAAATCCAAATCCTTTTCAAATCCTTACTTTTTATTCTGCTGCTTCAAGCATGTGGAGAAACCAGCCACGAGCAACTTTTTGATTCTAGCACCCTTGATAAACGAAGCCTTGAAGAAGTAGAGCAGGTAGTGGAAGATTTTATTTTAGCCGAAAACAATCAAACCATCGAAATAGGTGAAGGTTTCTTCGATTTGAAAACCCAATTAATACTTGACTCAAAGGAAAACATTATCATCAAAGGTGCAGGAATGACCAAGACGGTCCTTTCATTCCGAAACTTAAAAACAGGAGGAGAGGGAATGAAAATCGTCGGTAAAAACATCACAGTTCAAGACCTAACCATCGAAGATGCACCCGGTGATGGGATCAAAGTCCAACATACTGATGGACTAACCTTACGAAAGGTACATGTTACCTGGACCCATGGAAATAAATCAAAAAATGGAACCTACGCCCTTTATCCAGTCCAGTGCAAAAATGTCCTAATTGATGAATGCATTGCAGCTCATTCTCGCGACGCAGGCATTTATGTAGGTCAGTCTGAAAACATCATCGTTAAAAATTCTTTGGCCTATGGAAATGTCGCAGGGATAGAAATTGAAAATTGTGACAACGCAGAGGTTTTTGGCAATACTGCCCGGAATAATTCAGGTGGAATTTTAGTATTTAATCTTCCAGGACTTCCCAAATCCGATGGTCGAGGCACCAAAATCTACAACAATCAAATCATTGAAAACAACCATAAAAACTTTGCTACTCCTATGGGAGAAGGCCCGAATGGCAATACAGTTACCATGATCCCTCCAGGGTCAGGCGTAGTTCTATTGGCAGCAAAAGAAGTGGAAATCTTCGACAATGAAATCCTACGGAATAAAACTGTGGGGGTAGCTGTTGCAAGCTATCAGATCACAGGTTTCCCAACAGATGCTCCTAATTGGTCTCCCTATACAAGTGAGGTATACATTCATGATAATACCTATGATCGGAGTAAAGGAATGCCAGATTTGACACGTGAATTGGGTCAGCTGATCAGTTTATATAATGCGCATGGAAAGGCCAAAACCCAAGATATTGTCTATGATGGAATCGTGGATAAAAGTCGAGGAACCAATATTATAGACAACCCTATGAATATTTGTATTTCAGAACCTAAGATTCAGGATTTATTGTTTACGCGCTTTGATTTAAGCCAAGGGGAAGACAATATTCAGAGCTATCCGGAGGTAGCTCCATTCACAAATTGTAATGTACGTATTGAGACAGATGTCACTGGAATTGCAAGCAGATGATAAACAAGAAATTAGAAAGGGTATTCCTGATCTTCCTTAGCTCACTACTGGCTTTTTCATGTAAAACTGATTCTGAAAAAAGCACAAATCCCATTTTCGATCCCCAGAAGGTAGAGGAGATAGCCGATGGTGAATTTCCTTACCAATGGCTTTCGACCTATGGATTCTTTGAAGGGGATATCAAAGATCTTTCCCCAATCGACGGGCTGATTCCCTACGAGCCTGCCTCACCCCTCTTTACAGACTATGCACACAAGTCACGCTTTGTTTGGATTCCAGAAGGAGAAAAAGCTAAAATTTCAGGGGATGAACTGGACTTACCTATCGGGTCTGTTTTGATCAAAAACTTCTATTACCCAGCTGATTTCTCGAAACCAGCCGGAGAACGAAGAATCATTGAAACCCGACTTATGATTCATCAATCTAGTGGCTGGGAGGCATTTCCCTATATCTGGAATGACAGCCAAACCGACGCAATTCTAAAGGTTGTAGGCGGGGAAACAGAAGTAACCTACCGAGATGAAAATGGAAAAAACCAAATCATCAATTACCTGATTCCTAACAAAAACCAGTGCAAGACCTGTCATAACAAAAATGAAAAACTCGATCCTCTTGGGGTTGAGGTCAAGCATCTGAATTATCAAAAGGAAATCAATGGAAAATCAGTGAATCAATTGGCTTTTTGGACAGAACAAGGAAAGCTGGAGAGATTTTTAGGAGAGGATCAACATCCCAAAATGATCGATTATTCCAATGAAAGCCTTCCTTTGGCCGATAGAGCGAAAGCCTATTTGGATATCAATTGTGCCCATTGCCATCGAGAAGAAGGACCAGCTTCCACTTCCGGACTTTTCCTAGGCTATGAACAAACCGATCCGCTTAAATTAGGGATCAACAAAACCCCAGTAGCTGCAGGAAATGGTGCTGGAAATTTTCAGTTTGATATTGTTCCTGGAAAAGCAGAGGAATCCATTTTAATCCATCGCATGAATAGTACGGAAGTGGGAGTAGCTATGCCTGAAATTGGACGATCTACGATTCATCGAGAAGGCGTAGAGCTGATCAAAGCTTGGATAAACTCCATGGAATCCAACTAATCGATCACTTTTTTATCGACGTAATCGGAATTCAGGATTCCCAAGGCTCCCATATATTTTAAATCGAAGGTCAAAATATCCCCTACTTGATACTTATTTGGATTCTCTCCTAAATTCAAAATGATCATATCCGAACTTGCTCCCAACAGTTCTATCGAATCATCGGTGGGTTGTAAATATTTAGGATCTACATCCAGAAGCCCAATATCCACAATTGCACGGAAGGAAGTTTGTCCGTACAAACTTTCATCAATCTCCGCCACTTCCCCTTGAGGATTGGCCGCCAAATTTCCTACCGGAAGCATGGGCTTTTCCTGCATTTCGATGATTTCTGCATGCAATTCAAAAACATCCCCGTGCATCCCTTCAATCACCTTTTCTTCAAATAAATCAACCCCGAAAAACAAAGTTTCACCAACACGGAAATGATTAATGCCTTTTGGCAACTGATGCGTAAGCATGAGTGGAATGGTAACGGAAGTTCCTGCAGAAACCCAAGGGATTTTTTTATTGAATTTTAATTCAATGATCTGCTTGTACAGGGATAACTGAATGAGTTTATCCGTAGAAGGCATGACCCCATTCAGACAGTTCAAATTGGTACCTAAACCAATCACCTCTAAGTTAGGCAGATTGAAAACCTGTGAATAAAAATCAATCAATTGCTCTCCCATCACGCCTTCACGAAGATCCCCCGTCTCTACCATGATGATGATCTTATGATTTTTATTTTGCCTTACAGCCTCCTCACTGATCCAATGAATAGTCTCTAATTCACTGTTCAAGCTTACATCTGCAAACTCTACCATTTTCCCTACATTTCGCTTGGAAACTGGCTTTATATAGACTGTTTGAACATCCGGGTTTAGACGCTTTACCATGGCCAGGTTACTGATTCTACTATCATGGATTTCATCTACGCCCAGATTAATCAGTTCCTGAAGATAAAGTCGATTCCCACACAATAACTTTGATACTACACCCCACGCGACCCCATTTTCCTCAAAAATATTCTTCAGGAATTCATAGTTCTCTTTCAGTTTGGTTTTGTTGAGTGTTAGGTAAGCCATCTTATTTTTTCAGTCTCATTTCAAGATACTTATTCGTAAAGCCCAGCCGCTCATAAAGTCTTTTTGCAGGATTATCTGGCTCCACATGAAGTGCAATATCACCTTTTGCAAGATTCATGGCACGTTCCATAATTTTAGCTCCGATTCCTTTTCCTCTTTGAGCAGCATCCACAGCGATATATACCAAAATATTTTCGGGAATATACCCTGACATACCGGTATGATTCATAACTAGTGCACCTACAATTTTTCCGTTTTCACGGGCCAAAATCACAAAACCTCCAGCATGTAAACTATGATCCAGCGCATAATCCAAACACTTCATTACATGATCTTTGGGATCTCCATATTTCCCTAAATGCTTGACCAGAAAATCAGCTATTTCGTTTTTCTGTAGGTAAGTGGCGTTATCTATTGCAGAAAGAGTTTCAAATTTTAGCATATATCTGAGGTTTTGGTTGCGTATTAGAATCAATTTTTTCAATAATCAAAAATGATAGTAGGGATAGGATAAGCCCAAAAATATTGGGATCCAACCCGAGTGGCATTTCCCAGTTGAGAAAAGTCAAACTGGCTGTTAAGCCTCCTCCTAGTACCATGGAACTAATTGCGGCTTTGGCATTACTCTTTCCAAAAAAGAGTCCAAAAACCACAGGTACGAGGAGCCCTGAAACCATAAAGGCATATGAATACAACATCAGACTGAGCACTTCGTTCATTTGCCAAGCTAAAAGCAGTGCAAAAAGACCAATTAGAAGGGTAATAAACTGAGAAATCCGCATTTCAGCTTTATAGGACCATTTACTAGTGAACTTACCGAGCAAATCTGTTGTGAAGTTTCCAGAGGCTGCCATCAGGCAAGAATCAGCTGTAGAAAGCACAGCTGAAAAGTAAGCTGACATCATCAAGCCTAAAATTCCTGCGGGAAGAATTTGGCTCAACAAAATAGGTAAGCCCATTTCCGGATCCATACCTGTAGAGGCTCCTTCCAAAATTCCCTGTTCTACCGCCACACGAGCGAGCAAGCCCAGAGAAACTCCCATAAATGCCATAATGGGCCATTCAAAAAGCCCTGCGATAAACCAAGCTTTTTGAGCTGACTTCTTATCCTTGGCAGCAAAAATCCGCTGATAAAGGGTCATTCCCACAAACCAAATGGGAATAATGGTAATCCCCCAATTCACAAAATCCTGCCATTCTAAATTGGAAAATGAAAAGAACTCCGGTGGGAGGACAGCTTCTATTTCCTCCCAACCTCCTACATAGGTATAGGCCATGGGAATTCCTATGAGCATCAACCCAAGCATAAGAATGATCCATTGTACAGTATCCGTGTAAATAACTGCTTTTAGGCCTCCCATGACCGTGTATACAACAGCAATCACACCCATAATGAGTAAGGCAGTTGAAATATCCAAAGCTTCAAATGTACCGGAAGCCAATTTAGCTCCTGCCAATAGCTGAGAAGCTGTAAAACCAAGGTAACCCAAAAAACAAATGATAGCAGCTACCTTGGCTGTTTTCTCATTGTATAAATGACCGATGATTTGGGGAAAAGTAAAAAATTTCGAAAACGCAGGATCTGATTTTACTCGAGGGATTAATAAAACAGCGGCAATCCAAGCGCCCAACAACCCCGTAAATAACATCCAGGACCCTGACAGGCCTAAGGCAAACCCAAGCCCTCCTAATCCAATTGAAAATCCTCCTCCTACATCTGTTGCCACCACTGACAATCCAATATGCCAGGAGCCTATCCGTCTACCTCCTACATAATAATCTTCCTGACCGGTGTTTTTTCTCATAAAATGAAAGCCCACACCGAGCATGACCAGCATATAAACAACGAAGATCACCAGATCTATCCAATGCATTATGTAAAGGGATTTGTATCAATTTGATTTAGAATATAATTTTTTAAAGTTAATTAATTCATGTCAAAAATGAAATAAAATTGGGTTTTTTGAGAAAATTTGATACAATAATCCAATTTTAGATTAGAATAGTGAAAAATAAAAAAGCCGGATTTCTCCGGCTTTTCTACTGGTTTTTGAAAATATTACAAATTCTCGCTGCTCACTACCGCAGAGAAATATTCTCTATTCATTCGTGCAATATTGGACAAGGAAATACCCTTTGGACATTCAGCCGCACAAGCACCAGTATTAGTACAAGCGCCAAAACCCTCCGCGTCCATTTGTGCAATCATTTTTTCCGCACGCTCCTTACGTTCTACCTGACCTTGTGGCAACATTGCCAACTGAGAAATTTTTGCCGAGGTAAATAACATTGCGGAAGCATTTTTACAAGCAGCTACACAAGCTCCACAGCCGATACAAGTCGCTGCATCAAATGCCTCATCAGCAATCTTTTTAGGAATCGGGATTTCATTGGCATCAGGAACACCACCGGTATTCACGGATACATATCCACCCGCTTGAATGATTCTGTCAAAGGCAGAACGGTCAACCACCAAATCTTTTACCACTGGAAATGCTTTTGCTCTCCATGGCTCGATCGTGATGGTATCTCCGTCTTTGAAAGAGCGCATATGTAACTGGCAAGTAGTGGTCTGCTGTGGACCGTGCGGATTTCCATTGATGTAAAGCGAACACATGCCGCAGATCCCTTCTCGACAGTCGTGATCGAAGTGGATTGGATCCTCTCCTTTTTCGGTTAATTCTTCATTGAGCACATCCATCATTTCCAAGAAGGACATGTCAGTAGAAATTCCATCTATGGGATAGGTGACAAAACCGCCTTGATCAGTACTATTTTTTTGTCTCCAAACTTTTAATGTCAATTTCATATAGCTATGAATTTTTGTCTTAATTATTTGTATGAACGCTGGGTCAACTTCACGTTTTCGAACTCAAGAGGCTCTTTATGAAGTTCTTCCTCCGCTCCATCACCCATGTATTTCCAAGCGGCTACATAGGCAAAGTTTTCGTCATCTCGAAGCGCCTCACCTTCTGGAGTTTGATATTCCTCACGGAAATGGCCTCCACAAGATTCATTTCTGTTGTAAGCGTCATCAATCATCAATTCACCAAGCTCAAGGAAATCAGCCACTCGATGTGCTTTTTCAAGAGTTTGGTTAAGTTCTTCATTCTCACCCAACACTTTTACATCTTTCCAGAATTCAGCTCTTAATTCACGGATCTCTGCTTTAGCTTTTTGCAGGCCTTCAGCAGTACGAGCCATACCGCATTCATTCCACATGATCTTTCCTAGCTTTTTGTGGAAATAATCCACGGACTTGGTACCGTTGATGCTCAATAATTTTTGAATTCGGTCTTTAACCTCCTTCGCAGTTTTCTCAAATTCAGGATGATTGGCATCCACAGGCTTGGTACCAATTTGAGCCAAATAATCTCCAACAGTGTAAGGAATCACGAAATAACCATCTGCAAGTCCTTGCATCAAAGCGGAGGCACCCAATCGGTTTGCGCCATGATCAGAGAAGTTTGCCTCTCCCAAAGCATACAATCCTGGAATGGTAGTCATCAAGTTGTAATCTACCCAAAGTCCACCCATGGTGTAGTGAACTGCAGGATAAATCTTCATTGGAACTTGGTATGGGTTTTCTCCAGTGATCTGCTGATACATATCGAAGAGGTTTCCATACTTCGCACGGATAACATCTTCACCATCTCGCTTAATCGCATCTCGGAAATCCAGGAATACAGCTTCACCTGTTTCATTTACTCCTCGGCCCTCATCACAAACGTATTTGGCATTTCTGGATGCTACGTCTCGAGGTACAAGGTTACCGAATGAAGGGTATTTTCTTTCCAAATAATAATCCCGTTCATTTTCAGGGATATCGTTGGCTTTGATTTGTCCTTTTCGGAGCTTCTCTGCTATTTCAACTGTAGCAGGAACCCAAACGCGTCCATCGTTTCGAAGTGATTCAGACATCAAGGTCAACTTAGACTGATGATCACCAGAAACAGGAATACAAGTTGGGTGAATTTGTGTATAACAAGGGTTTGCAAAATATGCTCCGCGCTTGTGCGCTCTCCAAGCGGCAGTCACATTGGAACCCATCGCATTGGTAGAAAGGAAGAATACGTTGCCATAACCACCTGTACAAAGTAGCACAGCATGAGCTGCGTGAGTTTCAATAGCACCTGTAATCAAATTCCGTGTAACAATCCCTCTCGCATGTCCATCAATGATGACAACGTCCATCATTTCTGTACGAGGGTAAAGCTTCACTTTTCCATTTGCAACCTGACGGCTCAATGCGGAATAAGCACCCAAAAGCAATTGCTGTCCGGTTTGACCCCGAGCGTAGAATGTTCTGGATACCTGCGCTCCACCGAAGGATCGGTTAGCCAACAAACCTCCGTACTCTCGGGCAAAAGGCACACCTTGTGCCACACATTGGTCTATGATATTTACGGAGACTTCTGCAAGACGATAAACGTTTCCTTCTCTTGCGCGGTAATCACCCCCTTTGATAGTATCATAGAAAAGACGGAAAATGGAGTCTCCGTCATTTTGATAGTTTTTCGCAGCGTTGATACCTCCCTGAGCAGCGATAGAGTGTGCTCTGCGAGGGCTATCCTGAAAACAGAAGGCTTTGACATTGTACCCCAACTCAGCCAATGAAGCTGCAGCGGAAGCACCTGCCAGGCCAGTACCAACCACGATTACCTCGTACTTTCTTTTATTCGCCGGATTGACCAGCTTCATGTTGAACTTATGCTTGGTCCATTTTTCCGCCAAAGGACCGGCTGGTATTTTGGAATCTAGTATCATAAAAGATTATGGATTAGCTCGTGAAATAAATATAAAGTGGCATACTGGCGAATAATACCGGCACCAGGATGCAGTATATCTTTCCTATCAATTCAATTGCTGGGGAATACTTCACATGGTTCAAACCTAAGGTTTGAAATGCACTGGCAAAACCATGAGACAAGTGAAAGCTCAAGAAGCCCATGGCAATAACATAACCCGCTACCAAAATTTCATTCTGGAATGCAAACTGGACAATTTGATAGAGATCCTTATAAGTTTCTCCTTCATAGGTCACCATTGGCATGTCTCCCCAATGCATTTTGGCCCAAAAGCCCTGCATGTGAACCACCAAGAAAATAAGGATAATGGTGCCTAAAACTCCCATATTTCTGGAAGACCAGGCAGAATTTGTAGAAGCTTTTGACTCAGCATAGCCTACCGGTCTGGCAGTTTTGTTTTTGCGAGTAAGGAGAATGGAATAGATCACGTGGGCGATTACAGAAATATACGTCAAATAAGACAAGATCTTCACCGCCGGATTAGTGGTCATAAATTGGGCATATTTATTAAATGCCTCTCCACCGTCTCCTTTAAACAACAACATGTTACCAGATACATGGCCTGTCAAAAACAGGATAAGGAAGAGCCCTGTCAATGCCATGATCAGCTTTCTTCCTAAAGTGCTACTTAAGGTTTTTGTAACCCAGCTCATAGAATTTTTCTTTTGTTAAAACGAATGTCTTATTTCTATACCGGGACCAAATTTACGCCTCCGACAGCTAGTAAACAATCCATTCATAAAGCCCAACCTTATTTTAAAAGGTTCTAAATAATTTCCTGAAATTCTACCTGAATTCCCTTAAATTGACGAAAAATCAACCGCCTGTTTAATTTTATTGTTTGAATTTGCGCAGATTTTCTACTTACTTCTATTTATTTCGTATAGAGCTAAGAAAAGCTGTCTATTAGCACCTTCAACTTTCTGGAATGAAAGGTGTTTGATATAAAGGTGAAACTGAAAAACTATGAAGTTGAAATATTCCGTAGCATTTTTTTTCTTTCTGCTAGGGGCTCTTACAGAGGCCTTGGCCACACACATCCGAGCAGGTGAGATTATCGCAGAACGGATCTCCGTACAAACCTTAACTTACCGAATCACGGTAGTTGGCTACACTGATACACGTTCCAATGTAGTTTTTGGCCCGGGAGTGATCAATTTTGGAGATGGTCGGGAAGAGCAATTGAATACGGAAAGTGATTTTTCCTTGGTTGAACTTGTAGCTCCTCAGGTAGAAAAAAACACTTTTGTCATTACACATACATTCCAAGGACCTGGTACTTACACCATCCGTTTTCAGGAGTTCAACCGAAATGATTTGACCTTGAACATGGATAATTCCGTGGACACCCCTTTTTATGTAGAGACTCAAATCACAATTGATCCTTTTATTGGGGTCAATAATTCCCCCGTTCTTACGATTCCACCTGTGGATAATGGCGCAGTAAACGTTCGATTTATTCACAATCCAGGAGCTTATGACCCTGATGGAGATAGCTTAGCTTATGAATTGGATATTCCAAAACAAGCTTTCCAGAGACCAGTAAATAATTACAGAGACCCAAATGTCACTGAATTTTCTACAAATCAAGAATCAGGTGCCACTCCTGCTTTATTTTCAATTGATGAAATTTTCGGTGATTTAATTTGGGATGCCCCAGGTACAGCGGGACAGTTTAACGTTGCTTTCCGAATCAAAGAATTTAGAAAACTTGATGGTGTCTGGACTCAGATCGGATATGTAGTTCGGGACATGCAGATCATAATCGAAAACTCCAATAACCGCCGACCGGAATTAATTCTTCCACCCGATCTCTGTGTGGAAGCAGGAACCTTGATCGAAGAAATAATTCAAGGACAGGATCCGGACGGTGACCCCATCAAAATCGAGGTTTTTGGAGAACCAATGGAAATTACCACTTCCCCTGCTTCTTATAGTCCGGAACCAACTTTCCAAGATTCACCGGGAATCGTTGATTTCACCTGGCAAACAGTCTGCAACCATGTCCGGGCTCGGGAATACGATGTGCGCGTGCGAATCACGGACCAACCTCAATCAGGACCTTCCTTAGTGGACATTCGTACTTGGCGAATTAAGGTAATTGGACCGCCTCCTGTTTGGGATGATTTAGAGCAACAAACAGGAAGAACCGTAGAACTCAATTGGGATCCGTATGTCTGTGGAAATTCTGCAAGTGAAATGCAGGTTTGGAGACGAATAAATTCAGATCCATACGTACCAGATAGCTGTGAAACAGGAATCCGGGCAGGATATGAATTAATTGGAATCACAGATATGGAGACTTTCAGCTTCACCGATTTGAATGGAGGGGAAGGATTAGCTCCAGGAAACACCTACTGTTACCGCTTAGTAGCAGCATTCCCTGAGCCAAGATTGGGAGAAAGTATCGTTTCCGAAGAAATCTGTATTACCATCGATGTAGATGTTCCAATCATCACCAATGTAAGCATTGAGGCAACTAATGAACAGGATGGGGAAATATTTGTGAAATGGACTCCACCCTATGACATAGATTCCATTCAGTTTCCAGGCCCCTATTCCTATGAGCTCATCCGCCAAGAAGGTTTCACGGGATCTACAAATCGAATTAGTTTGGGTGTAACGAGCGATACGCTTTTTACAGATACAGGCTTGAATACAGAAGACCTTGTCTACAATTACAAAGTTATCCTTCTGGATAATGGAACGAAAATAGACACTTCCTCAACGGCCTCTTCTGTTAGGCTTGAACCAACGATTATCAACCAAGCCATTGAGTTGAATTGGAGGTTTGAAGTTCCTTGGAACAATTCTATTGGAGAATATAAGCATGAGGTCTACCGAAATAGAACTGATGCCAATGCCCAAGATGCCGACACTTTTGAGTTGATCGCAGAAGTGGATGTCACCCAGAATGGGTTCACCTTCTTAGATGATGGAAGTTTCAATGGAATTCCTCTTGAAAGAGAAATTGAATACTGTTACTATGTAATCACAAAAGGAGCTTACAATGTGGCAGGACTTGAATATCCATTGGAAAACAAGTCACAAATTGTTTGTGCAAAACCAGATGACAATCGACTTCCTTGTCCTCCGGTTCTGACTTTTGATGGGCCTGTTTGTTCTGAATATTTAGCAGAACAGCCTTGTAATACCAATACATATTTCCACGATTTAAGCTGGCAACCTAACTTCTCCGGGGATTGTGATGATGAACTTTCTGGTTATCGTTTGTATTACACCCCTGATGGAGAGGAAGGTCAGTTTGAGCTTATTGCCGAACTCAGTTCTTTGGAACTGTCTACACGGATTTCAAATCTAACCACCTTCCGAGGCTGCTATTACATTACTGCAATTGATCGATCTGGAAATGAAAGTGAACCAAGCAATATCGTATGCGTGGACAACTGTCCATTCTACGAACTTCCGAATGCCTTTACGCCAAATGGAGATGGCTTAAATGATACCTTTATTGCGTTTGACAATCCATTCTCCCAATGCCCACGCTTTGTTTTAGGCGTGGAAATATTCATTGTCAACCGTTGGGGTGCAGAAGTATTCAGCTACAATAGCTTGGAATCCTCAGAAAATGACGTGTTCATCCGTTGGGATGGAAGAGACAAAAACGGAAATGATCTTCCAGCAGGAACCTACTTCTACTCGGGTAAGGTAACCTTTGATGTGCTGGACCCGAGCCAAAAAGAGCAAGAGCTAAAAGGGACCATTCAAATTCTTCGATGAATGAATCCAAATCAGTAATATTCTTCGATGGAGTCTGTAATCTTTGCAACCGCTCCATCGATTTCATTCTGCAACGGGATAAAAAAAACCAGTTTCTTGTGGGTGCTTTGCAAGATGAGTTTTCCAAGAAAGTCCTTTCAAATTATTCGGTCAAACCGGATTATCTAGACTCATTGGTTTTGCTTGAAAAAGGCAAGATTTTTTACCGGAGTACTGCAGCCTTAAAAATAGCCAAACAACTGAGCGGACTTTGGCCACTATTTTATGGGTTCGTTGTTTTACCAAGCTGGCTAAGAGATCCTATTTATGATTGGATTGGACGAAATCGATATCGCTGGTTTGGAAAAAAATCTACCTGTAGAATCCCCACTCCAGAGGAAAGAGCTAAGTTCTTATCTCCTCAGACTTTTTCTCAAAAAGCCTGAATAATCATCCAATAAATCGGCATCCCCAAGGTAATATTGAATGGGAAGGTGATGGCTAAGGCCATTGGAATATAGAGCCCCTCATCTGCTTTAGGATTAGCGAGTTTCATCGCAGCAGGTACGGCAATGTAGGACGCACTCGCCGCCAAAATGGCAAAAATAAAGCGATCTCCTACTGCTGGGACTATCCAATAACTCAACACTGATACAATACTACCATTAATCAACGGGACCAAAATAGCAAAGACCGTTGAGAAGTACCCGTTTTTGAAAAATGCCTTTAACTTCCTCCCACTTCTTATCCCCATATCTAAAAGGAAAACAGCAAGAAAGCCTTTGAAAATATCCGTAACAAAAGGCTTGATACCTTCTGCCTGTTTCTCATCTGCTATCAATCCGATCACCAAACTACCCAAAATCAATAACACAGAACCGTTGGTAAAGGCATGTTTGACAATTCCTTTAACCCCACCTGGCGTTTTGTTATCAGAATATTTCCGAAGTAATATCACTCCGGAAATAATTGCCGGAGCTTCCATCAATGCCATTACGGCAACCATGTGTCCTCCAAATGTTTCTCCCTGGGTATCTAAAAATGAAGCAGCTGCAACAAAAGTCACCGCTGAAATCGAACCATAGGCAGCAGAAATAGCAGCAGCATTGGCTGTTCCCAAACGTGGGCGCAAAATAAAGAAGGTATAAAAGGGAACAGCAGCCGACAGAACCAATCCAAACACTAGGGCCCAGATGATATACATTTCAAATTGGCTATGGGAAAGCTCTTGACCACCTTTGAAGCCAATGGAAAGCATCAAGTAAAGAGCAATAAACTTGGCTGAGGTTGGAGGAATCTCCAAGTCACTTTTGAACTTAACCGCCAAGATTCCTAATACGAAGAAAAGAAGACTGGGATTGGTTAAGTTATTGATTAGAATTTCAAAATTCATGGCACAAAGATTTGTCAGAAAAAATTGTAATAAAATAAAAACATAATTTTTTTTTATCGTATTATATTTTTGTATCAGATTTAATTATGAATATTTCTTTTAATCAACTCCGTGCTTTACACGCTGTATCCAAATACCAAAGTATAACGAAAGCAGCAAAGTCCCTAGACATGACCCAGCCAGCTGTATCCATGCAGCTAAAAAATCTTCAGGATCAATTTGATGTTCCTTTGACTGAAGTGATAGGTAAAAAGGTTCATATCACTGAATTTGGGCAAGAATTAGTAGAGATTACTGAAAAGATTTTTGAGGAATTGGGGCAAATCGAGCAACGAATGCTTGAATTAAAAGGCTTATTAGCTGGAAAAATTCGCATTTCTTCAGTCTCCACCGGAAAATACATCATCCCTTATTTGATGGCGGAATTCATGAAACTTCACCCCCACGTAGAAATAAGTTTGGAAGTTTCTAACCGTTACAAAGTTCTAGCCCACTTGGAGGAAAATAGTACTGATTTAGCCTTGGTAACCCTTTCACCGGAGGACATGGATCTGGAGACATTGACCCTAGCCGAAAACAAATGGTTCCTCGTGTCTTCTCCTGAGCATGCTGAACATTATCAGAAATTAATCCAGGAAAATGAATGGCAAAAAATCCCTTTTATACTGCGGGAGAAAGGTTCTGGAACTCGGGTAATGATGGAGAAATTCTTTGAAGAACGGGATATCACTATTCAAAGTAAAATGGAACTTTCGACTAATGAAGCGGTCAAACAGGCTGTAATGGCTGGATTGGGAGCGACAATTTTATCTCAATACTCCATGCGAAAAGAGATCCCGGAAAAAAGAATCAAAATTCTGGAAGTAGAAGGCCTTCCATTAGAAGCTGATTGGAAGCTGGTATGGCTTCGTCAAAAAAAACATTCACCCGCTGTCATTGCCTTCATCCGCTGGATTTCTGAAAATCATCAGGAGGTCTTTGGTCGCCTTTTAGCCTAATCTCTTCTCCTCTGCCTTTGGGAAAAGCCCTATATTTGTGCCAATCAAACAACAGCGCATAATACGAGAACGGATCGCTGCATTCAGGAATGGTAGCATCTTTCTTTTTTAACCTCTTTATCATTAAAAGAAAATTATAAACATATGAAAGCATTTGTTTTTCCAGGGCAGGGAGCCCAATTCCCAGGGATGGGCAAGGAACTGTACGAAACCAATTCGGCAGCAAAGGAACTATTCGAGCAAGCCAATGAGATTCTTGGCTTCCGAATCACCGATGTGATGTTTGAAGGAACTACCGAAGAACTCAAACAAACACAAGTGACCCAGCCGGCTATTTTTCTTCATTCCGTGGTTTTGGCCAAAACAACTCCTGATTTCAACCCGGATATGGTCGCGGGACATTCCTTGGGAGAGTTTTCGGCTTTGGTGGCAAATGGTGTATTGGCTTTTGAAGATGGATTGAAACTTGTCTACCAGCGAGCAATGGCGATGCAGGAAGCATGCGAGATCAATCCCTCTGCGATGGCTGCCATTTTGGGTTTGGCGGATGAAAAAGTAGAAGGGATTTGCGCCAGCATTAAAGATGAAGTTGTGGTTCCGGCAAATTACAACTGTCCGGGTCAATTGGTTATTTCCGGGTCCAATCAGGGAATTGCTATTGCGTGTGAGAAAATGAAGGAAGCGGGAGCTAAACGTGCATTGCCACTTCCTGTTGGAGGAGCTTTCCATTCTCCTTTGATGGAGCCGGCACGCGAAAAACTTCAGAAAGCAATTGAAAACACCGTTTTCAATGAGGGAACTTGCCCAATATACCAGAATGTCAGCACCACTGCTGTAAGCGATGTCAACGAGATCAAAGCGAATTTGATAGCCCAGCTCACCGCACCGGTTAAATGGACCCAATCCGTCCAAAATATGGTTCAGGACGGCGCAACCGAATTTGTGGAATGCGGTCCGGGAAAAGTCCTCCAAGGATTAGTCAAAAAAATTCATCCGGAGGCCATCGTCTCTGGATTATAAAAACGGAGGACCTGCAAAAATGCAGGTCTTTTTTTAGCTACTCATCCAAAAGGACACCCAAAACAAAATAAAGCGGTAAATAATAAAACCAGGAATCACCCATAGGCCCAATACCAAACTCTTCCAGAGGGATTCCCATTTTGAAATAGTGAAAGCTCTTTTCATTTGAAAAAACCCATAAATCCAGATGGCGACTAAGAAAAATATGCTGAGAGAAGTCTCATTAAAAAACCACCCAAATCGAAAATCTAGTTGATTCTGAAGAAGAACAAATAAACCAGGCACCGCAACCAAAAAAATCAATATATAAAAACCATAGAAATAAGCTGCTTCCGCAAGAAAATCTAAGAAGTACAAATCTCTCCTCTTCCGAAACAGCACACGCAGTACCACTCCCTGCATAATCACCAAAATGATAAGCAGTAGTTTTGCTATGGATTCTGAATTCCGCTCGAATACTTCGGTGAATTCTTCCATTTTTAGTCCTTCATCCTGAACTTTTTGCTCCACTAATGGTCGCACAATTGCGCTGTAGGGCAAGCCGTTCATTTGGATATAAAGCGAGGTATTGAAAGTTGAAATGACAGGAAAAATGAAATAGATAAGGTTAGCAAAAAAGAACATTTGAAACGGAGATAGGTATTTTTTCCTAACACCCAAAATAAATGAGTGGGTCAACGCTCCCGGTTTGGAAATGAGAAGTTTGATTGTCCTGAAGAATTTTCCATCTGCCACGAAAACAGATGCTACCAATTCTTCTAAAAAATGACGAAGCTTTTTATCCTCAGGACTAATTCTTTTTTCTCCACATTCATGGCAAAAGGAACCCTGAAACAAGGTGTCACAAGCGGGACAACGTTCTCTTTGAGTATCCATATCAGAAAATTACCGTGGTATAAGTTGGGTAAAAAAAATGCTTTATTCAAAAAGCGTAAATCAACTCACCACCTTCACCCTTCTTGCCAAAGGAATACAAAGCAAGCTAAATGCAATAGCCAAATACCCAACAATATTATAATTGGTTAATTGCCCTGCAGCATTTTCTCCAATTATCATCCCAGCAATCAAAGAAGCCACACCAGTTGCTAATTGCTGAATAGCTGAGTTGAAACTCAGAAAACTCCCTCGATTTTCTGGCTTGGCAGTACCTGTAATGATAGCGGCAGCTGGAACATAGCGCCCATTCGAAGTCACAAAAAACATGGTAGAAACCATTAAAACAAAAGGAATGGGTGTAACCCCCAAATGCGTAATGATCGCAATCGGGATTACATTCAACGTCATGAAAATGGTGAAAATTCGAAGCTTCCCATATTTATCGGACATTTTTCCTACCCAGGGAGAAGTGAAGATAGTGAAAGCACCACCCGCCATATAAATGTAGGTCAATTGTAATTCAGTGAATCCCACATTGGCTACCGTGTAAGGGCTTAAAAAAGGAATGATCATAAACTGGCCAAACATCATCATCACCGATAGCGTGATGGCCCGCATTTGATTGGGATTACTTGTCACTCGACGAACCACGACCATAGGATGAGGACGTTGGAGTTCTTGTTCCAAATGACCTGAGATACTTGGAATGAATTTGAAAATCATCCCCAAACTGATAAAAGAAAGCGCTGTCAGAATAAAAAATGGGGTATGCCAATCCGAAAGACCCGCCAAAAACAAACCTAATGGAACCCCTAAAACAGAAGCAACCGAAAAAGCAGCCATGACCAAGCCCATCGCTCTTCCCCTTCGTACATCAGGAATTACATCGCCTATGATTGCTAAAATCAGGGCAGAAGTCAAGCCTCCAAAAAGCCCCGATAAGATTCGTGCCATTAATAAAATAAAATAGCTGGGGGAAAGAGCGCATCCAAGTGTCGCTATAGTAAAGCCAACATAGACCCATAAGAGAATTTGCTTTCGATCAAATCGATCCAAAAAGAAGGCTCCAAAGAAACTCGAAACCCCAGCACTAAATGTATAAGAAGAAACCAAAAGGCCAAACTCGCTTGGAGAAATCTCAAAAATCCGCATCAACTGCGGACCAAGCGGCATCAGAATCATAAAATCCACGATATGGATAAAATTGATTGCCGCTAATGTCCAAAGCAGTAACTTTTCCTTGTTCATAAAAATACTTTAGCCCAGAACCCAGTTTTCATTCCGATAGTTTTCCTCAGTTCCCTTTTATTTTTTGAATTGATCTTTTCAATTATTCAATTCCTAATACACCATATGTTTCGGGAATCTTCTCAATAATATCTGAGGCTATTGTTCCACGTTTATTCATTTCTCCCGCCAACTCTCCTGCTAAACCATGATGAAATACTCCACAAATAGCCGCATTCTCGGGTGAATATCCCATTCCCAGAAAAGCAGTAAGCATCCCTGTCAGGGTATCTCCTGCCCCTCCTGTTGCCATAAAGGGAGACCCTGTACTATTAAACATTTGTCTTCCATCTGGAAAAGAAATAAGTGTATTTGCGCCTTTAAGGACCAGAATCACCTGGTATTTCTTTGAAAAGTTCTTTGCCAACTCAATCCGCTCAAGCGAACTTTCAGTTTTCCCTACCAACCTCTCAAATTCACCCACATGTGGGGTGAGAATAGATTTAGGAGGGATTTTATCAATAAGGTCAGGATTTCTTGCCAGGAGGTTTAATGCATCTGCATCCAAGACTACCGGATTTTTAAAGTTTTTAAATAGTGATTCCAGTAGAATTTTTCGTTGCTCTATACCCCAACCTGGTCCAACTCCTATTGCATCATAATATTCCGGATTAGGAATTAAACCCCAAGAGACCATTGCCTCAGGTACGGCAGTTTGCACGATTATCCTCTCCGATTCTTCGATATGCACGCTCACCAAGCCAGCACCAGTACGGAGGGCG
Organism: Algoriphagus sp.; assembly: GCF_013373065.1. Classification (GTDB taxonomy): domain Bacteria; phylum Bacteroidota; class Bacteroidia; order Cytophagales; family Cyclobacteriaceae; genus Algoriphagus. Next base: position 26,484 of record NZ_JABXIN010000012.1, read on the forward strand.
CTTTTGGCGGCCAAAACCATTGCCCCGATTTTACCAGGGCTCCCTCCTACCAAAAGTATTTTTCCAAAATCTCCTTTGTGTGAGAATCGATGGAATTTGCGATGTAAACTTGGGATATCTTTGGATTGAATGTAGAAAAAAGAAGAATCAAACTCTTCATAAATAGCGTCTCCAATTCCAATGTCAACCAGCCCTAATTCTCCTACTGCCATCGCATTTTCAGGAAGTAGAAGGGCTAATTTTGGAAAGGCAAAAGTTACTGTATAAGCTGCTGCTACTACATTCTGACCCGCAATTCCTTCAGAACTCAACCCACTTGGAATATCAACAGCTATTTTTATACCGCTTAAGTCATTGATCTTTTGAACCACTTCCTCGGCGGTATTTCGCAATTCACCTTTTAATCCAACCCCCAGGAACGCATCCAAAAAAATTGAATCAGCTTCAGGAGATACCTCTCTCCAATTTGTAAATTCAATCTCCTTGGGAAGACGGTCCAGATTTTTCTGGGCATCGGGACTAAGTTCGGCATCTTCATCAAAGCAAGCTGCAACAATTACTTCCCAACCCTTTTCATACAATATCCGAGCGATAGCCAACCCGTCCCCTCCATTATTTCCAGCACCAACAAAAACGTAGATACTTTTCTCCTTAGTAAAGTCCTTTCGGATAAACCAATGACAAAATCCTTGTGCTGCACGCTCCATCAAATCATAACTGGGTAGCGCATTCCAATCGCAATAAAGCTTGTCCAATTTTTTAACCGATCCTCCTTGTAAAATGCGAATCATAAGCTTAACCTGCTTTTACTGATAATTCTTTTTTAGGAATAGATACTAAAAGAAGAAACCCTAAACCTACAATGAAGAAAATTCCCAAGGATAAGGCTGAATTACGCATGCTACCCGTCAACTGCTCAATGATTCCATAAGAAAAGGTCCCTAATACGATTGCAATTTTCTCAGTCACATCATAGAAGCTAAAAAAACTAGCATGGTCTGTCGTGCTTTCTGGAATCAACTTGGAAAAGGTGGAGCGAGAAAGGGATTGAATTCCTCCCATTACTAAGCCGACTACAAATGCCAAAGCGAAAAACTCATAAACATTGTATACATAATAGGCTGCACCACAGATCAAGGTCCAAATCAAAACCATGATCACAAGGCTGATTTTGTTTCCATAGCGCTTGGAAATAAAGGCAAAAAGGTAACTCCCTATGATAGCCACAAATTGAATAATCAATATGGTCATGATCAATTGAGCTCCCGGAAGACCAAGTTCTTTATCTCCAAAAGTGGCAGCTAGATACATTACCGTTTGTACTCCCATAGAGTAGAAGAAAAAGGAAGCCAAAAATTTATTCATAACGGGCATGGTTCTAATTTGGCCAAGCACTTTTCGGATCTCCTGATAGCCATGAAAAAATAGCTCCCGTTTCAATTTCTTATTGTAGGGATTACTGGGTAATACTCGGAAGGGAATTTGTGAAAATCCAGCCCACCAAATCCCAGTAATCAAAAATGAAAGCCTTGCCGCCATCCCTCCTTCAGGAATTCCAAACACTCCAGGCATTTGAATCATGGCGAGGTTTAAAACCAAAAGGATTACACTTCCTATATAACCTAAGGCAAAGCCTTTGGCGCTCAACAAATCATATTCACTTTCTTTGGAAATTTCAGGTAGGAAGGCATTGTAAAACACAATACTTCCCGCATATCCAACACTAGCTGTTACACTACAAAGAATTCCCCATTCAAGATTATCACCGTCAAAAAAATAAAGTCCAATACAAGCCACGGAGCCCAAATAGGCAAAAAACTTCATGAACTCTAATTTTTTACCACTTGAATCAGCTATCCCAGAAAGAAGGGGAGATATCAAAGCAATTATTAAAAAGGAAAAAGAAATGGAATAGGAATAGAGAACGGTATTGATAATCTCAAACCCAAAAAAAGAGACGATTTCGGATCCATCAATTCCCTTCGTAACGGAATTGTAATAGACTGGAAATATCGTAGAAGTAATTACCAAGCTATACACCGAATTAGCCCAGTCATACATAGCCCAAGCATTTTGGACTTTCTTTCTGTTAGTAACGAGTAGAGACATATGGAAATAAAAAAAGCTACTTCAAAAGAAGTAGCTTTCAATATAAAGATTATTAATAATTAATTACGCACTACCTTTCCAACGGAAGCATAAAGAACTCGGCGAGCATCTGCTTCTCTAAGTTCAGTTTGAACGTCGGAGATAGGACCCATTTTCACGTCTTTATCCACTTTCATGGAAATAGTGATCATTCCTCTATCAGCTTCAGGAAGCGCATCGCGCTCTCTGTTTACCCACTGAATAATATCTGTGGTATTCATCAACGCATCATTTGCCTGAACCCGTGGTTCAGATCCATACAATGCAGTGTTCTTGGGCTTACCGATATAGATGTAAGAAATGAGAGTCTTCTTTTGCAGCTTCTGAAGCTGGGTAGCTTGCGGAATTTTCTGCTCTACCAAGATTTCCTGTTCTCTCAATACTGTTGTCACCATGAAGAAGAACAAAAGCATGAAGATAATATCAGGAAGCGCCGAGGTAGGGATACTTTCCGAGGTTTTCGTCTTTTTCTTAAACTTTGCCATATCAACTACCGATTTTATCAGGTTCTGCAATAGAAATCGCCATAGGGATTCCTTCTTTTCCTTTATCGATCAAAGCATCTTCTGCTTCATCTTTTCCAGTTAAGGTTCGGTATTCGTCTGTATCCAAATTTACGCGCTCCGCATAGATATCGAAATACGCTTTTTTCGCTAAGTCAAATACCTCTAAGTATTTTTCATAGGAAGTACCACGGTTGGTTTTAATGGATATAACTGCCTCACCAGGATGGTCAGATGATTCAGGATCTCTTTTGGCTTGCGCTCTAAGAGAAGCAGGAAGTGAGTTGAACAAGGCTTGTGCATCTTCATCAGGCGCACCGAAATTCAAAACAAAAGCTTTGATTTCCTCATCCAAACCCTCTGCATTTTCACGATACTCACCCTCTACCAGAAGATCATCATTTGCATTGACGAGGATCGTAAAGATATTACGCTCGTTTTTGTCGATTTCTGGTGGTGGATTATTCGGATCCAACTTCGGAGGAAGGACGTTCAAAATCCCTTTATCCGAAGCGATCGTTGTCGTCACGAGAAAGAAAATCAACAACAGGAAGGCGATATCCGCCATGGACCCTGCATTGACCTCCTGACTCATTCTGCTTTTACTTTTAGCCATAATTACTTAATAGCTTTATTGAATTCTGTAAATACAATACCTACAAGAGCTACAATTGCTAAAATGTAGGTTGTAATCAACATACCTCCTACAAACTGTGAACCCGTAGGAGTCAAGTTAAAGGGCTCTGCTTCGAATTTTGGAAGTACTTCGTTGCTAGACACAGAGTAAGCAATGAAGAACAACACAGCGATGGCCACGATCCCCACGACGGTCTTCAGCAAGGATTTCGGATTGTCTAATGACTTGATTAAAGGCATGACAATCGCGAAGAAAGCACCGAAGATCACTAGACCATATCCAACGTATAGGAAAATGTCATAAGTATCCATAATTGTTTCTTCTTTGGTGTTTGACTAATTAAATAAATTGGTACGAAATCAACCTGGAAATTACTTTCCAGTCAATTTGTGCTTCACAAGGATGTCTACCAAAGTGATAGAAGCATCTTCCATGTCGTTTACCAAAGAATCAATTTTAGCCACACAGTAGTTGTAGAACAACTGAAGGATGATCGCAACAATCAAACCTGCAACGGTTGTCAAGAGGGCGATCTTAATACCACCTGCTACAAGGGATGGAGAGATATCACCAGCTGCTTCGATAGAGTCGAATGCACCGATCATACCAATTACCGTACCCATGAACCCAAGCATTGGAGCAAGTGAAATGAATAGGGAGATCCAAACAAGACCTTTTTCCAATCGACCCATTTCTACGGATCCGTATGCGATGATAGATTTCTCTACCATTTCAATGCCTTCTGAGTATCTCATCAGACCTTGAGTAAAGATAGAAGCAACAGGTCCTTTAGTGCTTTTTGTAACGTCTTTAGCAGCTTCAACACCACCAGAAGACAAAGCATCTTCTACTTTAGAAAGAAGCTTCTTGGTATTAGTTGTTGAAAGGTTCAAGGTGATAATTCTTTCTAGAGCTACGGCAAGACCTAGAATCAAACAGATCAATACCGGAGTCATGAAGACAGGGTCACCTTCAATGAACTTCTCTTTTACCACCTGATGGAAACTTTGCTCCTCTGCTACAATTTCGTCATCGACGATCATAGGAGATGCAGCAGGCTCCTCTGCTACTGGTGTTGTTTCTTCTTGAGCCGCACTATCGGCTTCTGCTTCTTGTGCGTTAGCGAAAACAGGTGCAAACAAGATACCTGCCAGCATGAACAAAGCGATTAACTTTCTCATAATGTGAATTTTAAATAGACTTTTGATAAAGGTTAAATGGTTTCTAAAGTAAAATCGAGTTTTAAAGTTATCATTTTTTGGCTTCAAAAAACAATGAGTCCTTTTAGATTTTTTTGAAAAATTCAGCATTTAAGCACTGAATCGGCCAATTTTTACATGAACGGAAACTTTTTCGTCCATCTAAAAGAACCTACCCCCTTAATAACTCGCCCCTAAGGTTTGGATTTTTTTCGGAAATCAAAAAGAATTTTCTTCAAGATTACCCATCTCAGGAATTATTAGATTCTTTTTTTTAACTATTTAAATCAAATCCTTGGGATTTAGATAAAATTTCCGCCAATCCTCTGATTTGGTGAATCGGCCAAAAGCTTAATACCGCAAACTTTTTAAATAAGCAATGCTCTTCGGTAAGGCTTCCAATTCGTTTTCGCTCTCATCTTCAATAAACATATGCTTGATCCCAATTCGATTTGCTTCCTTCAATATCGAAACAAAATCCAGCTCACCTTCTCCGAGGGGAACATCATTCTCGGGACCTGTCAAGCCAGTTAAATTTTTGGGCGCTCCTTTTCTAAAGTCTTTCAGATGTAGGGATACCCAGCGATCCCCGTATTTCCGGAGAAGTTCTGCAGGGTTTCCACCTCCGAAGTATGTCCACATTACATCCATTTGCAATTTGACATATTCTGAATCTGTTTTTTCAATCAAATACTCTAACAAAGTAGCATCTCCATAAGGCTGGAATTCATAACCATGCACGTGATATTTAAATGTAATTCCGTTTTCCTTCAGCACTTTACCAGCCTGATTAAAAACTTGGATAGCCCGATCTGCATCGGCTTTCGAAAATCCCCCTACCTTGTGGGGAATCCAGGCACACATCACATAGTCAGCCCCCAAGGCTTTCACTCGATCTGCTACTGCCTGAGGATCTTTTTCCAATTGCTCAAAGCCAGTCCCCGTCGATGGAATCGAAATACCTCGTTCGGCACACATTTGCTTAAAATCTTCTGGACTAACACCCGCTGGAGCTCCCCCTTCAAATTCGGTAAACCCTAAGCTTTGAATAATATCAAGTGTCTCTTCTACTCCATTTTCCCAATGGTTTCGGAATGTATAAGAGGCTATTCCAAGCGGAACTTGAAATATAGGGTCTCCTTTTTTCTGAGCATTTGTGTGGAAAGTTTGAAAGAAAAAGAGGAAAAGGACTGGGATAAGCATCCAGGAATTCTTCATAGGTAAGGTTATTTTAGTTTTAGCAACTTTTTATAAGTTCATCTTTTTTAATTCCTCGACTGCAAAATTTGCCGCCCTAGCGGTTAAAGTCATAAACATCAAGGTGGGATTTTGAGTACTGGTACTAGTCATACAAGCGCCATCTGTCACAAATACATTGGGACATGCATGCAATTGATTATGCTTATTTAATAGTGAAGTCTTTGGATCTTTACCCATACGGACGCCTCCCATTTCATGAATATCTGATCCCGGAGGTGCTCCCGAATCGCTCACATCAATATTGGTGAATCCCATCCGTTCGTACATTTCATATTGTTGCTGAAGGAAATCCGCTGTCATTTTATCGTCATTTTCAGTCCATTCTACAGACATGATGATTTTTGGAATCCCGTATTTATCGGTTTCAGTCTCACTTAAACGCATATGATTGGATTCAATAGGGATTACTTCACCTTGCATCCAAGCTGCCATTCCCCAAACACCATATTTTCTGTTGAGGATATTATCTCTTAGCTGATGGCCAATTCCTGAAGTATCAGAATCTATTCTTCTACTGCCAGACATTCCTATAGCATATCCCCTTAGGAAATCAGTCTCTTGTTTGTAGACATTTCTAAAGCGTGGCACATATGCATGACCAGGATGCCTTCCCTCAGTTGCTTGGTCAAAAAAGCCTTCGAAAGTTGCATAGCCTTTTCCCCTATAGTTATGACAAGCCATAAATTTTCCCATCAAACCATTATCATTTCCGAGACCGTTTGGAAAACGTGAGGATTTAGAGTTTAGTAGGATGGCATTGGTGTTAATCGTTGAAGCATTGACAAAAATGACTTTCGCATAAAACTCCATCGCTTCCTTGGTGTGCCGATCGATAATTCGGACCCCAATTGCTTTCCCTTTTTCTTCATCATATAAAATGGACTCCACGACAGAATCCGGACGAACAGTAAGATTTCCCGTTTTTTCGGCCCATGGAAGCGTCGCTGCATTAGCAGAAAAATAGCCACCATAGATACAACCTCTGTTGCACATATTTTGATGCTGACATTTGTTTCTCCCCTGCTGTTTATGGATTTCCTGAGGATCAGTCAAATGCGCACATCTTCCTTGGATCAAATAGCGGTCTCCATATATCTTTTTGAGCTGCTCGCTGTAGTACTTTTCTACGCAGCTTAATTCAAAGCCGGGTTGGACAATCTGATCAGGCAATACATCCAACCCGTCCTTCGATCCACAAAACCCAACAAAGGTTTCTACATGTTTATACCAAGGCTCCAAGTCTTTGTACCGAATAGGCCAATCAACAGCATAGCCATCACGAGCTGGACCTTCGAGATCAAAATCAGACCATCGCTGAGTCCCCCTGGCCCACAGCAAGGATTTCCCACCAACATGGTAGCCTCTAAACCAACGAAAAGGTTTTTCTTCAATGTACGGCTGTTCATCTTCCGCTAAAGCCCAATGCATAGTCTCTTCTCGACCCCATCGAGCTGCTCCGATTCCAGAACGCTTTTCGATGGGAACCGTTCCTCTAAACTCAAATTCCCAAGGGGCTTTGGATGCGGTCGGATAATCTTCAATGTGCCGCACCATGCGTCCTCTTTCAAGAACTAAGGTTTTTAGTCCGTTTTCACAAAGTTCTTTTGCAGCCCAACCTCCACTCGCTCCCGATCCTATTACAATGGCATCATATGTGTTTTGGGCTTGGGCTTTCAGATTGAGATTTGACATTTTCTAAATTGTTGGAATGAAATATGGGAAAAGCAAAATAAAACCTGGTAAATATTCCAGTGAAATGAATATAAATGGTTGAAATATTCTTTAAATCAAAATATCCATTCTAAAGCTCTAAAAACAAAAACGGGAAGCAACCTTTCGATTACTTCCCGTTCCACAACCTAACAACCGTAATTGTTAAATCGCGCCAAGCTACAGTTCGTGGCTCCATCTGTTGACCAGTAGGAAGCCTTTAATCTGAAGCTACTCCGAAGAGTATTCCCAACTGAACCACCATGTCGTGTTTCTGCAGTTGCCTGTCTCAACCTTACTCCGAAAAGCAAGGCCCTTCACACCTGATGCCCAGGAAAACCTTTGACAGCTTTCGAATGGGTGGATCTGATGACACTTCTGCGGCTTACCCGTTTCAAACTATCCTTTGCAGGATAGTTCCTTCGTGCCTGATGACATTGAAGCCGAAGCCTCTCTGTTCGTTGATTCATATGCCTTGCTTACCTAGTTATAAACCGAAGTCTACAACAAGCCCAACTGAATTATCAGTCAGTGGCAGCGACAGATTACTTGAATTAGTCCGAAGACTTCCCCAAGCTCAACACATCTTGACAGCACTTCTGCGGTTACCCATTTCAGAAATTCACTCGAAGTGAATTCCCCTTTGTGCCTGATCCCAAACTTTCAAACCAAGACCCGGAACGTTTTCCGACCATTTATCTCTCACTTGGTAATATCAAATTTGAGCAAGATTTCATAAGAATACAAGTTTTTAAAATTTTATTTTCCCACAATTTATCACGACAAAATTTATGGTATTTCAACAGATTATTAACAAAATCCAGTCACTTATCCACAAATGAGAAAATTAGATGATTTCCATCAGAAAAATTTAAGAAAAACCACTGATTAGCTCCATTGGTTACCGGGTTTTGAATAGAAAAAATCCTACTTAACTGGCTAAAAACTTTTGGATTATTTAACTCGAAAGAAGAATCAAAGACTTTTTTCAAGTAATGGCTTAAAAAAATTTAAATAAAACTCTAAAACACACTCCTTTTTATACTTTTGAGCGGATACCGATTCGATTTCCTTCCGAATCTGAAAAAACACCCATAAATCCCATTTCAGGATTTATTTGACGTTTGGGAATTAAAACCTTCCCTCCTGCTTTTTCCACTCGACTCAATTCCTGTGCACAATCCTCCGTAAAAAAATAAATCAGAATTCCGGAATGTGAACTTGGCGCGTAAAAATCTCGATGAAAGACCAAACTGCCTGAAGCACCATCCCTTCCCTCTTCAGATGGAAACAACGCCATTTGAAAATCGCCCAAATCCTGATGATTCAACTGACAATCAAATACCTCCTCATAAAATTTGATGGCCCGTCTCATATCTGTAACAGGAATTTCAAACCAACTAATTCTAACTGACTTCATGACTTAAGATCAAAAGTGTAAAAATTAAACTTAAACCCGAATCAGCTTGATCGGGTAAGTTTTACCGGCATTCCATTGACAGACATAAATATTATCATCTTGATCTATGCACACATCATGACAATGCTTAAATACGGGGTCGGATTGCACCATCAGTTGCAATTCCCCATTTCTATATTCAGGAGCTGTTCCTCCTGGGTTTGAAACTACCTGATTATTCTTATCAAGAATGGTAACAAACCCAGAATTATCCATCTGCTCCAAATATTTTAATCTGGACCAACATACGCCGGCATAGAGATTTTCCCCGTGGATTACCGGACGACAAACGAAAGCCCCAGGAAGAAAAATCGTCTCCAAATACTTTCCATCCATGGAAAACCTTTTGAAAGAATTATGTCCTCTTGAGGTACAAATCAAAGTAGGCTCCTTACCACCGCGCTGATCTACAGTGATCCCATGGGCAGTTTTGAATTCAGCATCACCATGACCATCTCCACCAAATTTTCGGATAAAATTCCCTTTTGAATCATAGTGTAAGAAAAATTGAGATCCATAGCCGTCGGCAATGTATAAATCCCCGTTTGGCGCAACGGCTGTCTCAGTAGGCGTCCAGCGCATCCCCTCCTCATAGATTCCTGCTTTTATCGGATTAGTCACTTCTGACACGACTGTTCCCTTCAAGGTGGTTTTTACCACACGTCCTCCATTATCTACAATCCACAAGTATTCAGCGTCACCTTCATCCACTAGCGTGAGTCCATGTGCCGCCTTCAATCCCAGTGTCCAAGTCCCCAATAACTTCCCGGACTGATCATAAATAATCACATTATTTCTAGGTTCATCTGTCAATAAGATCATTCTTCCTTTTCGATCCATGACCATTTCATGACAGTTCACAACCGGGAATTTTTCGGGATCTAAATTTCCCCACTTCATATCTACTTTATATCGGAAGTCTCCGTGACCCAAAATTTTATCTTGAGCTGCAAAAAGTGAAAAATCGGGTTTAAGGCTCATAGCAAGTCCAATCAGTGAGGTCTTTTGAATAAAATTCCTACGTGAATTCATAGCATAGTTTCTTTCAAGTTAAGTGAAATGAATTTCAAATGGAAACTGGTGAAAAAAGTTTCTGGGTGAAAAAATACCCCATTCTCAATTTTAGAGAAGGCTGTTGACCTATTTCAATTTATCGTCAACTAGAAAGAGCTACTTTTTTGAATTACCAAGAATCAATATCTTAAAAGAAAAAAATAGCCATGAATCTCAAGCACTTCACCTTAACGCCAGTCCTTTACTTATTTTTCCATCTAGCATTTGCTCAGGAAATTGCCATTCAAACCTACTCCCTTCGAAATCAACTTCCCGAAGATCCAGTTAAATACTACAAGATGATTGCTGATTGGGGAATCTATGCCATTGAGGGAGGTGGGCAATATGGGCTTTCGGATGCCGAATATGAGCAGCTTTTTGCAGATAAGAGACTCCGAATCGTCGGAGTAGGTGCCGATTACAATCAATTACTGCGGGACCCGACCCCGATTATCGCTGAGGCCAAAAAACAAGGTGTCAAATACGCAACCTGCTATTGGATTCCTCATCAGGAAGGACCGATTTCTTTGGATGAAATCAAAGTGGCAACAGCACTTTTCAATGAGGTTGGAAAAGACTTTCAGGAGGAAGGAATCACCTTATTGTATCATCCCCATGGTTATGAGTTTGCTCCTGCTGGAAAAGGCGTTGTTATGGATTGGATGTTAGAAAATGCAGAAAATTTTGCCTTTAATATGGATGTTTATTGGGTAAAAATGGGCGGAGGGGATCCTTTGAAAATTATGAAAAAGCACAAAGGAAAATTCCCTATGCTTCATTTGAAAGACCGGAAAATAGGCACTCCAAATTCCGAGGATGGACATGGAGACGTTGAGACTAATGTAGTATTGGGAACAGGAGATGTAGGAATTGAAAAAATAATAAAGGAAGCCCAAAAGCAGGGTACCGCCTTTTTGGTTATCGAAGATGAAAGCAGCCGATCTGTAGAGCAAATTCCCCAATCAGTCGCATTCATCAAACAAGTAATAGGCTCTAACTAAAACAAAAAGAGGACGAATCGAAAAGTCCTCTTTTTTTATCTACACCCCAAAGAGGCTAGGAAGCCAAAGACTGATTTGCGGAAATAGCATTATTAAAATCAAGGCTAAAATCATCGCAAAAAAGAAGGGAAGCAATGGTTTAAGTACTTTTTGAATACTCGTTTGTGCCACTCCCACACCTATAAAAAGTATTGAGCCTACAGGTGGAGTACAAAGGCCGATACACAAATTCAAAACCATCATAATCCCAAAATGAACAGGATCCACGCCAAGTTTTGTAACTATAGGGAGAAAAATCGGAGTGAAAATCAAAACAGCTGGAGTCATATCCATAAACACTCCAACAAATAGGAGAATCAAATTAATCATGATCAAAATGACCACAATATTATCACTCAAAGAAAGTAGCGAATTTGCTATTTGTTGAGGAATTTCTTCGGCGGACATTACCCAAGACATCGCCATTGAGGTTGCAATCAGCAACATCACCACAGCCGTAGTTTCTGCAGACTTCAGCAAAACTGATGGAAGTTGAGAAACTTTCAGTTCCTTGTAAATCAGAGAAAGCCCCAAGGCATACAAAACAGCAATTGCTGAAGCCTCTGTGGCTGTAAAAACTCCAGCCACAATTCCTCCGATCACCACGATTAGTAAAAACAAACTAGGAATAGCTTTCCAAAAGGTGGAAAGCAAATGCTTAAAGGAAGAAGATTCACCGGAAGGCAGTTTTTTGATTTTCACCAAAATAGCTGCTGTAATCATTAGCATCAATCCCACCAAGAGCCCTGGAATATAGCCCGCCACAAATAAAGCAGCCACTGAAACCCCTCCAGAAGCTAAAGAATAGACAATGAGCACATTAGAAGGCGGAATGACCAACCCAGTTGTGGAGGAAGTGATGTTTACAGCTGCCCCAAGTTCTTTTGGATATCCTTCCTTCTCCATTCTTTTACCCAAAATTCCTCCCATGGAAGAAGCCGCGGCCACTGCCGAACCTGCTATGGCCCCCATCAGCATCGCAGCAATCACATTGACATGTAAAAGCCCTCCTGGTAACCTTCCAGTCAAAGCTTTCGCAAATTCAATTAATCGGTTTGCAATCCCTCCCCTGTTCATCAACTCGCCTGCAAGTATAAAAAATGGAATTGCCAATAAGGAAAAGCTGTCTAGGCCTGTTCCCATTCGTTGAGCGATGGTAGTAGCTGCAGGCAAAGCAGAAACAGTTACTAAAAGTGTAAGCAAGCTAGACAGACCCAAACTCCAAGCTACAGGCACGCCGATTCCCAGAAAGAATAAAAAAGAAATAACTAAAACCAGAACACTTAACGTCTCCATATCAAAAAGTCTTTTTGGGGTTTTTCAATTGATAAATCGCCAAAATTTGGTAATAAATCACTAAAAGTCCACTAAGGGGAATAATGGCATACACATAGGCTAATGGGATTTTTAATGCTGCAGAAGTTTGTCCTAATGTAAAGGTGATAAATACCAAATTACTCCCTCCTATCACCATGGCGGCCAGCGCAAAAAGAAGTACAAAAAGGTGGATCAAAATTTTGGTTTTGAGGATTTGAGAATTAGTCATTTTACTCAAAACAATATCTATGGCTAGATGCTGATCCTTTCCAGCCACATAGGCTGCCCCCAGCATTCCAACCCAAATCAACATGTATCGGGCAAGTTCGTCTGTAAAAGAACTGGGATTTTGAAAAACATATCTGGACACCACCTGCCAAGTCACATTAATCACCATTAAGGCCATCAATCCCACCAATGCGGAAGCAATGAGTCGATCAATTTGACTTTTCCATTTTAAAGAAAACAGCTCACTCATTCGATGTCCTGGATTTCTTGTATGATTTCATAAATTTCCGGTTCCTCAGTCTTTAAAGATTCATAAACTGAGCTGACTGCCTTTCGAAAGGGTTCCTTATTGGGATAGGAAATTACAACTCCCGCTTTTTCCAATTCCTCGAGTGATTTTTGAGTCGAAGCAGCCCAAAGTTTATATTGATATTCAGCTGACTCATCGGCTGCTTCTTGCAACCAAACCTGTTCTTCCGGACTCAAGCTTTCCCAAACTTTTGTACTTACAATTACCACATCCGGCAAAGCGGTATGCTCATCCAGGGAATAATAACTACAAACTTCATAATGCTTGGAAGTATAAAGACTTGGTGGATTGTTTTCAGCTCCGTCTACAATTCCCTGCTGAAGTGCTGTATACAATTCACCATAGGCAACAGGAGTAGGTGAACCACCCATCGCTCGAACCATATTGGTCGCCATATTAGACTCCATCACACGAACTTTCAAACCCTTCAAATCCTCAGGACTCTCAATTGGCTTATCTTTAGAATAAAAGCTTCGCTTGCCGGCATCATAGTAACACAGTCCTCTCAACCAATATTTTTGACCATCTAAGAGTAATTTTTTTCCGATTTCCCCTTTCAGCACCTTGTTTAAGTGCTCATCGTCACGAAACAAAAATGGCACACCCAACACTTGCATCATGGGAGCAAAGCCTTCCAAAGCAGCTGAGGATACTTTTGTCATACCCAAACTTCCAATTTGAAGCAGTTCTACCAGTTCTCGTTCTGTTCCTAATTGTTGGTTGGGATAAACTTTTATTTTCAATCTCCCACCTGATTTTTCCTCCACTCTTTCCGCTAAAAAAAGCATCGCTTCATGAACGGGGTGAGACGTCACCAAGGCATGCCCCATTTTAATCACCCGGACATTGGAAGGGCCAGAACAGGAAACCCCTATAAAAAACGAAAACAGAAGAACCCAAAACGCTTTTCTAGCTAGCATCATTAAAATTTAACTCACTAAACAATAATACACTTTTTAGAAGATTATTGGCAGAAGAATTACGGAATCGGCTTTGAAAGCCTATCCAGGTCCCACAGGATAGGATTTATTTTACCAATAAAAGGAGATCAGCTTGAGCTTTCCTTACTTAACCTTTATTTTTCTCAAAAGCCTTCTATCTTGCTTTTTCATTTTAGCCCAAGAATCTCCACCATGAAAAACAGAAGTTTAAAGATAGATCCCAGTGATAATGTTGGAGTAGCTCTTCAGGATTTACCAAAGGGTGAGCCGATTGAAATGGGTGAAACAAATCTCCTGCTTCAAGATGAGGTTCCGGCAAAACACAAGTTTGCATTGGAAGACCTAGCAACGGGAGACTCGGTTATCATGTATGGGGTTATAGTGGGAAAAGTGACAAACCCTATCCCAAAAGGAGGGCTATTGAGTACGGAAAACATCAAGCATGATAGTGCTCAATTCGGTAGAAAAAAAATTAACTATACCTGGAATTCGCCTTCCTTGGATCGATTTAAAAACAGAACCTTTGACGGTTTCCATCGATCCGATGGGCAGGTGGGAACGGCTAATTATTGGTTAGTCATTCCTTTGGTTTTTTGTGAAAACAGAAATGTTGAAGTAATTCGAAATGCTTTTTTGGAAGAATTGGGTTACGCCAAACCAAATCCATATAAAGGCCTGGTCAAAGGACTTGTAGAAGAATATCAAAGTGGAAAAAAAGAATCGGATTTTACTTTTGAGGCTTTTTCCAATCCAAAAAGTCAGCAACTATTTCCACAAGTTGATGGCATCAAATTCTTAACTCATCAGGGAGGATGTGGAGGCACTCGTCAAGATGCGGAGGCTTTGTGTGCCTTGCTTGCCGGGTATATTCATAATCCCAATGTGGCAGGAGCCACTGTCTTGAGTTTGGGTTGCCAACATGCCCAGGCAGCTATTTTGAAAGAAAAACTTCAGTTAATTAATCCGGGTTTTGATAAACTCCTGTTTGTCTTTGAACAGCAAAAGGAAGGAACTGAAGCAGAATTATTAGCAAAAGCTATTGAAAAAACCTTTTGGGGTTTGGTCGCTGCCAATAAATTGGAAAGAAAGCCAGCTCCGCTGAGCAAATTATCTATTGGACTGGAATGCGGGGGATCAGATGGATTTTCAGGTATTTCGGCCAATCCTGTTCTCGGCCATGTTTCGGACCTGGTGGTCGGCTTGGGCGGAAAAGCGGTATTATCTGAGTTCCCGGAACTATGTGGAGTAGAGCAAAATCTAATCGATCGCTGTGTCGATGATCAAATAGCCTCCCGTTTCACAGAATTAATGCGCGCTTATGCAAATGCCGCAGAAAAAGTAGGTTCGGGTTTTGATATGAATCCTTCTCCGGGAAATATCAAGGATGGATTAATCACCGACGCCATTAAATCCTGTGGGGCCGCCAAAAAAGGTGGAACTTCTCCTGTGGCAGATGTTTTGGATTATGGAGAGTATTTAAAAAAGCCAGGACTTTCACTCCTATGTACACCGGGAAATGATGTTGAAAGTACCACGGCAATGGCTGGTTCAGGATGCAATATTATCCTTTTCACAACCGGATTGGGAACCCCCACTGGCAATCCCATTACCCCAGTCATCAAAGTTTCAACCAATCAGCAATTAGCCCATCGTATGCCCGATATCATTGATTTTGATGCCGGCCCCATTATCTCAGGAGAGAAAACCATTGAGGAAATGGGGGAAGAATTACTTGAGGAAATAATTTTGGTTGCTAGTGGAAAAAAATCCACAAAAGCCATGGATTTGGACCAAAATGACTTTATTCCTTGGAAACGTGGAGTTTCTCTTTAATTGAGCCATGCAGTCCGAAAACCCTATACAAATCCTCCAGATTGGAAACGGTAATTTCCTCCGAGGCTTCCTCGACTGGATGATCGATATTGCACATGAAAAAGACGTTTTCAATGGAAAAATCCATACTATTCAAATTCATTCGAAGGAAGAAGACCCTCGAATGCAAAGGCAAAAGAATCGGTTTCATGTTTGGGAAGCAGGCATAGCAAACGGAAAGAAAGTCGATCAATTAAAAGAAATTACCTGCGTTTCGGATTATTCCTGTGTGTATAAAAGCTTTGAGGCTTTTCTTCAACTTGCTGAAAACCCAGACCTCCAGTTTGTAATTTCTAATACTACAGAAGCTGGGATTGAGACAAATGAAGAGGATCAAACTTTTGATTCAATTCCAATAACGTTTCCAGGAAAACTCACCCAATTCCTTTTGCATCGCTTTCATCATTTTAACGGTGATTCCAAAAGGGGGCTGATTTTTTTGCCCTGTGAACTCATCGAAAAAAATGGTCAAAGCTTAAAAAGCAGTATTCTTTGGTATGCTGATTTATGGGGATTGGAAGCGGGATTTTCAAACTGGATTAATCAGGCCTGTACGTTCTGTGATACTTTAGTGGATCGAATAGTACCGGGATTCCCAAAGGCGAATTATGCCGAAATTGCTCCGAGACTTGATTTCGAAGATGAATTACTCGTAATGGCTGAGCCTTTTCATTTTTGGGCAATCAAAGGTCCGGAATGGCTACCACAGGTTTTTCCTTTAGATCAGGCTGGATTGAATGTCAAATTCGTCAAAGACCTCGGCCCTTTCCAAACTCGAAAAGTTCGGATTTTAAACGGAGCCCATACAGCCTTAGTGCCTTTCGCATACCTGCAAGGATTTAGAACAGTCCGGGAATGTGTGGAAAATGCAGAAATTGAGAATTGGCTAAAAGCGCTGCTTTTCCAAGAAATCATTCCAAGTCTCGATGGAAGAAAAGATGAACTGGAAAGCTATTCAGAAGATATCTTGGAGCGATTTGCCAACCCTTTTATCAGACATGAGCTTCAATCCATTGCACTCAATAGCATTTCAAAATTTAAGGTTCGAGTTCTTCCATCTATGCTCGATTTCCATCAAAAATTTGGCAAATGGCCAGTGAGATTACTCGAAGCGTTTGCTGCTATTATACTTTTTTACAAAGGGAATTTCAAAAGAACTACGCTACCAGTAAAAGATCTCCCATCAGTAACTTCATTTTTTCAAAATACTTGGAAAAATCCAGATCCAAATAAACTCATTCACGAAGTATTGGGGAATAAGGACTTATGGGGTGAAGACTTAAACTCGTATCATGGGCTAACCCTAGAATTAACTCAAGCCTTGGAAGGGTTAAAATTGAAATTAGGCAGACTTTAGGGTAATTGGATCCTGTCGGAGCAAGCGAACTAAGGCTCTATATAATTCAGGTTTACGTTCTCTGAATAATTCTGGCCTCTCAAAAAAGTTTTCCAAAACAACCGCGAAAAATTCATGGGAATCCTCCCCGCCCCTTTCGCGAAAAAAATCATCAGTTCGAGATTTGATAAACTCCTTTTCTTGTTGTGCCAATTCTTGGTATTCCTCCCAAATAACAGGATGGAAAAAATCACTCTCTCCATTGTATCGAATCTGATTTTCCAATTTCAAGGCATGCGCGACTTCATGAATTCCTAAATTCACTCCATCCTCATAGTCTGCCAATCCCCTTGCAAAACAAGACCAGGAAAGAACAATAATTCCTAATCGTGGATTTACTTCCCCACGGTGATAGGCTTTAGAAATATTGGAAAAATAGGTATCAGAATAAACCAAGATTTTCTTGAAATGGCTGAGCTGAACATCTGGAAGCCCAAAAGTGACCTGTACCATTGTAGCTCCAATCAAAACGCTCATTTCAGGACTAACATCTCGTAGGTTCCCCCGGGCAATAAATTTCTTTTCAGTCAAAAGAAACTCCAAACGTCCCCTGAATTCTTTCTGATGAATAGGGCGAAGTTGGGAATAGTAAGGAAAATACGAATTGAGAATCTCCAATTCTTTTTTAGACAAACGATGGTGAAAAATTGCTCTCCAAGCCCTCCAAATCCCTTCAGAGACCAAGTTTAATAGCTCTATTAAAAACATAAACAAAGGAAAAAAAGGTAGCTGAAAATTCAACTACCTTTCTAATTAATTTTATCGAGCGTAATTCACAGCTCGCATTTCCCGAATCACGGTGATTTTTATCTGACCCGGATACTGCATTTCTTTTTCAATCTTTTGGGAAATATCAAAGGAAAGCTTGCTTGCCGTTTGATCGTCTACATTTTCTGCATCTACCAAAACCCGCAATTCACGACCGGCTTGCATCGCGAAGCATTTATTGACCCCATCAAAGCTCAAGGCTAATTCTTCAAGCTCTTTAAGTCGCTTGATATAGCTATCCATGATTTCGCGACGAGCACCTGGTCTAGAACCTGAAATCGCATCAGAAGCCTGAACAATCGGTGAAATCATGGAAGTCATTTCGATTTCATCATGGTGAGCTCCAATTGCGTTGCAAACCTCAGGGTGTTCTTTATAGCGCTTGGCTAATTCCATCCCAAGGATTGCATGTGGGAGTTCTTGCTCCTCATGCCATACCTTTCCGATATCATGCAGCAAGCCTGCACGCTTGGCAAGTTTCGCATTCAAGCCCATCTCGGCTGCCATGATCGCCGCCAACTTCGCAGTCTCTTTGGAATGCTGAAGTAAGTTCTGACCATAAGAGGATCTGAATCTCATTCGACCAACCATCTTGATCAACTCAGGATGCAATCCGTGAACTCCCAGATCAATACAAGTTCGTTCTCCAATTTCTACAATCTCCTCATCTATATTTTTCTCGGTTTTGGCCACTACTTCTTCAATTCGGGCAGGGTGGATTCGACCATCCTGAACCAAACGATGAAGTGACAATCGAGCGATTTCTCTTCGTACTGGGTCAAAGCCAGAAATAATGATTGCCTCAGGTGTATCGTCTACGATGATTTCTACTCCGGTAGCAGCTTCCAAAGCCCGGATATTTCGACCTTCTCGACCGATGATTTTTCCTTTTATATCGTCACTTTCAATATTGAAAACAGATACGCAGTTTTCAATGGCATGCTCCGTAGCAGTCCGCTGAATGGTATCCAAAACAATCTTCTTTGCCTGCTTCGTTGCAGAAAGTTTCGCTTCATCCAAGATGTCTTTAATTCTGGATGATGCTTTACTTTGAGCCTCATCTGTCAGCATCTGCACCAATTGATCCCGAGCTTCTTCGCGGGTTAATCCAGCGATTTTTTCCAAGTCAGCGATTCGCTGGTTGGTTACCCGATCCAACTCATCTTTCTTAACTTTCACAGCGTGCAATTGCGCATCCAAGTTTTCTTTTTTGCTATCAAGCTCTGCTTCTTTGCGTTTCACTTGCTCCAGCTCTTTGGATAGCTGCTGCTCACGCTGTTTAAGCTTGTTCTCATTGGTAATGAGGATGTTTTTCTTGTGAGAAACCTCCTCATCAAATTCGGACTTAAGTTTCAGGTACTTTTCTTTCGCTTCTAGAATTCGGTCTTTCTTCAAAGACTCAGCAGAAATCTCTGCCTCCCGCAACATGGACTTGACCTTTTCTTTGGTCTCTTCCTCTAATTTTTGATGCTTATTTTTTATCAGAACGCTCGCAAGCGCGGCACCTGCGCCAAGACCCACCAGGCCAGCCAGGATGATATATAAAACTTCTCCCATAGGTATTTTGGTATTTATATGACCTGTAGGGAATCCTAAAAATTCGGAAAATCAGTGGGAATTCAACAATTATAATGCATTGGAAAGCAAGGAATTGATTTGAGCTAAACTTGCACGAATGTGCTCACTATCCTCAGTATTTACCTCATTGGTTTCCAAAGACTCCACCATGCAGTCAAAGGCTACCATTGCCAGTAAATCTTGATTATCATCTAGTCCAAATTCCGATTTATATTTCCTAAGCTTCTCATTTATCAGCTTGCCTGCATGCCGAATTTTGGCTTCGTCTTCCGCTTTTACCCGCATGGGATATTCACGGTCACCGATTTTGATGCGTATAGCAAGTGTCTCCATTTATTCAGATAAATAGGTGATCAGTTGATCAATCTGTTGTATATAATTATTGATTAGTTCACTCATTTCGGCCGAATCCTCTGGATTCACCGTTCGGTTATCCACAATGTTACTAATTTTAATCTTATTTTTAAAATCCTCTACGAGCTGCTCTTTCCGGTCTAAATCAGCCTCTATTTGAGCCAACTTTTCTTTCAACTGACTGTTTTCCGCAGACATTTCTGCAAGTTTTAGACTTGCCTGTCTAGCCAGTTTTTCCAGTTTTTGCAGTTCCTCGTGAATCATTATTTAACTTCTAATGACAGCCCCTACTTCATTTTGAAAAGCCTCCATCAATTTATGCATTGTTTTGTCAATTACCTTGTCGGTCAGGGTTTTTTCCTGATCCTGCAAGTGGAAGCTCAAAGCATAGGCTTTTTTACCTGTCTCAATTTTATCTCCTTGATAAACATCAAACACACCAATGCGCTGAAGAAGTTTCCCTCCTGCTTTTATTGCTACTTGTTTTACTTGATCATAACTCACAGCTTTGTCAAGCACCAAGGAAAGATCTCGGCGAACTTCCGGAAACTTGGAGATTTCCTGATACTTTTTCAATCCGGAAGCTTTTTTGCACATCAAGTCCCAATCCAAGTCCGCATACCAAACTTCTTGACGAACTTCCGTCAGTTTCAAAATGGAATCATCCACTAATCCGACAATCCCCAATTCTTTTTGACCGAGCATCAAACGAAGTCCATAAGTAAACGGAGAAGCTTCCCGCATTTGTACTTCACTCGCCTCCAAGTTTAGCTTTTCCAACACCTTTTCTACCGTAGCATACAAATCCGCAAAGCCAAATGGTTTGGAAGGTTCAATCCAGCTTTCTGCAGCACGATTGCCTGAATGGAAAATTGCCAATCGACGACCCTCTTGGTAACCTTCTTCAGTTTTTTGATAAACCGTTCCAAACTCAAATAATTTCAAATCAGTCTGTCGTCGGTTTATGTTATGAGCCAAAACTTCCAAGCCACTGAAAAGTAGGCTTTGACGCATCACACCTAAGTCTTCGCTAAGTTTATTAAAAATCTCAACATTCAATGATGAGTCCAAGAACCCGGATTTCTCAGCATAAAGAGGCTTTGTCAAACTATTAGTGATAATCTCGTGATAGCCTTGTGCACCGAGACTTTCCGAAAGTCGGTATTGCAATTTGTTCAGATCCTTCACCGGATGCTCGGCCAGGTAATCCGTTTTTAGATTTTCTGAAAGAGCTACCTGCTGGAAACCAAATATTCGAAGAACTTCCTCAATGATATCTGCCTCACGGGTAACGTCCACTCGGTAAGGTTTCACAATCGCTGTAAATCCTTCAGAAGTTTCGTCTTTTAATTGGATATCCAATCCTTCCAAAATTGACCTAACCTGAGCTGGCTCGATTGTCTTGCCTATCAACCGATTGATGTGCCCATAAGTCACCTCTACTTCAAAGTCTGCGATAGGATTCGGGTATTGATCAATAATCTCAGAACAAACCTTCCCTCCTGCAATCTCCTGAAGTAATTTTACTGCCTGCTTTAAGGCATAAACCGGCATATTGGGATCTGTCCCTCGCTCAAACCGGAAGGATGCATCCGTTTTCAAGCCATGGGTTTGCGCCCCTTTTCGAATTACATCCGGAGAGAAGTAAGCAGATTCCAAGAAAATGGAAGTTGTCTGATCCGTCACTCCAGATCCAATCCCTCCAAATATTCCTCCGATACACATCCCCCCCTGCTCATCGCAAATCATCAATTCTTCACCGGAAAGTTTTCTCTCCTTTTCATCCAAGGTGGTAAATTTGGTGTCTTTGGGGAGTTTTTTGACAATGACTTTACCTCCAGAAATCTTATCCGCATCGAAGGCATGCAAGGGCTGCCCTAAATCATGGAGGATAAAATTGGTAATGTCCACTACATTATTAATAGGCTCCATGTCCAAGGCCCGCAAGAAATCCTGAAGCCATTTGGGAGATGGACCCACTTTCAAATCAGTAATCGTAATTCCAGCATATCGGGGGCAATCCTCCGAATCTTCAACCTTGACTGAGATCGCGGGACCGGATGTTTCAATCTTAATTTCAGGTTCTTGATCCAAACACAACTCCCTGCCCAATAAAGCCTTCAAATCCCGAGCAACTCCCAAATGAGAAGCTGCATCGGCTCGGTTGGGTGTAAGCCCAATTTCCAACACATGATCCTTTGTAACTGGGAATAGTTCTGAAGCTGGAGTTCCATTCGGCAAATCCGTATCTAAGACCATAATTCCATCGTGACTACTTCCCAACCCCAACTCGTCCTCGGCACAGATCATTCCTTCAGATACCTGACCTCTAATTTTTGCTTTCTTGATGGTAAACGGATCCCCTTCTGAAGGATACAAGGTTGAACCTACGGTAGCTACCAACACTTTCAGCCCTGCTGTCACATTGGGAGCACCACAAACGATATGAGAAGGGGTATCTGACCCAATATCCACCGTGGTAACACTTAGCTTATCTGCATCCGGGTGTTTTTCACAAGTCAATACCTCCCCGATGACAATTCCTTCCAATCCTCCGGGGATGGAGATAAACTCCTCAATCCCTTCCACTTCCAATCCAGATTGGGTAAGTAGACTGGCTATTTCCTCAGGTGATTCAGTTAGCGCAATGTATTTTTTTAATCGATTGATTGAAATTTTCATAGAATCTGAAATTCAGTGCATATCGCACGGGTCTCAATAAAGAAAAAGGGTTCTAAAACCCTGATTTTTCATGTAAATGACCACAAATTTAAAGGATTTAAACTAGGCCGAAACTGATTACTTGTAATTTTTCTCTCCCGCTTCAATTGGGATTTTCAAAATATTTTCCCGGGGGGGAATAGGACAAGCATAATCCGGATTGTAAGCACAGTATGGATTATAGGCCAAATTAAAATCAATAGTGATACTAGTTTTACCATCTTGACGAACATTGATGTAGCGTCCGCCTCCGTAGGTTTCTCGACTACTCGTCTCATCCGCAAAAGCCAAAAAGAAATTGCGCATATCCGTCTCATCGATGGATTGTAAAAGCAACAGGCGATTTGTCTGCCCCCCTAACTCAAATTCAGCAAAGGAATGTTCGATGTATCGTTCCTTGGACCCATCCGTTAGCGGGACTTCACGAACTCGTTTATCTTCGTTGGGAATCAAACGAGCCTTCACTTTGTAAGCAGGATCAATGGGATAAAAGGTCAATTCTTTAAAGTCCCGCTTTTGTTCTTCAGTCAAAGGGGATTCGATATTATAGCGGATAAATTTGTATTGACGCTCCCGCTCAGCTTCGATTTTTTCAATATAGGTTTCAGGATCTTCAGCGCTGGTAAGTGTATAAATTACTGCTGCGAGTACTACTACAGACACGAAGATGATTAGAATATGGTTTGTTTTCATGATTTACAGAATCCCTTCATCGGCGAAGCTAAAATAGCCCATATCTGTAAAAATCACATGATCCAATACTGGCAAATCCATCGCCCGACCTATTTCAGTCAATCGCTTGGTCAATCGTTTATCCTGTTCGGATGGACTGAGGGTTCCACTGGGGTGATTGTGAACTAGAATCAAGGATTGGGCATGATGATCCAAAGCTGCTTTAAAAACCAATTTTGCATCAACGACTGTTCCAGCGGTTCCACCCTGAGAAATTCGTTCCTTTCGAATCACATGATTGGATCGAGTCAGCAATAAAAGATAAAAATGCTCTACTATCTCATCAAAGAGTTCGGGCTTCATAAGATCATAAACATCCCGAGAACTTGAGATTTTGGCCCGTTTCCGAGGCTCCAATTCCTTTCGTCGACGACCCAGTTCGAGTGCACTTACAATGCTTATAGCTTTGGCTTCTCCAATTCCCTTGAATTTTTTCAAATCCTGAATAGTCATCCGTGCCAAAGCCGCCAAATCATGATTAACCGAGGCCAAAATATGTCTAGAAAGATCCACCGCACTGAGAGAAGGCGTTCCTGAGCCAATGAGAATGGCAATTAACTCGGCATCTGTCAATGCAGTTTTACCTTTTAAGAGTAATTTCTCACGAGGCCGGTCCGCTTCTGCTAATTGAGAAATTTTGATTGAGGTAGATGAATCCATACTTAAAAAAATTTTTACAACTAAAAATACAGATTTAAAAGAAATAAAAAAACCCCGGCAAGCGGGGTTTCT
Organism: Algoriphagus sp.; assembly: GCF_013373065.1. Classification (GTDB taxonomy): domain Bacteria; phylum Bacteroidota; class Bacteroidia; order Cytophagales; family Cyclobacteriaceae; genus Algoriphagus. Next base: position 50,442 of record NZ_JABXIN010000012.1, read on the forward strand.
AATTAGTTTATTAACGATTAACCAAGAGCATTGACAAACTTAGCCAGCTTTGATTTCTTGTTGCTCGCGTTATTCTTGTGAATGATATTTTTCTTAGCCAATTTGTCAAGCATAGAGGACACTTTTTGGAAAAGCTCCTGTGCCTCAGCCTTGTCTGTAGCAGCTTTCAATCTCTTGATGAAAGTTCTGGTAGTTTTGGCTTGATATCTGTTTCTCAAACGCTTCGCTTCGTTGGCACGAATTCTTTTTAGAGCGGATTTGTGATTTGCCATATCTTAATTTTAATGAATTTCTTTACGATCCCCTAACCGAATTGGAGTGCAAATTTAGGGTAAATAATTATTTCTGCCAAAGGAAATTATTATTTAACTCTTTAGAATTGCAACTTAAGAAATCGAAAATTTTAAGTGCTAGATTAATTTCCGACAAATATAAAGGCTTTTTGAGGTTTTTATGCTGGTAAATTCTGTTTATTTTTAAAAATGAAATTTTTTATGATATTCATTTTTTCACTCTTTTTAGGTAGAGGATCCACTACAAATTGGGGATTTTTTGCTCATCAATTGATTAATCGAGTGGCTGTTTATTCTCTTCCACCTGAACTAATCAGCTTCTACAAACCTCACATTCAATTTATTACAGAGAAGGCTGTCAATCCAGATCGAAGAAGATATGCGGTCTTGGGAGAAGCTGAAAAACATTACATCGATTTGGACTTTTACGGGGATTCCGCTCTTTCTATTCTTCCAACTTTTTGGAATGAAGCAGTGGAAAAATTCGGAGAGGATAGCCTTCGAGCACACGGAATTGGTCCTTGGGCGGCCTATTTGACTTTTCTCAACTTGACCCAAGCATTTGAAAAAAAGAATTCAGCTGCAATTCTTCGGTTGTCAGCTGACTTAGGCCATTATTTAGGGGATTTGAATGTACCTCTTCATACCACACAAAATTATAACGGGCAACTTACTGATCAAGAGGGAATTCATGGATTTTGGGAAAGTCGAATCCCTGAATTGCTTTCTAATAGCTATAATCTTTGGGTTGGAAAAGCTGAATACATAAAACACCCTCAACAAAAAATCTGGGAAATTATTGCAGCAGCCCACAGCCAAGTGGATAGTGTACTTCGATTTGAAAAGGAATTATCACTCCAATTTCCAACAGATCTCAAATACAGTTTTGAAGAAAGAAACGGGATTACAGTTCGGGTATACTCCAAAGAATTTACGGAGGCCTATTCAAAAGCTTTATACGGCATGGTCGAGCGACAAATGCGAAGATCCATTAAACTTATCGCTGATTTTTGGTATACGGCTTGGATCAATGCCGGACAGCCTGAATTGGTTAATTTGGACGATATCACTATTCCAGAAGAGGAAGTAACACCCATCCCCAACCTTCTTATTCGGGAACATAATTAAAGAAGCACTTCCGTTACGACTGAAGATAGCTTGTAATTGCCTTACCTAAGCGTTCAAATGTATCCCGAAATGTGGATTCTTCTTCCTCGAGCAAGGTCACTCGAAATCCTCTCAAATCAGAGCAGAAAGAAGAAATAGGAACCACACAGATCTGCTCCGAGGCCAATAAATAATAAACAAAGCGCTTGTCCAATGGCATATCCATATTCGAAACCCAGCCTTCCACTAACGTTTTCAATCGAGGATCGGCAATGGGTAGTTGTTGATGAGGAGTTAAAACCCCTTCATCGAAAACAATTGTATTGTAAAAAGCTCCTTGGGTGGGATTAAATTTAATTCCCGGAATTTCCCCTAATATCTCAGCCATCCAACGACTTCGCTTACCGATTTCCTCATTTGCATTTTCCCGATAACGAATATACTCAGGGTGCTTCATGATCAAAGGAATTGCTAATTGAGGCAAAATGGTAGAACAAACCTCAATCATCTTGGCATTTTCCAAGGTTTGACAAAGTTTGGAAAATTCGATTGACCTATCCCTGTTGTAAAACTCCATCCAGCCACATCGAGCTCCGGGCCAAGGAAACTCCTTGGAAATTCCTTTCAAAGAAATTGCAGGCCTATCTCCAATCACTTCTGCTAATGCAACGGCCTTTATTCCGTTATAGGTTATGTTTTGATAAATCTCATCTGCAATGAGGAGTAAATTGAATTCCTCTGCAATCTTTACAAAGCCCTCCAACACCTCCTTCGGATAAACCATTCCTGTAGGATTATCCGGATTAATAATCAAAATCCCAACAATCGAGGGATTGTATTTTACTTTTAGATATAGGTCCTCCAAATCCGGCAACCACTGATTATCGGGGTCCAGTTTGTAGGTGATAGGAGCAGTATTCGCATGGGCTGCCTCTGCCGAACTATGAGTTGAATAGGCTGGAGAGGGCCCGATAATCCGAGCCGTAGGTATCAAAAACTGATACAATTTAGCGATGGCATCACCCAAACCGTTGAAAAACAAAATATCCTCCGGACTAATCTGGGCGCCGCCTTTTTCATTGGTTAAGTCTGCTAAAAACTGCCGTGTTTCAAAAACTCCTTTGGAATCAGCATAGCCGTAGCTTTTATCCTCACTGACCAATCCTGAAACGATTTCCTTCATCCAACCAGGCACCTGATTATGTTTCTGTATAGGATCACCTATATTCTCCCAGGTCATGGGGTAGTCGAGTGATTCAATTTGTCGGGCTTTTTTGACGATTCCTCGAATCTCATAGGATAGTTCTTCCGCTCCAGGTCTTAAAAGTAGCTGTCTCATAGTGCAATTGGGTGATTGGAAAATGATCCAATACAAAGAAAGTGAAAAGTCACAGGAAAAGGATTGATTTGACATTCATTATCTGAAAACAAATAAAACCCATAAAATTTCGATATTCAGGATAGGTTTTGTCTTAATTATGAATCTTCCCAATCCACAAGTAGACGTATTTTTAGTAGAAGGCTGCATGCGCTGTTCGAAAGGTGCTACACCTGCATGTAAGGTTCACCAATGGAAAGGTGTTTTAGAAAGGCTGAGGCAAATGCTTCTTGAAAGCGAGCTGACCGAAGAAAGAAAATGGGGCGTTCCAACCTATACCCTAAATAGCAAAAACGTGATTATGCTCGGGGTTTTCAAAGAATCTTGTGTGATCAGTTTCCTGAAAGGAAGTCTGATCAAAGACCCAGAAGGGATTTTGGAACTTCCTGGTCCAAATTCAAGAGATGGGAGATTAATACGATTTACTAAAGAAGAGCAGGTAACCGAATTAGAATACACAATTCGAGCATTTATCAAAGAGGCTATTGAAATAGAAAAATCGGGTAAAAAACCAGAAAGAACAGCCCTTGATACAGTTGAAATTCCTGAAGAACTCTTACAAAAATTTGAGGAAGTTAAGGGACTGGAAAAAGCTTTTTATTCCCTCACTCCTGGGAGACAACGAGGATATTTAATTCATTTTCTCGGCTCAATGAAAAGCCAAACCCGAATTAATCGAATTGTAAAATTCATCCCCAAAATCATGGAGGAAAAAGGAATGATGGATTAGAACCATACTTTCTTTAAAAATTGCTCACTTTTCCTTCTCAGCCTCCACCATGTTTTTAATTCCCTTTAGGAGGGCATCTGGATTAAAAGATATACTATCAATCCCCGCTTTTATCAAGAACTGAGCGAATTCTGGCTTATCACTTGGAGCCTGACCACATAATCCAATCTTCTTCCCTTTTTTATTGGCGACCCGGATGACTTCTCCAATCATCCAACGAACTGCAGAGTTATTCTCATCGAATAAATCACTCAAAATTTCCGAGTCCCGATCTACTCCGAGAGTAAGCTGGGTTAAATCATTTGAACCGATTGAGAATCCATCAAAAACCGCTGCAAATTCATCTGCTAAAATTACATTGGACGGTATTTCTGCCATCACATATACTTCAAGCCCTTTTACTCCCTGTTTAAGCCCATATTTTCCCATCAATTTCAACACCTTTTTCCCCTCCTCCGGAGTCCTACAGAATGGAATCATCACCTTAAGATTTTCCAAACCCATGTCCTCCCGAACTCGCTTGACTGCCTCACATTCGAGCCGAAAGCCTTCCCGATACCGTTCATGATCATAGCGAGAGGCTCCTCGAAAACCCAGCATGGGATTTTCTTCTGAATTCTCAAACTGATTCCCTCCTAAAAGATTGGCGTATTCATTTGATTTGAAATCACTCATTCTCAGAATTACATCTTTTGGATAAAAAGCCGCTGTGATCGTTCCAATTGCCTGAGAAAGTTTGTCTACAAAGTATTCCTTCTTGTCTTGATAACCCTGGCATAGGGCCTCAATCTGAGCTTTTTCTTCCTTATCCTCAAGTTGATCAAAATGAACCAAAGCCATGGGATGAACCCGAATGCTATTATTAACTACAAACTCCATCCGCATTAAACCCACACCTTGATTTGGGAAAAAGGAAAGATTAAAGGCTTTTTCAGGATCGGCTAGAATGAACATCGGCTTGGTTTTGGGCAGCTCCATTCCTTTAAAATTATGCTGAGCAGTTTTCCACTTGAGTTTTCCAGCATACACCTTTCCCAGCTTTCCGGATGCATTATCTATGGTGATTTCATCCCCATTCTTAAAAATTTCTAAGGCATCTTCTGCTCCCACGATCGCCAAAGCTCCCATCTCCCGTGCTACGATGGCCGCATGACTGGTTCTCCCACCTTTGGCAGTGATGATCGCGGCCGCCTTTTTCATGATGGGATCCCAATCCGGGTTGGTAATTTCAGTTACAAGAATTTCACCTTCTTTCAGCAAATCAGCCTCTTCCGGAGAATGAAGAATTTTCACCTTTCCCGAGGTTATACCATTTCCAATGGCGTAACCCGAAGTCAACAGTTTACCCTTTTCCAGCAAGGTATATTCATCCAAAGTATAGGGGGCTTTCTCAGCCTGAACTGTTTCCGGTCGAGCTTGGACAATGTAAAGTTTCCCGGTCGTACCATCTTTCGCCCACTCGATATCCATGGGCATCCCATAATGCTTTTCAATGTCAATAGCCCATTTACCTAGGAGCTGAATCTCCTCATCCTTCAATACAAACTCCTGCTGCTTTTCAACCGATGTATCCAAATTGACGACCCCTTCTCCTTTCGCATAGACCATGGTTTTAGTCTTCGATCCCAACTTTTTAGATAGGATGGCTTTTTTTTCTTTTTCCAGGGAAGGTTTAAATACAAAAAACTCATCGGGAATGACTGCACCTTGAACAATATTTTCTCCCAAGCCCCAACAACCTGTGATCAAAACAGCATTGGAAAATCCCGACTCTGGATCTATGGAAAAAGTAACCCCACTACAAGCCAAATCAGCTCGAACCATCATCTGCACCCCAACCGATAAGGCTATCTCATGCTTATCAAAACCCTTATCGTGTCGGTATTTAATTGCTCGCGCATTGTATAATGAGGCGAAGCAATCTTTCACAGCCTTGAGCAGGGCTTTTTCTCCCCGAATATTCAAAAAAGAAGTGTGTAATCCCGCAAAACTCGCCCCGGGCAAATCTTCCGCAGTGGCACTGCTTCGAACCGCCACATCCAATTCTCGTCCTTCGGCTTGGTTTAACTTTTCATAAAATCCTTTTACTTTTTCACTTAGTTCCGTGGGTAATTTTCCTTTTAAAATCTTAGATTTAATTGTCTCCGAAACTTTGCGGAGATTGGAGAAGTTTTTGGTATCCAAGGAAGAGAGCGTTTTCTCAATGAATTGCTCTAGTTGGTTTTCCTGAATAAAAAGTCGATATGCAGTAGCTGTCACCGCAAAACCATCCGGAACATGTATTCCATAGCGCTTAAGTTTTTGGAACATTTCACCTAAAGAGGCATTCTTCCCCCCTACTTTGGCTACATCATTAATCCCAATCTTTTCAAAAGGTAAAACAAGAGCATCCATGGGTAGATCAGTTTTAGTGAATCACTTCGAAAGCTATAACTTCAAAAATGACTCTCCTATGACCTTTACCCAGTGATTTTCTGATAATTATCAGTATTTCGCCAAAAAACTATTTCCCAACTTGAATGACAAATCGTTGATAACGAGTCATAGGATGGACACTTTGGTCCTTCACTTCTGCAATGACATGGAGCGCTCCTGTAGCAGAAGAATCCAAAGAGACGGTTACTCGATTCCCCGAAGCTGATAAAGTTGCGTCACCATCATAAGTTCCTACTTCCTCATATATCCAGAATTTGGTTTCTAGTTCGTATCCATCTGGATCTGTGGTTTCTATTTCCAATGTCAGTGTTTCTCCTGGTTGAGCAGTGGGTCTGACAGAACCTAAGGCTTTTACTATTGGAGGATGATTTGCATCACTAAAATCACTGATACACCACTGCAAAATCCTCCTGAATGGCTTCGATCCAACGAATTTGCGGGTAGGTTGCATCCAAGGTATCTGTAAATGGGTTGTAGTCGAGGACATTGGCACCATCCTCCCAACGATTGGGTTGCTCTTCTGACTGAACAAGACGCCCTCCCCAGCCTCCCCATTCGGGATGATTGAGATTATCCAACCCAACATCAATCAAGTGCAGATAGGCAGGAGAATCCCCTTCGGAGATGAAGTCATAAATCCCAAAAGTTCCCCACTGTGCATTTTCTAGTTTGGTAGGATCGCCGTGAATATGCTCATCATCCCCTTCTTGCTTTTGTCTATCTCCGTAACTGTAGTATTGCTTTAGCAAAGGGCCATGGTTGTTGATAATTTCATTCCCCATGAATTCACCTTCGAATAAATAATGCTGTGACTCTGGAACCGCCTGCTTCCAAGGATAGGCAAAGCACCAAAACTGGTTGGAATTATAAAAAATCTTAAGATCAGGCCAATTCGGAGCAATGTATTCCCGATAGGTGGCATCCTGGTCTAGGATTGCATAAATAATGGTTTTAGCTATTACTTTCTGGTAAATACCTTCCCATTCCGGTGTGGCCTTGTAGTCATCCTCTATGGATTTTAGCGCTCTGGCGATGGTATTGGTTCCACCCCAAACCTGCAGGTAGATCGGCTCCATCTCATCATCAAGTAGTTTGGCTTTAATAAAATCAGATCCTTCTGTGTCTTTTTCCATTTCTCCTTCAAAGTCAATATTTCCAACCCGGACAACCGAACGTAAGTAATCCGCTGTAGGGAAACCCTCAGCATGTTGGCTCAACTTAGGATAGACCTCTTCATAGGCATCCAACAAGGGGTTCATCCACTCAGTCCCTGGCCAACGCAGATCAGTTTGTTCTCCATAGATCCGTTTTGTCATTTCCATCTTGGAAGTAAAAAGTGTTCCCTTTCCATCCCCTTTGTAATGCCACATAGAGGAAGAGTAAACCAGTCCTTCAATCTGAAATTCATTGGCGTAAAGGAGCATTCGGATAAAAGAATCCACATCGTCTATCTCTCCATCAGTAGTGACTATGGTTCGGGGTTTTGAAGGAGGAATATTGGATTCATCTTCGATTTTTGGGCTTGGTGCACAAGCAAAAATCATAAATGCTAATGCAAGGACTATCCAATGTGAATTGGTGGAGAAATTCATAGATACAGGAGTTTGAGAAATGAAAAATAAGAAAAATGATCCTCCTTTACGGAAACCAACCCCTACTTCCGATTTTCCTACTAAAATCCTGATTTAGGGACGATTATTTAAAGTCTTCCACTCGCATCCCTTTCCGGAAGGTATTAAATCCAAACATGGTAGGGTGATATTCGCCTACATATTCCATGTCCATATCAGGCATGATCTGATCAGACATTCCCAAAAGCCAAAAAGAAGCATTCACAATCAATCTTCTAAGGTCTTCACTTTGAAAGTCCAATGACGCCCCGAGTGTAGATGCAAAAGCCATTCCCGGGGAGCCTCCTTCCAGTTGGTAAGGTTTGGTCCAAGCAATCGGCATCACTGCTTTTTCCCAGATCACCGGAGCATCCGGGCTCATTCCTGCAGTACTTTGACCGTACAAAAGAACATTTGCATCATCGGACAAATGCTTGATTCCATAAACATCGGAAGCACCCCAAATATCTTGAACCCCTTGAAGAATCGGGTGACCATTCTGAAGATTGACCCCATCTACCAGCGCTCTCGTCCCCTCTTTTCCATGATTTCCATGATGATTGACCCAAGTTTCCCCAAAAATCCGCTGTCCAAATCCACGCTCCCAGCCTTCAGCTTTACTCATCCAATCCCATTTTGCAAAACGGGATTCTTTATTTTTTTGATAGGCAAAGGCATGGGTAGATGTTCTTAAGCCGATAATCGGTTTTCCTGCTTTCAGAAAGTTTTCGATGTATTGGGTCTGTTCGTCCGGAAGTTCCCGAAAGCGAATCAACATAATCATCAAATCCGCAGTTGCTAAATTTTCCAATCCGGGAATATTGTTTTGAAAATTAGGCACTACATCCCCCGTCTCAGGATCAATTGGAAATAGTACAGTGGTTTTAAATCCATAGCGATGGGCCAGTATTTTACCCAACATGGGCATGGATTCCTCCGATCGATATTCATCATCCCCTGCAACCAAAACGATATGCTTCCCTTTTCCTGGCCCCTGCTCCCCTTCAAATTGTAAATATTCTTGGCCCTTTGATGGAAAAGCTAAAAGGAGAAGAAAACAGTATAAAAGGTAAGGAGCGAATCGAAGCATGGGTCTATTAATTTTTGGTGAAGATTTTCTTGAAAATAAACAGCAATCCCACAGTTAGCAAACCCACCCCTAATCCAAGGAGAAGATCCTTGATAATTCCCGGCCATGAAGGCAAAAGATGGTGCAAAAACTCAATATTATGGGTAAAAATACCTCCGGAAACCAGCAACAAAGCGACCGTTCCGATATAGCCGATAACCCGGATAACAACTGGAAGTGCATTGACCAAAAAGCGGCCGATTTTATCTGAAATGGTATTATCTTCTGGATTGAGGGCAATCAATTTATATCCAAACTCATCCATACGCACAATCAAAGCAACCAATCCATAAACCCCAACCGTAGCAAGCAAAGCGATGATGGAAACCACCACAATCTGGGTAGTAATTGACTGATCTACCACCGTCCCCAATGCGATGATGACAATCTCTACTGAAAGGATAAAATCTGTCGTGATCGCAGATTTAATCTTGCTCTTCTCATGAGCCAAAACCTCCTCTTGGGTTATCTCTTCCTGCAAATTGATTTCCTGATGGTGGTGGTGAGGAATAAAAAACTCCAAGATCTTTTCTGCTCCCTCATAAGCCAAATACAAACCTCCCAAAAGAAGAATAATCGTCACAGCCACCGGCAAAAAGGCACTCAAAAGAAATGCAATTGGAAGGATAATTAGTTTGTTGAGCAAGGAACCTTTTGTAATGGCCCATAAAACTGGCAATTCTCGATCAGGAACAAATCCAGAGGCCTTCTCAGCATTTACTGCCAAATCATCCCCTAGAATTCCAGAGGTTTTCTTAGCCGCCACTTTGGTCATGGTCGCTACATCATCCATCAGGGTAGCGATATCATCAAACAATGCAAATAATCCAGAAGCCATGTTGAAGTAGGATTTACGAAATACGAATCACGAAACTAGAAAGAAATTGGGCTTTTCTACAAAAATGAATAGTGAAGCCTATTAATGAAAGTTGCAATTTTTCAATCTTTCAATTCAGCAGGGTCAAAAATCAAAGGGAAAAACTTCCCTTCCATTTTATGTCCTTTCGGAATTACTGGTACTCCTTCCAAAAGCGGTTCGTCCGTATTGGAAACCGTTCCGTCTGCAAAGACATTTTGTACAAAGGCTTTTCGGGATCGATTGGAGTAATTCGCAAAGCTTCCATGAACCAATAGTGGATGATGAAAGGCTGCATAGCCTGCTTTTAGTGGGATAGCTACCGGTTTGAAGTTAGCCTTTTGCTCCTCAGACATCATCGCCATTAGACCATCCATCTCTCCAGCTAGGGCGGGTTTTTCTAAAAGTCCCCATCGGTGTGAGCCTGGAACATATTGCAGACAACCATTTTCTTGATTTGCATCATCCAATCCACACCAGCAGGTCAAATGCTGCATCTCGATGGTTCGGGTCCAGTAGCTGTAATCCTGATGCCAGGCAACATTGCCCCCATGATGCGCGGGTTTGCAAAAAAGCTGATCATGCCAAAAGCGAACGGGTTTATCACCAAGTAACTGTGAGGCAACCATGCGAAAAGCCGGATTCCATATCACATCGTGAAAAGCCTCGGCAATTCGCCAGTGTCCCAAGGAATGAAAAAGAACCTTATTCGGATCTCCAGACTCATTGCTGTGAAACTCATGAAACAAGTGATGTAATGGATGCTTTGGGTCCATGACTTCATCCAGAGCCTTTTTCAAGGCTTCAATTTGCTTCTCGTCTAAAAGCTTGATACCTGCAAGATATCCATGCTCATGGAAAAATTCGATCTGCTCGGATGACAAGCGATATTGATCCCAATCAGAAGCTGTTTTGGGCTGAGGAAAAAGATCCGAAATGGGGGAATGAAAATCTGCTAGATCTTGCATAGATTGGCCTTTTGGAATTTTTGAAGATAAAAAATCTTGACCTGATTTCCATTATCTATTGCTTAAGCCTCAGCTTTCCAATTTTTGCAATCTTTCCAACAATGGAGGGTGTGAATAATTCACAAAAACATACCAAGGATCGGGGTTGATATTGCTAAGAGTCTTTACTGATAGTGTTTTCAGAGCTTCTGCAAGTGGCTTCCCTGCAAAAGTTTCCTTTGCAAAAGCATCTGCCTCAAATTCATTTTTTCTGCTTAACCAATTCATCCCCATCCCGATCACCATGGAAATGGGAGAAAAAAGCATGGTAAACCCAATAATATTCAATTGAGCAGACCATTCGGTTCCCCCTAAAGCCAAACTCATCGTTTCACTAAAAATAAATTGTGATAGCAAAAACAAAAGCAGCCCTACTTGGATCACCGAAGTCAGCATTCCCCAGATAATGTGCTTTTTCTTGTAGTGCCCCACCTCATGGGCCAAGACTGCCACCAACTCATCCGGTGGATGCTGGTCCAAAAGCGTGTCATAAAGCACCACTTTCTTTCGCTTCCCAAAGCCTGAGAAAAATGCATTAGCCTTGTCCGACCGCTTGCTTCCATCCATTACCAAAATATTGTCCAGTGGAAAAGAAACCGATTTAGCGTAATTGATGATTTTTTGCTTCAATTCTCCGTCTTCCAATGGGGTAAGCTTATTGAAAAGGGGCAGTATCCAGGCGGTATAAAACAAATTAACGAGAACCATAAATATGGCTGCGATAGCCCAGAAGATCCACCAAAAATGGGGACCCATTTGATGGATTAACCAAAGAAAAACCAACAATAATCCTCCACCTATTAAAATACTAAGGAGATATCCTTTCAACTTGTCACTAAAAAATGTCTGGATAGAAGTTTTATTAAAGCCATACTTTTCCTCAATCACAAAGGTGCTGTAATAATCAAAAGGCAAGCTAATGATATCCGAACCAATAAAAATCAAAGCGAAAAAGGCTACAGAATGAAGCAGGGGATTTTCTACATAGTTTCCTACCCATCCATCGATGAGTCCAAACCAACCATTCCATATGAAAAGAATGGTTAAGACAAAAGAGAAAATACCGGAGAGCAAGCCAAAACGATAATTCTCCAGTTGATAATTTTTCGATTCTTGGAGTTTCTCTTGACTTAGATATTGAGAAAGGGTATCAGGAATGGCGGGAACAGGCCGCTTAACATTTAGGTAGCTGAGTAATTTCTCAACCAAAAACCCAAAGCTAACCACCCCTACCAAAAGGTATTTCAAATTCTCAGGACTCATGAACGAAATTTAGAATTTTGGACAAGGAAGAATTGTGTCCCTACGCAAAGGTTTTCCCTGAAAGCTATTAGGAAGGGTCCAGGAGATACTTACCTCATGCGCACCTCCTGATTGAATTCCCAATTGGGAAACAGTATAATCAAAACTATACCCGATGTTCAAGCCATTAAGTAAATTTACTCCTACCATCATCACAATTGCATCGCGATTACTTTGATTGTTTACGGGTTTGTAAGGAAGACCTCTATACCAAACACCAAAAACGATAGGTTCTACATAAAAATAGGCTCCGACGTCCAGTTGTTCGAAGGGACCTTGACGCTTGTAATTGAAGGTCGGAGTCAAGGATCTTTGTTTCCGTGCATGCGTAAAATCCCCACGATACCCACCTTCACCCAATGGGATACGATAGCCACCATGAAGCGAGAACTTGGCTGGCAGTGGACTCAAACCATCAATAAACGACTGATTGGGTTGATTTACATGATGTGCAGAAAGACCTAACCAGAAATTCTCTGTGAAAAACAAACCTCCTACGGAAAGAGAAAGCATACTCACAGGATCGCCTAGACCTGGAATATCTGTTCCTGGAAGCAAAGGACCAAAAGGATCATTTGGATTGATTTCATTAGCGAAAACCAAATTTTCATAGAAACCAATCTCTCTTCTTATATAGCTCGCTTGAAAACCCGGGCGGAAATAAGAGTTCTCCCCTAGTTTCAATTCATAAGAAACCATGCCCGAAATGCTAGTCGAACGAAGTTTGGAAGCTCCTTCTGTATCCTGCATGACATGCACCCCAACACCGATATTGTTGTTGGGAAGGTATGTGTCATAAAAAGCGGAAAAGGTAGTGAATTGAGCATCAATACTCGGCCATTGATTCCGGTAGTTAAACCCCACTCTTCCTGTCAATTCCCCACCTGCCATCGCAGGGTTGAGATATAAAGGAGCTGCATAATATTGGCTATATTGCGGATCCTGAGCAATTGCCCGACCGGATAATGCCAATAATATCCCCAGAAAAAAAACAAGTTTAAGAGAAGACCGTAACAAGGAATTGTTCGTTTATTTGAGTACTCAGTCAGCTTCTAAAACGTTTTAGTGATAAGCTTGTTTTAGAAAGCAGTTGGAAAAATATGAAAAGCAGACCGCAATCCATACATATCACGCTTTTTTTCATCCTCTTTTTTGGATTTGGACTTGTTCAAACTGGTTTTGGTCAAGGTTTTAATGATAATGAATGGATTTTTGGCTATTGCGGACCTAATTCTACAAACAATTATTTATCCTTTGGAAAAGGGGAAAATCCCACGGTTCAAACTCTTCCCGGCAATGTCATCATAGATAAATTTAGTAATGCACTTGCAATCGATCCAATTACTGGACAGCCACTTTTCTATTCCAACGGGTCAATTGTATATGACTACAGTGCCTCCCCTATTCAAGGTCAAGTGGGCAATCTCAATGGACCTATCAATACCCGTCAGCAGGTAGCTACTGGATTTCTGAGTTACGAACCTGACGGAGATAAATTGTTTTATCTTTTTTATACTTCTCCCGCAGGACAACTGCTTTATTCTTTGATCGACATGAATGCCCCCGGGCAAGCAACCGGAAATGAGCGGCCTTTAGGAGAAATCATAGAACAAGACCAAGTAATTGGAAATGCGCAAGGTCCAATTTTAGTGGTCAAAACAGCAGCCTCTCCTTCCTACCTGATCAGCTTTGATGGAGGAAATCTAATCGCAAGACGGCTAGATGCAAATGCAGGGGATTTTACCCAAACTGACAGCGAAGGAATTCCATTTACTCCTAAGGCTATCCTTTTCGATGCCGAACGAGAGCAGTTATTGGTCATCCCAGAAAATCCAGGAGATGATATACTAGTAATTGATTTCAATACTTCTTCGGGAAATTTTGGGACAAGCCGAAGTATTTCGAATAGTGGGGAAACAGAACCCATTGAAGGGGCAGCATTTTCTCCAGATGGTAATTTCATCTATTTCTCAAGGGGCAACGAATTATTGAGAGTTCCTACTTCAGACTTATCAGCTGACCCGGAGGTAATTCCTTTAGACCCTGCACCATCAACTATATACGACCTTAAAGTGGGTCCTGATGACCAACTATATTTTCTTTATGAGGAGGTAATTGGTGGTCCGCAATTGATGGGAAAGGTGGAAAATCCAAACGAGGAAGATCTTGCTGCGATCACTGTAAATATAGACCCCTTTGCAGGCACGGATTTCTGTGGCACTATCTTTCCGGTCTTTGGTCCCAATGCAGACATCAGCCCAACAGTTGACTTTTCCTGGACACCTGATGAACCTTGTGCGAATAATCCGGTCCAATTGATTAGCGAAATCAGTCCGGAAAATTACCAACCCGTATCATTCAATTGGGAATTTAATCCACCCCTTACCGATTCAGACGGAAACCCCGTTCCTGCTGATTATACTCAAGAGCATTTTCTTGTACCAGCAGACGCGACATCGGAGCAGTCCATTTCGGTAACCTTGACGGTTACCTTTGCAGATGGACAAACCATCCCTGTAACTAAGGACATTACACTGACAGAAAACAATCTAGAAGCTGATTTTACCCCAGCAGACACGACGATTTGTGAAGGTCAGTGCGTGGATATCGGCGCATTACTGCAAGCACAATCAACAGCAGGTCAGCAAGATGGAGAAGCTCCTGGTGGTGGTATGGATCAGTACGAATACTTCTGGTCCAATTACAAAGATGAAGGCTGGACTAGTCGTCAGGAAAATGAAGTTTGTTTACCAGGGACCTATTGGGTACTCGTTCGTGAACCGAACTCCAGCTGTTATGCTTATGCAGAAATAGACGTCAAAGTCTGGGACTTACAGGATCAAAGTAACGGAATTTGGTATTTTGGAAATGGAGCTGGTCTCAATTTCAATCCCGATCCAGATGATGAAACAGTACCCGTGCCACGACCGATTGAGGAACCTCATCCACGAGATATTCCGGCTGGGACAACTACCATAACCGATGTCAGTGGAGAAGTGCTCTTCTTTACGGATGGGGAATCGGTATGGGATTTAAATGGCGATTTGATGGAAAATGGAGATTCCATTGGTGGAGATAATTCTTCTTCACAATCTGTCATTGCTATTCAAGTCCCCGAAGAACCCACCTTATATTATTTATTTACAACACAGGCCAGCGCTAATGGGACCAATGAGGTTCGATTTTCCTTAGTGGACATTAAGTCTGACAATCCAACAGGAGTTGGAAATGTGGTCACGAAAGACAATTTTCTTTTCAGTCCTGCTACGGAGCAATCTGCTGCGTTGGTCAATGGAGATACCACCTGGGTACTGTTCCATGAATTAGGCAATAATACGTTCCGGGCTTATCCGGTATCCACTGAAGGAATTGGACAACCTGTATTCAGTTCTGTGGGTAGCAATCACGGGTTTAATTCCGGCGTAGGTTCTATGAAATTTAGCCCGGACGGGGAAAAAGTTGCGGTAACGATATCAGAGAATGGTTGCAATCGCCTAGAAATATTTGATTTTGATTCAGATACTGGTGAACTCACAGAATATGCCTTATTGGATTTGGGATGCGATGGTGAAGTTTATGGACTTGAATTCTCGGATAGCGGGGACAAAGTCTTTGTGTCATATCGAAATGGAGGGCCAGGTATCGAAGAATTCACCATTCGACCTGTAAATGATGAAGATGACCCAGATGCCGCCACTTGTCCGGCTTGTTTTGGCAACGCTTCAACACGTCCTCAAATCGAAACCTGTATTTTATCAAATCGAAATACTGTAGGTGGAACAGCCGGATTGGATCTGGGAGCCTTACAAATTGGTCCTGATGGTAATGTCTATGTAGCTGTAGTAGGTTCCAATCAGATTGGTCAAATCCTTGTCGGGTCTGGATGTAATTCTACCAGTACTTTTAATCAGGATTCGGTAGAACCTATGCCCGGCACCACCAATCTAGGACTCCCCTCCTTTGCACAATTGAGTGGTAGTTCCATTCCAGAACCAGCCTTAGCAGGTCCTCCCAGACTCTGCTTGGATCCAGATGAAGGAGCTTCTGCCCTTTTTGAAGGAGGTGGGGAACCTGACATTGATTCTTATTTCTGGACCATTACCCATGAAGATGGAACTGTGATTCTTCAGGATTTTGGAGGGCCTGGCGATCAGTTCCAAACTTTGGAGCAGATTTTCGATACTCCTGGCCTTTACACGGTTAATTTGAATGTGACTCGCTGCGCCACTCCGGATTATTACGATGCTAGTCTCGAGGTACAGGTAGATGCCCCGCCGACTTTGACATTAGAGTCTGATATCACGCTCTGTTCTGGAAGTCCGGTTGTACTAACTGCTATTGAGGGCTATGATCCGTCAACAGGTATTTATGATTTCCTTTGGACCAATGCAGCCGGCCAGGTATTTGGAGATGAAAACTCAAACAGTATTACAGTAGATGAGGAAAGCATTTACTCAGTCGAAGTAACCTATCGTATTCCGGATGGACTTTCAGATGAGGAAGCAGCCTTATTTGAAACCTGTCCTGCTACTGCTGAAGTTTTTGTCGGCCCAGCATTTGAATTTAACATCAATCAGGATGCTCAGGAGGTCTGTTTTGAAGATTTGGTAGTCAGCTTCGCACCTGATACACCGATTTCAGGGGAATGGTATTACGAACAAAACCAAGATGGCAACCCTGTTCTCCTAGGAGAGTTTTTCGAACTAGCTTTAAATGTCAGCACACTTCCTGAACCTGGGAATTATGAAATCATTTTCATCACCGAAGACCCTATTTTGGAGGGATGTACGGTTGAAAAACGTGTGGATTTGATTGTGAATGAACTACCATTATTCACTGCTACCCAAACAAATCCTGCCTCAGATTGCGCTACGGCAGATGGGGGATTTGAGATTTCAATGCAAGGAAATGTAACTACATTGACTATTCAAGAAACTGGAGAAGTCTTTACTAACCTGAATGCTGGAGATATTATTCCAATTTCGAGCGTAATTCCTGGGATCTACACCCTAGAAGCAGAAAATGATTTTGGATGTAGATATATCGGGACTGTAACAGTGGAAAATAGCAATCCTCCCATAGATTATACTTTTACGGTTACTCCTACAGACGAAACTTGCGGGCCATCTGGTGTGGAACCAGGATTAATCACTATAACATTTGACAATGGAATCCCATCTGGAGGAACTTATGTAATTACACGGCGAGGAGATGGGCAAGAATTTACAGGCAATTTACCAAGCCAAACAAGTTTTGATGTTCAAGTTCCGTATGGAGACTATGCGGTAGAAATCATTGATCCAAGTAGCTGTAGCATTCCTGATCCTGATCTATACACCATTGCTCAAAAATTCACTGTAAACTTTTCAGTTCCAACAGACTTCACAGCATGTGAAAGCTTTACATTCCAACCAGAGCCCTCTGGAAACCTGACCTTTACCCTTTTGGATAATTCTGGAAATACCATCGACCCAGATGGAAATGGTGATTTCACCATTAATCAAACAGGGATCTACACGATGCGGGGAGAGGATCCAACTGGAGAAAATTGCCCATTGGAAATACCAATGAACGCCACCATTACGCAGCCAATTCAATTCCAACTCAACGGGCCTATTGTTGATTGTCAGGCAGGTGTGGCTTATGAAGCTGTTTTGACTAATGCCAACCCTGCGGATGTCTTGTTTTTGTGGAAGGATGATTTGGGTATAATTGTTGGGAGACAACAACGATTCGTTCCTCCTAGAGAAGGTGAATATAGCCTAGAAGTGCAGCCAGCTTTAGGTGCTCAATGCCAAGGAAATTCGATCCCATTCACAGCTGTGGTTTTGGACGAAGATGTGGATGTAGAATTAGACGTAACTCCATTTTGCGGGGAAGTAACAAGCACCACTATTTTGGTTTCGGCTGATTTGACTACTGTTGCCGCAATCGAGTGGTATTTTGTTGAAGGAGGAACACGCACGCGAATCCCACAATTTGACGACCTTCCACTGGTTGAAGTTGATCAAGAAGGAACTTACGAAGTAATTTTAAGAAGTGCTGCAGGTTGTGATATTGGAAGAGCCAATGGAACGGTAGTTCGATCGACCATCATCCCACCTGTGGTTCCAACAGGATTTACCATTTGTGCTGTAGAAGGAGTAACAACTAGTATTGATCCAGGTGATTACGACAATTATTCCTGGATATTGAATGGAGAAGTTGTTTCCAATGATGCCATATTTACTCCTACTCTACCTGGAGTGTACGAAGTGGTTGTCTCTGATAATTTAGGGTGTGAATATGTGGAAACATTCGAGGTATTTGAAGACTGTGAGTTAAAAGTCCGATTCCCATCTGGAGTGGTATTAGGTGATGAAAACCGAAATTTTGTCATTTATGCCAATGAATACATCGACGAAGCAGAGGTTTTTGTATTCAACCGATGGGGAGAATTGATTTTCCATTGTTCTCATGAAAATCTCGAACCAGCCCAACCTTTCTGTCCTTGGGATGGACAAGTCAATGGAAAATTGGTTCCGAATGGAACATATGCCGTAGTCGTGAAGTTTACCAGTAGAGATCAAAATTTAACCGAACAACAAGTAAAAGCAATTACGATTATTCAATAGTATGTTAATTCTAATTTCACCAGCCAAAACCCTCGATTACAGTACTCCCAAAATTGAAAAATACAGCCACCCTGATTTCACCTCCGAAATCAAATCATTGGTGGGAGTTATGAAAAAAAAGTCTGCTAAAGATATCGCCAAGCTGATGTCGGTCAGCGAAAACCTTGCTCAATTAAACGAAGAGCGCTATAAGACTTTTCAGAAAGAATTTACTCCAGACAATTCCAAGCAAGCTTTATTGGCTTTTAAAGGAGATGTATATACCAAGATTGACGTTGACAATTATTCAGAAGATGATTTCGAATTTGCTCAGGAACACCTACGGATTCTCTCTGGACTATATGGACTTTTAAAACCCTTGGATTTGATCCAACCCTATCGACTTGAGATGGGGACAAGATTAGAAACCAAAAAGGGTAAAAACCTTTACGAATACTGGAATAAAAAAATTGCGAAAGCGATTAATGCAGCTTCCGATGGTTCTCCCATTGTAAACCTAGCATCCCAAGAATACTTTAAAGCGGTAGACCTAGAAACATTGAAATCCCCGGTTATTAATATCCATTTCAAGGAACATCGTGACGGCAATTATAAAGTGATTGGTTTATTTGCAAAGCAGGCAAGAGGGATGATGACCGACTTCGCCATCAAAAATCGAATAACAAATCCGGAAGATTTAAAAACCTTTCATGAAGAGGGGTATGAATTTTCAGAGCCTCTAAGCACAGAATCCGATTGGGTATTTGTTCGATAAAGAAATTACAGAGCCCAAGTCGTTAAAATGACTTGGGCTTTTTTTTACCTCGAAATCATTTTTCTATCTTTATAGATTGATTATCAGAGATTTTTATTTCCCTAAATTTTGAAGGCTATTATTTCACTCACTTGGTTCACTTTGTTTTTGCTCTTTTTCCAAGTTGGGTTTGAGCCAAAAAATGAAGTTTCCATTAATGACCCGAATAAGTCCTTCAAAGTTCTGAATGACCCGGGAATTTCAGGGCCAGATCAGCTATGTAATGTCTTCGGGAGTGTTTTGGGTACTTTTTCAGGAGGAGGGATTCCAGAAACGGACGTTTATCAATGGACTATAACAGGACCTAATGGACAAGTTTTATTCGACCGTCCCCCAGGTGGGTTTGATGAAATAACCTATACTTTTTCTTTAATAGGAACACACACTATAGCCTTAAAAGTCAGTAGAGGAGGCATTCAGATTTATGAGGAAGAAAAGGCTGTAGAAGTAATCAAAGGGGCTGAACTCACACTAAATTCAATATACCAAATATGCAATGGCCAAACCTTAACTCTTGAAGCAATAAGTCCTAGTTCCAACAATTTTTCGGCTTATGAATTCGAATGGCGAGATGAAAATGGAAATATTGTAGGAAATCAAAACACACTTGATGTAAATACTACGGGAAGTTATGAGGTGACATTTTTCTTCACCAATTCCGCTGGTGACCCGGAATGTACAACTACCCTTCAAACAGAAATAGTAGAGCTTCCCTCTGTGTCTATTGTTGGGACAGATACAAACCTCTGCCCTGGAGAAACTTTAGAATTTACAACCGACCCTCTAATCGCAGGAGACTGGTATGTACAGGAATTGGGGAGTTCAAACCCAACCAAAATCGGGAGTGGAAATTCCATATCCATCGCAGGGGGTTCAACTATCAGTCAACCAGGGGATTATGAACTTATTTTCCGAGTAGAAAATCCAACCAATCCAAATTGTATTCCAGAGGATGTTCGAACTATTACTTTCAACCCCTTACCAAGTATTGAACTAGTAGAAGCATTTGGTGCCTCGGGTTGTTTTATAGCAGATGGAGCATTACGGGTTCGAGCTGTATCAGATATAGAATTGATTTTTATTGAGGGAATCGGACAAAACCAAGGCCCATTTAAGGCTGGTGATCTTATTGATTTTTCCGGATTGGAATCAGGATCCTATAGCCTTGGTTTCACCTCCAATGGTTGTACATCCTTATTTGGGACGGTTGTTCCTCTATCAGACCCTCCGGAGGGTCTTGAATTTGAAATTGAAGATATTCAATCAGAAGTCTGTACAGAGACAGGCAAAACAAAAGGATCATTCTTGATAAGAATGATTAATGAGCCTTTAGAAGGTTCTTATCGATTATTAAATTTTAGAGGGGAGGAGATATTTACCCAATCAGCTTCAGGTTTGGATACATTACGTATAGAGATTGGAGGGGGAAAATATTTCTTTGAAGTTTTTGATCAAGACAGCTGTATACTCCCAAAACGAGAAGAATTTGAAGTTCCTGGATTAGACCAAGTAAATTTCAATATTCCCGCAAGCTTAAATATTTGCCAGTCTTATGATTTAATTCCATCAAGCTCCCTGGATTTATCATATACTCTCATCTCTCCAGACGGTACGGAAATTACAAAAGAGGCAAATGAACCATTTACTCTAACAGAAGCCGGGGAGTACACCATGATAAGCCGATTAGCTGGTCCAGGCGATCTTTGTCCTACTCAAAAAACATTTACTGTATCCTTGGTCGAACCAGTTGATTTTGAACCTAGGCTCATTGATCAAGACTGCTTTGGCAACATGACTTATGAAGCAGACATTTACGGAAGAGATCCTAGCTCTGTGAAATTCCGTTGGCTTGACGAAAATGATCAATTAGTTGGTACAGGCCAATTCCTAAATCCCACAAGTTTTGGGAATTTCAAGCTTGACGTCCAACCTGCAAATAGTCAAGCCTGCCCAATTCCTCCTGTAGAATTTGAAATTAAGCAACCCATCTTAGAGGTGGAAGTTTCGCTAGAATCTACAAAGCTTTGTGAATTTGGACCTAGAGCAATCCTGGATTTAACCTCTACTTTCCCTGAAGAAATAACAGAAATAGAGTGGAGGCGATATGATTTCGAAGGAAATATTGAGGACTTACCTGAGTTCAACAATCAAACCCAGGTAATTGTTGATGTCGAAGGAATTTATGAGGCTGCTGTATTTAGCAGAATTCCTACCATTAATAAAGATTGCGAATTAGGCAGATCAATACTTCGAATTGACTTGGTTCCAGAAAAAGTACCCTTTGATATACCCGGAGATCTTTCCATTTGTGATCCTTATGAACTCCAACCACAGACAAATGGAGAGCTGGAGTTTCTTCTAATTTTCCCTGATGGCAAAGAAGAAATCAAACCTTCAGGAGAACCATTCCTCATTGACCAAGAAGGCGATTTTACTCTTTTGGGTTACGATCCTGATATTTCAGGCCCACTCTGTCCGGACCAAAAAATATTCAATGTAAAGATTAATCCTCCCGTAGATTTCGAACCCACTTTTGTCAATTTGGATTGTAGTGGAATTTACGAATACATCGCCGAAGTCACGAATTACCCACCTGACCAAGTTGATTACTTTTGGAGGGATTCAAATGGTAACATTTTATCAAGGGATCAAACATTCTTATCCAATCAGTATGGAGATTTCTCACTTGAAGTACAGCCTTCAGGGTCACTTGCTTGCGATATCAGCCCCAAGGAATTCAACCTTACTCAACCTATTCTGTCAATACCCGCTGAAATAATTGCAGAAACACTTTGCCCAGACCAACCAGATGCCGCACTTCGGTTAGAAGCAGATTTAGAGCAGGTTCAGACTATTGAATGGTGGTTTACTGACTTGAGTAATAACACGGAACTTCTTGCAACAAATCAACAAGAGATTTTAGCTGTAGAAGAAGGAAACTATGAAGTCCGAGTATTTAACCGATTTGGCTGCCTACTTGGAAGTGACGAAAACTTTGTGATTAGAAGTACCGATCAAGTTCGCCCTAATGTCAAGGAAAAATATCTAATCTGTCCTAATTTAGAGATTGGCCCTCAAATCAACCCCGGTAACTTCGCTTCCTACGAATGGTATTTTGAAGGACAATTGGTGTCTACGGCATCCACTTACAAACCACTACAAATCGGACAATATGAAGTAGTAGTTGTAAGTTCCGAGGGATGTGCTTATGCAACAAATTTTTTCACAGAAGAAGAATGCGAACTACGGGTTCAATTTCCAACAGCCCTTACCCCAGATGACCCTGATAAGCCGTTTTTGATTTATACCAATTACTTGGTTGACGAATTGGAACTTTGGATTTTTAATCAATGGGGTGAGTTGATTTTCCACTGTCAAAAAACAGATCTTATTACCGAAGAATCAACCTGCATCTGGGACGGTTATTACCAAGGAAAGAAAGTGCCAAATGGAGCTTATTCAATTCGAATAAACCTGGTCAACTACGAGAAAAACATCAAAAAAACACAATTCGGATCCTTGATGGTGATTGATTGATAATTGGGGATTAAAAATATGTATTTTAAAAAATACCTACGTCCTCATCCTATGGCTTTGAAGAAAAAGCCAAAGGTTCTCTTCTGGTAATTGATTAGGTAGAGAAATTTTTATAACCGGAAAAGTCAGAATGCAATATTTTTCCTATTTTGACAGCTTTCAATCATATGCATTATCTAACCTAATCCAAAAAAACCTAAATCTATGACGCAAAACATCAACCGAACCGCGCTTTTCAATGCGAGTTGTCTGGCATTGATTACCACCGCATTTACCTTTGCAATTCGTGCGGGAATTCTTCCGCAATTAGGTGAAGACTTCGGTCTAACTGCTGAACAGTTGGGCTTTATAAACTCCATGTGGTTCTTAGGCTTTCCCATTTCTATGATTTTGGGCGGACTTTTCTACCATCAGCTTGGTCCAAAAATCATAATGAACATTGCTTTTGTAACCCATACCATTGGGATTCTGATGACTCTCTTTGCTGGAGGTTACACTACGCTTTTAATTTCTACCCTTTTCATCGGTTTTGGAAATGGCTGTACAGAAGCTGCTTGTAATCCAATGATTGCAGATATGTACACAGGCGTGAAAATGAATAAGATGTTAAACCGATTCCATATGTGGTTCCCAGGCGGAATTGTTTTAGGTTCCTTGATTTCCAAATTTATGACAGATGCTGGAATGGGATGGCAGCCTCAAATCTGGGTAATGATGATCCCTACCATTGCTTATGCGGTTTTATTCTTTGGAAAAGCATTCCCTAAGCCATCCGTAGAAGAGTCTACACATATTTCCAGCAATGTAAAAGCAATGATCAGCCCGCTTTATATCTTCCTATTCATCTGTATGTCAATCACTGCCATCACAGAATTTGGAACTCAACAATGGGCGAATGTGGTATTGGATAGCTCTGGTGCTAGTGGTATGTTGATCTTGGCATTGACTACAGGTGTCATGGCAGTAGCTCGGTTTTTTGCTGGACCTGTGGTTGGAAAATTGGGTCAAACAGGCGTCTTACTCAGCGGTGCGGTTTTAGCTGCAATCGGAACTTACATGTTTAGCGTTGTGACAGGCCCTGTTGCTTATGTTGCGGCGGTAGTATTTGCTTTAGGTGTTGCTTATTTCTGGCCAGTCATGGTAGGAGCTGTAGCACAGCGAGTACCACTAAGTGGGGCATTGGGAATGTCAATTATTGGTGGCGTTGGAATGTTTTCTACAGCCATTTGGCAACCGATTATCGGTAGCTGGATTGATTCTGCAAGAGCTTCAAATGTCGCTGAAGGGCTTTCTGGTGCAGCCTTGGAATTGGCAACAGGTCAAGAAACTCTCTTAAAATTGACTATGTTCCCTTCCATTCTTATCGTCCTATTTATAGTATTATTTATTTGGCAAAAAGGAAGTAAACCTGCATTATCATCAGCAGGTCACTAAAAATAAGATGCAGCCTTCGGGCTGCATTTTTTTATTGACAATTATAGCTTTCATATTCCTCCTTAAATAAGGACCAGAGTTTCCCATCTTCATCTCGATAGGTAATGGCTTCTGTTCGGATGCTAATTTCTAAACTATGTGGAGTTTCGATGAGCGTTCCATCCACAAGTGTGATGGTACATGGGCCCTTAATCTTCTTGATATCGACTAGGCCAATATCCTGAAGCCAGCTTTCACATCCGGATAGGATCAATAAAAGTAACCCAATGCAAAAAAGTTTATATCCCCTCATAAAGCTTATTTTGTACACAAAGTAAATACTAAGGTTACAAAAAAAAAGCCAAATCAAACTTAGACTTGAATTTAAAAACAGACCTCAAAGCCTCCTTACAAACTTTTTGAGAAAGGTTTTTCTAAAATTAGATAATAAAAAAGCCCGACTCAATCAAGAATCGGGCTATGTGACCTCGTCAGGATTCAAACCTGAAACCTCCTGAGCCGTAATCAGGTGCTCTATTCAGTTGAGCTACGAGGCCAAAAGCGAATGCAAAGGTATTGAATATCGTTTTGTTTTCAAATACACCTTCTGAGCTTTTTTTATTTCTCAATAAAAATCCATTGGATTACCTTAAGAATTATTAAGAGCAAAAGCAGGTTAAATCCTTTTGGATTTTCTATTTTTGCCCGCATTAGCATAAAAACAAGTCTAATTTTGGTGAAAACTAGCACATCAAAACTATTCACTCTAGGTGAATGAAGCGATATGCAAAACCCTAACGGCCTACTTTAAAACAGCCGTGGTAGCTAAAAACAGAATAAAAACGCATGAAAAAATTATTCGGATTTCTCCTTTCTCTACTATTTTTGATTCAATTCGTTCAGGCCCAAGAAACCAAAAATCCTAAAGTGCCTATCGGAGGCCGCCCCAATATTCCTTCTGACTTAGTCATCGAATTTGGTTTCAATGTATTGAACAACCGTCCTGCTGATTTAAGCACACAATTTTTTGGATCAAGAACACTAAACATTTATTACCAGCATCCTATTTCGATATTTGGAGAAACCTCCGGCGTCACCTTCAATCCTGGATTTGGGATCGGTACAGACAAACTTGCTTTTTCAGATGAAAACAATCTTTTCAATGATCCTGAAAAAGGCCCTGAATCCAGTCAATATTTAGCCATTAGTGATGTCTTTGGCGAAAACATTCAGGTCAACTCCAACACTTTTGCTCTGAATTATTTTGATATCCCCTTAGATTTCACTTATCATTTCAACAAAAACAATTACTACAAAGGTTTTCGTTTGACTATTGGTGGAAAAGTTGGATTCCTTTACAATGCCCACAGCAAAATCCAATTTAAGGATGAGGATGGACTGACACGAAAAATCAAGGACTCCCAAAACTATGGTTTAGAAAAAATTAGATATGGGTTAACCTTTAAAGCGGGCTCTCCAGGTTTTTATGTTTGGAGTTATTTTGGACTGAATCGATTATTCCAAGAAAATCAAGGTCCGTTTAATAACAGAGCTGCCCAAATTAATTTTGGGATTGCAGTCAACTTGTTTTAATTCTACACTGGGCAGTTTGCCCGGTTTTTTTATCCCCATATCCACTGAAATCCGAGGTAACAGCTGAGGAAACCAAATGCAAATCCCACATAAACCTCCAATGGTTTGTGAGCATTTAAAAACAAGCGGGAAGAGCCTACTATTCCAGAAAGTAAAACACCAAGTAAAAGCGGATACAAAGATTGGAAGTTGGAAAAATGAATCCCTAGCACCACAATTAAAGCTACCAAGCCGCCAACTCCGGTCATATGAGCGGACATTTTCCAAAAAAATGTCACAAGGGTTAAAAACGCAACGACTATTGAAATCAATCCCATTGTTTGCCAAATGATTGGATCGAGTTCTGTGATTCTATAGATAAAATACGAAGTCAGAAAAAAATAAATACTTGTTACAGTGAATGGAATCATCCGATCCTGCGTACTGTGCATGTGAAGGCTCTTCAAGGTACCACTGAGTCGTAATCCAAAAATCGTCAACATAGGGATTACCAAAGTAGACATGATGATCAGATAAAAAATTCTGGTTTTGAATTCAAAAGGAACACTACTGGCTTCGGGCACACCAAACAAAATCAACCCGAAAACGAACATTGGAATGATCAGTGGCTGAAAAACTACAGATATGACTAAGGCCCCTATTTTACCCACTACAACTCTTTTCTTAATCGAGCAACCGGAATTTGTAATTGCTCCCGATATTTTGCAACCGTACGTCTAGCAATATTATATCCTTTTTGGTTGAGTAATTTGACCAGCTTATCATCAGAAAGTGGCCGTTTTTTATCCTCTTGGTCTACCATAGACTGGAGAACCGACTTAACCTCCCGATTACTCACATCTTCACCACTATCTGTAGCAATACCTTCAGAGAAAAAGTATTTGAGTGGATACACCCCAAACTCCGTCTGAACCGCTTTACTATTTGCAACTCGCGATACGGTAGAGATATCCATATCAATTTTTTCTGCAATATCTTTTAAAATCATCGGACGAAGATTTGTCTCATCTCCATCTAAGAAAAATTCATGTTGATACTCCACGATAGCATCCATGGTTCTGAGCAGGGTGTTCTGACGTTGCTTTATCGCATCAATAAACCATTTGGCAGCATCTAGCTTTTGCTTCACAAAGGTGACCGTCTCTTTCAGTTTTTTGTCCTTTTTGTCCGACTTGTCATAAGCGTCAAACATCTCCGCATAGGACCTAGAAATCCGAAGTTCTGGAGCATTTTTTGAATTTAGGGAAACTTCAAGTTTTCCTGAATTATTGGTTAAAATGAAATCAGGAATGATATACTGCGTACGGACCAACCCATCCGAAGTTCCTCCTGGCTTGGGATTAAGACGGGTTATCAAATTAACCGCTTCTTTGGTTTCCTCTTCGGTCAAATCACACTTCCGCTGAATCTTGGAGTAGTGCTTTTTGGTAAATTCATCAAAGCAATCCTGAACAATCTGTAGTGCATGCTGTACCACCGGATCATCGGGATGTTCTTTCCGCTCAAGCTGAATTAAAAGACATTCCTGAAGATTTCGGGCAGCTATCCCGGCAGGATCAAAGTTTTGGATTTTGACCAAAATCTCCTCCAACTCATCAATATCCGTCTCTATATTTTGACTGAATGCCAAATCATTGATGATGGCTTCCAAATCTCTTCGGATATATCCATCATTTTCAATACTTCCTATTAATTGCTGACCGATTAATTTTTGTCGATGATCTAGTTTTAAAAAATTCAATTGCTGAATCAATTGCTCGTGGAGAGAAGTCTGAGAAGAAATCGGTATTTCGCGATCTTCATCATCTGGATTATAATTTCCATCTCCCTGCATCTTATACCCACTATACTCCTCATCCAAATAATCATCCAAATTGATATCCCGATCATCTACAGAAATATCCTCCTCATAGTTGTCCTCAAAAGGATCCTCTTGTGAGGATTCTTCTTTCTCCTCCCTTCCTTCTTCCAAGGCAGGATTGATTTCCAACTCTTCCTCAATTCGTGCATCCAATTCCGCAGTGGGAACCTGCAGTAGCTTTATAAACTGAATCTGCTGAGGCGAAAGCTTCTGAGAAAGCGTCTGACTGAGATTTAACTTCTGCATCTGGGTAAATTAAAACCTTTCCTGTGGGTTTAAAAAAAGCTTTTTCTATCGAAAAAGCCTTGAATTCAAAGTTAGGAAAAACACGCAATTTTTTGATAAAAAGCTTATTTAATCGTTTTTTTGCAGACCATTTTGAGTGACTAAGGCCACTCGAATCAATTTTAATAAAACAAATATGGCATTTAACAATCGGGTCAAAATCAAATCTTTACTGGAACAGCCGCTTATAGGAGCTGAAGTTACCGTTATGGGATGGGTGCGAACCAAACGTTCAAACAAAAATGTATCCTTTATCGCGCTAAATGACGGTTCCATCATCACGAATTATCAAGTGGTGGCCGACCCGAATGTGATTTCGGAGGATATTTTAAAAAAATGTAGCACTGGAGCATGCGTAAAGGTGGTGGGAACCATTGCAGAATCCCAAGGTGCTGGACAAGCAGCTGAACTTCATGCCCAATCCATTGAAGTTTTGGGAGAGGCAGATCCAGAAAAATATCCACTTCAGCCTAAAAAACACTCCTTAGAATTCTTAAGGGAAATAGCGCACCTGAGAATGAGAACCAATACTTTTGGTGCTGTTTTCAGAGTAAGACATGCTTTGGCCTTTGCGGTACACAAATATTTCAATGACAAAGGCTTTTTCTACATTCATACCCCAATCATTACAGCATCTGACGCAGAAGGAGCAGGAGAAACATTCAAGGTCACTACACTTGATATTGGAAATCCTCCTCGTAATGAAGAGGGCGCAGTGGATTTTAAGCAGGACTTTTTTGAGCGTGAAGCAAACCTGACGGTATCAGGACAATTGGAAGGGGAGCTAGCGGCTATGGCCTTGTCTGAAATTTATACCTTTGGTCCTACATTCCGTGCGGAAAATTCCAATACCACTCGGCACTTAGCTGAATTCTGGATGATTGAGCCGGAAATGGCTTTTTACGATGCGGAAGACAATGCTGATTTAGCAGAGGATTTTCTGAAATACCTTATACGATATGCACTTGAGAACTGTAAGGAGGACTTGAATTTCTTGGAGTCTCGTTTATTGGATGAGGAGAAATCCAAGCCTGCAGATCAGCGCTCAGAAATGGGATTGATTGAGAAGCTTAAGTTTGTCGCAGAAAATGATTTTGTAAGAATCACCTATACAGAAGCCATCAACATCCTGAAGCGATCCAAACCAAATCAGAAGAAAAAATTTCAGTATCTAATTGAGGAATGGGGAGCTGACCTGCAATCAGAGCACGAACGCTATTTGGTTGAAAAGCATTTCAAAAAACCAGTAATCCTAACTGACTATCCCAAAGACATCAAGGCCTTCTACATGCGTCAAAATGAAGATGGAAAGACAGTAGCGGCTATGGATATCCTTTTCCCAGGCATCGGTGAAATCGTCGGAGGATCACAACGGGAAGAGCGAATGGATAAATTGGTTCAACGAATGGAAGAAATGCACATCCCTACCGAAGAGATGTGGTGGTTCTTAGATACGCGAAGATTTGGAGCCACGCCTCACGCTGGTTTTGGACTGGGATTTGAACGAATGGTTCAGTTTGTCACTGGGATGGGGAACATCCGAGATGTGATCGCTTTCCCAAGAACGCCAGGAAATGCAGAATTTTAATTTCAATCCCCGTCCAAAAGATCGGGGATTTTTTTAGGACTCTTCCAAAATGGAAACTGAAGTAGTATCGGTACATTCTCGTAGAAGTTCCAGGATACTTTTTCCTAATACCGGATGAACCAAATCAGGCAGCACATCTGCCAAAGGCTCCAGCACAAATCGCCTATTTGCAATCTCAGGATGGGGCACTTTCAAAACCGGTAAATCGATTTGATTTTGATCCCAAAATAGAATATCAATATCCATGGTTCGGTCTCCCCATTTGACATATCGCCTTCTGCCTAGATTTCGTTCGATTTGCTGAATCTGTTTTAAAAATCGCAAGGGCACTAACTGAGTTTTTAAAACCACAACTTGATTTAGGAAAGGCTCATCAGCCACTCCTCCCCAGGCCTCTGTCACAAAGATTCGGGATTCTACCTGAAGTTCACCGAGTTGAACTAATGCTTTTTTGGCATTTTCAAGGAGTTTTTTCCGATCTCCCTGATTTCCGCCCAATATCAAAACCGCCTCATGAACCATTTCTATGAAAAAATTGATTTTTAATACTACGCCAAATTAAACTAATTTAGGCTCGGAAATAAAATTACTATGAAATTCTTAGGGAACGTTTTAGCAGTTATTGTAGGCTTATTTATCTTCAGCATTTTGAGTTTTTTACTCTTTTTTGGGCTGATTGGAATTATTGCAGCATCAGGTGAAAAGGAAGTAAGTGTAGAGGATAATTCAATTCTACATCTAAACCTCAACGGGCGGGCTTTGGTCGAACGAACCTCAGATGAAGACCTCAATTTTGGACCTTTTGGAAACCCATTTGGAGGTGGACTTCAGGCAGGTTTGGTGAATTTGAAAAAAGCGATTCGCGAAGCAAAAACCAATGATAAAATCCAAGGAATTTATTTGAATACCGGGCTTATTTTAGCAGGCCAAGCCAACTTATTGGAACTTCGGGAAGAGCTTGAAAGCTTCAAAGAATCCGGTAAGTTCATCATTGCCTATGACGAAGCCTATTCTGAAGGAGGATATTATTTAGCGTCAGTTGCCGATGAAGTTTACCTAAACCCAATGGGCGCTATTGATTTTAATGGATTGGCCTCTGAAGTAATATTCCTTAAAGGCTTTTTCGAAAAAGTGGGGATTAAACCTGTTGTTTTCCGAGTGGGTGAATTTAAAAGTGCCGTTGAGCCTTTTATCCTTGATAAAATGAGTCCGGAAAACCGACTGCAAACACAATATTTTCTTGATGACATCAACCAAGAAATGATCCGCTCAGTAGCCAATTCCCGAGAAATTGCTATTGACAGCATGCTAGTCATCAATAACCAAATGCTCGTTCGAAAAGCACAAGATGCGCTAGGTTATGGATTGGTAGACGGACTAACCTACGAAGATGAAGTCCATGCAATCCTCCGAGAAAAATTAGGTTTGGGTGAGGATGATGAAATCAAGACGATCAATGCAACCAATCTCGGTTCAGTTGCAAAAAGCTCAAACTTAACGTCAAAGAATCGGATTGCGGTCATCTTGGCGGAAGGTGAAATCATGAGCGGAAATATGGATGGCGTAATCAGCTCGGACAAATTCGCAAAGGAAATTCGAAAAGCTCGAAAGGACGACAACATGAAGGCAATCGTCCTTCGTGTCAATTCTCCAGGGGGATCCATTTTGGCATCTGAAGTTATTTGGAGAGAGATGAATGAAGCAAAGAAGGTCAAACCAGTCATTGTTTCAATGGGAGAAGTGGCAGCTTCCGGGGGCTATTACATTTCTGCTCCAGCGGATACCATCGTTGCTCAACCCAACACCATCACAGGGTCAATAGGAATTTTTGGGCTTTGGTTTAATGTTCAGGAACTGATCAACGACAAGTTGGGTATTACCACCGATGTAGTTTCTACAGGAGAGCTTTCGGATTTCATGAATGTGGCCAGACCACTCTCTGAAGTAGAAAAAACCATTGTTCAAAACTCTATTGAAGAAGGGTATGAAATCTTTATTTCTCGGGTCGCTGAGGGTAGAAACATGAGTCCAGAAGCTGTGAAGGAAGTAGCATCTGGCAGAGTTTGGACGGGTAGCCAGGCTAAAGAGCGAGGATTGGTGGATGTCTTGGGAGGATTGGATACTGCAATTGAAATTGCTGCTGGTAAAATCGAGGCAGGAGATGATTATCGGGTTATCTATTATCCACAGGAAAAACCTTGGTTTGAAAAATTAATGGATGATTTATCCAACAATGTTCAGACTAAAATTCTTCAAGCGAGACTAGGGGAATATTTTGAACTTTATCAAAACCTTGAAAAAGTGAAAAATTACCAAGGTATTCAGGCGCGAATGCCTCAAGAAATAAAAATCTACTAGACGAGATAGAGGCTGGCTCGAAAGCCCAAGGTTACGTCATCGCGAGGGAAACGAAGCGATCTCAATATTGATTTAAATTAAATCGGGATAGATTGCTTCTCCGCCACGACGGATCGCAATTACGTAACTCTTTTGAGCCAGCCTCTTTTTTTAAGCTTTTTGTAATAAAATCAACCAGGCCTTTTTCACATCCCCTCCTTCCAAAACTTCTTGGGCATAGCGATGTAAATGATCAATCCAACTCGCTTGGTCATTTTGAAAACGAGCCCGCATTTCTTCAATCATTGGACTCTTTCCAAAATCCAAAATCTCTTCCTCAGCAGGCAGGCTTTCTACATTCCCTAACCTCCCTAAATTATTTCCAGTCAAAACAGGACTGTTTCTTATTTCCTCTGGTATCTGATCTACTCCTATCCCCATCGTGCTCAAAGGCTTGGGAATCTCAAAAAGACAGGGGCCATGAGTACGGGAGTACCAATTACCTCCCAGCCTTGCAACTAAATCGAGCTTATGAGGATCTATGACTCCTTTTTCGTTGAATATTGCTTCGTCCACATGTACACACAGAACCTCACAAATTACTAAGTTCCCAGAGCCTCCTTGATCTCCTAAGGGTTTTACCTCATTCACTTTACACTCAAATGAAACTCTCGCCTCTTTAATTCGGGGAGGTTTAACATGGGTAGATGCCACGGGAGTAAATCCAGCTTTCACAAATTCATCAACACCCTTTGGATACTCGGTACTTGCCAAAGACATCTGCTCAACCATTCCAAAATGAACCACATGGATGACGACTTCCGGAACCTCATGAACATTTTCCAAGGTATGCTTGGTGGTGTTGTCACGAACACGGCGAGAAGGGGAAAAAATCAAAATGGGTGGATTGGTACTGAATAAATTGAAAAAACTAAAGGGACTCAAATTCACATTTCCCTCTGCATCGATTGTACTGGCGAATGCTATCGGACGGGGTGCAATACTCCCCTGCAACAAGGCATGAAATTGAGGAATCGGTAGGTCTTTGGGATAAATTGTCTTCATTTAATTTTTAAGATTCAGGGATTCAGATTTCAAAAGAGCCTATGAATTACACTAAGGCTTTTCTTTTCTTCAAATTAAAAGGCATTTTTAAATGATAAACAAAAAGAATCCGAATAGTTCCATGAAGAATCTCACAAATCGTCTCAGCTTGGCTTTTTCCCTCTTTTTTCTAGTAGCAATTAATGCTACCATATCGGCTCAAAATCACCAAGTGGCCACGTTTAATATCCGCTGGGACAATCCCAATGATGAGGGAAATCTTTGGAAAGATCGGCTTCCTCATGTAGTTGGGTTAATAGAGTTTCATAAAATTGGTCTTTTCGGTATTCAGGAAGGCTTGCATCACCAAGTAACCCAACTTCAGGATGCGCTAGGTTATCAATACTTGGGTGTGGGCCGGGATGATGGAGATGAAAAAGGAGAATACACTGCAGTATTTTTTGATCCCAAGGAATTTAAAGTGCATGAGGAAGGGACATTCTGGCTCTCCCCCACTCCTGAAAAACCGAGCAAGGGATGGGATGCAGCCTTGAACCGAATTTGCTCTTGGGGAAAATTTGAAGATTCTGATGGAAACCAATTTTATGTTTTCAACATTCATTATGATCACATTGGTCAGCAGGCAAGAGAAGAAAGCAGCAAACTCGTTGTCCAAAAAATTGAGGAAATCAATACCCAAAGTTTACCGGTAATTTTGCTTGGAGATTTTAATGTGACTCCTGACAATCCCGCATACACCACCATCATCCAATCTTCAGGCTGGAAAGACACACGTTTGATATCCAAAAATCCATCCTATGGCCCAAGAGGAACATTTACTGGCTTCGATTGGGAGGTTTTACCGGATGGCATCATCGATCACATATTTATCAACGGTGACGCACAGGTTCTCCGACATGGAATTCTTAGTGATAATTATGGCAAAAAATACCCTTCGGATCACTTTCCTGTCATGGTAGAAGTCAAATTCTAAAACTGAAAAAGCCCCAATTGGGGCTTTTTTTATGCATTCATCAACTCTTCGATTTCTTCTACTTCGATGGGAATATTCCGCATCAAATCGAAATAACCATTTTCTTTAATAACGATATCATTTTCCAAACGAACCCCCAAGCCTTCTTCTTGAATGTAAATTCCCGGTTCTACCGTAAATACCATTCCTGCCGTAATTGGGTAATGCATGGTCCCTACATCATGGACATCCAATCCCAAATGATGGGAAGTGCCATGCATAAAGTATTTTTTATAGGCCGGCCAATTCGGATCTTGGTTTTTGATATCGGTTTGATCAATTAATCCAAGTCCCAGAAGCTCGGATTGCATAATCAACCCTACTTCTTTATGATAATCCTGAATGGTTACCCCTGGTCTCAAAATATTCATGGCTTCCCGTTGAACCCGAAGGACCGCATTATAAACTGCTTTTTGTCTATCGGTAAAACGGCCATTCACAGGAATGGTCCTAGTCATATCCGCGTTATAATTTCCGTATTCGGCTCCCACATCCATCAACAATAAATCTCCAGCCTGACACACCTTGTTGTTTTCAATGTAGTGCAACACGCAAGCCGCAGGTCCAGAAGCAATAATCGGTTCATAAGCAAAACCCTTACTTCTTCTGCAAACAAACTCATGCAAAAACTCTGCTTCGATTTCGTATTCAGTAACTCCCGGTTTAACAAAATTCAGGATTCTACGAAAGCCTTTCTCTGTGATATCACAGGCTATTTGAAGCTGATCGATTTCCTCTTGTTCTTTTACTCCACGCAATTCGTGCATGATTGGTGCTAGGCGCTCGTATTCATGAAGCGGATAGCGTTCTTTACAGGATTTGATAAAACGAGCATCTCGGGTTTCCACCACCACTCCGGCTCGAAGATGTTCATTGGTGTTGAGAAAAACCCGCTCAGACAAAGCCATTACCGAATTAAAAATGAGGTCAAAGTCAGCGAGCCAATGAATGTTTTTAATACCTGATGCACTTTCGGCTTCCTCCTTTGTGTACTTATGTCCTTCCCAAATTGCAATATGCTCATTTGTCTCCCGAAGAAACAATACCTCCCTCCAAGCAGGATTTGGGCAATCTGGAGCTAGCAATAAAATAGTCTCTTCCTGATCGATCCCACAGAGATAAAACAAGTCATTATTCTGCCGAAACTTCATCGTGCCATCTGCATTAGTAGGCATAATATCATTGGAATTGAGGACAGCGACTGAATTTTTGGCTAATTTCTGTGCTAATTTTGCTCTGTTTCGAATGTAGAGATCCGCTGGAAGTGGGGTATATTTCATTCCGATAATAAATTTGAAATTGAATTAAGTACCGGTTGGAAAATTACTTTCTTTGTAAAACCGGAGATTGAAATTGAGATAATCTTCTCAGTATTCCAAAAGACTTTGGATTTTGATTTTTGGTTGATTAAAAAAGCTATGCATCAAGTAAAAGAACTTGCCAATGGCATTCGGATTGTCCATCAAGAAGTGACCCATACCCGATTGGTTCATTGTGGATTTATCCTGAATATTGGGAGTCGCGACGAGACGAAAGAACAAGAAGGATTAGCCCATTTTTGGGAACACATGGCCTTCAAAGGAACGAAAAAGCGAAAGACCTTTCACATCCTTAATCGTCTCGAATCTTTGGGAGGAGAGTTGAATGCCTACACAACGAAAGAAAAAATCTGTTTTTATGCTTCTGTCTTGAAGGACCATTATGCGAAAGCGGCCGAATTACTTTTTGATATCACCTTCAATTCTACTTTTCCAGCCAAAGAAATCGAAAAAGAGCGTCAAGTGATTTTGGAGGAAATGGCCATGTACCGGGACTCGCCGGACGATTCTATTCAGGATGAATTGGACGCCTTGGTCTTTGAACATCATTCGCTCGGTCGAAATATTCTTGGAAGTGAAGAAACAGTCGGAAAATTCACTCAGCAGGATTTTTTTGATTTCATCGCAAGTCGCCTTGACACTTCACAGATCGTGTTTTCGGTGGTAGGAAACATTTCATTCTCCAAAGCAATCAGAGCTATTGAAGGAATGCTTTCCGAAATCCCAACCAAACGAACCCTCTATTTACGAAGTGGATTTAAAGATTATCAAGCAAAAACTGAACAAGTCAAGCGAGACATTACGCAATCTCTATGTGGAATGGGAAGACCTGCCTATTCCCTCCACGACCCCAAGCGATATAAATTATATCTGCTAAATAATATTTTGGGAGGTCCGAGTATGAATAGCAGGTTGAATATGGCCCTTCGGGAAAAGCATGGCTTGGTTTACAGCATCGAATCAAGTTATCAGCCATTTTCCGATGTTGGATTCTTTGGTATTTTTTTCGGCACCGAAGAAAAAACCTTGAATAAAGCCATCAAAATTGTCCAAAAAGAAATGAATCGGCTTCGGGACAAAAAATTGGGCACCCTTCAGCTTCACATGGCAAAAGAACAAGCCATGGGGCAAATGGCTATGGCTGAAGAAAATTATGCTGCCTTGATGTTGGTCTTTGGAAAAAGCCTAATCGACCATGGGAAAATCGACCCCTTAGAACGGATTTTTGACCAAATCAGGCAAACCACAGCCGAAGAATTGTTGGAGATTGCCAATGAGATTTTTGAGCCGAATCAAATCACCCAACTCACTTATTTACCGAATTAAGCATGGAGTTCATTGATCCTGAATTGCTCGCCTATTGTGAGGCTCATACCAGTTCCGAAGAAGAAATTCTTCAAAAAATCACTCGGGAAACCCAAGCCAAGGTACTCATGCCCCGAATGCTTTCGGGACCATTACAAGGAAAATTCCTTGAGCTTCTAGTCAAAATGTATCGCCCTCAGACTATTCTTGAAATAGGAACATACACCGGGTACTCTGCCATTTGCCTTGCGAAAGGGCTTGGTGAAAGTGGAAAACTGATTACGCTGGATATCAATGATGAATTGGAGGATCGTGTACGGGGATTCTTTGAAGAAAGTGGTCTGAATGAGAAAATAGACTATCGATTGGGAAATGCCTTGGATTTAATCCCTCAAATCCCAGGAGATTTTGATTTTGTTTTCATTGATGCTGATAAGGAAAATTATCTAACCTACTACCAATTAGTAATTGATCGGGTACCTTCAGGTGGAGTAATCCTAGCGGATAATGTACTCTGGTCTGGAAAAGTCCTTCCCAAAGGGAGAAAAAAACTGGATAAAGACACCGCTGCTTTATTGGATTTCAATCAATTTGTTGAAGAAGATAGTCGGGTGGAAAACATCCTTCTCCCCCTTCGGGATGGAATCATGCTAGCAAGAAAGCTTTAATCATATTTTAGGAATCATTTTTGCAACAGGGTGAGGCAGTAAAATTCTTATCCTGAAAATGAAGATTATTTCCAGACTCGCTTTTTCTATTTTTCTTTTGATTAGCCTTTGGGGAGAAGCATTGGCCCAAATCCCCCAAGTTCCTGCCGAGATGGAATTTGCCAATATGATTGTCCGAATCAATCCGCAGGCAAGACGTGAAATTCAGCTGGATGTGGATGCACTTTATCGAAGTCCCAAACATTTTCAAATCAAACTCGATCGAGTTAAGCTTTACATGCCGATTGTCGAGCGTGAATTTCAAGCAGTGGGAGTTCCTCAGGATTTGAAATATTTAGTCATTCAAGAAAGCGGTTTGATTGCGGATGCCGTCTCCACTTCCAATGCGGTGGGTTTTTGGCAGTTCAAACAAGGTACAGCAGAAGAAGTATTTCTTCAGGTAGATCGACAAATCGATGATCGAAAAAATATTGTCAATTCTTCCCGCGGCGCGGCACTTTACCTGAAAAAACACAATGAAAGTTTCGATAATTGGATGTGTGCGCTTGTTTCCTATCAAATGGGATTGGGCGGGGCCAAAGGCTACTTTGGAACTCGATACAATGGAAAACGAATCGTAGATATCGACCGAAACTCGCATTGGTATTTCAAGAAATTCCTGGCTCACAAAGTCGCCTTCGAAAATCAATTGACCGTTTTCGCAAGTGCAGGAAGTCCGAGATTAGTAGAAGTGAAGGTTCAAGGTCCTACTACCCTCTCTGATTTAGCTAAAAAATACAAGGTCTCTGAAGAACATCTACAGGAAATGAACAAATGGACATCCAATGGGAAAATTCCAGGAGGAAGAACGTATTCGCTGGTGTTTATTTCCACGGATGAATTGGATTTCAAACCTGCAATTGTCGAAAAAAACAAATCTACCAACCCGGCAACGAGTACTTCACCAAAATATAGTACTGCAAATTCCTATCCGAGAATTGGGGGAAATACCAGCAAATCAACCCAGCCTGACCAAATTACCGTCAATGAATTAGATGGGGTCCAGGCAGGCAAAACAACAACTCAAGCAAATTTTGCAGATCAAATCGGAATCAAAGAGAAAAAATTCAGACGCCTAAACGACCTAGAAGCTGGTGAGCGGATCGAAGCGGGAGAGTACTATTATACCGAAAAGAAGAAAACAAAAGCAGATGTAGCGACTCATATCGTTCAACCCGGAGAAACCCTATGGAGCATTTCGCAGAAATACGGGATCAAGCTTTCTGCTTTGAAAGCGAAAAACCGAATTCGAAGAGATCAAGACTTGAAGGCGGGAATGGTATTGAATCTGCAGGAACACAGAAAAAGAGGGGAAGATATTCCGATTGTTCCAATAAGGCAAGCCTCCAAAGAGGTGGTCGCAAAAAACACAAACACTTCAAGTCAGGGAAATTCGGGACGAATGCAATCCTCAAAATCACAGCCAACAGCTTCTAGCGCAGGAAGTAGCTTAACACATATTGTTTCTCCTGGAGATACATTGTATGGGATCAGTAAAAAATATGGAGTGACAGTGGACCAACTGAAAAGTTGGAATCGAATCGGGAATCAAAATATCATCAGTGTGGGGCAGAAATTAACTATCTTCAAGCCCTGATTTCAGCCTGTCTCAAAAATCCTATGAGCCGATTTTTATTTTTTGTTTGCCTTATTTTCATGGGGCTTGGGGGAAAACTACTCGCCCAAGACAGGCAGATTATTCCTGATACAGTCTTGATCAATGGGGACACACTTCTTATGCTTGGAGATTCTTTGTTGATTGAAGAGCCCGTGAAGGAAATCTTCTGGAAAACGGGAGGCAATTACAACCTGAATATTCAGCAAGTTACCCTAAGCAACTGGGCTGCTGGTGGGGCATCTTCCTTTGCCCTCAACTCAGGAGTTTCCCTTTTTGCTAATTACAAGAAAGATAAAAAGGTTTGGGATACGCAGCTTACCATCAATCTTGGTTTCAACCGCCAATCTGATCGGCAATATCAGACTCGGAAAACCAATGATAACTTCGTATTTGTCAGTAATTATGGCCGGGAGCTTTCTGAAGTCTATTACCTCTCCACACAAATTGATGCTCGAACGCAACTGTTGGAAGGTTTTAAATACTCCAGGCCTTCCGGAAGCGAAACAGACGTACGGACCAAAATTTCTGACTTGCTTTCACCAGGATATGTACAGTCTTCAACGGGTCTGAATTATCGAAAGACCTATGAAAAGGGAGGAAAGTTATCCGTCATTTTATCTCCATTTACAGGACGATTCACCATTGTCATGAATGACTCCTTAAGTAATGCTGGAGCCTTTGGGGTGACCCCGGGAGAAAATGTCAGAGCGGAAGCAGGAATGTCCCTCAACACATCCATCAATGGCTTTCAGTTGATGGAAAATGTGACATGGAAAGCAGAGCTGAACCTTTTTTCCAATTATGAACGCTTCGGAAATATGGTTGTGAACTTAAATTCAATCATCCGATTGAAAGTAAACAAATATATTTCTACCCGGATTGAGACTGCTATTATTTATGACGAAGAGGTTTTTATCAAACAGGACAACGGTACTTCCAAACAGGCCGTGCAGCTCCAAAACCTGATTAACTTTGGGATATCCCTGGATTTTTAGAAGTCGGTATCCAACTCAAATTTCTTAGCCAACTCCATCAAAGCAGGATGCTTTTTTAGAAGAAAATTCATCTTGTCTCGATCGGTATAAAGTTTCTGATGGGACTCATGAACTTCCTCTTTGACCTCTAATTGAACTGAAAAAGAGTTAGCTCCGGTCAATTTTCTAACCAAACCAATCAATTCCGGTTTCATCTTTTCAGCGATCTCTTCTTGGACCGTACCAATCACCTCAATCACCAAATCCCCATTTTGGACTTTAATTGGTTGTTGAAGAATGGCAAGCTCCAAGTTTTTCCCCTGACTTTTAAAATGAGCAAGAATATCAGGGAGATGCTTTTCTACCAATTCTCGAGAAAGATGCTGAACAGAAGTGGAAGGAATTAGCTCAACCGGGGATTCTTTTTCTTTAGCTGCCTCAGAAACTTCTTGTTTAGGCGTTGAAACCTCCTGCTTGCGGAATTTTTTGGCTTGTGCCAAATTGGTTGGAACCGAGATAGTCCTTTGGACAGGGGTTACCTTGGTGTGTATTTCAGTCGAAGCTTGCTGGTTGGAAGTCTCAGAACCAGGACTTGACTCAGCTTTTAGACTTTTTTTTTTGAATCCTCCACCGACAAGGCAGCCAATTGCAATGCGGCTGGAATTTTTGCCATTTTCATCAACGCCAATTCCACATGCAAGCGTTGATTTTTGCTGGCTTTATAATGGATATCACACTGATTCGCCAAATTAAGTGCTGAAAGTAAAAACGATTGGCTCGTCTGTCTCGCTTGCTCTAGGTAACGGACTTTCACTTCATCAGAAACTTCCATCAAGTCAACCGTCTGCTCATCCTGAGATACCAGCAAATCCCTGAAATGCTCGGAAAGACCAACGATGAAATTGTGACCATCAAATCCATTCCGTTGGATTTCATCAAAAATCAACAAACTCTTTGAAATATCTCCTTCGAGCAGAGCATCAACTACCTTAAAATAGTAGTCATAATCCAAAATATGAAGGTTGGAAATGGTCTCTTGGTAGGTGACCTTTTTGCCGGCAGAGTAAGTGACAATTAAATCGAAAATAGAGAGAGCATCCCGAAGGGCTCCATCAGCTTTTGCCGCAATCAAGCGAAGGGCCTCTTCTTCATAATCTACCTGCTCTTGCTTGGCGATGTATTGCAAGTGTTCGGAAATATGCTTGACTTGGATTCGATTGAAATCAAAAATCTGACATCTGGAAAGAATAGTCGGAAGAATTTTATGCTTTTCAGTCGTGGCCAAAATAAAAATCGCATACTTCGGCGGCTCCTCTAGTGTCTTCAAAAAGGCATTGAAGGCACTGGCTGAAAGCATGTGAACCTCATCAATGATGTATACTTTGTATTGGCCTTTTTGAGGAGCATAACGCACCTGTTCTACGAGATTCCGAATATCATCTACGGAATTGTTAGAGGCCGCATCTAGCTCATAAATATTGAAAGAAGCGTTATTTTGGAAGGAAACGCAAGACTCACAAGAGCCACAAGCCTCCTGATCTTCTCCGCGATTTTCACAGTTGATGGTTTTTGCCAAAATACGTGCGCAGGTGGTTTTCCCTACACCACGAGGGCCACAAAATAAAAATGCTTGTGCTAAATGGTTGTTTTTGATTGCATTCTGTAGTGTCGTTGTAATATGCTGCTGCCCAACTACACTTTTGAAATTATCAGGTCTGTATTTACGTGCCGAAACGACAAAATTTTCCATCGCTGCAAGATATAAAAATCTCTTTGATTGGAATGAAAGATTGGAAGATTTGAAAATTGAAAAATTTCAAAAAGGGCGGGAAGGTTTCTAGTTTTCGTTCTTTTTATCGGCCACAAACATCCTCTTATTTTTTCCTTGAAGGGAACCAAATTAGATTTACATTTGTCTTCCCATTGAATTGGGGCTGACCGGTTTTGACAGTAAGTGTAAAGATCGGGCTCGCATGCAGGCTGGAGTATGTACGGCCTTGAAAGATTCATACGAACGATAAATGGCGAAACTTCTTACGCCATGGCTGCATAATCTAACCTCAAGAGGATAGATCGCTTAAAGGGTTGAGTCCGCAAGGCGGATTCCCCAGCCACATCTCACCGTCTGTTGTCTGATCCGGGCGGATTCGAGGTGTCGACTTGATCGGGCTGCGGCTTGTGATGCGATTATGCGAGCTTAAGTTTTAATCGCTAAGCCAGACTCAGGTGTGTCACCCAGCATAGTCTGGTCGAAAACCCAATCGGTGACTAAGCATGTAGACGGTACGGTGTTTCCTTATCTGGACGCGAGTTCGAATCTCGCCAGCTCCACACCAAATCCCTCCATTTTAGTTGGGGGGATTTTTTTATGCCTCAGATTTCTTCCCAAATTCCTTAGGGTATTTGGCAGAATAGGCCATGATAAAACTTGGAATCGTAGCAATCACAACCCATACGAAGAAGCCGGGATAGCCCAACCATTCCTGCATATATCCTGAGATCATTCCCGGAACCATCATTCCCAAGGCCATAAAACCTGTAGCCAAGGCATAATGGGCTGTTTTATATAATCCTTCAGCCAGGAAAATCAAAAACACCATATATGCCGCAAAACCAAACCCATAACCCAACTGCTCAATCAGTACAACTGTCGCTGGAAAAAGAATACTTTCAGGCTGATACCAAGAAAGTAAGACATAACCCAAATTGGGTGCGTTGATGGCGAAAACCATGGGAATCATCCATTTTCCTAGCCCATGTCTCGAAATCAGGATTCCGCCGACAATCCCTCCTACGAGCAAAGCAATTACCCCTAGAGTCCCATACAAAT
This sequence comes from Algoriphagus sp., assembly GCF_013373065.1. Classification (GTDB taxonomy): domain Bacteria; phylum Bacteroidota; class Bacteroidia; order Cytophagales; family Cyclobacteriaceae; genus Algoriphagus. The sequence goes on from NZ_JABXIN010000012.1 coordinate 93,141, forward strand.
ATCCTACTTCGGTTACCGTCAGTCCCAAGCCTCCTTTTGCCCGATCATCCAAAAAAAACGGTGAGGCCATTTTAACCAATTGCGATTCCCCAAGCCGGTAGAGGAGAACAAAAGCTAGTGATAAACCAATGTTTTTCTTGGTAAAAAAACTAGAAAATACTTTCCCAAAACTAGGTTGATCTTCTTTAGAAACACGCTCCTCGATTACTTTCGGAGTAGCAAGGAAGTTAATCCCAGTCAAAAGCAACATCAAACCGGCCACCCCAATCATGGTCCAAGACCAAGCGGTCGAGGGATCGCCGAATTTTTCTTCCAAAAAGCCTGCTCCAATGACAATCAAACCCTGACCTGTAATCATCCCAACCCGATAAAAAGTACTCCGCATCCCCACGAAGAAACTTTGCTGGTCAGGTTTTAAAGCGATCAAATAAAGCCCATCGGAGGCAATATCATTAGTTGCAGAAGCAAAAGCTCCCATCCAGAAAAAGGCAAGCGTGATCAGAAAAAATTGATTCAAACCTGTCGTCAAGCCTACGCCCAAAAAGACTAGAGAAAGGATCAATTGCATTGTTAAAAACCATTGCTTCTTATTACCAAACAACTCCAGGATGGGACTCCAAATAGGTTTGATGACCCAAGGCAAATACAAAAAGGAAGTGTATAAACCGATATCGGAATTAGATACGCCGAGGCTTTTGTACATGATCACCGAAACCGTAATGATAATAACATAGGGCAGAGACTCGGTCAAATACAAAGAAGGCACCCAAATCCAAGGGTTTTTCGATTGATGTTGGGTCATGATTTTCTTAATAAATGCTTATAAATACTGACTTCAGAGCCTTCAATAATTTGAGCTCCAACTGCCTTTTCATAAAACTCCGCCGGGCCTACTCCCCCAATAATTGCATAGGCATATCCCATTTCCCGAAGGGATTCCAAGGATTTGATCAAAAGAACTTTGCCAATCCCTTTGCCCCTTTCGGTTTCTTTGGTCCCAGTAGGGCCAAAAAAATTCCTGGCTGTGCTCTCATAGCAAGCAAATCCCAGGATTTGATTTTCCCGTTGGGCGATCCAGCAAGTAATGGGCTGCCGGGAAAAGGCTACCTCCACTTCTGATTTCCAATACTCTCCAAATTGCTCTAGGACCCATTCACTTACCAAATGCTTCTCTGGAGCAATGGCTCTTCGAAATACGACCTTGTCTTTTTCAAAAAGTCTTTTTTGCAAATCGGAAACATCCGGGAGTTCAAGGAGTCTAACGAGCATATCTTTCATGGCAAAGAAGGGCTTAGATTATGAAATACCTGCGATCCTAGGATCCTACCAAAATGATCAAGCCAATGGATAGCCAAAAACTCCTGATTACTTGTTCTGATAGCCAGATTTGATACTCGGGAACCTCCCACCCAAATTTTTTGAATAGGAGCAGTTTGTAAGCTTTCAAGGCTTTTCCCCTCTCGAAACAGGACATATCGGATCGCTGGATCAAGAGGACCATCAAGTTCCAATCGGAGTTCTTGTCCTTCATTACTCAGGCCACGAACCTGCGGCATACTAATTTCAACTTGCTGTCTAGGTTCAAATGCCGGTGGAAGCACGGGTTTATCATACAATTGATTTTTTAGTAATCCTGCTACATCCTGATTTTTGGAATAGAGCGATTTTGCAGAAAAATAAGAATTGCCACCCAATGCAGGCAAGGTACGGATATAAGCTACCTGTCGGATTAATTCTTCGGGATCATTCCAAGCCACATCAGCATTATCGCGAATTTTGTAAGGACCATTACCGATGTAAACGGCAGTTCCAAAAGATCGCTCATTCCACCAGTCACTGAGCACCCGATAACTTGCCAAGGAAAAGTCCATACTCCAGTAAAGCTGTGGAATCAGGTAATCGATCCACTTATTTTCCATCCAGGTTAATGGATCTGCGTAGAGATCATCAAAGTTTGTTTGTCCAGCTTGTGTGGCAGAGCCATTGGGGTCTTTGTCTTTATTTCTCCACACTCCAAATGGGGAAATCCCAAATTGAACCCATGGTTTGGAAGCTTTGATCGTCTGACACACTTCTTTCACCAAGGTATTTACATTTTCTCTTCGCCAATCGGCTATGCTTTGACCTGATTTCTTGAATTTTTGAAAGGTAGCCTGATCGGGAAATTCTTGGTTAGCTACCTTATATGGGTAGAAATAGTCATCAAAATGAATGGCATCCACATCATAATTATAAACTATTTCCTGAATGATTTTTTTCAAATGTTCTTTGACTTCAGGCAAACCTGGATTGTAATAATACTTAGAACCATAATTCAACATCCAATCGGGATGTAGAAAAAAATCATGATCTGGACTCAGTAATTCTGTCTTATCATCAAAGGTTGCCCGGTAGGGATTGAGCCAAGCATGAAATTCTATTCCTCGAAGATGTGTCTCGCGAATCATCCAGGAGAGGGGATTTTCTAAGGTTTGGGGAGACTTTCCTTCCTGCCCCGTAAGATATCGGGACCAAGGAGCGTAATTACTTGGATAAAATGCATCCCCTGCAGCTCGAATCTGCACAATTGCTGCATTGAAGTTCAAACCTTGATAATAATCTAGAAGCTTCAAAAAATCAGCCTTTTGCTTTTCCCAGGAATCGGTACCTGATTCCGGCCAATCAATATTTACCACTGTGGCCACCCAGAATCCTCTAAATTCCCGAGGTTGTTGTGGCAATTCAAAATTCACCTCTACAAAATCTGTTTTTTCAGAAGGTGGTATAGGTTCTATTTTAGGGGTTTCTTCTCTCGGGGTTTCCGGTTTCGGTTCAACTTTTTGAGGAATGGTTTGCTGCGTTTTACAAGCTACCATCAGAAACAAAAATCCGAAAAGCAAAAAAAGTAATGAAACGTATCGATTCATAAATCAGAACTTGGGAAGGGGTTGAAGTCCTAGATCAGAGAGGTTTTTTCGAAGTTTGTTCATAAAAGCATCCCCAGGATCGGTTTTGACAGTCCGATAATCAGGGTCAGCCTCTTTCCAAAGTGGTGTCTCCTGAAAAAGCTGATACTCGTGATGCCCGATCACATAGTCAATCGCAGGGTATTTTTTCTTCAAATAGCGAATAAGTTCTTCGTTTGCCACCAGTTGCTCATCTGTCAGAGGAGCATCAGGCCCTCCCACATTTTCAATTCCGATGGCACAATAATTCAAGCCGATGGTATGCCTGGCAAATGTAGTATCTGGTAAAAGCCGAAAGATAGTCCCATCTCGATCGATCAAAAACTGGCTCGACACATTGAGATTACTCGCGCTGGTAAGATCTTCTCTACCCCCTAAAGTTGGACTATCAAAAACATCAAAGGTCACTTCGATATTATCAATAGCTGTCCAATGCACTACCACCATTTGAGGTTTGATAGTAGCAGTTTCTTGAATCAGCCCATGACGGTCTTTGAGGTATTGAATCGACAAAGCCTCTCGCTCATCATTCCAAGTGATGGGTTTTTCAAAAATCCGAAAGGTTGATTTGGGAGCACAGGAAAAAATCATCAAGGGTAAAAACCCCAGTAAAAAGGAGAATGAAAACCAACTTTTTTTCATAATGCAATCAAATTTCTGGTTGAGCTAAACTACCTAGAAAATCGCATTTTCGGGAAGCAAACTCGACAATATTTACCAGCCTATCACAATTTTCTCATCCACTTCCTTTGGATTTTCCTCAATAAATGAGAAAAAGAGCAGATCGATTTTTTAATGAAAAATCGAGAAATTATTCACCACGACCAGTTTCCATCAAAGGAATATCTGTCAAATCTTCAATCCTCACCTGCTTGCCTTGCTCAATCGAATTTCGAGCTGCAATTCCTACCAAGATAGACATCGCTCCATCCCTGCTTCCCGCGGATTGCCGCCAAGGATCAGGCATATTCGGGTCTTTAAATAACTTATCCTTTAAGCGGGTATCCCCTCCTCCATGGCCACCTCCACCATGCGGAATGATGATCTCTTCTCGTTTCCCAAAATTTTTGATCAGGTAAAGCACATCCTCCGCTTTCTCTTCCCAAGGCTGCCGCTCTTTGATCCATGCTTCCAAACGACCCTTTGTTCCATTAAAAGCAATCCGATATCCCTCATATGGGGAATATGAAGTCAAGGAATAGCTGACTTGAACTTTGTTTTTGTACTTGATTTGAACAGCCATTTTATCATAAATATCTACATCTTCCTGGAAGACACAGCCGTCCCGATCATAGCCATCGTATTCATAATTATCCACATAGAGCTTCTTTAAATGTTCATTTCGGGTGATATCCCAGAAAAAATCACACTCACCTTTGTGTGGACAGGTTCTACAATTTTTACCACGAAAAGGTCCATTTTTTCCATAAAATTCCAATTCTCCATAAGCAAAAACTTCCTCTGGATCTGAATCAATCCACCAGTTCAACAAATCGAAATGATGGGTTGACTTATGCACCAATAAGGATCCTCCAAACTCTTTTCTTCGATGCCATCTTCGGAAATAATCAGCCCCATGATAAATATCCAAATACCAATGAAAGTCGACTGAGGTTAAATCTCCAATCTCTCCAGTCCGCAAAATCTCATACATCCGTTGGCGATGGGGCGAGTACCGATAGTTGAAGGTAACAATCAACTTTTTCCCGGACTTTCGTTCTGCATCCAATATTGCCTGACACTTGAATTCATCTGTGGTCATTGGCTTTTCAGATATGACATGGAGCCCTGCTTTTAGTCCCATTATGATATATTCATGGTGTGTACTGTCCATCGTCGTCACAATAAGCACATCGGGCTTGGTTTCCTGAATCATTTGAGCACCATCCGTGAAAATTGGACAATCGACACCAATATATTCTTTGGCATAGTTCAACCGCCCTTCATTGATATCACTAAGCCCCACAAATTCCACTTGATCTCCATAAGCTCGAACCACATCTCTACCAAACATGGTCGTTCCTCGAATTCCTGTTCCTATCAGGGCTATTCGCATTTTTTCACTAGGCCTATTAAAAATTGACAAAGCCTCCGCTACCGGATGAACAAAAAATGATCCTGCTAATAGGCTTCCAGAAAGTGCAATAAAATCTCTTCGGGATTGGGCATTTTTAGAATTCATGGTTTTGGGGTTTAAAAAGGATTCCATCTAAGATAAAAATCAAAAGTGGCTACTCCCAACTAATCCTCGGAAACCATTTCATTTTGTCAATTTCTGTTTTTGCAAAACTTTAAAGTGTACTAATTAGTATTTTTGAATATGAATCAAACAGCCACCCTAGAGCGAAACATCTCTATTAGCGGTCTTTTACGAATCAGTAGACCGATCAATTTACTTTTGGTGGCTTTCACCCAACTGATGACTGCTTATTTTTTGATTGAAAGCAGTCCCCAAGGCACGCCGGTATTGGAAGACTTCCGACTATATCTCCTGATTTTCTCCACCCTATTGATTACCGCCGCCGGCTACATGATCAATGATTATTACGATGTGAAAATTGATTATGTCAATCGCCCGGAGGAAGTAATTATCGGAAAAGGAATCAAGCGTCGGGTAGTTCTTGTGTTACATACACTTTTCAATTTCGCCGGAATTGGATTAGGCTGGATCGTCTCTCCTAGGATTGCCCTGGTTAATTTTTTTGCAGCTTTCCTGCTTTGGCTTTACAGCAACCGATTAAAACGGGAACCCTTCATTGGCAATCTAACCGTAGCTTTTTTGACAGGCCTTTCGGTTTACATGCTTGAGTTCTACTATCAGAAAAACGAGCTATTGGTTTTTACTTATGCCATTTTTGCGTTTTTCTTGAACCTAATTCGTGAAATCATCAAAGACATTGAAGACCGACAGGGAGACCGAAAACACGGTTGCAATACGCTTCCCATCGTCTTGGGTTTTCGGAAAACAAAACAGATCATTTTTGTAATTGCAGCGAGTTTCGTGACGGCGATTGTGATTGTCACCATTCAGCTAAATGACCCAAGACTCTTCATCTATTTCGGAGCCTTGGGAATCCTTTTTTCTTGGTTTATGCGTCGAGTATATTATGCGGACCGCAAGACTCACTTCACTCAATTGAGCTCCTTTGCAAAAATCCTAATGTTATTGGGAACGCTAAGCATGGGATTCCTCTGAAAATTGACTTTTTATAATAGAAAGCTTTATTTTTTTACCAATTTTTTAATTTATCTGATACTTTTATTAAAATTTTACAATATGTCCAGCCAGCAAACCCTTGTGATAAAAATTGGCTCCAATGTCCTAACACAAAGCAATGGCCTTCCGGACCTTTCCCGAATGGAGCATTTGACGGGACAAATCATGGCCCTTCGAAAAACTGGTAAAAAAGTAGTGTTGGTCAGTTCCGGGGCGGTTGCTTTTGGAAAGCAACACAACCCACTTCCTGAAAAACTAAACCCAATTCTTAAGAAACAGATTTGGGCAGCAACTGGCCAAGTTCGGTTGATTCAAGAATATCAGCATCTCTTTCAAGCAAAAAACCAAGGCATCGCGCAGGTTTTGGTTACTAAAGAAGACTTCCGGGACCGGAAACATTATTTAAATATGAAAAATTGTGTGGAAGCCCTTCTTCAACAGGACATCATCCCCATCGTAAATGAAAATGATACGGTGACGATCACCGAACTGATGTTTACTGACAATGATGAGCTTGCAAGTCTTACGGCTGCCATGATAAATGCCGACTCCTTGCTTATTTTGAGTAATGTGGATGGGATTTTTACAGGAAATCCTGAAGACCCAAGTTCGGAATTAATTGAATCAGTCAATGCTTCAGTGGCTGAAATTTCCAACTACATTACTGCTTCAAAATCCTCTTTTGGACGCGGAGGCATGCTAACCAAGTTTGCAATGGCAAAAAAATCAGCGGACTTAGGAATAGAAGTAATTATCACCAATGGGAAAAAAGATGGATGTCTGACGGATTTTTTGAATAATAGGCTTCGATGTACGCGTTTTGAGACCAAGAAGAAAAAGCAGGCGAGTAAAAAATGGCTGGCACATGGAAGCGACTATTTCAAAGGGGAGGTCTTCATCAATGAAGGGGCAAAAAAATCCCTGACTTCGACTGTTATCAGGAGTCTATTACCGATAGGTGTAACTCAAATAAAAGGAGAATTCGAAAAAGGAGATATCATTTTGATTCGGGATGAATCCAATGAAAAGATTGGTCTGGGAAAGGCGGCCTATTCCTCCAAATCTGCAAATGAGAAAATCGGTCTCAAAAACCAAAAACCCATCATCCACTACGATTACCTCTACTTATTTGATCATGACTGATTTTACACCGATTTTTCAATCTGCAAAGATATCCAGTCGCAAACTGGCTTCACTTGAAAACAATCAAGTCCAAAAAATCCTATTCAACTTGGCAGATTTCATGGTCAGTCAATCCGATTTTTTAATTCAAGAAAATCAACGCGATCTAGAGCGAATGGATCCATCAAACCCGATGGTTGATCGCTTATTGCTCACCCCGTCTCGAATAGAAGGAATCGCCCAAGAAATGCGACAGGTCGCTGAACTTCCAAGCCCTCTTCATATTTCATTGGAAGAAAAAGTACTCCCGAATGGGCTTTTTCTAGAAAAAATCACTGTTCCTCTTGGGGTAATTGGGATTATTTATGAAGCCCGACCCAATGTCACGTTTGATGTGTTTTCACTAGCATTGAAATCCGGGAACGGCTTGATCCTCAAAGGTGGTTCAGATGCTGATTTTTCAAATCGTGCGATTATGTCATTAATCCATCAAGTGCTTGAAAAGTTTGGTATCCCAACCGATGCTTTTCTACTATTGCCGGCAGATCGAGCTGCCACAAAAGCTCTTTTGGAGGCAGTCGATGAAGTGGATGTGATAATTCCCAGAGGTTCTCAAGGGCTCATTAATTACGTTCGACAACATGCAAAAGTCCCTGTAATTGAAACCGGTGCGGGAATCGTCCATACCTATGTAGATGAAACCGCGGATTTGGAAAAAGCAAAAACCATCATTCATAATTCCAAAACCCGACGACCTGGCGTATGTAATTCCTTGGACTGTTTAGTGATTCAAGAAAAACAGCTATCGAATTTATCGGAACTGATCCAACCTCTATTAGACAGTGGTGTCAAAATTTTTGCGGATGAAAAAGCATTTGCTTCTCTCCCAAAACATGATCTGGTTCAATTGGCAGAAACGGAGCATTTTGGAATAGAATTTCTAAGCCTTCAACTAGCCATCAAAACGGTAAAAAATATAGATGAGGCCTTAGAGCATATCGCCACCTATTCTTCCCGTCACTCGGAAGCGATTGTTTCGGAAAATCAAGAGAACCTAAATCGGTTTTTAAGAGAAGTGGATGCTGCTGCAGTTTACGCAAATGCCTCTACTGCATTTACCGATGGGGCTCAATTTGGTTTGGGTGCCGAAATCGGAATTTCTACACAAAAACTTCATGCGCGAGGACCTATGGCCCTACGTGAATTGACCAGCTACAAATGGATTATTCGAGGAAACGGGCAAATCCGAACTTAGGATTTTTGAGCATGCCGCTGAATCAAGACTTCCATTACTTCGTCCAATTCGATTTCTTTCGCTTCCAACAAAACCAAGTAATGGAAAAGCAAGTCTGCAGCTTCTCCTAAGAAAAGATCCTTGTTGTCATCTTTGGCCTCAATGACGATCTCAACCGCTTCTTCCCCGACTTTCTGTGCCACCTTATTGATTCCTTTGGCAAAAAGGGAGGCGGTATAAGATTTATCAGATGGGTTATTTTTCCGATCCTTAATTATCGACCGAAGTTGATCGATAAAACCTGTTTTAGATGAATTCACTTCAAAAAAACAAGTATCTGCTCCCGTATGACAAACGGGGCCTTTTGGATTGGCCTTGATTAAGATTGAATCACCATCACAATCAACAGCCATTGAAACCAACTCCAAAAAATTTCCAGAAGTCTCTCCTTTGGTCCACAATCTGTTTTTGCTTCTGCTAAAAAAAGTAACCATACCCGTATCTTGTGTTTTGCTGAAGGCCTCTTCATTCATATAACCCTGCATGAGCACTTTCCCGCTCACCGCATCCTGCACAATTGCCGGCACCAAGCCGTTCATTTTATTGAAGTCGATATTCATCTTTATCCTTACTATTTAACTGAATTTTAAAAAGATAGCTACGCAGATATTTGAAGATATATCCGCTTTCGCAGATAAGATATTTAACCAATTATCACGTGTCAAATTGCCAATATCTTGCCAAGCTTATCTTATTTTCTAATCGATATCCCCTCCCCAATCAAATATTCTTTCAGTTCAGGAATAGGAATTTCTTTAAAATGGAAAATACTTGCTGCCAATGCTGCATCTGCTTTCCCAAAGGTAAAGACATCTTTGAAATGAGGCATACTTCCCGCTCCTCCTGAAGCAATAACCGGAATGGATAAAGCCGAAGAAATTTCAGCTGTCAATTCATTCGCGAAGCCAGATTTGGTTCCATCGTGATCCATCGAAGTCAACAAAATTTCTCCAGCTCCACGGTCGGCAACTTCCTTAGCCCAAGCTTGGGTTTTAAGTAAAGTAGGTTTTCTTCCTCCATGTGTATGAACAAAGTCTATCCCATCCATATTTCGGGTATCAATGGCCACCACCACACATTGAGATCCAAATTCCTTGGCCATTTCATCAATCACTCCGGGATTTTTTACCGCTGAGGAATTAATTGAAATCTTATCTGCGCCAGCTGCCAATAGCACTTTCACATCTTCCACCGTGGAAATCCCACCTCCTACCGTGAAAGGAATATTGATGGCTTTCGCAACATTGGTCACCAATTCAGCCAAGGTTTTTCGTTTATCGACTGTGGCTGTGATATCCAAAAAAACCAATTCATCGGCACCTTCATCGGAATAGATTTTTGCCAATTCTACTGGATCTCCAGCGTCCCGCAATTGGACAAAATTGACCCCCTTGACGGTGCGGCCGTCTTTGATATCAAGGCAAGGAATGATTCGTTTGGTTAGCATACGATTGAAATAAATAGAACTAAGTAGGTACTTCAAGTTTGGGAAATACTCCGCGAAGCATTTTTCTATCAAGAATTAAATGCCGCTAGTTCGTCCAAACTCACCTTCCCTTCATAATAGGCTTTTCCGACAATCGCTCCATAAACACCGATTTTCTGGAGCTCCTCTAAGTCTTTAACCGAAGAAACGCCTCCACTAGCGATCAACTTCAGCTCAGGGATTTCTTGTAAAATCTCTCGATATAAGTCTACAGAAGGTCCTTGCAATAAGCCGTCCTTCGCAACATCGGTACAAATGACATAGCGAATTCCTTTTTCAACATAGCTTTTGATAAAAGGAATCAAATCGACCGAAGTTGTCTCCTCCCAACCACCAACAGCTATTTTCCGATTCTTTGCATCAGCTCCGAGAATGATTTTATCCGAACCATACTTCGTAATCCATTCATCGAAGAGTACAGGATTTTTTATCGCAATACTCCCACCAGTCACCTGCTTTGCTCCTAAGGAAAATGCCTTTTCGATTTCGGAGTCCGACTGAATTCCTCCACCGAAATCCACTTGTAGATTCGTTCCTTCACAAATTCGCCTCAACACTTCTCCATTCTTTATTTTTTTGGCTTTCGCACCATCCAAATCGACTAAATGAAGCCGCTGAATTCCAGCATCCTCAAAACGTTTGGCCATTTCTAGCGGATCATCATGGTACTCTTTTTTACTACTATAATCGCCCTGACTGAGGCGAACGCATTTTCCTCCGATTAGGTCGATGGCGGGAATGATGTGCATATTTTAGATTCAAGAGCCAAGATTCAAGGATCAAGACTGTTTGATTTAAGGGTTACAGATATGTGTTTTTTGTGGTCTCGACTCCGCTCGACCTGACCGCAAAACATTGTCAGGCTGAGCGGAGTCGAAGCCTAATAAAATAACTAGACTACTATTTAAATACTTAGAAAATTACTCAACAACTTCTCCCCGACCGTACTACTTTTTTCAGGGTGGGCTTGAATCGCCCAATAATTATCCCGGTGAAGAATAGCTGTAAAATCATGAATGTAATGGGTAGTTGCAATGGTTACCTCACTTAGTTCTGCATAGTAGCTATGAACATAATACAAAAACTTGGGGTCTGGCAAATCCCTCAACAAGGGGTTTTCCGCCAAATTTTCAATTTCATTCCATCCAATATGAGGGACTTTGAACTCCTGAGAATTTTCGGGAATGAAGCGCTTTACCTTCACAGGAAATATTCCCAAGCAGTCCGTATCATTTTCTTCTGAATGCTCACAAAGCAACTGTAAACCCAAACAAACTCCCAGAAAGGGTTGCTTGATCTCACGAATGATTTGATCCAAGCCTCGGGATTTTAGATATGCCATGGCTGAACTGGCTTCTCCTTGTCCAGGAAAGACAATCTTATCAGCTGACAAAATTTTCTCCGGATCATCTGTCAATTCAGCATCAGCACCCAAGCGCTCCAAAGCGTAAAGCACTGACTGCACATTGCCTGCGTTATATTTGATTACAGCTACTTTCATTTTTTATTCAATAGGGAGAAATCCTAATTAGCTTCTATTTTACCTTACTTTCAGCTAACATCTCCTCTAAAACTGATTCGATTTCAGGAATGGAATTATATAGTTGCTCGTAACTCTCAATGACGAAATACTTGTCCTGAAATTTATTCTTCCAGTATTCCTGATTCATGATTCTTCGGACATCATATGGATAGTGTGCTGGTTCATCAGAAAGAGAAAATTTAGTCTCACCTGCCGAACTCAAAATACCCGCCCCATAGATACGCAACTCCCCATTTTCACGGATCAAACCAAATTCAATAGTAAACCAGTAAATACGACTAAGCAACTGAATAGCCCAAGGATCATCGATGTGCTTCAATGCAATCCCTGACAACTGTTCCAAGAAGTCTACATATGGCTGATTGGTCAACATCGGCATGTGTGCAAAAGCATCGTGGAACATATCCGGTTCTTCGAGATAGTCAAGTTGATCCATGGTTCGCAACCAAGTAGATGAAGGAAAACGCTTGTTATTCAGCAAACCGAAAAACAAATCATCATCAATTAAACCTGGAACAACCTGTACAGCCCAGCCAGTTGTTTCTGCCAAAATTTCGTTCAGTTCCTCAAAGTTGGCGATGCGATCAGCAGTAAATTTGACTGTCTTTACCCCATCCAAATAGGCTTGGGAAGCCGCATCAGGTAAATTTGGCATTTGACGCTCAAAAAGGATTTTCCAAACCTTGAAATCCTCTGGCGTGTAGGCTGCGTAGTCTTGTTTCAGATCCTGTAATCTCGGGTCGCTAAACACCCAGTCTTTTGGTTTATCAGTCATCGTTTCCGTATTTGGGTTTATATTTTATCTAACTTTTAATCTTCGATTGGGTTTCAGTTTTTTTTATTCCAACCCTCTGAGGGCTAAAGGCAATAAAACCAAAAAAGCCTATCCCTGAGTCGGAATAGGCTTTCATATCGTTTTCCAAAAAAACATACTCATCCTATTCCATCATTGAAGATAGTAGTGAGAGTGATGAATATATGTTCTTGGAGTTGGATTCATGTTTCGAATTTAATCAGCTAAGCGCCTGATTGCAAAATTATTTTACAGCAAGTCGAAAGTTTTTCTTTTTTCGAAGATTTCTCTAATCCAAGCGGTTAACCTGGCACTTTGTGCAAAATCGAGAGTTTGCTGACCATCAGAAAAAGCTTTCTCTGGAATCTCATGGGATTCATAGATAACCCCATCCGCTCCTGCCATTACTCCGGCTAAAGCCATCTGTGGCACATAAGCCCGAATTCCAATTCCATGGGACGGGTCAACGATCACAGGAAGATGAGATTTAGCCTTCAAAATCGGAATAGCATTCAGATCCAAGGTATTTCTTGAAGCCTTTTCATAAGTTCTGATTCCTCTTTCACAGAGAATCAGCTTTTCATTTCCTCCCGAGAAAACATACTCCGCAGACTGTAGCAATTCTTCGATCGTACCAGAAATCCCCCGCTTAATCATGACCGCTTTATCTACTTTCCCGAGCTCATCAAGCAAATTGAAATTTTGGGAGTTTCGAGCCCCCACTTGATAGATATCCACATATGGATACATTTCCTCAATTTGGGAAGTCTGCATCACCTCAGTGACGATTTTGATTCCAGCTTCCGATGCGATGGAATGCCAAAGCTTGAGTCCCTCAATCCCCATGCCCCTGAAGGCGTAGGGAGAAGTTCGTGGTTTAAACACACCGCCTCGCATCATTCGGATACCGTTTTCTACACAATGATCGACCACTTTTCGGATTTGCTCTTCTGACTCGATGGAACAAGGTCCGGTGATAATGGCCATTTCCCCATCCTTTATAAAGACCCCATCTCCCAAATCAATAGAAGTGGGCTTGGCTTTCCATTTTTTGGAAACCAACTTGTATTCATCAGAGACGATGTGAATATCCCGAATACCATCTAACTGGCCGATCTTCCGGATATCGAATTCCTTCTTACCAATACCGATGATGTAATCACCTAATTGGGTTTTTACTTCGGTGGTTTTATATCCGATTCCATTGACCTTTTCGATCAAATTTTCCTTTTGCTTTGAGGAAATATCGGGTTGTAATTGAATAATCATAACGATTTTTGATTTACGAAGTACGATTTACGAGACTTCAGAGCACTTCATGTTTAATTGAACGGTAATTGTAGAATCAATAGTTTTTCAATTCAAAACAGATTGTAGGTAACCTTGTATATCTTGGTTTAATTTTTTTGACTCTTTGATTTTCTTGATAAAAGCCGAACCGATAATGGCTCCATTGCTATAATTAGAGGCAGTGGTAAAGGTTTCTGAATCGGAAATCCCGAAACCAATCAATCGAGGATTTTTCAGATTCATGGCCTTCACTCTTTCGAAATAGGCTATTTGCTCCTCACTGATCCCGCTTTTTGCTCCTGTAATCGAATGGGAAGAAACCATATAGATAAAGCCATCTGTATTTTCGTCAATCTCCCGAATTCGCTTTTCAGAAGTTTGTGGTGAAATCAGAAAAGTATTTACCAAGCCATACTCCTCAAATAAAGATTTGTAATCATCTAGATACTGCTGCATGGGCAAATCAGGAACGATCAACCCATCAACTCCTACCTCTTTACACTTCTGGCAAAATTCTTCCATCCCAAATTGAATTATAGGATTTAAATACCCCATCAAGACGACAGGAAGGTTGACTTTTGCACGAAAGCCACGCAATTGCTCAAAGAGCTTTTTCATACTCATCCCATTTTCCAAAGCAATTTTATTGCTATCCTGAATGGTGGGACCATCTGCAATGGGATCGGAATAAGGAATTCCAATTTCGATGATGTCAGCACCCCCAGCTTGAATCGCTTCCATGATCGGTAGCGTATCTTCCAGATTGGGAAAACCAGCTGTAAAGTAGATCGAGAGTACTCGCTCCTGCTTGTTGTTGAATAAATAATGTATTCGGTTCATTTTAAATACGATTTACGAAATACGAAATACGAGGCTTTTTTGAGCTTTTGACCCTGAAACTTAATCTATTCGTAAATTCAAATAGATATTTCTTTGCGATTGAAAGTGGCTTTTGGAATGAGGTTCAAAATCAGCTCGTGATTCGTACTTCGTATTTCTTAATTTTCAATATCCTCCCCATTTGATATACGTCTCCAGATCCTTGTCTCCTCGACCGGAAAGATTGATGACGATCACATCGTCTTTTCGGTATTCGATCATATTCAAGGCATGGATTGCGTGTGCAGATTCGATAGCCGGGATGATTCCTTCCAATCGACTTAATTCAATCCCTGCTTTCATGGCATCTTCATCCTCAACAGCCACAAATTCCGCCCGCCCCACGTCATATAAATGTGCATGTACGGGTCCAATTCCAGGGTAGTCTAATCCTGCAGAAATAGAGTGTGGCTCGACTACTTGACCATCTTCCGTCTGCATCAAGATGGTTTTTGAACCATGCAAAATACCCGGCGTTCCCAAAACGGTGGTTGCCGCTGATTTTCCCGAACTCACTCCCAAACCTGCAGCTTCAGCAGCTACCAATCGAACTTCAGGAGTATTGTAATAATGGTAAAAAGCTCCCGCTGCATTTGACCCTCCTCCGACACAGGCGATCACCAAATCGGGATTTTCCTGACCTTCTTTTTCCTGCAATTGCCATTTCATTTCCTCGGAAATTACGGATTGAAACCTGGCAACCATCTCGGGATAAGGATGCGGGCCGACAACGGATCCAATGATATAATGGGTATCAACTGGATTATTGATCCACTGCCGCATGGCCTCATTGGTTGCGTCTTTTAGCGTCTTGGATCCGGAGGTCGCTGCAACAACGGTTGCTCCAAGAATTTTCATACGCTCTACATTTGGACGTTGTCGTTGAATATCCAGCTCTCCCATGTACACCGTACATTCCATGCCCATCAGAGCACATACCGTTGCAGTTGCCACTCCATGTTGGCCAGCGCCTGTTTCTGCGATGATTCGCTTCTTCCCCAGCTTCTTAGCCAGGATAATCTGACCGATGGTATTGTTGACTTTATGGGCACCGGTATGACAAAGATCTTCCCGCTTCAGATAGATCTTAGCACCGTACTTTTCTGATAATCGCTGTGCCAAATACAAAGGAGTCGGTCTTCCCACATAGTCTTTCAAAAGCATTCGAAACTCCTTTTGAAACTCAGGGCTTTCCATGATTGCCTCATAATTTTCTCGAAGCTCCTCCACATTCGGATGAAGCATTTCAGGAATATAGGCTCCTCCGAATTTGCCATAAAAGCCTCTTTCATCCACTCTAATCATATCTTGTCCAATTAATTGACTTCCTCAAAAAGAAGTCTATGTTTAAATTCTTTCAGTTTCTCAATGTTTTTCAGCCCTGGTGCATCCTCAAATTTAGAATTGAGATCAACCCCTTCTAGTTGAGGAATTTCCTTTTGCAAAGCCTTTATTTCTGCAATACTTTCTTCATCCAATCCCCCGCTTAAAAGAAATTCTTTGTTGAAGGGATAAGTTTTCAAAAGCTCCCAATCAAATTTTCTCCCCGTGCCCCCATGTTTGGGACTAGCGGTGTCAAATAGAAATTTGCTAACATAAGGCAAAAAGCCCTCTAAATCTTCCCAGTTAATTTCACTTGCTACCGATACTACTTTCCACAATTCACAAGTAGATTTTTTAGATAGGTTTTTAACTAGTTCAATTCCTTCATTTCCGTGAAGTTGAATTGCAGAAAGATCAAAGAGTTGAACCTTTCTGAGAATTTCATCTAATGATTCATTCACAAAGACTCCAACCTTCTTGATTGGAAAATCCTTCAGTTCCTCCGCATATTCATCTGAAACATAACGGGGAGATTTGGGATAAAAAATCATCCCCATCCAGTCTGGATTTACTTCTGAAATCAGACTCTGGATATTATCCGAATCCCGCATGCCACAGACTTTGATTTCCATCAGGCTTTTGATAAAGCTTCAGCTCCCAATAATCTTTTGTATTCCTTTATGAAATTATAGGCTGCTTGCTCAGGACGACTTGACTTCATGAAGTTTTCACCGATCAAAAACCCATCAAATCCAGCCTTATTAAGTTTTACAAGGGTATTCGGGTCAGAGATTCCGCTCTCAGAAATCTTTACAAAGGAAGATGGAATTTGATCCACCAAGCTCAAAGAGGTGTCAAGTGACACTTCAAATGTTTTTAAATTTCGGTTATTGATCCCAACCAAATCCACTCCATCGTTCAAGCTTTTTTTCAATTCTTCACCATCATGAACTTCCAGCAAAACTTCCAGCCCAAGACTTTTTGCGAAGTAAGCCAATGACTTTAGCTTCTCGGGTTCCAATGCTGCTGCAATCAAAAGCACACAATCGGCTCCAATGGATTTTGCCTCAATCAATTGATATTCATCCACTACAAAATCCTTTCGCAAAATTGGGCAAAAGTTGAATTTTCGAGCAGTCTTCAAATCTTCATTGGATCCCCCGAAGTATTCCTTATCGGTTAAAATGGAAAGTGCTGAAGCGCCTGCTTGCATATAGCCAATACTCACTGTTTCGACCAGAGCATTTCCATTAATCAAGCCTTTAGATGGGGACTTTCGTTTGAATTCAGCTATAATTCCTGATTTTTCAGGATGCTGAATATATTTTTTCATGGATACCACCTGACCTTCGAAAAAGATGCTTTTTTCCAAAAGCTTTACTGGAATTAAGCTTTTCCGCTCCTCAACCTCTTTGTATTTATCTGCAATTATTTTTTCTAAAATATTCATAAGTAACTCTTAATTAAACGAAACTGAAGTTTTGGGATTAACCAATCCATTAAAGACATCCAATGCTTTCCCACCTAATAAAACTTCTTCTGCCTTAGCTACCGCATTTTCAAAAGAAAGCGAAGGATCCGCTGTCACCAAGGCTGCTGCCGAATTTGCCAGAACCACCTGATTTTGAGCTTTGGTACCTTTTCCTTTCAAGATGGATTCAAAGATTTTTGCTGACTCCTCTACTGTAGCTCCTCCTTTTATTTCGGATGCCTTCAGCGTAGAAAGACCGATTTGCTCTGGCTTGTACAATTTTTCTCCAGTATTTGAAATCATCTTGAAATCACCTGTCAAAGAAATCTCATCATAGCCATCTAAGGAATGTAAAATCGAAAACTGGGCATCAGATTCCTGATACAAATAGGCGTAAAGCCGGGCCAACTCAAGACTGAATACTCCAACCAATTGCTTCCGCGGAAAGCTTGGATTTACCATAGGGCCAAGCATATTGAAAAAGGTTTTGACCCCTAATTCCTTTCGCACTGGAGCGACATTTTTCATTGCAGGATGGAATAAAGGCGCATGCAAAAAGCAAATTCCTGCCTCATCCAAAGAACGACGAATTTCATCAATATTATTGGTGAATTCGTAGCCAAAATACGCTAGAAGATTGGATGAACCACAGATAGAAGAAACCCCTGTATTTCCATGCTTAGCAACATTTTGACCCGCACCGGCCACAATAAAAGATGAAAGTGTAGAAATATTGAAAGTATCTTTCCCATCGCCACCGGTTCCGCACAGATCCATCGCATCGTATTCAGAAATTTCTACTGGAATACACAGTTCCAACATCGCTTCTCTAAAGCCACGCAACTCTTCGACCGTAATACTACGCATCAAATACACTGTCATAAAAGCAGCGATTTGACTGGAATTATAACCACCTGTTGCAATATTTTTTAATACTTCCCGAGCTTGATCCTGTGAGAGGGTTTTATGCTCGATCAATTGATTTAATATTTCTTTCATACTCTTCTTTCTTATCGATTTTCAACTTCTATCAGGATTCCAGCCAGTTTTTAATGATTTGGACACCATGTTCGGTCAAGATACTTTCCGGATGAAACTGAACCCCTCGAACCGCAAATCGCTTATGCCTAACCGCCATGATTTGATGATCGGCTGTTCGGGCAATTACTTCCAAATCCGGGGATAAAGTTTCTTCATTGATCACCCAAGAATGGTATCTACCAATTTGAAATGATTCTGGAATACCTTCAAACAGCAAATCCCTTTCCACTTTTACTTGCGAAGCAACTCCATGAAGAACCTCAGAAAGATTAATCAAACTACCACCAAATGCTTCTCCAATAGCTTGATGACCTAAGCAAACCCCCAAAATGGATTTTTCTGAAGAATACATCTTTAGTAATTCCGGCATTATTCCCGCTTCGGACGGAATTCCAGGACCTGGTGAAAGTAGGATTTTATCATAAGAAGCCACTTCTTCCAGACTGATTTTATCATTCCGAAAAATATCCATTTGCTGCCCATACCCCAATTGCCTGATAATATATACCAGATTATAGGTGAAGGAGTCGTAATTATCGAGGACTAGAATTTTCATATTTCTTCCGCTGCTCTTAATGCTACCCTTAACGCTTCCAACTTATTCGCCACTTCCTGTAACTCGGATGGGATGGAGCTTTTGGCAACGACTCCTGCACCTGCTTGGAATCGCAATTGATTGTTTTCAGACACAAAAGACCGGATCAAGATGGCGTGATTGAAATCTCCGTTAAATCCCAAATAACCAATGGCTCCTCCATAGAATTGTCTACTGGTATTTTCCAATTCATCAATCAATTCCATGGCTCGGTATTTTGGAGCTCCTGACAAGGTACCTGCCGGAAAGGTATCGGCCACCAATTGAAGTGGATTAGCCCCTTCTGCCAATTGACCCGTCACTTTGGAAACGAGGTGGATCACATGAGAATAATATTGGATTTCCTTGAAGACCTCAACTTCCACTAAATCAGAGGATCTGGATAAATCATTTCGCGCTAAGTCCACCAACATTACATGCTCTGAATTCTCCTTAGGGTCATCGTAGAGCTTACGAGCCAACTCCGCATCCTCAGCATCATTGCCTGTGCGTCGAAAGGTGCCTGCAATAGGATAAATCGTAGCTTTTCGGTTTTTGACTACAATCTGGGCTTCGGGTGAACTCCCAAAAACCTTGAATGAACCGTAATCAAAATAAAACAAATAAGGCGATGGATTGACCGAACGAAGTGCTCGATACACATTGAATTCATCTCCTTTGAATGCTGTTGTAAAGCGTCTTGATAATACAATCTGAAAGACATCTCCTCGAAAACAATGCTCCCGACCTTGATTTAAAATTTTCAGGAATTCTTCATCGCTGTAATTGGAAATCTCCTCTCCCACAGTTTTGAAGGAATAAGCCGGAATATTTTTATTGTTGAGCAACGTTTCGATTTCTGAAATGTATTCTTGATTTTTTGCCCCAGCTACCCGGTGTTCGAAGAGATACAATTCATTTTTATAATGGTCCACCACGATGATATTCTGATACATCGCATAGTACATCATAGGGGTATCATTCGGCTGAGTTTTGCTCAACTTGATATCTTCAAACCACCCAACTGTATCGTATTGAATGTATCCAAAAAGTCCATTGGTACTGAACTTAAATTTATCTGGAGTCGGATCGAATTTATTCCCAAAAGCCCGAAGAGAATCCATCAAAGACTTTTTTGAACCGACTTCGTACTGAATCTCCTCCCCATCAGGAAGCTTTTCGGTGATCTTGCCTCCATTGAAGGAAAATGTAGCTAATGGATTAAAGCAGATATACGAATAACTATTTTCCTGACCGTGGTAATCAGAACTTTCCAACAAAATCGGATTGGCAAAACGGTCCCGAATCTGCAGGTAAATACTAACTGGAGTGATCGTATCAGCCAATCGCTTTCGGAACGTCGTCAGAATAGGAAATTTTACGTGGTTCATTTTGAAATTTTTTAAACATAAAAAAAGGCTTACCGGGAAATCCAGTAAGCCATTTTATATTCATTGCAACTCAAATTTAGGCAAGGGCTTGCTGTACTTTCCCGGGGAAAGAATTCAAATGCCACCACCAATATTTGTTTGTTGTTGTTTTCATAAGTCTGTGACAAATTTAGAAAGGGATTGGAATTGTCAAAGCCCATTCCTAAAATTTATCGCCTATTTTTGAAAAAAAATTAATCGATCCCACATGGCCAAGGCAATCACTCAGTATTTCAAGCGAATTTTTGACGATTACCAAGTTTTGGTACAAGTGAATCCAGAGGACTTCACGGGTATCGAACTGATCGTACACCCTGATGGGAAAATTGAAAAGACTGAGATGGAATTTGATGAAGAGATATTTGAGGACCTAGAAGAAGATGAATTTCAACCCTGCAGTCCTTTGGAATTTCAACTTCTTTTGGCGAAGGCCTAATCAGAAAGTTATCGAATCTTTGTCAACCTGAGCGGAGTCGAAGGGTCCTCGACTCCGCTCGGACTGACAAGTAATTACTTTATGGGAAGCGCGAAGTGGGATAAAAAATTTCCCCAAAAAATCACTTCTTCATATACCCATCTCTGATCGCTTTAAACTCAGAACCTTCTTTCCAATTGGGCCATTGAATGGAGTTTGAAATGTTTTGTCCGACGTTGTAAAGCAATTGCACGTCATCTACAGCACCCTCTAAGTTCCATCGGCCCGGATCATATTCATCCGATGGTTTGTGATAATATTCCATCGTATAATTGTCTTCCATTTCCATCCCATATTCCTTCCCCTTTTCTTCGTGGTCTACCCCATTTTGAAAGTACAAGGCAGGTACGCCTACTTTTGCAAAATTGAAATGATCCGAACGGAAATAATAGCCGGCAACAGGGTTAGGGTCAGGCGCGGCATAGCGTCCTTGCTTTTCCAATTCAACTTCCAACAAATCTTCCATCTCAGACTGTCCTTTCCCAATCACGGAAACATCCCGCATTTTCCCATAAGGATTCACCCCATCAATATTGATATTGGCAACGGTTTTATCCACTGGATAAATTGGATTTTGTGCGTAGAAAGCAGAACCTAACAATCCTTGCTCCTCAGCAGTCACCGCCAAGAAAACAACAGTCCGTTTTGGCGCCTTCGACTCATGAAAAGCCTTTGCTAAGGCCAACAAGGCAGCTGTTCCTGAAGCATTGTCCAAGGCTCCATTGTAGATGCTATCACCTGTTTCATCCGGTTTTCCGATTCCAAAATGATCCCAATGTGCCGAATAAATTACATATTCTTCAGGACGTTCCGTTCCGGTGATTTTTGCAACCACATTTTTGGAAGCATTGTAAGTTGCTTTGACCGTCATGGACGAACTTGCAGTCAAGCCCAATGGAATAGCTTCAAAATCTGCCTTTCTGGCTTTTGCCAACAACTCCCGCTCATTGAGACCTGCCATTTCAAAAAGCTTGTTTGCTGTAGGAAGCGTAACCCACCCTTCGATCGCTAGCTTATAGCCCTCTTTTCCACGATCATCCAAGTACAATTTGGAGGCATTCCAAGAATTTTGAATCACATTAAAGCCATAACCTGCAGGAATGGTATTATGAACTATCAGACACCCCAAAGCTCCTTGACGAATAGCCTCTTCATATTTGTAGGTCCATCGTCCATAGTAGGTCATGGTATTCCCTTTGAAAAATGAAGCATCTTCGGTTCCAAATCCCGGGTCATTCACTAAAACCACGACGATCTTTCCTTTCACATCGATGTTTTTATAATCATCCCAACCATATTCAGGAGCTACGATCCCAAAACCGGCAAAAACAAGCTCAGCATCTTGAAAAGCGATGGCAGAATCTGTTCGTTGAGTCCAAAAAACATAATCTTTTAGCCCCTCCAATGTCAGAGATTCTTTGGAAGATTTAATTTCCATCGATGGAGCAGCCTCTGTAAATACTGAAACCAAAGGAACATCCTGAATGTAGGAATCACCATTTCCGGGCTCCAAACCATAAGATTCAAATTCATGAACCAAAAAATCAATCGTCTTCTTTTCTCCTTCCGAAAAAGGCATTCGACCTTCAAAATAATCCGAAGACAAACTATCAATAAGTGGCTCAAGATCAGAAACCTGAAATTGATAGGGCTTTTCAGGACTACAGGCTACCCAAGCAAGTAGGGAGGCAAGAAGAAATAAGTTAATTCGTTTCATAGCTCTAGAGAATAATTAGCAGGTAGTAAGCTACATAAAATTTGAATTTGGAGATAATTTTTAAAAAATTAGAGCTAGATAAAAACCTTCACTTTTTAAAATGAAAATCGCAATCATCATTATTTCAATCATTCATGGGCTAATCCATCTCCTCGGTTTTTTGAAAGCCTTTAAACTTGCAGAAATCTACCAATTAAAACAGCCCATTTCTACCTTGGCAGGTGGGTTTTGGTTATTGGCAAGCGTCCTCTTTTTGGCTTTTGCACTTATTACTTATCTGGAAAAATCCATCACTGGATATCTAGGTCTAGTTGCCATTATTTTATCCCAGATTTTAATTTTCACAGTTTGGCAGGATGCAAAATTCGGAAGCTTGGCGAATCTTTTTTTGCTATTAGTTTCCATCCAAATGATTTTCTATGCGATTTGGGAGCAAAAACTAACTCGCGAAAAATCCGATTTCATTAACAAAATGGAAGCTGTAGAATTGCGCAAAGTTCAAGAGGCTCCAGCTATTATTCAAAAGTGGCTAAACAGGATTGGATTTGATGAAAATCACTCCATGATATCAGCTGAAATTCATCAGCTCGCCCAAATGAAAATGAAACCTGACCAGGAGGATTGGAAAAAGGCAACCGCGTATCAAATCAGTCGAATAAATTCTCCTGCCTTTCATTGGGAAGTAAAAATGGAAATGATGCCCGGATTGACCATTTATGGAAGAGATCAATTTTTAGAGGGGAAAGGAGAAATGCTCATTCGACTGGGGGCAATTCTTTCCATTGTTGACGAAAAAGGGTCGAAAATTGATAAGGGAAGTCTACAACGGTTACTTGGAGAATTGGTTTGGATACCAAGCTTGGCACTTCATCCTCAGGTTTCATGGAAAGAACTTGACGATCATTCCTTAGAGGGAAGTCTGAAGGTAGGCAAAACAACAGGAAAGGGTATCTTTTACTTCAATGAGGACGGGGATTTCACAAAGTTTGAAGCGCTTCGATATTATGAAAACAAACCCGAATCAAACCGATTTCCTTGGATCCTAACCGTAAAAGAATATCGAGATTGGGATGGAATTAGAATTCCAAATCACATGGAAGCCACTTGGATCCTACCTGACGGAGATTGGACTTGGCTAGATCTAAAAATCACCTCATTAAAATATTCCTACTGATCACTTTTTTTTGATGCTAATCACCTCAAGATGTGATGGATATCATTCAATTTTCATTCGAAAGAAATGATATTCATTTCATCATTTAAACAACAAAAAAATGGGCACTATAACTAAACGAAGTAGAGGTTTTTGGCCCAAAATGGCCCAAGACTTCTTTGGAGCAGAAAATCCCTTCGAATGGGATAACAAGTTTTGGATGACGGATAAATCCGTAGAGGTTCCCTCAGCGAATGTAATCGAAAATGACAAAGAATTTAAGATCGAACTTTCCGCTCCGGGATTTGATAAGAAGGACTTTAAAGTGGAAGTTGAAGATGGCGTTTTGAACATTTTTGCTGAAAAAGAGCACAGAGACGAGGAGGAAAAAGAAAACTATCGTAAAAAAGAATTCTCTTATACCAGCATCAGGAGATCCTTTGTACTTCCTGAAAATGTTGCCGAAGAAACCATCGATGCCAAATACGAAAACGGTCTATTGAGATTAGTCCTTCCAAAAAGTAAAATGGCTCAAAAAGACCATAAAAAAGCCATTGAAGTAGGTTAAGTAGCTTCCGTAGGGAAACACTTTTTTGTTAGTAAAAGGAAAGCCTCGGTTTAAATAAGCCGGGGTTTTCTTTTTCCTGTGGGCAAAGCCCCTTCATTGGAATTATGCAATTATTTGCAGAAATTACTTCAAACCCAAACGCCATGAACTTCAATCTAAAACCTTCTTTGGTTGCATTTTTCTTATTGGTAATTGTAAGCGCTTGCCAAAAGAATCAAATCCAAATCCCAGGACTTCAGGCAGAGGTGGAAGTCATCCGGGATGAAAACGGAATCAATCATATTTTCGCTCAAAACGAACAGGATCTTTTCTTTTCCCAAGGCTATTTAGCTGCGAAAGATCGACTGTTTCAATTTGAACTTTGGAGAAGACAGGCTACTGGGACACTTTCTGAGATTTTAGGAGAACGGGAATTGGAACGGGACCGAGGGGTGCGTTTATTCAAATTCAGAGGTGATAAGGAAACCGAACTTCGTCACTATCATCCGAGGGGAGTAGAGATCGTTGATGCGTTTGTGGCAGGAATCAACACCTATATAGAAGAAGCGAGACAAAACCCCGAAGAACTCCCCATAGAATTTAAGATGTTGAATATTCTTCCCGAACCATGGACTTGGGAAGTTGTTATTTCCCGCCATCAGGGACTTTTGGAAAATGTGGTGGACGAATTAAACATCAGTCGAGTTGTTAGTCAAATCGGAGTTGAAAAAGCAAAAGAGCTATATTATTTCCATCCCAATGAACCCATTTTGGAACTGGATCCTGACATCCCAGAGGAGTTATTAATGAAGGATATTTTAGCTCCTTATCAAGCTTTTCGAAAGCGTGTGGAATTTCTACCGAAGGACATTACAGAACCCTATAGAATTCAAAATGAAAACTTTGATGAATCCACCGCAGAATTAGAAGAATCCATTGAATACACGCTGGCTTCGGATGCCTTTGCACAAGGAAGTAATAATTGGGTTGTTTCAGGAGAAAAAACGGATACAGGCTTCCCTTTAATGGCGAATGATCCCCATCGGCTGCAAGCCATTCCCTCACTACGATATTGGGTCCATTTAAACGCTCCGGGATGGAATGTGATTGGAGCAGGAGAACCTGAAATTCCGGGAGTATCCATCGGCCACAATGAATATGGGGCTTGGGGCTTGACGATTTTCTCTACAGACAATGAAGACTTGCGCATCTATGATCTCGACCCCGAGAATCCGAAACGTTATTATTACAAAGGGGAATGGCTGGAATTAGATGAGATTCAGGACACCATTCACATCAAAGGAGGAAAAACAAAAGTTGTCACACACCAATATACCATTCATGGTCCCGTCACCTTCGTCGATCAAGAATTGAATAAGCTTGTAGCTGTCGAATGTGCCTGGCTCGAACCCGGGTCGGCGCCTTATTTGGCGAGCCTGCGAATGGATCAATCACAGACTTGGGAAGAGTTTCGGGAGGCTTGTACTTACAATAATATTCCTGCTGAAAATATGGTATGGGCTGGCAAAGATGGAACGATCGGTTGGCAGGCTACCGGTATTACCCCCATTCGAAAAGGATTTTCAGGTTTGGTGGCTACTCCGGGAAGGGGCGACCATGAATGGGACGGCTACCTACCCATTGCAGACCGCCCTCATAAAGTCAATCCAGAATCAGGATTTATTGCAACCGCAAATCAAAATGTTGCCGAAGAAAACTACCCCTATCCAGAAGCTTTGGGCTATGAGTGGGCAGACAATTTCCGAGGCGAACGGATCAAAGAAGTCTTAAGCAAAGACCGGAAGTTCACAATCGAAGAAATGGGGGACTTACAAAATGACTACCTCTCCCTACCGGCACGAAAGTTAGTCCCCTTCTTGAAAAACTTAACTTGGAATAATCCGCTTGCAGATTCATTAAATCAAAAATTACAAGAATGGGATTTTGTATTGGATAAAAATTCGTTTGAAGCTGGGGTATATGTAATGTGGGAGCGGATTTTAAGAAATAAAGTCTCGGATTTTATGATCCCAGATGAAATAAAACCTTGGCTCGGAAGCATTCAATTGACACGAGTTTTAGAATGGATGGAAAAGCCTGAATTGATGTATTCCAATAACCCATTGGAAAATCGGGACCGCCTTTTGGCTGACAGCTTTGAAGAGGCACTTCAAGCTCTTGAAAATAAATTAGGCCCAAATCCCAAAAATTGGAAGTATGGTCAGGCGGATTACAAACATGCCCAAATAGTTCATCCTTTGGGTAAAGTCGTGAATGAAGAATGGCAAGCCAAATTAAACACCGCTATTCTCCCCCGCGGAGGCTATAGCTATACGCCTGGAGCCAATGCCTATGGAGACAACAATACTTCAGGTGCTTCCTTCCGAACCGTAGTCAATACGGGAGATTGGGAAAAAGCGATAGGAATTAATACCCCTGGCCAGTCAGGAAATCCCGAAAGCTCATTTTACAAAAACCTGTTTCCAATTTGGGCAAATGATGAGTTTGTAGATCTCCCTTTTTCAAAGGAGCATATTCAATCTAAAAAAGCATATGTGGAACAGTTAATTCCCGAAGATTAAACCCACCACCAGTCTTTTCCTTCCTTGAGACCGATTTGAGCAAGGTTCTTATGAATCTCAATCCGCTCTTTCTCGTCAGGATATTCTGTTATCAACAATTGGGGTTGCGTAAGTTTTTCAATCCGATGAAAATCGCCCATCTCCTGAATTTTGAAGTGGATATGATGGGATTTGAGCAACTTGGAAATCAACTCTGATTTTTGGTTTTTACCCCATATGATCAAGGGGGCTCCACGAAAATCATTTTTTAAAAAAGCATTGATTTTTAATTCAAAAAACAAACGTTGATTGTAAAAATTTGAATTATGAGAGGCACGGTCTGGATGATCTCTCCAATACAAAGTCAATTCCTGAACCGCCTCAAAAGCAATCTGATTCTCATACCATTTGATCGCCAAGTCGTAATCCTCAGGATAATGAAGGATTCCGAATCCGCCTATTAAATCAATATTTTCCCGATAGGTAAGCCAATTCGGAGAAGCGATGACACAATCCCTGTAAATATTGGCATATTGATTACCATGCATGTTTACATCATTCAGCCAACTTTGATAATCCAAATAACCTGGACTCACCTCATGTTCAGAAAAGTACAATACTTTTCCAGTGACTACCGTCCGTTTGTCGCAGCGAAGTAGGCGATTCCGCATGATTTCCAATCGATGATCCGGCATGCGGTCATCGGGATCCATTCGGGTGATCATATTTCCTTTGGAGGCAACAAAGGCCAAGTCCAAGGCAGGAATAATCCCATGGTTGGTATTGGAAAATAAAAGGAATCGGGAATCCTTTTTTACAAATTTTTCAAAAATCGCCTTGCTCCCATCGGAAGAAAAATCATCCACCCCAATCACTTCAAAATCAGCAAATGATTGATTTTCAATAGACTCTAAACATTCCTCTATCCAAGCTTCAGCATTTTTAAAAGGAATCAATATGCTGATCTCGGGTGATTCTTGTTTTTTTCCAGACATTTAAATCCCCTCCTGCTCTATCAAGTACACCAAAGCCGTCATGGCTGCAGCACCCAATTCTAATTCCCGTTGATCAACGGCCTCAAAGACATCTGCAGGCGTATGATGATAGATGAAATAGCGTTGGGAATCCGGATGCAATCCTATCAAAATCGGCCCTTGATCCCGAAGCGGACCAATGTCTGCTCCTCCACCCGGCACATCAAATTTCCAAATATTATAAGGGGTAAAAAGATCCTTCCAACTGACTAGTTTTGATCGTTGGGCATCGGTACCGGAAGATGAAAAACCAAGAGGTAAAAATCCTCCCGCATCGGATTCAATAGCCGCGATGTGTTTCTCTCCTTTCTCTTTAGCTACCCTGGCATATTCTCGACCTCCCATCAGGCCATTCTCTTCATTCATCCACATCACAGCCCGTATGGTGCGTTTTGGTTTCCAACCAAGCTCCTTATAAATCCTTAAAACTTCGATTGCCTGTATACATCCTGCACCATCATCATGCGCTCCTTCTCCCACATCCCAAGAGTCCAAATGCCCTCCAACAGCAATGATTTCTTCTGGTTTTTCGGTGCCTCTTATTTCTCCAATAACATTGTAGGAAAGAACTTCTCCTTTCATCTCCCCTTCAGACTTAAGGAAAACCTTTAGATCAGATTGTTCCTCCAGGAGATCACTTAATAATTCTGCATCCTTGGTACTAATAGCCAAAGAAGGAATTTCAGTATATTCCGGATTGTAACGTTGATTTCCAGTATGGGGAATTTCGTCAATTCGATTACTCATGGAACGGACAATCACTCCCACAGCTCCAAATTTTGCAGCTTCGGCGGCACCGGAACCCCGCTGCCCTACAGCACCACTATAAGCTTGAAAAGTGTTGACTTTGGTGGGATCCATTGGTTGATTATAAAACACAATCTTTCCTCTCGCACCCTCTCCAAGTGCCTGTAGGCCATCTAACCCTTGTACTTCTACAACTTCGCCGAGCAAACCTGAAGGTCCTGTTCCCTGCGTATTCCCCAAAGCCAAAGCATGGAGATCAACAGTTCCCAATTTTTCAGAATTGACAATCTTTACCTCATCTTTTCCACCGCGTACCCAATGCGGAACCATTACAGGCTGTAAATACACTGTGTCGAATCCGTAGCTTTCCATAAGTTGTCTGGTATATTCCACAGCAGCTGCAGCTTGTGGAGAACCTGATAGCCGATGACCAATTTCTTTGCAGAGGTAGCGCAGATTTTCATAGGTATGGCCTTGCGTCAACTCCAGATTGAAAATAGTTTGAATCTTTTCTTTATGGCTTTGTGCCCAAGAAAAGGCAGGAATTAGAAAAAGAAATAGAAGTAATTTTTTCATGCTTGATTGGGTTTGGGATGAAATGAATAAAAAGTTCGGAATTTTCAAACCCAAATCAGGATAAAGAGGAAAATTAGCCTATCACTTGAAGACCAGAATCAATAGAGCGGCAGGAATTTCGTATCTTATTTTTTCATCTAATCCCATAACCATGAAACTAGGAGCATTCTCAATCAGTCTCTCAGTGAAAAACTTAGAAACCTCCCGAAAATTCTATGAGCATTTAGGCTTTTCGGTTTTTGCTGGAAGTGAAGAGATGAATTATTTAATCATGAAAAATGAGGAAACTTTAATCGGACTTTTCCACGGAATGTTCGAAAAAAACATCCTCACCTTTAATCCAGGTTGGGATCAAAATGCCCAAGAATTAAAAGAATTTGACGATGTGCGAAAAATCCAACAGACCTTGAAAGAAAATGGGATCCCACTAGCTCAAGAAACCGAACCTCAGAAAAAAGGCCCGGGAAGCATTTTATTATTCGATCCGGATGGAAATGGAATTTTAATTGATCAGCATATTTGAGCAGAGTTTTTTGGTAATTTTTCTCACAGAAAAATGCCTTTTATTAACCCTACATTTGTCAAAAAACCTTTCCAATGAGAAATTTCGCCCCTTTTTTCCTCTTTCTAATTCTAGTTTTCACTTCCTGCCAATCCGAAAAAGGATCCCAACAGGATTCAGTCGCAGGAGAAGTGGTGAATCTTAACCCCCAAGAGTTTCAGAAGTTGGGAGCTACTGGAAATGTACTTGATGTCAGGACTCCTGGAGAAATTGCCCAAGGAAAAATAGAGGGAGCTATTGAGATTGATTATTACCAACCTGATTTCAGGAAAAAAGTTGAAGGACTTCCAAAAGACGAACCTGTTTTACTTTATTGTGCGGTAGGTGCCCGAAGTAGAGAAGCTGCAGATTTATTGTTAGAGATGGGATTTACAAAGGTCTACCATTTACAGGGTGGAATTCAAGCTTGGTATCAGCAAGGCCTTCCCATAATCCGAGAATAAAAACTAATACACATCCAGAATGAAATAGCGGATTCCTCCATACTCGAAGGAATCCCCTTCGACTTTTCCTTGCATCACTGGAAAAATCGGGGCTTTTGTGGATATTCCGAACAATGATTTTCCTTCCACATCAAACTGTTCGATCGAAGTAGAAACAAAGAATATCCGCTGATCCGTTTCTACAACAGCTCCCTCATTGACTCGTTCCAAAATCTTTTCCGGGTCAATGGAATCTAGCGTTTGCAATTCTTTCTTCAAAAACATGAGCTCGTGTTCCAATCGCACAATCATTTCATTGTCGCTGCTACTCCCTTTTTGAGATTGGCTGGCACTTTCATCGTGATTGGTAAGATTTTCACGAATATTTTTTAGTTCCTGATCAAAATCTGCAATCGTCTGCTTTTGCTTTTGTTTACAGGCCTCTATAATGCTTTTCTTGGAAAGTCGATCGGATGTCATAGCTCTTGGAGTTTATTATCAATATTAGCCACCAAATCCCAGTCTAAAAATGACAATTATCACCTCTTATCCTGAATAACACCAGTAAGGCAAACAGCATTTTAAATCCAACAGAGCAAGAACTATTCAAATCTTCAATTTTGAGGTTGAAAGACCTCGTGATTTTCATTTCCTCCCGAAATCAGGTATGCCATCAAATCCTTCAGTTCTTCCTCATTTAGGCGATTAATGAGCCCCGGAAGCATGATGGAAACATCTGAATTTTTGGTAAAGGCGACTGTATTTTTTGGTACAGTCCGTAGGTTATCAGGCGCAAAAGGATTCTGTGACACATAAAAATTTGCATCATCCTCATTGGTCAGTCGTCCTACGACTGAGCCCCCTTCTCTCAATTCAAAGACAGTCGCATGATATTGCTCTGAAATCACGGCACTGGGGTGGATGGTGGCTTCCAAAATATCCTTTTTCGAGAAGCGAGTTCCCAATTGGGTTAAATCTGGTCCAATGATTCCTCCTTCTCCTTGCATGGTATGGCAAGACTGACAAAGCGTAGCCTGATACATGGCTTTTCCTTTGATAAAATCTCTGCCTTCAAGTGTATCTACCACGGCGAGCGCCTCGTCAACTGTCCAGCTTCTTCCGGGACCTTCAGGTTGGATACCTGTATTCGCGATATCATTGCCACTAGCAGTCAATAATTTTCCACCAGAAAGCTCATCATACTTTTCGAAATCTTCTGATGCCACATGAGACAAAGCCATTTTGCGGCTACGATCCAAGAAGCCTACATAGCTCCTACCCCCCTTGTAATTGGTAAGAGCATTCTTGATCCAGGCAAAATATTCTTCCCGCATTTCAGGAGTCCAACCTGTCTCAGCTCCTCCCAAAACGGTGGCAAAATAAGTAGCTTGGGCTGGTGGAACATTCGCTAGCATATTGGCAATATCCAAGCCGTATTGAGGATTTCGGAATACCAGTTCAGCAGAAGAAGTGAAGGTCTTTTGATAGTCTGAATCGTCTTTGGCTGTTTTCAACAATGCCAAGGTCTTTTCCACTGCATCTGGTGCATTAAGGTGGGTCAAAAGCACCGAAAGTGAACGGTTCAAAAGATTGTCATCAGCCGGGAAATTCGGAGAAAGATAAGTTACTAAATCTGATTTAATTGGATTTGCAGCCTCATCAAATCGATATAAAATCACTTCAATCGTCCGAAGTAAATCCTGCCTTTCTTTTTCCGAAAGTCCAGAATAATCAATGCTCATCAAGGCCTGCAGCATCGGAACAGCATCTGCATTTTGACCGTGTCGGGCCAAAGCTAATATTGCCTGGGTTTTCTTCACAGCATTGGGTTCGGTTAATGCTTTTTCCTTCCAAGAATCAATCGGTTGATGCTCTAAGGCTATCCTTGCTGCATATTGAACAAAACGATCTGTATGATTGAGATTTTCCCAAGCCAGTTCCAGTCCAGCCGGATCTGCCGGACTTTGATGGTATTTTTCTAAATCACGACGAAGTTTTGCCTCCGCCGGAAGAGCTGATTCTGTTAAAGGTTGGTATGAATCCGGAGATCCTTCATAATAAACGCGATACAAATCCGACTCTAGCCTTCTACCTCCTGTCGCAAAATACATTGCACCATCTGGACCAATCGTACCATCAGTCAAGGGTAGCGGGGAACCTGAAAGAAACTCTTCAGCTGTTGCTTGATAACTTGCACCTAAAGGTGTCAGATGGATAGCGTAGATAATGCCAAAACTCCAATCAAATGCAAACAAGGCTTTTCGGTAATTGGATGGAAAGTTTGCTTCCGTTCCAAACATCACGTTGGTGGGAGAACCTTGCCCAATATTCAAAACAGCGGGAAGGTTGTCAGGGTAATTGGGAGACCACTTGGCATTCCCTGTTCGCCAACCGAATTCCGCCCCACTCGTCACGTGATTGATTCGTGTAGGACGATACCAAGGCATCCCAAAGTCCCATTCCATATCCGAATCGTAGGTGAATAGATCTCCCACTTCATTAAATGCAATGTCAAACTCATTTCTGAATCCCGCTGCAATCAATTCCCAATTTTTACCTTCAGGATCAATTTGTGCAATCCAGCCTCCCGGTGCTTTTCGGTTATTCGCATGCCCCCTAGGATCCTTAATCAAAGGAAATAAATTGTCTTCATCCCAAACCCTTGGCAAACGATATTGATCCATTTCCGGCACATCTACATGGTTTCCAGCAGAAAGAACAATATGGGTTCCATCTGGAGATAATTTCAAAGAGTGCGGTCCGTGTTCTCCGGGTTCTCCTGAGAAAGTTCGTATCTCCGTGACCGTTTCATACTGATCATCCCCATCCAAATCCTGAATCCGGTACAAGCCTGTACTTTTTGAAAATCGATCATCCGGATTATGGTTAACCATAACATACAGACTATTGAAAGCATACAATAATCCTTGTGCATAGCCCATACCCACCTGCGGTTCAGCCACATTTCCAACGATCAATCTTTCCACCTTCGGAGTTACATCTTCAGAACCAATTGTAGGAATTGTCAGTCGATACAAGAATCCGTATTGGTCGGCAGTAATCATTCTGCCCTTCTCATCAAAGGTCATCGCTACCCAAGATCCCTGCTCATTTTCTCCTGGACTGTACAAGTGCTCTACCCTAAAGCCTTCCGGGATTTTGAGCTTATCGATTTTAGGATTACCTGTTAATTCTCTTTCGGATCTAGGTTTTTCACAAGAAAACACCAGCAACAAGACGGCTAGAAAAATGGATAAAACAGGGATTTGATTACGGGTTATCATGGGTTTTTAAATGGATTTCAACTTGAAATTTAAAAAAAGCAACAGAGATAAGCACCCAAACGATCTACCATTTACAAAAAAGGTGGTGAAATTTTATTTTGAAAGTCCTTGATTTTGCTCCAGTTGAACCTTAGAAAAATAAAAGCGATATTTCAAATTCTTATCACCAGTCCCAGAAACCTTGAACCCATGATCAAACGCCTCTCCCTAACTAGCCTAATCCTGAGTTTTCTAATTCTTGCCTCCTGCAAAGAAGAACAGCGACTCCAATTAAAAAAAGATGCTCATATCACATTAATTGGGGGAAATCTCGCTTCAAGAATGATGGAATTCGGCTGGTTTGAGACAGAGATGCATCTTCGATATCCTGATAGCACCTTGTTTATCAGAAATATGGCAGATCCAGGAGACACACCTGGTTTTCGTCCACGTTCTGCCACCAATGATCCCTGGGCTTTCCCTGGCGCGGAGGCTTTTCAAGATGAATATGCCACGAATTCAAATTCTGAAGGCTTTTTTGAAAAACCAGATGAATGGCTTACAAGATTGCAGGCAGATGTGGTAGTTGGATTTTTTGGATTCAGCGAATCGTTTCAAGGAAAAGAAAAACTTGAAACCTTCAAAGATGAATTAGAAGCTTGGGTGATTCATTCCAAAGCTCAAAAATACAATGGGCAAACAGCTCCTCAATTGGCCTTGGTATCTCCCATTGCCATGGAGGACATCTCTGATATTATAGATGTACCCAGTGGAGAAACTCAAAACGAAAACATCCGACTCTACACCAAAGCGATGGAGGAAGTCGCCAAAAAGCATGAGTTGGTTTTTGTGGACGCTTTCTCAGCAAGTCAAAAATGGTATGAATCCACAGCTGAACCCTTAACAATCGATGGATCGCAGCTAACCGAAGAAGGGTATCAAAAATTTGCTCAATTGTTAGCAGATGAACTTTTCGGAGAAGTTGATCAAAAAGCTTCGAGTCAAAAAGAAGCGGTTCATCAGGCCGTTCAAGAGAAAAACTGGATGTGGCATAATGATTACAAAATCCCTAATGGAGTCCATGTTTTTGGAAGACGCTATGATCCTTTTGGACCGGATAATTATCCTTATGAATTAGAAAAAATCCGTCAACTCACCGCAAATCGGGACGCTGCCATTTGGGCTGCCGCGCAAGGAGAGGATTATGATTTAGCTGCAGCTGATGCCAAAACACGGGAACTTCCAGATGTAGAGACCAACTACAATCCGCAAGCAAATGGGAGTTTGGAATACAAGTATGGAGAAGAGGCTTTAGCTAGTTTAAGAGTACCGGAAGGATATAAAATCGAACTCTTTGCTTCAGAAGAAGACTTTCCCGATCTGGCCAATCCGGTTCAACTTTCCTTTGACAACAAGGGACGGCTTTGGGTCGCTACGATGCCCAGCTATCCGCACTACAAGCCTGGAGATCCCAAGCCTTCGGATAAACTCATTATTCTGGAAGATACTGACAAGGATGGTAAAGCAGATAAGCAGACCATTTTTGCCGATAACCTCCACCTCCCTGTTGGCTTTGAGATCGCTGCAGAGGGAGTGTATGTTTCCCAGCTTCCTAACTTAGTACTTCTACAGGATAAAGATGGAGATGACCGGGCTGATCAAGAGACCATTTTGCTTTCAGGTTTTGATGACCATGACACCCACCATGCAATTTCTGCCTATACCACCGATGAATCCGGAGCTATTTACATGGCAGAAGGGGTCTTTTTGCATACCAATGTAGAAACTTCCTATGGACCTGTACGAGCTACAAATGGAGGATTCTACCGCTATGAACCTAAACGACATAAACTGGAACGAGTCAATCAAGTGTCCATTCCAAATCCATGGGGAATTGCCTTCGATGACTGGGGACAAAACTTCTATCTAGAAACCTCCGGTCCAAATCTCAACTGGATGCTTCCGGGTTCGGTCTTACCACGCTACGGAAATGCTAATTTCAAAGGACCCAATTTGGTAGAGCAAGAACAGATGGTCCGTCCGACATCAGGCTTGGAATTCGTTTCCAGCCGTCACTTTCCGGATGAGGTGCAAGGGGATATTCTATTGAACAATACCATTGGTTTTTTGGGAACCAAGCAGCACCGAATGATGGAAGACACCGTCGGATTCAAAACTGAATTTCGACAGGATTTGGTGAGTTCTACGGATCGAAATTTCAGACCGGTGGATTTGGAGTTTGCTCCTGATGGTTCCTTATACATTGTGGATTGGCACAATATCCTGATTGGCCACATGCAACACAATGCCCGAGATCCACTTCGAGACCATGTCCATGGCCGAATTTATCGGGTCACTTATCCTTCCCGCCCTTTGGTGACACCCGCCAAAATTGATGGTGCAAGTATTCCTGGATTATTAGAAAACCTAAAACTTCCAGAATACAGAACCCGCTACAGAACCCGAAGAGAATTACGAGGAAGAGATGCAGGCGAGGTATATGAGGAAGTTGAAAAATGGGTGGCAAATCTTGACCCAAATGATCCAAACTATGATCATCAGCGACTCGAAGCCCTATGGGTAACTTGGGGGATCAACAAGGTTAATCAAGACTTACTTCGGGAATTATTGAATTCAAAAGATCACCGTGTTAGGGCGGCTTCAGTTCGAGTTTTAAGATATACGGGGCATCAGGTAAAAGATCAGACCGAGTTAATGATGAAAGCAGCGACAGATCCGCATGGAAGAGTCCGAATGGAAGTAATCGCAGCTTCTTCGTGGTTACCACAAGAGGACGGAGTAAAAGTGTTGGCTGAAGTCGAAAAACAACCAAAAGATGCAACTTGGATTCCGAGAACCTTGGAAACGGCTATAGCACATATCAATGGCCTTTCTGTGGAAGAGAAAAAAGAAGAGGACATTAAATCCAGTCTGACGGGTTCTGATCGGGAATTATTTGTTATAGGTAAAGAAATTTATGCCCGTGATGGATTCTGTGGCACTTGTCACCAATTGGATGGAAGAGGGCTGACGGCCTCTCAGTTCCCACCACTAAGGGGGACAAATTGGGTGACTGGTAATCAAGAACGATTAATCAAAATTGTCTTGAAGGGAATTATGGGTGAAATAGAAGTGAATGGCCGCGTATATCCAGGACAGGTTCCAATGACTCCTTACGAAGGCATGCTAAATGATACCGAAATTGCTGCAGTACTTACATATGTGCGTAATTCATTCGGAAATCAGGCTTCACCGATTTCTCCTGAGTTGGTTAAACAAGTACGGGAAGAAGTGAAGGATAAAAAAGGATTTTGGAGTGCAGAAGAACTGCTAAAAATGCATCCGATGGAAAAATAAAAGGTACTTTATTTTAAAACCTAAACCAATCCCTAACTATTTGCTCTGATGATCCTTCGCATTCTTTTCTTCTTGGCTTTCCTTTTCTTGATTGACTGGTACTCCTTCCAGGCTTTCAAGGCTTCATTTCCTGCTAATTTCTGGGTCAAGCTAATTTTCTGGATATTTTCCATTACGGTTTACCTCTTTATCACTTACTCCATCTTGACTTTCAATAATAGAGGGGTGAGCAATCCCAGCTTTGGGAGAATGGCCTCTCTGCTCATACTTTCATTGATCCCAAAACTGATAATTCTAACTTTTCTTTTTGGGGAGGACATCCTCCGTTTTTCAACAGGAATATTTCAATCCTTTTCGGGAAACCGGGAAGGAGATTTTTTGCCTGACCGGCGAAAATTCATCAGTCAAACAGCCTTGCTTCTTTCGGCTATTCCTTTTGTAGGAATTCTCCATGGCGTTTTGATAGGGAAATACCGCTACCGAGTGGTTAAACACACCTTGGAATTCGATGATCTCCCTGAGGAATTCGACGGTTTTACGATCACCCAAATTTCGGACATTCACTCTGGAAGTTTTGATGATAAAAAGAAACTTGAATACGGAGTTGACCTGATTAACCAACAAGGCTCGGATGTGATTCTCTTTACCGGAGACTTGGTCAACAACCGGTCTGAGGAAATGGAACCCTGGATCGAAACCTTCAAAAAGCTCCATGCCCCGATGGGCAAATTTTCCATCTTGGGAAATCATGACTATGGAGACTACATGGCTTGGCCGAGTCAGGAGGCAAAAGCAGCAAACATGCAACGCCTTTTCCAAATACAGGAAGAACTGGGGTTCAAGCTTCTCCGAAATGAAAATATTCAACTCCAAAAAGGGAATTCAAGCATTGACCTGATTGGAGTGGAAAATTGGGGAAAAGGATTTGCCCAATATGGTGATTTGGCGAAAGCTGCAGCCAAACTTTCCCGAGAGAGCTTCAAAATTCTGATGAGTCACGATCCTTCCCATTTTGACGAGGAAGTAAAGTCTTTTGCTCACCATATTCACCTCACCCTTAGCGGACATACCCATGGGATGCAGTTTGGGATAGAAATCCCTGGATTCATCAAATGGAGCCCTGCCTCACTACGCTACCCCAAATGGGCAGGATTATACGAAGAGCTTGGCCGCTACCTTCATGTCAACCGTGGCTTCGGATTTTTAGCATTTCCGGGAAGAGTCGGTATTTGGCCTGAAATTACGGTGCTGAGGTTGAAGAGGAAATAACTATTTATTATTCTTTCTAAATCCTGTTTTTAGGAGTATACCTTGTGAGAAAACCAATAAGACCATTGCAATTGCAGTGAAGTTAGGGACACTTTTTGCCTCATTAAGCCAAAGACCGCTATACCAAATGGAAACACCTCCTTTTACCAAAGCAACGAGAATTATAAAAAGATGAAAATAAAATCGGGGTTTGCCCATTGATTAAAAATTATTTATGAACTAATAAAGCACAATACACACTAAAAAAACAACCCCCTCGAGAATTTCTTCTCGAGGGGGTTGCTTTCAGACTTTACTATTCAGCTTTCTGAATTATTTCAAATTTTTATAGCGGATTCTTTTTGGCGTCACATCGCCCAACCGCTTCTTCTTGTTTTCCTCGTAATCGGTGAAGTTACCTTCAAACCAATATACTTGGGAATCACCTTCGAAAGCTAAGATGTGGGTACAGATACGATCCAGGAACCATCGGTCGTGGGAGATGATCACCGCACAGCCACCGAAATTTTCCAAAGCCTCTTCCAATGCTCGAAGTGTATTTACATCCAAATCGTTGGTAGGTTCGTCCAAAAGCAAGAGGTTTCCTCCTTCTTTCAAGGTCAAGGCCAAATGCACGCGGTTCCTTTCCCCTCCGGAAAGGACACCCACTTTTTTCTCTTGGTCTGATCCTGCAAAGTTGAACTTGGAAACATAAGCCCGGGAATTCACTTCCTTATTGCCCAGTTTCATCAATTCATTTCCTTCTGATATGGTCTGATAAACCGTTTTATTCGGATCCAAATGATCATGCTCCTGATCCACATAAGCAAGCTTCACCGTCTCACCCACTTCAAAATGACCAGAATCCGGTTTTTCCTGCCCTGTAATTAACTTGAAAAGGGTGGTTTTACCAGCACCATTGGGGCCGATAATTCCGACGATACCACCTTGTGGGAGCGAAAAGCTCAAATCTTCAAACAACAACTTATCGCCGTAGGCCTTCGAAACATGGTTGGCCTCTATCACCTTCGCACCTAAACGGGGACCCGGTGGAATGAAGAGTTCCAGTTTTGCTTCTTTTTCTTTTGCCTCTTCCCCTACCAATTTATCATAGGCATTCAAACGCGCCTTTCCTTTGGATTGTCGAGCCTTTGGAGACATGCGTATCCACTCCAATTCTCGCTCCAAGGTCTTCTGACGCTTGGATTCGGTCTTTTCTTCCTGCTTCAGTCGTTGCTGCTTTTGATCCAACCAAGAGGAATAATTTCCTTTCCAAGGAATACCCTCTCCCCGATCCAATTCCAGAATCCATCCTGCCACATTATCCAAGAAATAGCGATCGTGAGTCACCGCGATAACCGTTCCTTTATACTGTTGTAAATGTTGCTCAAGCCAAAGTACAGACTCCGCATCCAAGTGGTTGGTAGGTTCGTCCAATAGCAAGACGTCCGGTTCTTGAAGCAATAACCGACAAAGGGCAACTCTTCGTTTTTCACCCCCAGAAAGATTTCCAACGATGGCGTCACTTGGTGGAAGTCTCAAGGCATCCATCGCCTTATCCAACATCACATCCAGTTCCCATGCATTGGCTGCATCGAGTTTTTCCTGCACCTCACCTTGTCGCTCAATCAATTTATTCATCGCATCCGGATCATCCATCAAGGCCGGATCCATGAATTTTTCGTTGATTTCTTCAAACTCTTTTAGCAGATTAACTGTGTCAGCCACAGCTTCTTCGACCACTTCTTTCACCGTCTTGTTGGGATCAAGCTGGGGTTCTTGCTCCAACATTCCTACGGTATAACCCGGTGAGAAAACGACTTCTCCTTGATATTCCTTGTCTACTCCTGCAATGATCCGAAGGAGCGAGGATTTACCGGAACCATTAAGACCCAAAACACCAATTTTGGCTCCGTAGAAAAATGAGAGGTAGATATCTTTTAGTACTTTTTTCTGTGGCGGGTAAATTTTGGATACCCCGGCCATGGAAAAGATGATTTTTTCTGCACTCATGCGATGAATTTTTCCTGGAAATTTGCGTTAAAAAGCAAAGATGCAAAAAAAGCCCTTTCTTAGGATAAGTGCTTTTGAATTAATTAATTTGCGGAAAATTGAAAACGACCACCTATAACCTACTGTAGTGCGATGGACCATCCATATGGATACATTAAGGATAATAAAGTTTTTCTAAAGGGGTTTTTAGGAAAACCTGACCGGGAAATCGGCGAAGTGAAGGAAGATGAAGCTTCTACCATCGCTTATTTTGAAGACCGCTTTGCCCAAATCAAGGAGAAAGTTGAAAAACTGAAACAAGACATTCAGGAGAATCAAAACAAAGGTTCTTTCCTGATGAAACTGATCCACCTTCGAGATTCTTTGTATGAATCGGACGCGCTTGGTGATTTTGTGCCTTTGATTGAAGAACTCAATCAGCAGGAAAACTACCTAAACGAAATCATCCAAAGTAACCGGGCCAAAAACTTGGAAATCAAAAAAGCGTTGATTCAGGAAGCCGAAGCCAAAAAAGACGATACAGACTGGAAAGAAACCACAGAGTTTTATAAAGATCTCAAAATGCGCTGGATCAAAACCGGACCAGTTGAAAAAGAAATCCAGGAGGAAATCGAGGCCCAGTTTAACGACGCCGTCCAGCATTTCTTCGAAAATCGTAGACATTACTTTGAAGGAATGGCCCTTCAGGCGGAAGAAAATATAAAGGTTTATGAAGCCTTGGTTGTACAAGCCCGAGAGGCACATGATCTTCCTGATGCTAAGATGGCCTTTGAAATCAGCAAGAGAATTCAAAAGGAGTGGAAAGCAGCCGGAAAAGTACCTGCCGAAAAACGACAACCGCTTTGGGATGAATTTTCCCGCTTAAACAACCGAATCTTTTCCCGTTACAAGCGCACCTTGAATACAGGTCCGCAAATGCATCCTCGGGAAGTCATGAAAAAGGTGGAAACTTTGACGGAGGAAATCAAAAAACTGGCAGCTAAGGAAACCAGCCCAGAACTAATCCAACGAGCTAAAGAAATCCAACAAGAATGGCGAAAACTCCCTCCTCGGAAGCCGAAAGACGCCAATCTTTTGGCGCGTTCTTTTCAGTTCTTCTCTGATATAGTTTTTGAAAAAGCTTTCTTGGATAAATTAATCCATAATAAATACACTGATTTTGACAGCAAATCCCCTCAGGAGCAACTTCAAATTCGAACAGCGCTATTGAGAGATTTACTTCACCGAGATCAGACTGAATATGAGACCGCCCAAGACAACTCAGGGAACTTCCGAGTTCAAACCGGAGACTTTGAAATCATGATGAAGAAAAAATTATTTGGGCTTAAGCGAAAAGTAGATGTAAAAAATCACATCTTAAAGCAACTTTCTCAGAAATAATGAGTACAAGCATACATATTTGAAAAAAAAGATAATTTTGCACCCTTTATAATCCGGAACACTTTAAATCGAATACTATGTACTGGACACTAGAATTAGCATCCTACTTGGAAGACGCTCCTTGGCCAGCAACCAAAGACGAGTTGATCGACTACGCTATCCGCTCAGGAGCACCACTTGAAGTGGTCGAAAACCTCCAAGAGTTGGAAGACGATGGAGAACCTTATGAAACCATCGAAGAAATTTGGCCGGATTATCCGACCAAGGACGATTTCTTCTTTAATGAGGACGAATATTAATTGAAAGCCCCTTCTTGGGGCTTTTTGTCTTTTTGGGCTAAAGCCCGAGCACTTGTCTTAACCGACTATATCCTGTCTTGCTGACGGGAAGTTTTTGCCCGCTTTTTAAAAATACCAAATAGCTATCCCGCTCATAGG
Source organism: Algoriphagus sp. (assembly GCF_013373065.1). Lineage (GTDB taxonomy): Bacteria > Bacteroidota > Bacteroidia > Cytophagales > Cyclobacteriaceae > Algoriphagus. The sequence goes on from NZ_JABXIN010000012.1 coordinate 135,041, forward strand.
GCTCAATTCGAGTTATTTCATTCAAATTCAGCATATAGGATCGATGAATCCTCGCAAACTTTTCGGGAGAAACTGCATCTTCCAATGCTTTCATCGTCATTTTTTTAAGATAGGTACCCGATTCCGTTACAATTCGGATGTAATCATCAGCAGCCTCGAAATAACTTACCTGGTCAATAGGAATAATCTTAATTTCATTTTTAACCCGAACGACCAAACGCTGTCCCTTATCCGCTAATTCTGAAATGGAAGCATTTTCCTTTGCTTCTCCTGCTGCATATTTTTCCAAAAATCGATCGATTGCCTGTTGAAAGCGCTGCTTGGAAAAAGGCTTGAGTAAATAATCAATGGCTTTCGCATCAAAAGCTGCCAAAGCATACTGATCAAAAGCGGTGGTAAAAATCACCTCTGGTGGATTATCCAGTAATTCTAGCATTTCAAAACCTGTAATCTTAGGCATTTGTACATCTAAAAAAATCAAATCGGGATTATACTGGTGAATGGCCTTAAATCCCTCAAATCCATCATGACAAATAGCGGCGATTTCAAATCGCTCATCATCTTTTAAAAATTCCTGAACCACACTGGCAGCCAAAGGCTCATCGTCAATAATGATGGTTTTGATCATTTCGGTTGGGGTATTTTCAAATTTACAGAAAAATCACTCCCCTCTTTTTGAGTGGTTAGCAGATCATTCCTTCCAAAAAGAAGATAAAGTCTCCTTCGCAAAGAACTCAATCCAAAACCAGTACCTTTTTGAGAAGGGGTTTCCGGATCAAAGGGATTGTCAATCTGAATGACCAAATAGTGTTGATCTTTCTTTGAACTTAGGTGGATTTTAACTTCACCAGTCACTCCATAAAGCCCATGTTTGATCGCATTTTCTAAAAGAGGTTGAATCAATAATTGAGGGATTTTGAGTTTTTCAGAATCGGGTGAAATTTCAAATAAAACCTCCAACCGATGTCCAAAACGTACCCGTTCAATTTCCAGATACATCTGAAGGTATTCCAACTCTTCTTTTAAAGATGTCCAAGCCTTTAAATCTTTCCGAATGGTCCCTCGAAGAAAATCCGAAAGCATGACAACCATTTCTCGGGCCCGCTCGGGCTGACTCATCACCAAGGCACTGATGGAATTCAAGCTATTGAATAAAAAATGTGGTTGAAGCTGTTGCCTTAGCTGCGAAAGTTCGGCTTCTTTACTCAATTCCATCATGTGCAATTCCCGATTTTTTGTTTCCTCCTGTTGCTCCAATCTTGACATGACCACTGCCAATAAGGTAATCATCATGGCAGCCAAGGCTAAAATTGCCCAACGGAGGTAAAAATGCTGCCCGAGGAATTCGAGGTATTCAAGATCATCTGCAAAAGCAAAAGCTGAAGAAAAGCGATGGAGCAAAACCACCAAGAATGACAGGATTAAGGGAAGAATAAAAAGCAGAATCATATTCCCACTCTTGGGATTATAGAAGGTGAAAATCCGATCCAGTACGGTCACCATCCCAACAAAAAGAAGTGTAAAAATCCCAGCATCAATCAATGCTTGAAAGGTTTCGATTTCATAATTCCTCAAGATCAAAAAAGTACCAAGGAACCAGACTAGGCCGGCTCCTTGGATAATCCAATAGTATTTCTTGGTGGATCGAAAGGCTCTTGAGAACACAGTTCTTGAGATTTGATTGATGGAAATTCGTTAAAATGATTTGATTTCCAAACCTCCAAAGAAGACCGTGCCTCGGAGTACAAGTACTTTATCGGCATCTACTTCAGATTGACGATAGATTCGTTTGTCTTCTACTCCGGCTGCTACATTGGTGACTTCCACACGTACATCCCAATGAGGGGGAACGATAATCTTCATCCCTCCAAAAATCACATCCACTTGTAAATTGATTAACCCAGAAAAATCCGCTTGAGTCAAATCCAAATCCACTCCCCCAAATGCTGCAGTCAGTTTTCCTCCTTGGAAATTTTTAGATAGAACCCGTTTGTTTACCCCGCTGAAAACCGCATCAATGTTAATTCGATCTGAGAAACTTGTTCCTGAAACTCCTGAAATGGGAGGTTTCTGTGATGTTTCTGCTGAATTAGCTCCTTGAGAACTGTCCGAGGAATCTCCTCTGCTTCCAGCAGAATCAGAGGATTTGAAGCTTTTATTCCGGATTTGATCCTGAATATTGTCCATTATCCGCTTTTCCTTTTGCTTCTGGGTAATGAGATAAATCCCCAGAATAATAAGACCGATTGGTAGAATGTAGCGTTCGATTCCAAAGTTCAAATCAAATTCCCTATCAAAGAGGAAATAGACACCGATAAAGAGCATAATCCCTCCAAAAAGAGATCGGAATTGATGTTTTACTGACACGACCAATCCGATTGCAATCAAGATCATTGGCCAGCTGAGTAACCAATCGGGAAAGAAAATACCAAGCTTTCGAAGAAGCAGGAGAACACCTAAGCCTAAGATGATAACCCCGAAGATTAAGCCTCCGTCACTGCTGTTATTGGGTTTAGAATAATTTGCCATCGCTTTTTATGATTTGAATGATGCTCAAATGTAGCATGGCTTATTCTCATCAAATAAAAGCTTTCGACAGCCTATCAAAAAAGTCGGCGAATGCGGAGAAAAAGTCGGTGAAATTGCATGAAAATTTTACCGACTCTTTATTTTTTGAATTAAGAACTCCGCATAATCCATGTCTTCAGGTGTGGTGATTTTGATATTTTCAGGGTTTCCTGGAATCAAAGTTACCTGCCAACCTTGATGCTCATAAACCGTAGCATCATCAGTGAATTGAGGCAATTCGGTTACCCCAAATGCTTTTCTGATTTTTTGAATATCAAATGTTTGTGGGGTTTGAACAAGGCGAAAATATTGGCGCTCTTGATAGAAACTCCGGTCATCGTCAGTCAATTTCCGAATGGAATCCTTTAATGCCACTACCGCAACAGCACTTCCTGTTTCAGCAGCTTTTTCAAAGCTTTCTTGAATGACACTTTCTTGCACGAAAGGCCTGACACCATCATGAATAGCCACCACTCCTTCAGTAAAAGAAATTGAAGAGATACCATTCTTCACAGATTGAAATCTTGAATTTCCACCGGCAACAACCCGGTGTGGAATAGAAAAATCATGCTCTTCACATAATTTCCGCCATAATTCGAAATCATCTTGGGGGATCACCAAAATCAACTCCATTTCTGGATCCACGTGATAAAAAACAGAAAGGGTATGCATCAAAATGGGCATCCCCCCAATGGGAAGGTATTGCTTTGACAAAGGGCCACCCATTCGAGTCCCCCTTCCTCCTGCTACCAAGACTGCTGCTTTTTGCATTTTCTATTTTTTGAAAAAGTAGTTTCTTTCTACTCTTATTTTGTGATCAATACCGGGTAAAAATAAAAAAGCTCCTCGAAAGGAGCCTTTTGTTTAAAGTATTAACATCGCATCTCCATAGGAGAAAAAGCGGTATTTTTCTTTGATTGCTTCTTTGTAAGCTTTCATGATCAAATCATAGCCTCCAAATGCAGCTGCCGTCATCAATAAAGTAGACTCTGGTAAGTGGAAATTGGTAATCAGCGCATTGGCTATTTTGAATTCGTAAGGCGGAATGATGAATTTATCAGTCCATCCGCTGGAAGCTTTCAAATGATTGCTTGCAGTAACTGAAGATTCTACTGTTTTAAGCACTGTAGTTCCCACTGCTACTACCCGCTTTTTATTATCCAATGCCTCATTGACCAATTCAACGGTTTTCTCAGGAATATCATAATTCTCAGAGTCCATCTTATGCTTGGTCAAGTCTTCTACGTCTACTTGTCGAAAAGTTCCTAAACCCACATGAAGAGTAATCGGAGTCACTTCAATTCCTTTTAACTCCAAGCGCTTCAATAGATGAGGAGTAAAATGCAAACCAGCAGTAGGTGCGGCAACAGCGCCAACGTTCTTTGCGAAAACGGTTTGATAACGCTCCCGATCTTCAGGCTCAACTTTACGATCGATGATTTCTTTTAATAGTGGAGTTTCCCCCAAGGTATCGATTGCCTTGTAAAACTCTTCCTGCGTTCCGTCAAAAAGGAATCGGATAGTTCTACCTCTAGAGGTAGTGTTGTCAATCACTTCAGCAACCAAATCGGAATCTCCGAAGTACAACTTATTTCCTACACGAATTTTACGAGCTGGGTCAACCAAAACATCCCAAAGTCTCAATTCAGGGTTCAATTCCCGAAGCAAGAAAACTTCAATCTCAGCACCTGTTTTTTCTTTATTTCCATACAATCGAGCCGGAAACACCTTCGTGTCGTTGGTTACGAAAACGTCCCCTTCATCGAAGTATTCAAGAATATCCTTAAACATGCGATGTTCGAACTCTCCTGTTTTCCGGTGAACAACCATGAGTCTGGATTCATCCCGGTTTTCTGTTGGATAAAGTGCAACAAGTTTCTTTGGTACGTCAAATTTGAAATCTGATAATTTCATAGAGAAGCGTTAGGTGTATGGGGTATAATTTTTTTATTAGAATTACTCTAAAAAGCGCAAAGTTAAGAATATAATATCCAAATTCCGCTAACTTTATAGATTGATTTAACCAACTATTCCCCGCCATGCTCTTTTTGAGACTTTCTTGGGAGAGCCTCCGATTTGCTCTCAATGCCCTGAAATCCAATCTAACCCGCACTATTTTGTCTTTATTGGGGGTTACAGTCGGGATTTTTGCAATCATAGCTGTCTTTACTTTGGTTGATTCCCTTGAAAACAACATCAAGTCTTCTTTTTCTTTTTTGGGAACAAATGTCATCCGAGTAGACAAATTTCCGTTTCAATCAGGCCCTCCGGGAAATTTTCCCTGGTGGAAATACTTCCGTCGACCGAATAACACGGTTGAAGAATATGAGTTTTTGAAAAATAGACTTACAACTGCTGAAGGAATTACCATTGCAGCTTCGGCAAATACGACGGTGGCTGCAGGAAGTAATGCTTATCAAGGCGTCTCGTTAACAGGAGCCTTTGAAGATTATGGTGACGTATATGATGTTCCGATCGAAGAAGGTCGATTTTTTAACGGAAATGAAATAAAAGCAGCTAGAAACTTGGCTGTCATCGGTAAAAAAATCGCCAATACTCTTTTCCCGAATCAATCAGCAGTAGGAAAAGAATTCAAAATCAAGGGGCTGAAATTTGTAGTCGTTGGGATTTTTGAAGAAGAAGGAAGTGGCGTATTGGATTTGCCTTCCAAAGATGAGGCCTGCCTGATTCCTTACCCGGCTTTCACCAAATTGTTCAATACGGGAAAAAACGGGATCAACCCAACCATTGCTGCTAAGGGAAAAGAAGAGGATGTAGGTCTAGTTGCGATCGAAAATGAAATGATCGGTTTGCTTAGAGCTAAACGGGCACTCAAACCTACAGAGGACGATTCTTTCTCGCTTAATAAAACTGAATTCCTTCAAAACGCCATTGGATCCGTATTCGATGTAATTTCTACCGCAGGATGGGTAATTGGAGGCTTCTCCATTTTGGTAGGAGGTTTTGGTATCGCCAATATCATGTTTGTATCCGTTCGGGAGCGAACCAACATTATCGGTATTCAAAAATCGCTGGGTGCAAAAAATTATTTTATCCTTTTTCAATTCCTCTTTGAGGCAGTTTGTCTGAGCTTGATTGGGGGAGGAACAGGAATAATACTCGTTTACTTTTTGAGTTTTATCCAACTCGGAAGTTTAGATCTTATTTTATCATTTGGGAATATTATTTTGGGAATCGGCGTGTCTTCCATCATCGGAGTAGTATCTGGTATCGTCCCCGCAACCCTTGCTGCAAGAATGGATCCAGTGGAAGCGATTCGTACCGCCTAAAAACAAAAGGTGTTAAAACAAAAAAGGAAAGCATTTCAAATTTGCTTTCCTTTTTTGTTATCAATCAAACACACCCCATTAATCCATATCTGGAGTAGGGTCAACAGGTAGTAATCCTGCCGCAGCTTTAATTTTCGTTTCTAGCTCCTCCATTAATTCAGGATTATCAAGCAATAGATTTTTCACAGCATCCCGGCCTTGTCCCAATTTCTCTCCATTGTATGAGAACCAAGATCCGGCTTTTTTAATGATGTCAAATTCCACTCCCAAATCAATCACCTCACCGACTTTGGAAATCCCCTGACCATACATGATGTCAAATTCCACCACTTTAAAAGGAGGAGCAACTTTATTTTTTACCACCTTCACTCGCGTACGGTTTCCAGTTACATTATCGGCACTCTCTTTGATTTGGCCGATCCGTCGGATATCCAATCGAACAGAAGCGTAGAATTTCAAGGCATTACCACCTGTGGTAGTCTCAGGGTTGCCAAACATCACTCCGATTTTCTCCCGAAGCTGGTTGATGAAGATACAAGCACATCCGGTTTTATTTATTGCGCCAGTCAGCTTTCTCAAAGCCTGGGACATGAGCCTAGCCTGAAGACCCATTTTACTTTCACCCATTTCACCTTCCAATTCCCCTTTAGGAACCAAGGCAGCAACCGAGTCAATTACGATGATGTCAATTGCTCCAGATCGGATTAGGTGCTCAGCAATTTCCAAAGCCTGCTCCCCATTGTCCGGCTGGGAGATCAAAAGATTTTCAGTATCAATACCTAGTTTTTCAGCATACACTTTATCAAAGGCATGTTCCGCGTCAATAAAAGCCGCCAAACCACCTGCCTTTTGCGCTTCTGCAATACAATGCATGGTCAAGGTAGTCTTACCGGATGACTCTGGACCATATATTTCAATGACTCTTCCTCTCGGAATCCCTCCTACTCCCAGGGCCATATCCAAACCTAGCGAACCGGTAGAAATTGCAGGAACATCCTGCACCGTATTATCACTAAGTTTCATCACGGTCCCTTTTCCGTAAGCCTTCTCCAGTTTATCAATGGTAAGTTGGAGGGCTTTTAATTTTTCTGCATTCGTACTCATGAGTCTATGTTTAAAGAATTCTTACGTTAAAGTTAAATCTTGTAAAGGATATGGTCAAAAGAAGTAACCATCTTGATTTCGAGAAGCAAATTCGTATTTTTCGCCACTAATCGGCATGCTTTTTCGTAATCATGTTAAAAATACCAGCTTTTTGTCAGGTATTGTCAATTAATATGAAACAAAGTATCAAAATCTCATTCTTCCTCCTTTTCCTCACGCTTTCCCAACTTTCTTGGGGACAGCAAGAACATCCCTTTACCTATGGAGAAGAATTGGAGTTTGAGGTAAGCTACGGCTGGTTCAATTTGGCGGATGCGAAGATGAAAATCGCTAAAAAGCCCGAAACCATCGAAAATAAACCCCATTATAAAATCGATGTATACGGAAAAACAAAAGGAGCAGCCACCATTTTTGGACGGGTAAACGATAATTGGGGAACTATTTGGGACGTAAATTCTAAATTGCCCTCTGTATCCTACAGACATATTGAAGAAGGAAAATACCGGAAGCATGAAAAGGTATTTTTTGACCAGCAAAAGGAGAAAGCTCGGATGCAACTCTTCGATAAGGAAAACAAAACTCTCAAAGAAGAAAATGAATACCTTCTTCCCGGAAAAGTTCAGGATATCGTCAGCGGGTTTTATTACTTAAGAACCCTTGATTTAAGGAATTTAAAGGTGGGTGATACCGTAAATATCCTCGGATTCTTCGATAAGGAAATATATAACATAAAATTAATCTACGAGGGGCAAGAGCGGATTGACACTGAAATTGGAGAGAAGGACACCTATATTTTTTCACCACAAATCCCAAAGAATAAACTTTTCAGAGGTGATTTTCCTGTAACCGTTTGGGTAACCCAGGATCAAAATAAAATTCCGGTAAAAATTAAGGCAAATTTGTTTCTTGGCTCCTTGAATTTAGAACTGAAATCAGCCAGTGGGCTCCGCTATTAATTTCACACTTCAGTAATTTTAGCTTAACAATTCGGTCAACTAGCTCCCTTTTTGAGGATATTTTTCACGCAATCACAGCTTGAAAAGCTAAAAAAATTGCGTCCCATCCTTAAATATTACTTAATTTTATCCAAATCAATAAGCAAAAATCCCAATGGGCGATAAGCAGAAAATCAAGGTTCTGGTTGTAGATGACGAACCGGATATTGTTGAGATTCTAAAATATAACCTTCAAAAGGAGGGGTATGAGGTTGAAACTGCAGAAGATGGAATCAAAGCAGTCAAGAAAGCTTCTAAATTTTTACCGGATGTGATTCTTTTGGATATCATGATGCCTAATCAGGACGGGGTAGAAACCTGCCGTCAAATCCGGGAAATCCCTGAACTGAAAAACACCTTTGTTATATTCTTAACCGCTCGAATGGAAGAGTACTCGGAAGTAGCTGCTTTTGACGTGGGAGCGGATGACTACATCACCAAACCTATCAAACCACGGGCCTTGATGAGTCGAATTGCGGCACTATTCAGAAGAGAAGCCAAAAAAGAACAAGAGCAGGCCCAAATCAAAATCCGAGATCTAGTCATTGACAGGGGAAGCTACACCATCGAAAAGGCTGGAAAAACCATCACCCTTCCCAAGAAAGAATTTGAACTTTTGTATTTCCTTGCCAAAAACCCTAATATCGTCTACAGTAGAGATGAGCTTCTTCAGAATATTTGGGGAGCGGATGTTTTTGTCTTAGCGAGAACAGTAGACGTACACATCCGAAAAGTCCGCGAAAAAATCGGAGATGACTACATCACTACAGTTAAAGGTGTAGGTTATAAGTTCGATTTGGGTTAATTCATGCTCACTACTTCCCGAGGGATTGCTGTTGTATTGGCCTTGGCCATTTCGGTCTTGGTAGTAGCTTTTTTATCTTTGGTAGATGAGGCATCGACCCTTGTGATACTGGTTGCAGCTGGAGTTGCTTTTTCTACTTCCTACCTCTTAATCTCCATTACCCTTGAATTCCTAGTTTTCCGGGAGATCGGCAACATTTACCAATTGCTGGAGAAAATTCAAAAGAAAGACCTTTCTGAAATTCAGGAGAAGAAAACCAAATCTTCTATTTCTCCCTTGCGGAAAATCAATGCCGTCATCAATTCCTATGCACTTGCCCGACAAAAGGAAATTGAAGCACTTCAGAAAAATGCGGAGTTCAGGAGGGAGTTCATTGCAGACATCTCACATGAATTAAAGACTCCCATTTTCGCAACCCAAGGATATATCCATACGCTTTTGGACGGTGCTATTGACGACAAGCATGTACGGATGAAATTCTTGAAGCGAGCTGCGAAAAGTCTGGACTCCTTGGATAACTTGGTTCAAGACCTCCTAACCCTCAACCAAATGGAAAGCGGGGTGATCAAGTTTGTTTTCGAGGATTTTGACTTAAAAGAATTAATTGATGAGGTAATCGAGGAATTAGAGCATAAGGCCTCCAAGAGAAACGTTACGATCAACTTCAAATACGATCCGGAAAAATCATACATCACCCATGCAGACCGTCAAAAAATCTATCGAGTTTGCCAAAATCTGATCTTCAATGCGGTCAAATACAATCACGAGGAAGGAGAAGTTAAGATTTTATTGAAAGCACAAAAGAATCACATTCAAGTCGATATCAAGGACGATGGCCAAGGTATTCCACCGGAAGACCTGAAACGGATTTTTGAGCGCTTTTATCGGGTCGAGAAAAGCCGAAATAAAAAAGAAGGAGGAACCGGTCTTGGATTGGCTATAGTCAAGCATATCCTGGAAGGTCATAAAAGCAAAATCTCCGTCAGCTCCACCGTAGGCAAAGGGTCAATTTTTAGTTTTTCATTGCCTTTGGTAAAAGCCAATCCACAAGAAGATTCTCAGAAAATAAGTGAGGGAAGTTTGAAATAATGTGAGTTAATTTTTTAACTGTCATTTTCCCTCTAACTTTGCAGCCTCTTTGAAGAGGCAGGAGAATCCATGAAGAAAGTAGATTTTCAAAAACTTATTCTGTTTGAAAACGAGGATTACCTGGTAATCAACAAGCCGCCTTACCTGTCGAGCTTAGACGATAGGCATGAGGCGCAGAACATCCTGGACCTTGCCAAGGATTACTCAGCAGATGCCCAGCTGTGTCATCGATTGGACAAGGAGACCTCCGGATGTCTGGTGATTGCCAAGAATCCAGCGGCCTACAGGCACTTGGCCATCCAGTTTGAAAACCGCAAAGTCAACAAAATCTACCATGCTGTAGTCGAGGGAATCAAAGAATATGAGCAGTTGCTCGTAGACCGAAATCTCGTCGCATCAGCCAAAGGAGTCGCCAAAGTCAGCAAAGAAGGTAAGCCAGCCCAGACTGTTTTTAATACACTTAAAACGTATCGGGCTCATTCCCTAATTGAATGCAAGCCGATCACGGGTCGATTGCATCAAATCCGGATTCATTTGGCTTACCTCAAATCCCCCATTTGTGGGGATGAGCTGTATGGGGGGAGGCCTTTGTACCTTTCTTCATTGAAGCGCCGCTTCAATCTCAAAAAGGACACAGAAGAGCTGCCGATTATGCAGCGGGTTTCCTTGCATGCTTATTCGATTGAATTTGAGGGACTAGATGGAAAAAAAATTTTCATCGAAGCCCCTTATCCGAAGGATTTTCAGGTTTTGATCCATCAATTGGAGAAAACTAATTGATTTTCAACCAAAATATCCATCAAAAATTCAGTATTCAGATGCTAAACCTATGAAAATTAGGAGGTAGCATTTGAAATATTTTGCATGGAAAATAAAATACTTCTATCTTTGTGTCCCTTTTTGGGGGTCGAAAACATTTAACAAGCTAAAAATTAAACAGTTACACAGTGGATACTTTAAGCTATAAGACCATATCTGCTAACGACGCGACTGTAGACAAGCAATGGGTGGTAGTGGATGCCCAAGCTGCAGTTTTGGGTCGATTGGCCAGTGAGGTAGCAAGAATCTTAAGGGGGAAAAACAAGCCGAATTTCACCCCGCACGTGGATTGTGGTGACAATGTCATTGTAATCAACGCAGACAAAGTTCGATTGACCGGTAAAAAGTGGGACGAAAAAGTTTACGTTCGCCATACCGGATATCCAGGAGGACAGCGAATTTCTACTCCTAGATTGTTGAAGCAAAAGTCTTCAGCCATCTTGGTTGAGAAAGCTGTAAGAGGCATGTTGCCTAAAAACAGACTCGGAAGAAAAATGTACGGAAACTTGTACGTGTATGAAGGAGCTGAGCACCCACATGAAGCACAGCAGCCTAAAACCATCACGCTCTAATCGTAATAACTCATGGATGTAATCAATACAATCGGTAGAAGAAAAACCTCAGTAGCCCGAATCTATTTACAGCCGGGTAAAGGAGAAATCACCGTAAACAAGCAGTCTTTGGAAAAATACTTTCCATTTGACCTTCACCAAATCGTGGTTAAACAACCATTGACTTTGGTAGGTGAAGACGGCAACTTCGACATCAAAATCAATGTTGATGGTGGCGGAATCAAAGGGCAGGCTGAAGCAGCCAGAATGGCCATCGCAAGAGCTTTGTGCGAAGTAAACGAAGAGCACAGAGGTCCATTGAAAAAAGAAGGATTCTTGACTCGTGACCCTCGTATGGTCGAGCGTAAGAAGCCAGGTAGAAGAAAAGCACGAAGAAGATTCCAGTTCTCCAAGCGTTAATCGGAACATTCTTCCTCATATTAGAAACCAATTTATTTCATGTCAAAAATCGAATACAAAGACTTATTGGATGCTGGTGTTCACTTCGGACACTTGACGAGAAAGTGGGATCCCCGTATGGCTCCATACATCTTCATGGAGAAGAACGGAATCCATATTATCGACCTTAATAAAACGCTTGCCTGCCTCGAAGAAGCATCCGCTGCAGTCAAGCAGATCGTAAGATCCGGCAAAAAAGTAATGTTCGTCGCTACTAAAAAACAGGCTAAAGACCTAGTAGCTGATGAAGCACGTCGTCTAAACATGCCTTTCGTGACCGAAAGATGGTTGGGTGGTATGTTGACCAACTTCGCTACAATCAGAAAATCCTTGAAGAAAATGTCTTCTTTGGATAAAATGATGAAGGAAGATGCCTTCAAAAACATGGCGAAGAAGGAAAGATTGATGATCTCTCGTCAAAAAGAGAAAATGGAAAACGTCTTGGGCGGTATCGCTGACCTGACTAGACTTCCAGCTGCTCTTTTCATCGTGGACATCAAGCGTGAGCACATTGCGATTGCCGAAGCACAAAAGCTTGGTATCCCTGTTTTCGCATTGGTAGATACAAACTCCAACCCTAATGAGGTAGATTTCCCTATCCCTGCCAATGATGACGCTTTCAAATCAGTTAATCTACTCGTTAAAGCATTCGGTGCGGCTATTGAAGAAGGCCTAGCTGAGCGCAAGAAAGAGAAGGAAGAAGCTAAACTTTCCGAAGAGGAAGAGGCTAAAAGAGCCGTTGACGCTGAAACCAAAGAGTAATCCCACTCCTGATTTTGAAATAGTTTAAAAAATTGAACATCTGGTCCCGGCCGATGTTCAATTTTTTGTTTTATCTGATAAGGACCAATAATCCCACTCATTATTCAAGCCCTGCGTATAAACAGGCATTTACTAGAAATAATTATCGTTTAATTCCATAAACAGACCCGAAAATGGCAATTACTGCACAAGACGTAAACAAATTGAGACAAATGACCGGTGCCGGTATGATGGATTGCAAAAAAGCCTTGACAGAAGCTGAAGGCGATTTTGAAAAAGCAATCGACATCCTCCGTAAAAAAGGTCAAAAAGTATCTGCTTCCAGAGCTGATCGCGAAACTAAAGAAGGTGTTGTAGTAACACACGTAAGCGCAGACGGAACAAAAGGAACTATTCTTTCTCTTACTTGCGAAACTGACTTCGTGGCTAAAAACGAAGAGTTCGGCGCGTTCGCAAATACCTTGTTGAACCTAGCGGTAGAAAATGGTGCTGCTTCTAAAGAAGCTATCATGGCTTTGCCTATCGAAGGAATCACCGTAGCGGAGAAAATCGTTGAAATGACCGGTAAAATCGGTGAGAAAATTGACGTATCTCACTTTGAAATCGTTTCTGCCGAGGCTGTTGTTCCTTACATCCACTCCAATGGCAAATTGGGTGTTTTGGTAGGTTTGACCAACACTAACGGTGCAGACGTAGAAGAAGCTGGAAAAGACGTGGCGATGCAAATTGCTGCGATGAATCCAGTGGCTGTTGACAAAGACGGTGTTGATGCTTCTGTAATCGAACGTGAAATCGAAGTAGGTAAAGAGCAAGCTAGAGCTGAAGGTAAGCCTGAAGAAATGTTGGAAAAAATTGCTTTGGGTAAGTTGAACAAGTTCTACAAAGAAAACACTTTATTGAGCCAGCAGTTCGTAAAAGACAGCAGTAAGACCATCGCTCAGTACCTAGACGGTGTAAGCAAAGGCTTGACTGTTGCAGCATTTAAGCGAGTTTCTATCGGATAATTTATTTCCGACTCATCATAAAAAAACCCTTTCTGTTAATTCAGGAAGGGTTTTTTAGTTTCTGTTTTTCTAATCAAGGTTCCAATGCAGCCACACCCGGAAGTTCTTTTCCTTCCATATACTCCAGCAAAGCACCTCCACCTGTAGATACAAAAGAAACCTCATCTCCATAGCCAAACTTGTTGACGGCAGCAGCAGAGTCTCCCCCACCAATCAATGAATAGGCTCCATTTTTCGTTGCTTCTACCACGGCTTCAGCTATTGCTTTGGTACCTTTATCGAAAGATTCCATTTCAAAAACACCCATAGGTCCGTTCCATAGAATGGTCTTTGACTTCAAAATCGTTTCTGCAAAAAGCTCGCGGGTTTTCGGACCAATATCCAAGCCCATCCAACCGTCAGGAATTTCACCTTTATTCGCCAAACCTTGTTCAGCATCATTCGCAAAAGCCTTTGAAATCACGGTGTCAAGGGGAAGAATCAAATTTACGCCTTTCGCTTTGGCTTTCTCCATCAACTCCAATACAAAGTCCAACTTATCGGCCTCCAACAAAGAATCTCCGATGGTTCCCCCTTGAGCCTTGGCAAAGGTATAAGACATACCACCTCCTATGATTAGGTTATCAACTTTATCCAACAAGCGCTCAATAATCAAAATCTTATCTGAAATCTTAGCTCCTCCCATAATTGCAGTGTAAGGTCGCTCAGGGTTCCCCAATACCTTATCAGCATTTTTCAATTCGGAAAGCATTAGGTAGCCACACACTTTCTCAGTAAAAAACTGGGCAATCACCGCAGTCGATGCATGTGCCCGGTGCGCTGTTCCAAAAGCATCATTTACATAGATATTTCCCAAAGATGCCAATTTCTTCGCAAATTCAGGGTCTCCTTTTTCTTCTTCTTTATAAAACCGAAGGTTTTCCAAAAGCAACACCTCTCCCGGCTTCAACCCAAGCGCCAACATCTCTGCTTCTTCTCCGATGCAATCCTGCGCAAACTTTACAGGCCTTCCCAAGGCTTTTTCCAAATCCAACACAATGTGCCGCAATGAAAATCTATCTTCCGGTCCATTTTTCGGTCTTCCCAGGTGGGACATCAAAATAGCAGAACCGCCATCGTTTAAGATTTTCTCAATGGTAGGAATAGCAGCTTGGATACGGGTATCATCAGTTACTTTCAAATGATCATCCAGGGGAACGTTAAAGTCCACCCGAATGAGCGCTTTCATACCCTCAAAGCTCAGGTTGTCTAGATGTTTTATTCTAGGATTCATAAAATAGGTGTTAATAGATTATCAAAATTGGAAAAACACGGTCGAATTTATCAAAGTTTCTAACAAAAACCGACTTTCCTGAAACAGGAAATGAAGGCTATGCAATTAACCTTTTGCTGCCGCTCTTCTTAGGCGATCATTTATAGCACGACCCAAGCCATGCTCGGGCATTAATTCCGCTACTATAACCGAAGCTCCTGATTGGTCCAATTGACGTAGATAATCAAAAAGATTTTTAGCCGCTTCCACCAAATCCCCAGATGGGCTCAGTTGAAATTGCGGAGAAGGACCATCTAAGGAAAATCGCTTATTCAGACTCAATACACCAAAGGGTATTTCCCGTTGTAACATCTCAGGAACCAGCTCATTTAGATCACCTAGAATAAATTCTTTGGAAGGTGCATAATGACTTTTTAAAAGTCCAGGAGCTGCTGGATTAGAGGAACTATGGGATTTGATTTCCACTTCTCCAACTAGTTCAGTGATTAGGTTCAAATCCAAACCACCCAAACGATAAATAGTGACTTTCCCCTCCTCTATTCCTACAATGGTGCTTTCCAAACCCACTTCGCAACTTCCGCCATCTAAAATATAGGGGATTTGCTCACCCAATTGCTGGGCTACGTGGGATGCCTTTGTAGGACTGATATAGCCAAAGGGATTAGCGCTGGGAGCAGCCAAAGGAAAATCCAATTCCCTTAAGAGCCTTAAGGTGAGCGGATGCTTAGGAATCCTTACCGCAACTCGGTTTAATCCAGCGGTCACCAAATCAGGGATAATATCCTGTTTTTCCAGTAATAAAGTCAGAGGACCTGGCCAGAACTTTTCAGCAAGCTGTTGAAGCGGTTCAGGAATCCCCTTGACAAATGAATTGATTTTTTCAATCGAATCGGTGTGAACGATCAAAGGATCAAAAGAAGGTCGATTTTTAGTTTGAAAAATTTTCGCGACAGCATCCACATTCAAGGCATTTCCGGCTAACCCATAGACTGTCTCTGTAGGAATTCCTACCAGTTGGCCAGCCTCCAAAAATCCCTTTGCCTTATTGATGTCCTGACCGATCAAAGCCATCTTATTGACAGAAGTCTTTTACCCAACTTTCGGCCTCTTGGTACCCGAGAGAAAGCGCCATTTTCAGATCCGCACAACCCTCGGATTTTTCATTCAAAGCACTCAAACGCGTTACTCCTAATAAATAATAGGCTGCACCATTTTTAGGATCCAAGTTGACGGCATTGGTTAAGGATTCCAATGCACCGATCGGATCATTATTCCCCATTTGGGCTTTCCCTTTATTGAAGTAGACTAAGGCTTGGTTAGGATTGACTTGCAAAGCCATATCAAAATCAAGAATGGCGTCTTCGTAATACTCAATGCCCAAAAGAGCCAAACCCCGATTGTAATAAATATCCGTTTGCTGAGGATCTAGGCGGTTAGCCATGTTGTAATCAGAGACAGCTTCTTTCAAGTTTCCCAATTCAAAATGTGCATTCCCTCGGTTAAACCACGGCTTATAACTGGCGGAATCTACCTCGATCGCTTCTGAAAAAACAGAAATTGCTTCCTTGTATTTCTCTTGTTGGAATAAGGCTACACCCTTTGCATTGATAGCCTGACTTTGACCAGCATTTTTCTCCAAGACCCGATCAAAAATGGACACCGCATCCTCCCACTGTTGGGTATCCATTTTTTCCATTCCTGCTTGCATCAACTCTTCCTCGCTAGGCGAGCAGGCGATGAGTCCGAAGACCAGCAGCCCTAACATCCAAATTTTTTTCACTTTTGCTTTTATTTTGGGCAAAGATAGGCAATCAGGCGCTTTTGCGAAGATCTGCTTCTAAAATCTCCCGATAAGAAGTAGGAATGGAAACAGGCTTCATGTTTTTCATTGAAACAGAAACCATCACGGTTTTACACCTTGCAAAAATCGTCTCTCCCCTTTCATCCACTAGAACCTGTTCCAAATCAAAGGATGTGTTGCCCAAACGACTGCAACGTACCCAAGCTTTGACCTGATCTTCCATATGAATGGGTTTAAGGTAATCCAGTTCAATTCGCGCCACTACTGTCCCTACTTCCATGATATTCCAACCACAGCGGTCATATAGGTACAGGGCACGAGCATGCTCAAAATAATTGAAATAGATTCCATTATTGACATGCATGTATCCATCAATATCAGAGAAACGGACTTGGATGGGTACCGAAAAATCAAACTTTTCTTGAAAATCTTTGGGATTCATAGCCTACAGCAAAATCTCAGATTTACTGGTTTTCTCCAGCATTCGCAGGATGGAAGGATTATAACCAATCATATCTGCTACTGAATCAAAACTGAACCACGCCAAGGAAATACTTTCGTCGCTTATTTGTAAAGGCTCATTCATGTCTGCCTCTAGCAGAAAGCGTACGTCATAATGGTAATGTTCGGGAACATGTGGCCTCTCAGGGATAATATGCTTATCCAGATCAAAAATTTGCTCCTCCACCAAACGAAGATTCTGAAGTCCACTCTCTTCCTGGGCTTCTTTTAGTGCCACCTCGATCAAGTTTTCATTTCCATCGGCATGACCTCCAAGTTGTAGCCAGCGACCCAATTTTCGGTGTAAAGTCAACAAGGTGTGGGTTCGTTTTTTATTGACGATCCACGAAGAGGCTGTAAAGTGTCCTGCAAGTCGCTCTCGCTTATAGGCGAGCGGATCTTGGGTCAAGTCTGCAAAATCGGCAATAAACGCAGCTTCCTCCTCATAAGGAGTTCGGTACAGTTCCAGTTGTTTTTGAAAGGTAAATCTATCCATGCTTGGTTTCGAATAATCGATCTATCATTTGGTCGAAAGGTTGAGCATCTTCGTAAAGCCGATCCGAATAGACGGTTACTAGGAGCTTGAGGTAACTGGGTTTATTATCAATACTGATTTTTTCAATACTTACATTTCCGAAAAGCTGAGAAATCCGCTGATTTTCGGAAGGTGCTTGCAAGGGAGGTTTCAGGTAAAACTTTTCGGTAACCTTCACTTGGTCGTTGATCTCTTCCATTTTCCGATCCAAACTCACCTGCTTATACCCCAAAGCTAGGATGCGTCGTGAAAAAGCCAAGAAAAGCTTGGAAAAAGTTTCAGGAGTAAAGGGAGGCTCGAAAGTTACTGCAAAGCCATTGGCATAGGGAGATTGAAATAAATGAACCTGAGGTGTCTCTTGAATTCCGGTTCGTTTGAGGTGAAAGTTCCTGTAAATCCTATCAAAAATATCAATAGCTTGAGGTGAATCCATCCATTGATCAATCTCGTTCAGGTCGGCTTCCTTGACCTCATAATTTTCTTTCACCCGAACAGGAGTTTTTGATGGGTTTTTAAAAATTTTACCAAAAAGGTCATCGAAGAAACTATTCATCAGAATTTAATTTAAGGATTCCTCCTGAAGTACATTGCACCTGTCCCTCATCGATCAATTGTCTGAGTATTTCCGAGGCACGGTTTGCATTGGAGTAGTTCACCTGATTGATAAGCGAGTCTTCTTCTAACTCCCCAACTTGCCCCAAAGTTTCAAGAATCCATTTACGAAGTTTTAGATCCAAAGCTCTAGGATCTTTTTTATGCTCCACACACCAATCACAAATTCCACAGGTCTCGTCCGTTTTTTCCCCAAAGTACTCCTGAATAAATTGTGTCCTGCAGATTAAATTTTGATGCGCATACATAACCATGCTTTTTGCTTTTTCCAAAGTTAATTCCCTTCGCAAAGCAATTCTTCTACCATTCAACGGAAGTTTTGCCGCATCATATCGGCCTGTTAAAAAAGTAATTTGGGGTTTATCCTTTCGCTTTTCGTAATCAATAATATCCAATTGCGCCATCCGGTCCAATAGCTTGATCAGTTCAGACTCTTTCATTTCCAGAATTTTGGCCAACTTGGATTCCTGAATTTTGATGTATTCTGAAAATAAATTCCCACCATAGGTTCGAAGCAACATCTTAATAACCGGATCCAATCGTACATGGGCAATCTGAATTTCATACAATTGCTGAGGATTGACTAAAAAATGAAGCCTTGAAGGACTATAATAACTTTCACTCAACCCTATAAAACCTTCCTCTTCCAGAACCTTTAGCGCATAGAAGGTCTCCAAAACTCCCAAATGATAGGTTTTAGCGAATTCCCCCCAATCAAAATCAAAACTACTGAGCATGTTACTTCCGACCGCGATCTGGAAATAATTAGCCAAGCATTGGTACACTTTCTTGATAAAATCAATTGGAGGGTAAACCAAGGCAGCCCGCTCCATCAATTTTTCAAGGTCTTCTTCGCTGCATAATAATACTGCAAAAGATTTCTTACCATCTCTGCCTGCCCGACCTGCTTCTTGGTAATAACTTTCAATATTTTCTGGTACATCCGAATGGATAACCACCCGGACATCCGGTTTATCAATTCCCATCCCAAAAGCATTGGTGGAAACCATCACCCGAACCTGATTTTTCATCCAAAGTTCCTGCCGCTCCGTACGATCCTTCACCAATAACCCTGCGTGGTAAAACGTAGAAGAAATCCCCATTTGATGAAGAGCCTTTGCAATTTGCTGGGTGGCTTGCCTGTTTCTGACATACCAAATTGCAGTTCCCGCTACCCGATCCAAAATCTCCTTCCCTTTTTCCAGCTTATTTTCAACAATCCGAACACTATAACTGAGGTTTGGCCGAGCAAAGCTTTGTCGGAAAACTTGAGGCTTCTTCATTTGGAGCTTTTCCAAAATATCCTCCAATACCTGAGGTGTAGCAGAAGCCGTTAAGGCCAACACAGGGACTTTGGGATGAAAAGCTCGAATCGCTGCAATTTCCAAATAGGGAGGTCTAAAATCGTATCCCCACTGGGAAATACAATGCGCCTCATCCACAGCAATTAGATTGACGGGCATTTGCTTAAAGCGCTCTAGAAACAAATCAGACTTCAAACGCTCTGGAGAGACATATAGGAACTTATAATTTCCGTAGATACAATTATTCAAAACCCGGTCTATCTCTCGATAACTCATCCCCGAATAAATCGCTTGAGCAAGTATTCCTTTTGCCCGAAGTTGATCAACTTGATCTTTCATCAAGGCAATCAGGGGGCTGACAACCAAACAAATGCCTTCTTGGACTAAGCCTGGAATTTGATAGCAAAGAGATTTTCCTCCTCCTGTAGGCATCAAGGCAAGACTATCCACCCCTTCCAGCACGGAATCAATAACTTGCTTTTGGACGGGTCGAAACTCCTGATAGCCAAAAACCTGTCTGAGGATTTCCTTTGCTTGATTTTCCAATTACCAGCTTGGTTTTTCTTTATTTAAAAAGGCCGATATCCCATGAATACAATCGGCATGAGCCCGCGACTGAGCATTCAATTTAGCGGCAGCTTCAAGTTTACGATTTCGCTCCTCTTGGTGGACACTTCGCAATAATGCCTTGGTGACCATCATGGCATGGGACGAGTTGTTTTGAATGAGTTTTTCGGCAAATTCCTGAACCTCATTTTCTAAAAATTCGGACTCTTTCACACCGGAGATTATCCCCAAATCAGCTGCTTTTTGTGCAGAAATAAATTCCCCTGAAAGTAAAAGCTCTTGGGTTTTGGCAACGCCTATTTGTTCCAAAAGAAAAACTGAAACTAAAGCCGGAATAAAACCAATTTTCACTTCCGTGTAACCAAAAAGAGCCTCAGGGACGGCAAAAGCAAAATCACAAACCGTCACCAAGCCACAGCCTCCCGCCAATGCATGGCCTTGAACTTGCGCGATGACAGGTTTGGGAAAATTATAAATGCGATCAAACAGTCCCATCAATCGTCGGCTATCTTCCAAATTTTCTTCAGGAGTAAAGCTTTGCATTTGCTGCAGATAGGCCAAGTCGGCACCAGCGCAAAAGGCTTTCCCTTCCGCCGCAATGATTACTACTTTCACATGAGGATCTGAGTCTAGCTCATCCAGAGCCTTTAATAGCCCCACTATAAGTTCAGGACTCATCGCATTTCTTTTCTCGGGTCGGTTCAAAGTGATTTTTCCGATTCGATTTGACTTCTCAAGTCTGATTGGAGCTTCCATGCATTCTTGTTTGTTCTTGAAATTAGCAGGAGTATAGGGTAATTCAAAAGGAGATTTGAACAGCGGATTGGGAAATGGGAAAAATCGGGGATTCACTAGCTGATTTCCAAGTCGGATCATCCCAAACCCTCCACTTAATATTGTTTTTTTGGTTTAGGAAAACTGAATCTTGAAAAATCCTTATCCCCATTTCGGGAAAAAATAATTCTCCAGCTTGAACTTGCATAGCTTTTAAAGAAGCAGGTTGATTTCGCCATTGACGCTGGATACGGTTCGGATGAACATAAAATTTCATTTCCTCACCTTTTATTCCATTATTCCAGGATTTGAGTTCCCCATCCTCCCAAAAATCAATAGCCCATCCATCTGCCGATCGATAAACTATGGCTTGATTAGAATGAAAACCAGAACTTTGAATTAGTCTTCCGCCCGCCCAAATCAAGGTCAAAAACAATCCAAAATAGATTAATCCTTTCTTTGAAAAATAGAACCAACTCACCCAAATAAGAAGCATTCCCCAAACAAATACCATGGTAGTCGGATAAATGCTTAACTCCTGAAAGCGGAATGGCAATTTTTGAAATAGCGATAGAATGAGAAGTTCGAATTGGATTAAGAATCCAACTAGCCATCCCATTATTTTGCCAACAAATGGCATCCAAGCCAAAAAAAGAAAGGGAATTCCCAGTTGCATAATGACAAATGTTAGGGGAATCACTATTAGGTTGGCCGGTAAAAACCAAATAGGAAAACTATGGAAATACCAAACCGAAATCGGAAAAGTAGCCAATTGGGCGGCTATTGAAACGGCCGCCAATTGCCAAATGTATTCCAGAAATCGGTTGGGAGGATACCACCACTTTAAAATCAAAGGTTGCAGTAAAATGATTCCTGATACAGCTAAATAGGACAATTGGAATCCAATATCTAAAATTACTGATGGGTTAACGGCAATCATTAAAAGCGCTGAAAATGCCATGATATTAAAAATCGGAGGCTTACGCTCCCGAAGCTCTCCTAGTACTACCAAGGTAAACATCACAGAGGCTCGAACCACGGATGGCGAAAATCCAGTGATTCCAGCATAGCCCCAAATAATAAAAACTACACCTACTAGATAAAATCGGCGAGCGGCAATTTTTAATTTAAGAGGCTTTATCAGAAATAGTAGTACAGCCACCAAAATCCCAACGTGTAATCCAGAAACAGCTAAAATATGCATCACACCTGCATCGGAAAACGCTTCTCGTAAGGATCGATCCAACTGATTTTTCTGTCCAAGCAATAAAGCCAATGCAATAGGCTGAGATTCTTTTTGTGGAATATTATCTTTAACCAATTCCCCCAACTGCTCTCGAAAATGCGTCAGCAAAAATCGAAATGTTGATGACGAGGATTCCTTGACCAAAGAAATCTTTCCTCGGGGGATAAATTGCCTCGAGAAAATCCCCCGCTTAGCAAGGTATTCTCGGTAATCGAATTCGGAAGGATTGCGGGGAGGGGCAATAGGTTCCGGAGCTTGACTCACCCAAACCAACTGTCCCGGCTCTAGTTCTAAATTACTTTGATGATAAATTAATACCAACTGATCAGTTTCGATCCATTCCGAATCCCGATGGAATCGTTTTACCTTCAAAGTATTCTCTTTAGAATTGGGTTTTTCGAGATCAAAACCCTGTACTTCTGCTAAATAAGCTCCATTGATAGGAGTAGGTTGATTTTGCTGATTTTTGAAAATAAGGGATAAAACTAAGCCCAGGAAAACCAGTTGAGCATATCCTAAAAAAGTAATCCAAACCAGACTTTTCTTCTTCCAGACCAAAAAAAGGTAGAGAAACCAACTTCCGATAATTAGTATCCAACAATAGGGGATCAATGCTTCCCAACTGAAAAAACGCCCCAAGAGGATTCCAATTAGAAAAAAGAGTAGAAATCGTAAAAAGGGAAAATCAGAAAAACGCATAACAATGAAAAATCACCTATTAATTTAAAAATAAAAAAGCCATCCTGAAAGATCAGAATGGCTAAATTTCTTACATGATGCGTTTTATCAGAAGCGATAACCTAGGCTAAAGCCCGCATTTAATTCTATTCTAGTGAAACGATCAGCAACTTCATCACTAAACCCTCTCGCTATACTTCCATAGGGACCAAAGGCAAAATGCGGAGAGAATTCCCATTTGTATCCCCCTCCTACACCAAACATAAAAGCATTCATATTGGTAGTAGAAATTCCCCCATCTACAGGCTCTTCGAATTCTCCAAAACGGATTTTAGCGAGCGGGAAAATATAAATTCTTCCATTTGGATTATTCCCAAAATAGAAATTCATAGAAGCCTGAACCGCATTCGTTTTGTAGTTTTTCCCATTTTTTTGAGAATTAAATCCAAACCGATCGTTAATGTGGACTTGAAGATCAAGCGAATGATCTTCGGATAAATACTTCTCAAACCCAGCCTCGAGCGAACCTAAGGCAATCAAGTTCAAAAAGTTGAGTTTAAATTCATTGGAAAAATCTCTATTCGTGCTTCCTCCTGAACTCGAGATGACATTCTGCCCAAAGGAATGACCTAAGAGCCCCATCATCAAAATGGTTATTAAAATCTTTTTCATAGTTGTCAATTTAAAAATAAAATTAATGCTTCAATTCCATCTTGTAATGAAGAATATTACATTCTTCAAATTGGCCTCCAACTTTTTTAAAACCAAATTTCTGGTAAAGTGGAACTGCGGAAATCTGTGAATGTAGGTAACGGGTTTTTCCCTGGGCTTCAGGATGCACTAACAAATCCCGAAGTACCGCTAGAACTAAAGCCTGACCTACTCCCTTTCCCCTTGCTTCTTTCAATACGGCAAACCGCTCTAATTTGATTCCATTTGAAGTAAATCTCCAACGAGCAGTACCAACCGGTTTTCCATTAAGAGAAGCTAGAAAATGTGTGGACACATCTTCAAATTCATCGTATTCAGCATCAGCGTCAACCTTTTGCTCTTTTACAAATACTTCTGTCCGAATCTTAAAAGCGATATCCATCCCGGCTTTACCGGTCACTTTTTCTACTAGCAGACTCATTTTTTGCAATGTCTTTTTCAGCCTGATTTTTCTCGTAGGCTTCAATGATAGCCTTTACCAATTTATGTCGAATGACATCCTTTCCACTAAGATTAACGATGCCTATTCCTTTGACATCCTTGAGAATCCGCAATGCTTCACTCAATCCTGATTTTTGTCGAATAGGGAGATCGACCTGCGTTTGGTCCCCGGTAATAATTACTTTCGAGTTGGGGCCCATCCTAGTCAAAAACATCTTGATCTGCTCCGAAGTAGTATTTTGCGCTTCATCCAACAAAACAAAAGCATCATGGAGCGTCCTTCCTCGCATGTAGGCCAAGGGAGCTATCTCAATCACACGGGTTTCCTGATAATATTTGAGCTTTTCCGGTGGCACCATATCTTGCAGCGCGTCATAAATGGGGCGCAGATAAGGATCGAGCTTTTCTTGTAGGTCCCCAGGTAGAAACCCTAAATTTTCACCGGCTTCCACTGCTGGGCGAGTGATAATTATACGCTTGACTTCCCGATTTTTCAGAGCCCGAACTGCAAGCGCTACCGCAATATAGGTCTTACCTGTTCCAGCTGGGCCTAAAGCAAAAACCAAATCGTTTTTCATGGAAGCTTCCACCAATTTTCGTTGGTTGGTGGACTTTGGCTTGATTACAAGTCCCTTATTCCCGAAAACGATAACTGCGTCTCGGTTGGATTGCTCAAAAGGCACGCCCTCCACGTCCAGATAGTCTTTTACCTTATCCGGGCTCAAATGTCCGAAGCGCTCCACATGCTCCAAGAGCAAATTAATCAGATTGTTAATACGTAAAATCTCAGGGGCACTCCCCTGAATCCGTATCTCATTTCCTCTGGAAATTATTTTGCTTTGCGGGAAGGCCTGTGCTAACTGTCTAATATTTTCATTGGCCTGACCTAAAAATTCCGCAAGCGGCACATTCTCCAGTGTGATTACTTTTTCTACCAAATTTTTTCTTTGATTAAATATTCTTGAAGGACGATGGATTATGTTCTATTTTTGTTCTGATCCCTCACAAACAAAAGTACATAATTTTAATTTACTTGCTTCTATGGCATTGGTGACATTCCTCTCTGATTTTGGAGATCAGGACTTTTACGTACCGGCAGTGAAGGCCAAAATGCTGGCCATCAATCCCCAGTTAAACATCATTGATCTGTCCCATCGAATAGAAACCTATGATCTTGCCCATGCGGCCTTTATCCTACGATCCACTTTCCGGGATTTTCCAAAAGGAACTGTCCATTTGGTAGCTGTCAACACCACGGGATCAATGACTCAAGGTTATATTGGTGTGAAGCTGGAAGAGCATATTTTCATTGGGCCCAACAATGGGATTTTTAGCCTACTTGCTGATAAAGAACCTGGTATCATGGTACAGTTTGCTGACATTCACGTTCAGGAGAGTTCTTTTCCTGCGAAGGATATTTTAGCTCCGATTGCCGCTAAAGTAGCATCAGGAGCAGCCATTCATGACTTCGGTGGACCCTTACAAAACTTCCGCAAATTGATGCCTCGCATCCCAAAAGCCACGAAAGAACAAATCACCGGGCATGTGATGCGGGTAGATCGCTATGGCAATCTGATCACTAATATTTCCAAAGAGCTTTTTGATAAGCTAAATCCCGGTAAATTTTCCATTGAATTTGGAAGAGAGAGTCTCGATCGACTTTTCTCAGGTTATGACCAAGTTGAGCCGGGGGATTGCTTTGCCTTCTTCAATAGCTCAGGCTATTTAGAAATCGGAATCAATCACGGCCATGGAGGGAATTTATTAGGACTGCGTTTTGAGTCAGTTGTAAATATTCACTTTGCAAACTAAGCCATGCTAATTCGTAGCGTACGTATGACTTTTCAGGAAGATAAGATTGATGCCTTCTTGAAGAACTTTGGAGCCAATAAGAAAAAAATACGCTCTTTTCCCGGTTGCCATCATTTAGAACTTTGGCAAGATGAAAATCAAAAAAATATTTTCATGACCTATTCCCATTGGGAAAATGAGGAAGCATTGAACAAATACCGTGATTCTGAACTATTTAAATCTGTCTGGAGCTATACAAAAACATTGTTTTCTGAAAGACCGATTGCTTTTAGCTCAAAAAAAATTGAGGAAGTAGAAATCTAAGGTTGGAGAAAAATAAAATTGTATTCATATTTGCATCCCGTTTGGTAAGAAACGGGGTCAGATTGACAAGCCCAGGTGGCGGAATTGGTAGACGCGTTGGTCTCAAACACCAATGAGGTAACACTCGTGCCGGTTCGACTCCGGCCCTGGGTACAAAGAAAAAGCTCGCAGATTGCGAGCTTTTTTTGTTTATGCAGTTGGGAAAAAAATAAGCTCCCAAAATCAAGGAACTTTTCAAATTTGAATAAAGATCAATTACCCCATGAAGTAATCTTCCAACTCCCGCATCATTTCTGATTTTTCGTGAAGGTCTCGGATTATTTTTCCTTTCTCGAGTAAAACAATTCGATCGCAGATCTCTGTCACATGGTTTAGGTCATGCGAGGAAATCAAAAAGGTAATTCGTGATTCATCTTTTTCTTTCAGAATTAGCTTTTTTAGGCGCATCTGAGAACTTGGATCCAAATTTTCAAAAGGCTCATCCAAATACACCACTTCGGGTTTTCCTAGCATTGCTGCCGCAATCCCAACCTTTTTTAAGTTCCCTTTGGATAGATCACGGATGTATTTCTTTTTCCCACGAACTTCATCATTGAAGAGTTCAGTGAATTTTTCCAAATGAACTTCCAGATCAGCCTCAGACATCCCATATATCTTTCGTAAAGTTTGGAAATATTCATCCGGAGTGAGGTAGGATAATAGCATATGCTCATCCAAATAAGCCCCAGTAAACTTTTTCCATTCCTCTGTTTGATTGACTTGATACCCATCTATCGTCACTTCACCTTGTGTGGGCCGAACCAAGTCAAGCATGATTCGAAATAAGGTGGTTTTTCCAGCCCCATTATTTCCAACAAGACCAAAACACTCGCCTTTGGGTATTTCAAGGGACTCTACATCCAATACAACTGCTTCTTTATATTGCTTTTTGAGATTTTTTACCGTGATCATAATTCTTGTCTAAATGAAGATGAAATTTCGTATTTGTTGTCATACACGCGCTTCACATTAATTGCGCTAAGTTTTTTATAGAATAAGATTCCTAAAAGCCCAAAAATCCCTAGAGCAGCCAAGCCCGCATACTCATTAATCAGGAGTGCAAAAGGAAGGTAAAACACATAAGGCATGATCATCATAGGAATCACCATCAACCACTGTGCTGCTCCTACCCCCTCGTAGTTAAACATCGCTCCCTTATTCAAGTCCATAGGTTTAGGCTTCCAAAGTGCCAAATAGATAATCACATGAATGAGGATTCCGACATTGAAGAGAAAGGTAACGGCATGGGTCAAAAGGATTTTCCAACCGAAATAAACATAAGGGATAGAGGCCAAAAAGCATATGACTGAAATGGAAATAAAGAGGAGATATTTTCCACGAACCAACTGTTCGACCCCATCTTTTTTCTGAAGGTAAAAATCGAAATTCCCCGAATTCCAGCTTAAGAAAAGCTGCCCGTATTGAATCATAAAAATCCCTGTAATGAATACCCCTACAAAAATGAGAATGAAACTGAGATTCTCATTTTCCATATAGGCAGGCTGTGTGTAAAACACCATTCCATAGAGCAGGAAGAATGCGGAAAGCATCAAGTATGTTCGGCTCTTTTTGTGTCTAATGATAAGCTTCCATTCGATATCTGCCATTTCACCCGAGAGACCAAATCTGGAAAAGAAACCGATGGATTGCCCCCTCACACGACTCTCATCATCCGAAGAAAGATCTTCTAAGTAGGCATTGGCAACATGATATCTGTAGCAAAGCCAATAGCTTCCCAAAAATACCAGGAACAATACCACCACAGGAATCGGGGAGGATATTGACAAGTCGAAAATAGGTTTAGTCAATTCTCCCAGATTAAACCAACCCACGTAGCTAGAGCCTCCACCAAGTACCAGCACCCCCATCACAATTAGCAAACCCAATGTAGAATCTTCAAATCGCTGCTTGAACCAAAGCATAAACCAATGTAGAATCCAACTGGTCAGCACTATGGACCCTAGCCAACCCAAAAATGCCACATCCCCAAACCGAGTACCTACGACTTCAAGACCGAAAGGTAAAAACAGCAATAAGGCAATGATATTAATTGGAGAAATGAACGTCCGAATCAATAGCATATGCATGATTTTCCGTTTTCCAATAGGCAGGTGCAGGAGACTTTCCAAATCCACCACTGGAAGGCTTTGAATGAAGTAGCGATACAAAAACTCTGTAAGGAAAAAGAATATCAAATAGCTATTCAATACCTCTAAGCTATCTTGACCTTCTGCCAATTGACCTATTACTCGATTGAGTAACAATCCTGCTCCAAACACATAGCCCAATAACAACAGGATTATAAACCCTAGAAAAATATTGGTCATTAGGCTTTTTGCGAAGGATGTCGACCGCATAGATTTTAAAAACTGCAGTCTGATTAATTCAAAAAACATGGCGATCTAGTTGGTTTGAAATTTTTAACTTGCCTTGAAATTAGAAATTAAGCCGAAAATTTGTTTCTCCAAGTCAGTAAAATCAACTAAATGAAGGAAAATTTACAAGAATTAGGATTTTTCGAAGCCGTAGAAGCCAGGAGATCTGTCCGGATTTTTGACCAGGAATCCCCATTTGACCATGAGCAAGTGAAGAAATGTTTGGAAGCAGCCATTCTTTCCCCAAATAGCTCCAATCTTCAGTTGTACCAATTTGTGCGAGTTCCTGAATCCTCTCCTCTAAAAGATCCTTTGGCCCAACTTTGTATGCGACAAAAGGCAGCAACTACTGCCCGCGAACTCGTGGTGATTATTACTCGACGTGATCTTTGGAAATCCCGAGCAGAGGCAAATTTTAGATACCTCAGTGAAACGGCTCAAAATCAATCCGAAAAGAAGGTGAAACAGGCCCGAAATTATTACAAAAACCTCATCCCTAAGCTTTTTGGAAAATTTCCAGGATGGACAATCTTAAAAAAAATCATTGCTTGGTGGGTAGGTTTAAGACGACCAATGGTTCGTGAAGTTGGAGAAACTGAAGTCCGTATTTCTGTTCATAAAAGTGCTGCCTTGGCTGCCATGACTTTTATGCTTGGGATGAAAGCGGTAGGCTATGATACCTGCCCCATGGAAGGATTTGATTCCAAAAGAGTGAAAAAACTCCTTAATCTTCCATCGGAAGCTGAAATCTGCATGATTATCGGCTGTGGAAAAGGTCTTCCTGAAGGAGTTTATGGCCCAAGGTTTAGAGTTCCTACATCAGAACTTATCGAGGAGAAATAAAAAAGAGGCTGTTATTTCTAACAGCCTCTTTTTTTTAAGGATTCAATCGTGCCAAGATATCCTTTGCTTGGTGCCATTGCAAACGCGGTCCAAATTGACTTACGATTTGGGAACTTGCCATTGAAGCTAATTTACCGCTGGAAGCATATGAATGACCATTAGTAATCCCATATAAAAAAGCTCCTGCAAACATATCACCCGCTCCATTACTATCAATAGCGGTTGTCTTATAGGGCTCGATATCGATGAAAGTATCCCCATCAAAGATCATAGCTCCGTTTTTCCCTTGGGTAATCACAAAATGCTTGGCGGCTTTTTTCATTTCCTCGCGTGCTTCGGCTAGGCTATCCTTTCCAGTATAAAGCATGGCTTCCTCTTCATTTGCAAATAGCAAATCCACACTTGGCCCGATCACATCATCAAAGTTCTCTTTGAAGTATTTTACCATGGCAGGATCTGAAAAGGTCAAAGCTACCTTGGTTCCAGCTTCTTCGGCTTCCTTTTTAGCATGAAGCATGGCTTCTTTTCCATTAGGTGAAGTCACCAAATACCCTTCGATAAATAAAAACTGCGAATCCTTGATTGCAGAATCATGGATATCTTTCATGGAAAAATTTTGAGTAATACCCAAAAAAGTATTCATGGTACGCTCGGAGTCTTCTGTCACCATCACAAGACATTTTCCTGTAATCCCATTTTCCAAAAGCTCAGGCACTAAGGCAATATCCACTCCGGAATCGACTAAATTTTGAAGGTAAAAATGACCCAATTCATCATTTGCAACTCGGAAACAGTAGAAGGATTTTCCACCGAACTGGCTTACAGCCACAACCGTATTGGCAGCGGAACCACCAGCTTGTTTCTTTGCTTCGGCATGATTAATTGCCTGCATCAAGTGGTTTTGTCTGTCTTCGTCCACTAAAGTCATCAAGCCTTTTTCGACTCCGTTGTCTACAAAAAACTGATCAGTGACTTTGAATTCAATATCTACCAAAGCATTTCCTATGCCTGTTACGTCATATTTTTTCATTTATTGAAGATTGTAAAATTGAAATATTTTAAAATTGGAAAATTGGTTTGGCCTCATTTCAGTATTCGAAATTCAGCGTTCAATATTCGACACTAATTTTTCGTATTCTCAATCTGCAAAATCAGGTTTGAGGTTCCAATTTGCGTCGTAACTCGTACTTCGTCAATCGTATTTTTAAATAAGACAAGGCTTCGACTCCGCTCAGCCTGACTTCGAACATCTTAATTTCTTCAATCGAAAATCGGATGTCGCTCAAACGGTTTTTCCCGATCAAATAAGTAGCGATAGGTATGATGGGTTTTGTAAATATCCGCTAATAGCTGTTCGCAAACCCGCATCATCTTTGGATTAAAATCCCCAATCCAGTTCATTTCTATGGTTTTGTAAGGGAATTTGGGATCATTGCTCATCTTATCATAAGAAATAATCATCGCACTCTCCACTCCTTTGCCCTGATGTTCGGGCACAACTCCAAAGACCAAACCTAGCATTTTATTAGGTGGAGAAAAGGTTTTATACCAAAGGAATTTGAGCTTCCCGATCAAATCCATTTTTCCATTCACATGCTTAAAGATCTGATTGATCTCTGGAATATTGATGAAGAAGGAAACTGGTTCACCTTTATAAAAACCAAAATAAATCAAGCGAGGATCGATGATGGGTTTCATCTTCCCAAACATAATTTGAGCTTCTTTTAAGGTGAGGGATTTTCCTAGATGTCTAGCCCAAGCCTTATTGTAAACGGTCATGAAGTATTCAGGAGCTTTTTCCTTCAATTCCTTTCCCTTGATGTATCGAAAAGAATAATCCGGATTCGCGATCACCAAATTTGCACGCTTGATCATCTTTTCATCAAATCTCAGATCCTGAACGGGGCGCTGATAAGTAAATTGCTTGAAATAAAGCTTGAACCCGTAGTCTTCAAAGAATTTCTGATAGTATTTGAAATTCCAAGGCATGTTGTAATTCGGCTCCGTAAACCCATCTACTAACAAGCCCCACCACTTGTCACGCTCACCGAAATTGATCGGCCCATCCATGGCTTCCATCCCCTCACTTTGGAACCACTCCTTTGCCACATCAAAGAGCATAAAAGCCGCCTCTTGATTGTCAATACATTCAAAAAACCCTACACCGCCTGTTGGCTGTTTCTCCTTCATTTTGGGATTGATAAAGGCAGCAATCCGACCGATCGTTTGGCCTTTTTCGTCTTGTAACAACCAACGCTTTGCTTTAGCTCCTCGGCGAAATAGCTTATTAGACTCAGGATGAAAAAGTCCTTCGATATCATTATCGAGCGGTCGAATCCAGTTTTTTTCATTCTTGTATATACGCACCGCCATCTCAATAAATTCTTTTTGATGGGCAGGCGTGGTAACTTCAATAAGCTTCATGCGGGAAATTTTAGTCGGCTAAATTACTTTATGCTATTCAAAAGCCAAAAATTAGGTAAGCCCTCAAGTGCTTTCTATGAAATATTTAATTCCTATTATCAAAATATCTCATATTATCCCTCATAAAATCTGAGAACCCCTCAATTGGGTCAGAAGTTTTAATATCCGGCCCAGTCCTAGAAAACCTTTCAATTCCAACAGATTGACGGGTCTCTATCCTAGCCTGTTGCCCAAAGGTCCCTATTTTTCCAAAATCTTTTTCCCCTCTAACCGCTCCGTTATAAGTAAAATAGGTCCAGGTTCCTACTTGTTCTTTGCCAATATATTTTCCTGAACTCGAAACCCGATCAGATTTAGGATAATAGATGTACCAAAACCCATTTCTAAATCCGTCCTTTATTCTTCCTTCAGCGATTTTATTCCCATCTTGATCAAAATAGGCTCTTTTTCCTTTGCCTCCTTTGAGCTTTACCTCTCCAAATATTTGTCCATTAACCTGAAAATCGCTTAAAGAAAGTAATCTACCTTTCTCATAAAATTCAGTCTGCATCATTTTCCCTTCTGAATTCACTAAATTCCATTCACCCTCTTTAAGGCCAGCTTTATAAGCCCCTTTTCGATAGTATTCTGGATAAATATCTACCTGCTCAATCCATTCTCCGTCTGCTTCGCCATTTTTGAATTCACCCTCAAAAATCAATTCACCTTTCTGATTCCAGCTTTTCCAAATCCCTGTTTGCTTTCCTTCCAAAAACTTACCTTGCAATTTCCGTGTACTATCTGGATAAAATTGGATGAATTCACCTTCCCTAGATCCTGATTTATAATTCCCTCTTTCTTCCAAGATGCCACTTGAATAGTAAAAACTGTATTCTCCATCCAGTTCCCCTTGTCTATAAGGTAATTTCCATTGGAGCTTTCCATCCGGAAAATAGGAAAAAGCATCCCAGGTTAGAAGTCCAAATGAATAGACATAAGCAGATTTTTTAGTCCCATCCGGATAAAATTCCGACCATTCTCCGTGCTTTTTCCCGTTTAAATACTGGCCTGAAATTTCAATCTCTCCATTATCAAAAAACTGGTAAAACTCTCCGTCACTAACACCATCTTTAAAATTGTTGATAATCCGAATCTTCCCATCCGAATAAAATTCCTGAAAAAGACCATTAGGTTGGTCATGGGAAAAGGAAATACTAAACCTTGGAGAATTAGTATTGAAGTTTTTTAAAAAATAACTGGAGTCGGCTTTTGCAAGACTAGGCTGAGGGTCGGCTTCTGGTATTTTTTGCTCATAAATCAACCATTCTCCGGTTTTTCTATCCTCATCTACCAACCCTTTTCCAATGAATTTTGTACTCCCAAAATAATAATAGGAGACCTCTGTTGAATCAGGCGACTGAAAGAATAGCAAGATTCCAAGAATAAGATTTACCATCACCTTAGTATTTAAACTTTAAAATCTAACTCAATAAAAAAGGCATGTCCTTTTATATCTTAAGTGCGAAAAGCTATCGCTTTGGCGCCAAATTGGGATAATCCGTAATGATCCCATCAACTCCTAAATCTAAAAGCTTCTCCATCTGTTCCTTCGTGTTAACAGTCCATGGAACAACCTTCATCCCTTTTTGATGCAGTGTCTCCACAATTTCTTGATTCAAGGCTAAGAAATAAGGAGAATAGAATTCCGGAACGAATCCTAGGTCTTCCAAATCCTCTTGATAACTGGCAGCATTTTCTACCAACATGGCCAAGGGAACATTCGGATAGGTTTCATGAATGTATTTCAACACCCGAAAGTCAAAGGATTGAATATTCACCCGCTCCCAGCCAATGGACTCAGAGATTAATTTGACTACAAGGTCTGAGAATTCTACTACTCCTGGATGATAAACCCCATCCCCTTCAGGACTACTTTTGATCTCAATATTGTAATGAGGTGCCGGAAGCCCCATGTCTTTGGCATAATTTTCTGCCACTAAAAAAACATCTTGAAGTAAAGGTTTGGTAGCAAAAAATTTAACCTGCTGAGGAAACCCCGGGTGAATTTTGCTTCCACAATCAAAAGCCAAAACCTCCTCATAGGTCATCTGATAAATGTTAAATGAATGGTCATCTCTAGCGATATCCTTCCCTTCTGGAGTTAGGCAAATCACAGGATTCATAAAGGGTTCATGCGAAAGAATAACCTTGCCATCCTTTGTGATCGCCAAATCCATTTCTAAGGTAGTCACGCCCAAATCCAAAGCCTTGATCATGGCCGGAATCGTATTCTCCGGCATCAAACCCCTACTCCCGCGATGTCCCTGAAGATCATAGGAGAATTGAGCATGAACCGATAATGGAAATATCGAC
Source organism: Algoriphagus sp. (assembly GCF_013373065.1). Taxonomy (GTDB): domain Bacteria; phylum Bacteroidota; class Bacteroidia; order Cytophagales; family Cyclobacteriaceae; genus Algoriphagus. The sequence goes on from NZ_JABXIN010000012.1 coordinate 169,078, forward strand.
AAGACAGCTAAAACAAATATTTTCTCAAGTTGAATTTGGAATCGTTTTGTAATCATCAATTTCGAAGTAAAAAGGATCCGTTATTATTGAATTGAGTCCTAAACATACTTTCTTGAGCAGAACGCAAGGCATCCATTGAACCACTCGGACTGGTAGGATAACCCATAGTCCGTAGGTTTCTTTGTTGTCTAGATGAATGTAAACCGGAACCTGAGCTATTGGAATCTGAATAATCAGGAAAATACTCTTGCTGGTCTATAATCTTCCCCTCAAAACTGTAAAAATACCACATCCCCGTTCGATCTGAACCCACCAATCTACCGGCTGCAGCCACGCGATCTGATTTGGGAAAATAAAAATACCAATCCCCTTTTTGAATTCCTTTGGAATACTTGCCCTTAGCTAGGATATGGCCTTCCGAGTCATAAAATATTCGTTGCCCTGTTCCATTTCTTAATTTCCCTCCATCCAACTCTTTTTCGGCTACTCTAAATGGTCCAATTGAAATCAGTTTACCAGATTTATAGGTTTCGACTTGCACCGTTTCGCCAAGCTGATTGGTTAGCATCCAATCTCCTTCTTTGACTCCTTCTTCAAATTGACCTTTCCTGTAAAAACCGGGTAAAATATCCACCTGCTCCTTCCATTCCCCAGAAGCAATTCCTTGTTTAAACTCCCCTTCGAAAACCAAATCTCCACTTTTGTTATAGGAAGCCCACTTCCCATCAGGCCTTCCATTTAAAAAGTTCCCTCTAACAATCAGCTTTCCTTCTTCATTAAACTTCTCTAAAAACCCTTGAGGAGTTCCACCTTCATAGATTCCTCTTTCCTGCAAATTCCCATTTCCAAAAAACAGCCGGTATTCACCATTAATTTTACCATTTTGATAGGGGATTTCCCACTGGGATTTACCATCAGAAAAATATCCTTTGACAATTCCTTCCATCAAACCATTTTGATAGTTGGCTACTAATCCGATATTTCCATTTTCATAAAACTCCTCCCATTTCCCCTCTCTTTTTCCATCTAGATAAGTCCCTTGGGATTTTATTTCACCATTTTTATGAAACTCACGAAAATCACCATTTTGCTTTCCCTCCTCGAAAAATGTAATAGACTTAATCTCCCCAGATGGATAATTTTCTTGAAACAAGCCATCCGGAAGATCTCCTTTGAATTGGATTTGAAATACTAGTTGTTCTGGAGTGAATTTCTCCTCGAAGACTTCCTGATTTGCCTTCAGCAAACTCGGCTCGGGATTGTCTAGCGGGTCATTTGCATAGTAGACCTTCCACAATCCTTCTTTTTTTCCATTTGAAATTTCACCAACTCCCATCAGGTTGGTATTTCCAAAATACAAGTAGCTCAGTTGAATTGAATCAGAAGCTGAAAAAAGGAAAAAAATCGAAGCAATAAGCGTGTACATACAGTTTTTATAAAAAGGGAATTCAGATAAAAATAACACTCCCCTCGAATAACTCCAACTTCATTTCAATCTGATTTTTAGATAATTACATCGGCATATAAATCAAACTCCGTCGCCTCCGTCACTTTAGCATGCACGAAATCACCCACACGACAATAATACTTGGAAGCATCAATCAGTACTTCATTGTCCACCTCCACAGAATCATATTCAGTTCGGCCAACGAAATAGCCCCCTTCTTTCTTGTCAATTAAAACTTTGAAGGTTTTCCCAACTTTCTCCTGATTCAGGTCATAGGAGATTTGCTCCTGAACCTCCATCAAGTGATTCGCTCTATCCTGCTTTTCCTCTTGAGAAAGTTTATCTTCCATCGTAAAAGCATGGGTATTTTCCTCATGAGAATAAGTAAACACACCCAATCGCTCAAACTTCATTCGCTCTACAAAATCCACCATTTCCTGAAATTCCTTTTCTCCCTCTCCCGGGTGTCCTGCGATCAAGGTAGTACGGATCGCAATCTCAGGAATGATTTCTCGGATTCGGTAAATCAGTTCTTCTTGCTTTTCCCGAGTGGTGCCACGGCGCATTGCTTTCAACACATCAGTTGAGCCGTGCTGCAAAGGAATGTCAAGATATTTGCAAATATTGGATCGCTCCTTCATCACCTCGATCACATCCATGGGGAATCCTGTAGGATAGGCATAGTGCAGACGAATCCAATCGATTCCCTCCACATCTGAAAGCTGTCTCAGCAATTCGGCAAGATTCCGCTTTTTATACAAATCCAACCCGTAATACGTTGAATCCTGAGCGATCAACAACAGCTCCTTGGTTCCTTGAGCGGCTTTATGCTGGGCTTCCTTAACCAACTCTTCAATTGGACGGGAAATATGGCCTCCCCGCATCAAAGGAATCGCACAGAAAGAACATGGGCGGTCGCACCCCTCGGAAATCTTCATGTAAGCATAATGGGCATTGTGAGTGAGCAATCGCTCTCCAACCAACTCATGCTTGTAGTCTGCTTTGAACTTTTTCAAAATGGCTGGCAAATCCCTCGTGCCGAAAAAGGCATCCACCTGGGGAATTTCCTTTTCCAAATCGTCTTTGTAACGCTGTGAGAGACATCCGGTCACATACACCTTGTCTACCAAACCTTGCTCTTTGGCATCAACATACTGAAGGATGGTATCGATCGACTCTTGCTTGGCGTTGTCGATAAAACCACAGGTATTGATGATAATGATGTTATTGTCATCAGAATTGGACTCATGACTGGCATGGATACCGTTACCCTTCAACTGCGTCAAAAGGACCTCGGAATCAACCAGGTTTTTGGAGCAACCCATGGTGATGATATTGACTTTGTCTTTCTTTAATGTTCTCGCTTTCACAGAATTCGCTTCGATTTGGGAGTGCAAAGGTAGGCAAAAAAACTGCTTTGCAGTTTTTAGATTGGAAAATTGAAAGATTGAAAGATTTGAAAATTCAAGTGAACCGCCTCTAACCAAATATCAATGGAAATCTTAAACTATAGCAATTTTGCAATCTTCAAATTTTCCAATTTTTCAACCACCCTATTCATGATCTAGATCCACTCCCCATAAAACCAAACCCAAAGCCGGTGCCGGAGGAATTTTTTCCCAATCTTGTGAGGGCCTTTTTAGTCTGTTTTCGATTTCGGCCAAATCCCATTGCCCTGATCCCACATACCAAATGGCACGCATCATTTTACGGACTTGATGATGCAAAAAGCCGGTTCCCACCACTTCTAGGTAGTACACTGGATCAGCTAGATTCTTGTAAGGAATTTCATCCGACAGCAAAATCTGACATTGCAAAATTTCCCGCTCGAAATCTGTCTTGGTGGGAGATGGTGTGCAAAAAGCACTAAAATCATGGTTTCCCTGAAATATTTTTGCAGCTTCATTCATTCGACCCAAATCAAGTTTCTTGAAAATTGGCTGAAGCCAAGCAGCATGCAAAGCAGGAGTTTCGGCGGAATCAGTAAAAAAATAACGATAGATCTTCCTTTTTGAAGCTTTGATCAAATTGAAATCCCTTCGAACAGGCCCTATGAATTGAATTAGAATTTCGCCTCCTAGATTTTCATTGATGGCTGCGATAGTTTGCTCGGAAAAGTCATTTTTTTCTGAAAGAAAAAGCTGAAAAAAGCCTTCTCTACAACTCACGCCAGAATCTGTTCGACTTCCGCCCAATAAGGTAAAATCATCATGTCCTAAAATGAATCTCAGAACCCGTTCTAATTTACCCTGAATGGTAGGCTGTCCTTTTTGGATTGCCCAACCTTTGTAGCGGGCACCGAAGTAGGAAATGGAGAATAAATAAGAGAAAGCTTTGGTCTGCACCTTCGAAATTACTTAAAAAAGAATTCCAGAGTCAAATCATGCAGACTAAAGCCCACAACTAGCATATTAACCTAGAAAGTGTTCATTTACCCAATCCACTTCCTCTTGTCGGATGGTATGTGCAGGATCTTTAAAAGTCAAAAGCTTGACATTGGCTCCCATTTTTTCCAAAAGGTTACTTGACTCCTCCATTCTGGCAAAAGGCACATGAAAATCCTGATCACTTCCTGAAATCAAAATGGGGGTATTTTGAAAATCGCCCTGGTATGTTGAAGGTGAAAGGTTTTCTCCAATTAAGCCTCCGGTGAAGGCTATAATTCCTTTGAATTTTTGGGCATTTCTTGCCGAGAACTCCAGACTCAAACAGGCTCCTTGTGAAAAACCCAAAATCAAAATATCAGCTGGAGAAACTCCTGCTTTGGTCAAATATTCAAAAGCATCCTGAATTTGTGAAAGCGATTGCTCCAACTTTGGTTGGTTACTCTCATCGGGAGCCATAAAGCTGTAAGGATACCAAGTATTATCGGAAGCCTGCGGTGCCACCAAGGCGTATTGATCCAGATTCAAATAGGATTTGAGGGAAAGGATGCTTTCGGCTGAAGCTCCTCTCCCATGGATCAAAATGGCGGCTTTGCCACCTTCGACAGGTTTTTTCCCTGCAAAAATTAGATTAGACATACTTTTCTAAGTTTACTTGAACTTCTGGAAGTAATTGTTCAATTCGAGATCGAGATGGCTCGGCCCAATCAGGTAATTTTAATAATTCGCCAAGGCTTTCTTCTTCTTCGTCAATTGCAAATCCCGGCTCATCCGTGGCAATTTCAAAAAGCACTCCTCCAGGCTCTCTGAAATAGATACTTTTAAAATAATTCCGGTCCCGAACCTCCGTCACACCATAGCCATGCTCCATTAAAATCCGCTGCATTTCCAATTGGGATGCTTCGTTTTCAGTGCGAAATGCGATATGATGAACCGTCCCCGCACTCTGCATTCCTCTATTGCCACTTTTATCAATCCTGATATCAACAATATCACCTGGCTTTCCTTCCGTTCCATATCGATACCGATCCCCTTCTTGAGCAATGAATCGATAATTCATATGGTCTAGAAGCAATATTTCTGTTAGGTCTTTGGATCTGAGATTTAAGGTCGCCCCATAAAACCCTTTAATCGAATGCTCTGCGGCAATATGACCTTGAGGCCATCCTTTCCGATCATCCTGATCATTAGCAATCAATTCCAAACCCATCCCATCATGATCCTCGAATCGGATCAGTTTCTCTCCAAATCGACTTTGAATATCAGATACCGGGATTCCAAACTTTCGTAAACGGTCAATCCAGTATTCCAAGGAATCTTTTCCGATGGAAAATGCTGTATATGTCAATTCCCCAGTCCCTTTTACACCTCTTCGGGCACCTTTGAATGGGAAGGTCGTAAATACCGTTCCTGGCCTTCCTAATTCATCTCCAAAATAAAAGTGGTAAACATCGGGTGCATCAAAATTGATCGTCTTTTTTACCAATCGAAGACCCAAAACGCCCGTGTAGAAATCAATATTTTTTTGGGGATCACCTGCAATGGCCGTGATATGATGGATACCAGTGATGAGAGGTTTCATAGTTATTAGGGGTTAAGGTAAAGACAACCTTTGGGGTTCCTACCCCAAAGGTTGAAATTAGAATTAAGCTTGTTTTACTAATTGAACGCTTAGAAGCAATCGAACTTGATCACTTACCACAACAGAACCTGCTTCAGTCACTGCAGACCAAGCCAAACCAAACTCTTTGCGATTGATTTTACCTTCCAATTCGAAACCAGCCTTAGTTTGACCATATGGGTCAGCTACAACACCACCAAAATCCACATCAAGCTCTACTTGCTTTTTGGTTCCTCGGATTTCTAAGTCTCCAACCAATTTGTAATCTCCAGAAGCATTGCTGATTTTACCTTCGAAAGAAAGCTTTGGATGGTTAGCAGCATCGAAGAAATCAGCAGATTTCAAATGATTATCTCGATCAGTTTGATTGGTATCAATACTGTCAATGTCAGCAGTAAAAGACACGGTAGCTCCTTCAAAATCATCAGAGGTGCTTTCAGCAGATCCCTCAAATTTTCTGAAATAACCTGTAACCGTAGAGATTACCAAGTGCTTCACTTTGAAAGAAACCTCAGAGTGAGTCGGGTCGATAGTCCATTTTGTAGTACTCATAGTTGTGTTTATTTAGTTTTAGTGAATAGAAATTAAAATTGTTTTAACATTATTTGTATATACATTTAAGCATATGGATATTACTGGCAGAATGGACACTCATAACAATCACCATAATAAGACCCAAAGCAACGACATGACGCTCATCAATGCGCGTGTCGTATCGATGACTTCGGGCGCTGCCGGTTATCAGGTGTCGGAACCTACTCACATTCATATTAATGCGGGGAAAATCGTTGCTGTCTCAAGCGATTTACCCGCAATTGGTCACGTTTACGACTGCCAACACAAGCTCGTTACACCGGGTTTCATCGATTGCCATACCCACCTTATTTACGCCGGTAACCGTGCCAACGAGTTTGAAATGCGCTTGAACGGTGTGCCTTACCAAGAGATTGCTAAACAAGGTGGCGGTATTCTATCGACGGTCAAAGCAACACGTGCAGCTAGCGAAGAACAACTTGTTGAGCTGGCTTTACCTCGGTTGGATGGGCTGATTCGAACGGGTGTCACTTCCGTGGAAGTGAAGTCTGGTTATGGTTTAACCCTCAACGATGAAATCAAGATACTGCGCGCTGCAAAAGCACTCGAAGATCACCGTCAGATCCGCGTGGAGACCACATTACTCGCTGCGCACGCTCTGCCACCAGAATATGTGGGCAAAGCGAATGACTACATCGACATGGTCTGTCAGGAAATCATCCCACTTGTTGCTGAAGAAAAACTCGCCACCAGCGTCGATGTCTTCTGTGAGTCCATCGGGTTTGACCTAGCGCAGACCGAGAAAGTCTTTATCGCTGCGCAGCAGCATGGCTTAAAAGTTAAAGGGCATACCGAGCAGCTTTCAAACCTTGGCGGCACTGCCTTGACAGCCAAATACTCCGGTTTGTCAGCGGATCATATTGAGTATCTCGACGAGCAAGGCGTTATAGCAATGCGAGATTCTGGCACGGTTGCCACACTCCTGCCGGGCGCATTCTATTTCTTAAAAGAAACCCAACTGCCGCCAATCGAACTTCTACGCAAACATAAAGTTCCGATGGCAATTGCCACTGATCTGAACCCAGGCACGTCACCTTTTGCAGATTTGACTATGATGATGAATATGGGTTGTACCTTGTTTGGACTCACTCCGGAAGAAACACTTAGAGGTGTGACTTGCAATGCAGCTCGAGCTTTGGGTTTTGCAGAAAGTCGAGGTCAAATTCAGACTGGATTTGACGCCGATTTCGCAATTTGGGATATCGAACATCCAGCGGATTTTAGCTACCAGCAAGGCGTATCACGTTTATCCGCTCGTATCATCAACGGGGAACTGAATCATGTCTGATCAAATGACGACTCGCCTACCCAATACAAACCAAGATTTTCATTGGCAAGGCAGACATGACGCGGAAGACGGCAGCTTAGGTAAGCGTGTCCATCATGTAATTAAAAAAATTCCGGTTCAGGAGTTAGAACCGTATCGCAATGCAATCAGTGTACTTGGTTTCGCCTGTGACGCAGGGGTTGCACGTAACAAAGGTCGCGTCGGTGCGCGTAAAGCGCCGGACCTTATTCGTCGTGCACTCGCGAACATGGCTTGGCACAACGAAAGCACGTTGATCGACCTCGGCAATGTGGTATGTGAAGACGATTTACTGGAGCAGTCTCAATCGGACTGCGCGGCTGTGATTGCCCAAGCATTGCGCTCTACCCCCGTTATTACGTTAGGCGGCGGACATGAAGTGGCATGGGCTTCTTTCCAAGGTCTTGCGCGTTATTTTGAATATCTCAGCCCAGCCAAGCCACCAAAAATCGGCATCATTAACTTTGATGCGCACTTTGATTTACGAGCCTTTGAAAGCACACAAGCAGACGTAAAGCCGAGTTCGGGTACGCCGTTTAATCAGATTCAGCACTATTGCCAACAACACGGCTGGCCATTTCATTACGCCTGTTTAGGTGTCAGTCGCGCAAGCAATACTGAAGCTCTATTTAAGCGCGCAGATGAGTTAAATGTTTGGTATGTGGAAGACAAAGACCTTGCGCACTTAAACCATATTTATCACTTAACCCAATTGCAGCACTTTATCGACAATTGCGATTACATCTACCTAACGATCGATTTGGATGTATTCCCCGCGGCAACCGCGCCGGGAGTAAGTGCGCCCGCTGCAAGAGGCGTCAGCATGGAGACGTTGTCGCCGTTTTTGGACCGAATTTTACATTACAAACAAAAGTTGGTTATCGCCGATATCGCCGAGTACAACCCGACCTATGACGTAGACAGTCAGACCGCTCGGTTGGCCGCTCGACTTTGTTGGGATATCGCCAACGCACTTTCAGAACAATAGTAGAAACCAGTGAGCAGTGAAGCTAGGCCTTAACGGGCTTGGCCGCCCTACTGCTACCTGAATTTAGTGAAACACAAGGAGTCTTACCATGACGGAACGCCAAGTAGAAGATAAGCGTCTCGATACAACACGCACAATCCGTGCCCCTCACGGCACAACGTTGAGAGCAAAATCTTGGCTGACGGAAGCACCGCTTCGTATGCTGATGAACAACCTAGATCCTGATGTGGCAGAGCACCCTCATTCACTGGTGGTTTATGGCGGTATTGGCCGTGCAGCCCGCAACTGGGAATGTTACGACAAAATCGTTGAAGTGCTAGAGCGTCTTGAAGATGATCAAACACTTTTGGTTCAGTCTGGTAAGCCTGTTGCGGTCTTCCCTACTCACAAAAATGCTCCTCGTGTTTTGATCGCCAACTCAAACCTAGTGCCACACTGGGCAAACTGGGAACACTTCAACGAGCTAGATAAGCAAGGCTTAATGATGTACGGCCAAATGACAGCGGGTAGCTGGATTTATATCGGCTCTCAAGGCATCGTCCAAGGCACTTACGAAACATTCGTTTCAGTGGCAAAAAAACACTTCGACGGCAATCCAAAAGGTCGCTGGATCCTAACTGGTGGTCTTGGCGGCATGGGTGGCGCTCAACCTCTTGCTGCGACGATGGCGGGTTTCTCGATGATCGCGGTTGAATGCGACGAATCACGTATCGATTACCGTCTACGTACAGGTTATGTGGATAAGAAAGCCACTAGCCTTGATGAAGCGCTGGCGATCATCTACGAATCTGATACACCAGTCTCTGTTGGTCTGCTTGCTAACGCTGCGGATGTATTCCCAGAGCTTGTAGAACGTAACATCACTCCTGACGTGGTCACCGACCAAACATC
>NZ_JABXIN010000033.1 GCF_013373065.1 Algoriphagus sp.
AAAAATGAAAAGTGCAGTTTTTATAAAAAAGCTCAGAGAAGAACCCCAAACCCTTCAAGAATTGATAGAAAAAACACGATAATGAGCTTCTGACTCTCCCGATAAATCGGGACAGGAGGTCGCTGGTTCGAGCCCAGCTGGGCCCACAAAGGCTGGATTTTTTCCAGCCTTTCTTTTTTATTTTGAGTATGAATTTTTGCTACATCCTTTTCAGTCCCTCATTAGGAAAGTTTTATACCGGAATCACTCAGAAAAGCCTGGAGTCCAGAATTGAGAAACACAACATCCATTCCTATGGGAACCATCGATTCACTGCTAAAGCTTCCGATTGGGAATTATTTCTATCCATTGAAACCAACTCCTACTCCCATGCCAGGAGAATCGAACTCTATATCAAAAAAATGAAAAGTGCAGTTTTTATAAAAAAGCTTAGAGAAGAACCCCTAATCCTTCAAGAATTGATAGAAAAAACTCGACAATGAGCTTCTGACTCTCCCGATTCATCGGGATAGAAGGTCGTTGCCCCGACTCGTCGGGAGTCCCAGCTGGGCCCACAAACCCCGTTTACATTATGTATTCGGGGTTTTCTTTTTTTATAAAATTGATAGGTTATTCTTTTAGCTTTTTTGCTCCTCCCCCTCTTTCAAAACTCCACGACAATTCCCCCGAAAAACAGAAACAACCCTTGACTATACGAAACTTTTTTGATTAAATTATAAACATTAAAATGTTTAAATAATTAACACTTTAACCTTTGAGGTTTCTCTCCAAAATCAGTATCTGTAGACAGAAAATAACGATGTCTATGACTTCGTAAATCAAAAGACCATAAATCGTAAATGTTCATCAATTGCCATTCTCACTTCAGCTTCAAATATGGAACGATGTCTGTGGAAGCGCTGATCGCTGAGGCGAAAGGCAAAAAACTCGATGCCCTAGCCCTGACAGATATTAATTGTACCGCAGGTGTATTTCCTTTTATCCGTGCAGCCCAAAAAGTCGGCATACATCCTGTGATTGGAATTGATTTCCGAAATGGCATACAGCAACAGTACATTGGCTTAGCTCAAAATCAAGAAGGTTTCTTTGAGCTCAACAAACACTTATCCGAACACCTGATACACAAGCGAGCGTTTAAATCCCGAGCTACAGAATTCGAAAACGCTTTTGTGATCTACCCTTTTTCAGAAAAGTATTTCTCCCTTCGAGGAAACGAATACATAGGTGTACATCCCAACCAACTTAACCGTCTGGCAACTTCTCCTTGGATTCGAAAGAAGGAAAAACTCGTATTATTACAGCCGGCCACTTTTACCTCCAAACTCGAATTCAATGCGCATCGGCTGCTGCGAAGTATGGATCTGAATACTTTACTCAGCAAGCTTCCTACCGATGAACAAGCCGATCCTACGGATCAGCTCTACTCCTATGCTGACCTGATCGCCCGTTGCGAAAACCACAGTTACCTATTGGTCAATGCGCAAAAACTGCTCGAACAATGCCAGTTCTCCTTCTACTTTCAAGTTGTCAAAAACAAACGGGACATTTTGGGCTCAGACTGGGAAGATTTTGATTACCTACGGCAGGAAACTTTTAAAGGGGCAATTCGCCGCTACCCAGAATTTGGCCCCAAAATCAGTGAGCGAATTACAAAGGAACTCGAACTCATCCAGCAAAAGGGCTTTGTTTCCTACTTCCTGATCAATTACGACATCGTGACTTTTGCGCAGCACCGCAACTTCTACCACGTGGGTCGGGGCTCCGGAGCCAACAGCATCGTTGCCTATTGTCTGGGGATCACCGATGTAGACCCCATTGAGTTGGATCTTTATTTCGAGCGATTCATCAATCTCTATAGGGAAAACCCTCCTGATTTTGATATTGATTTCAGCTGGACAGATCGGGATGAGGTGACGGATTACATTTTCCGAAAGTATAATGAGGGAACAGAGGAACATGTTGCCTTGCTAGGGTCCTATAGCACTTTTCAATATAATTCCATGCTGAGGGAATTAGGCAAAGTCTTCGGTCTTCCCAAAACCGATATTGAGTCCCTCATCCATCATGCGGACAAAGTGGGCTATGAACCGGATCAATTTGGGAGGTTAATCATCAAATATTCCCATGTACTCCATGACATGCCTTCCCATCTGACGATTCATGCCTGCGGAATCCTGATCTCTCACAAACCCATCCATTACTACACAGCCACCGACATGCCCCCCAAAGGCTTTCCGCTTGCCCACATCGACATGCATACAGCGGAGGATATTGGATTGCATAAATTCGATATCCTGAGCCAACGGGGACTTGGCCATATTAAGTCTGCATTGGAAATCATCTACCAAAACCAAGGGGTAAAAGTAGACATCCGGGAAGTGGAGAAGTTCAAAAAAGACCCAAAAATCAAGGAACATCTTCGAACCGGTCATACCATTGGTGCCTTCTATGTAGAATCGCCTGCTATGCGTATGCTCCTAGCCAAGATGAAAGCAGACACCTATCTCGAACTCGTAGCTGCCAGCTCCATTATTCGTCCGGGAGTGGCACGCTCAGGCATGATGCGGGAATATATTCTTCGACATATTAATCCCGAGCGCAGAAAACAGGCTCATCCCGTCATGGCTGACATTATGCCCGAAACCTACGGCATTATGGTCTATCAGGAGGATGTGATCAAGGTAGCACACTATTTCGCGGGGTTGAGTCTAGCGGAAGCAGATGTACTGCGACGGGGTATGAGTGGAAAATCCCGCTCCAAGGATGAATTTCAGCGTGTAAAAGCCCAGTTCTTCGCCAACTGCAAAAAGCTCGGCCGGGAGGATAAAGTCGCTGCCGAAGTTTGGCATCAGATAGAAAGCTTTGCGGGTTATTCCTTTGCCAAGGGTCATTCTGCTTCCTTTGCTGTAGAAAGCTATCAGAGTCTGTATCTGAAAGCTTATTTCCCCCTCGAATTCATGGTGGGTGTGATCAATAATTTTGGGGGTTTTTATCATTCGGAGTTTTATGTACACGAGCTTCGAATGAATGGTGCAGATATTCAAGCTCCTCACTTGAATGAAAGCGAATACCTAACCCGAATCAGCGGGAAGACCGTTTTTCTAGGCTTCATCCATATGAAATACCTGGAAAAAGCAACCGTAGAAAAACTACTGAACGAACGTCGTGCAAATGGACCTTTTTTGGGATTGGCGGACTTTGTAGCTCGAGTGGAGATCGGCTTGGAGCAATTACTGATTCTTATCCGGATGACTTGTTTTCGTTTTACGGGTAAGACCAAACAGGAACTCCTTTGGGAGGCGCACTTTCTTCAAAACAAGCGAAAGGCGATTGTGAGTACGAATGAACTTTTCCGAACTTCCACTACGGAAATCAGCTTTGGCAAAAAACCTCCACAAGTTCCGGATTTGGACGAAACAGATATCCGGCAGGATATTCTTGATCAGATCGATATTCTGGAATTCCCCTTGGATTCTCCCTTCCACTTGGTCAAAGATCAAAGCATTCAAGGTATTCTCGCCAAAGATCTCCAAAGCAATCTGGGGAAAACAGTCATGCTACTTGGTTATCTAGTGACCGTGAAATATACCCGTACCGTCAAAGGCGAAGTAATGAACTTCGGAACCTTTCTGGACCGGAATGGAGACTGGATCGACACGGTACATTTTCCTCCCGTAGTAAAAAAATACCCTTTCAAGGGTCGGGCAATCTACCGGATCGAAGGAAAAGTCGTAGAAGAATTTGGATTCTATTCCATCGAAGTAAATCGACTGGAACGAATGGCTTATTGGAATGCAGGGGATTAAGAGTTACGAAAGAAAATTTTTACCTATCTTATTTAATCAATTGTAAAAAAATAAGGTAATTTGGATTATTCAGCGAGACCTGATAGCCAAAAAAGCAAAGGCTAATTTTTGAAAAACCCAAAAGCCCATTACTTTAGAAATTCATGCTCCATCCATAGCCTGTAGAATGAGCCTAGATTATAGTAGAAAACAATCCGTTGTATTTTTTTCAGACATTGTCGGCTACACCCGCCTAATGGGGAAAGATGAGGATAGAGCATTTGCGCTGATGCGCCAAAACCTCCAGATTCATCAGGACGTCCTTTCAAATTTTAGGGGACAAATCATCAAGGAACTTGGAGATGGTATTCTAGCTATTTTTGAAACGGTTCCCGATGCACTCGCAGCAAGTCTGGAGATCCAACGTCAACAAAGCCTCATTCCGGATATGTCCATCCGAATCGGGCTTCATATTGGAGATATCATTTTCGACAAAGGGGACGTATTTGGAGATGCTGTAAACCTAACTTCGAGAATTCAGGGAATTGGTGTACCTAATTGCCTTTTAATTTCCGAGCAGATAAAAGATCAAATCCCTGCTAAATCTGAATTTCAAACGAGCCGCTTAGGGCCATTCCGACTTAAAAATGTCGATCATCCAGTTGAGTTATTCGCTGTTACAAATCCACCACTAGTTGTTCCAAAGCGAACGGAGATCATCAAAAACATCCAGTTCCAAGAAAAAAATCCTTGGAAATTCTGGGCTGTTTTAGGAGCTTCTTCGCTCGTTCTATTGTACTTGATTTATTCTGTTTTTTGGAATAATGCTATCTGGGAAAAAGAAAAATCCGTGGCCATTTTACCTTTTGTCAATAGCTCTGAAAACCCAGATCAGGAATTCTTTTCAGAGGGATTAACTGAAGACGTAATCACACAAGTCTCCAAAATCGGAAGTATCAAAGTAATCAGTGAGGAAGCTGTTTCTAGATTTAAAAACTCCACATCTCCCCTAGACTCCATCGCGAAAGTTTTGAATGTGAGTACCATTTTAAAAGGCAGTGTGCAATGGATGGGAGATAAAATTCGAATTAACGTACAGCTGATTGACCCTGAAGACAACAAGAACTTATGGGCAGAAACCTATAATCGGGAAGCAACAGAGATATTCCAAGTTCAAGAAGCTATCGCAACGGAAATTGCTCGCGTATTGAATAGTAGCCTGAGTGCGGAAGAGCTTAACCAACTATCCAAAACTCAAACCAACAGCTTTGAAGCCTACGAACTTCATTTAAAAGGAAGGGAATTATATGCTAACTACGATAAGCAGTCTGTATTGGAAGCGATTGAATACTTTAAAGCCGCGATTAAAAAAGACCCCAATTATGCTTTAGCCTACGCAAGTTTAGCGGATTGTTATGCCCAATTAAATTACTTTGGAGAAGGGGATGAATGGCTGGATTCAAGCTTGGAGATGAGTGCCAAAGCACTAGAGATTGACCCCTATTTAGCTGAGGGTTTTAAGTCGCAAGGAAATGTCTATTATTATCGAGGGCAAAATGAATATGCTAAAATTTCTTTTGAAAAAGCCCGTGTCCTTAACCCGAATCTCAGTTCGGCCATCGGGAATTTAGCGACGGTTTATTTTGTCTCGGGTAACTTGACGGAAGCTTTAAAGCTTCAAAAAAAATCAGTTTCTCTGAATCCTACTAATTTCATTCCCTATCAGATATGTGGATGGATTTATCGGGAATTGGATCAATTTGACGAAGCTTATGATTGGTTAGATCGTTCTTATTCTCTTCAAAAAGATCCTGTAACTATTGAACAGAAAGCCTTTATTGAAATTGAAAAAGGGAACCTTACTCAAGCATTGGATTATATCGATTCTTTATTTATTGAAAAAGACGATACAACCGCATTGGATTTTTCAACAGCAGGAAATATAGCCTTCTTTGCGGGAGATTGGGATACTGCTGAAAGGTTTTTAATAAAGAGCATGGAAAAAACTCCAGAATTCGAACAAGATGAGTATTTCACCTCTCCTATTCTTTTAGCATACATTTATTCAGAAAATAAAGAGCTCCAAGAAGCAAAATCACTTACTGAAAAGTCAATGACTGTTCGGGAAAGTGCCATGGAGCTTTTTGGAGATGACTTTAACTTATACTTGGATTTAGCGCAGTTAGAAGCCATTCAAGGGGACCGATTGCAAGCTGTTAATTATTTAATTATTGCTGAGGAAAAGGGGTTACGAGACGACTTCTATATTCTCAATAATCCAATTTTTAAAAATTACCTTAAGGATGCAAGAATCCTTTCTATTCTGGAAAAGATCAGTCAGGAACGAATTAAAGCAAATCAAGAGCTTCAGTCTAGCGACCTGCAACGGAATAGGTAAATCCCTCCGCAACCCAATTCTTATTTTGCCAAAGATCTTTTTTCTAAAGAGAAATTTAATAGACTTTTCCAATAAAATAGGTTGGGTCAGGATCACCCGGAGCCGCCCCTCGCTGAAGGGAATCCAAAACCCCAACTTGGGTATTATGGTATAGTATTCCAGAGAAGATTGCCGCAGAAAAAGAAGTACCGGTAACCAAGGTATAACGAGGCTCAGATCCTGCATTTGTAGGAGCGGTAGTAAAGATATATTCTCCTGGTTCTACAAAATCAATAATCCGATTTGTTTCGCTATTGTCATAATTGGAAAAGAAAGAATAGAGAAAAGGTTGACCTGAAATTCCACCCTGAACTGATCCAACAGTAAATGTTTGAGCTCCATTACTATTGGAATAATTAATACAACCTGGAAAATTATCTTCAGAAGGTTCCGCTTCATTTCCAGCTGACATGACCACAAAAATTCCAGCATCAACCAAATCCTGAATGGCTTGGCTTATTTTGCCAGAGGTACACAAGTTTTGTCCATTTGTTGGTTTTCCAAGACTCAGATTCACAATATCGCCAGGGTTTCCTTTTAACAAAACATGTTCTAACGCTAATTCTACTCGCTTATCCGTGGTATTCAATTGCTTATCAAACACCTTAACAGAAACCATTTTTGCACCCGGGTATACCCCATTCATGTAAAATCCTCCGCTAGCAGGACTTGTACTTTCAGCTCCAATAATACCCGCAATAAAAGTCCCATGACCCGATTCATCATCGAATGGATCAGATGCATTTTTTGCAAAAGAAATACTTAGCGTATCAATAACTGAAGTGATATCTGAATGTGCGGTATCTATTCCCGTGTCAATAATCCAAACCTTGGTATCCTTATCAGGGAATGTTGACTCACCGGTGCGAATCAACTGAATAAATTCACTAGTTCCTTGCGTGGTGTCATAGCGGAGTTGTTCCTGCATCATGGGTCTTCTTCCCTGCTCAATAAAGGCCGCCTGCATCATAGGCCTTCTACCTTGAATATCAATGGAATTTGAAGACCCAAATTGTGATTGCTTGCTGTTTACCTTTTGGATAAGCTCATTTTTTCCCGCTTCATCTAATTCGGTAATCAATACAGAAACTTCACCGGAATACATTTTTATCAGAAGTGAATCTTTATGGATATCAATGGAAAATTCTTTTTTCAGAGCATTGGATACTTTAGCCTTCAATAGATTCATTGCCCCTTTACAATTTCCAGACTGAAAATCCTGACATTCTTGAAGTTGCTTTAGGGGTTTAAATTCATTTACGTCCTTAAATATGATTTCCAGTTCTTCTGACCCTGCTTGGGGATCATCTATGGGATTCTCATCTGGATTGCAGGAGCATTTAACAAAGAGAAAAACGAGTAAAAAAGGAAGAAGAAAATTTCTCATAACATTGAATATCAAATAATTAAAAATTAAAGAGTCACCAACAATTTATAAAAAACCATTCATAAAAACATTGAATACCTTTAATTCTTACTCATGCTCCTTGGTAAGCATCTTTTTATAGTAATCCAATTTTGCCAAAATATCGGGATCAAGTGTTGGAACTTCGATATCCTTCATTGTAGTCATCTTATCATGAATAATTTTAGCAACGATTACGCGTGCAGTATCCTTATCATCCGCAGGGATCACATACCAAGGTGCATGAGGAACAGATGTCTCGGCAATTGCTTCTTGATAGCACTCCTGATATTTTTCCCAAAGCGAACGCTCTTTTAAATCTCCAGGAGAAAACTTCCAATTATGCTTTTCATTTTCCAACCTCCTCAACAATCGCTTCCGCTGTTCTTCTTTACTTAAGTGAAGAAAAAATTTGAAGATCACTGTACCATTTGCAGCCACATGAGCTTCAAAATTTCGGATTTGTTCAAATCTCTTTTGCCAAAACTCCTCCGTGATATCTTCCACTTGATTTATTCCCGGGATATTTTCATTGAGTATGTATTCCGGATGAACTCTCGTTACCAAGACATTTTCGTAGTGAGTCCGATTAAAAACGGCATATTTTCCCCGCTCAGGTAAAGCATTATAATGCCTCCATAGGTAATCATGTTTTAATTCTAAAGGAGTGGGAGTTTTAAAGCTATGGACTACTACCCCACGCGGATTAAACTCTTGAAAAACCTCCCTAATTAAACTATCCTTTCCTGCAGTATCCATCCCCTGAAGACAGATCAAAACGCCATATTTCCCCTGCGCATATTGGGTATCTTGATGTTTACTCAATTCTTCTCTGTAGTTGTTCAGCATCTTCCTCTTTTCTTGACCCGATAATTTTACATCGATTAGAGTCGGGTAATCATCAAGTTTAAAAGGATGTTTTGCTAAAAATTTTTCGGGAGTTATATTTTTCATTTTTATTATAGCTTAAAAGAAAAGTTCGGAAGGAAATGAAAAACAAGATAATATTTTAACTTGAGATCAAAATCACCTAACCTGAAAGAACAATAAACCACCATGACTGAAATCCCTATCCGTTCAGGGCTTGGACAACGGTACCTAGCTTTAGATGTCCTTCGCGGAATGACCATTGCCTTTATGATCATTGTCAATACGCCCGGAAGTTGGTCCAATTTATATGGACCATTAGCACATGCCGACTGGCATGGCTTCACGCCTACTGACTTGGTTTTTCCTACATTTTTGTTTGTTGTGGGAAATGCCATGAGTTTTTCCATGAAAAAACTCTCTGAAATGTCCCGCGGCGCGTTCTTCCGAAAAGTTGGCAAACGAACGCTACTGATTTTCTTAATTGGATGGCTTTTAAATGCGTTCCCCTTCTTTGATTATTCCGAAACCGGGGCAATCCAATTTATCGACCTTACTGAAGTTCGCTTTTTCGGTGTTTTACAACGAATTGCACTCTCCTATTTCTTCGCCGCAATCATTCTTTATTACGGAGGTCTTCGAGCTGGATGGATCTTTTCCATTTCGGCACTGCTGCTTTATTGGCCAATCATGTACTTCTTTGGAGATCCAGGCGACCCATACAGCCTTAATGGTAACGCTGCTATCAAATTAGATTTGCTAGTAGTGGGAGCTGAAAGAATGTACATGGGTGAAGGTGTCCCATTTGATCCAGAGGGAATCCTAAGTACCCTTACTTCCATCGTAAATGTACTTGCAGGTTTTATTGTAGGAAAAATGATCCAAAAAATGGGCAATAATACCAAAACCGTTCGCTTATTACTTATTTCTGGAATTGTACTCGTTGCCTTAAGTTATGTTTGGGATTTAGGATTCCCGATCAACAAAAAGATTTGGACAAGTTCCTATGTAATCCTAACCGTTGGATGGGATCTCATTCTCTTAGCCGCTTTGGTATTTTTGATAGAAGTGAAAAACGCCGTGTCTTGGACCTATTTCTTTCAGGTCTTTGGAAGAAATCCACTTATTCTCTATGTCCTTTCGGGAGTGGTGATTTCAATATTTTCAATGATTCCGGTTGGCGATACTACGCTTAAGGGATTCATTTATTCCACAGCCTTCACCAGTTGGTTGGGTCCAAAAAACGCCTCCTTTCTTTTTGCCATCTCCTATATGCTATTGATTTGGCTTATTGGGCTTTGGATGGATAAAAAGAAAATCTATATCAAAGTCTAAATACAACAAAGCAATCCATGGGAACAGTTAGTGAACCTATGGATTGCTTTTATCATAGCTTGAAAGTGATTCAAGCCATCTTTTTTATTACTCCTCCTCGATTTCTCGAATTAATTCCGCATACCAATCTTCCCCATACTTTCTGACCAAAGCGTCTTTTAAAAAGCGATAGAGTGGAACTTGCAAACTCTTTCCTAATTGACAAGCTGGATCACAGATATGCCAACGATCATAGTTCACGGCATCAAATTGATCGTATTTCGTAATTCGGATGGGATATAAATGGCAAGAAATTGGTTTCTTGAAATCAATTTTTCCATCCAAATAAGCTTGCTCGATCCCACACTTCAATACTCCTTTTTGATCGTAGATAGCATAGGCACATTCCTGATTGTCACCAATCGTTGGAGTCCCCTTATCTCCATCTTTGTCGATCACCCAGGTTCCTTGACTTTCGATTACAGCTCTTCCTTCCGGGCTGAGATATTCCTTTACTTTTGGATAGATTTCTTCAAGAATTTTCGTTTCCTCTTCTTCCAGAGGAGCTCCTGCATCACCTTCTACACAGCAGGCGCCCTTACATGCTTCAAGGTCGCAGACAAAAAAATTTTCTTTGATATCATCTGAAAGGACCGCATTTCCAATTTGGATCATCTCTAATTTAATTTTTGCAAAGGTACATAATCCAAAAAGAAAGCAATCTCCATTATCGAGTTCTTCTGTTTTTCGATTTAAGGATGAATGCTTAATTCATTTTGGGATAAAAAAAGAACCGCTCCTTGTTAGGAGCGGCTCAACCCAGCACTATGAAGAAAAGCTATTTTTTAGCCTTTGGAAATAGAAACAGCCCTTAAGCTAAAAGGTTTTCAGATCGTTTGTTTTTTTTGATTTTTTTTGAAAAATTATTTAGACCATTAGCAAAACTGTCCTATCCACCTTTTTCGACTGTTTCTAAGGACTTTTTAAATATTGTTAGAATGGATTTTAAGGAGGAATCAAATAATAAAATTTCACGTTATTTGTATCGTGCAAGTCGGTCTGCCGCCGTTTCGTTCCGATTTCGATCGGAACTGGAAAGGAGGAAAGTCCGGGCAACATAGAGCACCATACTTCCTAACGGGAAGGAGTTTGGCTGGCGACGGTCAAACTACAGAAAGTGCCACAGAAAATATACCGTCCTGATCCCGATTGCTATCGGGATGGGATAAGGGTGAAAAGGTGGGGTAAGAGCCCACCGCTCCAGTGGTGACATTGGAGGCAGGGTAAACCTTATGGGTTGAAAGATCAAATAGGCCCCGGGCAAAGAGCTGCTCGTTCGATTTCTGCTTTGCAGAATTCCGGGGTGGGTAGATCGATGGATCCTGACTGTGAAGTCAGGGCTAGATAAATGGTAGACCATCTCTCCTTATTGGGAGCAGATGACAGAACCCGGCTTACAGACTTGCACATTTCTTTTTATCTTAGTCCCTATGTCAAAAATCTTGATTATTGATGACGAAAAAGTCATCAGAGCTACCCTTCGGGAAATCCTTGAGTATGAAAATTTTGAGGTATCAGAAGCCAGTGATGGTGAAGCTGGCCTTGAAAAAATTAAGAACGAGGACTTCGACCTAGTTCTTTGCGATGTCAAAATGCCCAAAATGGACGGAATTGAAGTCCTTACCCATGCCAAGGAACTTGGAAAGTCTCCACAGTTTATCATGATCTCGGCTCATGGAAGCATTGAAACCGCAGTAGAAGCTACGAAAAAGGGTGCTTTTGACTTTATTCCCAAACCTCCGGATCTAAACCGGCTGCTACTAACTGTTCGAAATGCACTAGAAAAAAAGAATCTGGTGACCGAAACGAAAGTTTTGAAAAAGAAGCTTTCAAAGAAATTTGACATGGTCGGTGAGTCACCTGCAATTCTTCATGTGAAAGAAACCATCGAAAAAGTCGCCCCGACTGAAGCACGTGTTTTAATCACAGGACCGAATGGAACAGGAAAGGAATTAGTGGCACATTGGGTACACCAAAAAAGTAACCGCTCTGCGCAGTCTTTTGTAGCTGTAAACTGCGCAGCAATCCCCTCTGAATTGATCGAATCAGAATTATTCGGTCATGAAAAAGGAGCCTTTACTTCGGCCCATAAGCAACGAGCAGGGAAATTTGAACAGGCGCAGGGAGGAACTCTCTTCCTAGATGAAATCGGAGACATGTCCCTATCTGCTCAATCCAAAGTTCTCCGGGCTTTACAGGAAAATTTGATCAACCGAGTGGGTAGTGATAAGGACATCAAAGTAGATGTACGAGTTTTGGCAGCAACCAACAAGGATCTGAAAAAGGAGATTGAAGAAGGAAATTTCCGGGAGGACCTCTATCATCGATTGAGTGTCATCGTCATTCAGGTTCCTGCCTTAAAAGACCGAATAGAAGATATTCCGCTTCTCGTGGAAAAATTTCTACAAGACATTGCCCAAGAAAGTGGTGACGCTAAACGTAACATCAGTTCGGAAGCACTCCAAAAACTTCAAGAGTATCCTTGGACTGGAAATATTCGAGAATTACGAAATGTAGTGGAACGATTGGTTATCCTCGGAGAAGATCCTATCAGTTTGAATGACATTAAAAAATATGCTGACTACTAAAAGTCAGCATTTTTTTATCCATTTGCTCTTTCAACAGTGTCAGCTTTCGCATAAGCAGGACAAGGCTTACTAGAAGCACAGGCACCCAAAGCAAGAACTCCAATCAACAAGGCAATCGTGGCTAATTTTTTCATCTATTTTATAGTTTTAAAATCAAATATGTCTAATTAATTGTATTCTAACAATTACTGCACCAATAAATTACACCCGCGGATTTCGGAATTATCAATTCTTCCCAAAACTTCCAATTCTCCTTTTTGATTTATCCTTCCCAAATCTTGGGTCTCTATAAAGGCACAGGAATGGAAATTTGCCAAATCAATCACATTAATTCCTCCTTGGGACCGGGTAGACCAGCTGAAGGGATCATTGATATCCCGAATTAGAACGTGCATACAGTCGGGAATCGTATAGACCCCATCCCCTTTTGAATATGCTTGGGACATTAATTCAGTCATACCATATTCAGAATGGATTGTAGAAACCTGGAAATAGGCTTTCAATATATCATGAACTTCTTCCCGAATCATTTCCTTTCTTCTCCCCTTCATTCCTCCTGTTTCCATAACGATCAAATTTTCCATGGTTGAAAAATCCTTCTCTGATTCTGCCAAATCCAAAAGTGCAAAAGTCACTCCCAGCAAAAGTACTTTCCGATCATCATTTCGAAGCTCGTTTAGCTTTCGCAAAAGTTCATCCTGATTGTACAAGTAAAAGCCAGAATGAGAGGACTCCGATTGTTGAATAAAATAATCTGCCATAGCAACCAAACTGCTTCCCTGACGCTCCAAATAGGCAGGCAACAAGGCTAAGACATGAAAATTCTTAATCGAGCCATATTCATGCTCAAAAAGGCGTAAGGCATGTTCCAAATACCAATCCTTAGACCAAAAGTAATGGCGACTACTAATCATACCGGTCGTCCCAGAACTGGTAAACTCACCTTCAAAACTATCTAATGAGGCAGAAACAACCGGAAATTCTTTAAAAAAACGAATGGGAAGAAAGGGTATTTCTTCTAAGGCAAATATGGATTCAGGATGAATTTTTCGAGCCTGAAGGTATTTCTGGTAAACAGGGTTGGCATTTGCCTGAAAGCGGAATATTTCCAAAGCCAGCTTTTCAAAATCAGACTTATTGAAATCTCTTAGCTTTTCCGAAAAACTTTTAAAATCCTGCATCGTTTTATAATTTGCATCAAATCGGATAGGAAAACTATTCCACCGCTAAATTAATTCGGCACATGCGTTTCAACAGAATTTCAAGTATTTTCTTTTCCATACTTTTAGTGAGTGGTTGTGTCAACCCTCCTGACAATTTCCCTTCTGTCCCTAGCATCACTTTTGAATCTCTAGAATATGTTCCTACCTCAGGCCCGGATTCTTTAATCGTAGGGATAGATTTCCAAGATGCCGAAGGAGATTTAGGATTGTCCGCTACGGATATCAACCCACCCTTTAATGCCTTGGAATATCAACGGGATGTTGCGGGGAATTTAATCACCTATTCCAGACGTCCAGCTGAGGCTCCTAGCTACAACCCTATTGACTGGGTGATTGATCCTATCATCAACAATCAGACAGTAAAAGACACAATTTGGGTTAAACAAAATCCCAATCAGTATAATATTTTCGTAAAGTTTTTTGTCAAACGAAACGGTCAATTCACTGAATTTCGCTGGGAAGACCCTCCCTTTTATACAACGTTTAATGGACGCTTTCCAAGGATTTTGACCACAGAAGATGGTCAAGCTGTTGAGGGAAATATCAAATATGCGATGCTGTCTTCAGGCTGGGAATCTATCTTCAGAAATGACACTATTCGGGTTGACATTCAAATTCAAGACCGGCAACTTAATCGAAGCAATGAAGTTTCCAGCGATCAAGTAACGCTAAGGCAAATCACCAGAAACAACCCATAAAAAAAGGAGGTTTAAGCCTCCTTTTTTTATATTCTATTCCATTTAAATTTTTGGAAATTTCTTTGGGTTTGTCTCGTGCATGAGTGCGTAGACTTTTTCAATTACATCGTCTGCACTCGGTTTGGAGAAATAATCCCCATCTGAGGAATAAGCAGGTCGATGCGCTTTTGCAGGGAGAGTTTGAGGTTCTGAATCTAAGAATTTAAAGAGTTGTTGCCCCTCAATTGCCTGTTGCAGCATGTAAGCCGAAGCTCCTCCCGGCACATCCTCATCTGCAAATATCACCCGATTGGTTTTTTTCACAGATTCTCCAATAACTCGAAACCGATCAAAAGGAATAAGGGTCTGAACGTCAACCACCTCAACTTCAATTCCCATGGAAGATAATTCGGCTGCTGCTTCCAATACAATTCTACACATGGAACCATAAGTTACAACAGTCACATCCGTTCCTTCCCGAATTACTTCCGGTTTTCCTAGAGGAACCGTGTATTCCCCCATGTTCTCAGGAAGCTTTTCTTTCAACCGATATCCATTCAAACATTCAATAACGATTGCTGGGTCATCTGATTGCAACAAGGTATTGTACATCCCTGCAGCTTGTGTCATATCTCTCGGAACGCAAACCAACATTCCTCGAAGAGTGGACAAAATCATTCCCATTGGAGATCCAGCATGCCATACTCCTTCCAGTCGATGACCTCGTGTTCTAACAATCAAAGGAGCCTTTTGACCACCTTTTGTTCGGTATTGCAATGAAGCTAAATCATCGGAAAGCATTTGCAATCCATAAAGCAGGTAATCCAAATACTGAATCTCAGCTACGGGACGTAAACCTCGAAGCGCTGTTCCGATCCCTTGACCGATGATAGTACACTCTCGAATACTTGTATCCGAAACGCGAAGCTCCCCATATTTTGCCTGTAAACCTGCAAATGCTTGGTTTACATCTCCAATCTTTCCAACATCCTCACCAAAAGCGAAAAAACGTGGGTCTTGCCCTAATTTATAATCAAAGAATGCTTGTAGTACTTCTCTCCCATCCACTAACGATGGAGAATCAGAGTAGCTGGGAGCAACCTCTTTGACTTTCAGCGCTGACCATTCTGACTCGGAATATAAATGGCTGCTGTAGCGTTCATGGTTTTTCTCCTGCTGCTGCTCGTACCAATCATGAAGCTTGTTTTTACCTTTACCTTGATCGAAGCGCAGGTTAAATAATGCCTTTCTTACAGTAGAAATCACATCCTTACGAATAGGATTGATAGTTTTGGAAAGATCATGCGCTAACTGCTCCAAAACCACCTTTCGGTTACTTTCTTGGGCAGCTTCCCGGATAAGCGTTACTGCTTCGGAAAGTTCTTGTTTGATCTCTCCCATGAAATCGGCCCAAGCTGCTTCTTTTTCTTTTTTGACTTGTGCCTTAGCTTCAGCATCAATCCGATCCAATTCATCGGCGGAAGCTAATTCTCTGGAAAGTATATATTCTCTAAATTTCTTAATGCAATCCCATTCCTTTTCCCAATCGAGTCGCTCTTTAGATTTATAGCGTTCATGTGAACCGGAAGTACTGTGTCCTTGTGGCTGAGTCATTTCCTCCACATGGATAAGTACAGGGACATGTTGCTTTCTTGCTAGATCTCCTGCCTTTGCAAATGCATTAAACAACCCTTCGTAATCCCAACCTTTAACCTTGATAATTTCAAAGCCTTTTTGATTTTCAGTTCGCTGAAAACCAGCCAATGCCTCAGAAATACTTCCTTTCGTCGTGTGGAATTCTTTTGGGACAGAAATTCCATACCCATCATCCCAAATGGCAGTAACCATCGGAACCTGCAATACTCCTGCTGCATTGATGGATTCAAAAAACATCCCTTCAGAAGTGGATGCATTTCCTATTGTTCCCCAAGCAACCTCATTCCCGTTTATTGAGAAATCTTTGAATTGCTTCAGGTCTTTATTTTCCCGGTATAACTTCGAGGCGAAGGCTAAGCCCAACAGCTTGGGCATTTGAGCAGCTGTAGGTGATATATCTGCTGCAGAGTTGTATCGCTCGGTAAGTGGCTTCCAAGAACCGTCGTCGTTTAGGGAGCGGGTTGCAAAGTGCCCGTTCATTAATCTTCCTGCACTTGCAGGCTCAGCTTCCACGTTGGTATGGGCATAAAGTTGAGCGAAATACTGCTGAACAGTCAGCTCTCCTAAGGCAAACATAAACGTTTGATCCCGATAATATCCGGATCGAAAATCCCCTTTTCGAAAAGCTCGCGCCATGGCAATCTGAGCCAGCTCTTTACCATCTCCAAAAATCCCGAATTTTGCCTTTCCCATGAAAACTTCCTTTCTACCCATCAAGGATGCGTGCCTGCTAAGCAAGGCAATCCGGAAATCATTTAGTACGGCCTCTCGATCTGCTCTTGAATCTTCCACCTTTTTTGCGCTTTTTTCTGCTATTGCCATACGCGTTAATCTAAAGTTACTTTGGGTTTGATCTTTTTCTTCGAAATCAAAAATAACCAAAACCATCTATTTTGCAAATATCTGAATAATATGATTGCGATCAAAAATTTTGAATAACCTTAAAAAAACTCGTTATAACCGAATAATATTTTGATTTAGCTTGATTTTTATTAAAAAAGTCTGATTTGCAAACACCTCTAATATTCTGAGTTTCAAACAATTCTCCAAAATTAATTCTCGGAATTTTTCATTATAAAAATTTAAATTTTGAAATTTTATACAAATAACTACTCAATCAAAAAATATTATTCGGATTTTTAATTTTTTTCAAAATCATACCAAATACTATTCTAAAAATAGCATTTGAAACCTTCTCCCTGATTATCTTTGCGCCACTATAAATCCAAATTTAGCAAGCCATGATAATAGGTGTTCCTAAGGAAATTAAAAACAATGAAAACCGAGTTGCCCTTACTCCTGCAGGAGCTAAGGAATTGGTAAAAAGAGGTCATACAGTCTATGTTCAGCATACGGCTGGAGAAGGAAGCGGATTTTCCGATGAAGCTTACGAAGCTGCAGGTGCAAAAATCCTTCCTACCATTGAGGCTACTTATGAGATCGCTGAGATGATCATCAAGGTAAAAGAACCTATTGAACCTGAATATGCCTTGATCAAGGAAAATCAATTGTTGTTCACCTATTTCCACTTTGCTTCCTATGAGCCTTTGACCAAGGCTATGGTTGCGAGTAAGGCTGTTTGTTTGGCATATGAAACGGTTGAAAAAGCAGACCGAAGCCTTCCTCTGCTAGTACCTATGTCTGAGGTGGCAGGTAGAATGGCCGTTCAAAAAGGTGCTAACTACCTTGAAAAGCCCCTAAAAGGCCGAGGAATTTTGTTAGGAGGCGTACCGGGAGTTTTACCTGCAAAAGTTTTGATTCTAGGCGGTGGCGTAGTTGGAACACAGGCTGCATGGATGGCTGCTGGTTTGGGGGCAGACGTGACTATTATGGACGTTTCCCTTCCTCGTATGCGTTATCTGGATGATGTCATGCCAGCTAATGTGAACACCATGATGTCCAATGAATACAATATCCGGGAGATGATCAAATCCGCCGACTTGATAATCGGTGCTGTGTTGATCCCAGGAGCAAAAGCCCCTCACTTGATCACTCGAGACATGCTAAAAGATATGAAGCCAGGAACTGTCTTGGTTGACGTAGCTGTAGATCAGGGAGGATGTATCGAAACTTGTAAACCTACTACGCACGAAAATCCAACCTTCATCATTGATGATGTAGTGCACTACTGTGTTGCGAACATGCCAGGGGCGGTACCTTACACCTCTACCCTAGCCTTGACAAATGCTACTTTGCCTTATGCTATTCAATTGGCTGATAAGGGATGGAAGCGCGCAGCAAATGAAAACCCAGAACTTGTACCAGGCTTGAACGTAATCAATGGCGATATTGTCTACAAAGCTGTAGCTGAGGCCTTTGGAATGGATTATGTTCCTGTTGAGAAATATTTATAATTTTCAATCAATCAAAAAGAAAATCCCCTCCGGTATGCTGGTGGGGATTTTTTTATGTCAATTCACAAAATCCAAATACTGTTTACTCAACCATTTTTCCTCCAAAGCCAACTTACACCAACCATTGGACTCGCCTGCAATAAATACTTCCTCCGATTTTGGGAGATTGCCGACAATCGAATAGGATGTTCCCGGACCACTTCTTACCCGAAGAACTGTCGCATTGACCGTGGCTCTTTTAACTTCAAGGGTATAGCGACTGTAAACCCAATGCGATTGACTTTTAGAAATTTTCAACCAATTGTTTTTCTCATCATAAATCCGAAGCACTGCTCCCCGTTCCACAGGAGCCCGATCACTAGCCTTCGATTCTGAACCCGAAGGCCCAACTCGTACATTCAAGCGATTGGCGGTAACAACTGCATATCGTAAGCTTGGTGGAACAAGCGGTAGCGGACTTCCTCCTAGTTCTTCCTGAATTAATGGAGCAAAATTTTGATTGAAATCCTGGACTTTATTACCTCCAAAAAAATTGTTCCCAGGACAAGATTTATTATTTCCCGATCCATCATTTCTTCTCCCTGTGCCCAACTCAAACCAATGGTGGTAAACGATACTGTTGGGATTGACGGGAAGATTAAACTTTTGGCAAATAAGAGCAGTCGTTTTAATGATCGCCTGACGCTGTGCTGCTGTCATCTGATCCCCTCCCACATCAAAATTTCCCAAATGCTCAAAACAAATGGAATGCTGATTATTTCCATAAATACAAGCCGGGGTGGCCTCCAAAGACCTACCCGTCACAATTTGCCCATCAGGAAAAATGGTGAAATGTTGACCAATATCACTCCAACCATTTGCGCCCACATGGTGGTTTTTCATGGCGAGTTGCCTTTCAAAATGATTACTTCCATTGAAATGGGAATAATTCGGCACCCAGGTATGATGTTGTTGGACATGCAGAATTGTTCGTGCAATTCGTTGGGAGTTGACCCAATTTTCAAACTCCCCCAAATTCATTTTCAAAAATCCATATTTCGATTCCATAACAATAACATTTAAAAGTTGACTACCAATGAAAGGAATAAGTTACAAAAAATCAGGAAGGAATTGATAATGAACCAATTGGAATTCATTCTAGTCGACAAACCCCATGGCAAAGGCTATCATCCGCAGGCCAAATCCTATCATTACTAGCCCTACTAGCTTGTTTAAAACCTTCATCAGCCTTGAGGTCACAAACCGCAATAGCTTTTTAGCTATATAAGCCTTTAATAAATCAATAGAAAAAACCGTTGCCAAAATCCCAACATAATAAAGAACCACAGATACCGATTTCCATTCTTCTTTTAAGGAAACCAAACTGGCTATTGAAACCCAAAATAAAAGCACAAAGGGGTTTATTCCATTGATGCTAAATCCTTTCGTAAAGGCTGTTCGCTTTCGTAACTGAGGTATCCCTATCCCTCCTGTATTTGGTCGCTCAACCCGCTTTTTAAGCAATGAACCAATCCCAAATCCAATAAGAATAATCCCTCCTACATATCCCAAACCCTTTTCAAAAAGGGTTACATCTGCTAAAAACCGTACTCCAAAATAGGTAATGACCACATAAATGCCATCACTTACCAAAATCCCCAATGCCAGCACAAAGGCAAATCGAAATCCATTTTCTAGGCTACTTTGGATCAGTATAAAAAAGACAGGACCTATCATTGCCGAAAGCAACAATCCCATGCTCACTCCTTCCAAAAGTGCAGAATTCAATCTTTTGCTCCTTTCTCTACCAAATAACTTAGCCAGGATTGAATTAAACTCCCTTTAAAAATCAGAGTGAATTTATTTTGACTGGTTTTCATATGTAAAAAGAATTTTAAGCTCATGGCGATGTATTTCCACAGGACGGGAATAATCCTGCTCCAAACTTTCCCGAAGCCTTACTCCTTTTTTTAGCAAAGTACTGATGATCGCTATATCTTTGTTGAGGCTGGTTTTCTAAAAATCTTATTCTAAAATAGAAAATGGATATCAAAGCAAATCTTGAAACCGTAAAAAAATCATTCATCAACCCCCAATGTCAATTGATTGCAGTGAGCAAAACCAAACCGGTTTCGCTTCTGAAGGAAGCTTACGATGCGGGGATCAGGGACTTTGGGGAAAATAAAGTACAGGAAATTCAAGACAAGCACCCTCAAATGCCAGAGGATGTCCGATGGCACATGATTGGTCACCTTCAGCGAAATAAAGTCAAATACATCGCACCGTTTGTTCATTTAATCCATGGGGTAGACTCTTTTAAACTCCTTAAGGAAATTGAAAAACAGGGAAAAAAAGCAGAGCGGAAAATCCCGGTTTTACTCCAAATGCATATTGCTGAAGAAGAAAGCAAATTTGGCTTTGACCGAAAAGAACTACAGGAAATGCTTGAAGATCCAGAATTCCAACAGTTCCAATATGTTGTGATACGAGGACTCATGGGCATGGCCACTTTTACCGAAAACAAGGATCAAATCCGTAAAGAGTTCAGAGGGCTTAAAAACCTTTTTACCGAACTGAAAAACCGGGATTTACCTGGTTTTATGCAACTGGAAGAGCTTTCCATGGGAATGAGTGGGGACTATTTGATTGCTCAAGAGGAAGGGAGCACGATGGTCCGAATCGGTTCGGCTATTTTCGGGGCAAGAAACTATTAAAGCCCATTTTTAGAACCAATCTTAAAACCTTTTGAATTCACATGAACGGAAAACAAATCATACAACTTGCTGCTATTTTTGGAGCTTTGGCTGTAGCAATCGGTGCGTTTGGCGCACATGGGCTTGAAGCAACCTTAATCAAAAATGGTCGAGTAGATACGTTTGAAACAGCCGTCAAATACCACTTTTACCATGCGTTGGGAATTTTCCTTATCGGGATCCTCGCGCTTCAAAAACCGGATTGGCGAGGACTGAGCTTTTCCGCTATCAATATGATGATCGGGATTCTCATATTCTCAGGTTCCCTATACATTCTTTCTATTTTTGGAATCACCTGGCTAGGTGCCATTACCCCTATAGGCGGGGTTGCGTTTATCATAGGTTGGCTGGGGATTTTTTGGGCAATGAAAAAGAACCAACCGAATGCTAAATAAATCGAAAGAAGGAATCTTACTCCTTGGGCTTTTTTTTATTCTAAGTCCTTCTTTTTCGCAACTTTCAAGGACTCAATATGAAAAGCTCGAAAATTCCCTAAGTGAAACCAGTTTTTTTGGAGGGCACCTGACGGGATTTGTGTTGTATGATTTAGATTCTCAGCAAGTTTTGTATGAAAAAAACTCTCAAATCCGATTTACCCCGGCCTCAACTACCAAACTTTTCACGCTCTTTGCCAGCATTTTGATCCTGAATGACTCGACCCAAACGCTCCGGTATGTTGCATCCGGAGATACACTGAAAATTTGGGGAGCAGGAGACCCAAGCTGGGGATATTTGGATCTTCCTCAGCCAGACTTTACTTCCTTTTTCGAGCCCTATTCTATCATTCAATTTTCCGACGCAAACCTAAAATCTCCAAATTGGGGTTTGGGGTGGCAATGGGATGATTACTTGTATTACTATTCGGCGGAAAGGACTAGTCTGCCGATTTATGGAAATCTTCTAAAGGTGTTTCCAGGCAAGCAAAACCCACAGGTATTTCCGAAAAAATTCCAATCCGAGGTTTACAAAACACATATAGAGATCAAGGATATGGAGCGTGATTTTCACCGAAACAGGTTCGCATACAATCCAAAACTTTATCGGGGAAGAGAAGATTTTCTACCCTTAATTACTTCCCCGGAACTATTGGTCGAATTGGCTTCTGAAAAAACCGGAAAACAATGGGTTTACCGCGCGGACAGCCTACCTGAAAATCATCAAGTATGGAGAGGAACTTCCCTCTTTCCGATTTTGAAAGAAATGATGATCGAAAGTGATAATTTCTTGGCGGAGCAGTTGCTATTTATGGTTTCAGATCGGCTTTTTGGTGAAATTGACTCCGAACGAGCTATTGAATACATGGTCGAAAACTATTTTTATGATCTTCCTGATGAACCCATCTGGATTGACGGGAGTGGATTGAGCCGTTATAATCTATTTACTCCCCGAACTATGATAGCCCTTTTTGAAAAGATCTATCGAATCCTTCCGGATGAAATGCTTTTGGAGCTTTTGCCTACAGGAGGGGTTTCAGGAACCATTGAAAATGGCTATAAAGCGGCTACACCCTATATTTTTGCCAAAACAGGCACCATGAGTAATAATCATAGCCTCGTGGGGCTCATAAAATGCAAAAGTGGAAAACAGTATGCCTTTGCATTTATGAACTCCAATTATCCTTGGAAAGCATCTGAAGTTCGCCGAGAGATGGAAAAAGTGCTGATCCAAGTTCGAGACATGCTTTAATTATCTTTCGTATAATTGGTATTTTGACCATATCGTCTAATAATTGGAAAGAACAAATAACCCTAATCCAATCCTCATGCAAAAAAGAACCTTTATAAAAAGCTTAGGACTTGCCGCAGCTAGCCTTCCATTTATGGGTTTTTCTTCCGGAAAAAATGAATTGGCTAAAAAAACACAATATCCTCACTCGCTAAAAAAAGGAGATATGGTTGGGCTAATTAGTCCCTCTGCCGCAACTGCAGATCGAATGCAGTTTACCTTTGCAAAAGAGGCGATGGAAGCTTTGGGGTTTCAAGTCAAGTTAGGAGCAAATCTCATGAACCGTCGTGGTTATTTAGCCGGTACAGATGAAGAACGAGCTGCAGATTTAAATAGCATGTTTGCAGATCCAGAGGTCAAAGCAGTAATATGTATCCGAGGAGGATCAGGAGCCGCTCGGATTTTACCCTTGATCGATTATAAGTTGATTCAAAAAAATCCAAAACCCATTTTGGGTTATTCAGACATTACAGCTCTCCACCAGGCCATTTATTCTCAAACAGGACTTATCAGTTTTCATGGCCCGAATGGAACAGGTAGTTGGAATAGTTTCAATGTCAAACAATTCGAGCAACTATTCTTCAAACAAGAACTTGTTCAGTTTCAAAATGAGCAAACGAAAGGAGATGATCTCGTCATCAAGTCAAACCGAATTCAGACGCTCCATTCTGGAATTGCAAAGGGACGGATCTTAGGAGGAAATTTGACCGTTTTAACAACCCTATCCGGAACACCCTACTTCGCCGACTTCAAAAATGCAATTCTATTCATTGAAGATATTGGAGAGGATCCCTATCGAATTGACCGCATGATGAGCACTTTGAAATTAAACGGCACTTTAGATCAAATCAAGGGATTCATTTTTGGACAATGCAATGATTGTGAACCGGGAGGCGGCTATGGCAGCCTGACGGTTGACCAGGTTTTAGATGATTATATTTTACCATTGAAAATACCCGCATATAGCGGCGCTATGATTGGCCATATTTCAAAACAGTTTATTGTTCCTCATGGCGCTCTCGTGGAAATGAATGCTGATTTGGGTACCTTTACACTTCAAGAACCAATCTTTAAATCATGATGAAATGGATGCATTTGGCAGGATTAATCCTGGGATTTGCAGCTTGCAATCCATCCGGTCCGAAAAGCAACGAAAATGAATTCACCGACATGAGTCCGAAAACATTCAATTACTTGGCGCTTGGAGATAGCTACACCATTGGAGAAGGCGTTCCTGAGGAAGATCGTTATCCAAATCAATTGGTTTTTCGGTTAAATCAAGAAACAGATAACCAATGGAGCAAGGCAGAAATCATTGCCAAGACTGGTTGGACTGTAGACGAATTGGAAGAAGGGATTAATCAGGCAGCTCCCACAGGAGAGCCCTATGATTTGGTCACCTTGTTAATCGGCGTTAATAATCAATACCGAGGCCGCTCAGTAGATGAGTATCGGGTTGAATTTGAACAAATGCTTCGAAGAGCCATTGGTTTTGCAGGGAACCTTCCCAATCATGTGGTCGTCCTTTCTATTCCTGACTGGGGAGTCACTCCATTTGCAATTAATCGTGGGACGGATCAAGAAAAAGTAAAGCAGGAAATCAATGCTTTCAATGACACCAAAAAGGCGATCTGCAACAAATTTGGAGTGAAATTCATCGATATTACGGAAGACTACAGGGAAATCGGCAACCTCCCCGAGATGGTGGCGCCGGATAATCTTCATCCTAGTGGAAAAGTATATGAACGATGGACTTCGAAACTTTTTGACCATGTAAAAAATCAATACTAGCCCATGAAAAACATTTTATATATCTGCTTTTTGGGAATGATATTTCTTTCCTGCCAATCTCAACCTGAAGGGACTCATGAAACTTGGTGGATCAATTCCTCTAAGGTGGATTGCGTGGGTGTTGGCCCGCAATCATGCTTTCAGATTTCAAAAGCAGAGGAATTTGACCGTCAGAATTGGGAGCTTTTTTATAGTGAAATAGAAGGTTTTGAATACGAGCCAGGAAACATTTACCATATCAAATTAGAAATCATCGATAAAACCGGGGAACTGCCAGCTGATGCTTCCTCCAAATCCTACAAGCTTTTAGAGGTTTTGAGCGTAGAGTCTGATTTAAGTCTGCGGTTGACCAATATATGGAAGGTGATTCAAGTTGGAGAGCTACAAAACCCTGTCGGATCTCTTGATGGAAATGAATTGACTTTTGAATTCAATGCTTCGGAAAAAACCTATTTTGGACAATTGGGCTGTAATACGATTAGAGGAGGAATTGCTGAAAATGACGGAGAAAACCTGAAACTGGGATTAGGAGCTACTACTATGATGGCATGCCCGGACATGGAAACAGAACAGAAAATCAGTAAAGCCCTGATCGAAACCACTCGCTATCAAATACAGGAAAATGAATTGGTCTTTTTCGACCCGGAAGGAACCGAACTGATCCGATTCAAAGCGGTGGACTGATTGAAAATCTTTCAGATAAATGGACAGATCGGATGGAGATCTGACCACTCTTCAGAAAGTTGGCTTATTTATTAAAATCCCTATTCGAATCCACTAATTTTAAGACAGTTTAGTTCCTAAAATATTCCTACTTCCATGAAGATCATCTGCATTGGCCGAAATTACGCGGCACACATAGAAGAACTCAAAAACGAAAAACCGGGTAATCCTGTCGTCTTCCTGAAGCCTGACACGGCGCTATTGAAAAACGGAGCCCCTTTCTTCTATCCGGATTTTTCAAAAAACATTCATCATGAGGTAGAATTAGTGTTGAAAATCAACAAAGAAGGCAAATACATCCAGAAAAAATTTGCCCACCGGTATTTTGAAGAAATCGGTTTGGGGATTGACTTTACCGCCCGAGACCTACAGGATCAATGCAAAGCCAAAGGTTTACCTTGGGAAATTGCCAAAGCGTTTAATGGGTCTGCCCCCATCGGTGAATTCCTACCCGTAGCAGACATTGGAGCTCTTGATAATTTGGATTTTCATTTGACCATCAACGGCGAATTACGCCAAAAAGGAAATACCAGCCTGATGCTTTTCGATTTTGGAACCATTATCGAATATGTATCGCAGTTTTTTACTCTGAAGAAAGGTGACCTCATATATACGGGGACCCCAGCTGGCGTCGGCCCAGTCCAAATCGGAGACCATCTAGAAGGATATATTCAAAACCAAAAAATGCTGGACTTTGAAGTTAAATAAGGCTTTACCCTCCCTTCTTTTTATCTTCTTCTTTACAATCATCAGCTCTTGGTCGCAAGAGGTGATTAAAGATTATTTTCGTTCCCCAGTGAAGCCGGGAGGACGAAATTACCTTTCTGGAAATTTCTCAGAACTTCGTCCCAATCACTTCCATACAGGATTGGATTATAAGTTTGGGGGTGTCGAAGGCGAACCCATCTATGCAGCTGCAGATGGATGGGTCCATCGAATTAAAATCTCCACTTTCGGTTACGGAAATGTTATTTACTTAAAGCATCCCACCGGGCATATTACCCTTTACGGGCACCTTCGGAATTTCAACGAAAAGCTCCACCGATACATCCTTGAAAAGATGTATGAAGCACAGGTTAATGAATTGGAACTCTATCCGGAACCGGGAGAATTACCGGTAAAAAAAGGTGAGCAAATTGCTAATGGAGGAAATTCAGGGAGTTCAGGCGGCCCTCATTTACACTTTGAAATCCGTGACAGTTTAGACCGAGCCATGGATCCTTTACAATTTGGTTTCCCGGAAATCTTGGATAATATCCCGCCAACCCCTCAGACCATTGCTTTGGTTCCTTTGGACATCAACTCACGCATCAATGGAGAATTTGCCCGAAAGGAATTCAGTTTGGTGAAAAATGGCTCAAACTACTCCATTCCCCAAACCATTGAAATCACGGGACGTGTAGGACTGGAAATTCGGAGTTTTGATCAATTGGATGGGGCAAGCAATCGAAACGGTTTCCCTCATTTTGAGCTATGGAAAAATGATTCCTTGAACTTTTCATTGACCGTTGATAAAGTAGATTTCAATTTCACCCGTCAATTCTTACTTCACACACATCAAAACCGATTTACAAAACTCTATTTCCAACCGGAGTTAAAATTCGACTACTTTTTCCCAAAAAAACCAGAAACCGGTCATTTGGAAGCAGCAATCGGGGAAAAGTCCAACTACCAACTTCGGCTTCGGGATGCCTATGATAATGAGCGGAAAATCAATCTTACCCTTTTGGGGAAAGACCAGGAGTTTTTTGTCAATTTACCTACTCCCCCACAACGCGCAGAAATCGAATATTTAGGCAATATTCTGAAAATTACAGCTCCAACCAGTAATCTGGGAGGGTTGGCGCAGTTTTATGTTGGAAGTAAAATATTTGAGATGCTTCCAGCCTATCAAGACGAACAAATGCGCGTTTACCTGTGGGATATGCGTTTTGGAATCCCAGAAGAAGTTGACCTTTGCTCGGAGGTGCTCATTCCGGAGGTAAAACAGCGAATCCCCTTTGGAGAGGAACATCTTTTCGCAGAAAAATCTGTTCAGATTCGCCTTTCAGAAAGTACCTTATTGGAGGATTTATATTTGAGGATCAGCGAAAATGGGTCTTCTACCAATCCAAGCCTTCAAATCAACGATAGCGATGAATATCTTTGGAATTCCATGGAAGTTTTATGGAATATTTCCAGCGGAAATTTTGATAAAAGCCGAACACATGTTTATCAACTGAGTCCAAGCGGAAGAAAAACATTTGTGGGTGGAACTTGGGAAGATGCATCAATCCGCTTTTCCACCAGAAATTTTGGTACTTTTACTCTTGCTGAAGATAAGACTGGTCCTATCATTCGTCCAGCTAGAATCAGTCGCGAGGAAATTCGATTTACGATTCGAGATGAACTTTCGGGAATCAAGAATTTTGAAGCGTATGTGGATGGAAAGTGGGTTTTAATGCGATATGAACACAAAAAATCCCTGATTTGGTCCGAGACCTTGGACAAACAACCTTTGACTGGTCAAGTTATACTAAGGGTAACAGACCAAGCTGGAAACGTCAGCGAATGGAAAGGAACCATTTCTTGATAATTTTAACTAAAACCGATTAAGCTATGTCACTAGAAGTTGGCCAAATGGCACCTGATTTTGAAGCAAAAATTGAAAGTGGAGAAACTATCAAACTTTCTGATTTCAGAGGTAAGAAAGTGATCCTGTATTTTTATCCTAAAGACAATACGCCGGGTTGTACGGCTCAGGCTTGCAACCTTCGGGACAACTATGAGGCATTACAGGAAGCTGGTTATGTCGTTTTAGGAATCAGCTCTGATTCTGAAAAATCCCACCAAAAATTTATTGAAAAGCAATCTTTACCTTTCTCTTTGATTGCAGATGAGGATAAAAAAGTCCATGAACTCTATGGCACTTGGGTAGAAAAATCCATGTATGGACGAAAATATATGGGAACTGCCCGAACCACTTTTGTCATTGATGAAGACGGAAAAATCGCCGAGATTATCGAAAAAGTAAAAACAAAAGATCATACTGCACAAATTCTACACTAACCCCCAGCCACATGGAAAAATTAGCTATTGAACAACTTCAAAAAATCTGTACGCAGTTGCGACGGGATGTACTCCGTATGGTACATGCTGTTCAATCTGGCCATCCCGGAGCACCCTTGGGTTGCGCAGAGTTTTTTGTAGGCCTTTATTTTGACAAACTTCGACACAATCCGGATTTCAATATGGATGGAAAAGGCGAAGACCTATTTTTCTTATCCAATGGTCATCTTTCAGCCGGATGGTATTCTGTTTTGGCTCGAAGCGGCTATTTCCCCATTGAGGAACTACGGACATTTCGAAAAATTAATTCCCGCCTCCAAGGACATCCTGCTACTGAAGAAGGACTACCAGGGATTCGAATTGCCTCCGGTTCCTTAGGACAGGGGCTTTCTGTTGCTATTGGAGCAGCTCAAGCCAAAAAATTAAACGGAGACGATACCTTAGTGTATGTCCTGATGGGCGATGGCGAATTGCAAGAAGGCCAAGTATGGGAAGCAGCGATGTATGGCGCTCATTATGGCGTAGATAATCTAATTGCTACTGTCGATTACAATGGACAGCAAATTGATGGCCCTACTGAAAAGGTCATGGACCTCAAAAACCTCAAAGCCAAATGGGAAGCCTTTGGTTGGGAAGTCAATGAAATTAAAAATGGAAATAACCTTCAGTCTGTTTTGGATGGATTGGAAAAGGCAAAGTCCATGACAGGGAAAGGCAAACCTGTTCTCAACCTACTTTATACTGAAATGGGTTATGGGGTAGACTTTATGGTCGGCACCCATAAGTGGCATGGTTCCCCTCCTAATGATGAGCAACTTGCAAATGCCTTGAGCCAATTGGAAGAAACGCTTGGTGATTATTGATTTCCCACACAACAGAAAAGAAGATGAGCTTAGATTTAAAATTCACATATACTGAGAAAAAAGATACCCGTTCAGGTTTTGGAGATGGGTTTTTGGAAGTTGGTCGAAATAATCCTGATGTCGTGGGATTATGTGCCGATTTGATTGGATCCCTAAAAATGGGGGCTTTTCAAAAGGAATTCCCGGATCGTTTTTTCCAAACAGGAATTGCCGAAGCGAACATGATTGGCTTGGCAGCAGGAATGACAATCGGTGGAAAAATCCCCTTTGCCGGTACCTTCGCCAATTTTGCGACAGGCCGGGTTTATGATCAAATTCGTCAATCTGTCGCCTATTCGGAGAAAAACATCAAAATCTGTGCTTCCCACGCAGGATTAACTTTGGGTGAAGATGGGGCAACCCACCAAATTTTGGAAGATGTAGGTATGATGAAAATGCTTCCAAATATGACGGTCATCAACCCTTGCGATTACAATCAGACCAAGGCGGCAACCATTGCGATTGCGGATCACCATGGCCCGGTTTATTTGCGCTTTGGAAGACCTAGCTGGCCAATTTTCACTCCTGCTGATCAGAAGTTTGAAATCGGGAAAGCTTGGAAGATGATTGATGGGAAAGACGTGACCATTTTTGCCACGGGACATTTGGTATGGGAAGCAGTGGTTGCAGAGGCAATGCTTCGGGAAGAAGGAATCCATGCAGAGGTAATTAATATCCATACTATCAAACCCTTGGATCAAGAAGCAATTTTGGAATCTGTCGCGAAGACAGGCTGCGCCGTCTCTGCCGAAGAGCATCAAATCAATGGAGGTCTGGGTGACAGCATCGCCCAAACCCTGATTCTTCATCATCCAGCCCCTTTGGAATATGTTGGCGTGTATGATCAATTTGGAGAATCCGGCACCCCAGCACAATTGTTGGAAAAGTATGGTTTGAATGCTGAAAATATCGTCAAAGCTGCCAAAAGAGCTCTTGAACGAAAATAGAATTCTTCCAAATCGGAAATAAATAATTAAAAAACCACGGATCTTTTGTCTGTGGTTTTTAGCTTTTAATCCAAATCATGAAACTTTCAGACCAGCTCCAATTAGTTCCGGTACAAGCGAAGGATCAAAGCATCCTTTTCCAGCTAATGGAGACTATCTACAAATCTGCCTATTCGGATTTTTGGGAGGATGGTGGAGATTGGTATTTAAATCTGATATATAATCCTATACAAGTCGAAAAAGAATTAGCTCGGAGTCGTTCTCACTATTTTTTTGTGGTATGGAATGATCAACAAATCGGAATCCTCAAGTACGATTATCCCTTTTCTCCTAGAGAAGTGGCTATTCCCAATGCCATGAAACTGCACCGACTCTACCTTCATGAGGATTCGCATGGAAAAGGAGTTGCTAAACAGTTACTCCATCATTGCGAATCAGAGGCTAAAAAAGCAAATCTTGACTTCATCTGGCTAGAGGCCATGAGCAAAAAGCCCCAGGCTAAGCGCTTTTATGAAAAAATAGGATTCGAAACCATCTTTCAATACAGGCTTTCATTTGATCTCCTTCTCCCTCAGTATCGCGAAATTGAAATCATGAGAAAAAGGATAAGTTGATCCATTCTACTATTTTTAGACAAATGCTTTATTCACATGTTCTTTTTAATTCAATTTTTACGATTAAGCTTGATTTGGTTTTTAGTCAGTGAAAACCAGGAATTTTCAACAAGCAAAGATATTTCTGACAGCAAAATTTTAACTGAAAGCGAAATCAATTTTTCGCAGCAGGAAACAGATGAACTTGTGGGGGTCTATTTTATGCCTTCATGGAACACCTCTCCTGACCCCAATGTGGACCGAGATAGCTTTTGGTCTTGTTTGCAGGATCCGAAAAATTGCGCCAGTCTTCAAAACCCAGGAATTTGGGGACCTAGGGGTAGAATTTATAATCGAAAATATCCCTACGAAGGGCCCTACTTAGATCGAAAACCGATCAAAGAATTAAAAGGATTTTATAAACGGACCGATCCGGAAGTAGCCCGCAAGCAACTACAATACATGAAGGCATATGGCATAGACTTTTTTGCTTATGACTGGTTTTTCGGAAGGCATTATTACTATCACTTATATTTTGGACCTCAATCAAAAATCTACTATCCAGAAGGTTGGAAAATCGATCCCAATCGTGATGGCCGGGTTGCCGTCCCAGGGCTGGTGGAATGGGAGGATCAATTAGAGGTCTTACTTGCTGAAAATGCCAAACTCCCCAAAGATCAGCAGCTAAAAT
The DNA here is from genome assembly GCF_013373065.1 of Algoriphagus sp. Lineage (GTDB taxonomy): Bacteria > Bacteroidota > Bacteroidia > Cytophagales > Cyclobacteriaceae > Algoriphagus. The sequence goes on from NZ_JABXIN010000033.1 coordinate 31,519, forward strand.
TTGCAATCAATTGGTGTGATGATAGCCATGAGCGCTGGATGCTATGGTTGAAGGTGGGTTCTCCGGATGAATTAGCTAGAAAAGCGAATTATTCGGGGGAAAAACCAGACCGTGAACTTTATATCAAAGTTCATGAAAAAATCACCCAGCTCTGGATCGATCAATACTTCAGCAGAGGTGATTATCTAAAAGAAGAAGATGGAAGACCCGTAGTCTACTTTTATTTCCCTCAAGATGCAGAATCCCGAGCTGCTTATTACGGCTTAAGTCTTAAGGATTTATTGGATCTTTCTCAAAAAACAGCCAAAAAAGCAGGGTTTCCGGGAATCAAATTTATCGCTGTAACTGCCGGCCCCATGTTGGAAAGAGAACGTGCTTACGGCCTATCTACTAAATGGAAGGCAAAAAACCCCAATCGTCCTTGGGAAGGAGGTACTTACCAAAACCGTCTACTTTTACAAGAATATGTCCCCAGACTTAAATCCATGGGATTCGAGGGCATGACCGCGTATGTTTACCATAATTTCTATGAAAAGGATAACCGTTCTTATGCTGATATGCGGGAAACCTATCGGGGACATTGGAAAAAATGGAATGAAGAATTTAAAAATGACCCAAAATTCGAATATCAGGTTCCAGTAGCCATGGGATGGGATATGCGACCTGCAGGAGGAACTTGGCCACAACAAACAGGATTTCCCTCTGAGCCTTACAAAGATCGGGTGCATAGTGATAAAGCCTCCTTTACCGCGAAACTCAAAGAAGCCCAGCAAGTTTCAAGATCCTACCGTCCTAGTAATGGAAATACTGTGATGATTTGCTGTTGGAATGAATACCTTGAAGGAAACTACATCGAACCCACAGAAGGTCATGGATTTGATTACTTAGAAGCGATAAAATCCGTTTTTGGGAACAAATAAAGGGATACCACCGGTTTCATTCAACTTATTGATTAGCATATAAAAAGGGAGCATAAAAGCTCCCTTTTTATCTATTTCAAGTTCAATTTAATCTTTTGAAATCAAACCCGCTTTTATAAGTTGATCTACAACAGTTTTAGAAAAGGTTTTAGAAAAGGTTTCAATGGAAGACGGATTGGTGGCTTCAGATTGAGAAGACCATATCAACTCTTCTGTATTTGCATCATACAAGTTAGCTTCTAGGTAGTAATTTTTATCTGTGGTGTAATATCCTGGATCATACATTACAGGATTGTAATAATTGTAATAACCCCAGAATCTACCATAGTACCCATATCTCATCGGTGCGTATGTTGTAGTACCAGGAACATAACGTGTTTCATTAGTCTGATCCAATAGTGCTACCGTCAAGATCGCATCATTGCCATTTTCTCGAATTTTAGCTATGACCTGATCTTTATCGACTCCATTGGATCGGAATCCAGGAGGTAAAATATCGAAACTACTATTAGCCTCAATTCCTTCTGCAAGGAGAAGATTATCCAAATCCTGTTCTACGGTTTGTCTTGCCAATACATTGTCTGTCAAAGCCGTAACAAAAATTTTGGAATAGCCTTCGGCTGGTTTGTTAGGACTGGTCCAAGCGCCCAAAATTTTCACACTTGGAGAACAAGAAGCCAATACTCCCACAAGTAAGGCTGAGAGAATAAATGATACCTTTTTCATGATTTTAATTATTAATTTTTAAGAAGAGTAAATCCACTGCACTTTGAATGGTTTCCTCCATATTTTTCTGTTTTTTGGGCAGGGCTCGGTCAATTGTACCAATCCAAACTGCTTCATCTTCACGATTATCCACCAAATGCATGGTCAAGCTTCCTTCCTGATAAGTGTTTACAGGTACTTCCCGTACTGACCAGGTATAATTTCGCTGACCCGTGTACATGAAAGGATCCGTATAGGGGTTGGTTGTTCGGGTTTGTACTTTTTCTTGAACGGAAATTCCCAAGTTGATCTGCAAATCCGGATTATTGGGATCGAATTGAAGACCGCGTTCCTGCATTTTGGCAGTGATCGCATCTTGGATCTCTTTGATATTGGTTTCAAAGTAAGGGCCTGGATTTTCAGGTCCTTTCACATCATAAAACCCAAAGGTCTTGTATTCGCTCAGTTTAAAATCCTCATAGACGCCTTTTGGTACAATCACATATTTTTTCCCAGAACAGGCAATCATAAGGATTGGCACTACTAATAGGAAGAGAAATTTTGTTTTCATAACAAAGATTATTTAATGATTATTTCAAGAATACAATACCCACATTTATGGAGAGGTTTGACTGCCCATTCAAATTCGAAGTTCCGAAAGAGGAATAATACTTCGCTCCTAATTTAAAACCAACCGATGGAGATGGTTCTAAAATGATTCCAACTTCTGGTCTAAGCGCAAATTGCCAATGGGTATCTTCAGAAGTAAAAATACCCATATCTACCCTTCGCTTATTCGCAATAGTTCCCATTCCCAAGCCTGCATATGGTTTTACCATTCCTTCGGTGATTGGGAAATAAGTCCCTGTCGCCAAAATTGGATAGGCATATTGATAGCGATACTGAATACCGGATAAAGAAGCAGTACCCTCCGTATAAACTTTATTTTCCTCTCGCTTATAAAGCGTAGTATGTCCTAATTCGCCACCAATAGCAAAATTACGCTTGGTAAAATATTGATATTCGATCGAAACACCTCTCACGGACACTTGATCAATAAAATCAGCAGTATTTCCCATTGGGATGCTGACAGGTATTTGAATGGTGAATGCTGAAGTTTGTGCATTGGCAAAACCAAACGTTCCAACCAATACCAAAAGTGTCAATAATGATTTATAATTCATGATTATTTTTCTAAGTATGGTGATTGAGAAAATGCTTGATCAATTCCCCTCGTAATCCGAGTTGCCACTTGATCCTTGGAACCTTCCAATAATCCATTGATTATCGAAGACCATTGCACAGGAATCTTATCAGCTGCACTTTGTCCTTCTGGTTGTACCATTTGAATAAATACCGAACCTGTACGGATTCGAGATACCTGTGGCGGGTAATAGCCGGGATAATACCATCCCCAACCTGGGCCCCAACCTGGATACCACCAGTTCCAATACCACCAATCGTAAAAAAAGAAAATTTGATCCGTCTGAAGAGCCGAAGGCAAAAGAATCAAATCCGGATTAGCCGACTTGTCCACTTCTCTATAGCCCAAAGCATTCATATTGGAGCGGATGGAATTAATAATGGTGGCGGAGTATACCGGATCAATAAATTCAGGTTCATATCCGGGTTCTCCTTCCACCAACTCGGTCGTAATTTTGATTACTTTATCAGGCAAAGAGTAGGTTTCCTGACTTCCAAAATTAAAATCTGCATTATGGTTGGTATAGACGATGTCCAACTCATCCACGTATTCCGGTCCATCTGGAACACAGGCCAAAGTAGATAGGGCCATTAAAATTCCAAAGGGCCAGGAAGTAATTTTTCTTTTCATATAGTTACTATTTTTTAATTGAGAGCAAGAAAATTATTTCCCTGCCATTCTAAAAACAAGGCCACCTTCAAATCCAAATTGATACAAGGTCGAATAAGTGGAAAGCCCAGCTCCGGCACCTCCTGTGCCAAAATAAAAACCTCCCCCTACACTTTGAACAGCTGAGAACAAGGAGGCCTGAAGTTTAAGTGCAACATTTTCTGCCAGCCAAAAATTGGAACCACCGCGAATATTCCATCCTAGTTTGGTTGCTGTACTACTGTTACCATTATCTGGGTTTTTGATAGAGAAAATCCCTAAACCAATTCCTGCGCCAACAAATGGTTCCACAACATCATTCATAGGGAAATAACGATTTCCATTTACCATAACCCAATTCAAGCCTAAATCAAAATCAGTATTTTGAATATCTCCTCCCAAGAATCCACCATCCGCATACCTTGTGGGAGCATTGGTGTTTTGGCGTAGGTATTGAATTTCTACTCCAATTTCTGGAGCTGGTTGATATTCAATTCCCAAACCCCATCGGAAACCATCTTGAACAGTACCCTCATAAAACGAAGAACTTGAATAATAGGAATTAAATGAGTTTTTGAAGATATACCCTGCATAGGTATTAAATCGGATAGACTGAGCCAAAACCATCTGGCTGCTGAGAAACAATAAAATGAATAAATACTTTTTCATAGAAGTAGTTTTAGCTGTTGTAAAATCAAACAGCGGTCTTTTGATTAAAGATACAAAGGTACCTGCCAAGAATTACTGTTTTTATTTATTAAAATGGTAAATGATAGTTAAAAATGCATTTTTGATGAATCTTGACAAAAATTTCACCAAAAATTAAGCTTAGGCTTTTAAATCTAAAGACTTAGAATATGCAGAAGGACTCATCCCTTTAAACTTTTTAAAAGCCGAAATAAAAGAATTGCGATTATTAAAGCCACATCCAAGTCCCAATCCTTCTAGAGTTAAATTTTGAAGATCCCCGTTCTTTATCCGCTTACAAATTTCCTCCACTCTTCTCTCATTGATGAAATCCGAAAAACTGACTCCCACAACACGGTTTAAATAGAGGGTCAATAAATAATTTGGAATATCAGATCGTTTGGAAAGCTCGGAAATGGTCAATCCATTTTCCAAAAAGACTTTATCCCTCTCCATGATTTTTTCAAGCTTTTGCTTTATTTCTGAAATCCTTTCCTCATCTAGCAATACAGGATTGGACTCTTCAATCTCTTTCTTGGTAACAGTTTGAAGTTTATAATTAAACTCATCTAAACCATATAGCACTTTAGGGAAGAAAAATATAATCATGGAGTTGATTAAAACCGTCAAAGAACCCGTGAAATGCAGTAAATCAAACCCTAATTGAGGGCTTCCAAACTGGTTTAGAATAAAATATGGTAAGAAAAGAAGCATCCAAGCGACCATGAAAAAGCGCATCCAACTCACCCAATCTTTGCCGAAAGACTCTTTGCTTTCCTCAAACTTCTTGGCAAATTTATGGATAAGCAAGGCGGAAAAAGCCCAATAAAAAACGATCTGAAAAGTCCTCATGATCGTGTAGAAATTTGCAGGGAAAAATCTGCTTTGATTGTAGTAAACGAAGACTGCAGGATTGTCAATTTCCGCCTGAATCAAACCTAATTTCTCTTGAGAAGTGATTTGGAAAAAAATCGGAAAGAAATCAATGATATAAACCACCACCGGTAGAAAATGTAACAAATCCAGCAAACTTATCTGTCTTTGTTTGATGATTAGCCGGACATAAAGAAAGGTCAAGGGTGCAAATAAAAATCCTGCCACATTGCCTGTTCGATAAAGATCAGGGAAAAGAGAGAAATTACCGGAATCAATCAAATAAACAATAAAAACCCCGTAAGTTAATACTAGATGGGAAAAACCGAATAAAACATTAGGGCGATACTTCTTATAGCCGTACCAAAGGACTACTACTCCCGAAAAAAGACCAAAAAAAACAGATACTAGATAGATTAAATTTTTTATTTCCAGAGGAAGCATTAATACAGGTCAGGCTTGAACTGGGGGTAAATATAGATAGATTTTCAAAACCCAATCAAAAAGAAAGGACATGGTCTAAGCATGAAGGAAAAATTAGAAGAACGAAAACAACAAGTCAAATCTTGGATTTTTTAGATCCTGCCTTTTAAAAATCACTCAACTAATTAACAACTCCATTGATATGTCTTCAAAAAAAATTTTACTGAATATATCTTGTTCTAAAGACAAGTTTTAAAATTACAAATTCTTGAAGTTTATGAATCCACCCGATCATTTTCAACAAAAAGAAAGGTGTTATAAGAACCTTGGATGAAAAAATACTTCTTATTAATTTTTTCGGAACCCAGGAAACCTCCAATTCACATTTACTAAAAACTGGCTTCTCTTTCCAAAAACACCCATTTCTGACCGAAGCATCCAATTTTTATTGAATTGATATTGTGCGCCCAAAATCATATTGAAAGGAACCGTAACTTCTTTCTTGATTTGGTAATCAATGGTGGTGGTACCTGGATCTATTCCATTCCCAAAATCCTCTAGTTTTTGAATAATTTGTTTTACCACTACTCGTTGAGCGGGAGGAAGTGTATCCGCCCATTCATTGAGCTGATTAATAACATTTCCTTCTCCAAAGCCTGGAAAAACATCGGCAATGGTAATCGAGCCTTGTGTATCATTTTTGATGGATTGGTAAAACGTACCAACCCAGACGGATAAATTTCTTTGTGGATTGGAAATGGATGGAACAGTATGCCCAACCCGTAAGCTCGAATTGAAAGCTGGAACTGGCTCGACGACAACTTCTACATCCACGAAGTTGAAATTATTATCCCATGCCACCCATACTGGACCCGCAGACCCGGTGAGGGTAGCTCCTACCCCTAAACTGGAGGCCTTGAATCTCTGTGAAGTCTCAAAGCTAACTGGAGAAACTAAATTTACATCCGTTTGGGTAAAACCTCCTCCAATGATTCCATATACATTAAGAAAAGGTAAAACCCAAAGGTCAGGACGCATGGTAAATGCATTCGAATTCGCAATAACAGGACCAAACCTAATAAATTCACTCAAATCAACTTGCTCTCCTCCATTAAACCCAATTAAGGTTTTGGATATTGTGATTTCTTGTCTTTGTGTGAAATAAATGGCGCTTGCACCCCAGGCATAAGGAAGGTCATAACCAGCAGCGTAAGCCTTTTTCCCTAAAACCGGAAAAGCGTATGGGTAATTACTATTTTTTAGGCTATCAAAATATTCCTCGTAAATCGGATTAAATATTTTCTGTGCACCTTGTGCATGAAGCCTGTCTGGTAAGGTTAATAAAACCAAGGATACCCAAACTATAAACTGATATTTCGACATTCTAAATAAGTGGATTAATCTTTTACCCAAAGTCTTTTGTTAAATGCAATCCCAAAATTCCAGGAATCGTAAATCTCTTGTTTGTTTTCATAAGAAAGGTTCAAGGCTATTTCAAAATCCTCGGTGATTTCAAAGCTATACTCCGTTCCCAATTTCCAGAAAAACAGGTTTTCATTTCTTTCATATTCCCAACCCGGACCGGCATAAAGCGACCAATGCCGCTTAAAATGATAATGCAGGACAGGAGCAATTGAGAGAGGATAGCTTCTTTCCAATAATGCCCCTTCAGATTCCACTTCAAAGCTTTGGAGTTTGATATCCGCTTGAATGGCAACTGACCACCTTGGATTAAAAAAATAATCAACATCAAAACCCCAAGCTGGAAGGATTGCTACTTTTTTATCTCCTTCAATCGCATTTGGAACATGAGAATTTATAGTAACGAGAGCTACCCGAATTTGTGGGTGGAACTCCTCCTTCCCCATATTTTCCTTTTCTTCTTGACCCCATGCCCAACTGGAGAAAGAGAGAAAAATAAGCCCGAGAAAAATAAATCTCATATTAATTCGGATACATACTTGACCAATCCTTGGCCATATCCACCACCAACCATCCTCTAGTTGGTGCCTCAATTAAACCTCGCTTCAGATTTCCTATCGATGAAAGACTATCATAAGCAAATTCACGTTCTGCATCAGTATGGTGAATATATACTCCCAAACTTGGTCCTTTTCCAGAAGTGGTGTATTCCAGCATTTGGAAATCTCCATCTGAATTCCCAAAAGCCATTACGGGACGTTTGCCAATATATTGATGAATCCCTACCGGTTTGCCGGCTTTATCATTGATCAAGTTTAATTCAGGAATCTTGACAATAACATTTTTCCCGTCCACTTCTTGATAGGCAGCATTAATGGAAGATCCGACCACTTGATAAGGAGGAATCCCATAGACTTCTTCAGCCCATACTCGGAGAAAATCAATACCGCCACCTGAGACAATAAAAGTCTTATATCCATGGGAACGTAAATAATCCAGTAATTCCAGCATTGGCTGGTAAACCATATCCGTGAACTTCAGGCCAGTTTGCGGATGCTTTGCTTCATTTAGCCATTCTCTCACATGTGAAGAAAACTCATCCTCACTCATACCCGAATGGGAATACATTACTAATTCAATCAAACCATGTTCTCCAGAAGCCATAATCGTTTTCATGTCATCTGCCAAAACTGCCTGAATCAATTTATTTTCATTCCATTCAGGATGTTTGGAGGCTTCTTTTTTAATAAAAAACAAAGCGTAATCCAACTGAAAATAATAAGGCTTTTCTGCCCAAAGCGTCCCGTCATTATCAAAAACGGCAATGCGATCCCCTTCAGGAATAAAATCGGGACTTTGGGGATTGGTGGTTTTTTGAACAAATTCTTGAATGGTATTCTTGGCTACCCCATCATTCCAAGAGATCAATTCGTTTTTCAGGATTTCTTCGGTAGAAGAATCATTGGATTCAATTCCTGAATTCTGACAAGAAAAAATAGACAAAAGAATTACTGCCAAAGGCAATAAACTGAATTTGATTTTCTTCACGGTGTTTAAAATTTTCTTCATGATAATTAAAATCAAAGAGCCATGCGTTGAATCGCATGGCTCTTTATTTTTTTACTGGTTGTTTGCTTTGACCATGTTCTCAATTTGTTTTTCCACTTTCGTCAAACTCCAATCTCCAGCCGTCTGGCTAGGCGGATAATCCTTGAATGTGGATAAGAAATTAAATGCATAGCCTTGAATGGCAATGATGATAAATGCTCTATCAATATACCAATCATAATATGTATTGGACCCAATCAATGCTTTCTCAAATGGATCCCTTCTCAAATTGAATAGATAAGGGGCTCGAAGTTCTACAAATGGTTCAAGCCAGATTTGAAGTTTATCAGCTCGGTTTTCCTGAAACATTACTTTCCAATCACCAAATCGAAGTGCCGAGATGCTTCCCGCATCAGTAACATAGACAAAACCTTCTCTTGGAGACTCTTTTACCTTACCCGTTAAATAATCAAGTTGATTATGCCCATCAATGTAATTTTTGTAGGTCTTTCCACCATAGGTGAAACCATTCATGATTTTGGACTTGATGTCTGGATCACCACCAGCAGCAGCAAAAGTTGGAAGCCAATCTTCATGAGCTACAATCCCATTTAATGTTACACCAGCAGGGATTTTTCCTGGCCATCTTACAAAGGCAGGAACTCTATACGCTCCTTCCCAACTTGAATTTTTCTCACCATGAAAAGGAGTAGTACCCGCATCTGGCCAAGTATTGTAATGAGGGCCATTATCGGTAGAATAGAATACGATGGTGTTGTCTGCGATTCCCAGTTCGTCCAATAGATCAAGGAGTTCGCCCACGTGCATATCATGCTCGACCATGCCATCACTGTATTCATCTTGACCGGACAAACCGCGATGCTCCTCTTTTACGTGTGTTCGGAAGTGCATCCGTGTAGCATTCCACCAGGTGAAGAAGGGTTTTCCGTCTTCAACTTGCTTCTTGATAAACTCCTTGGCGGCAGCCATACTCTCATCATCGATGGTTTCCATTCGCTTTTTGGTCAATGGCCCCGTATCTTCGATTCGTTGACCACCTTTTCCATCAGCCCAGCTATGTATTACACCTCTTGGACCATAGCGATCTTCAAACTTAGTCCCATCTTTTAAAATCATCCCTGTTGGATAATCTTCATTTTCTGGTTCCTCTTCCGCATTTAAGTGATAGAGATTTCCAAAAAACTCGTCAAAACCATGCATAGTAGGAAGATGTTCATCCAAATCGCCTTGATGGTTTTTACCAAATTGACCGGTAGAATATCCCAAACTCTTCATCACCGTAGCAATAGTGATATCAGAAGCCTGCCATCCTTCCTTAGCTCCAGGCATCCCTACTTTGGTCATACCAGTTCTTACTGGAACATTACCTCCTATAAATGCAGCTCTACCTGCAGTACAGGATTGTTGGGCATAATAATCAGTAAATCCCACCCCCTCTCGGGCAATTCGATCAATATTCGGTGTCATATATCCCATCATACCACGGTTATTGTGGCTGATGTTCCAAGTACCAATATCATCCCCCCATATGACGAGGATATTGGGCTTTTTTTGCTGGGAAAAAGCTGAAAAAGCAATCCCCATTAAAAAGACAAAAATTGAAAAGCGTGTTTTTCGCATACTATGAGTTTTATGTTACGAATAAATTTTATGTAACCTATAAGGTACTATTTTCTTTGTAAAAGTCATATAACTGATTTATTTACATACAAAATCCGAAACCTTACCTGTTAACTTTAATTGGATTTTGGCAAAACTTGCTTGAAAAGATGCTTAATTAGACATGGTTTGGAGGATTGAGCTACATTTTTCAAAAATCCAGATTGATCAAAATTGATAGAGTCTGTTCGATAAAAAATCCTAGATTTTGCCAAAATTTACTTAATCGATACCTGAGGAGTTATGTTTTTCTTTTTGTTTTCACTTCTTATCACTTCATTGAATTAGAATGTTATACCTATGAATAAGTTGTTTTTCTTTTTCGCGTGTATCCTATTGTCTCTCCAGGTAAAAGGTCAGGCTGTTTACCATGATTCTACAGCATTAGTCATTTTAGACAAAGTCTCGGAATACATTGGGGAATTAAATTCTTTAAAGTTCCGGGCTACTATTGAAGAGGATGTGGCTTTTTCGGATAATTATTTGATCAAAGAGTTTAGAACCGCCGAATTTGTATTTCAAGGAGGGAGTCAAATGGCTTCCAAAATCACTCAGCAAGGCAAGGATAATTTCTACTTTTATAATGGAAACCAAGTTGTCTATTACAACTTAGAAGGCAATTATTACGCGGCTGGAGATGCACCTGATAACACCTTGGATATGCTGGATTGGCTAAATGAATCCTTTGGCGTTCACTTAGTCCTTGCTGACTTTTTGTATCCTAATTTCACTTCCAATTTGATGGAATCCATGGATTATATCGAATTCTTGGGAACGGCCATTATTGGCAAGGAAAAAACCTTTCATATAGGTGGTGCTAACAAGGACCTCACTTTCCAAATTTGGATCAGTCAGGATTTACAAAAAAGACCGATAAAGGCATTGATAACTTATTTGGGTGCTCCATATGCAAGACAACTGGAAGTGACATTTGATAAGTGGGAAATCAATCAGGAATATCCAAGTTCCATGTTTGAGTTTTTACCTGGTCCGAATTCAAAACAAATCATCTGGACAAAGAAAAATTGAAACTTTTATGAAATATTTGATAAATAAAACTCAACTAGTTGGCATCTTATTTTTACTAGTATTCACCAGTACTGCTGAGGATTCGCTTGCCCAACGCCTTGCCGGACGTGGTGCTTCGGCACGGCCTGCCGCGTCAAGACCTGCTCCTTCGCGCCCTACTCAGGCAAGACCTACCACGAATAGACCAACCCAAAACTCAAGACCTAACACAACAAACCGAACCAGAGATACCAGACCAAGCGGATCCATTAATGGAGGTTCAAACCGTGTAACCCAATCACCTCGAGTAGAAAGCAAAGTGGGTTCCATCCGAAATGATCAAACTGGAAACCGATTAAACAACAATACTTCAAGGGACCGAAATTCAAACAACCGGGTGAATATTGATAAAAGTCGTGGAGATGTAAATATCAATATCGACAACAGTAGAAATACCATTATCCGAAACCAGAGAAATGTTGCTTACCGCCCACCCTATCGCCCTTATCCAAGACCACCTTACATGTGGGGTGGTTTTGGGTTTTATTGGTACCGCCCCTACTACTACCACCCTTTCACTCCTTTCTATTGGGGACCAGTATGGCATCCTTGGGGCTTTTTCGTAGCCACGCTTGCGGTTACAGCTATCATCGTTTCTGTAGACAATCAGGATTATCACTACGATGAGGGCGTTTTTTATGTAGAAACCTCAGACGGTTATGTAGTAGTTGAAGCTCCACAAGGGGCAAACGTCAAAGTAATTCCAAAGGAATCAGAAACAGTAGAAGTCAGTCCCACCATCAATAACTACTATTACGGAGGAACTTTCTATGAGCAAAAGGATGGCGAATATGTAGTGGTTCCCCCTCCTGCCGGTTCCGTAGTTTCCAATTTACCTGAGGGAGCTGAAGAAGTAAAAGTAGGTGATCAAACCTTCGTTAAATATGGAGACACCTACTACATGCCTGTCCAAGAGGATGGAAAAAACATGTATGAGGTCGTTCAAGTAGAGGAAGAACAGGAACAATAATTTCCTCCGTGTTATTTCAATTCCACAGGTTCAATCGCTGATTCTGACTCTCCTTTTATTTCCTCATATCGACGAATCAGTTCTTGGAGTTTTTCAGGATTACTTTCCGCCAAATTAGTTTGCTGACCTAAATCCTTTTTCAAATTATAGAGTTGATATTCTTTTGAATTTCCTAGCTCAATATTCACATTTCCAAGCACTTCTGGCCCTGGATATGGAGGAATCATGACCCATTCCCCTTGACGAAAGGCCGTTCGGGAAGTAGCTTCCAATACAAACTCAGTTCTTCCGGTTTGGCTTTTTCCCAAAAAAGCGTCCATTAAATCTTGGCTATCTTTGGCAGTTGATGTCGCTCCGATCAATTGCGCGATGGAGCTCATCAAATCAATCTGCGTTACGAATGCATTGGAAACCCCAGGTTGAATTGTCCCTTTCCAATAGGTGGCAAAAGGAACCCGTGTTCCCGCCTCAAATAAGCTGTATTTTCCTCCACGCAAAGATCCCCATGGGGTATGATCCCCTAGCTTTTCAACCGCCTCATCATAGTACCCGTCATTGATTACTGGGCCATTATCACTACTGAAAATAATTAGAGTATTTTCTAGAATCCCTTCCTCTTCGAGTGTTTTCAAAAACTCCCCGATAACCCAATCCGCTTCTAAAATCACATCGCCACGAGGCCCCATTCCTGACTTTCCTACGAATCTAGGATGAGGTGTACGGGGAACATGAGGCTGTTGCATGGCATAATACAAAAAGAATGGTTTCTCTGATTTCGATTGATCCCTTACAAATTGTGTGGCTATTTCCAAAAAATGATCAGCCATATCCACATCACTCCATTTGGCAGCATCTCCCCCTTTCATAAATCCTATCCGAGGAATCCCATTCACAATACTGTTATTATGGCCATGGTGCCATTTCATTTCCAGCATTTCAGGATGGGTCAATGCCGTTGGCTCACCCGGAAAATTTTCCTGATAGTTCACTTCAATGGGGTCACTGGGATCCAATCCGACCACTCTTCCATCTTCAATGTAAACCGTAGGAACACGATCCTGCGTAGCCGCCAAAATGTAAGAATAATCAAATCCTACTTGATTTGGGCCCGGCTTGATTTCCTGATTCCAATCGACATTTCCTAATCCCAATCCCAAATGCCATTTGCCTACAATCCCTGTGTTGTAACCATTCTCTTGAAGCATTCTAGGAAGCGTATATTGGGCTGTATCAATCAATAAAGGAGCGGTACCGGGAAGAATTTTGGCATTTTTATTTCGCCAAGGATAGGTCCCAGTCAATAAAGCATAACGGCTTGGTGTGCAGGTTGCCGAAGAAGCATAGCCATTGGTAAAGCGTATCCCCTCATTGAAAAGACGGTCCATATTGGGTGTTTCTAATGTGCCCGACTGATAAGCACTTACATCTCCATAGCCCAAATCATCCATGTAAATGATTACAATATTGGGCTTTTCAGCTTTATTATCCTCTTTTAATTCTCCAGATCGGCAAGAGAAAAGACCAATGACCACAGCTAAAGTAAAGAGAGAAGCAATTTTTAATTTTGACATGGCAGGATGATTAGAACCAATAGGATGGCGAATTCAATTTTCAAATTGCTGAAAAAGAGAAAGAATTACTAGAGCAGGGTCTTTTTTCATTTAAATTCTGAATCCACATAGTACATGATCGGTTAGTGATGAAGAAATTTTTCCCCTAATTTTAATTCAAACCCAAAACAATTGAGCATGAAAAAACTCATCACTTTCTTCCTTGCTGGAGGTTTGATTTTCTCCGCTTGGGGACAAGGAACCCAACTGCTTCGGCAGCCAAGTCTCAGTCAAAATGAGATCGTATTTGTCTATGCAAATGACCTTTGGAAAGTATCCCGAAATGGAGGACAGGCCATACGACTAACCTCCAATGAAGGAGAGGAAAGCCTGCCTCATTTTTCACCGGATGGGAAACACATCGCCTTTACTGGAGAATATGATGGCAATGTGGACGTTTATGTTATTCCATCAGAAGGAGGCGAACCAAAGCGACTAACCTGGCATCCCGGAAATGATCAGGTAACGGGTTGGTCTCCTGATGGACAAAAGGTCATTTTCTCCTCTGCGCGAGAGAGTCACCCCACTCAAGAATCGAAGTTTTATGAAATTCCTGTTACTGGAGGAATGCCACAAGCTTTGGAAATTCCCAGAGCAGTCAATGGGGAAATTTCACCAGACGGTTCGCACATTGCCTACCAGCAGATTTCCTTTTGGGATCCGGAATGGAGAAACCACCGCGGAGGACAAGCCAAACCGATCTGGATTGTGGATCGAAAAAGCTTGGATTTGACCATGACACCTCAGCTAGATGGGGAGCGGCATACAGACCCGGTTTGGTTTGGAAACAAAGTGTATTACATCTCGGAAAGGGATTATTTGGCCAACCTTTGGTCTTTTGATCCTGCTACGGGACAAGAAAAGCAAGAAACCTTTTTAAAGGATTTTGACATCAAAAGCATTGATGCAGGACCGGATGCGATTATTTTGGAGCAAGGGGGTTACCTCCACTTATACAATCCTTCAGATGGCTCACTCAAACAAGTTCCAATTGAAGTCAAAGGCGACTTCTTTTGGGCTCGGGAGCGATGGGTAGATGTATCTGCGAACCAATTGCAAAATGCCTATCTCTCTCCTTCGGGTCAGCGGGCTTTGTTTGAATTCCGAGGGGAAATTATCTCCATTCCAAAGGAAAATGGAGCTGGACGCAATATTACCAACTCCTCTGCCTCGGCGGAGCGTGCCCCCTCCTGGTCTCCAGATGGACAAAAAATCGCCTATTTCTCTGATGCTAGCGGGGAATACCAATTGGTTATCACGGACCAAACAGGCAGCAAAATCGAAAAGACCATCAGCATTCCTGACCCTAGCTTTTTCTTCCAGCCAGAATGGGCTCCGGATGGACGGCATTTAGCCTTTACGGATACCGATTATCAAATCTGGATCGTAAATGTTGAAACAGGAAATGCACGGGTAGTGGAAACGGATCGCTTTGCCCATCCCAATCGAAGTATGAATCCGGTTTGGTCTCCTGATGGAAATTGGATTGCCTATGCAAAACTGATGGAAAATCAGTTTAAATCCATTTTTGTCCTGAATGTGGATACCAATGAAAAAATCCAAATCAGTGATCAATTAGCAGATGCCATTTCTCCCGTTTGGGATGAAAGCGGAAAATACCTGTATTTCCTAGCCTCCACAGATTATGGTCTGAATTCAGGCTGGTTAGATATGAGTAGCTACGACCGACCTCTGACCCGCAGCTTGTATTTTGCGATTTTGGACTCAACGGAAAAGTCTCCCCTTTTACCCCAAAGTGATGAAGAAGCTGCCAAAGAAGAGGAGAAAAAAGAAGATAAAAGCGGAGTAACGGTCACAATCGATCCTGTAAATCTTGACCGCCGAATTGTCGCCATAGATATTCCGGCTAGAAACTATACCGAATTAGCGCCTGCCCCGAGCGGATCTGTTTTTTACACCGAAAGCATCCCTAACGAAGGCACTGTCTTGAAGAAGTATGATTTGAAAAAGCGGAAATCAGAAGACTTCCTAAGTCGGGTAAATGAAGTAATAGTTTCCAAGGATCGAAAGTCCTTACTCTATCGTTCCGGATCAACCTGGGGAATCGTCGATACCAACGGGGGTGGGAAAAAGCCCGGGGATGGAGCCTTGAAAGCCATTGCCTCCATGAAAGTAAAAGTCAATCCACAAGAGGAATGGCAGCAGATTTATCGGGAAGGCTGGCGCTATCAGCGAGACTTCTTATATGTAGACAACGTTCATGGAGCTCCTTGGGATGAGATTTATGAGTGGTACAAGCCTTGGGTTGCGCATGTTCGCCATCGAACCGATATGAATTACATCATTGACATCATTGGAGGAGAAGTAGCTGTTGGCCACTCCTATACAAGAGGAGGAGATTTTCCGGATATTGAGCGGGTTCCTATCGGATTATTGGGAGCGGATTTTGAAGTAGTAAATGGGCATTACCGAATTAACAAAATCTATAACGGAGAAAGTTGGAATCCCAATCTCAATGCCCCGCTGGCACACCCAGGAAATGAAGCCCAAGTTGGAGAGTATGTGGTTGCGGTCAATGGAAAAGCAATTGAAGCCAATATAAACCTGTATTCCTATTTCGAAGGCACAGCCAACCGCTATACCACGATCCACCTTAACTCTAAGCCAGGCCTAGAAGGTGCTCGAATGATCGCGACGGTACCTGTAGCAAATGAAAACCAACTCCGCATGATGGATTGGGTGGAAGGTAACCGAAGAAAGGTAGATGAACTTTCTGATGGCAAATTGGCCTATGTGTATCTTCCTAATACCGGGCAACCTGGGTATACCTATTTCAACCGCTACTACTTTGCGCAGCAGGATAAAAAAGGAGCTGTCATCGACGAGCGGAACAATGGCGGGGGGTCCGCTGCAGACTACATGGTAGATATTATGAGTCGCGAATTGATGGGTTATTTCAATTCCAGAGTAAAAGGAAACGCACCGTTTACCCAGCCTATTTCAGGAATTTGGGGACCAAAAGTGATGTTGATCAACGGCCGTGCAGGTTCCGGCGGAGACTTACTTCCCTACTTGTTCAACAAAATGGAAATTGGACCTTTAATCGGTACCAAGACCTGGGGCGGTTTGGTGGGTACTTGGGATACCCCTCCATTTATTGATGGTGGTAGGATGGTCGCCCCGCGTGGGGGATTCTACGATGTGAATGGCGAATGGGCCGTGGAAGGGGTTGGAATTTCTCCTGACATTCCGGTGGAGCAAACTCCAAAAGATGTGGTTGCTGGCAAAGACCCTCAGTTGGAGCGAGCGGTGCAAGAAGCCTTAAGCCGGTTGGCTACTGAAGGGGTTGAATTGAAACCAGAACCAGCCCCTCCTATTCGATACTTTAGACCTAAAAAGGATAATTGAGAAAAAATCGAAAGAGACTGTCTCGAAAGTCGTTTTTTGTCAGGCCTCGCCTGCCTGCCTTTGCCGGCAAGCGGGCGAGGCCTATTTTTGGTTTATTTTACAACGTTTCGACTCCGCTCAACGTGACAAAGGGCATTTATGTGACACCCTCTTTTTTTGATTATTTCTATCAAATGAAAAAACTTAACTTGAATTCGATAAGTTGTTTACTTTAGGTTTTTTGATTTCCAACAAAATTAAATTTTACACACATGAAACATTTAAAACTTCTAACCTTCCTTGGTCTTTTTGTTTTTTTGGCCTCGGCCTCTTACGGACAAAGTTTAAAGATGCCGAAAATGGATCTTGCATCCCAGGTGCTGGGAATTTTGGATAATACCAAAGGATTAGGCTTGTCAGCTGACCAGGAAAGTAAATTGAAAACTGATAACAAGTCGTTTGTGGACGAGCTAATGAATATCACGGGAAGCAATGCTTCAGATGATGATAAAAAAGCCAGTATTCTGGGACTTAAAAACAAGCGAACAAAGTTTTTAACGGACTTGCTAGGCAGTGATCTATTTAAAAAATATTCCGGGCAAATTTTAAAAGGAATTAATCCACTCAAATCCAAACTCGGGTTAGCCGCCCTGGCCTTTTAGATTTGAAAAAAGATAAAAAAGAGTCGTGTCAATTATGGCACGACTCTTTTCATTTTACGAGGGTTCACCCCTATTGATTCTTCTTTGCCGCTTTCTTCTCCTCTTTTTCTAGGTTTTTAAAATATTTCCGGAATAAGAAATTAGAGCGCATGGCTTCCATATTGGTATTGAAGCGCTCGGTGCTACTTTCTAAATTGATAAGGGTTTGCATCAGGGTGTTTCTAAAAAGGGAATCCTTAAGAATCAAACCAACCGTCCCTTCTCCCTCCTGAATATCATCCAATATTACCCTCAAATCGGCCATCACATCCTTTGCCTCCTGAGTAGTAGATGCTAATTCCTGCAAGGTTGTTTCGACATTTTGAACCATCAGAGAGTCTGATATCAGAGAAGCTGCCAAGCCATCTCCTTCTTGAATATTATCCAACAAATCCTTTCCGGCTTGAGCCATTTGGGCAGCTTGATTGCCGGCACGGGTAAAGGATTGGATGGTTCCTCGCAGTTCATGTACTAAAAGTGTGTCTGAAATAGTATTCCAAAAATTCTCATTCTGATTGAGTTTTTTAGTGATTTCAGCCAAATTCATCAAGGTCGTCTCCAAGTATCCTCCTGAGGTATTCAGTTGACGAATCATGTCTTCCGTAGCAACTTGGGACATTGGGTATAAAACATCGCCTTCTTCAATCGGAGGAGCCTCCTCCTCTTGCGGATGAATTTGGATAATCTTATTTCCCATGAGACCATCAGTATTGATGGTGGTGAGTGAGTTATTGGGGATGTAGGGTGCCATGGATTTGTGAATCAACAGTCTCACACTTATGATATTCTCATCCTGAAAATCAATGTCACTCACAGTCCCAACGGTCATTCCCTTGAAACGTACATTATTCCCTGTCAATAAGCCATTTACATCCTTTAATTCGACATATACACTCATGGATGTACCCAAAATATTCTGGTTTTTCCCGATCATATATAAAGAAAACACCAGGAACATCAGACCTGCGAGTACCAAGGCTCCCAATTTGGCATTTGCTATTTTCTTCTCGTTTTTCATAATCCTTCAAAAAAATCCCGGACTTTGGGATCTGTGTTTTTTAATAGTTCATCAAAACTTCCCTCTGCATAATTTTTTCCATCAATCAGCATAATCACCCGATTCCCCGTCATCCGAATACAGTTCATATCATGCGAAATAATGATGGCAGCCGTTTTATATTTTTTTTGAATGCTAAGCATCAATTCATTGATTTCTCGACCGGTGATTGGGTCCAACCCCGTTGTCGGTTCATCATATAAAATCACTTTCGGCTTCAAAATCAGTGTTCTCGCTAAAGCGATCCGTTTTCTCATTCCCCCTGATAATTCTGCCGGCATCATATCAATGGTATGCGAAAGCCCCACATCCTCCAAAGCTTCCAAGACGGCTGCTTCCGCTTTTTCCTCCCGTTCTTCTTTGGTCCAATGGCGTCTAAGGGGAAATTCCAGGTTTTGTCGAACAGTCATGGAATCATACAAAGCATTACTTTGGAAGAGAAACCCAACATCAGCCCGAAGCATGTCCATTTCGTCCTGATCCAATTCACTGATATCCTGGTCGAAAATGATAATTTCCCCAGAATCTGGCTCGATCAAACGAATGATACATTTGATCAAGACAGATTTACCGGAACCAGACTTTCCCAAAATAACTAGATTTTCACCTTGGAATAGGGAAAGGGAAAAGTCCCGTAAGACATGGTTTTCACCAAATGACTTGTTGAGCACTTTGACCTCTATGATGGGTTTTTCCGCTTCCATATCCTTAAGTCAATCCCAAAACATCCGCGACCTGCACAGCTACCAGATCCAAAATGAACACCAACAGGGAAGCAACAATCACCGCCGTAGTGGCGGATCGACCCACTCCCTCCGTTCCTTTCTGAGAATTATACCCCTTGTAGGTTCCTACTATTCCAATGGCAAAACCAAAGAAAATCGTCTTCACCATGGAAGGGATAAAATCCCCATAAATCAGCGCATTATAGGCTTGATGCCAATACAAAGACCAGCTTACGTCCCCTTTCAGATTCACCCCCAAATACCCGCCATAAATGGAGATAGCAATTGCTAAACTGGAAAGAATGGGAACCATCACTGTAGATGCCAGAACTCTAGTCACTACTAGGTATTTGAATGGATTGGTACCAGAGACTTCCATGGCATCAATCTGTTCGGTTACCCGCATGGAACCCAGTTCGGCGCCTATACCCGAACCAATCTTCCCGGCACAAATCAAAGCGGTAATAACTGGAGCAATCTCGCGAACCAAGGCTACCGACACCATGGAAGGAATCAATGCCTCCGCTCCAAATTCCAACAAGGTTGGTCTAGTCTGAATGGTCAATACTAATCCCATGATAAAGGCTGTAATACCGACGAGAGAGAAGGTTTTATAGCCAATCCAATAACATTGATTGATGAATTCCTCCCATTCCTGCTTAGGCTTGATTACCTCCCGGAAAAAGCGACCCGTAAATCGGGCAATATCTCCGACTTCCTGAAAGAAGGGGTTATTCAATTTATCTAGTAGTCCCATGGCGAATTATCTATATCCAAGTTCCTCAACTTCTCGCCAATTTTCACCAAAGAACATCAAGTAAAAAGATGATAATTGTCAGCTTATCACCTCAATTCAAGACCAAGACAGCTTAGAAATTTTTAATAGGAAAGCGGATCAAAAACCACACATTTACAATCAAATATCATTTTTATCCCGATTATTTTGCGTCTATCCTATATTTTCAGAATTTTATAGAATTTAAAAAATAAAATGACCATTTTTTATTTCG
This sequence comes from Algoriphagus sp., assembly GCF_013373065.1. Classification (GTDB taxonomy): domain Bacteria; phylum Bacteroidota; class Bacteroidia; order Cytophagales; family Cyclobacteriaceae; genus Algoriphagus. The sequence continues at coordinate 52,118 of NZ_JABXIN010000033.1, forward strand.
TTATCGTATAATTTATCAAACTAAAATTGAAGCAAATCTCAATTAACCATGAAAAAACTATCTTTATTTTCTGCCTTCGGTTTTGCCCTGATTCTTTTTTTGCAGGCCATGCCAAAAACTGACACTTCTATTCAGCCTGAACTTAGTGACGATGCCCCTGAAATTCCTGAAAATGTGATGGCCGTCGTTCAACAAAAATGCTATGGATGTCACAACGCAGAATCCAAAAATGAAAAAGGAAAGGAGAAATTGGACTGGGATGAACTGGAATCTGCTAAAAAAGGGAAGGCTTTGGCAACCATGAAAAAAATCACGGAAGTGTTGGAAGAAGGAGAAATGCCTCCTGCGAAATTCCTAGAGCGTAAACCTGAAGGTCAATTAACACCGGAAGAAAAAGCTACCTTGTTGGAATGGAGTACCGGTAAGAAGAAGTAATTCCCATGAATAAAATCTGGAAATATATTGGAATTGGGCTGGTAGTGATTCTACTAGCCCTTCAACTTATTCCTAATGAGTTGCCTCCGGTTCAAACAGAAAATCCAGCAGCAATAGATCATTCTCCCCTATTGGACCCAGAAGTAGCAACTATTTTTAAATCCTCTTGCTACGATTGCCATAGTAACGAGACAGACTACCCTTGGTATTCCCATGTTGTTCCTGTTTCTTGGTTAGTAGCGAAGGATATCCGAGAGGGGCGGGAAGAATTGAATTTTTCAGAATGGGAGAATTATGATCCCCTCGACCAATTGGCAATCCTGGACGATATCTATGGAGAAGTAGAGGAAGAAGAGATGCCCCTACCGATTTATACCATGATTCATTGGGAAGCAAGAATCGGTGCTTTTGAACGTCAAAAAATCATGGATTGGGCAGAGCGAAGCATGGATGAGATTGCGGAGAAAATTGAATGAGTTTTTTTTGTCAACGGTCCACGGTCAATGGTCCATGGAAATTAGTCGAAAGTCCTTGGTTGGTAGACTACTCACTGCCTACTGTAGACTGTAAACTGTCGACCGTGGACTGTTGACTGTCGACTGTCATTCTCCCAATTTCAAAATCCTCCTAGCTCCTTGGATAACTAGTACAAACACGATTGTTCCGATAACTAAATCCGGTTTGTTGGAATCTAGCCAGTGAACCAACAAGCCCGCTACAATCACTCCCAAATTGATAATCACATCATTGGAAGTGAAAATCATACTCGCTTTCATATGAACCTCCTCTTTGCTCTTGGATTTTTGAAGGAGATAAAGGCAATACCCATTGGCTAAAAAGGACAAAAAAGAGATGACTATCATGGTGTTAAAATTCGGGATTTGATCCACGAGAAAAAATCTTCTCAACACCTCCAAAAACCCAAAAACAGCCAAAAAAATCTGAAAATAGCCCGCAATCTTGGCAATCTTTTTCTTTCGAACCAAGGTACTTCCCACTGCATACAAGCTAATCCCATACACAAAAGAATCTGCCAACATATCCAAACTATCCGCGAGTAAGCCCATGGATTTGGATATAATTCCAAAAACGACTTCAATCAGAAAAAACCCGAAATTGATAGCCAATACAGTCCAAAGAAGTTTCCGCTGACGAGTTTCCTTTTGAAAATCCCGAGCCTCTGTTTTTTCTGTAGAAAGCAGCTTTCCTCCTAACTTCAAACCCTCAATAGCCTGCTGAATGGGACTGATTTCCTGATCATGATATACTGTCAGCTCACGCTTCTCCAGATCAAATTCCAAATTTCGAATCCCCGACATCCCATCCAGCTTCATTCGGATCAAATTCTCCTCTGAAGGACAGTCCATTTGGGAAATATGAAAAATGCTTTTTTGCATGGTGGGATGAAGCTATTCTACTATTGCTAGATAAACTCGAAGATACTAAGAGCAAGAAATCAACACCAAGTATTTTGGATTAATTGAAAAGAAGAAACTTAGTCAAAGTTGAACCCTAAAAATTATCGAGTACGAAAAAGCTTTTTGATCTTTTTACCCAATGAGAGTTTCTTTCCTTTGATCTTTTTCTTCTTGGTCTCCAAGTCCTCTCCATAATAATTGTACATGTACTTATTATTCTGGGAGTAGAGATAAGTATTTCCGTATCCGTAGTTATATCCCTCGTAGTGATAACCTGAGTTGATAATACCATTAAAGACCCCATAGACATTGGTTACCTGCTTGTTATTAAACAAGTCGTTGATCATGACCAAGTGATCTTTGTTGGTATAATTTTGACGAACTACATACAAGTTGATATCGAACAAACGCATCAAATCAATGGTCTCAGAAACCAATCCCATTGGCGGTGTATCAAAAATAACCACATCAAATTCCGATTCTAAATAAGCCAAAAAGTCTTTCAATCGCTGTGTTTGCAAGAGTTCAGCTGGATTTGGAGGAATTACTCCCGAAGGCACAAAATAAAGGTTTTCATGCTGCGTAGGAATGACAATATCCTTCGCCTCCACCTTTCCGATCAAGTAAGAAGATAGGCCTACTTTGTCGGAATGATTGAAATAGACAGCTAATTTTGGACGTCGCAAATCCCCTCCAACCACTACAGTTTTCTTCGACCCCAAAGCCATCGCTGATGCTAAGTTTAAAGAGGTAAAGGTTTTTCCTTCTCCGGAAACAGAGGAGGTAACCAAAATTTTCTTGGTGTTTTTTCCACTTGCCAAATAGGTAATCGCAGAACGCAAGGAACGGAAGGATTCAGCTACTGCTGATTTAGGGTGTTCAAGAACCACCTTGTTGGTATCTTTCGTTGAGAAACCAATCACTCCCAATTGCGGAATCATGAAATGTTTCTTCAAGTCTCGTTGATCCTTGATGCTGTCATCAAAAATATCCCGCATCACGATGAAACCAAAAGGAACCAAGAATCCCAAAACAATGGCAAGTGCATAGTTTTGTTGCTTTTTAGGGAATACTAAGGTGCCCTGTTTTGCTGTATCCAAGATGGCATTATCCGATACATTGGATGCCCGTGCGATTCCTGCTTCAGCGCGTTTTTCTAACAAATAGGTATAGAGAGACTCCCGAAGCTTAAACTCCCTGAAAATTCCTGTGTACTGAGATTCGGATTCCGGTAAGGTTGCAAATTCGGCGTCATAATTTGAGATTTCACGCTGAATAGTCCGCTGTTGTTTCCGAGTGTTTTCAATCAGATTGACCACATTTTCAAACAAGGCATCCTGAACCTTCTCCATCTGCACATCAATCTTGATTACTTCCGGATGATTTTCATTGACGGTAGCTAATAATTTTCGCCTATCCTGAGAAAGGGTAACCAAAGTCTGTATCAATCCATTGAGCAAGGGGTCAGGAACTCCAATTACAGAGGGTGCGATCACATCCGAAAAGTCCTTGCTCTTCTGCTCCATGTATCGCTTGATTTCCTCAAAATAGTTGAGCTGATAATCCAATTCGGCATTTTGCTCATCCAGGGAATTCATCTTACTGAGGATGTTGGAAAATTCAGCAGAAACATCCAATAACTTATTCTCTACCTTAAACTCCTGAAGCTCTCGTTCTTTTTGCTTCAAGGAATCCTCCAAGTAGCCCAATTGCTCTTCGATAAAGGCAATGGTATTTTCCTGGATCTTATTTTTTTCATTCAGATCATAATCAATGTAGGACTCCATCAAGGCATTGATATAATCTCGCCCCTTTTCAACCACTTTTGTTGTAGTTGTCAGATTTAAAACCGAACTGTATTGATTTTCAAGACTTACATTAACTGAGCGGGCTAGCCGATCTTCCAAAGCACCAGGACTGATAAACTTAAATATCACAATATCTCCTACCCGTCCAGGGTTTACCAGGTGAACCGTAAACTTCGATCTGGCCGTTTCCACTTCCTGTCCAAAGGTGTAGGTCTTATTAAAAACACTCTCATCGCCTGCTGCTTGAGCCGGGTTAAAATCCAACACACTTCCTTCCGGAGGCATCAACTTGAAATTTTCATCGGAAAGAATCTGCAACTCCACGGGAGTATCGGTCACCTGTAAGTGATTCCAATCCACATCGATGCGAATAGGAGAACGGTCATAAAGCTCAATGTCTTTGATGTTCGTCTTGGCATAGTATTCTACATCAAAATGTAATTTTTTCAAGGCCTCCCGGGCGAGGTTCTTTGAACGTAAGCGAAGGATGTCATTTTCAAGATTGACACCTGAATTAAAAATGTTGGAGCGGTCTAAAATCCGAGCCTCAGGAGAAGTATTGGTCTTGATTACTAGAGAACCGCGAACCTCATATTCTTCAACCGTATAGCGGTGAAATAAATAGGTTGCAATCACAAAAATCAAAATAAAAAGGGTGTACCAAGGCCAATAGCGCGAGTACTTCGCGACGACGTAGCGTATTTCTAATGCTTTTTCTTCATTATCTAATTGGCTGAGGTCGAGCTTCTCCATGACACTTAATTCCCCGTTACTAAGTTAATAAATAACAAAGCAGATGCCAGCAATCCCGCAATGAGTGCCAGAGATGCAGTTAAATTATCAGCCGTTCCGATTTGACGGATTTTCATCGGTTCTATATACAAGATGTCATTGGGCTGAATAAAGTAAAAAGGACTAGCCAGCAAGGCCCGATCATTCAAATTGATTTGATGAATCTTCACTCCCCCATCGTATTGACGGATAAGGAATAGTTTGTTCTTTTTCCCTAAAAGGGTGGTTTCCCCTGAATTAGCCAAGGCATCAAATATGGTAGCCCGGTTTTTATAAATAATCTGAACGCCTACATTATTAAATTCTCCCAAGGTGGTATAGCGGATTCCGGCAATTCGGAGCTTGACATACACTTCCTCCTTAAAGAATTTATTGATCCCTTCTTGGATTTTTACTTTTGCCTGTTCTTCGGTTAATCCCCCAATTTTTATTTTTCCCAGCTTGGGAACCTCCACCATGCCATCTTTATCGATGGAATAACCTATAAAATACAAAGGATCGGATCCTTGTCCTCCGCCTCCTCCTCCAGCTCTCATTCCCCCCATATTTCGGCTATTTTGATAAGAGAATGCTTCTGTCAATTCCTCATCAGAGGTTGCAAAATCAATTTCTACTATATCAAAAGGCTGAAGAATATATTCATAATCTACCTCTGCAAAGGGAATGAATTCATCCAATTCGTAGGAAGTACTATCTGAAAGGTTTTGGAGATAAGTAATCCGCTTATTACTAATACAACTCGAACCTAAAAACGATAAAAAAAGAAAATACAGCGCTATTTTTCTCATAAACTGAAAAGGCCAAAGGCTTTTCAAATATAGGTAAATTGTTGGGGCAGAGAAGAAGATGAATAAAAAAAGAGAAAAGCTCCTGGAAGAAAGACTTGGTTAGACCATTGGATGGTTTATCACGAAATACGATTTACGAAGTACGAGGATAGTGAAGGACGATATGCGATTTACGAAGTACGAGGCTTATTTTTTTTAAATGGGGTTTTATGCCGCCAATCCAGAAGGCACGGATGATTTTTTTATTGAGTAATGTCGAATGATGAATTTTGAATGCTGAATATCGAAGTGAAAATACAGTAACGCCTGAATTACCCCGGAGGGGTAAAAGATTGGTAGCCCAGTATGAGCAAGAAGGAACGACGCGCGAAATGCTGGGCAAAAGAATGTGGAAAGATTTAGCGCTGGACCGAGATTATTGGTTGGAAAGCAGTATGAGGTGCCAGTAAGACGAAGACGAATTTTAAAAAAATAGCAATCATAATACCGTTCGTGAGGACACGAACGGGGGCTGGGAAGTGTATTAATTACGAAATACGATTTACGAAGTACGGCGCATACTAGATTCTTAATGTGTTTTCATATCATCAATTCAGCAAAAAGCTAGAAAAGCGAATGATGAATGTCGAACGTTGGATAGTGAATATCGAAGTGAAAATCCAGTAACGCCTGAATTACCCCGGAGGGGTAAAAGATTGGTAGCCCTGGGTGAGCGAAGCGAAACCCAGGGTGAAGAAATTAATAGAAAAACAGCGCTGGTCCAGGAGTATGGTTAGGAAACGAAGATATGATGCCAGCAAGACGAAGAGGAATTTTAGGGAAAAATTGTAATCAAAACACCTTTCATGAGGACATGAACGGGGGCTGGGGAAATTCTAGATGGATGGATCGCGAATATCGAGGTATTATATTTTCCAAACCCCTACCCCATTTCTGGAAAGAATTCTATTTTTAAAACATGGTAATTCGCAAAGGGACCGAAGAAGATATTCCACAAATCATACAGCTTCTGAAAGAATCACTCGGAGAATCACTCCTTCCCAAATCAGAAGCATTTTGGAGATGGAAACACCTCGACAACCCTTTTGGAACTTCCCCGGTTTTGGTAGCTGAAAAAGAAAATCAAATCATTGGGGTACGAACCTTTCTTCGTTGGCAGTTTACCGATCAAAATAGAATCTATTCAGCCTGTCGTGCAGTTGATACTGCAGTACATCCAAAGAACCAAGGTCAAGGAATCTTCAGCCGCCTGACCCAGGAATTGGTGGAAGAGATGAAAAATGAGGGGGTCCAGTTAATCTTCAACACACCCAATAAAAAAAGCCATCCAGGCTACTTGAAATTAGGTTGGGAAACCTGGGGCAAACTCCCTTTAAAAATCAAACTGAAAGTCCCTAAGTCCTCAAAAAGCTTTTTCCATTCGCAAAATTGGGAAGAAGTTTCTCCCCTTCTTTCAAGACTTGAGGACTTCTCATACACTCGATCCGGAGTTCACACAGATCTTATTCCCGGATATATCCAATGGAGATATCAAAAGTGTCCAATTGTCAAGTATTTCTATTTAAGTGATGGGGAAACCTACTTACTAATTTATAGATTGAAAGAAGGGAAAAAAGGAAAAGAACTTCGAGTCACGGACCTATTTACTTTCTCTGGATTTGACAAAAAGAAATTGCAGACACAATTCCGAGAGTTGATAAAAAACAGTGGAGCGGTTTGGGTAAGTTTTTCTGGCTTAAATTATGATCCAAATGTGCTGAACTTAGGAAGCATTCCCTTGTTGACCCAAGGACCGCTTATCACCCTACGGAAATTACAGGATGATTTGGATCCTCGTTTTTTGGATTGGAAATGGAGCCTCGGGGATTTGGAGTTGTTTTAAATTTTAGAAATACGATTTACGAAGGACAGCCGATGGCTAATTACGAAGTACGGTTTACGAAGGACGAGGCATCCTAGTTCTTTTATGCGGCCTTATATCATCAATCCATCACGCATCTGAGAATGATTTAATTATGAATGTAGAATATCGAAGCATGCCTTCAATAACTCCGTAGGGGTGAAAGATTGGTAGCCCTGGGTGAGCGAAGCGAAACCCAGGGTATAGAAATCAAAATTCAAACGGCGCCGGCCCGAGAGTATTGTTAGGAAGCGAGAACAAAATGCCAGCAAGGCGAAGACGAATTTTTGAAAAAACACAATCAGAATACCGTTCGTGAGGACACGAACGAGGGCGGTAGATTTTTTTCGGATTGCAAATCCTACAATATCGGTTCGGGATTATAAATACCGAACAGTAGAAACAATTAAATAATGAATATCGAATGATGAATGTTGAATATCGAAGTATGCCGCTTAAAAATCCCAGAGGGATGAAATATTGGTAGCCCAGTATGAGCAAGGAGGAACGACGCGCGAAATGCTGGGCAAAAAACGTAAATAATTTTAGCGCTGGCCCGGAATTATTGGTTGAAAACGAAGATTTGATGCCAGCAAGACGAAGACGAGTCATTTTTGAAACAATGATTTCTATTGATTTATTTCTTCACATTATAAAGCCCTTGGAGGGTTATAGTGATGAGAAGATTTTTCGGATTACAAATCCTACAATATCGGTTCGGAATTATAAATACCGAACAACAGAAATAATTAAATGATGAATGTCGAATGATGAATGTTAAATATCGAAGTAATATTGGAATGCCGCTTAAAAACCCCGTAGGGGTGAAATATTGGTAGCCCAGTATGAGCAAGGAGGAACGACGCGCGAAATGCTGGGCAAAAAAACGTAAATAATTTTAGTGCTGGCCCGAAATCATTTTTTGGAAAAGACAGCTAAATGCCAGAAAGACGAAGACGAATATTTGAAAAAAGGAGAATGAAAAAAATGCTATATGGAAACCGTTTGTGAGGACACGAACGGGGACTAGTTGAATTTTTGAATGATGAATATTGAATATCTAAGTCCTATATTTCCCAACCCCTATCCCATTTCTAGAAAGAATTCTATTTTTAAAACATGGTAATTCGCAAAGGGACCGAAGAAGATATTCCCCAAATCATACAGCTTCTAAAAGAATCACTAGGAGAATCACTTCTTCCCAAAACAGAAGCTTTTTGGAAATGGAAACACTTCGACAATCCCTTTGGGCCATCCCCGGTTTTGCTGGCCGAAAAAGAAAATCAAATCATAGGGGTACGGGCCTTCCTCCGTTGGCAATTTACAGATCAAAATAAAAACTATCGGGCCTGCAGAGCGGTTGATACCGCCGTACATCCAAAGTACCAAGGCCAAGGAATTTTTAGCCGCCTGACCCAGGAATTGGTGGAAGAGATGAAAAATGAAGGGGTCCAGTTAATCTTTAATACACCCAATAAAAAAAGCCATCCAGGCTACTTGAAATTAGGTTGGGAAACTTGGGGTAAACTCCCGTTAAAAATCAAACTAAAAATCCCTAAATCCTCCAGAAGCCCATTGCCGTCCCAAAACTGGGAAGAGATTTCAACCTTGATTTCAAAACTTGAAGCCCCTACCAATATTCAACTGAGCGTGCACACTAGCCTTATTCCCGGATATATCCGCTGGAGATATCAAGATTGCCCCATTGTCAATTACTCCTTTTTAAGCGATGGAGAAAGCTACTTGCTGATTTATCGACTGAAAGAGGGGAAAAAAGGAAAAGAACTTCGAATTACAGATTTATTTATCCTCTCTGGCTTTGAGAAAAATAAATTGCAGAAACCGTTTAGAGAGTTGATAAAAAATAGTGGAGCCGTATGGGTGAGTTTTTCCGGTTTGAATTATGACACAAAGGTACTGGATCTTGGCAGCATCCCCCTATTAACCCAAGGCCCCCTGATCACCCTACGGAAATTACAGGATGATTTAGATCCAAGATTTTTGGACTGGAAATGGAGCTTAGGGGATTTGGAGTTGTTTTGATTTTAGAATTACGATTTACGAAGGACAGCCGATGGCTAATTACGAAATTCGATTTACGAAGGATGAGGCATCCTAGTTCTTTTATGCGGCCTTATATCATCAATCCATCACGCATCTGAGAATGATTTAATTATGAATGTAGAATGATGAATGTAGAATATCGAAGCATGCCTTCAATAACCCCGTAGGGGTGAAAGATTGGTAGCCCTGGGTGAGCGAAGCGAAACCCAGGGTATATGAATCAACAAAATAAAAAGCGCTGGCCCGGAATTATTGGTTGAAAACGAAGAATTGATGCCAGCAAGACGAAGAAGAGTCATTTTTGAAACCCTCCAAGAGATGGTGTCAATTTGAAAACTTGATTTCCATTGGTTTATTTCTCCACCTTAAAAAC
>NZ_JABXIN010000002.1 GCF_013373065.1 Algoriphagus sp.
CCTGACGAGCAAGAAGGATGTGCTCACGAGTTTGAGGCATTGGTCCGTCAGTTGCGGCTACTACTAGAATAGCACCGTCCATCTGAGCAGCACCAGTAACCATGTTCTTAACGTAATCAGCGTGACCAGGACAGTCTACGTGAGCGTAGTGTCTTGAAGCAGTCTGATACTCTACGTGAGAAGTGTTAATAGTGATACCTCTTTCTTTTTCTTCTGGAGCGTTGTCAATAGAAGAGAAATCTCTTAGTTCGGAAAGACCTTGTTTAGCCAATACAGTAGTAATGGCGGCAGTCAATGTAGTTTTTCCATGGTCTACGTGTCCAATCGTACCGATGTTTACGTGCGGCTTGGAACGGTCGAATGTTGCTTTTGCCATGCTTGAAAATCCTCAGTTTAAGTTTAAAGATATATTTAATTTAATTTTGAAGCCGTTAAGAGCCAACGACGGGATTTGAACCCGTGACCCCTTCCTTACCAAGGAAGTACTCTACCCCTGAGCTACGTCGGCTTTTACCCGATGCTTTAAAAGCATTGAGCGGGAGACGAGGCTCGAACCCGCGACCTGCAGCTTGGAAGGCTGCCGCTCTACCAACTGAGCTACTCCCGCTTTTAATCTCTCTGGGATTACTCCCTTGTATTTTGGCCCTGCAAAATTAGAAAAAAATTTTACAATTAGGCAACTATGTGGGGGAAACAGGATTCGAACCTGTGAAGACATAAGTCAACGGATTTACAGTCCGTCCCAGTTGGCCGCTTTGGTATTCCCCCAACTAGATCAACACAGCTATTTTCAAGTCATCTCTGTGTTAACGGATGGCAAAATTATGGGCTTTTCACAAAGTTTCAAAGCATCAAAAATATTTTTAAAAAGATTTTCTGAAAATATCCTTCAACATGCTTAAAATCAATGCATTAATTTTCATCATTTAATGTCTGAAGAAAATATTCGAAGTAATTTTTGATCTGTTCATTGCTTTCAAGTGCTGCTATCCGATTCATTTCCTCCAAAATCTCAGGTTCATCTGCAAAACTCAACAATCCCTGAAACGCCCCGAGACGCACAAAGACTTGTGGACTATTCTCCATTTGATTCAAAAGATACTTCGTCGCTTCTTCTTTTCCCTCCTCAGGATGATACACAAAATATTCACTGTAATACCCCAAGAAGTAATATAACCCCTCCCCGCTTAGGTAAGGCAGCTTAGACTGAAACCAATCTCCTTTTCCTGAAATATTTTGATTAAGGTAATACTCAGCAAGAGGGACCAAAATCCTGTAATTATTTTCTTGCTCAAAGCGCTCCATGAATTGAGGATCAAGGGGGCTATTGACCGCTAAATTCATTGCCATCAATGCAGAACTAGCCACCAAATAGGACGAATCATTAGCCATACGGGTAAATGTATTCAAATATTTATCTGGATTAAATGAACCTAGAACATCTATAGCACCTGCCCGCACCGAATTTTCAGGATCATTTTCAGATAACTCATACACCTTATTTTCCAAACCTACCTCTTCAATCCATTCAGGGTTCTGCTGTAATATTTGAAGACAAAGCTCACGGATGCTCCAAAAAGAATCTTCTAATCCTTTCTCTAATAAAGGCTGGAGTAGGGTATTTTCTTCCCGTGCCAGCAAGGAATCCAAAGCCTCGTAACGGGCAATTCCCAATTGGGATTCTTGGAATTGGCGAACATAGAATGAAGAGGGATAACTCGTACTGATTTTACTCAATAGATTTTTTCCTTCCTCAAAATACAATTGGGAAATAGGCCTTTCATTTTCTAGGGCAAATTGTTGGTATGCCTTTTCTAAAACAAAGCGCTTCTTTCTTCGCTCCTCTCCTTCATACCAGCTAACTTCAAATGGCAATCGATACAGGGGTGAATTTTCTAAATCCTGGATTTGCCGTACAGAAATCAACAGGTTTTCAGGTTGGGAATAATCCACTTCCACCATTAGCTCCGGATGGCCCTTATCTAAAAACCACTGATTGAAAAACCAATTCAAATCCTCTCCACTGACTTTTTCAAAGGCTAATCTTAAATTGTGGACTTCAACACTTTGAAGGGCATTTTCCTCGAGATAAAAAGTAAGTCCATTAAAAAACAACTCATCTCCCAAATACTGGCGAAGCATGTGCAAAATCAATCCCCCCTTGGAATAGGAATGCGCATCAAACATGTCCCCATCCGCATCTTGATAGTAAAAGCGGATCAAATCGACTTGTTTGGTTTGAGCCTCTTGAAAATAGGTCTCTGCCTCGACTGCTAATTTCAGTTTTGCCTCATCTTGACCATACTTGTATTCATTCCATAAATACTCACTGTAGTTAGCAAATGCCTCATTCAATGTGAGATTCGACCAAGACTCTGCAGTTACATAATCACCAAACCATTGATGAAACAACTCGTGCGCGATAATGTAATCCCATTCCGAATCGATAGCTTCCCGTTCAGTCAACCTCAATTCCTCCATAAAAATCGAGGCCGTTGTATTTTCCATGGCACCTGAAACGAAATCCCGAACAACGATCTGATCATATTTTGGCCAAGGGAATTTGATTTGAAGGATTTTTTCAAAATATTCAATCATTTCAGGAGTATTCTGAAAAACTTTCGCCGCCCCTTTCCCATAGCCTTTTTCTACATAATAATTAACTGAAAGTCCATTGTAGTCATCCTTCACTCGGTCAAAATCGCCAATGGCTACGGCCGCTAAATAAGGTGCATGGGGAATATCCATTCGCCAAGTATCTTTCCTTAGCCCATTTTCCAAAGGTGCCTGTTTGATCAAAACGCCGTTACTGACGGTAGTTAAGCTATCAGCCACGGTCAAATGGATGGTTTGCGTAAAACGCTCATTGGGCTGATCAATAGTCGGAAACCATTTACTGTTGTATTCAGTCTCCCCTTGCGTCCAAATCATGGTTGGCTTTCCCGGAAGGGTATCTAGAGGGTCTATGAAATATAAACCCTTTGTATCTGTAATGGCCAGATTATCAGAACCGGAATTTCGCTCTGGAAAAGCAGTGTATTTCATCCGGATTTTGAAGGTGTCTTTGGGGTTGAGTTCTTTGGGTAAATAAATAAACAACTGCTTGAAATCGTAGCGATAGTTCACCACGGTCTCTTCATCTCCGTGCAAAAAATAAATTCGGCCTGGCTCAAAATCTTTTGCATCTAAAATTAACTCCCGTTGTTTTTTAGCGAATGGCTTAATTTGCAAGATGGCTTCTCCCAAAGCCGTCTGATTTTGATAATCAAAGGATAAATCCAACTCAGTATCCAAAATATCAAAACGCCTTGTGGAGGCTGATCGGTAAGCCGTCAGCTCATATTCTTTTTGGGCAGCTAGCCTGGCCAAGCGAATCGAATCACTTTTTGCTTTTTCAGATGAAATTTCAGAAACAACAATAGCAGCGTCATCCGAATCAGTCTCTATTAATTCTTGGGAACTTTTACAGGAGAATAATCCGATCAAAAGACCGAACACCCCGAAAAGTGTATTCTTTCCCAAAATATTCTTTGGCATCGTGTTCAATTATTGGATATTTGACAAATCTTATCCGAAATCATCAAATTTCAGGATTGAAAGCTCAAAATAGCAGGAATGTTTTCAGTTATCATTAAGGAAAAAAGCTTTTCGGTAGAAAAAACCGACAAAGGCACCCAAGTCTCAGGGAAAACATTGAGCTGGGACCTTCAACCCATCGACTCTAAAAGGTTTCACTTGATCAATGGCAGCCAATCTATGGAAGCGGAATTGGTCAGCATAGACCGAGAATCAAAAACCCTTCAGATCAGGCTGAACAAAAAGGTGGTTTCTGTTTCATTAAAAGACCGATTCGATTTATTGCTGGAGGAAATGGGGATGGAAGATCAGGGATCAGCAAATGTTCAGGACATCAAAGCTCCTATGCCGGGGTTGATTTTGGATCTGAAAGTCAAGCCGGGAGATGAGGTGAAAAAAGGAGACGTGGTACTTATATTGGAAGCTATGAAAATGGAAAACATCATCAAATCTCCAGGTGATGGCATTGTGTCTGACGTGAAAGTCAGCCTAAAACAAAGTGTAGAAAAAAACCAGGTATTGATTACCTTCTAAGCACCCCGTCATCTAAAAGCTAAAAAATGATTAAGATTGTCAGGGATAGAATTTATATTTGTCGAAATTTTTTTCGATGGCTAGTCGATTCCAAGATTGAAAATATCTAACCAAATGAAATACAAAAGAATCCTCCTTAAACTAAGCGGAGAGGCCTTGATGGGCGAAAAAAGCTACGGTATTGATCCAAATCGCCTGCAACAGTACACCCAAGAGATCAAGAAAGTTAAAGAGATGGGTGTCGAAATAGCCATCGTGATCGGAGGAGGAAATATCTTCAGAGGAGTTCAAGCCGAAAAATCAGGAATTGATCGTGTACAAGGCGATTATATGGGGATGTTGGCAACATTGATCAATGCCATGGCCCTTCAAAGTGCCTTGGAACAGGCTGGTTTATACACTCGCCTGATGTCCGGAATCAAAGTAGAAAGCGTCTGTGAACCGTTCATCAGAAGAAGAGCGATTCGTCACCTTGAAAAAGGAAGAATCGTGATTTTTGGTGCGGGTATCGGCAATCCTTATTTCACGACGGACTCTACTGCCAGTCTTAGGGCTATCGAAATTGAGGCAGATGTTGTATTGAAAGGAACTCGAGTGGACGGAGTCTACACTGCAGATCCGGAAAAAGACAAATCCGCAACTAAATACCACACCATTTCATTCAATGAAGTGTATGAAAAAAATCTAAATGTCATGGACATGACGGCATTTACACTTTGCCAGGAAAACAATTTGCCTATCATTGTATTTGACATGAATAAAGCCGGGAACCTTAGCAAACTTGTAGAAGGTGAAGAAATCGGTACGCTAATCACATCAATCTAAGCAATCTCATGGAAGAAATAGAACTTTACTTAGACGACGCAAAAGAACAAATGCAAAAAGCAGTGGATCATACCGCTGCCGAATTGGTGAAAATCCGAGCCGGAAAGGCTATGCCCAATTTGATGGATGGCATCATGGTTCCTTATTATGGCACCCCTACTCCTATTAATCAGGTATCTTCTATTACAACGCCTGATGCTAGAACCTTAGCCATCAAACCTTATGAGCGCAACTTGATTTCAGAAATCGAAAAAGCCATTATCAATTCCGATCTTGGATTAGCTCCTCAAAACAACGGAGAGATTATAATTTTGACCATACCTGCATTAACTGAAGAAAGACGAGTTACCCTTGTCAAGCAGGCAAAACACGAGTGTGAAAATGGTAAAATTTCTGTAAGGACAGTCCGAAAGGACACCAATGACTCCCTGAAAAAACTTCAAAAAGACGGTGCTTCAGAGGATGAGGTCAAAAGAGCAGAAGAAAAAGTTCAAAAATTGACAGATCAGTACATCTCTAAAATCGACGAGCTTCTTGCTAAAAAAGAAGCAGAGATCATGAAAGTCTGATCTATAACTATCATTCCAATAAAAGGCCACTTGATGTGGCCTTTTTTATTTAATTGATAGTAACGAATGTTGCAATCCCAAACCTGACCCCACCTCGAAGGTATTTTCGATTTTCAAAGCCTGCTCCGAATTCTACCCGGAACAGTCTGAAAAGATTATCCAAAGAATACCCTACCTCCACATAATGCGGAGAATTTTCAGTCTTCAAGTAATTCAGAAAAATATTCTCCTGAACACCTGAAAATCTCAACATAGGTAATTGCGTGAATAGAAATTTTCGGAATTGATAATGAAAAATTCCGGAAACGTAGGAACTACTCGTGCTGTATTTATAATAATCCATGAATCGGTAATTGGAAGCAGGACCAAAATTGGAAAAGATGGTTCGATTTCCACCAAAGTGCTGAAAATCTGGAAAGTACACCTGATTTGAATTTAGGAAAACACCTCCTGTAATATTAAAATCTAATTTCCCGCTTATCCCGAAGGTATAATCGTGCTCAATACCGATTCGTAAATGATCGAAGTCCGCTGCAAAATCTTGT
This sequence comes from Algoriphagus sp., assembly GCF_013373065.1. GTDB lineage: Bacteria > Bacteroidota > Bacteroidia > Cytophagales > Cyclobacteriaceae > Algoriphagus. The sequence continues at coordinate 6,050 of NZ_JABXIN010000002.1, forward strand.
TGCGTCATCAGGCTAGGAAACGCTTTAATATAATCTACCTTGATCAATGGGGCCCGATCGGAAATCGGATATTTTCTTCCATTTCGAATACCATACTTTATACCAGGTCTCCATTCTATTCCCAATTGGAGTTTCGCAATTTGATGATCGTGAAATGAAGCATTTCCTGCTTCCACATTTTCTGGCTGATTGGAAGAGTAAACCCTTTCTGGCTTATTGTACCAACTATAGTTCGATTGATTAAAAAGTTGTCGACGATCCGCGAGAGTTACATTCACTCGATAAGTCAAGGAATAATCTACCCGATGTGCCCAGAAAAATCTAGCAAAACTTTGTTCATAAAGCTTCATGTAGTTTTGCCTGAAAAGAAGAGAATACAAGGCATTAACCTGTTCATTTATCGGCTCTTCTCCATTAAACTGGTAAATATACCGACCTCCTTCCAGTCCATAGGAATAGCCGGAAGTTGGTTTGGTGGTAGACCATCGAATAGTAGTTGTCCCATAAAAGCGCTTACTTGAAAACCCGTACCGCAACTCGGGTTCAATATTGAAACTCTTTCGGATGGTATTCACACTATCAGCAAGCTTGATTACTTTTTGTTTACGATAGAACATCCCCAATCCTACTTTCCAACCCTCTACTGTATTGAAGGAAAGCTTGGTTAAATTTTGCTCAAAACCTACAGACACCCCATTTCCGAAGTAGTAATTATCCCCAAAAAGGAAATCAAGAGGCTTATATTTTTCTCGGGCTTTTTGAGCTACTGAGTCCACATCACTCATTTTGGCAGCTTCAATGACTGCTAGACTATCATCTCTTTCATATCCTTGAATCTCTTTTGCAGTAAGCGGAACAGGCCGGATACTATCCCAATAACTCAAATCCCGTTTTTTAGCCAAGCTATCAATGCTATAGTTTCGCTCAGTCACAACTTCCGGTTCTTTTTGTTCTTTGAGCATTTCTTTCTCATACTCATTCAGAAGTTTTCGGTATTCCTTTCTTGTTTTAGGTTCTTCACTGTTCAATTTCTCTAGAGTAGACAACGCTGACTCACTTACTTGCTCAGTTTGCTGAACTGGCACATCCTCTATTTTTTCATCAATAAGTATGGGTGTATGTGCCAAGTCCGGATTCAGTGTTACTTCATAGTCCCGGGTAGAAGCCAGATATTTGAATTCCCCAGCAAATCCAAAAAATTTCCCTGAAAATCGATAGGTATGTGTGAATGGCATCCAAACGTTATCCGCAACCGGCGCATATTGCTGCATGGCTTCTATTTGAAAGCCCAATAAGGACGTTTTCAAATCGAGACTATGAATAGCCCACAAATCCTCTATTATATAAATATACCCATCAAAAACTCGTTCTCCCTTTGATCTAGGTATGACTCGGATTTTACTGACCATTACCCCGTCATCAAAAAAGCTTCCTTCATATCGAAAACGGTAATATTGAAAGGCCGCTCGGGACAAAGGAGAAATGATCTCATTGATCTTTTCTTGGTAAAAACTGGTCTGAATGTATGGAGCTGGTGAAGTATTTTGATTTTCCCCATTCGTTCGAATAGAAATTACTCGCTCCTCTATTTTATCAGGTAAGGAAAATTTAATTCTTGAAACGGATTCCGAGGTGTAGGCCTCGTTGAGATTCAAACCTTCTTTCTCAAGGGTTTTCTTCATGAAAAATGGAGCATCAGTCAATTGGCCGGTACCTTTTAGATATACGGTCATTTCATATTCCTGAAGCTGAAGCCGATGATACTTAGCTTTTGCAATGGCTTTCCGCATAATCGTCAAAGCTGGGTCTTCAGCTCCAGCTTTTACTTCAACTTGCTCCAAGGTGTAAACTTGTGGCTCGAGTTGTACATCAAAAGTTGTCCATTCATCCCCCTTTACAATAAGAGTTTCTATTCTGGATTTATAACCCAAAAACTGGAAATAGACATCATAAATCCCTTCGGCTAATTTGATTTCATAATACCCCTCAACATTAGTCGGAACTCCATCCCCAAGATTTCGAATAAATACCGAAGCAAAGGGAAGCGCTTCGCCGTCATTTGAACTGACCGTACCTCGAATCCCTTGAGAGAATCCTAAAAAAGGACTTACCATGAAGGTTAAAGTCAAAAAAAGAATTGGAAGAGTATATCTCATTATAGTATTTCAAAAACCCTTATCAAATGATTGTTAAAAAGCTTACGACTAAAGTCTATTATTGTTGGAATAAAACACTTTGTCTAAAGAAGTATTCATATTTGAAGTAACAAATAACTATTTAAAGACTTTTATGCATTTTAATTTTTTTAATAAACGGGAGTACTTTTTAAAATTTTTTAAAAATGTTTTCCAATGCTCTAGAAGCGTATTTCACCAAGATGGCAAATTTTCAAATTTTTAATAAAAATTCGATTTTTTAATTTTTAATAAAAGGAAAACGTTTTCCATTAATTTTTTTTCACAAAATGAGAGAATTAAATACTGATTAAGCAAAATAAACTTTGTTCCTTTAATTAGCATGAATTCGATATGGATCGAGTGCAATTCTTAAATATTGCAAAATCAAAAAATAAACAACACATTAGTTTCGAAATTAAGTACTCATACCTATTTCGCTTTTTACTAACAAAAAACTCTATGAGAAATTATTTACAAAAGTTCAAAACATTGGCTCTTGCCTTGACACTCCTGTTTGGAGTCTCGATCATGACCAATGCGCAAAACAGAACCATTACAGGTACAGTCCTGGATGCTTCTTTGGGAGACCCTGTTCCCGGTGCCACCGTTTTAATTAAAGGTACCACGAGGGGTGTCGCAACAGATTTGGATGGAAAGTTTACACTTGAAATTCAGCCTGGCGATCAAATTTTAGTGATTTCCTTTGTTGGCTACCTGACTCAAGAGGTAGAGATTGGAAACCAAAGTACTTTTACTGTTAACCTAGAAGAAGATATCCAAAGCTTGGAAGAAGCAGTGGTTATCGGTTATGGTTCTCAAGACAAAAAAGAAATTACATCTGCAGTTGTAGGTGTAAAACCTGAAGATTTCAACCGAGGTAACGTTTCCAACCCTGCTCAGTTGCTTCAAGGAAAAGTAGCTGGTCTATCTATCACAAGACCAGGTGGTAACCCAAACAACGGATTTAATATCCGATTGAGAGGTCTTTCTACCTTCGGCGCCAACTCTTCTCCTCTAATCGTATTGGATGGAGTAATTGGTGCTTCCTTAGAAAACGTAGACCCGAATGACATTCAGTCCATCGATGTATTGAAAGATGGTTCTGCCGCTGCGATTTACGGTGCTAGAGGTTCTTCCGGTGTAATCTTGATTACTACAACTCGTTCTGGTAAGAAAGACGGCAATGTAAACGTGACCATCAACTCTTTCGCTACTATGGATCAGGCTACTAATTTAATCCCTGTGCTTTCTGCAGAAGAATTCGTAGCTCGAGGTGGTACAGACTTCGGAAGTAACACTGATTGGAGAGAAGAATTGATTAGCGATGCATTCTCTTACACAACTAATGCTAGTATCTCTGGTGGATTCCAAAATACCAGTTATATGGCATCGGTTAACTACCGAGACAACCAAGGTATCGTTGACGGAACCAACAACCAAAGATTAAATACTCGAATCAACCTTTCTCAAGGTGCTTTGGACAACAAATTGAGATTCAATGTAAACTTGTCCTTCACCAATGTTGATTCTGAGTCTATCAATGACGCTGCATTTAGATATGCGACTATTTACAACCCTACTGCACCTGTATTCGAAAATACTGAATCTGCTCAGGAGCGATTTGGAGGTTATTTCCAAAGAGACTTGTTTGACTTCTACAATCCTGTAGCCTTGGCGAAGCAGCAGCAGTTTATCGGTGAGACAAAAACTGCCTTGACTTCCTATAGAGTAGAATATGACTTCCTTCCAAACTTGACTTGGTCAGCTCAGTATTCTCAGGATAGAAGAAACACTATTTCTGGTGGATTCTGGTCAAGACAAGATTTCCAAGTTGGTTTCGGTGCCAGTGGATCTGCTGAGCGAAATGCTTTTGACAGAGACCAAAAAATCTTCGAAACAACATTGCGTTTTGAAACAGATCTTTCCGACGGTTTGAATATGACCTTGTTAGGTGGTCTTGGATTCCAGAAAACCAAAAATGAAGGCTTTGGCGCTAGAGTTCGTCAATACCTATTTGACTTGGGATGGAATAATTTGGGTGCTGGTGCAATCCGTTTAGGAGCAAATACCAACTTGTACTCTTTTGCTAACGAAGATCAATTGAACTCTGCTTTCGGTAGAGCAAACTTCAACTACAACAACTGGTTGTTCTTATCTGCTTCCGTAAGGGCTGAAACCTATTCTGGATTCGGTGAAAATAATCAAACTGGTATCTTCCCTGCAGTGTCTATTGGTTCTGACTTCACTCAGATTTTTGACATGGGAATTTTTGACCAGTTCAAGCCAAGAGTTTCTTACGGTGTGACTGGTAACCTTCCTCCATCTCCAACCCTAGCTTTGGGTGTATTTGGAAATGGTAACAGAATTGATCTTGATGGCGATCCATTGACAACCAATGACATCTTTGTAGGTATCGTTCAAAACTCAAACCCTAATAAGGATTTGAAATGGGAAACCAAAAAAGAATTCAACATTGGTATCGACTTCGGATTACTAGACGGATTACTTTCTGGTAGCGTAGATTATTACACTAGAAACATCTCTGATCTATTGTTTAATGTGCCAGTAGCTACCGGCGCTCCAAACCCATTTGACCCTGGAAGATTTAATACTGCATCTTCTACATGGGTTAACTTGGCAGACTTGAGAAATGCTGGTTTCGAATTCGCAATTTCCGCTAACAGACTGGGCAAAGGTTCTTTGAAGTGGACTCCATCTTTCAACTTTACCATTTATCAGAAAACACAAATTGAAAGCTTGTCTGCTGGTGAGCTAGGATTTGACGAATTGCGTTTTGCAACTCCAGGATCGCCAGGTCAGAACAACAATCCAATTATCTACAACCGAGTAGGTCAAACTTTGGGTGACTTCTATGGTCCAAGATTGTTGGGTATCTCCGAAGGTGGTGAATACATCCTTTCTACTACCGATCCAAATGAATTTGAAAGATTGGGTAACGGTCTTCCAAAAGGTGAATTCGGTTTCGCTAACAACTTGGAGTGGGGTCAGTGGAACTTGAGCTTCTTCTTCCGAGGCGCTTGGGGTCATGACTTGTACAACTCTTATAGAGGTTTCTACGAAAATGCTGATGGTGCTTCCAACACTTGGAACTCCGTAATCACTGACAAGACTCCAACTAATCCTTTGATCACCTCAACCCCAACTTTCAATAGTTCTTATATTGAGGATGCATCATTCATCCGATTGGATAACATGGAATTGGGATATAATTTCAAAACCAATTCCCCTAATCTAAGTTCTTTTAGAGTGTACTTTGCTGCGCAAAACCTCTTCACCATCACTAACTACACAGGTATCGATCCTGAAGTTAGAATCAATGACTCTGAGAATGGTGATGGATTTACCACTTCACTTTCTCCAGGTATTGAGCGTAGAAATACGTATTTTCAAACTAGATCCTTCACTTTGGGTCTAACCGTAAACTTTAAGTAATCAATCAAATAACAGAGATATGTTAAAATCAATTAGAAAAACCTTTCTGTTGATCCCCGTGGTCTTTTTATTGGGATCCTGTTGGGAGTTGGAGCAGGAGGTACTCGATGGGGTGACTCCTGAGGATGTGGCGAATAGTAATAACCCACAGTTGATTGATGTTTTGAAAGCTTCAGCCTATTCCCGAATCGTGGGTAGCTGGGGTGGACACAACAGTATTTGGTCTATCAATGAAGTGTCTTCTGACGAGATGGCAATTCCACAAAAAGGTGCTGACTGGGAAGATGGTGGTCTTTGGTTAAGAGCACACAGACACACTTGGGCACCCTCTGATGAGGCATTCAACAACTCGTGGAACTATTGCTACACAGCTATCGGTGAAATCAACAACTTGATGATTTCCTTCCCTGACGTAGCAGCATTGAATGCTGAATTAAGAGTTTTGAGAGCTCTTGTTTACCTATGGCTAATCGATAACTGGGGAAATGTTCCAATCATTACTGAAACATCTTCCGGTGGTAACCCAACCAACAATTCTCGTCAGGAAGTATTCGACTTTATCGAGAGCTCAATACTAGAAAATGTAGACTTACTTCCAAAAGAAGACACCAAGTCTACCATGAACTATTACTCTGCTCATGCGATTTTGGCTAAATTGTATCTGAATGCTGAGGTGTATACAGGTACACCACGATGGGCTGATGCGGAAGCTGCTGCTGATGTAGTCATTAGCGGTCCTTATTCTTTGTCATCTAACTTCTTCAGCAACTTTGCTACTAGAAACGGAGGATCTACCGAGAATATCTTGACCCTTCCTTATGACGAAAATAATGCTGGTGGTTTCAACTTGGCTCAAATGACTCTTCATTACTTAAGCCAAAACACCTACAATTTGCAAGAGCAGCCTTGGAATGGATATGCTTCTTTGGAAGAATTCTACAACAAGTTCGATGACAATGATGTTAGAAAGTCTGCCTTCATCGTTGGTCCTCAGTTTGCTGCTGATGGTACCCGATTGAGAGATATCTCTGCAGAAGCAGATGATCCAGATGGTGAGCCATTGACTTTCACTCCAGAAATCAATATGCTTGCTCCGAATGCCTTCCGTCAAGCTGGTGCTCGAGTAGGAAAGTTTGAATTTGCTTCTGGTGCTGCATCAAGCTTGAGCAATGACTATCCATTATTCCGATTGGCTGAGATGTACCTTACAAAAGGTGAGGCTGCATTCCGTCAAGGAAAAACTGATGTGGCTCTAGCTGCAATCAATATGGTTAGAGAAAGAGCTGGAATGCCTGCATTTACAAGCTTGACTTTAGAAGACATCTATGATGAGCGTGGTCGCGAAATGTTTGCTGAAGCTTCTAGAAGAACTGACCAAATCCGTTTTGGAACTTGGAATGATCCATGGTGGGAAAAAGGACAATCTGAACCATTCAGAGCATTGTTCCCAATTCCATTGCAGCAAATCAATGCTAACCCTAATTTGACTCAAAACCCAGGTTATTAATCATATAATATCCTGATAGTAAAAGGAAGTGTACATTTGTGCACTTCCTTTTTTTTAGAACATGCGTAGGTCATTTCAAATAGCATACTTTATCCTTCTGATATTAGGCGCTTGCCAAAAACAAAAGCCTACATCAGAGGTGCTTTTTGAAAAAATCGATTCAAAAGTCTCCGGCCTAACCTTCCGGAATGATTTGAATTACACGGAAAAAATTAACCCCTATACCTTTCGGAATTTTTACAATGGAGCAGGAGTTGCCTTGGGTGATCTCAATAATGACGGCTTGTTGGATATTTTCCTCGCTGGCAATCAAACCTCCAATAGGCTCTATATAAATCAAGGCAACCTGACTTTCAAAGACATTACGAAAGAAGCGGGTTTAGACTCCGAGGGAAGTTGGACTACTGGCGTCAGTATAGCCGATGTAAATGGTGATGGTCTTTTGGATATTTACGTTTGCAAGTCAGGTCCTCTCAATACTCCTGACCGAAGCAATGAACTTTTCATCAACCAGGGAAACCTGATTTTTGTCGAAAAAGCGTCTGAATACGGTTTGGATGAAAAAGCACTTTCTCAACATGCTGTTTTCTTCGACTATGACAAAGACGGCGACCTAGATCTGTATCTACTTAGTAACTCTCCCCGATCCGTCGGGATTTTTGACTTGCGTGAGGGGCAAAGGGAAATCCGGGATCCAAATGGAGGCAATAAACTTTTTAAAAATGAGGGTGACATATTCAAGGACGTCAGCGAAGAAGCCGGTATCTATGGGAGCGCGATAGGATATGGGCTCGGTGTGACTGTTGCTGACTTAAATGAAGACAATTGGCCTGATCTATACGTTTCCAACGACTTCTTTGAGCGGGACTACCTGTATTTGAACAATCAAGACGGAAGCTTTTCCGAAGTTCTTCCTGATTTGATTCCTGAGATCAGCATGGGATCAATGGGTGCTGATATTGCCGATCTCGATAATGATAATCGTCCTGACATCTTCGTAACCGAAATGCTCCCTGAAGATATGGGACGCGTAAAAACCAAAACCCCTTTTGAAGAGTGGGATAAGTTTCAATCGAATTTCAAAGCCGGATATCATCGCCAATTTACCCGAAATACCCTTCAAAGAAATCTAGGAAAAGACCCTTCCACTGGACAGCCCCTTTTTACTGAAGTTTCCAGAATGGCAGGAGTTCAGGCAACCGATTGGAGCTGGGGAGCTTTGATTTTTGATGCTGATTTGGATGGCTGGAAAGATATTTTTGTCGCAAACGGGATAGTCAAGGACTTGACTGATTTCGACTTTGTAAATTATTACGCCTTTAACCCCGATAAAGTCAATGAGTACCGTTCGGATTCAGTCTTAATCACCAAAATGATTGATGCCTTCCCTTCCACTCCACTTAAGAATTATTGGTTTAAAAATGAAAGGAATTGGAAGTTTTCCAACCAGGCAGCTGAATCCGGATTAACTGAAAAAACCTTCAGTACCGGAGCAGCTTATGGAGACTTGGATAATGATGGGGATTTGGATTTGATAATCAACAACCTGAATGGAGAGGTTTCCTTATATAAAAACAAAGCATTTGAATTGGGGAAAGGAAATTTTATCGGAATTGATTTAGGAAATGCTTTTGGAGCCAAAGTCCAAATTCAAACCGAGGGGATAGCACAAATTCAGGAATTTCAGCCGGTAAAAGGTTATATGTCCTCTGTGGATCAACGACTGTTTTTCGGATTGGGAAAATCTGACAGTATTCAAAATTTAAAAATTGAATGGCCTGATGGAAGTGTATCCGAATATCAACAAGTTACAGCAAACCAAATCCTCAAAATCCAACGGAAAAGCTCCTATTTCCCTAATCAGGAAAAAAACACCTCTTCAACATTACTTTCAAGGGAGAGTATGCTCTATGATTTAAAGCATCAGGAAAGTGATTTTGTGGACTTTGACCGGGATAGACTTCGCTATTGGTCTATCAGCAATGAAGGTCCTAAAGTTTCATTAAGCTCCAATACAGTAAATGGCTCTCCCTTATTATTTCTTCCAAATGGAAAAGGGTTCTCTTCTAGTTTGTACCAATTGACAGAAAAACCTGAGTGGAAGGAAATCAAAACGGACATTTCCCAATCTGATCGCCAGACAGAAGATGTTGGCGGGGTATTTTTTGATGCAAATGGAGATGGTTTGGATGATCTGTTGGTGTTGAGTGGTGGAATAGAGTTTCCTGAGAATAGTCCGGATTATTCGGACAGATTATATTTCCAACAATCGGATGGAAACTTTGAGGAATCTCAACAAGTCTTTTCAAAAATGCCAACGGCTTTTGCACTTCCTTTCGATTGGGATGGGGATCAAGATATTGATTTAATCATCGGGGAAAGAGCTCACCCCTATGGGTATGGAATTCCCGTTGGTGTGACCTTTTGGGAAAATGATGGAAAGGGAAATTTCCAAGATATCTCAAATTCATTCAGCCCTGAATTGCAAAACTTAGGAATGCTGACAGCTGGGACCATATCAGATTTGGATTTAGATGGGAATATGGAATTAATCCTTACGGGAGAATGGATGGGAATTCGAATCTTCTCTTTCCAAAACAATTCTTGGGTTGATCAAACGGAGTATTTTGGAATGCAGAACACCTCAGGACTTTGGTATAGCCTTTTGGTAGAAGATGTAGATGGGGACGGCTATAAGGATATTCTAGCCGGAAATATGGGAACAAACACCCGGTTGGATTTCAAGAATGGCTCTATCCTGAGAATGTACGTAAATGACTTTGACCAAAATGGCAGCGCTGATCATATCCTTTGTGAATTTGATGGAGAAAAATCCACACCTTGGGTGATGAAAAACAGCCTCGTCCGACAAATCCCTACCCTCCAAAAATCGCTGCTTCGATATGCCGACTATGGCACTAAAAAATTCGAGGATTTATTTTCTCCAAACTCCATTGCGAATTCCGTAATTTTGGAAGCTAACAATCTGGAGACCAGCCTTTGGATCAATAAAAAAGGTACTGGATTTTCAAAAGTCTCTTTACCAATTGCATTACAGCAAGCACCTGTCTATGCAACTACGTATTTTGAGGACTCGGAGGGTAACCGCTACTTGGCCCTTGGAGGAAATCAAAGTAGAATCAAGCCCGAGTTGGGAACTCAACTTGGTTCCTACGGCTGGATTCTCAAATTTGAATCAAATCAGTCTTGGAAGCTGCTGGGACCAGAAGAAAGTGGTTTCGTAGTGAAAGGAGAAATCAGAGATTTGAAAACAATAAAACAAGCCAATAACCACTATTTAATTGCCTTTAGAAATGATGAAACACCGGTTCTATTTAAGATCCGCCCTTAGTTTGCTGATTACCGTTTCACTTTTCGCTTGCGAAAGCCAATATCAAAAAATCGAGCGAAGAGAATTGGAATCAGGAGAAATAAACAACGAGCTGTTCCTAAACCTTGAATTGGGAATGGATAAACGCGACTTTTTTGAAACCTGCTGGCAACTCAATAAAGAAGGAATCCTTACCAATGGTCCCACTGAACTTTCGGTTGAATACGCTATTGAATTACCTTCCGGAAAGTCAGCTAAAATGCGTTTTTATCCAGATTTTGTAGATAATAAAATCTACCTCATGCCTGTGGAATTTGTGTATGACGGTTGGGCTCCTTGGAATGAAGAACTGAGCGTTGAAAACCTTCGGGAAGATGTGATCGCGCAATTTGAAAAATGGTATGGACCAGGCTTTTTTGAAGTTTCAAATGAAGATAAAAGTCTGATTGCTTTTGTAAAGATTGACGGAAATCGAAGAGTACGAATTTTCAAAAAATCGCTATCCTCAGTTAGAGCAGAGATCGTCGATCTGAACATTTCAAAAAATCTTGAAAAATCCCCCTCATGAGTAAAAAATGGCCAATAGCGATCGTAATCTTATTGATCTTTTCCTGTACCACGGTTGAGAAAAATGAGCCTACCCTATTTCAAGAATTAGACCCTTCTCAATCTGGAATCGATTTTCGAAATGATCTCTCATTCGATGAGGATTTTAACATTTTTACCTACCGTAATTATTACAATGGAGGAGGCGTCGCTTTGGGAGATGTTAACCAAGACGGACTATTGGATATCTATTTCACAGCAAACCTATCCTCTAACAAACTCTACCTGAATAAAGGAAACCTCCAATTCGAAGATGTTACCGAAAAGGCCGGCGTGGGAGGAAAACGAGCTTGGTCCACAGGAGTGGCAATGGCAGACATCAATGGTGATGGACTCTTGGATATTTATGTTTGTAATTCGGGGGATATTTCCGGTGACAATAAACAAAATGAACTTTTCATCAACCAAGGTGATGGGACTTTTTCTGAAGAAGCTGAAAAATATGGATTGGCCGATCAGGGCTTTTCTACCCATGCAGTCTTTTTTGATTATGACAAAGATGGAGACTTAGATGTCTATCTTTTGAACAATAGCTATCAAGCCATTGGAAGCTTTAATAAAATGCAAAATGAACGCCCTAACCGGGACCCTGTGGGCGGAGATAAGCTTTTTAGAAATGATGGAGAAAGGTTTACAGACGTTAGTGAAGAAGCTGGCATATATGGCTCCATAATTGGTTTCGGATTGGGAATCACTATCGGGGATGTGAATCAAGATACCTGGCCGGATATTTTTATTTCTAACGATTTTTTTGAGCGAGATTATCTCTACATCAATAATCAAGATGGAACCTTCACCGAATCGTTGGAATCAGCCATGCGATCAATTTCGGCGGCCTCCATGGGAGCAGATATCGCTGATATCAATGGAGATGGGCTTTTGGATATTTTCGTGACAGACATGTTACCTGAACCTTTAGAGCGATTAAAGCAGGTGACCACTTTCGAAAATTGGGACAAGTTCCAATTCAACAAAAATCACGGTTATCACTATCAATATTCCCGAAACATGCTCCATATCAACAATGGAGATGGGACTTTCAGTGAGATGGGAAGAATGGCCAATGTAGAGGCAACCGATTGGAGTTGGGGAGCCTTAATTTTCGACATGGACAGTGATGGCCTCCGAGACTTATTTGTTGCCAATGGAATCTATCAGGATATTACCGATTTGGATTACCTCAACTTCATCGATGATGAAGAAACAAAAGTAAAAATCATTACCGGAGAAGGGGTAGACTATCGTGCTTTGATAGACCCGATTCCTGTAAATCCGGTTTCCAATTATGCCTTTCACAATGAAGGGGATTTACGGTTCATTAACAAAGCAAATGAATGGGGATTGGGCGAACCTATTCATTCCAATGGTGCGGCTTATGGAGATTTGAACAATGATGGATTTCCGGATTTGGTAGTCAACAATGTAAATCGTGAGGCTCAGCTATTCATCAATCAAACCCCTTCCCTACTTCCCAAAAATCATTTCATTCAATTGAATTTGATCGGAAAGGGTAAGAATACAGAAGCAATAGGAACGAAAGTTTTGGCAAAGTCGAACGATCAGGTCTTTTATCAAGAGCAAATGCCCAACCGGGGTTTCCAATCCTCTGTCGATCCCAAAATCACCATTGGTTTAGGAGAAATTGTGCAATTGGATGAACTTATCGTAACCTGGCCCGATAATTCCCGAACAGTTTTACAAAATGTTCCTGCTGATCAATTATTGGAACTTCGCTGGGAAGATGCAAACGATTTTGAACCAATAGAAGAAAATCCAAAAGCAAGTATCTTCTCCAAGGATAATTCCCAAAAACTAAATTTCACCCATCAGGAAAATCCGTTTGTTGATTTCGATCGAGACCGATTGACCTACCATATGTTCTCAACAGAAGGTCCTGCTTTCGTAAAAGCAGATGTCAATGGAGACGGATTGGATGATTTGTACTTTGGAGGTGCAAAAGGATTTTCAGGTCAGCTTTTCTTGGGAAAGATTAATGGGGAGTTTATACCTTCAGCCCAAGTGGCTTTCGAACAAGATGCGCCTTCGGAGGACACGGATGCCTTATTTTTCGATGCCAATGGAGATGGAGCCTTAGATCTTTTTGTCACTTCCGGAGGGAATGAATTCCCACTTTATTCACAAGATTTAGCAGATCGGCTTTACCTAAATGATGGGGATGGGAATTTCACCAAAGAGACAAACGCTGGATTTCTAGCAGTGAAGGGAAGCAGTTCGGTAGCCCAAGTCATTGATATCAACGAGGATGGAAAGCCTGATCTTTTTGTGGGTGAACGATTAGTGCCATTTGTCTACGGTGCTCCAGCAAACAGTCATATTTGGGTAAATGATGGAACGGGAAAATTTGAGGAAAAGACTTCAGAACTCGCTCCCCAACTTCAAGAATTAGGAATGATTACCGACGCCAATTGGGTGGATTGGGATAGCGATGGAAAATCTGACCTTGTTCTTGTGGGGGATTGGATGGCTCCTACTTTCTTCCGCAATACAGGAGGGCAACTTGAAAAAATAGAAATGCCTGAAATGGAAAACCTCAAAGGGTGGTACAGAAGCCTGGAGGTTGCTGATTTGAATCAGGATAATTTGCCAGACTTGATTCTTGGAAATCAAGGATTGAATACTCGATTCAAGGCCAACTCAGAACAGTCTATTCAACTTTATCTGAATGATTTTGATCAAAATGGGTCCATTGAACAGGTATTTACAGTTGTAGAAGATGGAGTAATTAGTCCTTACACATTGAAGCATGAGTTGGAGATGCAGATTCCAAGTATTAAGAAGAAATACATCAAGTATTCGAATTACAACAATCAAACCTTGAATCAGATTTTCAATTCCGACGTGCTTTCAAAATCCATCGTTCTGGAGGCAAATCATTTGGAATCGGGAGTTTTGATCAATTTGGGTCAGGGGAATTTTGAATGGAAATCATTTCCAAGAGAAGCTCAGAAATCCTGGATTTTTGCGAGCCAGGTATATGATTTCAACCAAGATGGGATCGTCGATATCCTTTTAGGGGGGAATTTAGCAGGAGTAAAACCTCAAATTGGAAAATCGGACGCTAGCTATGGAGAGTTATTGCTCGGAAAGGGTGATGGAAGTTTTGAATTTGTCCCTAATCGATCTCTTGGACTTAAACTGGAAGGAGATATCCGACATTTTGAAATTCTTCAACCGGGTCACCTCCTAGTTGTAAAAAATAATGCCTCCGCAGAAATCTGGAATTATGATTGGAAATAAGTTTTCAGAGATCATTCTTATCAGTTTGGGAGCACTCTTTTTGTTTTCTTGTAAGCAGGAAGAGAGGAGTCCGAAATTATTTGAATTGCTTTCTTCGGAACAAACCGGGATAACCTTTGAAAATCGATTGGTTTCCACCGATTCCATGAATATTCTGGAATACTTGTATTTCTACAACGGAGGAGGTGTAGCAGCGGGCGATATCAATAATGATGGCTTGGTGGACCTATTTTTTTCCGGAAATCAAGTTCCAAGTAAACTCTATCTGAACAAAGGAAATTTCCAATTTGAAGACATTAGCGAAAGTGCTGGAATCTCCGAAATGGGAGGCTGGTCCAATGGAGCAACCTTTGCCGATGTAAATGGAGATGGATTCTTGGATTTGTATGTGAGTCAAGTCTCTGGATACAAAGGAATTGAAGGAAAAAACCGACTTTGGATCAATCAAGGTGATTTAACCTTTGAGGAACAGGGAGAAGCGTATGGGGTGGATTTTAGAGGGTTTGGAACTCATGCGGCATTTTTTGACTATGACCGGGATGGAGACTTAGACCTATACCTTTTGAATCATGGTGTCAAATCTCCAGAAGTTTTCGCAAAATCAGAAAACCGTTTTATCTCCTATGAAGGAGGCGATAAACTTCTAGAAAATCTATCTGCACAAGGGGAAGAACGATTTTTAGATGCCACACAAGAATCAGGAATCTATTCCAGCATTTTGGGTTTTGGTTTAGGGGTAGCTGTAGAAGACTTCAATCAAGATGGTTGGCCAGATATCTACGTCTCCAATGACTTCACCGAAAATGATTACCTCTATTTAAATCAACAGGATGGTACATTTAAGGAGTCTTTAGAAGATTGGATTGCCAATACCTCTCGCTATTCCATGGGAAACGATGCCGCAGATTTGAATGGAGATGGATTGCCGGAAATCTTCACCACCGACATGCTGCCGGAAGATCCAGAAATTTGGATGAAGTCTGTCGGAGAGGATAAGGTAGAGGTTTACCAAATCAAAAAGCAATTCAACTACGCAGATCAATACGTCCGTAATAATCTCCAATTGAATCGAGGTGAAAAAGGATTTAGTGAAATAGCACTTTATTCTGGAGTATATGCTTCCGACTGGAGCTGGTCTCCTCTGCTTTGGGACATGGACAATGATGGCTTCGCGGACATCCATATTACAAATGGTATTGTGAAGCGGCCAAATGATTTGGATTTCATCCAATACTCTCAGGAAGCGGATCCAAAAATGACCTTAAGTGAGCTTCGTAAAAGGCAAATCGACATGCTTCCCAGTGTGAAGCTTCCTAATTACACCTTCCGCAATTTGGGAGATCTTAGGTTTATTTCAATGTCTAGCGAATGGGGTCTCGATCAACCTTCCTATTCCAATGGCAGTACCTTTGCTGATTTGGATAATGATGGCGATCTGGAACTAATTATCAATAATCTGGATCAGGAAGCCTTCATCTACCAAAACCGCAGCGATCAGACGGGGAATCATTTTCTCCGAATCAACCTTTCCAGTCCAGAGTTTAACTCTTTCGGTATTGGCGCAGAAGTCACCCTTTTTGCTCCCGAAAAAATCTTCCGCCAACGACTTAGCACTTCTCGCGGATTCCAATCTGGAACCTCCACTACCCTAGTTTTTGGTTTGGGCGAAATAGAAAAAATTGATTCTATTCAGGTTGTATGGCCAGAAGGGGGCCGGGAAATTTTTGAGGCAATCCCAGTCAACACAACATTAACCTTAAAAAAGGGAGATGGAAAAGGGATTTCGGAAATCACTAATCCAATCAAATCAGACTACCGCTCTCCTATTGATTGGAAGCATATCGAAAAAACCGAAATCAGAGAATCAGATCGAGAATACCTACTTCCTAGAAGTTATGCATCCGAAGGTCCTGCTATTGCTATTGGCGATGTAAATGGAGACGGACTGGAAGACCTATATCTCGGGGGAGCAAAGGATCAACCTGGAGAAATTCACCTCCAACAAACGGATGGAAGTTTCCAAAAAATAGAAAATCCCATCTTCGATCAATTAGCCAAGGCTGAGGATGTCGTCGCTTTATTTTCAGATTTAAATGGAGATGGAAACCTTGATCTGTATGTGGGAAGTGGTGGAAATGAAGAGCAGCAAGGCAATCTTTTCCTCTTTGATCGTGTGTTCTTTGGCGACGGAACAGGGTCATTTCGCTTCTCTCCAAATTCTCTTCCTCCCCTTGGAGAAAACACCTCCACCATTGCTCCAATTGATATCAATCTGGATGGAGCAATTGACCTCTTTATCGGCGCCTCCAATGTCCCCGGTGATTATGGGGCTGAACCAAAGAGTTACCTTCTTGTAAACAATGGCAGAGGCCAATTTCAAGAGCAAACAGAAATCTTGTTCGGAGAAAACAGGCACTTTGGAATGGTGAATGACGCCGTTTGGACTGATCTAAATAGAGACGGCACTGAAGAACTGGTACTTGCAGGTGAATGGCAGGGTGTTCGGATTTTTTCTAAAAATGGAGACCGATTCGAAGAACAATTATATCCGGGACTGGAGTATTCCTCCGGTTGGATTCAATCCATTCTGATTGAAGATATCAATGGTGATGGACTTCTGGATATTCTTACAGGAAATCTGGGTCTTAATTCCAAATTGAAGTCCAGCAAAGAAAACCCTGTCATCCTTTATCATGCGGATTTTGATCAAAATGAAAAAGCCGAACCGCTAATTTTTCACTACATGGGTGAAAAATTGGTGCCTTTTGTAACAAGAGACGACTTGATTAAGCAAATCCCCGGAATCAAAAAGTTACACCCCTCCTATCAGGAATATGCCAAAATCCAGCGACCGGAAGACCTTTTCTCAAGAGAGGCCCTGGACCTAGCTGATAAAAAAGAAGCTGTAGAATTCCGGTCTGGCGCTTATTTGCACCAGCAAGGCGGCTCTTTTGAATTTGTTCCTTTTCCTTGGGAGCAGCAATTGAGCCCTATAGTTTCCATGCTATGGGATGAGACCACAAAAACCCTTTATCTCGGAGGGAATTTCTCAGGATATCGAGTGGATCTTGGAAAAAATAACGGGCAATCTATTTCTGCATTGAAATGGTCGAAAGAAAACTGGGAAGCAGTCGGACTAGCACCGACTGTACCCCTTCAAGCCGAAATACGGCATATTCTAGCAATTGATAAAGAAATCATCGCTGTATCGAATGATGGTCCGATTTTTTATGTTAAGGTTTCTAAGGAATGATAAAAATCATTGTCCACAACAAGATTTTCAACCTACATTTGCTCACCTCGTTTAGCTTATTGGCTTGAGTCCAGCACATTAATTCCATAAATTACCGATTAATTAAAAGTAGATTTCTTATGCGCATTCAGCGATTCATTTATATCCTATTAATCCTAGGTGTAGCCGCCTGCCAAAAACAGGTAGATTATAGTCAGGCAATTACCGATGGCTATTACCTCAGTGAGGCGCAAGACCGAATCACAGAAGTGATTATCCACGATATATTTTCTCCGCCCGTTGCGGCCAGAATTTATTCCTACTCATCGCTTGCTGCATATGAAGTAGCTGCTGCAACTGACCCGTCATATGAATCCCTTTTGGGACAGCTCAAAGGTTCGGAAAAAACCAATTTCGAAGTTCCACAGGATATTTATCCTCCTTTAGCGGCCTTAGCGGCCTATTATCATACCGGAACTTCTTTAATCTTTTCAGAAGATATGGTTAACGCCCATCGGGATACAGCTTTCGAGGAGCTTCGAGAAAAGGGAATTCCGGACGATGTATTTGAAGCTTCTGTAGAATTTGGGCAGCAGGTAGGAAATGCTATTTTGGCTTATTCTAAGAAAGACAATTATCATGAAAGCCGATCATTTCCGAAATACACTGTGACAAACCTACCAGGTACTTGGGAACCTACCCCTCCAGCTTACATGGAAGGAATAGAACCGCATTGGAGAACTATCCGAACTTACGTAATTGATTCTGCCGCACAGTTCAAGGTATCTCCACCACCACCTTTCTCGACTGATCCAAATTCAGAATTTTACAAGTTGGCCTATGAGGTTTATGAAACGGTAAATAATGCAGATAAGGAAAAACTGGACATCGCGATGTTCTGGGATTGCAATCCTTACAAAATGAATGTAAAGGGGCATGTGATGTTCGCGGAGAAAAAAATAACTCCAGGAGGTCACTGGATGAGTATCGCCGCCATCGCATCCAAAACCGCCAACGCCGACTGGAAAAAGACTGCTGAAGCTTTTGCTTTGACTGGAATATCCCTTCATGATGCCTTTGTTGCCTGTTGGGATGAAAAATACCGAAGCATTTTGATCCGTCCGGAAACCTACATCAATCAATACATTGATGAGGAATGGGTCCCAGTCTTACAAACTCCGCCATTCCCAGAACACACAAGTGGGCACAGTGTGGCTTCCACTGCAGCAGCTTATACCCTGACCCAGCTTTTTGGTGAAGATTTCCATTTTGTGGATAGTTCGGAAGTAGAGTATGGACTTCCTATTCGAGAATATAATTCCTTCATGGAAGCCTCTTCAGAAGCTGCGATTTCAAGATTATATGGCGGAATTCATTACATGCCAGCAATTGAAGAAGGTGTTTGGCAAGGGAAAAAAGTGGGAGAGCTTATTTGGTCGCGAATTAGCACCAAGCCTCAAAATATCGCAGAAAACAAGTAAATTAAGCAGCCCAAAAGGGCTGTTTTTTTTGTTTCACCCAAAACCAAATCTGATTTATGGCCAATCCAATTTGGATTATGACTTCAGCTTTCGATCAGCTGAATCTCGAACAAACCATCGAAAAGGCAAGCGAAATTGGTGTTCAAGGATTAGACCTTTGTGTCTTTCGGAGAGACGGAACCCGAGATGATTTTGTCGCGACGCATTTGGATTATGAAAATTTCGGTCCTGCAGATGCCTCTAGACTAATTGACCAATTCAATACTGCATCTTTAAGACTTTCTATCGGAGCATTCGAAAATCTGATCGGCGGCGATCCTGAGCAACGGATCAAAAACCAAAACCATCTCCTACGTTTGATTCGAATGGCTTATTTGCTGGGAGGTGACGAAAATGATGTGAAAGTCGGAACCTTTGTTGGATATAATCATGAATTAGGGAACCAAAATGGAGGATTCGAAAAAAACTTATTGAAGTATCAGAAAATTTTCGCTCCCATTATCAAATATGCCGAGGATCTAGGAGTGACAATTTTATATGAGAACTGCCCTATGGAGGGCTGGAGGAGTTCGGGTTATTTCGGAACCTACAACAATCTTCCTGGAGTATTGGCTGCAAGAAAATTAATGTATGAATTGATCCCTTCTCCGAATCATGGGGAAATCTACGATCCTTCACATGATATCTGGCAGCATACCGATCCAGTTGAAGTTATTCGCCATACAGACATGAATCGATTGAAGCGCATTCACGTCAAATCTACACGAAACAACCCGGATCCTTACTGGGGCAATATGTACCCCATGCATCAAATTCCAGCAGATTGGGCAAAAAAAGCAGGAATCTCATCCAGTACTAATCCTTGGGATCGGCATCATTATGAAGCCACCTTACCAGGATTTGGATTGGGAGACAATCTGGACTGGAGAGCCTTTGTAAATATTTTGAAAGATAAAGGCTTTACAGGCCCATTTGAAATTGAAAATGAGGCTTTACTTTCCAAGCAAACCGGGAAAATGGGTGCCATTGTGCAGGGATGTAAGGCAGCTGTTCAAAATCTTGCCCCTCTCCTTTATAGTTTGAGTGACGAAGGCTGGACTTATCCAACTGAAGCGTATAAACCGCTGGTTCAGGTCGACCGGAAAGACATTCCTCTACGAACAATGGATGAACTCCTCTGACTCTTCTCAGGAGTTTTCTGCTTCGTAAACTTGATCTATCTTTAAATTCGGACCTTCGGCTGCAGCCACCGCGAGCTGATCACAACGCTCATTTTCTGGGTGACCTGCATGTCCCTTCACCCAAATGAATTTGGGTTTGTATTTTAAATGGAGGGGAATATATTGTCGCCAAAGGTCCGGATTTTTTTTATCCTTGAAGCCCTTTTTTTGCCAACCCCACAACCAGCCTTTTTCGATAGCGTCTACTACATATTTACTGTCCGAATAAATCGTCACGGGAATATCCGGAAGTTTTATTTCCTGCAAAGCCCGAATCACGGCCAGCAATTCCATCCGGTTGTTGGTAGTCAACCGATACCCTTCGGAAAGCTCTTTCCTATGATGTTTAAATTTCAGAACCACTCCATAGCCTCCCGGGCCTGGATTCCCCTTGGCAGCTCCATCCGTAAAAATTGTAATCATTCCGTAAAGAAAAGGAATTTGGGCTCTTAGACAATTTCCATGGGAAAGGCATTGGTCTTGAAAATCTTCACCGCAATGGAAAGGAGAATAATTCCAAAAATACGTCTCAAGACATCCAAGCCAGTTTTACCTAGCTTTCGCTCCAACCAAGAGGTACTTTTTAACACAGCATAGACCAAAAGCAAATTCAAAACAATTCCAATGGCAATATTCAATTGAGCGTACTCCGCCTTCAAGGTCAAAATGGTGGTTAGGGTTCCCGCTCCTGCGATTAAGGGAAAAGCGATAGGGACAATGGAAGCACCTGAGGAGGCTTCAGGATCAGGTTTAAACAATTCGATACCCAAAATCATCTCAGCACCCAAAGCAAAAATGATCAAAGCACCGGCAATGGCAAAGTCATCAACTCCAATTCCAAATAAGCCTAAAATTGATTTCCCACCAAGTAGGAACACAATCATTAATACGCCAGCCGCCAACGTTGCTTTTCCGGACTGAATATGGCCAGCCTTCTTTCGCAAATTGATGATGATCGGAATAGATCCGAGTATATCTATCACCGAAAAGAGGATCAATGAAACCGATAAAATTTGCTTGAAGTCAATCATGCCGCAAAGCTACGCCAAATAAAATTTGCTTTGCAATATTTTACCAAGAGGATTTCTCTCCTATTCCTATTAAATGAGACTTAGCCTTATTTGACTTTTATACTTGCGCTCAGTATTTGCTCAAAAAAGCGATCAAACGATCAATTTCGATATCGGTAATGGCTGGAAAATTAGCTACACGAAACGAAGTGGGCTTTAAAGGTCCATAACCACTTCCCAATTGCATTCCTTCCACTTCGGCTGCTTTCTTCACTTCAGAAATCAAAGACTCCGTTCCAGTTACTCCGAGAACTGTTGTACTTCTTGTTTCCGCATTATCTACTAGAAGTCGAAGGCTTTTGCTATGGATGATACACTGCTCAAGTTTTTTGATGCGATCCCGAAGTCGATGATCGATATGTTGGATCTCTGGAATATCCTGTAAAACCCGCTTGAGGAGATAAATTCCTAGGACATTTGGGGTATAATGTGTTTGAAAAGAGCGGGCATTTTCTAGCATAAAGTTGAGGCTATTATACCTTCCTCGCTCTCCCTTTTCTTCTGTTTGCTTGATGGCTCTGGGAGAAAGAATCAAAATTCCCAATCCGGCGGGCAATCCAAAACATTTTTGGACGGAAGCATACCAAATGTCCGCCAATTCAAAGTTGAGTTCAATCCCCGCCATACTAGATGTCGTATCCACAGCAATCAGCTTTTCGGGATATTTTTCACGAATCTGCTCCAAAATTTCCATCGGCACCTGTGTGGCGTTGGAGGTTTCATTTTGGGTAATCGCAATCAGATCAAATCCCTCTCCGATTTCTAAACCCGGAACATCAATTGCTTCATTGGCATCGATCTTAATCCCGGCGGTATTGGGTAGAATGTGTTGGGCAAAATTGATCCACTTTTTCCCGAAAGAACCTGAGTAAATATGAAAGCTCGCCCGCTCTACGATAGACTGAGAAATAATTTCCCAATTCTCAGTGGCTGAAGAAGTAAATAAAAGCTGATAATCTTCCGGCATATGGAGCTTTTCCTGGAAAAGTCGCTGAACCTCCTGGTATAAATTCATAAAGGCAGCACTCCGGTGATTGGCACTGAGAATTCCTTCCTGATAAGCATCCTGAAGGTACTGAGGCATCATATCGTAGACCTTTGAAGGTCCTGCGGAAAAGGTAAGCATAGGTTTGAAAATTTATAGGAAATACCGGATACCAAGTTCGTAGCCTTTCAAGCCCAAACCCGAAATCATCCCAACACAGGACTTGGAAATAATGCTTTTGTGACGAAATTCCTCTCGCTTGTAAATATTAGAAATGTGGATTTCGAGGACTGGCGTAGTTACCCCCGCAATAGCATCTGAGATCGCAACAGAAGTATGGGTATACCCCCCGGCATTGAGTAGAATTCCATCAAAATCAAAACCCACTTCATGAATTTTGTTGATCAGCTCTCCCTCTACATTACTCTGAAAATAATGGATTTCTATGGAGGGAAAACGGGTTTTTAGCTCTTCTAGAAATTCTTCAAAAGACCTACTTCCATATACTTCTGGCTCTCTTTTTCCCAACAGATTGAGATTGGGGCCGTTAATAATCTGAATTTTCAAAATTTTATTCGGTTGAGCGGATAACTTGAATCAAAGTTATAAACAAGACTGAAAAAATTGTTTTCATTTTGGGGATTTAGGGATTTTATTTTTCAGGAAGAGGGTTTATGAATTGCGTCAATTCAAATTCGTAGCTTTGCATTATGGGAGAAAGCCAAAAACGAGATATCAGAAAGCTAAGTCTCAGCGACTTGGAGGAGTTTTTTTTGGAACAGGGAGATAAAAAATTCCGAGCCAAACAAGTGTATGAATGGCTCTGGAACAAGTCCTTGAAAAACTTCGATGAGATGACTAATATCTCTCTGGCTACGCGTGAATTACTTAAAGCGCATTTTGAAATCAATCACATCCAAGTAGATCTAATGCAGCATTCTCAGGATGGTACCATTAAAAATGCCGTAAAGCTGTATGATGAAAAAATTGTCGAATCAGTCTTAATCCCAACCAACAAACGAATTACTGCCTGCGTTTCTTCCCAAGTTGGGTGCAGCTTGGATTGTAATTTTTGTGCGACAGCACGCTTGAAACGGATGCGTAATCTCAATCCTGATGAAATTTATGACCAAGTGGTTGCGATCAAAGAGGAAGCTGAAACCTACTTTCAGCGTCCTTTGACCAATATCGTTTTCATGGGAATGGGAGAACCCTTGCTTAACTATAACAATGTTCTCTCAGCCATCGAAAAAATCACCTCTCCGGAGGGGTTGGGCATGGCACCACGAAGAATTACGCTTTCCACTGTTGGAATTCCCAAAATGATTCGGAAACTGGCAGATGATGAAGTGAAGTTTAACTTGGCAATTTCCCTCCACTCAGCCATTAATGAAACTCGCTCCCGACTCATGCCCATCAACGATTCCAGTCCCTTGGAGGAGCTTGCTGAAGCATTGAAATATTGGTATCAAAAAACCAAGCGAAAAGTCACCTATGAATATGTGATTTGGGATGGGGTCAACGATGATGAACGGCATGCAAAAGCTCTGGCAAAATTTTGTAAAATCATCCCGTCCAAAGTCAACATCATTCAGTACAACCCTATCGATGAGGGAGAATTTCGTCAAGCCAAACAAGAGGCTGTCGATATGTATGTTTGGGTATTAGAACACCAAGGAATTGTTGCAAAAGTCAGAAAATCAAGAGGTCAGGATATTGATGCAGCATGTGGACAATTGGCAAACAAAAACGAAGTAGCAGAGCTAGTGAAAAATTAAGATTTTTTTAGTTTTAAATAATGAAATAAATTAGTTTGTTTACGAAAATTAAAAACTAAGCCAACGCTTCAATATGCACATTCGGAAGTATTTCTTTACCTTTTTGGCCTTATTTTTTGTCCAGAAAAGTATTTTTGCTCAAGATTTACCTTCAAAAATCCAGAACTACTTTGACACTTATCAAAAAGAAAGTCCACCGGAAAAAGTCCATTTACACTTTGACAAACACACGTACACTTCAGGAGAAGATCTTTGGTTTAGTGCTTATTTAGTTGCCGGAAGTTCTCAGATTTTATCACCCTTAAGTAAAACCCTCTATGTGGATCTATTCGACGGAGATGGACTCTTACTTGAGCAACGGATTGTCCGTTTAGAAAATGGTAGAGGAAAAGGGGATTTTTCCATTCCGATCTTTGGAAAAGCCGGGAAGTACCGGGTCAAGGCCTACACTGCCTGGATGCGAAATTTTGGGGAGGACTATTTCTTCACCAGCGATTTGATGATTATAGACGGGGCAGCAGGTAGTTTTTTGCCCCAGTTAACTTTCAGTTCCATTTCTTCCCAATCCGGAAAAGTCAGCTATCAAACAGAAATCACGGCCATAAATCAAGGTGGGAAACCGCTTTCAGGAGAGAAAATTGAAATGATTGTTTGGGGATCAGAAGAGGAAATCCATCGACAAGACCTACTCCTCAATGCAGATGGACAGGTTTCATTTTCATTCAGTATTCCTGAAGAGCCATTTGAAGGACTTCATGTGGAGCTTATTTATTTAGAAAATAGGAACTACCCAGTCAGCAAAAAAATCAGGCTTCCTTACAGCCTCTCCTTAGCAGACATTCAATTTTTGCCCGAAGGGGGAAGCTGGGTAATCGGTAAAAAAGCAAATCTAGCATTTCGTGGAGTAGCGCCAGACGGAGAACCCTTGGAGATTAAAGGTCAAATTCAAGGTGAAACCATTTCCTTTGAAAGCAATTTTGCAGGATTAGGAAAATTTGAAATCACGCCTACTAAGAAAGATTACCAAGCAGAAATAATTTCTCCCTCCACAGGAGAAAGCATAACGATTAAACTTCCAGAGCCACAGGAATCCGGGTTAGCCATGCAAGTGGTAAATAACCCACAGGCAAGTTACCTCACGGTTTTTATTCAAGGGAACACCACCCCATCTCCGCTCTTATTAGTGAGTCAGACTCGAGGAATTCTGAATTACATGATTCAGGGAAATTTAACCAATGGTGTATGGGGTGTTCGGATTCCAAAAGAAAACCTGATTCCCGGAATCAATCAGATATCCGTCTTAAATGAATCCGGAATTCCCATTTTGGAACGATTGATTTTCATTCAGCCGGAGGTGAATTTAGCCCTGGATATCAATCTCCTCGGCGAATTATCCCCTCGGAATATGCTCCAATTGGAATTAGAAAGTAAACTTCAGGATAAGCCAAGCTCCGGAACTTTTTCTTTGGCAGTCTTGGATGCAGAACAAGTTCAAGATGAAAGTGACGTCTATGGCACCATCGCCTCCAATTTCTTATTGAGTTCCGATCTAAAAGGGAAAATTCACAATCCGGGATTCTACTTTAAAAATCAAAACCCTGAAACCATCGCTGCTTTAGATTTGGTCATGCTTACCCATGGTTGGAGAAGAATTACCTGGAATGAAGTACTGGAAAATAAAATCCCGGAAGTCCAATATTTTATCGAGCGTGGAATTAATATTGAAGGGCAAGTAACAGATCAAGAAGATACTCGAAAAGGCCTTTCAGGCGGGACAATTACGGCTTTGGTTGGTGAGGGAATTGAAATTGTCTCGACGGAATTTGGACCTAACGGACGTTTTATCTTTCGGGATTTGGAGTACCAAGACTCTGCAAAGGTGACCATCACTGCTGAGGACAACCGTTTGAAGAATTTCGTAGACGTGGAAGTAGTTCGTCCCGAGCCTGTATTTACCCAAATCAAAGGTACCTATCCCAATAAGTTGGCATGGCCTCAAGCCCTAGCTGAGAGCTTTGAAGCCAGAAACTTGATGAAACAACTGAACGAAGACCCAAATTTAGTTGACTTGGAAGGAGTAACCGTAGAAGGTCAAACCATCGAAGAGGGAGAAGAAGATGTCCGAAAAATATTTGGCAGCGGAGACGTGACTCTTGATCCTGAAAAGATCCCCGCTTCTGTGGGATTCACCAATGTTTTTCAATTAATCCAAGGGAGAGTATCAGGTGTTCAAGTATTTGTAAATGGATTGGATGTCAGTGTGCAAATCCGAGGCGTAGGTTCACTGGCTTCTGGAACGGAGCCACTGTATTTATTGGATAATTTCCCAGTGGATGCTTCTACGCTATTACAGGTGAACCCAAGAGATGTGGCTAGTGTAGACGTTTTCAAAGATCCGGCAAGAGCAGCTATTTTTGGTGCACAGGGTGCCAATGGGGTCATTGCAGTTTATACCAAAACTGGAGGAGGAAGCTATCGAAGTGTGGGAGGAACTTTGGTAACCACCTATGGAGGCTATTCCATTGCACGTGAATTTTACCAACCGGATTATACTGAAAAATCAACCCAAAATGCAATCACTGATAAGAGGGCAACCATCTATTGGAATCCTTTGCTTGACATTGATAATTCAGGAAAAATAAACCTGGAGTATTTCAATTCGGATGAAGCAAAAAAACATTTGATTATTGTTGAAGGGATAGATCAAGAAGGACATTTTCTCCGTTTTTCCCGTATTTTCGAATAAGCCATTTGCTTTCCTCACCAAAGCCCTCTAATTTCTCGATATAAACGACAGATTATGAAAAAGGCTTTGGTGTTTTCTTTTTTGATGGCGCTCCTATCCTTCCCTTTGTTTAGCCAAACGCAAGAACAAGGAGATGCTCGCTTCCATGGGTTTGGAACCTATGGGCTTCGCTGGGAAGAGTTTGGTGTCGGAGCAGGAATAGAATACTTTTTCCTCGAGCATTTTGCCATCATGCCAAGCTTTACCAATTATTTCCCAAACGTAGGAAACAGAACTAATTTCAGTGCAGATTTACGGTACTACATCTCTGAAGGCATATCCCAACTATATTTCGTGGCTGGATACAGTCAAAACTGGGAGAACACTCAGCCTGGAAACCCGGGCGTAAGAAGGACATTTAACGGTGCCAATGTGGGTGTGGGTGCATATATCCGAATCGTCGATTGGGTAGGGTTGAGCACAGAATTTCGATTCCAAAGTCAAACTCCAAGAGAGGCAGGCTTTCGGGTCGGCTTAGCCTTCCCACTTTAATCATTTCTTACTGAATTCGAAGAGTTTTCGCTTTTCTTCTTTGCTCAATGCATCGTAACCCTTTTCTGCGATTTTATCCAAAATTCGGTCGATTTCTTCTTGGGAGGTTTCTCCCGATGGCTTTATGGTAGTTGCTTTTGTGCTTTGAGCCCGTCCGAAATTCCCAAATCCCCCACTTTTACTCTTGGCTTTACGATAACTAACCTTCACCTTTGAGCGGTTTGGTTTAAATAGATTTTCAAAAAACAATCCAACTTTTTGAACGGGAACTCCCCAATCAATTCCTCGACGCAATTGGGTAATGTATAAATACCCCATCAATGCTCCTCCCAAATGCGCAAGTTCGCCTCCGGCATTGGCTCCGGCAGAATTAGCGAAGGATAAAACAACGTAGAAGATCGCGATATACTTTATCCGAACTGGCCCTAGCAAAAGCAGAAAAAAGGTGGTATTAGGTGTCAAGGTTGCAGCCCCCACGACAATGGCGAATACTCCAGCACTAGCTCCCAACATCAATGATGATCCAACCGAATTGCTGAAATAGGGTGCCAAATTGTAAATCAAAACATAAAACAGGGCTCCCGCCAAACCACCTAAAATGTAAAGGTTTGCTAATTTCCTACTGCCCAAATATTGATGGATCAGCAATCCAAACCAGTACAAAAAGAGCATATTGAAGAGAATGTGGAAAAACCCTTCATGCAAAAACATATAGGTGAAAATACTCCAAGGCTGAATCAACAAACGATCCAAAGAGGCCGGCATCATAAACCAGGAAATCAGACTTCCATAGATATCTCCAAAGCCTCCAATGGTCATCAAAACTCGCATCACCATGAAACCTAACCAAACAATCAAATTGATAGCAATCAGCTTGTAAAGGCTGTTTTCCTGTTGCTTGAATGCGTTCCGAAGATTATCCCAAAAGCTGTTATACATCTTAATAAAAGCTATTTCTGTCTTTTTTCCACTTGTAAACCAAAGCAGCTCCAATGATTAAACCGCTCAAATGAGCAAAATGAGCCACATTATCCAAAGGATTATTCACAAATACGTTGTACACGGTATAAAGCCCATAAAATAGGACTAAATATTTTGCTTTGACCGGCATAGGAGGAAAAAGCAAAAAAAGTTGCGTATTTGGAAAAAGCATGGCAAAGGCAACCAAAATACCAAATAAAGCCCCCGAAGCACCCACCATCGGAATATTGGATTGAATATCCAAAATCGCAAAAAGGGTTTGTTTTGCTTGTTTCACTTTCCCAGCATCCTCTGGATTTCTGCTGAAATCATCCACAAAATCAAACACACTTCGCTCGAAAAATCCCCGATTATCCAACACAATTCGATTGAATAATTCTGGATCTGGGTTTGCATCAAAGGCTTCTACCCGACTTTCCAATTGATTGACTCGGTAGATGTTGTATCCTGAATAGAGAACCCCGGAACCGACCCCACATACCATCCATAGTGTCAGCAACTTTTTGGGACCCAGAAACTGTTCCAAAAGCGGCCCGAAAATCAAAAGACCAAACATGTTGCTGAACAAATGCCAAAAGTCAGCATGCATAAACATGTAGGTCAAAAACTGGAAGGGCTTAAAATAAGGGCTCCCTATGTAATACAAAGCAAACCACTGATCGAGCTGTGGCAAAACAAATCCACTCACCAAAAACAAGATGATGTTGATCAGAAGTAAGTTTTGTACGACGGGGGTAAGATTTCTAAACATAATTTCTATTTCCCAAAAAAGGAGTGAATGCTGCTTAAATCCAATTTTACAAAGGTTTTGTTCCCTGAAAGTCCATAATTTGGATTCTGACAGGCAAATAATTGACCGACGAGCGTTTCCATTTCCTGGTCATTGAGTTTTTGGCCCTTCTTCAAGGAAGACTTCCGCGCTAAAGATCGAGCTAGATTTTCTCTGGTTTCGAGGGAAAGTTCATTTTTGAAATTTTTGAACTGTTCAATCAGACCTTCAAAAAGCTCTTTCTCATTTCTCACTTGAATGTCAGCCGGTACTCCCTGAATGACCACTGCCTGA
Organism: Algoriphagus sp.; assembly: GCF_013373065.1. Taxonomy (GTDB): domain Bacteria; phylum Bacteroidota; class Bacteroidia; order Cytophagales; family Cyclobacteriaceae; genus Algoriphagus. The sequence continues at coordinate 35,469 of NZ_JABXIN010000002.1, forward strand.
TTTCCGAACACCGAAATCATAAAGCCCAGACTATGTAATTCCGGCATCAAGCCAGAAACCAATTCAAAATCTCCCGGACTTAATTCCACCACAGGAGGGAAAAGACTTTGCTGAGAAGGACCTTGTGCAAGTTTCAATTGCCGAAGGTAGCGCTCATACAAAATCCGCTCATGAGCAGCTTGCTGATCCACAATCAGTAAGCCTGTAGACATCTGCGCTACAATGTAATTGTTTTCTACTTGAAAAGTCGTTCCGGTATTTTCCAGCTGCTCCGAAGCTAATAGCTTCCCTTCCCCTTCTGAATTGGCTTTAGATGGAAAGGTCAGGATTTCGGAGGAAGTATCTTCTTCTTTTCGTTCAATTTCTATGGGACGCTGAACTCCCTCAAATAGCTTTTCCCATCCGGAAGGATTTGCCTTTTTTAATTCTGGAGTATTGAAGGTCTTATAGCTATACTCCCGATCTACTGCAGATTTGTTTGAAGGATCCTGATCCCATTTATCCCTGAAATTCACATCCACACTGAAGTCCAATGCAGGAACTACATGATGAGCACCCAAAGCTTGTTTCACTGCCGCTCGGACCACAGCATAAACGGTCCGCTCATCATCAAACTTGATTTCGGTTTTGGTTGGATGCACATTGATGTCAATATGAGATGGATCTATTTCTAGAAAAAGTACATAAAAAGGATGCTGATCCGGCTGAATCAAGCCTTCAAAGGCAGTGGAAACGGCATGGTTTAAATAGCTGCTTTTTATAAAGCGGTTATTGACAAAAAAGAACTGCTCCCCTCGTGTCTTTTTCGCAGACTCAGGCTTACCGATATATCCTTTGACATTGACATGCGGTGTAAGTTCCTCACAGGGCACTAATTGGGATTGATAATTTTTTCCAAAAAGGCCCACGATTCGTTGACTCAATTTTCCGGCATGGAGCTGAAAAATCTCCATGTCATTTTGCCTCAAGGAGAAAGAGATTTCGGAATAAGACAAGGCCACCCGTTGAAATTCTTCCACGATATGGCGCATTTCTACCGGGTTGGATTTCAGGAAATTCCGCCGGGCAGGCACATTGAAAAAAAGATTTTTCATCGCCACAGAGGTTCCCTGACTTGTCGCTATCGGTTCTTGATTTTTGACCTCAGAACCTTCAATTTGGATGAATGTACCCAATTCATCATCAGCACGTTTGGTCTTCAGTTCAACCTGGGCCACCGCTGCAATAGAGGCCAAGGCCTCTCCACGAAAACCAAATGTTCGGATTGAGAAAAGGTCTTCACTGGTTCGGATTTTACTGGTAGCGTGCCGTTCAAATGCCATCATCGCATCTGTGGAGGTCATTCCTTTTCCGTTATCGATTACTTGGATGAGTTGCTTTCCGGCCTCCTTCACAACCACCTGAACTTTTGTAGCGCCTGCATCAACCGCATTTTCCAACAATTCTTTCAAAGCAGAAGCAGGACGCTGAACCACCTCCCCCGCAGCAATTTGATTGGCGATGGAGTCCGGTAATAGCTGAATCAAATCGCTCATCGTTTTGCTTTGGATTTAAGCTTGGTGAAAAAATAAACTCCTGCGATGAGGACCATGATGTAGAGTAAATATTCAAAAATAACTGGACCAATGTAGATGTAACCAGCCAAACCTCCTACCAAAATCAAGAAAATGAGGGTTCGAAGCATAGCCGTTGAAGCAAGAATACTCCCTCCCCGAGGACGAATTCCCTGATGTTGGGAAAATGCCCCCCGTATCCCCGTTTCGTAATGTTTTAGTCGGTCATCTTCACTGATTTCCCCACCCAATTTCCCCTCAGCTTCCAATTCTTTCTTAATTCGAGAAGTACGCTGTTCCAGTTCTTCTTTTACTGGATCATAATAGCGGGGCTTGATATCAAACCGACTGGGACTAGCTGTACGAAAGATGGAAGGGAACTTCATTTTATTTAATTATTTGGCTCAAGTGCCTGAATTTCGGAGTTGAAAATTCGTTTTAACCGACAATCAAATTTATAAGATTTTAAACTCTTAAAGTTGGCGATTGTTGAGGGGTGTTTATTATCTTCAATGTCAAGATTCCCTGAAGGAGTTCCATTTGGGTCTTTTTTGAAGAAGTTTAACACTTCAACTGCTACATGCAAGGGTAGGCCATACAAATTTAATTTTAAAATCAAGGATAAAAAATCTATTCAGCATGCGGAATTGGCTTTGGAAAATAGCTAGTCTGAGTATCATCGTCCTCTTTTTCACTTCTCCATCGACGGGTCTAAACTCCCTTACTTTGGAACGGGATTTTGAACCTGAAAACATGGATATGCTCAATTGGGTGGATTCTGTTTTCAACAACCTGAATGAAGAAGAACGACTGGGACAGCTTTTCATGGTTGCCGCCTATTCCAACAAAGATCAAAATCATGTCAATGAGATTACCAACCTGATTGAAAAGGAAAATTTGGGTGGCTTGATATTCTTTCAAGGTGGCCCTATCCGGCAGGCGCGCCTGACAAATTATTACCAGTCTAAAGCTAAAACCCCTTTGTTTCTAGCCATGGATGCCGAATGGGGAATTGGGATGCGGTTTGATTCTATTCCGGATTTTCCCAAAGCCATGACTTTAGGAGCCATTCCTGATACCCAACTTATCTATGAAATGGGCAAAGAAATGGCCCGCCAATTCAAGGAATTAGGGATGCACATCAATTTTGCTCCAGTCGTAGATGTCAATTCCAATCCGGACAATCCCGTCATTGGCTATCGCTCGTTTGGTGAAAATCCTCAAGCAGTGGCAGCCCGGTCTGTTGCTTACATGAAGGGACTTCAGGATCATGGTATCATTGCAAACGCAAAACACTTTCCGGGACACGGAGACACCGAAGCGGACAGTCATTATTCCTTACCCTTAATCCGTCATCCTGAACAGCGAATCTGGGAAGTTGATCTCTACCCCTACCAAGAGCTTTTTAAGGAAAACCTGAAATCAGTCATGGTTGCCCATCTCAATATTCCGAGTTTGGAAGATTCGGGGAATAAACCAACCAGTTTGAGCAAAAAGGTTGTCACAGACCTGCTGCAAAAGCAAATGAACTTCAAGGGTCTGATATTCACAGATGCCTTGAATATGCAGGGAGTTACCAAATTTTATGGTCCCGGTGAAGTTGACTTGCAGGCCCTCCTGGCGGGCAATGATGTATTGCTCTATTCTCAAAACGTATCCAAAGCTAAAACCCTCATTCGCGAGGCGGTGGCTGATGGAAAAATTGAACAATCAGAAATTGATCGACGCGTCAAAAAAATATTAAAGGCTAAATATGAAGTAGGGCTAAACCGGTACCAGCCCTTGGAACTGGAGGGGCTTTATGAGAGGCTTGTCACGCCTGAAAATGAAGAAATCCGAGAAAGGCTTTATGCCGCTGCACTGACTGTTGCTTCCAACAAAAATGGGCTTCTTCCCTTCAAACAACTGGACACCAAACGATTTGCAAGTCTAAGCATAGGCGGAAAGGGAGAGGATTTTCAAAAAACCTTATCAAAATATGCCCAATTTGAGCACTTCACCATTTCCAAAGCTGCCAGTGAGTCAGAACACTACAATCTGATGAAAAAATTGGAAGACTTTGATGTGGTGGTTGTCGGCTTGCAAGGGATTACGAATAGTCCTAGGCGGGCATTTGGAATTGCTCCTGGAGATGTGGCTTTACTTCGAAAATTACAGGAGCGACAAGAGCTCGTCACGGTTTTATTCGGAAATGCATACGCAACCCGCTTTTTGGAAGGTTTAGACCATGTAGTAATTGCTTATGAAGACAATTACCTTACTCAGCAGCTAAGCCCTCAAATCCTTTTTGGAGGCCGTCCTGCGATGGGGATTTTACCGGTAAGCACAGGTACCCAATTCACCTACGGCGTCGGTGGTTTTTTAAGTGGCCTCAATCGTCTTTCCTATGGATCACCTGAAAGCGTAGGTTTGGACAGTAAAATTCTCGATCGGATCGATGAAGTTGCCGAAAAAGCCATTAAAATTCAGGCAACGCCTGGAGCCAATGTCCTTGTCGTAAAAGATGGAAAAGTAGTCTTTGAGCGATCCTATGGGAAATTAGAATACAGGAACAGTCCCAAAGTAAATTCTGAAACCGTCTACGATTTGGCTTCCATCACCAAAGTATTAGCGACAACCCAAGCTGTTATGTTTTTGGAAAGCCGAGGTGAATTGGATATGAATAAGACCTTGGGCGATTACCTTCCCGAACTTCAAGGTACCAACAAGGAAAATTTGGCACTCAAGGATGTCATGGCGCACGAAGCAGGTTTGAAGGCCTTTATCCCGCATTATGTCAATACGGTAGAGTCAGGACAATGGCGATCTGACTATTACCAACCTTCTTCCAGTCCGGGATTTACCCGCCCGGTCTCCAATGAGATGTATGCAAATGATGCCCTTCGAGACAGCATTTGGCAATGGACGGTAGAATCAGAACTCTTACCAAAGAGAGGTGGCAGGAACCGCTACGTTTATTCTGACCTGACCATGTATTTTATGCAGGCAGTCGTTGAACGCATCGTTAATCAACCCTTAGATGAATTTTTAGATCAAAATTTCTATCAGCCCTTAGGACTGTACACGCTGACCTTCAAGCCCTTTGAAAAAATGCCCTTAGACAATATCGCTCCTACCGAAAATGATGTGGCTTTCAGAAAGCGACAAATCCGTGGCTATGTCCATGATCCGGGAGCCGCCATGTATGGAGGGGTGGCAGGCCATGCCGGACTTTTTGGAAAGGCGAATGATTTAGCTGTCATGATGCAGATGATGCTCAATATGGGGTATTATGGAGATGTAAGCCTTTTGAAACCTGGAACTGTCAGAGAATTCACCAAACGCCAATCCACACAAAGCCGAAGAGGCTGGGGCTGGGATAAACCTGAACCTGAACCCGATAAGGGTGGTTCTGCTGGAAAGCTCGCTCCCAAATCCACCTTCGGCCACACTGGATTTACAGGGACCTGTGTTTGGGCAGATCCTGAGAATAATTTGATTTATGTATTTCTATCCAACAGAGTCTATCCAGAGGCGGAAAACCGAAAATTACTCAGTGAAGAAATCCGTACCCAAATTCATGATATTATTTATGAGGCCATGGCCACAAAAAACAAATAAATAACCCGGATGGAAAATCGGGGTTATTTATCTTCATTTTCTACTTAACCAAAATCAACTCTTCCTGCGGCTGAATTAAGTATTCAGCTCCATTTTCTCCCACAACTGCCATTTCTTCCACTGAAATTGTCTTGGTCGTGCCATCTGCCCGCTTCCAAGCATGAAATCCATCAAATGCGAAGACCATTCCTTTTTTCAACTCCTTTTGGGCAGCAGGTCGTATGCTGGGTGCCTGAGACCCTCCCAAATTAGGCCCTACATCGTGCGCTACGTAACCGACTGGATGTCCCGTACTCCACATGACATACTCTGAACCGGCCTTCTCCATTAGTTCACGCTGTGCCCGGTCCACTTCTACTCCTTTCACTCCGGGCTTCATCGCTGCCAATGCTGCCCGCGAACCCGCCTTTCCATGCTCCCAATACTGTTGGATATCGGCTGGTGCTACACTTTCTCCTTCTTTCAAAACATAGGCAAAGCGCTGTATATCGCTCACCCAAATATCATAGAGCTTCACCCCAAAATCGATCTGAATTACATCGCCTGGCATGATGATTTTATCAGTAGCATGGGAATGTCCTCGGTCAGGCCCGGAATTTACATTGGGATTTTGATCGGGATGCCAAGCATCAGTTACTCCATATTCAGCCATTTTTTCCTTTAAAAATTTGGCTACGTCTGCGTCTGTTGTTTTTCCGGGTTCAATCATGGCATAGGCCTCATATTGAAAATCGGAAGCCAACTGCGCCGCCTGTCTCATGATTTCTACTTCCGCCGGAAGTTTGATCGATAGCCATTCATAAACCAATTCGGTTGCAGAAACCAATTTTGAAGAAGTTTCTCCCAATAAGGATTCTAGCTCTTCTCGTTGTGAAAAAGACATTCCATCTGCCAAGGAATTCGAAGTTGACGAATTGATAGCTATCTGTTGAAAATTTTTGGACTTGATAAACTCTGCAGCTTGGGCTACAGCAGATGTTCCTCTGGGTACCCGAACCACTTCATCATGGATATCCAACTCATCCAAAGCAGTCGCTTCTCCATCAGGGGAAAACACCAAGGAATGAAAGCCCGAATCATCGATATAAAATAGAAAAGCTGCAGTTCCTCCAGCATTTTCACCCCCCACATGAATCGCAAGGGGGTCATTATTATTTTCCCGGCAAATTGTCAGCCAGCAATCTACCTGTGCTGCTTTCATAGCCTCAGGGAGAAGTTGAGATATTCGTTGTTTTCGGATTTCAGGCCATGGATTCGAGGACCAATCCGGTTTGGAGGTGGAAACGCTTTCTACTGGAGTATTTTGTGTACATCCAATAATGAAAAAGGCAAGGATTACAGGGATTAATTTTAAGTTTTGATACATAATCTATTCTATTTGAAAAGTTAAAATAAAGAACATCCTTCCAGCTTTAAAAACTATTTTTCAAATAGTAAATTGATCTTCAGAAGACTGGTTTTCAGCAGTATCCCAAAAAATAGAAATTTTAATTATCCTCGATTTATCGATTAATTCCCCTTATTTTGAACAAAACTTAGGCTTATGTGTGTTTACAACGCTGAAAGTCGATAGGTACTCAAGAAACTATGAGAATTGGAATCGTTTGCTATCCAACCTTTGGAGGTAGTGGGGTAGTTGCCACAGAATTGGGAATAGGTCTGGCTAAAGTTGGCCATGAAATTCACTTTATCACCTATCGGCAACCCACCCGATTAGATTTTTTCAGTGAGAATCTTTACTACCATGAAGTAGATATCAAAAGCTATCCGCTTTTTGAACATGCTCCCTACGAACTAGCCCTTGCCAGCAAGATGGTATCAGTTGTGAAGTATGAACGTCTAGATCTACTTCATGTCCACTATGCGATCCCTCATGCCTCTGCTGCCTACATGGCAAAAAAGATCCTAGCGGAAGAAAACATCCATATTCCAATCGTGACTACACTACACGGTACGGACATTACTTTGGTAGGAAAAGATCCTAGCTATGAACCTGTGGTGACCTTCAGTATCAATCATTCCGATGGAGTTACGGCGGTTTCTCAGGATTTGAAAAATGAGACTTATAAATATTTTGGAGTAAAGCGGGATATCGAAGTGATTCCAAACTTCATTGATCTGAACCGTTTCAAAAAACAAAAAAAGGAGCACTTCAAATTGGCAATTTGCCCCAACGGAGAAAAGCTTTTAGTCCATACTTCCAACTTCCGAAAAGTAAAGCGCGTAGAGGATGTAGTGAGAGTGTTTTACGAAGTACGTAAAGAAATCCCTGCCAAACTTCTACTTGTAGGAGATGGCCCAGAGCGTGACCGAATGGAACGGCTTTGCCGTGAATTAGGTACTTGTGATGATGTTCGATTCCTAGGAAAATTAGATGCTGTCGAAGAAGTACTCTCAGTATCAGACTTGTTTATTATGCCTTCTGAAAAGGAAAGTTTCGGACTAGCTGCCTTAGAAGCGATGGCATGCGAAGTTCCGATTTTGACTTCCAATGCGGGAGGTATTCCTGAATTGAATGTCAATGGAAAAACCGGTTTTGTCTGTGAGGTGGGAGATATTGATGATATGAAAAATAAGGCTTTGACTATCTTAGCTGATGAAAACCTTCCGACTTTCAAAGCTAATGCGTTGGCAAGAGCAAAGGAGTTTGATATTTCCAATATTTTGCCGCTTTATGAAAAATACTATCAGGAAACGATAGAAAAATCACTTGAAAAGGTTCAATAAATTGATTTTCACTTAAAATGTGACAAAAATCAATGGCAAGTAGAATTTCTAATCTTTAATTTCGCGTTCGATTTAAGTCAACCATATCGATATCATAAACTACCATGAAAAAAATAGGAAGACTGGACCGCCCGGATAATTTTGGATCAGCCAAAATGTTTGAAAATCCGATCTTGGAACGGATTTCCAGAACTCATATTCTGGTACCAATCACGATGTTTTTTGTGTTTGCAGGTGTGTCCCTCTATTACGGAATCACAACGACGACCATCTCTTGGTCGATGGCAATCGCCTTATTTTTAATCGGATATATTGCTTTCACATTTGTAGAATACATGATGCACAAGCATTTTTTCCATATGGAGCCAGATACTCCTATCAAAGACAAACTACAATACACCGTACATGGTGTTCATCATGATTACCCAAAAGATAAAGATCGTCTGGCCATGCCTCCTTTTGTGAGTGCGGCCTACGCTGCCATTTTCTATTTGGTCTTTAAATTGATCATGGGAGACTATGCGTTCTATTTCTTGCCGGGTTTCCTGATTGGCTATGCAAGTTATTTGGGAGTGCATTACATCGTTCATGCGTTTAATCCTCCTAAGAACTTCCTAAAAATATTGTGGGTGAATCATGCAATTCACCATTATAAAGATCCAGATGTTGCTTTCGGAGTAAGTACTCCGCTGTGGGACTTTATTTTGGGTACCCTTCCTAAAAAAGACTAAAATCAAACCTCCCCTTCGGGAGGTTTTTTATTTTTGAATCAATGAAAACAATTTCAATTATTGGACTGGGTTGGATCGGACTACCACTGGGCAAAAAGCTCATTGAAAAAGACTATACTGTCTTGGGAAGTACCACCTCCGAAGAGAAGGCTGAGCAACTTCAAAAGGAAGGAATTCCGGCAGTTTACTTTTCACTGAACCCCTATCCGTCGGGTAAAGCATTTCAGAAGCTTTTTCAATCGGAAATCTTAATCCTCAATATTCCTCCAAAAAGCAGGACAGATGGAGGTGAAAATTATTTGGAACAACTAAAGTTTCTCAAGGGTCTTATTTCGAATTCTAAAATTCAAAAAGTCCTGTATGTAAGTTCGACTGGCGTCTATCCCAATCAAAATCGAGAAGATGAATACCTAGAGGATGAACCTATCTTTTCAGAATCTGCAGGTAATGTTGCCCTCTGGAAAGCCGAACAGTATCTGAAAGAAAAGCTATCCCAAGACCTGACTATTCTACGCTTTGGGGGATTACTCGGAGATGATCGGATTCCGGGTAAGTATTTTGCAGGAAAGGAACATGTAATCGGACATACCCGGGTCAATTTCATTCATAGAATTGATGCTGTTCGGATGATGGTACACGTACTGGAAAATGAACTTTGGAACGAAACTTTCAATGGTGTAGCACCTCTTCATCCCACACGGAGAGAGATTTATGAAAAAAATGCCGCCGAATTGGGTATTAGTCTTCCAGCGAGTTTTACCAATCCCGAAAATGAAGGACAAAGAATCATCTCTTCGAAGAAAATACTCCAAACCGGATTTGAATTTTCTTATCCCAATCCATTAAGCTTCTCCTACTATACCAACGAAAGTTGAAGCCATTTTTTTGTATAATTACTAATCATGAAAAGATCTCAGTGGCTATTTATCTTTACGCTATTCCTATGGAACTGCCAATCGAAAAATCAAAAAACCGATTACACAGACTGGTCTTATTACGGAGGACCGGCAGATGGGACTCGTTATTCTTCCCTACAGCAAATCAATAGAGAGAATGTAGCAAACCTGGAGGTTGCCTGGATTTACAAAACTGGAGATGCTACTGAACGTTCCCAAATCCAATGTCAGCCCATTGTTAAAAACGGCATTTTATACGGAACTAGCCCAAGACTCCATGTTTTCGCCTTGGATGCGGCGACAGGAGAAGAAATATGGCGATTGGATCCATTCGAAATTCTGGGCGGAGAAAATTCCTGGGCTGGAACCAACCGAGGAGTCAGCTATTGGGAAAAAGGAGAGGATAAACGTATCCTATTTGGCGCAGGAAATTGGTTGATGGCTGTGAATGCGCTTACGGGTGAACCCATTAGGGATTTTGGAGATGATGGTAAAATTGACCTCCGAAAAGGCCTAGATACAGAGCGGGAAGATTTTTTAATTGTAGCAAATGCTCCGGGAATGGTCTTTGAAGACCTAATAATCATGGGGATGCGACTATCTGAAGGATTGGATGCAGCTCCTGGTCACATCCGAGCCTACCATATTCCTACAGGTAAATTAGAGTGGATTTTTCATACCATTCCCCATGAAGGAGAAGCAGGATATGAAAGCTGGGACCCGCAGTACATCCAGCAAATAGGCGGGGCCAACAATTGGGCAGGAATGGCTGTCGATTACAAGCGTGGGATCGTTTTTGTTCCTACCGGATCAGCTACCTATGATTTTTGGGGAGGCTATCGACAAGGAGATAATCTTTATGCAAATTCACTCTTGGCCTTGGATGCAAAAACAGGTAAAAAAATATGGCATTTCCAGGGAGTTCATCATGACATCTGGGATCGGGATTTTCCTTCTCCCCCTACCCTAATTCGGGTTGAAAGTGATGGAAAATGGATAGATGCGGTTGCTCAACCCTCCAAACATGGCTTTACCTTCGTTTTTGACCGAGAGACCGGAGAACCCCTTTGGCCGATAGAAGAACAAGAAGTTCCTCAAAGTATCATGCCTGGTGAAAAAACCAGCCCAACCCAACCTATCCCTTCTCTTCCAGAACCATTTATGAATATGGTTTTTGAGGAAAAGGACATTTTGAATCTCAAACCCGAATGGGAAGCCGACATTCGAGCCCAACTTAGCAGAGCAAAATATGGACATATGTGGGAGCCTCCACACCCTGATTCTTCAATCGTGTTATTCCCAGGAATGGACGGAGGCGCGGAGTGGGGTGGCGCTGCTTTTGACCCTGAAAGCCAAACGCTCTACGTAAATGCCAATCAAATCCCTTGGTTGATTGAAATGACAGCCAACTCGGAATTTGAAAATATGGGCCAGACCGTTTATACCAATTATTGCGGAAATTGCCATGGCCTAGAAAGAAAAGGAAACCCTCCTGCCATCCCCGGACTACTAGGTATAGCAGAAAAATATAGTCCTGATTCTTTGAAATTGCTTTTGAAAAAAGGGAGGGGGGCTATGCCTGCTTTTGACTACCTCAGTGACGAACAGCGGGAGGTTTTGATTGATTTTTTGCTTGGAAAAACCGAGCAAGGGGATAAAAAAGAACTCGAGTCCCAAAATGCACCCCTAGCACCTCGGTACTATATGACTGGCTATCAGAAACTCCTGACGAAAGAAGGACTTTATGGATCAAATCCACCCTGGGGACTTTTGACTGCAATTGACATGCGATCAGGATTTCAGAAATGGCAAATTACACTGGGGGAAATTGATTCCTTAAGTCAGATGGGGTTTGAACCAACCGGTACCGAAAATTACGGAGGACCCGCTGTGACTGCTGGTGGTTTGGTTTTTATTGCAGCTACCAAAGATGAGAAAATCCGAGCTTTTGACTCATCTACTGGAGAAAAACTTTGGGAAGCCAAACTTCCAGCAGCAGGACATGCCACCCCAGCTGTATATGAGCAAAATGGAAAACAGTTTTTGGTGATAGCTTGTGGTGGTGGAAAAGGCACCAAAAGTGGAGATCAATATGTAGCCTTTACTCTTCCGGGTGAACTTCCCGGTAGATAGAGCAAAGTAATTTAGAACAGCATAGAAATGAATAAAAAAAATCAAAGAAATAGCAAATATTAATTGATTTCCTGATCGATTTTCAATAAAAAAATAGAAAAAGAAGAAAAATACTTTAAAAAATTTAGATTTTATTTTTAAGGTCCAAATATTCTATGGAATTAGACGATTTGCTTGAACCAAACTAATTCTGAATCTTAGGGTTTGATAATATGAATATAAACCCAAATAATCCATGTTGAATTTTACCATGAACGAAAATCAGCGAATGATTGCTGATATGATTCGTGATTTCGGAGCGAAGGAAATTACCCCTTTCCGTAAAGACTGGGATGACCGCCAGCATTTCCCCCTCGAACTTTTTAAAAAACTGGGGCAATTAGGTTTGATGGGCGTATTAGTCCCCACGGAGTATGGCGGTGCTGGTTTTGGATATTTCGAATACGTCACTGCTATTGCAGAATTGGCGAAGCTAGATCCTGCTATTGGCTTATCTATGGCTGCCCACAATTCCCTTTGCACCAACCATATTTTAATGTTTGGATCGGAAGAACAAAAGCGTAAATACATTCCCAAATTAGCTACCTGCGAATGGCTCGGCGCTTGGGGATTGACCGAACCTAATACCGGGTCAGATGCCGGAAACATGCGTACCGTGGCCAAAAAAGAAGGAGACTATTACATCCTCAACGGAGCCAAAAACTTTATTACCCATGGTTATTCCGGAGATGTAGCGGTTGTAATCGCCCGAACAGGTGAAATCGGAGATTCACATGGAATGACAGCCTTTGTTATCGAGAAAGGCACTCCAGGGTTCAGAGGGGGTCGAAAAGAAGACAAATTGGGAATGCGCGCCTCCGAAACGGCCGAAATGATTTTTGAGGATTGTAAGGTTCATGAAAGCCAAGTGCTTGGTGAAGTTGGAGAAGGGTTTATCCAATCCATGAAAGTTTTGGATGGAGGAAGAATTTCCATAGCGGCCTTGTCTTTAGGAATCGCTCAAGGAGCCTTAGAGGCTTCCATCCAATATTCAAAGGAACGACAGCAATTCAACCAACCTATTAGTAAATTTCAGGGAATATCTTTCAAACTAGCCGATATGGCTACCCAAGTTGAAGCAGCTAGTTTGCTGACTTTTAAAGCGGCAGATCTTAAAAATCGAGGTGAAAAAGTGACTTTGGAAGGTGCCCAAGCGAAGTATTATGCCTCCGAAGTAGCGGTATCCGTTTCCAATGAAGCTGTACAGATTTTTGGCGGCTACGGGTTCACCAAAGACTATCCTGTGGAGAAATATTACCGAGATGCCAAACTCTGTACCATCGGTGAAGGAACTTCAGAAATCCAGAAATTGGTGATTTCGAGGGAAGTGTTGAGAAAGTAAAATTTCTAAAGTCGTCCTTTAACCTTTGTCAGTCCGAGCGGAGTCGAGGACTTTTCGACTCCGCTCGGACTGACAATTCATTATCCAAAATTAGTCTCTATTTCTTGGATGAAAATCCGTCAGAACCTGCCGAAGGTAATCCCTATCCAAGTGGGTATAAATCTCGGTGGTGGTAATGCTTTCATGTCCGAGCATTTCCTGAACAGCTCGTAGGTCCGCTCCACCTTCGATGAGATGGGTTGCAAAGGAATGCCTAAAAGTATGAGGACTTACATTCTTCTCAATTCCTACACGAGCTACCGCATCTTTGATGATCATGAAGACCATTACCCGACTTAATTTTTTCCCCCTTCGGTTTAAGAAAACATACTCTTCATGCCCCCTCGCAATCTCTAAGTGATTGCGAACTTCTTTTAAATAAATGTTCAAATATTTTAAAGCATCCTTTCCGACTGGAACCAAGCGTTCTTTATTCCCTTTGCCCACTATTCGCAGAAAGCCTATATCTTCAAAAATCTGGCTCTTTTTTAAATTGACCAGTTCGGATACCCGCAATCCACTGCTGTAGAGCAATTCCAACATGGCTCTATTCCGATGACCCTGGGAGTCTCCTAAAGGAATTCCCTCTAGGATTTGATTGATCTCATGAAAACTCAAGGTATCCGGGAGTTTTCTGCCTAGTCGAGGCGCCTCCAGAAGCTGAGCAGGATCTGTAGCGATCAATTCTTCATATACCAAAAACTTATAAAAGGCTTTGATACCCGAAATAATGCGCGCTTGCGTAAACTCAGATATTTCCAACTTTCCCAGCATCCCTACAAATTCCCGAAGTTGCTTCGTCTCAACCTCAGTGGGTCCAAGTGTGGGATAATCATTCTCTAAAAAATGAGCCAGTTTCTCAACATCTGAACAATAAGCCTGAATGGAATTTTCACTCAGCGAACGCTCTATTTTCAAGTAATGACGAAACTGCTTAATGTAATTTTCCCAGGATTTGGACATGATTAAAATTTATGGGATAAAATCAAAAATGGAGCCATGAATGGATGAAATACACTTCGTGAAATACAGTAGAAATAAACCTCACTACGCTCGGTGAAATACTCAGGTTTCGAAACTAATATTTCGCTCCGATTTATCGGAGCCTATTTCCATCGTATTTCAACTGTATTTCCATTTATACTCTCCACTTAAAACTTTTCTCATCAATCGCCCGCATGGTACAAAGTATTCCATCAAGATGCTCATATTCGTGTTGGACCAACTCCGAAATCGCTCCTTCCACTTTCCAACTTTGCTTTTCCCAATTTTCATCGTGGTATTCCAGTGTTAGGCTTTGATGTCTTTCTACTTTCACAAATAGGTTGGGAAAGGACATGCAATCATCCCAGAGTTCAAATTTTTCTTCGCTCAGGTCTTTAAGCACTGGATTTAGAATGATGTAAGGCCGGTCTAGATTGAGGTAGAACATCCGCTTCATAATCCCTAACTGTGGGGCAGCAATTCCCCTACCAAAGCCATAGACCCTTCGGATGTCTTCCATGGCTTCATGAAGCTGCTGTACCCAGCCACCGACTAATGGAAGTTCAGACTGAAGCACAGGTTGGCATACTTGATACAATCTTGGATCTCCTAGCTTGAGGATGTCATGGATGGTTTTCATACTTTAATATTAATCGAAACTAACTAGTAAACCATCTGAATTATTTCAAAAAGTCAATCTCAGGTTTCTAATTCTATGAGACGGAATAGATGTATTTACCGTACTTTTGCCCCATGAATTACCTTTCGGTCGAAAACCTCAGTAAAGCTTTTGGCGAGCGCAAGCTTTTTTCCAATATCTCATTCGGCATTTCACAGGGTCAAAAAATCGCCCTAGTCGGCATAAACGGTGCAGGCAAATCCACCCTGATGAAAATCATCATGGGCCTAGAAATCCCTGATACAGGAGAGGTCGCTCTTAATAATGCCGTGAAAATTGCCTATGTGCACCAAAATCCGGTTTTTGACTCCAATCTGAGTATTTATCAGACCATTTTTGACCAAAGCAATTCAGAAGTATTACGGGTTATCGAAGATTACCACAAGGCCATGCTGGACTCCGAACGAGGCATTGACAATTCGGACAAAATGGCTAAGCTTTTTGAGCAGATGGATGCTCTTCAGGCTTGGGATTTTGAATATCAAGTGAAAGAAGTTTTGGGCAAACTCGGCCTCCACGATACTGATTTGCCGGTTGGAAATCTCTCGGGTGGTCAGCGAAAGCGGGTTGCTTTAGCGAAAGCCATTCTCGAAAAACCGGATTTGTTACTACTTGACGAACCTACCAACCACCTCGACCTGGAAACCATCGAATGGCTGGAGGATTACCTGGCCAAAGCCAACCTAGCCATCTTTATGGTGACTCACGACCGTTATTTTCTAGAAAAGGTCACCAATGAAATCCTTGAACTCGATCAGGGAAAAATCCACCGCTATCAAGGCAATTACGGCTATTTCTTAGATAAAAAAGCCGAACGCATGCAAATCGAAGACATCGAGATCGAAAAAGCTAAAAGCTTATACAAGAAAGAACTGGAATGGATCCGCCGTCAACCCAAAGCACGTGGAACCAAAGCCAAATATCGGGTGGATGCGTTTGAAGAAACCAAAGAAAAGGCTTTTACCAAGCGGGAAGAGCGAGATATCGAACTGTCTGTATCTACCCAGCGGTTAGGTAATAAGATTTTGGAGATAGACAAAATCGGTAAGGCCTACGGAGACAAAACCCTGGTAAAAGACTTTTCTTACATTTTCAAAAAGAAGGACCGGATTGGAATCATCGGACCAAACGGTGTAGGAAAGACTACTTTTCTGAAAATGATTACAGGACTTCTGGATCCCGATGCCGGGAAAATCACTGTGGGTCAGACGACTGCCTTTGGCTATTACCGGCAGGAAGAAGATCGATTTGATGAGGAAAAAAGGTTGATTGACGTGGTGAAGGAAGTAGCTGAAGTCGTCACACTTAACAAAGGACAAACCATCACAGTCAGTCAATTTTTGAACCAGTTCGGCTTTCCTCCCAAACAACAATTTACTCCGATTGGCAAAATGAGCGGGGGAGAGCGCCGAAGACTTCAATTGCTGATGGTGTTGATCAAGAATCCGAACTTCCTGATTCTGGATGAGCCTACTAACGATTTGGACCTAATGACGCTTAATATTCTGGAAGAGTTTCTAGATACGTTTCCGGGATGCTTGATCATCGTTTCGCACGATCGTTATTTCATGGATCGTTTAGTGGAACACCTTTTTGTCTTCGAGGGAGAGGGAGTGATCAGGGACTTCCCTGGCAACTATACGGATTTCAGAGAGTGGGAGAAGGAGGAGAGTACAAAGACGTCAGAAGTAAGAAGCGAGAGACGAGAGACAAGAGAAGAGAATAAGGTTGATGACTCTGAGAAGTCTGATTCAAAAGTCAAGGCTAGCTATAAGCAAAAGCAGGAATTCAAAAAGACTAATGAAGCCATTGCGAAGCTGGAAGAGGAGAAAGAAAGCATAACCACCCAAATTGCTACTGGAATCGACAATCATGAAGAGTTATTAAAACTTTCCAATCGAATCGCTGATATTGACTCCGAACTGGAAGAACTGGAAATGACTTGGTTGGAATTGAGTGAATTGGAGGGGATTGAAGATTAATGATTGAAACACGATAGAAATACACCCCGAAAAATCGAGGCGAAATACATTCTATGAAATATGACTCCCTTCGGGAGTCGAAATAGGCTATCAGGTCGACATCCAGTAGATTTGATTCCACCATATTTCACCGACTAAAGGAAGGTGTATTTCTACTGTATTTCAAATTCTTCCTTTCAAAAAATCCTGTCTTAATTCTTCCGGAAATTTTTCAATAGCATAGCGCAAAGCTGTTCGAGGAATGGATTGATAATGCTTTTTTAAGAATTCCATTTCTACATCAAAATCCTGATTTCCGATTTCTCTTAGCATCCAACCTACCGCTTTATGCATTAAGTCATGAGGATGGTTCTTCAAATTTTCGGCTAGAACCAAGGCATCAGAAAACTCACCTCTTTTGATCCAATAGTAGGAACTGATCATGGCAATCCGTTGCTTCCAGAGATTTCCCGAAGCTGCCAATTCATAAAATAATTCCTTCTCTTTTTTGAAATGGAATTCTCCCAGAATTTGATGACAGGTTGTATCCACCAAATCCCAATTATTCACATAATCCAAATGAGCCAAGTAAAAATCGACCAATTCTTTTTTTTCCTCCTCGCTTTTGGTCTTTTCATAGCGATAGACCAAAGCCAGCAGACCCGTTAAACGAACTTCATGAAAGGGATTTTGAATCAATTCGGATAATTCGTTCAAGCTGATTTCTTTGAAAAACTGCTTGGCAATCTTCCGTTGATCAGGAACTTTGACTCCTAGAAATTGATCCCCTTCGCCGTAACCGCCCGGAAATGCTTTGAAAAATTTCGGAAAAAATGCAGCCTTTTCGGGAATTGATTTACCCTTAAGGATCTCAATAATTTGTTCGGTTAATTCACTCATGGTTAAAAGTAAAAAAGGCCGGTCAATCAAGCAGCCTTTTTCCTAAATGAAAGACAAAGAAAAATGCGCTCAATTTCTTAAGCGCATTTCAAAGGATTATAGGATAATAATTCAAGCTTATCAGGAAATAAAAAGCTCCAAGGCTGTTTGAATTAAGGTATCCACTGTTTTTCCTGCTTCCTGATCAAACTCTTTATTAGGCCTATTGGCAATGATCGCATTCAGGCTTAACATCTCATGTCCCAATAGCTTTCCAAGTCCATAATAGCCAGCAGTTTCCATTTCAAAATTGGTGATTCGCTTCCCCTCTTCGAGATTGATGGCTGCAATTCGTTCAACCATCTTGTCGAATCTAGGTTGGAGTCGAACCTCCCTTCCTTGAGGCGCATAAAATCCCGGACAAGTCAAGGTAATTCCTTTCAAAAATCGATTATCCAATTTATGCAATAAAAAGGAGGATGCGGAAGCCTGATAAGGTTGAAAACCCAAACCCAATTCATCTTGAATTGCAGCTCCGATAAATTGACTTTCGGGGAGCTTAGGATAAAACTGCATCAAGGTATCGAGCCCAACTCCAATCTCGGAGGCCAGCATTGTCCCAACCGGAATATCCGCTTGCATGCTTCCGGAAGTACCTAATCGGATAATTTGTAGGGATGTTTTCTCACCTTTTTCCTCCCGAGTTTGCAAATCCACATTTACCAATGCATCCAACTCGGTCATGAGTATTTCGATATTATCCGTACCCATACCTGTACTCATGGCGGTAACCCTTTTCCCATTGAGCCAGCCAGTATGGGTGATGAATTCCCGCTTGTTGATCTTGACTTCAATTCGATCAAAATAACGGGAAACCAGCTCCACACGATCTGGATCCCCAACCGTAAAAACAAGTGAAGCCAGGTCTTCTGGCTTCAAATGCAAATGGTAAATACTACCATCCTGATTGATGATCAACTCAGAGGCAGGAATCTTGTGCTTCTCCATGCAGTTTTAGAATTTGATCTTTATTCGGCTTTCGGAAAAGTCCTTTGTAAGGATTGTAGCCGTTTGTATTCTTTTGGTAGTAGCCTGTTCCGTCATAAGGCCTTTTCTCTGGATGCTCTTTACATTCAGGGGAACAGGCGCCTTCCATTTCCCACCCGCATTTTTCGCAGATTGGCACGTGTATATTGCAGGATGGATTGGCACAATTTACCATACGGTCGGAAGCAGTTCCACAAACGTGACACTTGGAGATGATGGTTGGGTTGACCTTGTTTACCTCAACAGCAATTCGATTATCGAAGACATAGCATTTTCCTTCGAAATCCTCTCCTCCGGCTTCCATTCCGTATTTGATGATACCACCGTGAAGCTGATACACATCTTGGAATCCTTGTTCCAATAAATAGGCAGAAGCTTTCTCACACTTGATACCTCCGGTACAATAGGTCAAGACCTTTTTGCCTTTAAGGTGCTCCAATTCCTTCACCTTTTCTGGGAAATCACGGAAATTATCAATATCCAAGGTGATGGCATTTTTGAAATGACCCAGCTCGTGCTCATAATTTGAGCGAACATCCAAAATCACCACATCTTCCTGATCTTTCATTTTTTTGAATTCCTCAGGCTCCAAATGCTTCCCGGTTCGAACATTCGGATCTAAATGTCGCAAAGATGAATGTACGATCTCTGGCTTGTATCGCACATGGATTTTGGTGAAGGCATGGCCCGCATGCTCATCGATTTTAAATTCTGTTTTGGCAAAACGTGGATCAGCATGAACATAAGCCATGTACTTTTCACAATCTTCCTTCAAGCCGGAAACCGTTCCGTTCAAGCCTTCATCGGAGATGATAATGCGACCCCGGATATTGTTTTCCACGCAAAATAAATGATGCTGCTCTCTGTACTCTTCGGGGTTTTCGATTTTTGCATAGCAATAGTACAGGAGGATTTGGTAGTCTTTCTTTTGTTCCATAACGTCAGCCCTGTTTCGGCAGGGTGTTAGAGGATTTTTGATTTACGATTTACGATTTACGGGAATACGAAACTTGTATGCCTAGCTGTTTCATTTTCTAAACTTTAGCCGCTGGATTTCCAAAGACCGTTTCGTTGGCTCCAACGGAAGAAACCACCACGGAACCGGCACCAACTCGGGCATTTTTCCCAATGGTCACTCCGGAAACGATCGTCACTCCAGAACCGATAAAGACACCTTCCTCAATGGTCACTTCAGAATTGATGATGGATCCAGCACCAATTTGCACAAAATCTCCAATTTTTGCTTGGTGATCCACAATTGCTCCAGAATGAAGGATACAATGTTGACCGATAGAGGCGCCACTTCCCAATACCACATTGGCATTGATGAAATTTCCATGACCCAAAACAGCATCACTGGAAATATAAGCTCTACTATGAATGGCATTCACAGGTTGAACTTTTCTTCGTTCATTGAGCAATTCCACCAGAAACTTACGGTACTTATTGTCATCAACTGCCACGAAAGCTTCGGTTTTCTTTCCGATCAGCTTAAGAAATCCATCATCTTCTGGATGGCCCAATACCGGCACCGTGTTAATCTCTGTTCCATGAAGACTTTCGTCTTCGTCGAGGAATCCGTATACCACGATCCCATTACTATTGAAAATTTCCAAAGCTGGATGAGCAATTCCCTTCGCTCCGAAAATAATGACTGGATTATCCATAGGTTATTTGAAATTCGGACTGCAAAAGTACAGCAATTCAGGAGGATCCGCAAAAATCATTTACTTTCAGACTTAAGCAGGCTTTGGGCAATCTTACATTGCAGGCATTTTTTGGGAGTACAATAACTCCTATACAAGCCAATCATTCCCTGAGAATCAAAGGCATTTTCAGCCTTCCAACCTGACTATCCAAATTTTCGAATGATGAAATTACTCTCTGGAGGTATTTCCTGCAGCAAATCAAAACACCGTTCTTTCCACTCAGAATTTTCAAAATATCTACCATAAGCAAACCAAAGCGGCATGACAAAATTGATGGTCAGTAATTGTAAAACAGTACCTGAAATTCCTCTGGAGGCCGATTTTTCAGAGGCTTTACCAAAAGAATAATGGAACTGCCAGTAATCTGAAGGCTTGACCTGAAGTAATTTTTTGAAGGAAGAAAAATCCCGTGAATCCTGCATTACCGCCTGAAAGAGGTTTGGTGCTTGCCCCAAAATTGCTGCAAGCTGGGCAATCCGAAGGGTTGGAAAATTACTCGGTCGGACGCCCTTAAAATTCCAGTGTTGACGCTTCAGTCCTGCATCCCAACCGAATTTTTTCTGATAAAAATCATGCTCTCGAATCAAATGTTGGATGTAAGGCTCATCCGATTTATCAGGTAACAAACCGGCCTGACCAAATAACATGGCCTCCAAGACGGGTAGTTGATTCCGGTGTTTTTGAAGGATTTTGTACGGAATCAAGCTGGCCAAATCCTGCATAGGCTGACTGTTGATTTTGAATCCAAAACTGTGAAACAACCACCGGTATGCGGTCTCCTCCCAATCTCCTTTTGTATCTTCCAGAATTTGAAGAAGCTGACCTGATTTTTCCTGCAATCGTTCAACCAATGCTTTTTCCAAGGCCGAAAAGCGGATGATTTCGGGAACCTTATCCAAAGCATGTGCACAAGGAAGGTCCTCATTGTAATCCAAAAGTCGCTCATAATTTCTCCAAATATCCAGAAAAATCTTTCCTTCTAATTCCAAGGTAGGAATAGGGGTTCCGTCTTTTCGAAAAACCTCACGATCCTCCTTCCAAACTACATGAAGGATCACAGAATTATAGGCTGGATCGCCTTCATGTGCATGTTGCTTCCATTCTGAAGCTAAGCGATGAATCTCCACATGACCATGTAGGGTAACTCCATCCAAGACAACTGATGCTTCCCTAAAATCCGGCCCTTCCCCCTGATTGTGTATGCCCGCATTTAAAATTTGGAGCGTTTGTCCCTTGGAAGTTTTTAATCCCTTGCGGTTAAAATATTGGTACTTCCAGACGAGCTGTAAAAAGTCTTCCCTAAAATTCATAAGCTATCACTAAAAGCTTATTGAAAGTAAAAAATTCAAACTAATAATTCAAGTATAACTTACGGAAAGCTCTCCGAGGATTATAAAATAGACCTTTCTATTTTTTTGAATTACTTAGATAGAAACTACTTGAAGGGACCTTTAGGACCATGAGGGCACCTTGCTTTTCTACTCTCCGAGGGTTCAAAAATCCCTCGGAGAGTTTCTGAGGCTATTTACCAAAAATAAATTCCTCTTCAACCCCAATTCTGGATTCATGATCTTTGAGAAAGCCAGCCATCCCACCAAACCAGTCTAAAACAGCTATCCTCTCAATTCTGGTAGATTTTTCGGAAACAATAGCTTTCCATGAACTATACCTCCAATTTCTAAAATCTTTTATGAAACCATGGTGAGTTGGATTCTGATGTATATAGGTTATACATCTTGTGAAATAAGAATCATCTTCTATTTTCCTCCTTCTGATATTTGATACAAAAAGCCCGCCTTTCCTCTGAAACATTTTATTAAATGCTTGTGTGTAGGAGTTTAATAAGTGTGAAAATGCTTTGCTTGGGTCTATGCTCTGAATCTCCTTTATTTGAACCATCAAATGAAAATGATTGGGCATTAAACAATAGGCATAAGTTTTGGCAACAGGATTAATATAACTAGTGTATTTAGATAGAAAAAACCGGTAATTTTCATTTGTCTTAAAAAGATTTTCTGAACCAATAGCATGAGTCCAAACATGATAATACTCTCCTGGTTCGAATTTAACTTCTGATCTGGGCATAAAAATCAAACTTGAACTAATTGTAATTTAAAAAAATATATCTAAACTACTCCGAGGGTTTCAAACCACTCGGAGAGTATTGGGAAACTTTTCAATTTTTATAGAATTCCTATTTAAAAATTACTCCAAAGGACTTTTAGCTCTTGGAGGGTTGTTTAGATTACAAATACTCTTCTAGCAAGAGCTTCATTTCTACCTGAAGCTTTTTTGCTTCCCGCCGTGCTGCCTTCGCAAAGTCTTTTCCATTGGATGCATAAATAATTCCGCGGCTGGAATTGACCAAAAGGCCACAGGTGGAATTCATCCCGTACTTAGCCACTTCAGATAGGCTGCCCCCTTGGGCACCGACTCCAGGAACCAAGAAAAAATGCTCAGGAGCAGCTTTCCTTACTTCTGCTATCAATTCTCCACGAGTTGCTCCCACCACATACATTGTATTCTCTGGTGTTCCCCATTTTTGACTTCTCTCCAAAACAGATTGATAAAGGGGTTTACCGTTTGAATCTTGGATCAATTGAAAATCCATAGAGCCTTTGTTAGAAGTCAAGGCCAAAAGAATCACCCATTTATTTTCAAATTCAAGAAAAGGTGTCACCGAATCTTCCCCCATGTAAGGCGCCACAGTAATGGAATCAAAATCCATGGTTTCGAAAAATGCCTTGGCATAGAGTTTTGAAGTATTACCAATATCTCCCCGCTTGGCATCTGCGATCGTAAAAATATCCTTAGGAATGAGTTCCTCCACCCTCGCTAGCGTCTCCCAACCCCTTGCACCCAAAGCTTCAAAAAAGGCAATGTTCGGCTTATAAGCCACCGCATAATCGGCCGTTTCTTCGATAATCTCCCTGCAAAATGCAAAAATGGGATCTGCCTCTGATTGCAGATGAGATGGGATTTTTTGGATATCAGGATCCAATCCCACACAGAGGAATGAGGATTTTTGCTGAATTTGGGAGAAAAGTTCGGATCGGGTCATGGAGTTTATATTTTGCTTCAAAGGTAATTAAATCAAGATTTTTTTAGCTCTTCAAATCCACCTTTACAAAAGCCCCCATCAAAGAAACCCCAGCTGTAATCAGAAAGAAAATCAAACTGAAAGCAACTGCAGCCGCTTCCTCTATCCCAGCATATTGATAGGCATAGACAAAAACCAATTCTCGGGCCCCTACTCCTCCTATCGTCAAAGGAAGTACTGCCACAATAGAAGAGAGCAAAAAGACCAATTGATAGGCCATGATTTTCTCATCAATCCCAAGTGCCATTAAAATAAACCAAGCGCAAATCAGCTGGGCAATCTGCCCGAGAAAGGACCAGGCATTGGCAGACCAGAATGAAGGCAGAAAGTCTTTGAAAAATAGTCTTTGAACTAACCAAAATGCAGGAATGGTAAGAATCAATCCTCCAATCAGCAGGGAATTCCAAATTGAGCTCTCCAAAAACTCCAGTTCAACCTCCACGATTAAAAACAATCCAAAAAGCAAAAAAACAATGGCCACTAATCCTCCCAAACGATCCAAGAGCGCAGCCTGAAGTAGTTTTTTGACAGGAGTTTTGAATTCCCTGTTGAGTAAGTAAACCTTATAGCCATCCCCTCCGATTCCACCTGGAAGGAAAAGGTTATAAAACATCCCTACTAAATACAATCGAAAATTCAGCTTTTCAGAAAGGAATAGACCGATGTTTTTGAAATATTGATTGAGCCGCACCGCAGTGGCTACCTTACTTAAAACAAAAAATAAAATGGCCGGGAGAAGCCAAATCCAATGCATGATTTTCACCAAGCCCAAAAGTTGGTTTGTATCGATCTTTCGAAAAACCAGATACAAGGCCAAACCGGTCAGGAACAGTTTGAGGAGGGTCTTCAGCTGGTTTTTGTATCGAGTCAAAAGTGGATTATTGGTTATTGGTTATTTCGGTCAACAATAGGGCTTCGATTTCGAGACTACCGTCTCTCTAGTGCTCAGCCTGACCTAAACTATACTTCAGTTATCCTACTTCTGGAGAAGCCGGATTTTCAGTATTTTCTATCTTCGATTCTTGCTTTTCTCCCACAAAAACCGACCGAACCGTGTAGGTCTTTTTATGTTGCGATTCAAAGTAGGTACGTACAATCATCTCTGCGATAATTCCGGTAGTCACCAATTGAATACCTCCCAAAATCAAGATAAAGCCCAAAATCATGATTGGTCTTCCCCAGATATCCTCTCCAAGAATTTTCAAAATCAGCAGGTATATACTGATTAGAAAACCAATCATGAATGAAAACAACCCTATTCCTCCAAATAAGTGAATGGGGCGCTGAAGATACTTTTGAAAGAACAGCATCAAAATCAAATCTGCCAAAACCTTGAAGGTTCTGCTTAATCCATATTTTGATGTTCCATGAATTCTCGGATGATGCTTTACATCGACTTCTGTCATTCGTGCACCTTGCTGCTTGGCCAGCACAGGAATAAAGCGATGTAATTCACCGTACAGGCCCATATTCTGGGCGATCTCAGCCTTGTACACGCGAAGGGTACATCCATAATCATTCAAATAGACTTTAGTCGAATTCCGGATAATCCAATTCGCGATTTTGGAAGGAATTTTTCGGAGAACGAAGCCGTCTTTCCGCTTGGCCCGAACCCCAGCAACCACATCCCATTCTTCATCCATAGCCTTTTGTAGCATTCCAGGAATATCAGAAGGATCATTTTGAAGATCGCCATCCATGGTTACGATATAACTTCCAATAGCTAAATCAATCCCTGCTGCCAAAGCGGTTGTTTGCCCATAGTTCCGATTAAAAATGATTAGCTTGGTTCGCTCATTAGCATATTTTTTCACCTCTGATACTGTCCCATCAGTAGAACCATCTTCCACTAAAATCACCTCATAGTCCAAATCCTTCAAGGCATGGTAGGTTTGTTCCAAGAGGGGCTGGATGTTTTTTTCTTCGTTGTAAACAGTGATTACTACGGATACAAGTGGCTTTCGCATAGGATAAAATTTGGCCAAAATTACTCCAAATAAATTCGAGGGACAAAAAAGCGCCCTGAAATACAAGTTCTACAACATAAAATTTGGTTCGCACTACCCAAATCAGCTTATCTTTGGGAATGATTTTATCCAATAATCCTGAGCTTAAAATCAACCCTTGGGTACTCATGGGGGTATTCTGCCTGTTGGTGGGACCTTTTGCCTTGGCATTCCACATGAATTATCCTGATGAAATGTATTACCGGGATGCTGCCATCGAAATGCTCCGAAACGGGGATTACCTGACCACCTATTTAGGAAGTGGAGAACTTCGATTCAAGAAACCTATATTAACCTATTGGGCAGTATTGGCAGGATTCAAATTATTTGGGGTAAATGCCTTTGCCTCTCGAATCTTTTTTCTTTTAGCAGGTGCAGCAACGGTTGGTTTAACCTTCAAGCTCGCCAAAATTTTATTCAAGGATGAAAAAGTTGCTAGCGTTTCAGCACTAATCATGGCTGCAAATCCGGTTTTGATTCTTTCCTCGGGACGATCCATTCCTGATATCCTTTTGGTCCTGACCATGACATTAAGTGCCTTGGGATTTGCCACTTACTTACGAAAAGAGGAATCCATTCCCAACTGGGCCCCATGGGCTTTATATGGTGGTTTGGCACTGGCCTTTGAAGTGAAAGGACTTCCTGCTGCAGCCTTGGGAGGAATTGGAATTCTCTACTTGATTTTTAACCCTTGGAAGAAAACTTCCCTTAAAAAACTTTTCCATCTTCCTTCCCTATTGGTCAGCTTGGTCATTGCCTTATTTTGGTTTGTAGCGATGTGGGTGATGCATGGACCGACCTATTTGGAAAGTTTTCTGGGAGATCAAGTAGGAGTTCGGGTTGCTTCGAAGGCATTCTTGGTAATCAAACATGGGCTGATGGCCTTAGGACTGCTAATTGCCATATTTATCCCTTGGGTCTTGTTCTCTTTACCCAATTTAAAATCAACCATTGCAAAGGCTTGGAAAGAAAACCCTCAATTCTCCGGATTTGCTTTGCTTTGGGGATTGGCCATTCTGGGGATGGGTGCCTTAACTAGCAAATTTTATGAACGCTACCTATTACCTGTTGCTCCCGTTCTTGCAGTTTACCTAGGCTGGATTCTTGTCAAAGGAGAGTTTGAAATCCGAAAGCGAGGACTCACCCTAACTGCTTTTATTTTCTATGGCCTAAATGTGGTATTAATTCTCGCAGGGCTTTATTTGGGACTTAAGGGACACTTTGTTTGGTTTCGACTCCTATTCATTCTTGCTGTATTATTCTACTTGGGAAAATTGATCAAAAAGGGCAACAAACTCCCAAAAGCAATTGCTTATTCCTATCTATTGATTTTTTTAAGCTATACCCTTTTTACTTCCTTGATTTCCTTCCCACATCAAGGACAACAGCTCAAATTAGCACTTCAAGAAATGTATGATATGGCACCCAAGGTCATTGCTTTCAGAGGAAATGAGCATATTGGGTCCAAAATCCGAATTTCCCTCTATCCGAAAACTCAATTAATCAATTTGGATCGGGCAAATTGGAAAACACAAATGAAGGATTACGATTACGTGATTTTGGAAGACTTATATTTAGATTCTATCAATTCCAAGCAATTCGAAGTTTATAGCGAAACGGTTAACTGGAGTTCGAAAACAATTCCCGATTTGATTCAAACATTGGGGACCAGCGAATTTGATAGCATTTTGGATACGACAGGAAAAAAATACTTCCTTCTATTCCCAACTAACAATCAATAAGAATCTGAATTAACGGGATGATAGTCCTGGATATTTCTCCAAAATTGGATTTTTGTGGAACGAAGGTAGACATCTCGAAAAAAAACCGGATACTCTTCCTCATACAATAGCTCTTCAAATTTTGTAACTAACTCAGGAGAATCTTGATGTGAGCTGACAAAGACCCCTATCTTTTCCTTTCCTATTTCTGATTCAATTCCTTCCCAAAGGTCGAATTGGGTTTTTCTACCTCCAATATTGATTTGATAAGTCTTCGGATGATTGGAAAGATAAAAAGCCATTTCGGATGAAGTGTGATAACTTTCTGAAAAAAAATAGGAGGCTTCGATCCCCAAACTATCTTGTAGGAAATTGATCCTTGAGGTCAATTGCTCATAACCCGCCAAACGCTTAAATACCGGAATTTCAACTTTTTCAATTCCTGTAAATTTCTTCCAGCCAGAATGATCAGGAAGTATTAATAGAAGAAGGAATGAAAGTCCAAGAGCCACCCCCCAATTTCTGAATTTCTTCCACTTCCCAGACTCTTTTTCAACTTCATGAGCCAAAGCGATGGCCAGGGTCGGGTAACTGAAAGCAGGCCAATTTACTTCCACAGAAGTAATCCAACTCATGAAAAGAAAAGTCGAAAAAGAGACAAGCGCAGGTAAAATCAAAAAAAGCTGTTTGGGATCATTCACCTTTACCTTTCGGAAATAAAGAACCCAAAGAGGCAAAAGAAAAATGGAAACCATTCCTAATTGACCTCCTAAGTAACCCAAAAAACTTAAAATGGCTTCTCCAATCCCTTGAATCGAAGGATCTCCATGTACCCCACCCAAGGTTGCTAAATGTTTGAAGGTTTGAAACTCGTTCTCAAGATTCCAAATCAAACTAGGTAAAAAGCCGATCAGAAAAATTATAATAAAAAGAATGAACCCTTTGAGATTTGGAATCAGATTTTTGGTATGGAGCAAGTACAAAGCAAAAGTTGGAATCGCCAAAATAAAAATAGGTTTAGAGGCAATCCCCAGCGCTCCTACAAATCCTGCAATTACCCACAAAAACCAAGTCTTCTTTTCCAAGGCTTTAGCAAGTAAATACCAAGTTAATAGACCAAAAAAAGTTACTTCGGAATCGGTCAGATGGAAAGTTGAAAAAATTTGGAAAAAGGGCATCGATGAAAGCATCATGCTAGCCCAGAATGCCTGTTTTTTAGATTGGAACAAATAATCTGTCAACAAAAAGGTTAGCCATGCTGTACCCATTCCCAAGATTGCAGGGATAATTCGAACAGCTAGTTCATTGACACCTAGAAGAGAGGTACTAAGGTAATTGAAGAGAGCGATGAGAGGTGGTTTTGAATAGTAATGCCAAGCAAGATGCTCAGACCACAGCCAATAATGAGCTTCCTCGGTAAATAGGTCGATTTCAGGTCGGAGAGTAAAAACTATTTTCAAGCAAAAAAGCAGGGCCTGAACAAGCCAAAAAAGGAAAATGTAATTTTTGAAAATTCGCATCATGTGATATAAAAAAAATAAGCCCTTGGAAATCCAAGGGCTTAAAAGTGTGTTTAGGTTTTATTGCTTAGCCAAAAGAACTTTTTCTTTGTACTTCTTGATTTGTCTACGAAGACCTTCCACCGCATCATCTGCAGCAGCTTCAAAAGAGTCACTTTGATTTTTTGCAAAAAACTGCTTTCCAGGTACGTTCAATTTGATTTCTACAATCTTATTTTCATTTTTTTCGTTTTTGTCCAATCTCATAAAAACTTCGCCGTCAATAATTCGGTCAAAATAAGTATCCAATTTGTCGGCTTTTTTCTGGATAAAATCAATCAACTTCTGATCTGCGTCGAAGTGGATAGAGTGCATTTGCAGTTTCATAGCTTTTAGCATTTAAATGGTTGAACAATTTATTTATTTACGCTTTAGGATGTGCCTGTTCAAACACAGCCTTCAGTTTTTCCATAGAATTGTGAGTGTAAACTTGCGTCGCAGCTAAATTGGCATGGCCTAATAAGTCCTTGACAGCATTCAGGTCAGCACCTTTATTGAGCAGATGGGTAGCAAAGGTATGTCTAAGCACGTGTGGGCTACGTTTGCTAGTCTGAGCAAAAAGATCCAAATATTTCCTAACTGTCCGATACACCATCATTGGATAGCTTTGCTTCCCTGAATTCGTTACGATAAAATACGGATTTTGACCTGAATTCGGAAAACTTTCCTCGAATACTTTTTTGTAAGAAATTATATTCTGAATCAGCCCTTTTGAAAGCGGAATAACCCGTTGTTTCTTTCGTTTTCCAAGCACCCGAACCTGTTCGGAATGAAAATCTAGATCGGCCCATTTGAGACCGGTCAGTTCCGAAAGGCGAACACCCGTTAAATACAAAAACTCCATAATCATCCGATCCCGATACCCTTCAAACCCATCTTCATAGACATCTTCTTCTAAAACGTCCTGAATGCTCTTCTCCTGTACAAACTCAGGAAGTCTTTTCGGATTTTTTAGAGATTTTAACTTATAGGTAGGATCCTTTTGGATGACTCCCTGACGAAGCAGAAATTTATAATAAGAACGGAGGGTTGCTATTTTTCGATTGACAGAGGTGGTACTCAATCCCTGCTCAACCAAATCAATAATCCAAGCCCGGATTTCCGCATGTCCTACAATTGCTAAGTCGGATTGCTCAAAAGATAATTCCAAAAACTCTCCAAACTGTCTCAAATCACGCTCATAAGCCTCCACGGTATGAGGGCTACTACGTTTTTCGAACTGGAGATAATTGATAAAGGAATCGACCATTTAACTTAAATCTTACCTTAAGATAGGCGAAAAATCAGAATTCCCTACATAACATAAGTCACAGAAAAAAATGAAGGATTTCAGTTCAAAAAAGACAATAAAAAAACAGCGAGCTGAAAACTCGCTGTTTGATTTTATTCGAAAACGACTTAATTACTTTTCTGCCTCAGACTGAAGGCGTTGCTTGTAAGCCGCTTTGATTACTTGATCTCTTCTTTTGACGGAAGGTTTGGTGAAAGCCTGACGAGCTCTTAGTTCGCGAACCGCACCGGTTTTGTCAAACTTCTTTTTAAAACGCTTTAGCGCTTTTTCGATGGATTCGTTTTCTTTTACGTTTACAATGATCATAAGTATACACCCCCTTTCGGGTGGCAAAGGTAGAGAAAACTTTTTACAATAAGAAACTTATCGTGTTCAAGATTTTGCGTTTAGTTAGTAAATAAAAAAGTCCAACTCAGTTGAGCTGGACTTTTCTTTATTTGTGATTATTGATTGAATTAGCCTACAACTTTTTCAGCCAATACCACAATTGTATTATTCTTCACCTCAACGACTCCTCCATCTACAACCATGGATTGCTTACCTTCATTAGTCGTAAAGGAAACAGTTCCCTTTGCCAAAGCAGAAACAATTGGAGCGTGATTATTCAACACTTGAAATGCACCGGAAGCACCTGGGAAAGAAGCTTCTGACACCTCTCCCTGAAACACTTTTTTGTCCGGAGTAACAATTTCTAATTGCATGTTAATTTAATTATAGAGTAAACTGTTATTAAGTTAAAAGTGGGTCCTAAAACGCCTAATAACCAATAACTAGTAAAATTTCCCTTACTTCACTTCAGCAAGCATCTTCTCACCCTTAGCGATCGCATCTTCGATGCTACCTACCAAGTTGAAGGCCGCTTCTGGAAGGTGATCCAATTCACCATCCATGATCATGTTGAATCCTTTGATGGTATCTTTGATATCTACCAACACACCCTTCAAACCGGTAAACTGCTCGGCTACGTGGAAAGGCTGAGACAAGAATCGCTGAACTCGACGAGCTCTGTGTACAACCATCTTATCTTCTTCTGAAAGTTCTTCCATACCCAAGATTGCAATGATATCCTGCAATTCTTTGTATCGCTGAAGAATCTCTTTCACACGCTGCGCACATCCGTAATGCTCTTCACCCAAAATATCTGGAGAAAGGATTCGAGATGTAGAATCCAAAGGATCCACAGCTGGATAGATACCCAATTCGGCAATCTTTCTAGACAATACCGTAGTAGCATCCAAGTGAGCAAAAGTCGTCGCTGGAGCAGGGTCAGTCAAGTCATCTGCAGGCACGTAAACCGCCTGTACGGAAGTAATGGAACCGTTCTTCGTAGAGGTAATTCGTTCCTGCATGGCACCCATTTCTGTGGCCAAGGTAGGCTGGTATCCTACCGCAGAAGGCATACGACCCAAAAGTGCCGACACTTCAGAACCGGCCTGTGTGAATCGGAAAATGTTATCGATAAAGAACAAGATATCTTTTCCTGCACCTTCACCATCACCGTCTCGATAATATTCTGCTAGTGTCAAACCAGTCAAGGCCACTCGAGCACGAGCACCTGGAGGTTCGTTCATCTGACCAAATACGAAGGTTGCTTTGGAATCTTCCAGTTTCTTCAAATCTACTTTGGAAAGATCCCAACCACCTTGCTCTTCCAAGGTATGCACGAAGTCTTCACCGTAAGTCACGATACCAGACTCGATCATTTCACGAAGCAAGTCATTTCCTTCACGGGTTCTTTCACCTACACCGGCAAATACAGACAAACCAGAGTAAGCCTTCGCGATGTTGTTGATCAATTCCTGAATCAATACAGTCTTACCTACACCGGCACCACCAAACAAACCAATCTTACCACCTTTAGCATAAGGCTCGATCAAGTCAATTACTTTAATACCTGTATAAAGTACTTCGGTAGAAGTGGATAGATCTTCAAATTTCGGTGCAGATCGGTGAATCGGAAGACGCTTGCCTGCAGGAACCTGAGGAAGACCGTCGATTGCTTCACCTACCACATTGAAAAGACGACCTTTGATCGCATCGCCGGTAGGAACAGAGATAGGTTGACCCATATCTTTTACTTCCATGCCACGAACCATCCCTTCAGATGAGTCCATCGCAATTGTTCTTACCCGGTCTTCACCAAGGTGTTGCTGAACCTCCAAAACGACTGTTTGGCCATTTTCTTTGGTCACTTCCAATGCGTCAAGGATGTTTGGCAGCTTACCGCCTTCGAAGGAAACGTCCACTACGGGTCCGATTACCTGCGTTATCTTTCCAATATTTGCCATTTGATTAGATGAAATGTAAAAAGGATGTGCTTTTTGAATTCGTGCGCAAAATTAATCAATAAAGCCTAATACCAAAGGATATTTGGAAAATTAATCCATTCAATTTCAAAGACCTGTTGAACATAAGCCCTTCTTTCTCCATTTGAAATTTCCTTTCCTTTTAAAAAAGAATTTAGACCGGGTCTCATGCTAGTTTTTTAGTAATTAAATCTTCAAAAACCTCTCATTCTAAAATCCTCCTAGCAAATAAAAAAGCCTTATTCCAATAACGATTGCTGAGGTAGTCTTCCGTCACACCCAAAGATGTCGAGGCATGGATAAAGCGAATATCACCTTTCTGAACTTCGGTGACAATGCCCGCATGAGTAACCCGCTTTTTCCGTTTACCCGTAGCAAAGAAAAGAACATCACCGGGTTTTAAATCTCTGGTAGAAACTTTCACCCCCTGCTCAGCCTGATCGGCGGACATTCTAGGCAAATTGATTCCAACTGAATAAAAGGAATGAAAAAGCAAGGCCGAACAATCCATTCCTGCCCGAGTCGTCCCTCCATATTTATAAGGTGTACCATAATAAGATTTTGCTGTATTGATCACTTGGAAAGCAGGATCATTTTCAGGTATTTTGGAGGATTTACAGGAAAAAATGAAAACACTGAAAATCAGCAATACACAACCCAAACATGGAAGCTTAAACAGTACGAAATTCCGATTAGGCATAGAATCAATTTTAATTACTAATTCGTTTTGATGCAACTAAATTGACCCAAAAAGCATTTATACATCAGCAGTCGGCTGACTATCTTTTGGTTAGGTGACATGCGTCACCGAAACGGACTTTTGTCAGTTTTTAACTTTGTGATATCAAATTTGAAAAACCATATAGAAAATGAATATCCAACAATTTTATGACGAAGGCTTGGCACATGCCAGCTATGCAATTTTAAGTGAAGGAAAAGTAGCGCTGGTAGACCCAGGAAGAAACCCTCGACAGTATTATGATTTTGCAGAAGCAAATAATGCAAAGATCGTAGCCGTACTTGAGACGCATCCCCATGCGGATTTCGTGAGTTCTCACTTGGAATTCCACCAAAATGAAGATGCTACTATCTATGTATCCAAGCTTGTAGGTGCTGAATATCCACATACAGGGTTTGATGAAGGAGATTCCTTCCAAATGGGAAAAGTTACTTTCCATGCTTTGCACACGCCAGGTCACTCTCCAGATTCTATCAGCATTTTGTTGAAAGATGAAAATGGAAAGGACTATGCGCTATTCTCTGGCGACACCTTGTTTATCGGTGATGTAGGCCGTCCTGATTTGCGTGAAAAAGCTGGAAACATGAAGGCGCAGCGCGAAGAATTGGCGAAAATGATGTACCACACTGTTCAGGATAAATTGAAGCCTTTGGCAGATGATGTAATCGTCTATCCGGCTCATGGTGCAGGTTCACTTTGCGGTAAAAACCTAAGTGATGCCCGTCAATCTACCATTGGTGAGCAACGAGCTACCAACTGGGCATTTGGAGACGTAGATGAGCAAACATTTGTAAACTCTTTGCTTGAAGGCCAACCTTACATTCCAAAATACTTTGGCTATGATGTGGACATGAACAAAAAAGGTGCTCCGGCTTACCAGCGTTCTATTTCCCGAGTGAGTATCTGGCCAGAAGGATCCAACATTCCTGAAGGTGCCTTGGTAATCGATACCCGTGAGCAGGATAAGTTCCGTGAAGGACATATCCCAGGCGCGATCAATATCATGAACGGCGGAAAGTTCGAAACTTGGTTGGGATCAATCGTTGGTCCGGAAGAACATTTCTTCCTAGTAGCTGATTCCGCTTCTGAATTGGAAATTTTGATCTACAAAGCTGCCAAAATTGGATATGAGCAATTCATCAAGGGAGCAGTTGTCAATCCAGCTGGAATGACTGAGACTGAAAGCACTTTCGATGTAGAAGCGTTCAAAGTTAATCCAGACGCCTTCACTATCGTGGATATCCGAAGTGCTGATGAGCATAAAAACACCCCAATTTTTGAAGAAAGCATCAATATTCCGCTTCATGAATTGCGTGAGCGCGCAACAGAAATTCCTGCTGGCAAACCAGTCGTGGTTCACTGTGCGGGAGGATATAGATCAGCTGCAGGTTCCAGTATCGTTGCTGGTGCCTTGAAAAATGCGGAGGTACTAGATTTCAGCGAAGCAATCAAAGATTTCCAAGAAGTTGTTCACTAAGCGAACGGCAAAAGTTGATTAATCACCTAAAGTCCCTGAAGTTTTCAGGGACTTTTTTTATTGTTAATTGGTTCAAAAAATTAGAATAGCCCCGAGCATTTTCACTAATTTCGAGACTTAGAAGGAAAACCATGAGTAGGGAAGAATTCAGAAATATGCCTTTGAATCAGAAGATCAAAACCCTCTATATGGAAGGGACCTTTGTGGTTGCTATCCGCTATTACCGGCATAAGATTAATCTTTACCTACTCGAGAATGAATACATCGAAGTTTTTTATAACCACAAGGAGGACAAAATCGATAAGATTGATTTTTTACCAAGAGATCACAGTCGGATGAAATTTTACTTGGATCAGATTAAATTAGCTTGATTCCTCGCAAAGACGCGGCGACGAAATGTTTTTTCCACAAAAAAACCGCAGAATTCACATCCTGCGGTTTTTTTAGCTTTTGATCCTTACAGCTTTCGCTTCAAGAAATCAGTCATCTGTGTGTACAAATGCCAGGTGGTATTACCTCCATAAATTCCATGATTCCGGTTTGGATAATAGAAGGTCTCGAATTGTTTATCTGCTGCAATTAATGCATTGACCAAATCTACTGAGTTTTGGAAATGCACATTGTCATCCCCAGTTCCATGAATCAGCAGAAAATTACCTTTCAGTTTATTCACATGGGTAATTGGACTATTTTCATCGTAACCAGCTGGATTCAACTGAGGAGTTTGTAAGTAACGCTCAGTATAAATGGTGTCATAGTATCGCCAAGTGGTCACCGGAGCGACAGCAATAGCAGTTTTGAATACGTCATTACCGATCATTAGTGCCAAAGAAGACATATACCCACCATAAGACCATCCCCAAATTCCGATACGGCTAGCATCCACAAAGGGCTGCTTAGCGAAATATTTGGCACCTTCGATTTGGTCAATGGTTTCGAGCTTACCAAGATTGGCATAGGTGGCATGCTTGAAATCCCTTCCTCGAGCACCTGTACCTCGATTATCTATACAAGCCACGATGTACCCTTCCGCAACCAAAGCTTGATGCCAGAAATCTCGGGTTCCTCCCCAGGAGTTCCGCACATTTTGAGAACCTGGTCCCCCATAGACATACATCAAAACGGGATATTTCTTGTTAGGATCAAAGTCTGCAGGCTTGATCACATATCCATTCAATTCAGTCCCATCAACAGTAGGAAAACTGAAAAATTCTTTTTCCCCTAAGGCAAAGCTTTTCAAACGCGCTTTCAACTCAGTATTCTCCTCGAGTACTTTCAATTCCTTACCAGAAGCCTCATTTAACGTCACGACGACCGGTGAATCTGTTGTAGAAAAGTAATCAATGAAAAAGCGATGGTCTGGACTCATATTAATACTATGGGTCCCCTTTGCTGGAGTTAATGCTTTTTTGTTTTTACCTGATAAATCAATCACATAAAAATTTCTTTCTAACGGGGAAACTTCCGTAGAAACAAAGTATACTTTTTTGGCTTTCTCATCCACTCCTACCAGTTCGGAAACTTCCCAAGGCCCTGAAGTCACTTGACGTATCAGACTTCCATCCATCGCATGATGATAGATATGCTTAAATCCATCTTGCTCTGAAGTTCGGATAAAGCTTTTGCCATCACTCAGGTATTGCAAATTATCATTGAAATCCAAGTCTACATAAGTTTCCGCTTTTTCAGACAGAATCAATTTGCTCTCTCCGGTAGAAGCATTTGCGTGGAAAAGATCCAATTGATTTTGTAGACGATTGAGACGAATAAAGGCGAGTTGGTTTGGATCCTGAGTCCAATAGATCCGAGGCAAATAAATATCTGTTTCAGATCCCGTATCCATTTTTGAGGTTTGGCCAGAGGCCAAATCATAAACATGAATGCTTACATCTGAATTTTTTTCTCCCGCTTTGGGATATTTGAATCGGTAATCCTCTGGATATAGTTTGCCCCAAAGCTGCATATTGAATTCGGGGACATCGGTCTCATCAAATCGTATAAAAGCAATTTTCTTTCCGTCGGGAGACCATTTGAATGCTTGGGCCATGGAGAATTCCTCTTCATATACCCAATCCGCAGCACCGTTGATGATTTTATTCCATTCCCCATCAGTGGTAATTTGGGTTAGTTTATTACTCGCCAATTCCACCATATAAAGGTCGTTGTCTTTCACAAAAGCAACCTTATCATTATCCGGAGAAAGGGTAGCGTAGGAGATTTTCTCTCCATTCATCAGCTGTTGCTTTTCCCCTGTTGCCAAATCAACCACGTAAAAAATACCTTTCGAGGATCGTCGATAGATGGATTCCACATCGGTTGCGATCAACGCTTTGGACTCATCGGAATTGAAAGAGTAGGAAGAAAAGTTGACTCCAAGAGCTCTGCCATCGAGTAGGATTGCTTCCTCCTCTCCCGTTGCCAAATTAATTTTGACAACCGCCGGGAAGCCAGCACGATTTACGAGGGAACTGTAGTATTGTCCGTCTTTCATCCAATTGATCCCGTAGACTGACTTTTGAGAGAAGGTGCCTTTTTTAAAGACATCCTCCAAGGTCACTTTCTTCAGTGCTTGAGCCTGAAGGCCAATCGCCGCGAAGATTAAGAAAAGAAAAAGAAAACCGCCTTTTTTCAAGCTTTCACTCATATTCAAAGTAATTTTTGGGTGTATACATCGATAGTAGTCGGCGAATATAATACGGCAGTTACCACCCTCCAAGGGCTTTGAGTCCCTTGGAGCGGTTTTTTCTTTGAATCGTCGAAGAGTGAATAATATTTGTTGCATATCTATTAATTTTCCTACTTCGTATAGAAATTTTTCCCCGCATGAAGAAA
The DNA here is from genome assembly GCF_013373065.1 of Algoriphagus sp. GTDB lineage: Bacteria > Bacteroidota > Bacteroidia > Cytophagales > Cyclobacteriaceae > Algoriphagus. The sequence goes on from NZ_JABXIN010000002.1 coordinate 72,819, forward strand.
AAAATTGCCTTGGTAACAGGAGGATTCACCGGCGAATCCGTCATTTCACTGAAAAGCGCTGCAGTTGTCGAAAAAACCATCGATCGGGATCGCTACGATGTATATAAAATTCTAGTATATCCAGGCGATTGGTATTTTGAATCGGCTTCAGGGGAAAAAACACCAGTTGACCTCAATGATTTCAGCGTAAAAATTGAAGATGAAAAAATCACCTTTGATGGGGTTTTCAATATTCTTCATGGCTCTCCGGGAGAAGACGGAAAATTGGCAGGTTATTTTGATATGTTGGGAATCCCCTACACCACCTGCGACCAATTGACCTCAGCCATTACCATGAATAAAGGCTACACCAAAGCCATTGTGGCAGATATCCCGGAATTGAATATTGCCAAGTCCATCCAACTTTTTGAAAATTCTGAGCAAAATAGACATCGGATTGAATCAGAGCTTAAGCTTCCCCTTTTCATTAAACCCAATAATGGCGGAAGCTCAATCGGTATGACCAAAGTCAAAACTTGGGATGAATTGCCTGAAGCCCTGGAAAAAGCCTTTGCCGAGGACAAGCAAGTTTTGGTTGAAGAATTTGTTTCCGGCAGGGAATTTTCGATAGGTGTATTTCGAGGAAAAGGAAAGATCACTGTTCTCCCGGCAACGGAAATCGTCAGTAGCAAAGAGTTTTTTGATTTTGAAGCAAAATATACCGCAGGTGTGACGGAAGAAATTACTCCAGGCCGAATGAACGAAGAGGAGGTTGCCCGAGTGGCACGAATCGTTGAAAAGGTTTATGAAAAGCTAAACTGTAAGGGGGCCGTTCGTATTGATTATTTTCTGGAGCATGAAACAGGAAAGTTTTTCTTCATTGAAATCAATACAGTCCCTGGTCAGACTGAAACTAGTCTAATCTCCCAGCAGGTCCGGGCAATAGGTATGGACGTGAAGGATTTCTATACTCAATTGATTGAGGAGATGTTTGAGTGAGGGTGAGTGAGAAGATAGAAGAAGGGAGTAAATAGTGAGTGGTAAGTAGTAGTTTACCGTCATAACGGGGCAATTTCCTAAAGCTTTTAAAGTTTCCATTTTCACTGGAAGTGCCGAAACTATCTTATAGGTTGAAAGCAAATCTTTAATATGGGAGCCACTATTTCGCCTAGGGTTCATTTCACGAGAGAGGCGAGGTATATCTCAATCGTATTTTGCCGAAAGCCTATTTCATCGAGCGAAGCGAGATGTATTTCCACGGTATATCGCGAATCGTATTTAAGCAAAGCAGTATTTCACCAAGCACATATTTCCTACAATTTCCTTCCTCAATGAATGGGAATATTTAACTTTGTCCTCTGGTAACCAATCCCAAATCTCCATGAACGAGCGCTATATGAAGCGCGGTGTTTCCGCCTCCAAAGAAGACGTGCATCAGGCCATCTCAAACCTAGATAAAGGCCTTTTCCCCAAAGCTTTTTGTAAAATCGTTGAAGACACGCTCGGGAATGACCCTGATTTCTGCAACATTATGCATGCTGACGGAGCAGGCACAAAGTCTTCACTAGCTTACCTCTATTGGAAAGAAACAGGAGATTTAAGTGTTTGGAAAGGAATAGCTCAGGATGCCATCATCATGAATATTGATGACCTCCTTTGTGTAGGAGCTATTAACAATATTTTGGTTTCATCCACGATTGGAAGGAACAAGAATCTTATCCCGGGAGAAGTTATATCAGCCATCATCCAAGGCACTGAGGAAGTTTTGCAAATGCTCCGAGACAATGGGGTGAACGCCATTCTAACCGGAGGAGAAACGGCTGACGTTGGAGACTTGGTTCGAACGGTAATTGTAGACAGCACTGTGACTTGCCGAATGCCTCGAGAGGAAGTAATTTCAAATGATCGAATCCAGGCAGGTGATGTCATTGTAGGATTGGCTTCCTATGGCCAAGCAAATTATGAAACTGAATATAATGGAGGGATGGGAAGTAATGGATTGACTTCTGCCCGCCATGATGTTTTCAATAAGCTATTAAAAACTAAGTATCCGGAATCCTTCGATCCGGCAGTACCTGATGAATTGGTTTACACCGGGAAATACAATTTGACCGATCCTGCTCCGGGTGCTCCGGTAGACATGGGTAAATTAGTCCTCTCTCCTACTCGAACCTATGCCCCGATCATGGCAGATGTGTTGAATTATCTTCGACCCCATATTCATGGATTGGTTCACTGCTCTGGAGGAGCCCAAACCAAAGTGCTACATTTCGTAGACAACCTCCACATCATCAAGGATGATTTGTTTGAAATGCCCCCTCTTTTCCGAATCATACAAGAAGAAAGTGGCACGGATTGGAAAGAAATGTATAAGGTCTTCAACATGGGTCATCGGATGGAAATTTATTTGGATGAGCGCTACGCAGAGGAAATTATCGATATCGCTGAATCCTATGGAATAGAGGCAAAAATTATCGGACGGGTGGAGCCCTTTGAAGGTAAAAAAGTAACGATCCAAAGTCCATTTGGAACCTTTGAATATTAATCCATGGCTGAAAAAACTGCATTGAAAAAATTTGGAAAGGTCCTGCTTGGGATCTTTCTTTTTTTGGTGTTTTTGGCAGTTGCAACAATCACCCGGGTCGACCGAAGCCCGATAGACGATCAGGATTTTTATCGGGAGACTTTTCAAAATCTGGAAACCCTCCCGATGCAGAACAGTCAGGGTCAAACTTGGCTGGCAGGATGGGGAAAAACCAACATGACTCCTCCTGAACCCGTGGATTTGGTAGGCTATGCTCCTCGGGGTCCTTATGAATTTGTAGAAGACAGCAGCTTTGTCAAAACAATCCTTCTCAGTAATGGAAAAAGTCAAGTTGCTTGGCTGAGCTACGAATTACTGATCGTTCATCCCTATTTGGCAAAATTTGTCGAATCGGAAATCAAAAGCCAATTCCCGGAGATTGATCAGGTGATTTTTACTGCAACGCATACCCATTCAGGAATGGGCGGCTATATGCCGGGACCTGTTGGAGAATTCGCTTTTGGTGGGTTTCAAGAAGAAATCATCCAATTGATCAGTCAGCGAAGTTTAGAAGCCCTTGAACAGGCTCAAAGTAATCTGGATACCGTTTCTATCAACTTCCGGAAGGCTGATGCCGGGGAATTAGTTGCTAACCGATTTATCAAAGATGGACCTACAGACCCCTTTGTCCGTCAATTGATTTTAACCAAAAAGTCAGGTGAGAAAGCCACTTTTCTAACCTATTCGGCTCATGCTACCTGTTTGAGTTCAAAATTCATGGGGCTATCAGGAGATTATCCTTATTATTTGATGCAGCGGATGGAGGAAAAAGGGTTTGATTTTGCACTTTTTGCTTCCGGGACGGTTGGATCTCATAAACCCTTGCCTTCCGGAAATCAGCCTGAAGCCATTCAAGGCTATGCCCAAGATTTGGATTCGATCAATCAGCTGAAAATGACGCGGTATGCCACCGTCAAAAACCCAAAATTGGAATTTGGCAGACTAGATCTCAACCTTCGAGAACCGCATCTTCGCATTGCTGACAATTGGCGCATCCGTCCTTGGCTATTTGACTTTTTGGTTGGCGATACAAACCCTCATTTGGACATCCTTCAAATTGGAAATACCCTTTTCATTGCTTCCAGCGGGGAGATATCAGGCGTTTTTTATGAAAAATGGGAAAACCAAGCCAATACCGCAGGACTTAATCTGATTATCACCACTTTCAATGGAGGCTATATTGGATATATCACGCCCGATGAACTCTATGATGAGCATTTTCATGAAGTGCGGGAAATGAATTGGTATGGACCGGGAAATGGGAAATATTTTGATGATTTGATTACCCAAATTATCAAGAATGCTACGCCTTAGAGAGTTTCCAAACCTGACTTCGAATCCACCCCTCTTTCCATTTTTTTTCATCAATCAACTTAAACCCATTCTCCTCTAACCATTTTCCATAATCAGGGAAATCATGCCGGGGGTGTTGAGTAATCACTCGAAAAACACGTATCATCAAGTAGCTCACTAATTTTTGGAAGGTATTTTTTGGCGGAAAAAAATCCGATAAAATCAATTGGGCGCCGGGATTAAGTTGCTTCTTGAGTTCAGTAAATAAAACCTGAAAATCCTGGTCAGACATGGTGTCCAATACAAAAGGCAAAATCACCCAATCGAAGGGTATTTTTGAATAAAAAGCTCCCAAATGAAAGGTGAATTGACTGTCTTTCATGTTTTTCCTCGCGGCTTCAAGCATCCATTTGGAAAGTTCCCAGTATTCTCCTTTCCACCTTGAAGCAAGGTCCTGATAATCCAATCCATCTCCACCCCCGATGATTAGAATATTCCCTTCAATCTCTGAAGTAAGAAAATACCGATTAGCCAGAGCAAGCTGTTTCCCGAAAACCAGTTCAGAAAATCGGCGATATATTGGAGCAACCCACCGATACTTATCTTCCATTTTGCTAGCTCAAAAAAGTTAAAAGCGCAGGAAGAACAAAGGTCCATTCCATGCTTATTCGTTTCTTTTCAGCATCCATTTGATCCTTTTTGAAGATAAACCAATGGCTTAATGTCATCAAAAAAAGAAATGCTGCAAATAATCTGTAGAAAGAGGGAGCAAAAAGCAAAACCAAAATCAACATCGAAAAAAGCCCATACATCAAATAGATAACCCAACGCCTTAAAATCACAGGATCTACCTCTTGAGACACTGAAAAAAACCCAGCCAAACGATCTTCCTCTTGATCTAAAAGAGAGAGGATTAACAAATTCAGAATGGCCAATAAAACGTACAAAATGAAAAATATTCCTTGCCAAGTAGATCCATCCAAAGGATTTGATTTTAAAAAAGGAAGCCAGAATATCCCAGTCACATAAAATAAAGCAATTGAAAATTCCTTCATCCAGCCCTTTCCAAATTTCAAAACCAAAAAACGGATTCCGCCAATCATGGCTCCCAACAAAAAAGTCAGTTGCAGTTCTAAACCCCAACCAAACCACCAAAAGCCCCCGATTAATCCAACTACCGCTAAGACTCCAACTCCAATCAAAACAGGCATTCGAGCTTGATGGTGAAAACGTCTTCTTCCAGAAAGTTTGTTACCAACTTGATTTGCGTCGATGAAATGGTCCAGATTATAAATGCACCACACCGCCATTCCCAATAGCGCATAAGGTTGCCAGGGCAAATCGACATGAAACAACCTGGAGAAAAAAAGCATCCCTGCTAGAGCTCCCAAGACTACATCAATGGAAAGCCAGGATATCCAGCGAATGATTTTTTCGAAAAATTGCATTTGGTAAAATTAGGTAGCTCCAAGAGAGAAACAAGGATTTTTTCCTGAACAAAAATTCCTATTTTCGGAAAACAGCAAAACCCAGATAACCCATGAAAATGATTTCACTCAGCCTAGTAGCCCTATTTCTCTCCTTTTTTGCAATTGCGCAAGAACCCATCAAAATCGCCTGTGTAGGTAATAGTATTACCCAGGGTCCGGGAAGAGAAAATCCAGACAGTTATCCATTACAATTGCAAGCGATTCTTGGGGATACCTATTTGGTGAAAAATTTTGGAGTAGGAGGACGAACGCTTCTTCGAAAAGGGGACTACCCTTATTGGAATGAACCGCAATTCCAGGAAGTGAAAGACTTTGCTCCAGATATTTTGGTAATCATGCTGGGAACCAATGATTCCAAACCCCAAAACTGGGCTCACAAGGCTGATTTTCGGCAAGATTATCTGGATATGATAGCCGAATTCAAAGCTCATATGCCAACCGATGGGAAGGTCTATGTAGTCATGCCTGTCCCCGTGACACAGGACAATTTTGGAATTACTGCTGATATCATGAATAATGAACAACGCATGATGATCATCGATATCGTCCAGTCCAGTGGCTCAGAAATGATTGATCTCTATACCCCCTTAATGGACCGGGCCGATTTGCTTCCAGACGGAGTGCATCCCAATAAAGAAGGCCTTGGGATTATGGCTGCAGCAGTAGCGAGAGCTATCAGATTATAATCGGCAAATCAACCTAAACAACTCTGGACTCAGAATACAAATCATAAGCTGCTACCAGCATTTGGTTTTCGGGAGACTGACCAAATCGGGGATAGCTATGAATTTGATTTCGCTGTTCGACATAAACGGGCCTGTATTTTCTTTCAATTTCATCCCAAATCACCAACATATAGGCGTAAGGAATTCGGCTTTCACGACCGGTTTCCAACCATTCTTCAAAGAGGTCTTCTGATAGGGATTTGGGGTATTCGGGACTGTCGAACATGTTTTTTAATTCACTTAGATACGAAAAATAAGTGCTCAATTTGGGATTAAAAAGATCGATGATAGAAAGTTTCCTGAAATTAGGAAATAGAAAACACTCTTAAATTGATATTAAAATTCGGGACAAAAACTTATGAAACAAAAAAGCCGATCATTTCTGACCGGCTTCGTAGTAGCGGGAACAGCCCCGATAGCCATCGCGGGTCGAACCTGTAACCCCAATCTTAAATGAAATAAAAAAGCCGATCATTTCTGACCGGCTTCGTAGTAGCGGGAACAGGACTCGAACCTGTGACCTTCGGGTTATGAGCCCGACGAGCTACCAACTGCTCCATCCCGCGATATGTTGTTTGTGAGAAGGGATTCCGACGAGCTACCTCCTCCCGATAATTATCAGGACTCGGGATGCTCCATCCCGCGATATATTTTTAAAACTTTAGCGTATTATTTTTAGTTCCAATCACCCTTGTGGTGAATTGTGGTACAAAGGTAAGGACAAACTCTCAAAAATCAAGTACCTTTGTCAAAAATTTAAGAAAAATGACTCCAAAATCTCATCAGGCAGGATTTGTAAACATCATCGGAAAACCCAACGTGGGCAAGTCCACCCTGATGAATATTTTGGTAGGGGAGCCCATCTCCATCATTTCTCCTAAATCCCAAACCACAAGGCACCGGATATTGGGTTTAACCAATGCAGACAATTACCAAATTGTCTTCTCCGATACTCCTGGTATGCTCAAGCCACAATATGAGCTTCACAAGAGTATGATGTCTTTTGTCAATCTTTCCTTGGAAGATGCTGACATCATCCTTTTTGTTACAGACCTATTTGAAACGGATGCTGAAATCGAGCAAATCATTGATCGCATCAATCAATCAGGCGTACCCATATTGCTAGTCATCAATAAAATTGATTTAGCCAAAGAAGGACAGCTTGAGGAGGTAACCAATTATTGGACTTCGCGACTGAAAGCAGATACGGTCATTCCTATTTCCGCTTTAGAGAATTTCAATACCGAGCGGATTATGCAAGAAATTCTGGATCGACTCCCGGAACACCCTCCTTTTTATGATAAAGAGGAACTAACAGATAGACCGGAGCGGTTCTTTGCTTCCGAGATTATTCGGGAGAAAATTTTCAAAAACTATAAAAAGGAAATCCCATACAGTACCGAAGTAGTGATTGAAGATTTCCACGAAAGTCCTGATATTATTCGCATGCGAGCCAATATTTTCGTAGAGCGTAATAGTCAAAAAGGCATCATCATTGGCGAAAAAGGAAAAATGCTCAAAAAAGTCGGAATCGAAGCCCGACAAGATTTAGAAACCTTTTTCGGTAAAAAAGTCCATTTGGAAACCTTTGTGAAGGTGGAACCAGACTGGCGTAAAAACAAAAACAAACTTAGAAAATTCGGATACGACCCCTCTTGATATGGCAAATATTGTAGCAATTGTAGGAAGACCTAATGTAGGAAAATCCACACTCTTTAACCGACTGGTTGAAGAACGGAAAGCCATCGAGGACAACTTGAGTGGCGTCACCCGTGACCGTCACTATGGACATGCCCAGTGGAACGGGAAATTTTTCTCTGTGATCGACACAGGTGGATATGTGACCGGTTCGGATGATGTATTCGAAGCGGAAATCCGCAAACAGGTGAAACTGGCGGTGGAAGAAGCCGATGTTATATTATTTATCACCGATTGTCATGATGGACTGACAGACTTAGACAAGGAATTTGCAAATGAACTTCGAGGGACTCAAAAACCCATTTATGTCGTAGCAAACAAGGCAGATAGTGCAGACAAGGCGCTAATGGCCAGTGAATTCTATGCCTTGGGAATCAGTGATTTTGAAATTTACCCGATCGCTGCCACCAGTGGAAGTGGAACAGGAGAATTACTAGATCAGGTAGTTACTCATTTTGAAGATTCAGGAGAAGAGGATCCAGATGCAGGTATTCCAAAAATCTCCATTTTGGGAAGACCAAACGTAGGTAAGTCATCGTTCTTGAATGCACTTTTAGGAAAAGATCGATCCATCGTAACGGATGAAGCCGGTACAACACGGGATGCAATTCACACCCGCTACAAGCTTTTTGGACAGGATTTTATCATCACGGATACGGCCGGAATTCGTAAGAAAGCCAAAGTCAAGGAAGACATTGAGTTTTACTCAGTGATGCGCTCGCTCCGAACTTTGGAGGAGTCGGATGTGGTCATTGTTATGGTAGATGCCTCAAGAGGATTGGAATCTCAAGACATCAACCTGATAAGCTTAGCCATCAAAAACAACAAAGGCGTCATGATCATGGTGAATAAGTGGGATTTGATCGAAAAGGACCACAAGACCATGAATAAATTCAAAGATCAGATGCTGGAACGGTTGGGCGAACATAAATGGATTCCGATCATCTTTACTTCTGTGACCGAAAAACAACGAATCTTCCAAGCGATTGAATTGGCAGTGAAGGTTTATGAAAACAAAAACCGCCGAATTCCAACTTCCAAGTTGAATGATGTAATGCTTCCGGAAATCGAAAATTACCCCCCTCCTGCCTGGAAAGGAAAATACATTAAGATCAAATATGTAACCCAATTACCGACCAAAAACCCAGTATTTGCCTTCTTCTGCAACCTTCCACAATACATCAAAAGTCCTTATACCCGATTCCTTGAAAACAGGCTTCGGGAGAACTTTGATTTCGAGGGAGTACCGGTGAAAATCGTCTATAAAAGCAAATAAAATTTATTTGAACGGACTATTGCATTATTGCGAAAACTTCTAATACATTTGCGCTGAATTAAGAAAAACACAAAAAATGAAAAAGGTATTTGCAATTTTCGCAATCGCTGGCTTGATGGCAACTGCATCTTGCGGCAACAAAGAAGTTAAAGAAGAAACTGTAGAAACAGAAGTAGTTGAAACTATTGAGGAAACTACTGAAGAGGCTGTTGAAGCTACCGAAGAAGCCGTAGAAGATACTATGGAGCAGGTAGAAGAGACAGTTGAAGAAACTGTTGAAACTGCTACTGAGGAAGCAAAATAATTTCTTCTAAACAAGATCGAAGAGCTCCGGAAATTCTGGAGCTCTTTTTTTATTTTAGAGAAATGGATTCAACCCAAAGACTTCATCAGATTCTCCAGCAATATCTTCCTCCGAATAGTATTGATTATTGCTTGGAGCTTTGGAAAAGGAATCCCTTCAATTTTTCAGTAACTCGATCCCGAAAAAGTAAATTCGGTGATTTTCGATGGAGAAAAGATCGCCCGCTCCAAACCATCACCATTAACGGCGACCTGAATGCTTTTCAGTTTTTAATCACCTTCATTCATGAGGTAGCACATTTGCATGCTTTTATTCGGCATGGTTTGAATATCCCTCCTCACGGAAATGAATGGAAACGAACTTTTCAGGAACTGATGAGTCCCCTTTTGAGAAAAGAGGTTTTCCCAAAGGATATCTTGATTCCCTTATCTAGACACATGCGAAACCCGAAGGCAAGCTCTGTTGGGGATTTATTTTTGACCAAAGAATTGAATAAGTACAATTCAGCTACAGAAACGAAAACAGGGATTTTTTTGGCAGATATTCAGCCTGAAAAAGTTTTTGAATTAAATGGACGAAAATTCCGGAAAAAAGAAACCCGACGAACACGGGTTTTGTGTGAAGAAATCAGCACGGGGAAACGTTACCTAATTTCCCAAATGGCACAAGTAAGACTGGAAATTGGTATGGCTGGAGAGTAAGGCTATCAACAAATTAATGTACTGATCCTACCTACTGTTTACTGCCTACTGAAACCTACTCCCGCTCTTCTCCGATCTGATTATCCGGTTGGGAAAAATCCTTTGGCTGAGGTAAATCCTGAATGGAATTGATCCCAAAGTATTCCATGAATTTTGGGGAAGTCCCGTAGATCAAAGGCCTTCCGATTCCTTCGGATTTCCCTTTGATCTCAATAAGTTCTTTTTCCAAAAGTTTCTGAACAGAATAATCAGAATTCACACCTCGGATCTGTTCAATCTCCCCCTTGGTAACGGGTTGACGATAGGCAATGATGGAAAGTGTCTCTAATTGGGCTGTAGACAATCGCTTTTGACTTTGCTGTTTGAGCAAAATCGCAATACTTGTTTGATAAGCTGGCTTGGTAAGAAATTGATAACCTCCTGCAATTTTTTCCAAACTGAAGGAAAAGTCATCATGTTGGTACTTTTTAATCAAAAGTTCGATGGCTTCATGGATATGTTCCATCGGAACTTCCGATTCAAACATCTCGGATAAACATTTTTGAATTTCTGCCTGCCCCAAAGGACTGGGGCTGCAGAAAATCAATGCCTCGATATGTTTGGGTAAAAAATCCAAACTTATTTTTTAGCAAGTTTTGCCTCGATTGAATGCATGGTATGAGGTACCGCGCGAAGACGCTCCTTGGAAATTAATTTTCCGGTATCTACACAAACACCATAGGTGCCATTCTTGATCCGGATCAATGCATTTTCCAAATTGATGATAAACTTTTGTTGACGAGCCGCTAACTGACTGAGACTTTCACGCTCTAAGGTATCCGCTCCATCTTCCAGTAGCTTAGAGGTAGACGCCGTATTGTCTGTACCGCTGTCATTCTTTTTGCTTAAAGATTCTTTAAGCATATTGAGTTCCTCACGTGCAACTGCAAGTTTATTCAAAATGATCTCTTCAAATTCCTTCAATTCCTCTGGGGAATAGGTTGTTTTCTCTTCCTGGCTCATAGTATTCTGATTAGATGTCAATACATTGACGTACTGGGTATTTTAAAGTTCCCTAAAATACGCGGGTGATCTGAATTACAAAAATTTAATGATGGATTCATTTCAAAAAAATCTCCTTAATTATGGCAGAAAAGCCATTTTTTACCCTATTTCGACCCAAGAAAATCCAAATATTGTCATGAAAACCAAACTCATTCTTAGCATATTCTTTGGCGTTCTTCTTTGGTCATGCAGCCAGAATACTGAAAATCAAGAAGTTAAAACAACTCCAACGAAACAGGCAGACTTTGCTTTAGCAATCCATGGAGGTGCGGGGACAATTCTCAAAGAAAATATGACTCCAGAGCAGGATGCTGCTTATCGCGCCAAATTGAAAGAAGCGCTGGATGCTGGCTACGCCGTATTGGAATCCGGATGTACAGCTTTGGATGCTGTCGTATCAGCAGTGATGGTTATGGAAGACAGCCCACTTTTTAATGCAGGAAAAGGTGCCGTTTTTACCAATGAAGGAAAAAATGAAATGGATGCAGCCATCATGAATGGAATAGATCGAAATGCCGGTGCTGTGGCGGGATTAACCAAGGTAAAAAACCCAATCACAGCGGCACGGGCGGTCATGGAGAATTCTCCCCATGTCTTTATGACCGGTGCAGGTGCCGAACAGTTTGCTGAGGAGCAAAATCTAGAATTTGTTTCTCCTGATTATTTCTACACAGATTTCCGATTCGAACAACTGGAAAAAATTCGGGAAACAGAAAAAACTGAATTAGACCACAGTTCACTTTTGGAGATGGAACTGGGAGATCCATTTTTCAAGGATAGAAAATTTGGGACCGTCGGGGCAGTAGCGCTGGATAAAAATGGAAACATTGCTGCTGCAACTTCTACTGGGGGAATGACGAATAAACGCTATGGACGTGTAGGAGATGTACCTATTATCGGTGCAGGAACTTATGCAGATAATGAAACTTGTGCCGTTTCCGCCACGGGTCACGGCGAATATTTTATCCGAAATGTCGTGGGTCATGAAATCGCCTCTTTGATCCGCTATGGAAGAAAAAGTCTTTCCGAAGCAGCAGATGAAGTGGTGATGAAGCAATTGGTTGAAATGGGCGGTTCGGGTGGAATTATTTCCATTGACCGCAATGGAAATATCGCCATGCCGTTCAATTCTGAAGGAATGTACAGAGGGTATCGAAAAGCAGGAGAAGAGGCCAAAACCTTTATTTACAAGGACGAAAATTGATCTAAAAGAATTAAAAAGCCGGTTAAACATAAATTTAACCGGCTTTTTAGCTTGTGGAATACTCTACAAAATCAAGCAACTGCTTTCTCTTGATTTAATAATTTTTCAAGGCGCTTTTTCAAAATCAATTCATCGGCATCAATTCGATACTTCATTTTTAGATATTGAACAACGTCAGCAAGTGACTTTGATTCTTCCACGCAAAATTGTTTTAGGGCATTATTGATTATTCCGGGTTCCATAATATGAGTGATTAATTACTCTAATCTACTGATTTTTAGTGACTCATGTTTTATGATTTAGAAAAAAAATTAAAGTCTTTCAGCAATTATAATTGTTTTTTTGATGGTTTGGAGCCTTCCGTCCAAATCAAAAAGTTCCACCAACAAGATATAATACCCCGGTCGCACTTTTCTACCTTGTGAATCCGTTCCCGTCCAAGTGTAAATCCCCTGGGTCGCTAAAATTTCATTTTGGCCTAAGACCTGAATGATCCTTCCTGCAAGATCATACACCCGAAATGTACCAATCCAACCTGGTTGATCAACCTCATAGCGAATAGTTGTGAAGGTATTTCCGTTACTGCCCTCAGGGTCAAAAATTTCAGGGTCAATTTGAATCAAATTTCCAGCAAATTCTCCGGGGACATGCTGAGAATTCTTTCTGCCCGGGGTTGCATATTCTTCATTTCCAGAAGCTGAGTGCCAGTTTCCAGAATAAGAAACAGGGCTTTGGGTCGACACCCGTTCCAAAGAAACACCTTTTGGATTGCGAAGTAAAGGATGATGCAAGTCCTCACTGTAAGCCAACTCCTCCACTACCTGACCTTGTGGATCCAATAAGACTACTGTTCCTCCTGCAATCGGATAGCTAGGGAGAGAATTCATTTGGTGAAAAAGACCATTCGAAGATTTAGGGTAATCTAGTTTCAACCTGCTCGAGTCAGTAGTCACAGCTATAAACGAACGAGGAGGAATTACTAAACTGCCATCAGATAGGGATCTGATTTGATCCAATTCACCCTGATCGTCCCGATTCGCCAAGTTCCATTTTCCAATCTCTAAGTACAGATCTGTTGAATTAGCCAACTCAACAAATTTGGGACTGCCGCTCAATGGGTTGAAGAGAACTTCATTCAAAAAGAGCTCTCCATTTTCTGCAATTTTAGGGCGGATGATTTCCAAAACCTGTAGAGCTAAGACATTCCCACTGCAATCTGAAAAAGAGGCTAATCGAAGTTCTATGGTTTGATTCTCAGGAAATTCATCTTCCAGTTGAATAAATAAAGCATTACGCTGAATCCAGACAGAATCCAATAATTGAGAAGGATTGAACTCCAAGAAATCCATCTCAAATCTTGGCCGGATATACTCAGAAAATTGAACGACTAATTGCTTTTCATTCCTGAAAAAATAATCCATGATTTGGGGAGCTGTATCATCAGGACTCAAATCCAAAACAGAGTTTTCAATTCCTGGAGTCCCCCTTTTTGAGTCAATGGAAGGTTTGAGAAAGGCTTCTTGATCACAAAGCAAATTTGGATTCACTACTTCCAAACTATACCCTCCCCCGCTGTATTCACTACCTCCCCAACTAGCCGTAGCATATGAAATTCGATCGATTAGCTCTCCATCAATACCAACAAGGCTGATTTCATCCCCAAAATTAAAAAGTATCGGCCAATTTTTAACAGGTATTACGTTTCCAAACTCCTTCAAGGCATCAGCACCATTTTCCGGCGCTACTATCAAATACTCTCCGGGACTCATCCAATAATCGGATAATACGGTCTGATTTCTAGAATTTGCCAACACCAAACCTCCCAACCGAAAGTCCTTCTCGCCTCGATGATAAAGTTCCACATATTCCACATTGGGCAGATCATTTCCCTCCCGTGGTGCAGGCATCAGTTCATTGATGACCAAATCTTTGAAATCAATGGCTGTAGGATCTTGAAAAAGAAAATTAATTGTGGTATCCACTAAAAAATTCCCGGCTAAATCCGGGATTTGTCGGACGTTTAATTGATAGTTTTTCCCTTCTTCAAACTCTTGGGCGAAACCAAGAATAACCACCGAATCCTGCTGAAGAATTGCTTCAGAAGGCTCCATCCCTTCGAGATCATAATTGAGTTGGATTTGGGAAAAAATGGGATCCAAAGGTTCTGAAAAGCTCAATTCCAATTGGTCTCTTCTATATCCTCTAACCGAAATTATTTCTGGAGATTTTCGATCTTCTTCCCAATCCCCAAATTCAAAATCATCCATGAACCAACGCGCACAGGAGCCGGAACCCGGACCATATCGAATCCAAATTCTCAGAAAAACCTCCTCTTCATCCCACAATTCAGTAGGAAAATCTAGTTGGAATAATCGATAGGCCTGATCTTCATTTGGAAATTCATCCTCAGAGCCTAATTGAATTTCCTCCAAGAAACCCGCATCCAAAGTATTTGAAAAACTGTAGGTCAAAATTGCCGACCTTGTCCCTGACCCATTTCGAGCTGATTTCGCCCAAAACCGAATCTTCGGCTCTATAAAATCTTTGGGATTCAATCGAATAGTAAGCTCTCCATCAAAAGTCGAAATTGGCTGGACCGCTAAAGCCTTGGCACCTTGAATCCCTTCTGAATCCACCTGAAAAATCCGAGAAGAAGTCGACCGAACTTCATTTCCATACCAGCCGGATAAAAATGGTTCTGGAAAGGATTTTATTTCAAAAGGAGATTCAAAGTCCTGCTTGAAGGTTTGGGACCATGAAAACTCGACAAACAAAATACAAGCAAGAAAAACGATAAAACAGAAAAACTTCATAATTCCTAAAAAAGTTATTGACTAAAAATATAAAAGATTTTTTAAATGAAAAAGAAGGATTTTTCAAAGTATTCCCCTGAAAATGAGCGAAGACTCTTACTTTTGCAATCCAAATAAAACCTATCGAACCAACGACATGAAACTTGCAGTGGTAGGAGCTACCGGACTCGTAGGCTCCGAAATTCTTGAGGTGCTTGATGAGCACAATTTTCCATATGATGAATTACTATTGGTTGCTTCCGAGCGATCAGTAGGAAAACAAATAACCTACAAAGACAAAACCTACACGGTAATTGGCTTGGAAGAAGCAGTAGCGGCCAAACCACAAATTGCCATCTTCTCAGCGGGTGGAAGCACTTCTCTGGAGTGGGCTCCAAAATTTGCAGAAGTCGGCACCACCGTAGTGGACAATTCTTCGGCTTGGCGAATGGATCCAAGTAAAAAATTGGTTGTGCCAGAAATCAATGCAAAGGAACTTACCACTGAGGATAAAATTATCGCAAACCCCAACTGCTCCACCATCCAAATGGTCTTAGCGTTGGAGCCTTTGCGTCAGCGATATGGAATCAAACGAATTGTTGTTTCTACCTATCAGTCTGTAACCGGAACCGGCAAAGCTGCTGTAGATCAAATGATGGCTGAGCGCTCAGGAGAAGAACCTGAAATGGTATATCCTTATAAAATTGATATGAATGTGCTTCCTCATATCGATGTATTCCAACCTAATGGCTATACCAAGGAGGAAATGAAAATGATCAACGAAACCAAAAAGATTTTCGGGGATAATGCCATCGCTGTAACAGCGACTACTGTCCGAATCCCGACGATCGGAGGGCACTCTGAATCTGTCAATGTTGAGTTCAAAGAAGATTTTGACATGGAGGAAGTTCGAAAGCTTCTTTCTGAAACTCCTGGGGTGATTGTTCAAGATGATCCGGCAAATCTCTTGTATCCAATGCCTATCACTGCCCACAAACGTGATGAGGTTTTCGTAGGCCGTCTCCGAAGAGATGAGTCACAAGAGAATACCTTAAATATGTGGATTGTGGCGGATAATCTTAGAAAAGGTGCCGCTACAAACGCGGTTCAGATTGCAGAATACTTAGTTGCAGAAGGCTTGGTTTAATGGATTTCAGCGAATTTCATAGCGCTGAATTCCAACAATTTGTGCAGGATCATCTTCAGGATGATCCTGTTCAAATTCGATTAAAATACCATGGCAAAGTAAAGTTTGATCTTCAGGCTGCTGTCCAACAAATCGCCGCGCGAAAAAGTCTGAAAAAGAAATTACCTGATTGGATAGCCAATCCATCTATTTTTTTCCCAGGAAATATTCCTCTCGAACAAAGCAGTTCAGAAATTACCGCCCGATTCAAAGCTGAGAAGTTATCCGGGGATAGCATGCTGGACCTCACGGGAGGCTTGGGTGTAGATTCCTATTATTTGAGCAAGGGTTTTAAAACAGCTATTTATTGCGAGCAGCAACCCGAACTTTTTGAGATATCCCGTCATAATTTGGAACAGATAACTACTGGAAAGTTCGATTTTTTTCTGGGTGATGGTATCGAGTTTTTAAAAAAGACCAACCAATCCTTTGACTTAGTATATGCCGATCCTGCGAGGCGGGGAAAAGGAAATCAGAAATTGTACAAGCTGGAGGATTGTGAACCGAATCTAGTGGAAGCATGGGACCTTCTCAAATCAAAAGCCTCTCAGGTTCTTCTCAAATACTCTCCCATGCTGGATATTTCTCAGGCTTGGAAAACCTTGCCAGATATTCAGAAAATCACTGTACTGTCAGTAAAAAATGAGGTCAAAGAACTACTTCTCCATTGGTCCAAATTGATGGAAGGTCAACCAAAACGAATTGAAGTTTTTGACCTAGAATCCGATTACCCTCCTTTTTCCTTCTTTCAGGAGGAAGAAGAGCAGGCAAGTTCGGAATTTGGAGATCCGGGAAAATACCTCATTGAGCCTTTAAGTGGAATTTTAAAAACCGGGGCTTTTAAGCTATTTGGAAAACGCTTCGGGTTGAAAAAAATAGATCCAAACAGCCATCTCTATACTTCGACCAATATCCCTCAAAATATCCCGGGAAGGGTCTTTGAAATCATGGAAGAAGTGTCCCCAAGAAAAAAAGATATCCAGAAAATAATTCCTAGTGGAAAGGCAAATGTGATCACACGAAATTATTCCATGGGTGCTGAGGAACTCCGCAAAAAACTAGGTCTCAAAGATGGCGGTGAAGAGTATTTGATTGGGACCAAAACCCTAAAGGGTTTTCAGGTTTTTCGTTGTAGAAGAGTACTCAAATAAAAAAAGTGAAGGATTACTCCTTCACTTCTTCAAAGTCGACATATTCGCCGCCATCTATATCTTTTTGGCGTTTTCGATCGTGATCCTTAGGGATAAAATCCACATGTACTTCATCACTCCTTCTGGATTGTGCTTGCTGAGTTCTTCGTTGCTCCCGCTCCGCTTCTGCTACCTGTTGGGCAAACTTGGCCAACTTGGTTCGAAGAAAGTAGCGAATCAATTGCCCAAGCAACCAACCAACACCTAAGATTATTATTAGAAACTTTACCAAAACGTAGATTTTTTCTTTTGAAATTATCTACTCAAGTACAGGTTACGCTCTGAGTAGATTTTAAGGAAATAATCGTCCATGAGGTCATCGATAAAGTAAATCGCCTCTCCTGTGGACTTCATTTCAGGCCCTAGCTCCTTATTTACATTTGGGAATTTATGGAAGGAGAAAACAGGTTCCTTGATAGCATAACCCTTCTTCACCGGATTGAATTCAAAATCCGTCACTTTTTTCTCTCCCAACATCACCTTGGTCGCATAATTCACGTAAGGCTCCTGATAAGCTTTGCAGATAAATGGTACGGTTCGGGAAGCTCTCGGGTTGGCTTCGATCACATATACTTTGTCATTTTTGATCGCAAACTGAATATTAATCAAGCCTTTGGTCTTCAAGGCCAAAGCAATACGCTCCGTGTAGGTTTCAATCTGTCGAATCACCAAATCTCCCAAGTTGTATGGAGGAAGCACCGCATAGGAATCTCCGGAGTGGATACCGGCTGGCTCGATGTGCTGCATGATTCCGATGATATACACATTTTCTCCATCGCATATCGCATCCGCTTCCGCCTCAATCGCTCCTTCTAAGAAATGATCCAAAAGAATCTCATTGTTTGGAATGTCTTTCAAGACATTGACCACATGCTCCTCAAGTTCTTTCTCATTGATCACAATTTTCATCCCTTGACCACCCAATACATAACTTGGACGTACCAAAAGCGGGAATCCAATTTTCTTGCAAAGCTCTAATGCTTCGTCGGTATTGTGAATGGTACCAAACTCAGGGTAAGGGACATTATTATCTTTCAACAAGGTTGAAAACAGACCTCTATCCTCAGCCAAATCCAATGCCTCAAAGCTGGTTCCTATGATTTTGATTCCATACTTATCGAGCTTTTCGGCCAACTTCAAAGCAGTCTGACCACCCAATTGTACAATTACGCCTTCTGGTTTCTCGTGAAGGATGATTTCATAAATATGCTCCCAGAATACCGGTTCGAAGTAAAGCTTATCCGCGACATCAAAGTCAGTAGATACCGTTTCCGGATTACAGTTGATCATGATAGTCTCATAGCCACATTCTTTCGCCGCCAAAACCCCATGTACGCAAGAGTAGTCAAATTCAATTCCCTGCCCCACACGGTTTGGTCCAGATCCCAAAACAACCACTTTCTTTGTGTCTGTTTGGATGGACTCATTTTCCTCCCCGAAAGAAGAATAATAGTAAGGTGTTTGAGCCTCAAATTCGGCTGCACAGGTATCTACGAGTTTATATACTCGCTTGATCCCCATTTCCATGTAGCGCTTGTTGAAGACCTCACTTTCCAAGCAGCCTAACAAATGCGCAATCTGACGGTCAGCATAGCCTTTTTTCTTGGCTAAATCCATAACCTCAAACGGAATAGTTTCAATTGTGAATTTCTCGATTTCCGCTTCCAAGTGAATCAGTTCTTCAATTTGCTTGAGGAACCACTTATCGATTTTGGTTAAGTCGTGGATAGTACGAAAGGAAATTCCCAATTTGAATGCATCATACACATGGAAAAGACGATTCCAGCTCGGATTCGCCAAGGAGTAAAGAATCTTATCTTGGTCCCGAAGTTCTTTTCCGTCGGCTCCTAGTCCATTTCTTTTGATTTCCAAAGACTGGCAGGCCTTCTGCAAAGCCTCTTGGAAATTCCGACCAATTCCCATTACCTCTCCAACGGCCTTCATAGAAAGTCCCAATCGACGGTCAGAGCCCTTGAATTTATCAAAGTTCCATCTTGGGATTTTAACGATTACATAGTCGATAGATGGCTCAAAATACGCGGAAGTGGTTCCCGTAATAGAATTGGATAATTCATCCAAATTATAGCCAATTGCGAGTTTCGCGGCCACTTTTGCAATCGGGTACCCGGTTGCCTTGGAAGCCAAAGCAGATGAACGAGAAACCCGAGGGTTAATCTCAATACCAATAATTTCTTGGTTATCTGGACTGACAGCAAACTGTACATTACAGCCTCCGGCGAAATTACCGATGGAGTTCATCATGGTTATTGCATAATTCCGCATCCGCTGATAAACGGTGTCAGGAAGTGTCATCGCAGGAGCCACCGTTATGGAGTCTCCTGTATGTACTCCCATCGGGTCAAAGTTCTCAATGGAACAGATAACAATCATGTTCCCGATATTATCCCGCATTACCTCCAACTCATACTCTTTCCAACCCAGGATACTTTGCTCAATTAAAACCTCGTGAACTGGTGAAGCTTGCAATCCAGCCGATAGCGCTTTTTCAAATTCTTCCTTTGTCTCCACAAACGCGCCTCCAGCCCCTCCCAAAGTGTAGGAAGCACGAATAATCAGTGGGAAGCCAATTTCCTGCGCAATTTCTTTTCCCTGAAGAAAGGAAGTAGCTGTTGCACCCTTGCAGACACCCACCCCAATTTTCTCCATCAACTCCTTAAATTTCTCCCTATTTTCAGCTGTATCGATCGCATCGATATCCACACCAATCATCCGCACATTGTGGTGCTTCCAAATCCCTGCCTTCTCACAATCGATGGCTAGGTTTAATGCAGTTTGACCACCCATAGTCGGCAGAACAGCATCGATATCCGGGTGGTCAGTTAAAATTTTTCTGATTGATTTCTTTTCCAGAGGCAGCAGATAAACATTATCAGCAGTGACTGGGTCAGTCATGATCGTTGCCGGGTTGGAATTGATCAGGGTGACGATGATTCCTTCTTCCCGGAGCGATCGTGCTGCTTGCGAACCAGAATAGTCAAATTCACAAGCTTGACCGATGACGATGGGACCTGAACCGATAATGAGAACGTGCTTGATGCTACTGTCTTTTGGCATTTGAAAGGTGAGTTGAGAGGATATTTTTACTTAAGTCCAAATTGGGGCAAAATTAGAAAATTATTCGGAAGGCTCATGGTAAAGAATGATGAAAGTACCTGATCTATCAAAATAAATCTCTTTAAGGGAGCTATTTAAACTTCAGGTAGCTAATTGTAAGGATTACCAATGCTAGGGTAATGCCCACAATTAAAAACAAAACCTTCTTTTTAGTTTCCTTTTGTCCGGGTTGATCCTTCCTAATTCGACCTTCCTTTTTATACTTTTCTTCCAAAGCAATTCCAATTGGTAGTCCAATTGCCATCCCCGTACCTACAAAGGCAAAATTTCCGATGGCTAAAGAGAAAGCGATTCCAATTGGCAAGCCCAGAAGTGTTCCCATTAGAATGAAATAGCCTTGGGGGAAGGTCTTTTTTTCTTTATTCATGATTAAGATTTTTAACTTTATAAGACTAAGGATTGGCTATAATAAAGACGGCATCAAATCAGCTTGCAGTCTCTAAACAGGATGACTCCTTATGTAACCTGGGTTACAACTTTCGCCAATTCTTATTTCTTACCTTTACACCACAAAATAGCACTACTATGCCTACCGTAAAACTTACAACCCAGAAATTCAAAGAAGAAGTATTTGATTATACGACAGAAAGAGAGTGGAAATTCAAAGGCTCCAAGCCTGCAATTATAGATTTCTATGCAGATTGGTGTGGACCATGCAAAATGGTTGCCCCTATCTTGGAAGAACTGGCTAATGAAAATCCGGACATTGTTATCTATAAGGTAGATACTGAGGTAGAACAGGAACTTTCTGCAGTATTTCAGATTCGAAGCATTCCAAGCATTCTGTTTATCCCAATGGACAAGCAGCCTATGATGCAAGCAGGAGCATTGCCTAAGCATATCTTGGAAGAAGTGATCCAAAAAGAATTGTTGAGCTCTGCATCTTAAGAATCAACACCCATATAAAGCGAAAACCGGAGTCAACTGGCTCCGGTTTTTTCATTTCTAATGATTTTGAACCCTTTATTGAAAAAGGACTTGAAACAAATCACTTTTCAGAATCCAATCGATACAACATTTCCAAAAGAGGAACTCCAAAATTCCGGGATTTAATCTGACTGACTTTTTTAAATCCAAATCGTTCGTATAAACTAACCGCTGGATCCAAGCCGGATGTAGTATACAGGAAAGCCCCTTTGTATCCTTTTTCCCTGTAAAAATCCATCCATTCCTCCATCAGTTTTTTACCCAGTCCCATCCCTCGATAAGGCTTTTCCAAAATAAAATAACGTAACTGCGCCTGAGCATCCTGCCTGTGCATTAAAAGTAAGAACCCGATCATTTTCCCTTCCTTTTCTACCACCCAAACCCGATCACGATTGGAATCAAATTGCCGATAAAATTCTAAAAGGCTATCCATCACATAGGCTTCAAAACCCATCCCAAACCCATGTTCTTCAAAATAAATTCGTCCATGTAAAGCGGCTATTTGCCCCAAGTCTCCGGGTTGCAAATTATTTCTGACACTAATGCTTGAATCGGAAATCATTTCGTGCTGGTTTTGAAAAAGTTACCAATAAATTACTAACAAAAACAGGAAAGAAAAAATCTGGAAAGTCTACAGCGAGAAACTCACTTTTGAAGGCGCTCCTGAAGTAAGATGGGAAAGTCACTTACAATAACAGAAGCATGCCGTTTTTCTTGAAAAACCAGATAACTCCTTCCTTTATCCAGCTGAGCATTTGCCTCGACAGTCCCCATAACATCCGTCACAATTTGGATAGATTGATTTCGGACTAATTGGAATAAGTCTAAAGGTGCATCTTTGGAAACATAGGCTAAGAATTTCCGCTCGGAAAAAAGACCTTGATAGAAGTTCAAGTCATCTGAATTGTTTACCAAAACAGAAATTAAAAATTCATCGGAAATCTTTAGTGCTTCAGTTGCACGTTCTCGGTCAAAGGTCAGCAGCAAACACCTGTCAGAAAGCCCAAAGGATCGAACCGCTTCCATTACTTCAGGAAGAATGGGCTCCTTGACATCCAACATTAAATAAATCTCTTGATTTAAAGCGAATTGAAGCAGTTGAGAAAACTTAGGCAAGGGTTCACCAGATTCTTTCAAAAGGATTTGGCTAAGCTCCTCTTCCGACTTCTCTTCTAGTAGCCCGATACCTTGGGTTGTTCGGTCCAAGCTTTTATCATGCAAAAGGTATAACTCACCATCTCCCCCTTTTCGGACATCAACCTCAAAAAAATCAATACCAAAAACTAGTGCTTGCCGTATTCCATTCAAAGAGTTTTCCAATGAATTGCCATCAAAAACTCCTCGATGGGACACTACCGAAACTCTTTCATCGGAAAGCTTTTGAATAAGGCTTTGGCTGAAGGAAAAATTCGAGGAAATAAAGCAAAGAAGAAGTAACGAGAAAACGAAAGGAGATCGCTTTTTCAGTTTATTCCTCTGCATAATTGAATCCGTCGACCTGCTCACGAACCCAATCCATGTACTTCCCTTTTCGATATTCCTGCCACTGATCTTTATACTTGGATTCATCAATCAAAAACTTATACGCGGTAAGCGATTTAGGTTTTGTCAAGGCATTTACCAAGTCCTCCGCCAAATTTCGCTCTCGAACATTGCGATCAATGAAGTCCTGCATGATCTGATGCTCTTGGGAGAGTTCCATTTTGGTGAATTCGGCAAAATTATCTGGATTGGCATCAATTTCATCAAGGATATCCTCCTCTTCTGGGGTCAGATCATAATTGAAATAATCCTCGTCATCAGGCATTTGGTGGATTTTTCTCTTGTCTACTTGGAAGAAACACACCATTCCTTTTAGGAGCTGGGTAGAAATTCGGTCTACCTCTTGGTCAGTAAGCGAAAGCATTGATTTTTAGAAAATTTCAGGAAAAATAATCAAAGTCAAACTTTGTACAAATCGTTTTTTTCATTGCAAAAGAAAAGCCAAAAATTTAAGCCTTTACACATTCTCAATAATTTTTGTCAAAAGCTCTGAATTTAATTCATGTCCACCTTCAAAAGTCAATTGATTTACTGGGTTTCCCAATCGTTGAATCAATTCCTTTTGCCTCTTCAAACTATCTTGGGAAATCACTTCATCCTGGTTTCCCAAAACCATAGAAATTCGAGTGTTTTCAAATTTCTCACGAGCTACATCCAATACCATATCTTCTGCAAATCCCCCAGCCCACAGTACAAAACTTGCTACTTGGAACTCCCCTTGACTAGCCCAGCGGGTTGCAGTGGCTGCCCCTTGGGAAAAGCCCAAGACATGAATACGAGGTTTTGCATGGAATTCCTTCAGATATTTTTCAATCAATGAATTTAGAAACCGATGATTGTTGGCAATGGCAAGTTCCCGTTCGTGACGGGTCATCCAATTTGCTCCAACTCTACCCTTGAAATCCTGAAGGTAAAAATAATTAGTACCTTCTGGAGCCAAAAAAAGACGCTTTGCACTCGCAAAAGGAAGGAATTTACGGAGAAAAAACTCTGCCAACTGCCCATATCCATGAAAAACTACCCAAAGGTCATCAGGTGAAGCACTTGGTTCATGAGAAAGGAAATAGCGCGCTTCATATGGGAAAACATGAGTATTTTGGATCATCGGGAATTCAAATCGTCAAATTTCAAGGGAAGTAAATTGGAAATTCCGGTAATCACAAAATATCGCTCATCAGGTCGTAGAACAATCAATTTGATTTGCTGCTGGAAGCGATTCTCCACTTCATTGATCACCTGTCTGCAAATACCACAAGGGGTAACAAAAGCCCATTGGTTTTCTTCTCGTTTTTTAGCGACGATTGCAAGGGAGACTGGGGCGACTTGAGGAAAATTCGCGCCCGCATAACTCAGTACCAAATGTTCCGCACAAACTCCTGCAGGAAAGCTCACATTTTCCTGATTACTGCTTTGCAAAAGTGTTCCATCAGCCAATTGTACCGCTGCTCCCACTTGAAAATTGGAATAGGGAGCATAGGCTTGCTCGCTGATTTTCTTTGCAGCCAATACTAAATTTTGCTCTTCGGTACTTAATTCCTGGAAGTCAAGGACTTTGATTTCAGATTGAATAGGGATTTTTTCCATGGTTGTTGAATATGGAAAGAATTAGACGAAAAACCTGTGCAAATGTTTATGAATTTCCCTCCAAAGACTTTTTTCCTCCGGTTTTTATTCCTCAATTTTAAGAATCAAAACCCTACACGATGAAGCGAATTTTAATTCTTGGCGGTGGAAAATCCGCTACTTTTTTAATTGACTACCTGGCAGACCAAGCACCTTCGAAAGGCCGGCAATTAACACTTGCAGATTTAGATGTTGAGCTGGCAAAACGGAAGCTGAAAGGAAAGGCGAATACCGAAGCAAGAGCTTTGGATATTTCAGATGAAGAGGCTCGAAAAGCGCTCATTGAGGAATCAGACGTGGTTATTTCCATGCTTCCTGCCCGAATGCATCCCCAGGTTGCCGCGGATTGCTTAGCCTTAGGAAAACACTTTTTCTCGGCTTCCTATGAAAGCAAAGAAATGCGTCAACTCGAGCCTCAAATAAAAGAAAAGGGACTCTTCTTTCTAAATGAATGTGGCTTGGATCCGGGTATTGACCATATGTCGGCAAAAAAAGTCATCGATGAGGTAGGAGCTGAGGGGGCAGAAATTATTTCATTTAAGTCTTTTGCAGGCGGCTTGCTTTCTCCCGAGTGTGAGGACAATCCATGGAGGTATAAATTCACCTGGAATCCTCGCAATGTGGTTTTGGCAGGGCAAGGTATGTCACGTTACATCGAACAATCCAAGCTGAAATACATCCCCTATCACCAAGTTTTCAAGAGAGTTCAAAAAGTGGAATTCGAAAATTTAGGTGAATTTGAAGGCTATCCAAATCGGGATTCTTTAGGCTACCGCAAAATCTATGGCCTAGAAAATATCCCTACCGTGCTAAGAGGAACGCTACGCAGAACCGGCTTCGCAAAAGCATGGGATGTATTGGTACAACTTGGGCTTACCGATGATAGCATTGAATTACATCCTCCCCAAAACAGCACCAAACGGGATTTCCTAAACAGCTTCCTTCCATTCGATCCAAACCGATCTGTGGAAGAAAAATTAAGCAGTTACATCCCGGATCTGGATTTTCCAACATTTGAAAAAATCCAATGGCTGAGATTGTTCTCCCATGATTCGCTCCCAATTTATCAAGGTTCGCCAGCCAAAATTCTTCAAGCAATCTTGGAGAAAGAATGGACCTTAAAGCCAGATGATCGGGACATGATCGTCATGCAACATCAGTTTGAAATCAAGGAGAATAATACCATTCGAAAATTGATCTCAAGCCTGGTTGTAAAAGGGGAAAATTCAGACCATACCGCCATGGCAAAAACCGTTGGACTCCCCTTAGCTATCGCTGTAGATTTATTTTTGGAAGGGAAGATTCAGCTTACGGGTCTTCATCTTCCGATTATTCCAGAAATCTACCTGCCGATTTTGGACCGGCTAGAAGATTTTGGCATTCATTTCGAAGAAAAGGTCCTAGAATCCTAAAATTGGAAAATTAAGGATTCCAATCTGCCGGAGGATCCAATTGGGCTCCTTCCACGACGCGACAATCATCTGGAATAATACTTCTAGGCTGAGCGAAGGTAAGTTGTGACTTGTCAACATAAATCCGTCTAACCGTCTCCGCACCTGCAATAAAATACCCCAAAACAACCTCCTCCGGGTCTTCCAGATTGATCATATTTCCTCGAATATTTGCGGGAGGCGGATCAAAAACAGAACCGCTGATTTCGGTCTGCTGCTTAACCAATCGAAGGAATCGATAAGCTTCTTGAGAAATGCTGATTTGTCGCAGATCGATTCGATAGGTATTCACAAATCGAAGCCCGTCATCCTCCACAAATCCAGCCACCAATCGGGTATTTAACCCATTGAAATTATCATCATTTGAAATGTAAATACCACTGTTATCCACTTGCTCTGTTCTAAAGCAAGCAATGCAACAGTCTTTGGGTTGAGGATCCCGACTTGGATTGGTGTCAGATGGACGAGGAGTAAATATATCCGGTCTAGTCTCCAGTATATAAACAGAAGGACCATGCTTCCATAAATAGAAATTGTTTTCCTCAGCAGGATCCTGAATATCCACGATCAACTGAATTCCAGACCGGACATTTTCTTCCCCTTCAACAGGGATAGTAATCGTTTCTATCGAAAGCGAATTAATATCAGGAACTGGATTAACTGTTTCAGGAAAAGACGAATACACTTTTCCTTCAGGTGTCTGAATCTGAAGCGTGTAGGACCTTCCGGGGCGCGTTGCAAAACCGGGTGGAGTTAGATAACTTCCTCGGTCTTCAGAATTTTCTTCCAAAAAAACCACTTCACCCAAATCATCCCGTACGACCACTGTTGCACCACGAACAGGTCTAATCAAGCCTTCAAAAACCGACCCGTAGGTATCACTTCGAGTCAATCTTACTTCTTGCCTTCCAGGGACAGAGGTCAAAACAGCCTCTACCGTTAACAATTGCTCTCCCGTATCCAACCCTACTTCATAAGGATCGATACAGGCCATAGGCAACAAAAGCAGAATATATATGAGTCTTTTGAACATAGTTGGCATCAGAACTTGATTGAATAACTCAAACTTGGAAGCGGAACCCCTAACACAGCCAATCGAAGGGCTTGAGGAGGTGCTCCTGCTTCATCCACAAAAAACAGAGAAAAAGGATTCTTTCGGGCATAAACATTCAGGATCGAAAATGTCCAATCTCCATCCTCAAAGAATCGCCCTTGGCCTTTAAGTTTAAAATTCACAGCAAGATCCAGGCGGTGAAAATCTGGTAATCGCTGTTCGTTTCGTCGATTGAAATACGCCAAGCTATTTCCGGCATAATCAAATTTGGCTTCCGGGAAGGTTACTGGTCTACCTGTACTATAGCCGAATGTAGCGGAAACGGAAGTATTGGTGCTCAACTTGTAATTCCCAATCAAGGTAACATCATGTGGCTTGTCGAAATTGGAAGCAAACCATTCCCCATCATTGATAATTTCCTCTTCAAAAGCAGTAATCACCTGTCGGAGACTTCGTGAATAGGTATAGGAAACCCAACCCGTCAAACGACCTAGGTTCTTTTTCACATACAGTTCCACCCCGTAGGCTCTTCCCTGTGCAGGCACCAATTCAGTTTCCACATGGTTTTGCAAAATCAGATTTGCGCCATCTTTATACTCGACCACATTTTGAATGTCTTTGTAGTAAACCTCAATGGAGGTCTCGAAGATGTTGCCCTTGAAATTGTTGTAAAATCCTAAGGAATACTGATCTACAATTTGAGGTTTCAAAAATTCATCACTAAGCTTCCAAATATCTGTTGGAGCAATAGTAGCTGTATTGGAAATCAGGTGGATGAATTGATACATCTTATTGTACCCTGCCTTGATTGAACTGTATTTGGAAAGAGAGTAGCGAATAGAAGCCCGAGGGCCCAACCCGTCATAGGATATTATTTTTTCTCCATCCCCATACGTGGTCTCACCAATTGCGCTTCCATCTGATATAGGCTGATTTTCTGCATACTGTCGAACCGTTCGTGGTCCGAAATATTGAAAGAGATCATAGCGGAGGCCATAAGACATCCCGAATTTTTCTCCGATTTCAAATTCATGCTGAAAATGTGCACCCATTTCTCTTCCATATTCTTCCTGCACCTTTTGAGGTAGAATTCCAGATTCTTGTTGATTTGTCGGCACCAACTCACCTGGCTGTATGGTTAAATCTTTAAAGTCTCCTCCAATGGTAATGGTGTTCGCAGGAGAAAGGGAATAAGTGGCAAAAATTTTCGCCCCATAATCAACGATTCCAGAGTTGAGATCGAAATCATTGATTCCCGAACGGTTGAAGATACTGTAATCATATTCTGTCAAATACCCCAAAGCCTGAATACCCACTTTTTCTCCAAAATGGCCTTTCCATCCCAAGGAATGAGAATTGTTTTTCCAGGAAATCGTTGTATCCGAAGCAAAGGCAAAATCATCATAGGAGGTATAATAGCTGTAGGTAAACTCTTGATTCTCTGAAATTGGAGCAGAAATCACCAAGTTTCCATCATAAAAATTCGCCTGCGAATTTTTCAAATCCGGGTTGCTCAATGAATTCAAGAACCAATTGATATAAGAACCCCGAAAACCTCCACGAATAGACACTTTATCCTTTACCAAGGGCCCATTAATCCCGATTTTACCTGAATAATTACTCAACATCAAATCTCCTCCCCATCGATCTATACTCCCAGCCTTGGGAAGAATATCCAAGATTGAAGACCCCCTACCTCCAAATCGAGGTGGAATTACTGATTTATAAAGTGTTACATCATTGACGATATCGGCATTAAAGGAAGTAAACAAGCCGAAAAGATGGGTAGGATTATAAATTGGAGCACCTGCAAATTGAATCAAGTTTTGATCAGCTCCACCTCCCCTTACATTCAATCCTGCTGCAGCTTCGCCTACTTGAGAAACTCCTGGCAATGTCGCCATCGAGCGGATAATATCCACCTCACCCAAAAATGGAGGAAGTTCCCGGATAGTATTCATGCTCATGGTGATGGCACCCATATCGGTGGATCGAATATTTTTTTCCGGATCACGTCCAAATATGACCACATCCTCCAATTGAAAATCCTCTTGAATCATTCGCATGGATATTCTCCCATCTCCTACCGCCACAATGGGATAAGTTATGCTCTCATAGCCCACGTAACGAAACTCCAAGGTATATTCTGCCCGATCCAAAATAAATTCAAACTCTCCGTTGTTATCGGTGATTTTGGTTTGATTTATTTCCGGAATACTCACAGTCGCTCCAACCAAGGCTTCTCCGGTAATCTCGTCGATGATACGACCTGCTATTCGTATATCCTTCAACTGACCGATATCGCGACCAATAACCGTACGCTTGATTTGATCTTGCGCAGCAACACCTTGCAAGATCAGAAAGGCCAAACAGGTGAAAAGTAATTTTTTCATAAAATCTATTTTAAATCCCATTTGGGTCAAAGCGATAGAAATCCATAGGAAACTGTCCTGCTAGGGTAATATCAGGAACACGCATGATATAAATTGAAGACCCGCTTACAAAGTGGGCTACCAGTATGCTCTGAGGTAATCCAGGCATGGGATTTTTTCGAGTCCAAGAAAAGTTCGTCAAATCAAGCTCCCATAAATCATTCGTTCGTTCGAACAAACCGATATATGCCTTTTCACCTATAACACGGGCCATACCTCTTCCATTTCCCAAAGAACCTGGATAGGTTGAAACCATTTGCCACTCTGATTGCACGGGATCAAAAGTCCAAACAGAAGCATCTGTAGAACTCACAATGTATGCCTTACCTTGATATGTAAATGAGACATCATCACGAGAAAAAGCTTCTGGACCATTAGCTAAAATTTCCCAGTTTTTAGTCGCTACTTTGAATCTCCAAAAAAATGGTACTAATCCCGCATTTTTTCCAATCACGAATAAATCTCCTCCAAGTTCGAAGGCCAAAGCATCTCGTGTCGAAAAAGGTAAGTCAGGCATTTGAATAAACTTCTCTCCATTCAGTTGCCAAAAAGTAGGATCAAAAACCAAAGGGTTGGAACCTAATTGTGAAAGCCCCCCGCCCACATAATTGTCAGTAAAGAAGGCATACGACCGGTTTAACCCGGGGAAGGAAACAAATTCCCAAGAAGCAGAAGTCAGATCATACCGTTGAAACCCTGAAATAAAAGAAAGTCTTCTTTCTGATCCTAAGCCAACATAAAATCTATCTGCTCCATTTTGGAAAAACACATTATCGTAAATCCGGATATCCTGAGGATAAGAGCTTACTTTTTCGAATGTCCCAATTTGATACTCAAAAAGTGTCGAAGAGCTGACTTCATTATCTTGAATCAAAACCCTAATGGGAACTTTTGACTCTCCTTTAGGGCTAGGAATCCTCACAAGCAATCTACTTTGCAAGATATTTTCGAGTATTTGGGCTTCCTGATCACCGAAAAACACCCGAGTCCCCTCTCCAAAATTTCTACCTTCGATAAATACCTCTTCACCAACTCCCCCAAAAATGGGTGAAAAGGTTTTAATAGCTGGCTCCAGAGTAGATAATTCGATTACATTTCCAAATTCAACTTCCCCTCCTAGGTTAATGAAAGATTTTGCGAAATAAGTAGTCCCAAGTTTCAATCCGGAAATCTCTCCTATAAATCTTCCGGGTCCATTTTTTGCTCCCAAGGAAACAGTCTGCGGATTTAAAAAGGCTTCATCTTCCGACATATAAAATCCATGATCCTGAATTTGAATATCTTGATCACTGATTACCCTTCCCAAAAGACGTACTTGATCTCCACTGGCGAAAAGCACTTCCTCAGTGGTCACAAAGGTCACGCCTTGCTCCTCTTCTGTGCAGGATATTCCCAGCAAAAGAAAAATGGCTAAGATTCCCAAAAACCGTACTTTCAACATGTGTGGTAGTTTGTTTAAAAGGTCAAAAATATAGAAATCGATTCCTTTTACAACGATTATCCCAAATCTTCTATTCTTATTTTGGTTAAATGAAAAAGAATTTCTCAGTAACCCAACAAGAACCCTGAAATAAGCTTTTGATAAGTGTCAGAAAAACCCCCTTTCTCATCCTTGAGATGAATTAATTCTTCCTTTGCTGATTGGTTTACTCGTTGAAAAGCGCATATTCTCCGATGAGGTTTTTTCAGAGGGCTGTCTTGGATAAGAATAGATCTAGCCGTGTAAAGCCCTGCATCGTCTAATATCGCGGCCAACCCTTCCATTTCTGAGGGAGGTAAAATCACCCAAAACTCCCCATGTTCTGCGAGAAGGTTGGACACTGATCCTGCCAAATCTGGAAAAGAAAGTTCATCCGTGTGAAGAGCTCGTAAGCGTTGTTTGTCTTTCGGTTGCAAATGATCTGTAAAATAGGGCGGATTGCTCACGATTAAATCAAACCGACGATCCACCTGAAAGTCTTGAATCTTTACAACTCTCAAATTCATTCTGGAGGAGAAAGGACTTGCATTGAAATTCTCCTCAGCCTGTTCGGCCGCTTCCGAATCTAATTCCACACCGGTCACAAAAGCATCTCCAAAACGCTGTGCCAGCATCAAAGCAATCACTCCTGTTCCCGTTCCAATATCCAGAATTGTCATCGGGTTCTTATGACTGGCAAGCGCTCCTAGTAGTACCGCATCTGTGGAAATTTTCATGCCACAGCGGTCTTGCTCCACTCGGAATTGCTGAAACTGAAACCAGGAATTCCCCATTAAATTCGGGCTTTTCTACCCAACCAAGCTCTAAAACGGGGCTTATCTTCCATCACGTTCAGGTCATCTTCAGAAATTCGCTTGACGCTTTCAATAGTATAGAAGGCTTTTTCATCAAGGGATTTCACCTTATCAATAAAAGTCTGCAAGCTATCCCGCTTCATTACCGTAAAAAGTAAATTTACCTTTCCATATCTTCCCTCTGCTCCCACACTTGTGAACCGATAGTCTTTTTCCTTCATGTATTCCACTAATTCTGGCAGCGGCTTAGGAGTAATCACACGAACCAAGACACGGCCCAGAGCAAGTTTTTCGTCAAAACGCATACCCACGTATGTTCCCATTCCAAAGCCAGCTGCATAGGCTATGTAGGAAATGGGGTTATTGATATTCTGAAAAATCTGCCCAATCGCTAGCAACCAAATCAGCGCTTCAAAAAAACCCAAAATGGGGGCAATATTCTTTTTCCCATTCATCATGAACATAATCCGGAGGGTGTTGATGGACACATCACCAACTCGGGCTATAAAGATGAGTGCAGGCATAATGAAATAGGTGAATACCTGTTCGGAAAAACCCATTTCAGTGAAAAACTCTTGCATAGCTTTGGAATTTTGCCTCAAAATTAGCCGAATAAATCCAGCTTAGAGTCAAAAAATGAATCAGATTTTTCGATCCTTTCCGGCTCCCCAGCCGAAAACCAAAAACTGAATCGTCATTATCAGTAAAAACCAATTCAAAAAGTCCCAATTCCCTACCAAATCCAAGGAAACCCCAAAAAGTAAAGGACCAAGAGCTGCAAGGATATATCCTGCAGACTGAACCATTCCGGATAATTTAGAGGTGGTTTGATCCTCTAAAGTCCGGAGAGAGATAAGGGTATAGGCGATACTTAAACTTGCACCACTCCCAATTCCTATAATGGTCAAGGCTAAATAAATCAGCCATTGTTGTTCCCCGAAAAGCAAACTATAACCAAACAAATATCCAATCGAAACGCCTAAAATCACCCCTTGCTGCTGCCGAAGTTTCATTAAAATTCCCGGTGCGAAGAAGGTACCGATTAAGGAAATTAATTGCATGTAAGATAGGGCTATACCAGATGCCACAGGGCTCATTCCTTTGAAAATCAACATATCAGGAAGCCAGGTAACCATCGTGAAATACATCACCGATTGAGCCCCCATAAAAAGGGTAACCTGCCAAGCAAGTTTTGACTTCCATACATTTTTACCTGCTAATTCAATCTCCGATTTTGGTGAAGGTTTGGCGGCTGCCTGAGGGAACCACACTGCTAGGGCTAAAATCATCAATACTACCCAGGAAGCCAAAGAGCCCCTCCAACCCAAACCCAAATCCACTGCTAAGGGAACACTGACTCCTGAAGCGATTGCAGCAAATAGTGACATTCCCGTAGAAAGAATTGCTGTCAAAAGCCCCAGTTTCTCAGGAAGATGCGCCTTGAAAAAAGGAATCATCAGGACATTGGCAATGACTATCCCAATGCCGGTAAGCGCTGTACCAAAAAATAATAACTCTACTCCTCCAAATACCCGGATAATGACTCCAATTGAAAGAATCGTTATTCCCAGAAAAATTGCCCGCCCGTTTCCAATCCGTTTTCCAATACCTGGTGAAAACAATGAAAAAACCGCGAATGTGAAAAGCGTCAGCGTGGTAAGTGAACCCGCTAGGCCATTGGAAATTCCCAAATCCTCCCGGATAAATGGAATCAATGGCCCAACGGAGGCAATGGATGTCCGGAGATTTATGGATATCAGGATAATGCCTAGTAGCAGTAAGCCCTGGCTTCTTTCTTTGGACAAAGCGAATGGATTTTAGGAGCTCTGAATTTCGGGAAAATCATGAAATTCCAATCAGATTTTCCAAAATTGGTCACAAATCAGGCTCGGCTTTCAACCAAATCCTTGATGCATTCAACCCAAGTATCAGAGGAATTTAGACTTGGAACCAAATCCCATTGCTCCCCTCCTAGTTCTTCAAACTCCTCTTTGTACTCTTCCCCTACTTCCACTGTGGTTTCTAAACAGTCGGCAACAAATGCCGGAGAAAAGACCAATACTTTTTTAATTCCTTTCTCGGCCAATTCTTTGATCACATCCTCAGTGTAAGGTTTGACCCAAGGATCATTTCCTAATCGGGATTGAAAACAGGTCGTGACTTTTTCTTCGGGAAGTCCTAATCGTCCAGCCACTAATCGAGTGGTATGAAAACACTGGGCACGATAACAGAATTGATTTTTAGGACCATATTTATTACAACATGCGCCCAATTTGCAATAATTATCTACAGATCCTTTTCGGATTTGACGCTCTGGAAGACCATGATAGGAAAAAACAAAATGCTCATAATCTCCATTTTCCATCATTTCTCTTCCCAACTCTTCCCAAGCCTGCAAGAAAAGTGGATGCTCTACGAAATTGCTAATGAATGAAATCTCAGGGATAATTTGCCATCCTCTGACAATCTCCATCACCTTATCAATTACAGAACCATTGGTAGCAGAAGCATATTGTGGAAAAAGTGGGACCACAATAATTTTCTTCACTTTTTCTGCCATCAATTCCGCAAGTCCTTTCTCAATACTAGGATTTTGATAGCGCATCGCGATCTTCACCAAAAACTTATCCGGATCTAGTTTTGGGATAAGTTTATCACGCAAATCTTCTGTATGAAACAACAAAGGCGACCCTCTATCAGTCCAAAGCTTTCGATACTCTTTGGCTGATTTTGGAGCTCGGAAAGGGGCAATGATCAAATTGACCAACATCCATCGCGGAATGAATGGAAAGTCAATTACACGTCCATCCATTAAAAATTCGCGAAGATATTTTCGGACATCCGAAGTTTGTGTACTATCAGGTGTTCCCAAATTGACAAGTAAAACGCCAATTTTCTGAGCCTTTGCCATATTGTTTGCTAAGTGGGTGAATATTTACAACCCAAAATTACATCTGAAAGTTAACTCTACCCAATTGAACAAATTGATGAAGGATTGAGAAAAGCTTTTAATCCTTAAAATTTCCGGCCCACCTCATCAAAGGTCCGGAAGCAATACTAGAGATCAATGCCAAAATTACTAAGCCAATAAATAGGGAATCCGAAACTAGCCCATAGTCCAAAGCAATCAATCCCAGAATGATATCCATACTGCCTCGAGTACTCAAACCAAATCCGGCAATGATGGATTGCTTTCTGCCGACACCTGCAAATCTTCCTCCCAAATAGGCTCCATAATACTTTGTCAGCAAACCGACAATGACCACCACACCTGTCACCCCTAAATCGAAGCTCTCGATAAAGTTTACCTTCAATCCAATAGAGACGAAGAAGATTGGAGCAAAGATATTGTTGATAAACTGGTGGAGAATTTCTTTGGCTTTTTCTGTCAAATACTCTGAATCTCCCAAGGCTACTCCAATGATGAAAGCTCCGAAAATTGCATGAATTCCGATAAATTCCGTGAAAGAAGCCGCTAAAAAACAGAGTGCCAAGGAGAGGGAAAGTAAGCCTCCCGGCCAGGCCAATTTCTTGTTAATCCAAGGCAATGTTTTGTTGATCAGACCCTTACCTACCGTCAGCATTACTAGGGTGAAAAGTAAAGTCAATCCGATTGTTGGCCATACACCCAAGCCTCCACTACTAGTCTCAGAAAGTGATAAAATCACAGAGAATACGATCCAGCCTAAGACATCCACAATCATGGCGGCAGCGATAATCAACAGGCCTGTAGGCGTTTTAAACAGATTTAAATCCATCAATACACGGGCGACAACTGCCAATGCGGTAATACTGATTGCTAATCCAAAAAAGGTCGAAGCAACCATGCGGTCATTGATATTCACTCCCAAAAACTCAGGAAAGGCAAAGGCCACAACAAATCCTGCGATGATGGGAAGTACCATGGAGGCAACCGCAATCTTTAAAGCATTTTTTCCTTGGCTCCATACGATTTGCAGTTCCACTTCCAGTCCAGCAATAAACAAGAGCAGAACCACTGAAATCTGCACAAAACCATCCAATGCGATATTGGTATTGTCGTGACTACCAAAAAGGTAGCTGTGAAATTCAGGCATCAAACTTCCCAAAATGGTAGGACCTAATACAATCCCTGCTAAAATCTCACCTACTACCGCAGGCTGTTTGATTTTTCGGGCGATCTCTGCAAAAATCCTCGCCATGATCAACATGGCAGCAAGCTGTAGGAGGAGATTGATAACCTCCTTATGGTTTAACGTTTCCATGGAGGTTTATTTTTTTACGATTAAAAGATTACAAGGCAAGGTACTCAAAAGCTCTTCCAGGTCATGTGGAAAGAGTCTGTCAAAGAAGTTTAGTTTCCGGTTGTCCCCTACTACTAAGAGATTGGCTTCCGTTTTTTCGCAGAACCGAGCCAATTCCACAGCCCATTTTCCACCGGTCACCTTGATGTTGATTTTAAGATTTCCAGAATCCAGGTTTTCTAGGATTTTTTGGACATAGTCAATCTCATTTTGTACCAATTGCCGACGGGTTTGAGCGATTTCCTCTTCCGAATCCTCACTCGCTGTCCCCATTTGTAAGCCGTACAATTTGATTTCATTCAAGATAGAAACCATGTCAGCCTTTACAATTTTGGAAAACTCCAAACCTTTCTCAATCACATAAGGAGTAATCTCTAATTGGGTCCCGTTGATTACCACCCGGGAAAACTCTGAAGTTTCCACTT
Source organism: Algoriphagus sp. (assembly GCF_013373065.1). Classification (GTDB taxonomy): domain Bacteria; phylum Bacteroidota; class Bacteroidia; order Cytophagales; family Cyclobacteriaceae; genus Algoriphagus. The sequence continues at coordinate 109,431 of NZ_JABXIN010000002.1, forward strand.
TAGGCTCAATCAGCGTCAAAACAGAGCACGGTGCCTTACGGATGATTTTCCGCCCTACGGTGCCCATGTAATATTTGAAAAGTCCCTCCTGTTTCAAAGCTCCGGCAACTAATAAATCCACATTTTCCTCTTCGCAGGCCTTGACAATCATCTTGACGGGCTTCCCTTCTTTCCAAACCACCTTGGTTCGTAGCTTGTCACAGCCATGCCGAGCCAGTAATTCGTCCAACTTGGCCTCTAGCTCAGGAGTTTTTGTGCCAACATGAATCAGCAATAACTCTGTATCAAATAGAATCACAAGCCGTTTGACTTCTGCAATCAAGGCCTCTATTCGGGGAGAAAAGGCAATGGCCAGCGCAATTTTTTTAAACATGGAAAACAGGGATTTTTTTCAAATAATGAAAATTTCTTGTTCGCTCCAACATAAATCTTTGGATTCAGCTATTCCAAATTAAGGTGAATACAAACTTTTTTGAAGATCAAACTCCTTTGCTTTTATTATTTCTAGATGTGAACCTTGAAAGAATTAATACTGATAGCCAGTGCATTATTTTAAAAATGGAGAGACTCTGCGATGTAGTTGGAAATTCTCCAGTTTGATATCATCCATTCCAATATCATCAAAAGGATACTCCATTTGATCTTGAATATTATAGAGGGCAATGAGAATAAATTCAGTTACCACTACAATGAAATAGACTACAAGATCACTATGGGCTGCTCCAATATTGTAAATAACTGTTGGAGAATAGATGAAAGGAAAAATATAAATAAAGACCAAGCAATACGCCTTCAAAGCCCTTGGCGTTCGGTGAATATTTATTGCAAAAACATTCTCAAACCCCTCTTGCATATCATTCATATATCGGAAAATCCTGTCCCGAATCCTACTAGGAATAAACTCTTCTAATTCTGAAATATGGGTGTGAAAATCATGAATAGCTTGGTCCACCGATTCCACATTTTCTTCATTGTTCTTTAAGTGACTAATCACAAGACTACTTATTCGACTAATAATATTCTCCGTTTTCTGCTTTTCTTCTTCAGACAGATCGGTACTAGTCTGCAAATAAAAATTGATGGTAACCATCGCAGATCGATACTTGCTGAGATGTTCAAGAGCTTTTTCCCTTCTTCGAAATGCTCCTCGAATATTAAAAACCAAAGGAAAAATAATTGCTATGCTGAGCAACGTCAGATCCAGGTTATACACCAAGTTGAAGTGAATGGAAAGAAAGGTAACAATTACCGAAATCCCCAGTGTGATGTACGTCCTGCTATTTATTATGGAAGTATAAAGTATAATAATCTTAAATTTTGTTCCACAAAGCATTCCCTTTCCATAAGGTAGCAAAAAAGCGGAGGTAATTTTTCATTGGCTAATCCTTTTTTGTTTCTAGGTAAGCTGATTTTTATCAGGGATCTTTTTGGACCATTTATTCCATTCATCCAATTCAGCTCCCATTCACGCTTTTTTTGGCTAAGAAAAAAAAGACTAGACGAGGAAATGGAGATATTTTGATAAAATTAAAAAACGATATGGACTGATTACCTAGCGAAAAAACTAATCCAAACCCTTATGAAAAAACTCTTTTTCAGCTGCATGTTGGTTGGAAGTGTCTTGATTTCTGGAGCCACCTTGGCCCAGAGTGATTACCCGACCCTTTCCCAACTTGAGCAGCGACTCCAAAAAATCGGGGCTAGTCCAAATGCCAGCCTCGAAAAACTAGCTCAAACTCCAGGAGGAAAATCGATTTGGGCTCTAAAAATTGGCACTGATAACTTAGACGAAAAACCCGCAATTGCCGTGGTGGGAGGTGTAGAAGGGTACCATGTTCTCAGCGTAGAATTGGCTACTCAATTTGCTGAGCGACTCGTCGATGAGAATTCAGAGGCATTGGAAAAAACCACTTTTTACATTTTCCCTAATATGTCTCCAGATGCCTATGAGCAATACCACTCAAACCTGAAATACGAGCGGCGCGGGAATGCCGCCTTAGTGGATCACGATCGGGACGGAACACCAGGAGATAATGGCTATACCGACCTCAACGGTGATGGATACATCACTTGGATGCGTGTAGAAGATCCGATGGGAGAGTATGTGGTATCAAAAGAAGACGAGCGAATCCTCGTTAAAGCAGACCGATCCAAAGGAGAAGCGGGAAAATATGCCGTATATAAGGAATCTAAGGATGAAGATCAAGATGGCCAATTTGCGGAAGATTTAAAGGAGGGAATTGCGTTTAATAAATCCCTTACCTATAAATTCCCTGTCTTTGAGCCTTTAGCTGGTGATATTGCAGTTTCCCAGCCGGAAAGCCGCGCATTGTTGGATTACCTATTTGAGCAATGGAACATTTTTGCTTTTATCACCTTCTCTCCGGCAAACAATCTCTCAAGCCCATTGAAGTACAACGCACAAAATGCCCGCAAGCGAGTAGTGACTTCTATCCTTCAAAAGGATGAAGCGATCAATGCGATGGTTTCGGACCTTTATAAAAGTACGGTATCCCAAAAAGCTTTCCAGCAAACCAACCAAGGTACAGATGGAGACTTTTTCCAGTGGGCTTACTTCCATTTTGCCCGCCTAAGCTTCAGTACACCGGGTTACTGGGTTCCAGAATTTAAAGGCAAGTCAAATAAAGAAGCCAATTATTTGGCTTGGGCAGACTCATTGGGATGGAATGATGTTTTTGTTCCTTGGACTGAGATTTCCCATCCGGATTTCCCAGGTAAAAAAGTAGAAGTTGGAGGTATAAAACCATTTGTGATGGCAAATCCTCCTTACGATAAAGTTGAAGAAATTGCTGAGGAGCACGCTGATTTCATTCTGAAACTAGCTGAAATGCAACCCAATTTGGAGGTTCAGAACCTGAAAATAGAATCCATCGGAAATGGGTTAACCCGAATTTCCTTGGACCTTTTCAACAATGCGCCGCTACCCACTCATTCAGAAATGGGGGAACGCTCCCGTTGGTTGCGAAAAATTCGAGTAGACTTAGACGCTGGAGAAGATCGACTGATTTCTGGTGAAAAAATGCAATTGATCGACTCCATCGGAGCTTATGAGAAAGTGAGTTTGAGCTGGATGATCCGCGGAAAAGGGGATGTAAGCTTTAAAGCTGGTGCAGCTCATGCAGGATTTGTTAACGCAACCTTCAAACTCTAAAGCCATGAAGACTATGAAACTTAAAAAATACATCCTTGCCCTGGCTTTGAGCGCAACCGGATTGGCAAGTATTGATGCAATGGCGCAAGAAAAATTCTTTAAAGCAGTCGGCTCTCCACACATGCCGAAGGTAGAAGTAGCGTGGAACCGTTACTATACCTATGAAGGCTTGGTTGATGTAATGCAGAAGATCGCCAAAGCCCATCCTGACTTGGCCAAAATTCAGGCAATCGGCAAATCCTATGAAGGTCGTGATATCATGACCTTGACGATTACGGACTTTTCAGCAGGAAAGGATACCGATAAACCAGCCATGTGGATCGATGGAAATATTCACTCCAACGAGATTCAAGGAGCTGAATTTGCCCTCTACACGGCTTGGTATCTGACCGAAATGCACGCCGATACCGAGTTTATCCAAGAACTCCTCAGAGACAAAACATTCTATATCACACCGACTATCAATCCAGATGCCCGGAATGACTTCTTTCTGAAACCGAATACCCAAAATACCCCGAGATCAGGTGTTATGGTATTGGATAATGACGGAGATGGCGAAGCAGGTGAAGATGAAATGGATGATCTGAATGGAGATGGACACATTACTCAGATGATTCGCAAATCTCCTACCGGACGCTATATCAAAGATCCTTTGGATCCGAGAAGACTCATTATGGTAGGACCTGATCAAGTGGGTGACTATGAAATGTTAGGTCAGGAAGGAACCGACCTGGATGGAGACGGGCGCATCAATGATGATGACGTCGGCTATTACGATCCCAATCGCGACTGGGGCTGGAACTGGCAACCAGATTACATCCAACGGGGAGCTCTTCGCTATCCTTTCTCACTGCCTGAGAATCGATCAATAATGGAATTTGTAATGAAGCATCCAAACATTGCCGGAGCGCAGAGTTATCACAACTATGGAGGTTTGATTCTTCGTGGCCCTGGAGCTGAGGAGGATGTAAATACATATGACCGTGATGACATACGTATCTATGATGCGATAGCTAAAAAAGGAGAAGAGATGATGCCAGGTTATCGATACATTACAGTTTACAAGGATTTGTATTCCGTATTTGGAGGAGAACTGGATTGGTTCTATGGTAATAGAGGGATTTTCACTTATTCCAATGAGCTGATGATTTCTTACCTCTATTTCCATCAAAATGCTGGAAGAGGCAATCAAGAGGAGCAGCTGAAGGTAGACCAATTACTGACCTTTGGAGATGCTTTTGTGGATTGGGAAAGCTACAAGCATCCACAATATGGAGAGATTGAGATTGGTGGTTTTAAAAAGACATTTGGTCGGGCACATCCAGGATTCTTGATGGAGCAGGATGCGCACCGCAATTCAGCTTTCACCATCTTTCATGCCTATCATACGCCAAAGCTATCGGTGATGGATGTCAAGGAGGAAGATTTGGGAGGAGGACTCAAGGCTATCACCGCTATGATTTTCAATGAGCGTATGATGCCTACCCATTCTTCTCAAGACTTGAAGTACAATATCGAGCGCCCTGATTATGTGTCTATCTCCGGGGCTAAAGTAGTGGCAGGCTTTGTCGTAGAAAATGAAGACTTCAAGCGATACAAAGAGCAAAAACTTCGGCCAGAACGTATAGCAGTAGATAATATTCCAGGAATGAGCGCAGTGAAGGTTCGATGGATTGTCTCTTCTGCTTCAAACTACAGCATCACCGTAGACTCTGCTAAAGGAGGCAAAGCAAGTTGGAGCAAATAAGTCTTTTGATTGATTAAAATGGAATCCCCGAGTCGATTGATTCGGGGATTTTTTTTAGCTTTTACTTTCCTTTCAATGAAGACAGCATGCGAAACTTGATCCTTTTTCTCCCCTTACTCTTTCTCTCCCAAATGCTATTCGCTCAGGAAAAGCCCCTAATAGTAATTGCCTATTACTCCCAGTCGGGTCATACCGAACAACTGGCAGATGCTATTGCAAAAGGAGCAAGATCGAATGCCGATGTTGAAGTGAAATTAGGGCCTATTTCGGAGGTGACAACAGAGGACCTTTTGACAGCTTCTGCCATCATTCTGGGTTCTCCCGTTTACAATGCCAATATCGCTCCGCCTGTGCAGGAGTTTATCAACTCATGGCCCTTTGAAGGGAGACCTTTGAAAGACAAAATTGGAGCGGTATTCAGTACTGGAGGAGGAATGTCTATCGGAGAAGAGTTGGTCATGCTCAATCTGATGCACAGCATGCTGATACATGGGATGATTTTGGTTGGAGGAGATACCGTAGAATCGGCTTTTGGCGCCTCGGCAATTACCGGGGAGGGTGATTACAAATCAGAAAAAGTAGATGAGATCTTTTTGAAAAAAGGAGAAGGACTGGGAAAACGAGTAGCTGAAACGGTGCTTCGCTTTCGTTAATTTTAGACAAAAAAATAACCCCGCCTCAGACCCAGAGCGGGGTTTTTAATAGCTAGTTGGTTCACTTTCAATTAAAGGGCAGAAAGATATTTATCAAATCCTCCCTCGGTTGTCACTCGAAAACTAATTGCAGCATTCGGTTTTTCGATGTTGTAGATTTTATGAAGACCTTGAACATCACTTACTTTCTCGCTGTGGATCAATTTGTCACCATCGTAAATGGAAACTGTAAAATCCTGTGCAGCAAGGTTGCTTACTAAAAGTCGAAATTTGTTATCCTCCATCAAAGAAACCCGTGAATAAACGGATGGCTTTTCTGAAACATAATTTTGGAAGGTAGTTGTGCGCAAAACTCCGCTGTTATCCAAAACTTCTACGGAATAGGTACCTTTTGGAAGAGCATTCAAATCATAGCGCTTGGCGAAAGCCTCAGACTTGTTGATCCGATCTCTCAAAACCAATCGGTTTTCCTCATCCAAAATTTTAACAATCACGGTACTACTTGGAGCTTCAGTCATAGCAACTGTTACTTTAGCAGCATCTGAGTGAATAATTTCTACAGATTTCTCTGCACCTGTGGCAAAGGCTCCTGTTGCCATCCCGGCAACAAAAAGCATAGTCATTAATTTTTTCATACTAATAATTGGTTTAATAGGTTCTAGTTTTTCTGTGTAACCCAGGAATGGCGAATCCATTCAAGGGGGGGGTATTTTGGGCTACAGGGTCCATCGGGTCTGATGGGTTTGTCTTCAAATGACATTACAAAGGTAGCAAACGGATCTAAAAATGAAAATGTTTCAATTTTTTTACTGATTTATTTATAAATCAATAATTATACAGCTTAATAATTGAAAATAATATAATCAATTCCCGCAATCGATAGCGAAAGTCTAGTTCATTGGAAAAAATGAATGTTTATAAAATTTTATTTCGTAATTACCTATTTTATAAAAATCATGTCATAACATCAATTACTCATTCCCATATTTCGCAATCGATTGTATCGAATAAAAAATTTTTCAATCTTTTTTTAAAACCTTATGATTTCTATGCAAAATGATTGTTTTTTCCAAAAAGTAAAGAAGCTTGAACTGAGTGTAAGGACTCTTTTTATTATCAAAGAAAGTACCCAAAAATAGTCCATGAAATTATCCTTTTCCCCTTATTTCAAATGTTCAAATAGTCGAGTAATTTGATAAAAAAAGCTACCAACTTTCGTTGATAGCTTATTATCCTTTAAAAGGAAAAATCCTACTTGCTATGCTTCATCGCTTCCGCGACCAATTCTTGAGCAAAACTTCCTTTGAGCTCGACAACCATCAAGTCGCCTTCATCTCCTCCCACCAAGACTACCAAATCTGAAATGGTTTTGCCTCCTTTAGAATAAATGACAATCTCCCCTTCGTCTGACATCTCCATGAGAAGCTCGTAGCGCTCTTTTTCCAGTCCTTTTTTCAAGGTCTTGTATTCATCACCGCTTCGATCAGCATTTTCCGGCAGTTTGAAGAAGTTAAGTTTCTCAATGGATTTGGCTACGGTGGCCATATCATCTTCATCCAAATCAATTTTGAAGCCTTCAGCGAAATTCATGAAATTCCCTCCTAGCTCCATGTGGAAGAAGTCCTCTTCCCCCCTGTATTTTTCATACAAGGCCTTTACAGATTTACTTTGTGCCTGTGCGGAAAAGATGATTCCCAAGAAGGCGATTGCAAAAAACAGCTTTTTCATAATACGTAGTTTAATAAATAATAGTGATTTAGTTTATTGTGGCATATTTCCTTTTCCATATTCCTCCATTCCGGGAATATTGGTCTTTTCCGCGAGCATGTTCAGATCTTCGTAGGTGAAATTTCCTAACATGGAGAGCAAGGTGAATTCACCTTTATCACCGGCAAGCATGAGAAGTTCCTTGACAAGTCCGTTTTCTTCCCGTACCAAAAACTTGATGCTGGAATCCTTATCCTGAACATCCATCAGCTCTTCATATTTCTGCTTCGTCAAAGAACCATAGGCTTCATTGTACATTTTCATTCCATCGACTTCATCAGAAGAAAGGATTCGAATGCCTTTGATTTTCTGGATTAAAGCGCCCAGTTCCTGTGAGTCGGCTTCCTCTGCATTATTTTTCAGAAAACCTCCAGCCATCTGCATCATTTTAGGTGAAATGTACACTCGGCTAAAACGATCATCTTCCATATAATTGGAAAAGAATCGCTGGATCGCATCATCCTGGGCCATTACTTGAAATACCGCCATCAGGACAAATACAGGGATTAATAGTATCTTTTTCATATGTTTATTTTTTTTGATTTTCAAACAAAGAGTTTGTTGTATTGAGGTATTTCAATTCATTCATTTTTTGCATTTGGCTTTGACCCTCCGAAAACTTGTCCTGGATAAGCGATAAGGCCGCTACTACTTCCCGATAAGCCTCTTGCTGCTGCTGCCGTTCGTAAGCCTGCCAACCTGAATAGGAGCCAATCAGGATAAGAATTGAAACTGCCCAACCTAACCATGAGAAGCTCCGGGATTTTCCTTTACCCGGTATTTTAAGTCCGACGGGTTCTTCCATAGCAAGGTCTTGAAGAGAAAGAAACCATTCCTTTTCTGTTTCATAGCCTTCTACCTTAGAAAGCAAGTCCCGCAACTCAGCCTCCTCCGCTAGCGTGGATTCTGTGTTCCAGTATTTTTCAAGTAACTCTTCAATTCGGGTATTCATGACTTGGTTTCTTTTTTGGCAAATTCCTCTCTGAGCTTTTTTCGAGCCCGGTGAAGATTAACTTTAACTTGCTCGATCGATATTTCCAGGTATTCCGCCACCTCTTCGTAGGTTAGTCCTTCAACTTCCCTAAGCTGAAAGATTTGCCGTTGCTTTTCGGGAAGACGGTGGACCAACTGGAGAATCTTTGGAATCTTGGAATCGCTTCGCTCTGGTTCCGGATTTATAAGTCTCGCTTCTCCATTCTCATCCAGGGCAACCATTCGCCCAGTTTTACGAAAGTGCATCAAAGCCTCATTTTTCAAACTTGTGATTAACCAACCTGTCAAATTCGGATGATGCTGCAGTTCCTCTTCTTTCCGGTAGGACTTTTCAAATACATTTTGAAGAATGTCTTCAGCCAAAGCCCGGTCTTTTACCCAGAGAAAAGCCATCCGGAAAAGCTTCCCTCGCAAAGGCCAAATATTTCCTTCGAAAAATGAATTCATTTGTGTAGGTGATGCGGGTCTTTTTCAAATGTTACACTTTTCATAAAATATTTTTCAAAAACCCCAAGATATTGACGGAGGCCTCCAACACTCAGCTCTCACCGGAGTTTAGAATTTACCAGTAAAACAGATTTTAGATTTATTTTAAATTAAGCTTAAAAAATAGTATGCATGCAGACTATTTCTTACTTTGCATCCATGAATGATCGGACATCAACTATCACAAATCAGAATCATAAGGGCATAAAAAAAGCCCCGAATTGCTTCGGGGCTGGTGGTGATGAGTGGACTCGAACCACCGACTCACGGATTTTCAGTCCGATGCTCTACCAACTGAGCTACATCACCTTTTCATAAAGTGATGCAAAGGTAGGTATTTGTGATTTTGATACAAATCATTCGCATAAAAAAATATTAAAAAGAGTATTCACAATTCATTAATTGCATCAAAATGAGCTTTTTACCTCAAGTAGCATTTTTGATCATCTTAGCGGTTGCTGTATTCATTTTGACCAAGAGGGTTCGTTTCCTGAAACGAAACATCCAATTGGGCAAAGCTGAAGCCCGCAATGATCAACCTGAAGCCCGCTGGAAAACCATGCTTATGGTGGCATTTGGACAGCAAAAAATGTTCAAGCGCTTCATCCCGGCTTTCCTCCATTTGCTGATTTATGTCGGCTTTGTGGTAATCAATTTGGAAGTTCTTGAATTCATTCTAGATGGTATTCTTGGAACGCATCGGCTTTTTGCACCTATATTAGGCTCTATTTACACGGCTGCGATCAATATTTTCGAGTTTTTAGCTGTAGCTGTGTTGTTTTCTTGCGTGGTGTTTCTCTTTAGAAGAAATGTCACTAAAGTCCCCCGCTTCCAAAAGCCAGAAATGAAAGGTTGGCCAACCTTGGATGGTAATTTGATCTTGGTTATCGAAATCATCCTCATGTTTGCCATTCTTACAATGAACGCGACGGATCAAATTTTAGCTAATCGTGGAGATGAGCATTACATCGCTTTGGGCACCTTGTTTTTCAGCAGTTTGATTCAGCCACTTTTTGAGGGAATGAGTACCGGTACCTTGGTGTTTGTGGAGCGATTTGCCTGGTGGTTTCACATTGCAGGGATTTTAGCTTTCGCAATCTATGTGACCTATTCCAAGCATTTGCATATTTTCTTGGCCTTCCCGAATACCTGGTATTCAAATTTGAAACCGAAAGGGGAAATGGCGAACATGCCCGAGGTCACCAATGAAGTGAATATGATGCTGGGAATCCCAACTGATGCTCCAGCAGATCCTCCTGCGGAAATTGGGAGATTTGGGGCAAAAGACATCAATGATCTTTCTTGGGTGAATATTCTCAATTCCTACTCCTGTACGGAATGCGGTCGCTGTACTTCTGAATGTCCCGCAAACCTGACCGGGAAAAAACTTTCCCCCAGAAAAATCATGATGGATGTCCGGGATCGAGCAGAGGAAGTTGGAAAAAGCATAGACGCTGGTGGTCCTGGTTTGGAAGATGGCAAATCTCTGCTCGGGGATTATATCACGAAAGAGGAATTGAATGCCTGTACTTCCTGCAATGCCTGTGTAGAGGCTTGTCCGGTCAACATCGACCCACTGAGCATTATCCTTCAAATGCGCCGCTATGTAGCAATGGAGGAATCCGGCACGCCGGCACAATGGAACGCGATGTTCCAAAACATGGAAACCAGCTTTTCCCCTTGGAAATTCAGCCCTCAAGATCGATTCAACTGGGCTGATTCTGTAAAAAATGAGGAAGTAAAGTAATTACCCTCTTGCTTCTTTTCTCTAATATCTAAAAGTCTAAAAAATGTCAACATATCAAGTTCCAACCATGGCCGAAATGGCCGCTAAAGGCGAAAGTCCGGAAGTTCTTTTTTGGGTCGGATGTGCAGGTTCCTTTGATGACCGATACAAGGCAGTGACCCAAGCATTTGTAAAAATCCTGAATAAAGTCGGTGTCTCATTTGCAGTTTTGGGTCCTGAGGAAGCCTGTACAGGTGATCCAGCAAGGAGAGCCGGGAATGAATTTTTATTCCAAATGCAGGCCGTTGCTAATATCCAAGTACTCAATGGCTATGAAGTAAAAAAGGTGGTGACTGCCTGTCCTCACTGCTTCAATACGATTAAAAATGAATATCCTGCCTTAGGAGGCAATTATGAAGTGATTCACCATTCGCAGTTTCTTCAGCAATTAATAAACGAGGGAAAAGTTGTCTTGAAAGGAGGCGGTGAGTTTAAAGGAAAAAAAATCACCTTCCACGACTCTTGCTATCTAGGCCGCGCAAATAATGTTTATGAAGCTCCTCGGGAAGTCATCAAGGCACTGGATGTGGAATTAGTGGAAATGAAAAGATGCCGTACCAAGGGTCTTTGCTGCGGTGCAGGTGGGGCGCAGATGTTTAAAGAGCCGGAACCTGGCAAAAAAGACATCAATATTGAACGTACCGAAGAAGCCTTAGCCACAGGAGCACAAGCGATTGCAGTAGGCTGTCCATTCTGCCTGACCATGATGACTGATGGTGTGAAAAACAAAGAGCGGGAGAATGATGTCAAGGTTTTTGATCTTGCTGAAATGATCGCCAAAGACATGGGAATATAAGTGAAGATAAAATTGAATCAATTCGACCCTTTTTGCCGTTAGGTAGAAAGGGTTTTTCTTTGTCAAAAAATCAAATTATGTACGTAGCATTCCAAAATTTATCAGAATCAAGTCGTGTTTGGGTATACCAAGCTGACCGAAAACTCAATGAAAAAGAATTGGAGATAGTCAAAAGTGAATTGAAAAAATTCTGTGAAGGATGGAATGTACATGGAAATGGAATTTTGACTTCTTTTGAAATTTTAGAAGATCAGGTAATCGTTTTGGCTGCGGATGAATCTCAGTCCCAAACAAGTGGCTGTTCAATAGATAGCTCCGTTAGAGCCTTGCAAAAGTTGGAAAACCTACTCCAGATCAACCTGACGGATCGAGGAAAAGTAGCATTTAAAGAATCAGGCCAAATCCAAGTTGCGCCGGCTTTGGGAATTCGAAGCAAAGTTCAAGAAGGTGCGATTGTTTCTGATACGCCCGTAATTAATCCCCTCATCCAAACTAAATCCGATTTGAATTCTTTGTGGATTCCTGCTTCAAAAAGTTGGTTGAACAAATACTTTCCAAATTAATTAGTAATATTCAGACAAGATCATCAAAACACCGTCAGATGAAACAGTACTTTTTGAGTCTATTCGTCTTTATGCTTGTTCTTGGAGGCTGTAAAAGCTTGCAAGAAAAAGGCACTGACCAATACCTCTCTGGACAATACCAATATGCTATCAATACTTTTTCGCAAATTTTAGAGGAAGACCCTGAAAACGAGCAGGCAAATGAGGTCATTGCAGAAAGCTATCGACTTTCCAATCGCATCGAAAATTCTGCAGATTATTACCAAAAGCTGATCGAAATCGATCCGAGCTTTGAACGCTATTTCTTTTTAGGACAAAGCCTAAAAGCACAACAAAAAAATGAGGAGGCGAAGGAAGCTTTTGAAAATGCCAAAGATTATACGCAGGACGAAGCATTACTTGCTCGAACCCTGCGGGAAATCGAATCGATTAATCTTGCCGCAGGGATAGAAAATTATTGGCCTTTTCACGAATTAGTTAATTACCGGGAATTGAATAGCCCGGGCGGAGATTATGCTCCAATTGCGAGCGAGAACTTCTTGTATTTCACTTCCGCTCGGCAAGCTTCCGGAATCTATCCGGCTACAGGTACTCCCTACACCAAACTGTTCCGAGCTCGGGCAGATGGTCTACGGGTGGACGTAGGAGCCATTCAGGCTTTACCGGAATTCCCCAATGAAGAAGGATTGAATCAGGCGGCTTTGGCTATCAGTCCTGATGGAAACACGCTGATTTATGCACGTGGAAATTCCACTTCTCCCAAAGATTTGCCAGAAACAGCACTTTTTGCTTCCTACTTTAGAGGAGGGGGATTTACGCTTCCAATTTGGCTTCCTGTAAATGAAGAAGAAAGCTGGTGGAATTCTACACCGGCTTTCAGCCCAGAGGGAGATGTATTGTATTTTGCTTCCAATCGGCCAGGCGGTTATGGGGGAATCGATTTGTACAAAGCTACCAAGCTAGCAAATGGAGATTTTGGAAATGCGGTGAACCTCGGTCCAACCATCAATACTCCCGGAAATGAGCTTTTCCCTCGACCTACCCCGGATGGGAAATTTTTCTTTGCATCAGATGGACATCCAGGCTATGGAAAACTGGACCTTTTCGTAGCGGAACAGGATGAGTCTGGGAAGCAAGTCATCAAGAATTTAGGTGAAAACATCAATAGCACTGCGGATGATTTTGGGATCTTTTTTACCAATTATCCCAAAGAAGGGTTCCTTTCTTCCAACCGGGAAGGTGGAATTGGCGACGATGATATTTATTATTTCGAAGACAAAACTCCGAAACCGAAAATCGTCAATGTTTTGCTGAATGTATTTACCAAGCAGCGCGTAGCAGGAGAGCCTGATCAAGTGCTCGACCAAGCTCGAGTTGTCCTATACGATGGGAATAACAAGCAAATTGGAGGCGACTTCTCCAATCGGAATGGCCGAGTTCGATTCACTTTAGAGCCTCAATCAGATTACACCATCATCGCTTCGAAAGGAGGATATTTCTCGAAATCTGTTCCTTATTCCACTCGGGGAAAAACTCCTGACCCAGCAACTTTAATCCAAGATGTAACCAATATCGATTTGGATACTACGATTGTGTTGGATCAATTGATACTCGAAAAATCTATTGTTCTTGAGAACATCTACTATGATCTAGATAAGGCTGACATACGGCCGGATGCAGCCCAGGAATTGGATAAATTGGTGCAAATCCTAAAGGATAATCCAAACATCCGAATCGAGCTGAGCTCTCACACAGACTCCCGATCTTCAGATGAATACAATTTGGACCTGTCGCAGCGAAGAGCTGAGTCTGCGGTAAATTACATCGTGTCTCAGGGAATCGATCCAAGCCGATTAGTAGCTAAAGGCTATGGAGAAACCCAGTTGATCATCAAAAATGCCCAAACAGAAGAAGAGCATCAGGTTAACAGAAGAACCGAGTTTAAGGTGATTGAGATTAAGGAGTAGACGAATATGTCTCTCGCTACGACGCAGCGGCGCGACGGTTTTTCTCACGTCAAGAGGCAAAGTTGTGAAGAAATTCTGAAGATTATAGAATTATTAGCTTCGGACTGAAAGCCAAGGAATTTTCAGAGACGCTGAAGGCGTCAAACTGTGGATAACCCTAGGTAAGGCAGAACGACGTAACCCGGGGAGAAAAGATCCAAAATACCCTAGCGCTGGCTCATTCTCATTGTGTGAAAAAAACACGATCGCCAGCAAGATGAAAACGAAATGTTTTTGGGATATTTTCAAAGGCAAGGCAGTCAAGAGACTGCCTTACTTTGGGTCCAAATCCTGAGACTTGAGCAATCCTAGCTCGCACGCGAACTGAAACATATTTAAATAACTTCCCTTATTTGATCATATATCAGCCGAGGAACGAGGCTATATTTCGCCGCAGGCGTATTTCACCGAGGGAAGGGAGGGATATATCCCCGAAGGTATCCTAATTCAAGAATATCGTTTCCAGATTTCGGCTTTTTGCTTTTGTCGCTCCCAAAGTGCTTTTGCTAAATCTTCCGCAACTTGATCTGGAGCAGACTCATGTAAAATCTCCTTCAATCGTTGCTCTGACAAATCAATTCGATAACAGATTTGAAGCAATTTTTCCAAGTCCCGATTCAATAGCTCCCCCACTGCTTTGGCAATAATCTTTACTGCCCGGTCCTCATCGAATTGTTCTGGGAGTTCGGGCAAATCAAATTGCTTTCTTGCTAGCGCATAAGCTGTTTCAACCAATTCTGGATTTTTCATGGATTAAAAAAGCCCGGTTTTCCCGGGCCTTAAATTTTATTCAGTTTCTTTCTCTTCTGTCTCTTCATCCGAAGCTTGTAATACCTCAGGTATTTGCTGATGGATGATTGAATACCAAGAAATCAATTTTTTAATATCGGATACATAAACCCGAGACTCGTCCACTTCAGGCAGAATATGCTTCATAAATGCGCGAAGTTCTGCCTCATCTGGATTCGAATCCAATCCCAAGTCACCCTGAAATTCAGCTTCGATTTTCTTCATCACGCTTTCCAAAGGTTCGGCACCTTCTTCATTCAGGGTATAAATGGAAATATCGGCAAGAATGGAAACTCGATGGGAAATTCCGGCTACGAGCTTGGCTTTTTTAGCATCCAAACTCTCTAGAATTACTCCAGTTCGGGTTGGTTTTAAAACTCTAAATAATCCTGGCTTTCCAGATACGGTAGCAATGTCTTTAAAATTCATGGGTTTAGATTTTCAGCTTGCAAATATAAAAGTTGCGCTCAATCCTGCGCACCAGTTTCGTATTCTTTGACCAATTCATCGATAAATTCCAGTAATTCATCTTTCCCGAAAGCGGTCTCCGAACTTGTAACAAAATAATCCGGGGCCTCCTCAAAGATTTCTTCAGTCTTTTTCAGGAATTTCTGAACATTCTGATGGGTCTTAGTTTTGGACTGTTTATCGGCTTTTGTAAAAATCAAAGCCGCAGGTACGCCATTCACCCCACACCAAAGCAAAAACTCCAAATCAATTTTTTGAGGTTCCAAGCGGCTATCGATCAAGACAAATACTCCAGTAAGATTATCCCGTTTCGTCAGATAAGTTTTGATCATATTTTCCCAACCCTGCTTGACCTTAACGTTGACTTTCGCAAATCCATAGCCCGGCAAATCCACTAAATACCACTGATCGTTGATCAAAAAATGATTGATCAATTGCGTTTTTCCAGGCTTTTGCGAGGTTTTTGCCAAATCCTTTTTGCCAGTCAACATATTGATCAGCGAACTCTTACCAACATTGGACCGCCCAATAAAGGCCACCTCTGCCCTGTCTGGCTTCGGGCATTTGCCTGGGTCTGAATTGGAAACAACGAATTCTGCTTTTTTGATCATGTCCTTGGAATTTGATCACAAAATTAGGGTTTAATTCCATAGCGAACACCCTGTATCTTTTTTAACATTTTTCACTTCCTCGGGTTTCTTCAGTATTATTGCGCACCAAAAGTACCATTCTGATGTCCGTAGTCCCTTATAAAGATAAAGAAGACCCTAAAAAAGCACAGGTAGCTGAAATGTTTAACAACATCAGCCCCAAGTATGACCTACTCAATCATGTGCTGAGTTTAGGAATTGATATTATTTGGCGAAAAAAAGCCATCAAAATGCTCCAAAAAGATCAACCTAAATTGATTTTGGACATTGCTACAGGTACAGGGGACTTCGCTATTGAGGCTTTGGCTCTAAATCCAGAAAAAATCATTGGGGTAGATATCTCCGAAGGGATGCTGGAAGAAGGTCGAAAAAAAATGAAGAAACGAAAACTGGATCATATCATCGATATGCAACTGGGAGATTCAGAAGGTTTGTTATTTGAGGATAATAAGTTTGATGCAGTCATCGTTTCATTTGGAGTTAGAAACTTCGAAAATCTGGAAAAAGGCCTAGCCGATATGTATCGTGTATTGAAACCTGGAGGGAAAACAGTCATTTTGGAATTTAGTAAACCAAAGGCTTTTCCGATGAAACAGGCCTATTCCTTTTATTCGAATGCGATCCTGCCTCAAATTGGAAAAATTGTATCCAAGGACAATTCTGCTTATACTTATCTTCCAGAATCAGTCCAGGCTTTTCCGGATGGGGAAGATTTTCTGGCTGTATTGAAAAAAGTTGGATTTCACAGCACGGTATGCAAACCACTCACTTTTGGAATAAGCTCAATTTACGTAGGGAAAAAGTAGGTTTTCTTGCTCTTCTCCTTTTTTTAGTTGCGAATTCAGCTAATTCCCAAGGGCTTTTTGGATTAACCAGCACTTCAGGTTCTGACGATAAATTCATCTCCTACGGGTTTTTCTTGGCTGCTCATACAAATACTTACCGACTGAAATATACCGATGAGTTTGTAAGGGCTTCTGATCCTGCTTCGCCCAATGTACGCGGCATTTTCCCACAGTATAATCCCGGGTTTTCCTTGGGATTCATTGGAATGATGCGTTTTCATGACCAGGTCCAGCTTTTATTTACCCCCAAAATCGGGTTTTATGAATTCCGAACGGAAGTTCAGTACTTTCCGACGGATTTCACTTCTGACCTGGGGAATACACCCGAAGAACCAGTAACACCTGTTGCGGATGTTAATACAATTATCAATGAGGCAACGATGATTGAATTACCGTTACTTTTAAAATACCGCTCGCAACGCTTCAACAACACCCGGATGTATTTCCTTGGAGGAGCTAGTTACCAGTTCCGGACAAAAAGCCAGGATGAAGCCAATTTGGAAGATTTGGTTACTACCGGGCAGGATTATTCCATCGAACTGGGAATGGGTTTCGAGATTTATTTTCGTTTTTTCAAGTTTGCGCCGGAAATCCGGTTTTCGCATGGACTCAATAATATATATCAAGCGGAAAACACCAACCCAGACATCCGAGACGCCATTTCAAGCATCAAACGGAAATCCGTCACGCTCTATTTGAACTTCCAATAAGTGATATCTTTTTAGAAATTTTTCTTTTCCCCTAACTTGGGGCTATGGAAAGAAAAATCGCACTCATCACCGGAGCAACTTCAGGTATTGGAAAAGCTTGTGCTCTTATTTTAGCAAAAAACGGATATGATCTAATCGTCACTGGAAGGAGAAAGGACCGGTTGGAGGAATTGAAAAAAGAAGTGCCATCAGGCATTGAAATTTTACCCTTGACCTTTGATGTTCGGGATAAAGAAGCTGTATTTCAAATTCTAGGAAACCTTCCCGATCGCTGGAAAAATATAGACGTATTGATCAACAATGCTGGGAATGCGCATGGTCTTGACCCTATCCAAACAGGAGATACCGATGATTGGGACGCCATGATGGATATCAATGTCAAGGGGCTATTATACGTTTCCAAGGCAATTATTCCAGGGATGACCGAACGGAAATCAGGCACTATCATCAATATAGGATCCATTGCGGGGAAAGAAGTCTATCCAAATGGAAATGTGTATTGTGGTTCCAAACATGCAGTGGATGCAATCACAAAAGGGATGCGAATCGATCTAAATCCTTTTGGAATAAAAGTAATTGGCATTCATCCTGGATTGGTTGAAACGGAGTTTTCTCTTGTTCGATTCAAAGGAGACGAAGAGCGGGCAGAAAAAGTTTATCAGGGCTATGAGCCGCTACATGCCCAAGATATCGCGGAAATCGTAGAGTTTTGCATTAATCGACCTCCACATGTCGTATTGGCGGACCTTGTGGTACTTCCTACAGCACAAGCATCTGCGACATTGGTAAATAAAAATGCCTAATCCTCTGATGAGATTCCTGTATATCGCCCTTGTTTTGATTATTTGGAGCTGTAGTACCCCAAAAAGTGATCAGGAAATTTTCTCCGAAAAACAAAAGGAAAACCTGTCTCCTATTGCTCAAGTAGAGCAAGAATCTATCCCAACATTAGAACAAACCTTGATTGACCAAGGATTGGTAAATCTAGAAGATGTAATTCCAGGGATTCGGATAGAATTGAAGTATTCTACTACGGACAATTTTTTCGGACAGGATGTTTATGGAGATTTAACTCATGCCTACCTTCAACCGGAGGTTGCGGAGCGATTAAAAAAGGCGCAAGAGATTTTACAAGATGAATATCCGCAGCTTTCCCTTTTGGTTTATGATGGGGTTCGGCCACTTTCTGTACAGCAGATCTTATGGGATAATTTGGACAAACCCGACAGCATCAAGCCACTCTATGTTGCAGATCCCAAAAAAGGCAGCTTACATAACTTTGGCGTGGCGGTAGACCTGACCATCTTTGACACGGAGGCAGATTCTGTTTTGGATATGGGAACTGGCTATGATTTCTTTGGCTATGCTGCCTATCCGGACCGGGAAGCCCAAATGCTGGCCGAAGGAGTCCTCACGGAAGCTCAAATAAAGAACCGGGAAATCCTTCGAAAAGTCATGACTGAAGCTGGATTTACCGGAATTGGATCAGAATGGTGGCATTTTAATGCTTATTCCAGAAAAGAAGCTGGTGAGAAATTTAAAATTGTAGATTAACCCAAACATGGAAAAGCATTTAGGGTCTAAACCTTGAGGTTATTCCAGCTAAAAATTTTGGATCGGATTCCCTACTTTTGCCTGTAGCGAAAAAACCATTTCCCGTGTACAAATCCCTACTCAAACCGCTTCTTTTTACTCAATCTCCTGAAGCTGCCCATCATTTCACCTTCGACTTAACAAAGACCACCTTCAATCTTCCAATCATTGGAAGTATCATCCGAAAGTCTTTTTCATTTGAGGATAAAAAGCTGGAGCGCGAAGTTTTTGGATTGAAATTCAAAAATCCGGTTGGATTGGCTGCGGGATTTGATAAGGATGCCAAACTGATCGATGAAATGGCGATGCTTGGATTTGGTTTCATCGAAATCGGGACCTTAACGCCAAAACCACAAGACGGCAACCCAAAACCTCGCCTTTTTCGCCTTCCTCAGGATGAAGCGCTCATCAATCGAATGGGCTTCAACAACGGTGGTGTTTTAGCGGCCGTCGAGCGATTGAAAAATCGAAAATCAGATGTCATTGTGGGTGGAAACATTGGAAAAAACAAAGTCACTCCCAATGAAAAGGCTGTTGAGGACTACCTCTTTTGTTTGGAAGCCCTGCATCCTTATGTGGACTATTTTGTGGTAAATGTAAGTTCGCCTAACACCCCCAACTTACGGGATTTGCAGGAAAAGGAGCCGCTTAAAGCCTTGCTGACGGCAGTCAAATCAGCCAATGACGCAAAGGAAAAACCGAAACCTATTTTACTCAAGATTGCACCTGATTTGACCGATGGGCAGTTGGATGACATTGTCGAAATCATTCAAGAAACCGGAATAGATGGTGTAATTGCGACCAACACGACCATCGACAGAACTCAATTAAAAACTGACAAAAACCAAATTGAAGCGATCGGTGCAGGAGGTGTCAGCGGAAAAGTCTTAAACAATCGAAGCACAGAGGTCATTCGTTACCTCCATCAAAAATCCAAGGGTACTTTCCCCATTATTGGAGTGGGAGGAATTTTTGGGCCAGAGGATGCAATTGAAAAACTAGAAGCGGGTGCATCCTTGGTACAGGTTTATTCAGGCATGATTTATGAAGGACCTAACCTTATTAAACGCATCAAAAAGGGCTTGGCTACATATTTCTCCAACTAATTTTACGAAACCGACCCGAAACCTTATCTTCAAATTCAGGAATTGAACCGCATCTATGCCCAGCAATTCACCCAAACAAAATACTTTTAGGAAAAAAGGCGAAAAGAATACAAAGACCAAATCAAAAGGATCTGGAATTAAACTATCCTTTGGAGGTTTTAAAAGTTCAAAAATCGTCCTCACCCTTGGGATCATCATGATGTCCTTGGGCATCTTTCTATTTTTTGCATTTATTAGCTATCTTCTGAACGGTCCGGCTGATCAAAGCCTGGTCATGAACAATCCGGTTTCCGAAAGCCGGGAAATTGCACAGGAATCCCAAAATTGGCTGGGACTTTTGGGGGCAAAAGCAAGCCATATTTTGATCTATCGATGGTTTGGTATTGCAGCCTTTCTCATCCCTCCTTTTCTATTCATTTTGGGATTTCGATGGGCTTTTAAGCTTTCTTTAATTTCCCTCACCCGCTACACGAGTTTCGCACTCTTCTTTACATTCTGGCTTGGGTTGCTCACCGGATATATCGTTATTCTGGTAAAAGGATATTCCTATTGGAGTTTCTTGTCGGGTGGATTTGGCTATGAATTAGCCAAGCTTTCCGCTGATTATTTAAGTTGGGGAACCTTTATTTTATTGGCAGGCTCCCTGCTGGTTTTCGTGGTTTTCTTTTTTGACATTGACAAATTGGAATGGTTCAGTACCAAAAATTCAGAGACTGATCTGGATTTATTGGAAGATGATAAAATTACCGAGGATGAATTAGCAATAAAGCCAAGCTCTAAAAATGAGGATCCATTTGGATTAGACGAAGAGGAAGATGAGGTCTTGGACGATGGCTCTTCCTGGACGGTAAAAAATTCAGAAGAACCAGAGACTGAAGAAAATGAATCAGAATTGGATGATTTATTTGAAGTCAAACAAGTAGATCTTCTGGCTGAAAACACGGAAAAACCTACTTCTAAGCCTATTGAAGAAAAACAGTTTTCGGTAACAAAAGCTCAAAACCAGGAGAAGACAGCGGAAGAAGTCGAAAATCTGGATCCCTATGACCCAACCTTGGACCTTCCTCGCTATCAATACCCAACCCTTGATCTTTTGAATGAATATGATCTTCAAAAAGTAACTGTCACTAGACAGGAACTCGAAGAGAATAAAAATAAAATCGTAGAGACCTTAGAGAATTTCAAGATCGGAATTCAGGAGATCAAAGCGACCATTGGTCCTACAGTTACGCTCTATGAAATCGTACCAGAACCAGGTGTAAAGATTTCTAAAATCAAAAACCTGGAGGATGACATCGCCTTGAGTTTGGCTGCTTTGGGAATCCGAATCATTGCTCCGATCCCAGGAAAGGGAACTATCGGTATTGAAGTTCCAAATAAAAATCGGGAACTCGTACCGGCGCGAGCAGTCATCGGCACTGAAAAGTTCATGCGATCGGACAAAGATCTCCCGGTAGCTCTTGGCAAAACGATTTCCAATGAAGTTTTCGTGATGGATCTTGCAAAAATGCCTCACTTGCTGATGGCAGGGGCAACGGGTCAAGGGAAGTCTGTGGGCTTGAATATGATTTTGGCTTCTCTGATTTATAAGAAGCATCCAGCTCAATTGAAATTTGTCCTAGTCGATCCGAAAAAGGTGGAATTGACCCTTTTCAATAAAATTGAGCGGCACTTCCTCGCAAAACTTCCGGGTTCTGAAGAGGCTATTATCACCGATACCAAAAAGGTAATCTTCACATTAAACTCGCTCTGTATTGAGATGGACAACCGATACAATCTTCTTAAAGATGCCGGTGCCAGAAACCTCAAAGAATACAATGCGAAGTTTATAGCCCGGAAACTCAACCCTGAAAAAGGACATCGATTCATGCCTTACATCGTACTCGTGATCGATGAGTTAGCGGACTTGATGATGACGGCAGGAAAAGAGATTGAAGGTCCGATTGCACGATTGGCACAACTGGCACGAGCTATCGGAATTCACTTAGTTGTAGCTACCCAACGACCTTCTGTAAACGTAATTACAGGTATTATCAAAGCTAATTTCCCAGCACGCCTTTCCTTCCGAGTTACTTCAAAAATAGACTCCCGCACGATTCTCGATGCAGGCGGAGCGGATCAATTGATAGGAATGGGTGATATGCTTCTTTCTCAAGGTTCTGAGGTGATCCGCTTGCAATGTGCCTTCTTGGACACTCCCGAAGTAGAAGCAATTTGTGATTGGATTGGAGAGCAAAAAGGATATCCAGATGCCTATCTGTTACCTGAATATGAAGGAGAGGATAGCGACAATTCCATTGGAGATGTTGATCTATCAGATCGGGACCCTTTGTTTGATGAAGCTGCTAAACTCATCGTATTGCATCAACAAGGAAGTACCTCCCTGATTCAGCGAAAATTGAAACTTGGGTATAACCGCGCGGGAAGAATTATTGATCAATTGGAAGCCGCTGGAATTGTAGGGCCTTTTGAAGGATCAAAAGCAAGAGAAGTCCTAATCCAAGATGAAGCTAGTTTGGAACAGTTATTGAATAGTTTGTAGTCGCTGTTTTTAATACTTACGGCTACAAATTCATGAAAAAAATTGCCCTAGTTTTCTCCATCATTGTATTGGGTCTATTTAGTACCCAGGTGGAAGCCCAACAAGATCCCAAGGCCAAAACCATTTTGGATGCAATGAGTCAAAAGTTCCAGAGCATGAATGGCTTTACAGCTCAATTTGATTTTATTTTTCAGGATGCTACCGGTAGTAGTGACCGACAAACCGGAGAAATAGCAGTCAAAGGAGAACAATACCGTCTCAAACTTCCCGAGCAGGAAATCTATAATGATGGTAAAACGGTTTGGACTTTTATTCAAGCAGATGGCTACAAGGAAGTGACCATCAATGATGTCTCCCAGATGGAAGGTGAACTCACCCCTTCGAATATTTACCGGATGTACGAATCAGGGTACAATTACACTCTTTTACCATCCAAGCAGTTTCAAGGCAAAGCTGTGGATGTGGTGGAATTAATTGCATTAGACGGAAATGCTCCATTCGAGCAGGTCAAATTAATGATCGATAAGAACAGCAAAGATCTTTTGGGATGGGAAATGTTTGATGGACAAGGAGGGATGTATTCTTATACATTTAAAAACCTACAGCCAAATGCCAATTTGCCTGCTACCTATTTTGCCTTTGATACCAAAAAGTATCCCGGAATTGAAATTATTGATCTGAGATAAGCAGCCCTCGAAAGGACTGCTTTTCTATTTTCCAATGGTTGCTTCTTTTACTTTTTCAACCAGCTCTTCAAATTTACTTTTAGTGGATTTTACCGATGGGAAGAAAGGCTCTACCGCATCAATCACGGTTGGCGCTAAAGGTTCAACATAGCCGATTAACTCAGATTCGCGCTTCCATTTTTTAGGAAGATCCAAATCAAACTCTTTGGTGAACCACAAAAAAAGACTAAGAAAGAATCCAACTTTCAGCACACCGAAAAACAATCCCGCCACTTGATCAAAAGAGCCTAAAATGGTCAGATCCATGAATTTTTTCAGCACCCAACCCACACTATTGATCAGAAGGACACTAATGATAAAAATAATCAGAAAGCCAATAATCGGATAGGACAGGTTGACGGTTTCTACATTCTCCTCCAGCCATGCTGCTGCCGGTTCCATAAAATAAAATCCTAAAACTAGCGCTACAACAAAGCCGACAAGCCCCAGAATACCCAAAAGAAAACCTTTTTTGTACCCTTCATAGGCACCTAAAGCCAGCACAGCTACGATGACAATATCAACAATGGATTTTATTTCCAAGGCTTATGCGTTTAGTAAAGCTTTTACCTGATCAGCAATAGCCTTGCCATCTGCCTTCCCTGCTAATTCTTTGCTGGCCATTCCCATCACTTTTCCCATATCCTTCATACCACTTGCACCGGTTTTAGAAATGATTTCAGCAATGGCAGCCTTGATTTCTTCCGGAGATAAAGCTTTCGGCAAAAACTCCTGGATCACCTTCAATTCTGTCATCTCTACTTCATACAAATCAAAGCGTCCCTGCTGCTCATAGATATCGGCAGAATCCTTTCGCTGCTTGGCTGCTTTGGTGAGCAATTTCATTTCTTCATCCGCAGAAAGCTCACCTTTTGCCCCTCCCTTCGTTTCTTCCAATAAAATCAAAGATTTGATGGCACGGAGCGCAGTGAGACGGGTTTTATCTTTTGCCAGCATGGCTGACTTAATTTCACTTTCTATGTTTTGTTTTAAACTCATGGGTACTCAGTTTATGTTATAACTTTGTTCTAAAGACAAAAATACCCTTTTCGGGCTTTTTATGACCAAGCTTAGTGTAAATATCAATAAGATCGCTACCCTGCGAAATGCACGAGGGGGCAATAATCCCAATGTGGTACAAGTGGCAAAGGATGCAGAACGTTTCGGTGCCGAGGGCATTACCGTACATCCTAGACCCGATGAACGCCATATCCGGTATCAGGATGTTTTGGATTTGGCAGAGGTGGTCACTACAGAATTCAATATCGAAGGCTATCCGGATAAACGCTACATGGAATTAGTTAAGCAGGTCAAACCTGCTCAAGCTACCTTGGTTCCCGATCCACCGGATGCATTGACATCGAATACCGGCTGGGATACCATCACGCATCAAAGCATGCTTCAGGATATAGTCGCAGAGCTCAAAGAAGCTGGTTGTCGAGTTTCTATTTTCATCAATCCAGAGGCTAAGTACTTTGAACCAGCAAAGCAAACGGGGACAGATCGGGTGGAACTTTACACCGAACCCTATGCTGTCCTTTTTCCAAAAGACCGCGAGAAGGCCGTTCAACCCTATGTAGAAGTTGCCCTTATTGCCCGTGAAATTGGATTAGGGCTCAATGCCGGTCACGATTTGGACTTGAATAATCTAGCGTTCCTGAAACATAAAATTCCTTTTTTGGATGAGGTTTCCATTGGCCATGCTCTTATCTGCGATGCCCTGTACTATGGATTGGAAAATACCATTCAGATGTATAGAAGGAGGTTGGAGCTTTGATTTTTTGTCAACAGACGACAGTCAATAGCCGACAGTTGTTAAAAAGATAATTTCACTAACAGTATCAGCTAAAGAAATGGCTTTTAAATTCGAAGATTTACGAGTTTGGAAAATAGCAATTGAATTATCCGGAGAAATAAATCAAATAACCAAAGCTTTCCCTTTGGAGGAGAAATTTGTTTTAGCTACCCAAATTCAACGTGCTGCAGATTCTGTTGCTTTAAATATTGCGGAGGGGTCGACCGGACAATCTACCCCGGAGTTTAAAAAGTTTCTTGGGTATTCAGTTCGCTCGGCAATTGAGGTGGTTAGTTGCCTTTATCTTGGCAAAAAGAGAAACATTATTAGGGAAGAAGACTTTACTAAACTTTACAGCTCTTATGAAGATTTAATTAAAAAAATTCAAGCCCTAAAAACTCAATTTAAAAACGAAAATTTAACTATTCATAAGTTGGCTGTCGTCTGTTGACAGTGGACTGTTGACTCAAAAATTATGAAATTAAACTATAAAAAATCAGGCACTGGTAAACCCCTCGTAATTCTTCATGGGCTTTTTGGCTCGGCAGATAACTGGTTTTCCATTGCAAGGGAATTGGAAAATGAGTTTACACTTTACCTTGTAGATCAACGGAACCATGGAGAATCTCCACATGCTGAGGAGTGGAATTATGAGGTCATGGTGGAAGATTTGCGGGAATTGATCGATGAAGAAGGGCTCAGCGAAATTTTCCTGATGGGGCATTCCATGGGAGGAAAAACCGCCATGAATTTTGCAGTGACTTATCCAGATCGAGTTGAGCGGTTAATCGTTGCGGATATATCTCCTCGGTATTACCCAATCCATCATCAGACCATTTTGGAGGGATTGAATTCCATCAACCTTTCCGAGATCCAATCCCGAAAAGATGCGGATGATCAATTGGCTAGATATATTAACATCCCAGGAATTCGCCAGTTCCTTTTAAAAAGTCTTGGGAGAGATAGAAACGGTTTTTATTGGAAAATCAACCTGCCGGTCATTACCGAAAAAATCGAAGAGGTAGGAAAAGCATTAGAGGAAGACACCGTCTATGAAGGACCTACCCTTTTCTTAGCAGGAGCCAATTCCAATTATATCCAGCAAAGTGACCTCCCAGATATTCTGGAACACTTCCCGAATTATGAACTCGAGTTTATTGAAGGAGCAGGACATTGGCTGCATGCAGAAAAGCCAGATGCAGTAGTTCGGGAAATTCGTAGATTTCTATTATAAAAACAGAACATTGATGAAAGAAGCCATGCTAGAGATGTTGGTTCAGATGGAACTGACTAGTTCAAATCTTCAACAAGTACAAGACATACACTGGAATTGGAAACTTAATAAAAACTCCAATTCCATTGGATTTATTCTCTTGCATATGGGTGAAATCGTCAATCTTTTTGGGACTTTTTTTGAGATCCCTACTGATGTCCAAAACACCACTTTAGGCTTTGAAGACAATGGGCAAGGAAAGGACATTCAAGCCAGCCTAGCCCTAATAAAGGAAGGATTCTCCAACTTAAAGGACCTAATTGAAAGCTCTGAAGAGGAGTTCTGGAAAGGAATTATTTTCACTCCATTCTTTGGTGAGGTAAGCAGATTTCGCTTATTCTCTCATATCCTCTTCCACCACTTTCACCATTCAGGTCAGATTTCTGCCATAATGAAAAAGGGTAGAAAATTTGACTAAGTCTACCAATAAACCATCTGAAATGCCCCAAGGAAAGCTTTTCTTAATTCCAAATGTGCTCGCTGAAAATACAGCTGATGCTGTTATCAGCCCCCAGGTTCGGGAAGTAATTCGACACACGAAAGTATTTTTGGTCGAAAACCCTCGGACCGCGCGCCGATATATTTCCAGTTTAAAACTAGGTGTAAACCTGGAAGAAGTACACATGGAAATTCTGGACAAAAACACAGCTCCAGAATCCGTAAACCGTCTACTACAACCTCTTTTTAAAGGAGCTGATGTAGGGATAATATCCGAGGCAGGTTGCCCGGGGATAGCTGATCCGGGTGCGCTCGCCGTAGCACATGCTCATACCAGAGGGATTCAGGTGGTTCCACTTTCTGGACCCAGCTCTATGTTTTTAGCTTTGATGGGATCCGGTTTTTCCGGGCAATCTTTTGCTTTCCATGGGTATCTTCCGATTGACAAAAAAGAACGAGCCCAAGCCTTAAAAAAGTTAGAAACTGAATCCCTTCGGGAAAAAAGAGCCC
Organism: Algoriphagus sp.; assembly: GCF_013373065.1. GTDB lineage: Bacteria > Bacteroidota > Bacteroidia > Cytophagales > Cyclobacteriaceae > Algoriphagus. The sequence continues at coordinate 136,844 of NZ_JABXIN010000002.1, forward strand.
AGATATTTATGGAAACCCCTTTTCGCAACAATCAGCTTTTGGAGGATTTACTGCGGGCACTTGCTCCGCAAACCAAACTTTGCATTGCGAAAAATTTAACTGCCTCGGACGAATTGATCCAAACCAAAACCATCCAAGACTGGAAAAAAACATCGATTGATCTTCACAAAGTACCTACTGTTTTTGTTTTACAAAGCTTCTGAACATGTTTACCGTTGACGCCCACTTGGACCTGAGTATGAATGCCCTCGAATGGAATCGGGATCTTACGAAGCCGGTATTTGAAATCAATGCAAGAGAAGTTGGACTAGACGACAAACCTGACAGAGCAAAGGCCGTTGTCTCTTTACCCGAACTCCGAAAAGGAAATATTGGCTTGGTAGTAGCTACTCAAATTGCTCGATATGTTGCCCCTGACAATTCCCTTCCGGGATGGCATTCTCCTGAACAGGCATGGGCACAAACCCAAGGACAATTGGCTTGGTATCAGGCCATGGTAGAAAAAGGGGAAATGGCACAAATTCGAAATAAGGCTGAACTCGAAAATCATGTAGCGCTTTGGGAAAACGGAAAAGACAACAGCCAAAAACCAATTGGGTTTATTCTTTCTCTCGAGGGTGCCGACTCCATTATCTCTTTGGATTACCTTGAGAAGGCGTACGAATCCGGATTGCGTGCACTAGGTCCTGCCCACTATGGTCCGGGCAGATATGCTCATGGCACAGACGCCTCTGCCCCGCTAAATCAGCAAGGAAAGGAATTACTCCGGAAAATGGATGAATTGGGGATGATTTTGGACGCTACCCATCTTTGTGATCTGGCCTTTTGGGATGCACTGGAAATTTTTCAAGGTCCCATTTGGGCGAGCCATAATAACTGTCGGGCCTTAGTGGATCACAATCGGCAGTTCTCAGATGAGATGATCAAAGCCTTGGTAGATCGAGGTGCTGTTATCGGGGGAGCTTTTGATGCATGGATGCTGAGTCCTGAATGGATTCGGGGGAAAAGCACGCCTAAACAACGAAATGTCACCATTTCCACCGTGTTGGATCACCTAGACCACATCTGTCAACTGGCCGGAAATGCCAACCATATTGGGATTGGATCCGATTTAGACGGAGCCTTTGGAAAAGAACAATGTCCTTGGGATTTGGAAACCATCGCAGACTTGCAGAAAATCCCGGATTTGCTTCAAAAAAGAGGATACTCAGAGAATGATATCCAAAAAGTCATGAGCGGAAATTGGTTGAACTTTTTGAGGAAAAATTGGCCCTAACCAAGACTATTTTGTTCAAATCTGTCTTTCTTTAAGTTGCATAAATAATTCTAATTGAATTATTTGCAGACAAAATCGCCAACCTTAAAATTTATGATAAACAAATACCTTTTGACTTCGGTCCTAGTGACTCTTTTTGCTTTTTCGATTGCTCAAGCTCAAAAATTAACCATTAGCGCCAATCATTCTGATGCCAAATTCATCCTTTTGAATGATTATGATGATTCCGAAATGCAGGAATTAGGGATGGGAACCATTGAATACAAGCTTGAAAAAGATTCCCGAAACCGAATAAAAATCACGAAACCTGGTTTTCAACCCGTGATCAAAGAGTACAATAAAGACTTAAAATGGGACAAAGACCAGCGTGTTTCTTTGGATGCCAGAAGAGTTGAAATTTCTGCTGAACCATATGATGCAGACATTTTTGTAGATGGGCGAAACATCGGAAAAAAGGCTATTTATCTGGTTATTGAAAAAGACCGATTTCATACTGTAGAAGTTAAAAAAGCCGGTTTTGCACCAATCAGCAAGACTTATTACAATTCTCCTGATAGAGAAACTCCCCCAATCAAGGATTATTTCGAATTGAAGGATCGCCAAGTAAGATTGGAAGTTCTCCCAGCAGATGGAGTAGTAACTGCCAATGGCGTTTCCATGGGAAGAGGAAACCAAGATATCAATGTGCCTTTGGGAGAATGTGTAACTGTAACCGTGAACAAGGATGGCTATGTGGAATACACAAAAGTATTCTGCAACAAACCGGATACCGATCCAGAGCCCCCAACACGGGAGCAGGCCTTGCTTGCTGATCGATTGGTAAAAATTACTACTAACCCAGCAGATGCAATTATCGAAATTGGTGGAAAAACTGTAGGAACAGGAAGCTATGACCTAAAAGTACCATCCAATGGTAGTGTGGAGGTACGAGTCATGAAAGATGGCTATGTTCGATACACCAAAAATTATTACAACCAATCCAATATGCAGGAACCTCCGGTGACTGATTATATTGAAATGGCTGTAGATGAAGCCTATACTTCTTCGGTATCCTCCGATTTGGCAAATGTGCGAATTACTGTTCCTGTCAATTCCCAATATTCACCAGAAGAAGCTTGGCGTATTCTTTCTTCCATCATTACACGCTACTTTGACATTCTGGAAACCGTAGATTTCAATACCGGATATTTAACCACTTCTTGGCAAGTTGAAAACTTTGCCTCTAGTGTTATCCGAACGCGAGTAATTGTGAGCAGCGGTGGAAACTCTGATCAATTGGCTTATGCTGTTAAATTAATCAGTCAGGAAGCCTATTTGGATGGAAGAAACCAAGTGACCGTAAAAGACGACGAGAAGTTTGAAGACTGGTCCCGAATTCTGAAAAAGTATGAAGGACTAATCCAAGAAATTCAAGCTCGACTACAATAAATGAAAAGGTCCCGAAAATCGGGGCCTTTTTTGATTTTACAAACTCCAAGTATTTCCTACATCCGAAAGCGGGATACATCCCAAATAATCCCCAGGAATAGGGTCATAGCTCAATATGTTTTTCCCAATTTCTTCGGAACTGAAGTATGCCCACAATACCATGGATTTCAATCCCCTGTAGAAACCAACCGGCTCTTGGGGACCTACAGTTGAACCCCAAACCTTGGGAGCATATTTCGGTGATTTTGCCTCATGTTCCTTTACACAAGAGGCTTTTTCTTCAGCATTAAGCTCTGCAAAGACTTTCCCATACTTTGATTTGCAATCCGAATTGAACTTTTCGATTTCAGCAATCACCTTCTGCTGTCCTTCCTCATCGTAAGTTTTAGCATAAATCAAGTCGATGAAAATATCCGCCTTTACATCTAATCCTCCAGGGGTTTCGGTTTTAGGTAAAAGGAACTCAACAAATGAACTGATAAACCCAGCTTGATCTTCATTCAAAAACAAGGGAGTCCAAGACAGTCGATCCTGCTTGGCACATGCCTGCAGAAGGCTAAGCAAAGTTGGGGTTCCGGCAGCAGCACCGAGGGCCAAAGCCGATTTTTTGAGTGCATCTCGTCTATTCATGGCTTAGAGGTTCATTTTTTTAAGTTCAGATACGGCATGATTGGCTGCGCGGGCAGTCAAGGCCATATAAGTCAAGGAAGGGTTCACACAGGAAGAAGAAGCCATACAAGCTCCATCCGTGACAAAAACATTTTTGCAGGCATGAACCTGATTAGTTCCGTTCAAAACAGAAGTCTTTGGATCTCTACCCATTCTGGCAGTTCCCATTTCATGTATACCATAACCCATCTCATGCTCATTGTCAAAATCATGGATATCTTTTAATCCTGCTCGTTCAAGCATTTCTTTCGCATCAATACGAATCTGCTTATTCAAGGCCAATTCATTGGGACCCCATTCAGCATCAATGGAAAGTGTCGGTTGCCCCCATTTATCCAAAACATCTTTATTGAGATACACCTTGTTTTCATGAGATGGAAGGCATTCTGCAAATCCTGTGATGAAAAACTCCCACGGCCCGGGTTTCATTAAACCATCCTTAAAATCTCCTCCAAAATCTTCCTGATTAGCTCCGGCGCCCCAACCATGGCGATATCCTCCACCCTGGAAGCCCCAACCTCGAACAAATGAATCACTTTGTGGACCATCTTTCAGATTGACATATCTGGGTATATAAATTCCATTTGGACGACGTCCTTTATAATATTTATCCTCATATCCCTCAACACTACCCATGGCACCAATTCGATAGGTATGATCCATCAAATTATGGCCCAACTCTCCTGAATCATTTCCCAAACCATTTGGAAAACGATGAGATGTGGAATTCAAAAGAATTTGGGTAGTACTTAATGTCGAAGCATTTACAAAAATGATTTTTGCCTTATATACGATATCCTCGCCGGTCTCAGCATCAATGATTCGAACACCGGAAGCTTTCCCTTTTCCCTCATCATAAACGATGGATTGAACAATTGAAAATGGACGAATTGTAAGGTTTCCAGTGGCATTTGCTGCTGGAAGAGTTACTGCATTCGAACTGAAATAGGCACCATAAGGACAACCTCTATCGCAGCGGTTTCGGAATTGACACTTTCCACGCCCATTCAATGGTTCGGTCAAATGAGCCACACGACCAATGATTAAATTTCTTCCAGGAAAATCCTTTTCAATCCGTTCTTTGACATGCTTTTCAACGCAGTTTAACTCCATAGGAGGTAAAAAGTGGGAATCCGGTAATTGGGGTAAGCCCAATGCTTCACCACTGATTCCGGCAAATTTTTCCACATGCGTATACCAAGGCTCCAAGTCCTTATATCGAATTGGCCAATCAACTCCATGACCGTCTTTGGCATTGGCTTCAAAGTCTAGATCCGACCAGCGATACGTTTGCTTTCCCCAAAGCAGGGATCTTCCGCCCATTTGATGTGCACGAACCCACATGAAAGGTTTTATTTCTGTGTAAGGATTTTCAAGATCATTGGCGTGAAAATGCTCATTAAACGCTCCAATAAAACCCGAGCGTCCTCCTTTAGGATGACGTGCCGCTTGCTCAGGAGTAAGTCCGCCCCGGAGTTCGTGATCCCAAGGGTCCAAATTCATGGTAGGATAATCCACCACATGCTCCACGATCCGTCCCCTTTCCAGAACAAGGGTTTTGAGGCCGGCTTCGCAAAGTTCTTTGGCAGCCCATCCTCCACTGATACCCGAACCGATGACGATGGCATCGTAGATAAGGTTTTTATCGGCATCGATATTAAAATTGGCCATAGGTTAATAGGTTTATTGTAAAGATTAATATTAGCCAATTTTCCTCTAAAAACCCTGTGCCAATTTTGAATGATTAAATGGATTTATGAAAATGGAATTATAGGTATGTATCCAATTGTAGCCAAAATAATCTTGCCACCACCCGGTTTTTGCTGTATTTTCCCATCATGAAAAAACTCACCCTCATCCTGATTTTGGCTTTTGGGCCAGTATTTTGTTTTTCACAGCAAAAACTCAATAAAGACGAGCAGAAACTGATCGAACTAATAGATAAAAACTACCAAGAGACGGTTGCCCTCTTGGAGGAAGTCCTCAACATAAATTCCGGTTCCTTAAACAAGGAAGGCGTAAGAGAAGTCGGTCAGGTTTTCGCCCGGGAATTTGAAAAAATCGGATTCCAAACCGAATGGGTGGAAGTCCCTGCTGAGGTAAACCGGGCCGGACATTTTGTGGCAACTCGAAAAGGAACCAAAGGCAAAAAACTTCTTCTCATAGGTCATATTGATACAGTTTTTGAAAAAGATATGCCCTTCACTCCCTTCACCTGGCTCAACGATAGCACCGCCACCGGACAAGGTGCCAATGATATGAAAGGTGGAGACGTATTGGTTTTTGCCAGCTTGAAAGCACTTCATGAATTGGGGTTATTGGATGACCGAAGTATCACCGTGTATTTTATGGGAGATGAGGAGAGTTCAGGAGATAATGAGCTCTCTCGAAGGGACTTTATCGAACGAGCCAAATCCCACGATATCGCTTTGGGCTATGAAACAGCTCAGGGATTCAATACCGTTACGGTCGCCCGTCGGGGTTCCAGTGGCTGGACTTTGAAAACAAGCGGCAGACAAAGCCATTCCAGTGGAGTTTTCCGCGAAAGTGTAGGCTATGGAGCCATCTATGAAGCCGCAAGAATTTTGACAGAATTTCGGGAAGAGCTTGGTGGAGAGCAATACCTGACTTTTAACCCTGGACAAATCATCGGGGGATCAGACATCTCCTATGACGAAGAAACAGGAAAAGGTGAAGCTTTAGGTAAGACTAATATCGTTGCTCGTGAGGCATATGTGACTGGAGACTTGCGGTTTTTAGGGGAGGAGCAAAAAGAAAGAACCAGAGCAAAAATGAGAGAAATTGTCAATCGTAACCTCAATCAAACTGATGCAGAAATTACTTTCCGGGATGGTATACCTTCCATGAGTCCGCGGGAGGAAAACTACGAATTAGCAGCTGTATTGAATCAGGTGAGTTTGGATATGGGATTTGGTGAAGTTCAGCCGGGCGATCCGGGGAGCCGGGGCGCTGCAGATATCGCCTATGTAGCGGATATCCTTCCAGGTTTGGATGGCTTAGGAGCCTCAGGACGAGGTGCACATGCTCCAGGAGAGACCATCAATATGAAACAATTTCCTGATTTGATTAAGCGAAATACGATCTTACTATACCGATTGATACGCTAAGCTAATGAAGAGATTTTTATTCATGGCAGCACTAGCGGCCACCTTTTTTTCCTGCGAAAGCGACAAACCTGAACTCACAGAAACAGAATCTATGAAACCAAAAAAAATTGTTGTCTACCAGGTTTTCACTAGACTTTTTGGGAATACCAATACTACCAACAAACCTTGGGGAACTAAGGAGGAAAACGGAGTCGGGAAGTTCAATGACTTCACGGATACCGCTTTAGCCGAAATCAAAAAGCTGGGTGTATCCCATATTTGGTACACTGGAGTCCCACATCATGGGGTGATCGGAGATTTTCCCGAGATCGGTGTTAGCTCTGATGATCCTGATGTGATCAAAGGGCGTGCAGGTTCGCCCTATGCGGTACGGGATTACTATCAGGTCAATCCAGATTTGGCGGTAGATGTAACAAAGCGAATGGAGGAATTTGAAGCCTTGATCGCCCGTACTCATAAGCATGGAATGAAAGTGATTATCGACATCGTTCCAAACCATGTTTCCCGGCACTATGAAGGAAAGAACAATCCAGCAGGCGCCAGGGATTTCGGGGCAGATGATGATAAAACCGTCGAATACGCCAAAAACAACAATTTCTACTATATACCCGGAGAGGCTTTTCAGGTACCCGAACCTAAAAATGGTTATCAGCCTCTTGGAGGAGAAAAACATCCGCTTGCAGACGGGAAGTTCGATGAAAACCCAGCCAAATGGACTGGAAATGGTTCCCGCCTAGCACAGCCCGATTTCTATGACTGGTATGAAACCGTGAAAATAAATTACGGAGTAAGACCGGATGGAACCAAGGATTTTGATGAATTACCTTCGGGAGCGGATTCCTTGGATTGGAAAGCCCATTATGACTTTTGGCAGGGCAAAGATGTGCCGGATTCCTGGAAAAAATTCAAGGACATCACCCAGTTTTGGTTGGGTAAAGAAGTTGATGGATTCCGTTTTGATATGGCCGAGATGGTACCGGTGGAGTTTTGGTCCTATCTCAATTCTCATATCAAAATGACCAAACCCGATGCCTTCCTTTTGGCGGAAGTTTATAACCCAAGTCTCTATCGAGATTACATCCAAAAGGGTAAAATGGATTACCTCTATGACAAGGTGGAACTATATGACACCCTGAAGCACATCATGCAAGGTCACGGTTCCACGGATAATCTAGTACCGATTTTGGAAGGCTTGAAAGACATCGAACACCACATGCTGCACTTCCTGGAAAATCACGACGAGCAGCGAATTGCCAGTCCGGAATTTGCTGGAAATCCCTGGAAAGCTATGCCTGCGATGGTGGTTTCCACGACGGTTTCTACTTCTCCGACGATGATCTATTTCGGGCAGGAAGTTGGCGAACCCGGAGCAGAGGATGCGGGTTTTGGCGACCCGAGCCGGACTTCGATTTTCGATTACATCGGCGTGCCACAGCATCAGAAATGGATGAATGGAGGGAATTTTGATGGAGGGCAGCTAACGGAAAATGAAAAAGCGCTTCGAAACTACTACTCCGAGGTGCTGAACTTCACACGTAACAGTCCCGCTTTGATGGGAGAATACCTGGAGCTTCATACGTTTAATAGGCATGAAAATCCAGACTATACAAATAAGGCTTTTGCCTTTGCCCGCTGGGATGAAAGTCAGAAGCTGATCGTGGTGACCAACTTCGACGAGTTTCAATCGGTAAAAACCACCTTGAAACTTTCGCCAGAATTACTGAATGCATGGAACTTGGAAAAAGGTGAGCGGGAAATTAAGGAAGTGATGTTTGGGAAGAAAAAGACTATGCTTCGGGTAACGAATGAAGGGGCTGAAATCGATCTCGACTTTGGGCCTTGGGAATCGGCTGTTTTTGATGTGAAATAAGGTTTCCAAAATATGCCCCGAAAAAAGGCTTCCAATTCCTGGGTTTGGGTAATTTTTCTAATCCTTTTTACCCTTACTATAGGAACGGTTTTTCTTATCAAATACAATAAATGGATCAAACGGGAGCTTTCTGACTATACAAGAAAGACTCCTCCTTGGACGGAAACACTCAAGTTTGAGCAGGTTTTCAATCAATTCCCAGATGGAATATTGGGAGTTGACATCTCCCAGTATCAAGGAAAAATTGATTTCAATAAGTTATCCCTTCAAATCAAAAATCATCCTATCCAATTCTTAGTATTTAGAGCTACAATGGGAGATGATGGGTTGGATAGAAGGTTTAAGGAAAACTGGGAAGCTTCCAAAAATTTACCAGTAGTCCGAGGGGTTTACCATTATTATCGCCCAAATGAAAACAGTAGCCTGCAGGCAGAAAATTTTATCCAAACTGTCAAATTGGAATCGGGTGACCTAATCCCGATTCTGGACATAGAAAAGCACAGTACAATTCAATCTAGAGAGCGTCTGCGGCAAGGAATCAAAAACTGGTTGAATCTTGTGGAAGCCCGTTATGGAGTAAAACCTATGATCTATACGGGTGACCGGTTTTTCTGGGAAGTGCTCCACAATCAAGGATTTGACGAATATCCAATTTGGGTAGCGAATTATAACCGAATTCTAGAACCTGAAACCAAGAATTGGGTGATTTGGCAATTTTCAGAAAAAGGGAGTCTAGAAGGTATTGGAGAACGAATCGATTTGAATATCCTTCGAGGCGGAAGGTTCCAATTTCATAAATTGAAAATGCCTTAACTGCAAAGCTTTTTAATCCGGCTTTGAACCTTGTGACCTAGCGCCCTGTTTTCCGAAAAATCAGTCCTAAAACTTATTACGCCAAGTTAATCTAATACCCTATTAATCTCCGCCGCCTCATACCCTATCCGATGGGAATTCACATAAAGCGAATCTCCGGCCACCGCTTCAAAAGCTCCAGTGTAGACATTCCAGGAATCGCTGCTGGATTTTCTCCAGCCCATCAAAGCAGAGGGAGTTGGACAGCTTAAGGTGACCTTTCCTTCGGAAAAATTTATCTTAGCCTTGGCAGTGGCAGGAGGATTTTCGGCTCCAGTCCACATCGCCTTGACCATTTCCATTTCATTGAGGGCACCTTTGTCTCCGTACTCAACGATCCAATCTTCATGTGCTTTGCGCAGCTCTTCCAATTTATCGGCATACTCAGGATTCCCAACCAGATTGGTAAATTCCCAAGGGTCGTTTTGTGTGTCATACAATTCTTCCTCAGGCTTGCTTTGAGCAAACCAACGAGCTTGATTTTCATTAAGCTTTCCTTGTTCATTCAGGTCCAAGAGATGTCCCATCAAGGGGTTTTGAAGGCGGTATTGGATATTTTGATAATTGGGTATCTCAGGCATGTAGTTACGAATATATTTAAATCGCCCATCAGAAACAGCCCGTACCCGATCGTATTCTGAGTCCATCCGATCCCGAGCGGCATAGACATAGTTTCGAGGCTTAGCCTTTTGCTCACCCAAAAAAGCCTGTCCCTGCATGCTTTCAGGAATGGGGATTCCCGCCAGCGAAAGGAGCGTTGGTCCAAAATCCACAAAACTGACCAATTCATCTGTTTTTGTACCACCCTCCAGCCAAGGAGCTTTGACCAGCAAAGGCACCTTCAAGCCTCGATCATAGAGCTCTCGCTTGAAATAAGGCATCCCATCCCCGTGGTCGGAGTAAAAGAAAAGGATGGTGTTGTAATATAGTCCGTCCTCTTTCAGCTGGGCAATCACCTCTCCTACCTGCTCATCCATCCGCATCACATTGGTAATAAAGCGGGCAATTGTCCGTCTGGTAAGCGAATCATCTGGATAGACAGGCGGTACAGTCACTTCCTTGGGGTCTACAAACAAGCTGTCTTTCCCTTCCCGAGCCCAAACCTGGGATTCATGGGTAGTGGTGAAATTGAAAATCGAAAAGAAAGGTTGATCTGGATCTTTTCTATTTCTCCAATGGGCATTTTTACTGCTTTCATCCCACATAAAAACCGGACTCTCAAACTGGTAGTCTTCTTTTACATTATTACTCACATAGTAGCCCGCCATTCTCAAATGAATGGGGTATTGAATCATCCCTTCCGGCAAGACCACATTGTAACTTTTAAAACCAGGAGGGTAAGCATCCAAGGCATTTGCTGACATGCCTGTTGTACGCATATGCATCGCGCCAATGGAGGTCTGATAGGCACCGGTGATCAAGGCCGCTCGACTTGGCGCACATACCCCGGCGGTTGAAAATGCATTCTGATACTGAAGAGACTCGGCGGCCAAGGAATTCAGATTGGGAGTTTTACCACCCGTTCCTCCGTAGGTCTCCAAATGTTCGGGAGACATATCCTCCACGACAATCCATACGATATTGGGTTTTTCAGGGTAAACAACTTCCTGGATTTGGGACTCCTTATTTTGACAAGAGAAAATCACAGTCAGAATTAAAAAAGTGAAAGTGAGATTTTTCATAGGGCAAGGAATTGATCTTGTAAGATAAACTTTTCTAAAAGAGAAGCTTACCTAGGCTCAAAAATATGGACCGAGGACTTTGACTGATGGTTCTCCTTTTTAGCTTGAAATTCTTAAATTCCATTTCAAACCCAAAAAACCTAAATCATGTTTAAATCGGATCACCTCAACCGCCGGGATTTTCTGGCTTCTGCTGCCACCTTTGCGGCTTCATTTACCATCGTTCCTTCCAATGTCATCGCAGGTTTGGGAAAAATTCCTCCCTCAGACCAATTGACTGTAGCAAACATCGGTTGCGGTACGCAAGGGCTACGGGAAATGAGTAGCCTTTTGCAAAATCCCAAAGTGAGAGTGGTAGCGGTCTGCGACGTCAACAAATTCTCAACCGATTACATCGATTGGTCCCCTTATGGTATTCGAAATGATATCCGAAGAACAATTGGAGACGATTCTTGGTGGGAAGGCAAACCCGGAATCCCAGGAGGTCGCGATATCGGAAAAGAATACGTTGAAAAATACTACGCAAAAAATAACGCTTCAGGTACCTATAAAGGTTGCGCAAGCTACGAGGACTACCGGGAGCTTTTTGCAAAGGAAAGCGGGATAGATGCCGTCAAAATCATGACCCCCGACCATACACATGCGCCGATTGCTTTGGCAGCTATGGATGGAAAAATGCACGTGGTTACCCATAAACCTATTGCCAATCGGCTTTTAGAAGGAAGAAAAGTCATTCAAAAAGCCAAAGATTCAGGATTGGTTTCCCATCTCCTAGCTTGGTCCGACCGTCCCGAATACCGGCAGATCAAAGCTTGGATGGATTCGGGATTGATAGGCGAACTTCAGGAGATCCACAACTGGTCTTACCGACCTGTATGGCAACAATGGACCAAAAGACCTGAACCTACTCAACCCATCCCAGAAGGCTTAAATTGGGATCTTTGGCTAGGACCTGTGCCTGATATGCCTTATCACAAAAACTACACGCACAATGTCTTCCGCGGCTGGTATGAATTCGGTGGTGGATCGGTAGCCGATATGGGACATTACAGTCTGTTTCCGCTTTTTGAAACCTTGGGAATTGACCGCAGTCCTATTTCTGCAAAAGCATTTGGAACTACCACCCGTGAAGAAGTAAATCAAGTCTATCAATGGGTCAAGAATGATGTAGCTTTCCCTGCCAGTTGCATGATCAAATGGAAGTTTCCTCAGCAGGAAACCTTACCAGCTTTTGACCTTTTCTGGTATGATGGAGGCATGAAGCCTTTTGCTCCGGAAGAACTGGAAATGGATGGCAAAGACACTCCAGAAGAGGGCTTGTTGATTGTGGGCACGAAAGGAAAAATTTTGGGAGGATTCCGGGGAGAAAACCCCGTTCTTTTACCAGAATCAAAGATGATGGCAGACCGCGATTCCGAGCGCATCAACTCCCGTGAAGTGGATCGCAAAACCGATCAATGGGTTGATGCCATGCTGGAAAAGCGACAGACTCCCGGTAGCTTTACCCGTGCTCAATGCATTACCGATACGATCAACCTTGGCGCTGTTGCCCTGAGAGCAGGAAAAAAAGTAGAATTCGATGCCAACCTAGTCAAAATCACCAATGATGAAGAAGCGAATAAGCTGCTGACCAGGGAGTATCGAGCTGGTTGGGAGATTTGATTCAGTAAGCAGTATACAGTGGGCAGTAGGCATAGTATTCCTGCCCCATTCCACAGATCAGGAAGGGAGAATGATAAACACAACAAAGCAATATCCCTCAAAATCATTAACTTAGATTATCACAACCATTAACTCTTTTAGCATTAACCCAAAAATCCTATGACTAACCGAAGAACTTTTCTCAAAACCTCCGGCCTGGCAGCTGCTGCGCTTGGGCTGGGAATCCCTGAATTTGCACTATCTAAAACTAAGGCCGATCCCATTTTCAAGATTTCCCTGGCTCAGTGGTCTTTGAACCCGCTCCTTTTCGGAGGGAAAATGGACAATCTTGACTTTGCTATCGAGACCAAAAAACATGGCATTGATGCAGTGGAATATGTCAATCAGTTTTTTATGGACAAGGCCCAGGACAGAGCCTACCTTCAAGAGATGAAAACCCGCTCCGATGGGGAGGGCGTCACCAATGTACTGATCATGGTGGATCGGGAAGGCCAGTTAGGTGCTGCGACCCCCGAGGAGCGACAAAAAACCGTGGAAAATCACAAAAAATGGGTAGAAGCTGCCAAATTCCTGGGCTGTCACTCCATTCGAATCAATGCCTACACTGCAGTTCCATTTAGTCAAGACCCTAAATTGGAGCAGGAAGCCATCGATATCTGTAGTTCTACGCTACGAAGAATTTGTGAGTTTGCGGATGATTTTGACATCAATGTAATTATCGAAAACCACGGAGGCTACTCTTCCAACGGCAAATGGCTTGCGGAATTGATTAGACAAACTGCACATCCCCGGGCTGGTACCTTACCTGATTTTGGCAACTTTGTAATGAATCGGGATGGAGATCAAATTCTTAGCTATGATTCCTATCGAGGTGTAGACGAACTGATGCCCATGGCAAAAGGAGTCAGCCTTAAGCCAAAGGTATGGGATGATCAAGGTCATGAAACCGGGCTGGACTATACCCGAATGATGAAAATCGTTCTTGCTCACAACTACCACGGGTATGTGGGAATAGAGCATGGAGAGCGAGGCCGCGAATGGGAAACCATTGAAGAAGTTCGAGTCAACCTGGATCAGGTAAGAAGAACTTTGGAAAATGAAGCCTAAGCCCAAGTAAACTCCTAATTATTAAAATCTGCCCCAACTAAGCTTATAACTTTTTGGGGCAATCTTTTATTATTGCTTATCCTAAATAAATTATCATGCGGCGAATCATTCTCTCCCTTCTCCTTTTCAGCTTTTTTGTAAGCCCCACCTTTTCCCAGAAAAAATCAGATGTATTCAAGACTTTGGATACCGAACTTGAAAATGCCCGAGTGGCTTTAAAAGCTCCGGGCTTTGCAATAGCCATTGTACAAAAGGATCAAATTGTCTATGCAAAGGGCTTTGGCTACAAAGATTTGGAAAATCAGATTCCAGTGACGGAAAATACCCTTTTTGCCATTGGATCAACCTCCAAAGCCTTTACTTCTGCTGTTTTGGGTGTCCTCCGCAATGAAGAAAAAATTGGTTTTGATGAACGACCTGGCAAATACATCCCTGAACTGCGCTTTGCCGAACCTTGGATGAACGAGCAGATCATCGTAAAAGACTTGATGGCACATCGGACCGGTTTGCCGAGACACGATTTTGCTTGGTTTATGTTTCCATCAAATTCGAAGGAGGAATTAATCAAACGAATTGCTCATCATGAGCCTTTCACTGGCCTTCGACAACGATGGTATTACAACAACTGGATGTTTTTTCTCCAAGGAGAAATCGGCGCCAGACTCAACGGCAAAAGCTGGGAAGAGAATGTACAGGAGTTCTTTTTTGACAAGTTGGGTATGACTAGAAGTAACTTTACGATTTCCGACTTGGAAAAAGATGCTGATAAATCCTTTGGTTATTCGGTGGATTTAGAAGGAGAAACTACCCGGATGGATTATTATGACATTGCTGCTATGGGTCCAGCTGGAGCGATCAACTCAAGCGTCACCGAGATGTCGAATTGGCTCATTACTTGGATTAACGGAGGGAAATTTAAAGGTGAAGAGATCATTCCCATAGGCTACGTCAAAGAAGCGATGAGTTCACATATGGTGGTTTCTGATGGTTCTCCAACCAAGGAACACCCTGATGCACATTTTTCAAATTATGGCTATGGCTGGTTTTTGTCTTCCTATCGGGGACACTATCGGGCGGAGCACGGCGGAAATATTGACGGCTTTTCAGCCTCGGCTTCCTTCTTCCCTACCGACAGCTTGGGCATTATGGTCTTGACCAATCAAAACGGCTCTTCCTTACCAGGAGTCGTTAGAAATATGGTAGCTGACCGGATGCTCAATCTGGAGCCCTCAGACTGGTTGGGTGAAGCAGTAAAGCGATTAGAAGAAGCCAAAGAAGCTCAGGCCAAGGCCAAATCTCAAACTGATTCAACCAAAATCACCAATACCCGCCCATCACACAATCTGATCGAGTACATAGGTTCCTATAATCATCCTGGCTATGGGACAATGGAGGTAGAACTTAAAAATGACACCCTATTTGTTCAAACAGGCTTATTAGGGGGATTTTTAGAGCATAAACATTACGATGTGTTCGATATGATCTTGATCTATCAAGGAAAACCAAATAGAGAAAACCCTTTCAAATTTCAGTTTGTAAGCAATTTAACGGGTGATATTTCTGGTTTACAGGCTGCATTCGAACCGGCATTGGATCCAATTGAATTTAAGAGGACTCCTAAGGAGGTAGCAATCTCCGTAGAGGAGCTAAAAAAATATGAAGGCGCTTATCTTCTGATGGGAGTGCAAGAGGTGAAAATTTATGTCAAGGAAGATAAATTATTTGTTTTTGTACCCGGACAAACGGAATATGAGCAGATTCCAGTTGGAAACCACGAGTTCAGTTTCAAAGCATTGGATGGTTTTAAATTGAAGTTTGAGGAAAAAGATGGGGAGATCATTGCTGTGAGCTTTATTCAACCCAATGGGACGTTTCGAGGGGAGAGGAAGAATAAGTCACAAGAATGAAATCAGAAAGCTGAAATAGCATTACCGGTTTATTATCCTGCTTTTCCGAAAGCAGGATTTTTTTTTAGCTCAGATTAAAATTTGTAGCCTTTGGAGAAGTAGGAGAGCTCGAGAAACATCTCATCACTTTCTTTCTGGCAAAAAGAGAGAAAGTAAA
The DNA here is from genome assembly GCF_013373065.1 of Algoriphagus sp. GTDB lineage: Bacteria > Bacteroidota > Bacteroidia > Cytophagales > Cyclobacteriaceae > Algoriphagus. The sequence goes on from NZ_JABXIN010000002.1 coordinate 152,582, forward strand.
TATCTTTAATAATGAACCAACAACTCGGACAACTCTCTCTCCTAGTCAGAGACTACGACGAAGCTATCCAATATTACACTCAAGTTCTGAATTTCGAACTTCTGGAAGACACCCCTCTTAGCGAAACTAAACGATGGGTCAGGGTAGCTCCCCCAGGTTCAACTTGTCACTTGCTTTTGGCCAAGGCAGCAAATGAGACACAGGAAAAACAAATCGGCTTCCAAGCGGGAGGACGGGTTTTTCTCTTCCTTTATACTGATGATTTTTATCGGGACTATGCAAAATACCTCTCCAAAGGAGTAGAATTCATCCGGACGCCTAGCCAAGAATCCTATGGAATCGTCTCGGTTTTTAAAGACCTATATGGCAACTTATGGGATCTAATAGAACCAAATTAAGAGTTTTAAAGCCAAATAATTTTTAACTTCTATCCTTATAACTTTTCATTTTGAAATGATGCCAAAATCAAAAAATAAAATCAGCGATATCGCCCGACAAATGATGAGTGGGGTCGTTCAGATTCATGTGGAAGGCTATTTGGAAGAAGATATTCAGTCCGTTTTAAATCCATCTATCAAAATCCCAGGTATATGGTCAGGCTCAGGTTTTTTTGTAAAGCACAAAGAACTAGAAGGTTACATCGTGACCAATGCCCATGTGGTGAGAAATGCCGTAAAGATTGAGATTAGCTCCATGCTGACAAGTGAGGAACGCTTCGAAACCGAAGTAGTCGGATTGGTAAAACAACTTGAACCTGATGTAGCTCTGATCAAACTGACCAAAGAGGAGCTTGAAAGATTCAAAAAATTGGCAATCCAACCAATCGAATATTTAGTACTTCAAAGGGGAGCGAACCCTCCCCGAGGAGAAGTAATCAAGGCGATTGGCTACCCTTTGGGAATGATCGAACCAAATATCACAGGGGGTGAAATCACGAATTTTATTTCGGGATCAGAATTTACCACCGAACGGTTTGTTACTAATGCGGCTATTAATCCAGGTAATTCCGGAGGGCCCAGCATCAATCAGGATGGAGAGGTCGTGGGACTAAATACTGCCGTCATCGTCGATGCGGAAAATATCGGATTCATTACTCCTTCAAGTTTTATCAAGATCATTATCAAAAACCTTCTCCTACTGAATGAACCACAGTTTGCCGGTCTAGGGGGAAAACTGCAGAAGAATTCAGAAAACTTTAATCCATTTCTAAAGCAAAAAAGTGCTAAAGGAGTCATTGTTTCTAAGGTATTGAGAAATAGTTTTCTGGAAGCAGCAAAAATTCAATCCAAGGATGTAATTCTTTCCATTAATCAAGTCGAATTTGATAGACATGGCATCGTGATCGGAAAAGAGGGACTTTATCGTCACAAAAATATCTTTGATGTCATGAAGCTTGTTCCGATCGGAGAGGAAGTAGAGATCGGCTATTTGAGGGATGGGAAAGTCAAAAAAACTAAAGCTAAGGCAATGCCCAATCCTGAATTAGGAATCATCTCCAATCCAATTCTAAGCGAGCGGAAGTATTTGGAGATTTTTGGGATGGTTATTCAACCCTTGAGTTTTGAGATTATTCAGGCTATCCAGGAAGTAGATCCTTATGCCCAGATCGAAATGTTGAAAATTCTTGATGAGGAAAAACCCATGCTGGTGGTCACCCACATCCATCAAGGCACCCAAGCTGACGAAATGGAATGGCCATTAGGCGAATTGATAATCAAAGCCAATGACCAGGAAGTGCGTACACTAGATGATCTTCAAAAAATATTAGATAAGAACAAAGGTAAAAACATCCTCCTAGAGTGTATGAGTGGGGTCATTGGTTATTTTCAAGTGGATCCTGAGCTTGAATCTGCTCCAGAATCTTTGAAAGAGTAATAACTTTTGACTCCCTGTACCTGATCAAAATTTTAATTTGAAAAACTCGTGTCGACTAAACCTGAAAACGTTCAACCCAACAATCCACTTCATGGCATTCGCCTCGACACAATGCTGGAGCAATTAGTCGCAAATTATGGCTGGGAAGAACTAGGGGAGCGGATCACAATTCGTTGCTTTACCCATGATCCATCGATCAAGTCCAGCCTAAAATTTCTTAGAAAAACCCCTTGGGCCAGAGAGCGAGTAGAAGGTTTGTATCTGAAGATGTTGAGGGATACGAAAAAATAACCTACTAAACCTCAAAGGATATCCATCAATCAACAAAAAAGCCTGAATCAAGGACTCAGGCTTTCTAGGATATAAGTGGTTAAAATTATACGTAGTTATTCAACATTACTGGCATCACGAGCATTAGGATATCCTCATTTTCATCCTGCTCTGCTGGAAGAATCAATCCGGCTCTGTTTGGAGCAGAGAACTTCAAGCTTACTTCCTTAGAGTTCAAGTTGCTGAGCATTTCCACCAGGAATTTAGCATTGAATCCGATTTCGATATCCTCTCCATCATGCTCACAGGATAGACGCTCATTCGCCTCATTGGAGAAATCCAAGTCTTCTGCAGAGATCAATAACTCTGAACCAGTCAATTTCAATCGAACCTGATGCGTGGTTTTATTTGCGTAAATAGCGATACGACGAAGTGAACTTAACAAATCCTGACGATCGATGGTCATGATGTTTGGATTGTCCACCGGAATCACATTCTCATAATCAGGGAATCGCTCATCAATCAAACGGCAAATCATTTTGATTTGACCAAACTTGAAATAGGCATTGGACTGGTTGAATTCCACCGTCACGGAGATATTCTCAGAAGGAAGGGTAGACTTCAGTAAGTTCAAAGCCTTCCGAGGAATGATCAAGCTGGCAGGACTGGATGAAGCCACATCCACTCTTCGGTAACGAACCAATCGATGACCATCAGTAGCCACGAAGGTGGTGTTGGTATCACTCAAGTTGATGTAAACCCCGGTCATGGCAGGACGAAGTTCATCCGAACTGGTTGCAAAAATGGTATTAGAAATCGCGCTTGCCAACACTTCCGTAGACATATCCACAGAAGTTGGATTGTTCACCGTAGGAATTTTAGGAAAATCAGTCGCATTTTCACCGGCTAAACGATAACGGCCATTATCAGAGCTGATTTCAACTGCATAGGTATCATGATCGATGCTAAAAGTAACTGGCTGCTCGGGTAGATTTTTCAAGGTATCTATCAAGATCCGAGCTGGAACAGCAATGTTCCCATCTTCTTTGGCCTCTACATGGATTTCGGTAATCATGGATGTTTGAAGATCCGAAGCCGTAATAGTCAAGACCGAATCCTTAATTTCAAATAGAAAATTTTCAAGAATAGGTACTACCGGATTGGTAGTTACGACACCATTGATGGCCGAAAGCTGCTTCAAAAGCGCGGAAGAAGAAACAATAAATTTCATATGCTATAATTTTTTTCAAAGATCATATGTAATCTCGCATGCTCAATCATCATTCCTTCTTGTGATTCCCTTCTTCATGCTCGATTCCATATCGTAGGGCTTATTTAAAGATTACTTTTTGGAATGGGGGTAAATTTATAAATAAAATCGATTTAACACGGGAGGAATAGCCCGCTTCTCAAAATAAATTATGGTTTTTTCGGCTCTTTTAAAGCCAGATTTTTTCAAGAATATTTTTTCTTTCTCCAAAAGGAAACACCACTACCCAAAAGCAAGAGCAAAGCAACTGGCAATCCCACATTCACCAACTGCCAAAAACTTTTTTGCTCTACAATCTTCACGCGGTTGAGGGGACGGATTTGAAAGGTTCGAGTTCTACTGGCAATAATTCCTTCAGGGTTTTGCAGGTATTGAACCAGATTTCTTAAGAAAATTCGATTTGCAAAAACAACCTGATTAAAAGGATCCTCACCCAAATTCAAGGGAGATCCAGATTGAAAATCCACTTGGCTTTGGAAAACTTCTCCATCCCCGATAACGACCACTTTCCCTTTTCCACTTTCTTTAAAATCGGCCTGCTCAAATCCTTCAGGTAAAAACCTGTTTTTGAAAAGGGAAGTAAACTCACCTTCCAGCAAATAGACCAAAGGAAGATTTCGCAAAGGAAAATCAGCCACATTAGGTTCCATTTCCATATCCCGGAAAGCGACCCGTGCAGGTGCAGGCAAAATCCTGGTAAAATCCGATGAAAATATAAGTGGGGTTTTTGTAATGCCTTTTGCCATGACCGTATCCAAACTGCTGACAAAACGGAAATTGACCACATCCAATCCTTTGGTAATGGGATGTTGCTGCATGCGGGAAGCCTGAACGTAAAAAGGCCACGGTAATGGAACCAATTGTTCTTGGTTCCCGAAATTGCCACCCATAACCGGAAAATAGCCGAAATTTAGATCTTGGATCAAATCTTTGTTGATTCGGATTCCATATTTAAAGAGTAAATTTTCCAAGCCATTTTCCATGGGAATTGCCAGAGTACCCTCTCCTCCTGCCTGATTCACATCCACCTGCACCCCATCAGCCAGCACGACCAAATTTCCCCCTCGCATCACGTATTGATCCAGCAAGTACACTTCTCGCTCGGAATAACTTTCTTGGGGTCCTTGGATGAAAATCAATTCAAAATTAATCAGGTCCTCCACGGATCGAGCCTGCTCCAAAGGAACTTTAAATAGCTCAAAATCTCCATCTAGGGCTTCTACTAATCCATAGCCATCATCCTCTTTCATTTCCCCATGGCCCATAATCATGGCAATCGCACCAGAACCCGGGTTAGTAAGTTTGCGAATGGCGTTGCTCAGCTCAAACTCCAAATTCTCAATGGACTGATTTAAAATTTCCTCCTGCCCCATTCCCTTTTCTCCTTTGAGAATCAGAGCTCCTGTTTCAAACTCTTCATTGTATACCAAGATGCCGGGAAAAATCAATTTGGTTTGCTGACCTCCTGTCTGATTGACCATCAAACTGGTAGGATTGATTCCGTAATCATTGAGCTGAAGGATAAATTCTTCTTGTTCTTCTTCAGGCAAGCTTAAGGGATCCAAGTAAGAAAAACTGATTTTTTGATCCGAATAAGCATCAAAGGTTCGGATAGTTTCTTCAATAGACCGTTGCAAACGGCGCATCCCAGCAGGCATGTCATCACCCACTAATAAAATATCCACATGAATCGGCTCTTGAACTTCCTCCAACACCTCTTCCGTTGCTGGATGGAGTGAATAGCGCTTGTCTTCAGTGAGGTCAATTCGGAATCGTAAAAAAGCACTCAAGGCCAAAAAAATCAGCAAGCCGAAAATCAAAACTCCTACATGCCGGCCGATATGTTTGTTTTTTCCGCTCATTTATTTCTCAAAACCAAAACAGCTCCTCCTAAAAACAACCAGATCATCCCCAAATAGAAAAAGATGTCCGTGGAATCGATGACCCCCCTACTCAGATTGATGTAATGAAAACTCAAGCTGAGTTCTTCAATCCAATAGGCCCAAGTACCTAATCCCAAATCTGAAGCTGCAGAAAATCCAAAGTATAGGACAAAACATAAAAAGACCCCCAGAACAAAAGCCACTACTTGTTGGGTAGTCAAAGCAGAGGAAAAAATTCCAACCGCTCCAAATACAGCGCCCAACAAAATCAACCCAATCCAACTTCCAAAGAATCCAGCTTGATCCAGGTTCCCAACAGGATCCCCAAGCTGATACACGCTGTAGAAGTAGAGAAGGGTCGGCAACACAGCGATACATATCAGAATCAATAAAGCCATGTATTTCGCTATGACAATTTGGACTAAACTTAAGGGAGAGGTCCTCAGTAATTCCCAGGTATGATTACGTCTCTCTTCCGCAATGGCACGCATAGAAAGTGCTGGAATCAAAAACGTAAAAACATAAGGCGTGTAGGTAAAAAGCGGTTCTAAGTCTGCATAGCCATAATCCAATACACTGCTTTGAGGGAATACCCACACAATCAAGCCCAAGGCAACAAGAAACAAAGCCAAGATTAGATAGCCCAGCAGGCTGCCTAAAAAAGCATTGATTTCTTTCAAGATCAGACTCTTCATTGAGTGTATTGTCTAAATAGCTCTTCCAAACTCTTTTTCCCTTGATTTAGCGAAAGAAGATTCAATTCCTTTTGCTGAATAACCCTCATAATCACTTTTCGGGTATCTCCAACTTCAGATGTTTGGATAATCACCTGTGTATTTCCTTTTGGACCAAATGAAACCTCCGGGAAGCCTTCGAACCAAGCTAATTCCAGGCTTTCCTCTGTTTCCACAATAAGCTGATGTCCTGTTCCTTGCTGTTGGAAATTTTCTAAAGAATCGGCAGCCTTAATTTGTCCCTTCGAAATCAAAACCACATCCTGACAAATTGCCTCCACCTCTTGCATGATGTGCGTGGAAAGAATCAAGGTTTTGTCTTTTGCAATTTCCCGAATTAACCCTCGAATATCAGCCAATTGATTAGGGTCCAAACCCGTTGTCGGCTCATCTAAAATCAAAACTTTTGGGTCATGAATCAAAGCTTTGGCAAGTCCCACCCGCTGTTGATATCCTTTTGAAAGTTGACCAATCTTCTTGTGCTGTTCGGGGAGCAAACCTGTTTTCTCAAGCATTTCTCCCAAACGGGTTTTCAGCAGCTTACCTGATAGCCCATACAATCCTCCGGAAAAGGATAAGAACTCCTTCACATACATGTCCGAATAGAGGGGATTCTTTTCTGGTAGGTAGCCAATCAAGGGGCTTACTTGTTTTGGGTTTGCAAGTGCATCGATCCCATGAATATTCACCTGTCCGGAATCCGCTTGGAGGTAGCCTGTTATGATTTTCATGGTGGTGGATTTACCGGCACCATTTGGCCCCAAAAATCCCAAAATCCTCCCTGGCTTCGCAGAAAAAGTCACCCCATCCAGCGCTTTTTGAGAACCAAAATTTTTACAGAGTTGAGAGACTTCTAAGGACATAGGCTACAAAAGACCGACCGGGAGTTCACCCGCATGGCAAGGGTAAAAACCCGGTCGAAAGGTCTAAGGCAAAAATAGGGAATGAGCGGGGAAAGGCAAGGGTTCGGTAGGGAGTTTTCAGGTGGAGTCTTATTGCATTTTGGAAAATGTCAGACCGAGCGGAGTCGAGGTCTTTTTTGATTTTTTGATGAATCCCGAATAAACCGTAGGCTTCGACTCCGCTCAGCCTGACAAACAAGAAAATTTAAATAATCTCGAATTGACTCAATAGCTCAAACGTTTTTTAGGCCTTAACAGATAGAGGCTACTAACTGACTACTGTCCTCTCCTTACTGGTAACTGATCACTTCTTCCCTCTCGGTCTCAGTGGTCTACATTCTACATCCGCTACGAAATAGTTTGGATGTGTTTCCAAAGTTTGGACAATGGTCATCGCCACATCTTCTGGTCGCATCATATTTTCATGGGCTTGCATTCCCGGAATTTCGTCAAAGAAATGGGTCTGCACAGATCCCGGATAGATGGTAGATACCTTGATTCCGAAATCTCGAAGTTCCATGTACAATGAATGGGAAATCCCCCTGACAGCATGTTTGGTTCCGACATACCCCGCAAACTGATTCACCCCATTTAATCCAGCAATGGAAGCCACATTGATGATATGTCCCTCATCGGCCGCCTTCATGGCAGGGATCAAGCGCTTGGTCGTGTAGAAAATCCCGTGCACATTGGTATCAAACATGGCCTTCCAATCTTCGGAAGAAAATGTCTCCGTAGGTCCAGCGACACCAAAGCCTGCATTATTGATTAAAATTCGGATATCAGTTCCCAATTTGGCTTGTGTCGCCTGAAAAGCCTCTTCAACAGACTCTTCATTCGCTACATCACAGGTGAAAAAGTGAAAATTGGAGTGTGCTAGTTCTGGTTTATTTCTTCCCCAGCCAGCCACAATTACACCTTTATCCAAAAGGGTTTTCACCACTTCCAATCCAATTCCCTTACTTACTCCTGTTACGATTGCTACTTTATCTTTTAATTCCATAATTCTTGATGATTTATTTTAAAAAGCAGTTTTAAGCCATTTGGTTCGAATTATACTCAATTTTCAAAAATGTCCCGTTTTTGTGTCCCGAAATGGATAAATTGCCTTTCCATCACCAACCAAATTTTCGCATGAAAAAATTAATACTCCCATTATTTCTAATCAGTGGACTAAGCTTTGGGCAATCAAACCTTCGCCCCGCAATCGATCAGAAAGCTACCGAAATCGAATCCAAAGTCATCGAGTGGAGAAGAGATATTCACCAAAACCCAGAATTGGGAAATCAGGAATTCCGTACCGCAAAGAAAATCGCAGATCATCTTCGCTCTTTAGGAATTGAAGTGACCGAAAAAGTTGCCGTAACAGGCGTAGTAGGTTATCTCAAAGGCGGAAAACCCGGTCCAACTGTGGCACTTCGGGCAGATATGGACGCCTTACCGGTGACAGAACGAGTAGATCTACCCTTTAAATCAACAGTCACAACAACCTACAATGGACAGGAAACCGGCGTCATGCATGCCTGTGGGCACGATAGTCATGTCGCCATCTTAATGGGTGTTGCTGAAATCTTGGCCAGCATGAAGGACGAGCTGGAAGGCGATGTCAAGTTCATCTTCCAACCAGCAGAAGAGGCAATCAATGAGCCCGGAGTAACTACTTGGGGGGCCAAGCAAATGGTCGAAGAAGGAGTCATGGAAGATGTAGACGCTATCTTCGGATTACATATCTCAGCCCAAACAGAAGTTGGAACTATTGGTTATCGACCTGGACCAGCTCAAGCTGCCGTAGACAATTTGGAAATTATCGTTCACGGTACACAAGCCCATGGAGCTTCTCCTTGGTCAGGAGTAGATCCTATTGTGACGGCTTCTCAAATTGTGACTGGCTTACAAACCATCCTATCAAGAAGCGTTAATATCACTCAAAATCCGGCTGTAGTGACTATTGGGGCAATTCATGGCGGAATTCGGCAAAATATTATCCCTGAAAAAGTAGAAATGATTGGTACTATCCGAACATTTGGAGATGAACAACAGGCTTTGGTTCACAAACGAATCACAGAAATCGCTACCAACATCGCCGAAAGTGCCGGAGCACGTGCCGAGGTAAATATCCAAAAGCTCTATCCTTCCACCGTCAATGATCCTGAATTAACTGCCAAAATGGTCCCCACCTTAGAAGCAGCAGCCGGGAAAGACCACATCCGTGTCAACCCACCAGTTACAGGCGCCGAGGATTTCAGTTTTTACCAACGTGAAAAACCTGGACTATTTATTGGATTGGGAGGCATGAAAAAAGGCGGTGACCCTACCAAAACCCCTTCTCACCATACCCCTGATTTCTATTTGGATGAAAGTGGTTTTATCCTTGGTCTACGAGTAATGAGCTACTTTGTCGTGGATTACATTGGCATGAAGTAAATTCAAGAAATTCGATTAAAAGACCCGACCTTTCAAGAGGTCGGGTTTTATTTTTTGGATTTTTCGAAGACATAGCCGTTTTGATTTTGCTATCTTAGCCGATAAGCAAATTATCTCCCATGAAAAAGTTTATTATCCCCCTTTTATTGCTGTCCGGTACAGCATTTTCCCAATCCAATCTTCGCCCTAAAATCGACCAGCAAGCTGATGCGATTGAAGCCAAAGTCATTGAATGGAGACGGGATTTCCATAAATACCCCGAATTAGGGAATCAGGAATTCAGAACTGCAAAAATCATCGCAGATCACCTGCGTTCTCTGGGAATGGAAGTGACTGAAAATGTAGCCGTTACAGGTGTTGTAGGTGTACTGAAGGGTGGGAAGCCGGGCCCCATGGTGGCCCTAAGAGCTGATATGGATGCCCTTCCAGTAACGGAACGGAATGACCTTCCATTTAAATCAGTAAATACGGCTGTTTACAATGGCCAAGAAACGGGCGTAATGCATGCCTGTGGGCATGACTCTCATGTAGCGATCTTAATGGGAGCTGCAGAGGTATTGGCCGGGATGAAAGACCAGCTTGAAGGATCCGTTAAGTTTATATTCCAACCTGCAGAGGAAGGGGTTTACGACGTGGATATTGCTGGGGCTGAGTTGATGGTTAAAGAAGGTGTCATGGAAGATGTAGATGCAATTTTCGGCCTTCACATTTGGTCTCAAATTGAAGCTGGAAAAATAGGGTACCGCTCAGGACCCGCTTTGGCAGCAGTGGATAATCTAAGCATTACCGTACATGGAACCCAAGCGCATGGAGCTTCTCCTTGGTCTGGGGTAGACCCTATTGTTACCTCGGCTCAAATTGTAACGGGGCTGCAGACTATCCTTTCCCGTTCGGTTAATGTAACAGAAAACCCTGCCGTGGTCACTGTTGGTGCAATTCACGGAGGAATTCGTCAGAATATCATTCCTGAAAAAGTGGAAATGATTGGGACCATCCGAACATTTGGTGATGAGCAACAAGCTTTGGTTCACGAGCGAATCACAGAAATCGCAACCAATATCGCCGAAAGTGCAGGGGCAAAAGCTGATGTTGAAATTGGCAAACTATACCCTTCAACAGTTAACGATCCTGAACTCACCGCTCAAATGCTGCCTTCTATCCAATCAGCAGCAGGCAAAGAAAATGTGATTGCCATGCCTCCCGTTACCGGAGCGGAAGACTTTAGCTTTTTTCAACGCGAAAAACCAGGGTTCTTCATTTTCTTGGGAGGTATGAAAAAAGGGGGAGATCCCTTGACAACTCCTTCTCACCATACACCGGATTTTTATCTGGATGAAAGTGGATTCAAATTAGGAGTCAAGGCCTTGAGCTACTTCGTCGTGGATTACATGGGGATGAAATAATCCCTATTAAAAAAGGCTGTCTTATAAGTCCAGTTTGTCACTTTAAGCCCTGTCGAAATTTTACCCGAATCTCCAGAATTGGCCTTCGACTCCGCTCAGGCTGACAATAGAGTACGTAATAAGACAGCCTTTTTTTATTTAAACCATTTCAATCACTTCATTTTTACTTTCGCACCTTCCTTTAAGGTAATGATGATGACACCATTTTTACCTTTCTCTCCATAAACTTCGGTCGCAGATTTGTCTTTCAGAACTGAAATGCTTTCGATGTCACTAGGTTCAACACCAAGGTTTTCAGAAGATTTTTTTTCAACAGTTCCTTGATCGGATTTGATTATAAATAGAGGTTGCTCTCCTGTAGGAGTGCCTGTTACTACTACTCCAACCTTAGAATCAGGGGATACAGCAGAATAAGTAGTGGCAGAAGGCTGTCCTATCCTCACTTTCTCTTGGGATTTAAAGCCATTGATCCCAATCACGCTCGAACTTCCATAAGTACCCTTTCCTCTAAATCCAAAGGCTGAGGTTTGACTAAGTTTATCTATTTGATCCTCTGTCAATTCATTTTTAATAGCTACCAAGGTATTAAGTTGTTTCTTTTTAAGCTGGTTTTCCAGTTCCAAAACCTTATCAAGCTGTTTGGTAACCGCAATTGGATCAATTTTCGGCTCTTGAAGCATGTTTTCAAGCTTAGTATTTGCCTCATCTAAATCCCATTTTAAGGTTGAAAACTCTCCAGCATTTTCAGCATGGATTTTCTTGATTTTGGAAGCCTGCGCATCTGTCAGGTTGATCTTTTCTCTTGCTTCCATGATTTGATCGGCCGAGTAGAGATTTTTTCTAAAGATGTCCTGCCCTACTGCAAAATGTGTGAACAGGAAAAGGGTTATTACTATTAGATTTTTCATGGTAGTGTTGGTTTAGAATTCAGTCAAAAGGGAGGAAGTGGAAGATTCCCAAATATCGATGTAAGCCTTTTCTTCGATTCGGAATTCCTGTTCATGATCTTCATTCTCCTGAAGCGAAATGATAATCACATCTGCAGGAGGCTCTGGGATTTCGGGTCTTTGGAAAATCAGGAAAGCCCCAATAATCAGACTGGCAGCCACCCCCATTGGAATCCAATAAGGAAAACTTTTCACCTTGACTTCAGGGAATTCAGGGATCGGAATGTTTCGATCTTGTTCCTTTAGGTCCTCAAAGAAGGCCTTGATCAATTTATCTTCATTTTCCATTTGCTGCTTGGGTTTGCAATTCAATCAATTCTTTCAGTTTCTTTTTCCCCCGCTCATAATGTGTCCGAGCAGTACCCAGTCCGATTTGAAGAATTTCGGCGGCTTGAGCAATGGTCATTTCGTGGTAAAATACCATCAACAAGACTTCTCGCTGCATAGGAGAAAGCTTCATCAATAATTTCTGGAAGTCAGTTTCCTGGTTAAGTTCTTCTACCTCAGGCGAGTCGTAATTCTCCTCTAAACTCACCCATTTCCCATTTTTCCGAAGCTCATCTATTGCCGTAAAACGAATAATAGAAAAGAGCCAGGATTTTACTTTTTCTGGATAGCGTAAGGTAGCCTTCCCCTCCAATATCTTCAAATAACTTTGCTGAAGCACATCCTTGGCCAGATCATCCTCAAAACCACAACATTGCCTTGCCCATAAGTAGGCATCCCTGTGGAACTCTTTGAGAATATTTTCCAACTGATTGTGCTTCATATTCACTTAGTAATCGGGGAAAAGAAGAAAAATAGGACAAGGTCCTCGATTTTTTTTAAAAAAACTTCTTAAGGCTCTTTCCGCTCCCGAACTCGGAATAAATACGAAAGTCCAAATTCTAAGGTGGTGGAATTCATATCGAAAATTCGTTCCTGACTTTCTGGATTAGTAAAATCATAAGAAAAGCGAACTTCTGCTGCCAAAGAGCTTTTTCCAAAAACTTTGGAAATCCCCGCTCCGGCATTAATCCCGTACATGAATTTCTTTGGATTATCTCCGGCTCCTCCATAGGTGGGGATTTCAGGTATACTGGAATTCGAAAATTCACGCTGGATATCACGGGCATTGAATAAATACCCCACATGGGGACCTAATTTGATTTGAAACCGACCAGATCGACCCGCATAAAAAGAAGCCAAAAATGGGAGTTTGAGGTAGTCAAACTCGGTCACATTTTGAAGTGGATTTACGGGATCTTCATTTACTTGTCGAAAACCCAGTGTAATCCACTGAATATTTAACTCCACCCCTGCATTTTTGGCATTAAAATGTTCGACGACAAGGGCGAAAGTAGGATTACCGACACTTTCAACGCCACGATCGCGAAGGTTTGCGGCAGGTCGGTAACTGAAAGATGAAGTTGCATACCCTCCGCGAATTCCCACGCTAGTTTGGGAAAAGACTTCCATTCCAAATGCCAAAAAGAAAAAACAGAGCAGGGAAACTCTCATAGGTTTTATCGATTTTCCTGATTGATCGTAAAAGTGCCTGAAATTGGCTTGCCATCCAAACTCAATCCCCGAATCTCGACACGCATAGGACCGACCGAATCATTTGTGAAAAAGCTGATTTCAACCTCACCGGATTCATCTGTTACCAGGCTTCCATTCCAATACAAGGTCTTTCTCAAATCCTGGTTGGGTGATTCCATACCTGCATCATAAGAAAACTCGAAAAAACTTCTCGGAACCTCATATCCTTCCACAACAAATTCTGAAAGGGCTGAAGGGATTGCCATTTGTCGCTCCGGACTCATCCCATCTTTTAAATAAATCGCTATGACTCCATTTCTTCCTTGATCTCCCAGCATAGAGACGGTTCTGGAAACAATTTCTACACGATCAATATCATTCGGATTGATGTTGCGGAGATTATCCGCTGCGGTGGCATCGGGAGCAGAAACCAAAATCGCCCCGTTAACCATCACAATAGGTTCCATCGATCCAAAAACAGAAGTGGCACCTCCCCGAAGACGGATTTGTTGTTTTCCACTTGCACCAGCGACCGTCACCCGCATTCCGGGTACATTTCCTGCCAAACTGTTCACCAAATCTACCGCACTACCCGTAGCCAAAATTTTATCACTCGTGACCACAAAATCCGGATTACCATAAATCGCTCCTGAAGATGGGAATGCTTTTTCGTCTACCTCTACCTCTTCCAATTCCACAAACTCTTCCCTAGCGAGGTCACGCTGAGGCCCTCCAGTCCCCTCTTTAATATTAGGCCAATCTACATTCGGGAAAGAGGCGATAGGAGCTGAAAGGGACTCCAGATATTCCACTTCCGGTAAAGGCCTACCTTTAGAATCCAAGCCTTGAATTGCCAAACGCATAGGGCCATAGAATTCCATTTCCTCCAGGGCAAACTCTCCATTTCGATTGGCTTCCAACTCAACAATCCCCTCAAAACCATTAACAAAAACTGTTACATCTCCGGCTGTCCCTTTTCCCTTTTGGTCTTTCAACAAAAACTGCTCATTCAGGCTTTTTTCGATGGTGTAAGAAAATCGATCCAAGCCAACCGATTCTGGTATTTTTTCAAGCTCCAAAGAACTTGTACTTACAGCCCCTTCTAAAACTGGTTGTACTTGTGTCAAATCATATACGGAAACGGCTATACGGGCAGCTAGAGGTTTTCCTGTCAACTCTTGGGTATTGATTTTCAAATTGACTTTTTCCCTTTTTCCGTACTGAGCACGATCCGCATTCACCTTGACAAGTTCTGAAACCATCTGATTTGAACTGGATTTTTCCACTTCCTCACTAGACTTCAGAATCAAAAGCGGCTTGGTAAAGTAATGATCTGGACCATAATTCCGATTCCAGTTGGTATAGGCTCTGAGGAAAAAATGATGCCCAGACAAAGAGTCCGGGATGAAAAAACTACCTCCGGCAGCCCCTTCGAAGATTTTATATTTCTTTCGAAACAAAAAGTCTCTATCCTCAGAAATCAACTCCACATGCAACACCTCACTTAACTCATTCTTAAGGTATGGATTCCCGTAATTAATGAAGGCTTGAAAAAACACTTCCTCTCCCTCCTGATAGTAAGGCCGATCAGTGTGAAGATAGATTCGTTCTTGGTAATTAGCAGCTGTTTTATCTAGATTCTGAAGTTGAATCGCTCGTTCTGCATCATAATCCAAAGGCAACATGGATGCTACTCGCCTACGGTCCATATCTCCTGAAAAAACCACATCCTGTGGATTGAGGATCATACCATTTTCACGAACCCGAACTTTCCCCCCATTCACTTCTAGCCAAGAAACCGGATAGGGAGCATCCCGATAGGTATTTTGTTGACTATAACCTTTCTGATAATGAATCTCAATTCTCCCTTTGAGGTTTATCCAATACTCCCCAGGTTTATCCGCAGGAACAACCAATTGCTCGGGTTTGTAAGGAATAACGGATTTTCCGAGTTCGTTGGCAAAAATATCCGAACGCATATTTCGGGAATCGGCACCGCCCGGTTTGTCACCATAAAGAAAAAAACCTTCCTTTTCATGGGTACCGGCAATCATTGCCCGAAACATATTTTGGGGAGATTTTCGATACACCTCCATGCGATTTTTCTCCCATTCCTCTTCTTGCCCGGAAGCCTCCGGACTCAATTCTTCAAACCGAGCTGCACCCGAAATTCGGTAATTCATCGGATTGTCGAAGAATTCCTTCAAGTCAAAGGTGATTTTATAACCTAGGTAGTTGTTAACCAATTCAATGGGCAGTTGAGAACTCGCTAAAAAGGTGTTTTTTTCATCAGAGGGAGGGAAATCTATCACCCATGGATTTTCAATCTCTGTTTTTGCAGCGACTAAATCATTCCCTAAAAACAGATTCTCAAACTTTCGCAGATCCCGTTCCCAAGTTTTGTCCCGTTTGGCTTTAATTTCCACATCCGATAGCTCCGTTTCAAGAGGCTTTAGAGACACATTCAGGGTGAGCTTACCACCCGGATTTAGAGTTACCGGCTTGGTCACCGCCTCATAACCCATAAACGAAAACCCTATTTCCGTCGCTCCCGGTTGCAGTTCCTCCAAGATATATACCCCATCCAAATCGGTAGTTGTCGAAATCGTAGTATTATTGATAAAGACATTACAGAAAGGAAGCGTTTCTCCGGTTTCCGCATCTTTTACTATACCGGATACGGTACTTGTCTGTGAAAATCCTATCTGGATAAAAAAGAAGATTAGGAAATGGATTAGCAAAAGTTTTTTCAAAGGAGCTAAACGGTTTAGTTTGGGTTGAAATTACTGAATTGGTCGGTAATTTTTCTTCACTTTAAAACGAAGAAAAAGGATTCAAGTTGAGCAAGGGGAAAATCAGCGCCTTTTGGAAAAACGCTTGGATTCCATCATATCCAGAAAACGAAAAAGCTCCTTGCGGAGCCTTTACTTTTCATCTTCTTCAGAGCCACCTTTAATCTCATCCAAATCGTCTCGATCTTTGAGCTTTTTATCTTCTACATTTTTATTGAGAAACTCGTTGATCTTATCGATGGAAAAGCTGGAAGATATTTCTCCAAAGGAATCAATCTCCATTTTAAATCCTTTCAAATCCTCATGGACTTTGGGCTCTTCGTTTTTCTTTTTTTTCTTTTTACTCATGGTATTTCCGATTACTGAGCAAGCGGCAACGATTCCAAGGCAAATCGGATTCTTCGCGCAACTTCCTGAGGACCTAAGATAGCAAATATCTCCATCAAATCCGGACCCGCGCCCAGCCCTGTGACGGAAAGCCGAACGGCCTGCATGACCTTCCCAAGCTTGATCCCCTCTGCTTCTGCAGTTGATTCCAAAAGCAATTTAGCCGTCACCGCATAAAATTGTCCTTCGAAAGAATCCAACTTCTCTTGGTAAGCAGAAAGCACCTGAACCGCATCCGCATTCCATTTTTTTGATACGACCTGCTCATCAAATTTCTCTGGAGCAATAACGATGAAACGACTTTCTTGCCACATTTCAGCAGGGAAAGAAACTCTTCCCTTTGTTAGCGCAGCAATCGCTTCCGCTGTTTCTCCGGAAATCTGGAAACCATCTTTTTCGGCACTACCTTGAACATAAGGTGCCAATTCAGCATCAGATTTAGCTCGAAGATATTGTTCATTGTACCACTTGGCCTTGGCGATGTCAAACTTGGTTCCTGCCTTTCCAATGCGTTCAATGGAGAATGCTTCAATCAATTCCTCCTTGGTGAATAGCTCTCGATCATCCCCAGGATTCCAACCCAAAAAGGCTAAGAAATTCAACAAAGCCTCAGGCAGATAGCCCTGCTCTCTGAAACCGGAAGCTGTTTCTCCAGTCGTCTCATTTTTCCAGTCAATTGGGAATACCGGGAAACCTAATCGGTCACCATCCCGCTTGGAAAGTTTGCCATTTCCATCCGGCTTCAGCAATAAAGGCAAATGAGCGAATTCCGGCATGGTATCCTCCCAACCAAAATAGCGATATAACAACACGTGCAAAGGAGCAGAAGGCAACCACTCCTCACCTCGGATTACATGGGTAATTCCCATCAGATGATCATCTACAATATTTGCTAGGTGATAGGTCGGCATTCCATCCGACTTCATCAATACTTTATCATCCAAGGTAGAAGAATGTACCATGACCCAACCTCGAATTTGATCATGCAGACGGACTTCTTCTTTTCGAGGAATTTTAACACGAATTACATAGGGCTCTCCCGAAGCCAATCGCTCCTTCACTTCATCCTCAGGTAGGGTGAGGGAGTTTTTCATTTGCATTCGAGTGATGCTATTGTATTGCGGTTGTACAACTCGAGCAGCGGTCAATCGCTCACGCATCGCTTCCAATTCTTCAGCAGTATCAAAAGCATAATAAGCCAGTCCCTTTTCAACTAGACTCAAGGCATACTTCATGTAATCCGGCTTTCGTTCTGATTGCCTATATGGACCAACTGCACCTGGATTCCAGGGGCTTTCATCGGGAGTTATTCCCAACCAATCCAAGGAATCCTTGATATACATTTCAGCTCCCGGAACATAGCGGGCCTGATCCGTATCTTCTATTCGGAGAATGAATTTTCCTTGGTATTTTTTAGCAAAAAGGTAATTGTAAAGGGCTGTACGAACTCCACCAATATGTAAAGGTCCTGTGGGGGACGGGGCAAAACGTACGCGAACTTCTCTGCTCATGGGTTTTGGATATGCTTAGCTTTAAACAGGCAAATTTGCCTTCATGTTTTCAATGAAGCTGCAAAGATAGGGATTTGTCAGGGAAAGGTTGGGTTTCAAATCCGACCAAAGGTATAATATGCACGAACAAAAATTTAGACTGCTACAGATCCCGATCAATCAAGACCATTATTCCCAAAAATATCAGAAACTTCACTCCTGCAATCACACAAAAAACAGTAAGTATTTGATCAGGGCTTAGAACTGGCAATAGGTCAGATATCTCTGGTTCAATACGAATATTCCATTCTCGAAAAAATCCCGTCGTTGACAAATAAGCAAAAAAGAAAAATAAGAAAGCAAAGCCTGCAAAAAGCACTTCCGCCAATTTTACAACGATCTTACCCAATCGTAATCCTGGATCTATTGTAGCCGATGAATTCATAAATCAAGATTCTCAGGAATGAATTTAGGCAATAAAAAAAGGAACCCAAAACTGAGTTCCTTTTATCTGTAATCGGTTGAAGCTTAGTGCTTCACCTGAATTTTTTCCTTGATTCGGGCAGCCTTACCTTGACGTCCTCTCAAGTAGAACAATCTAGCTCTACGTACTTTACCTTGTCTCAAAACTTCGATTTTCTCGATAGCTGGAGAAAGGATAGGGAAGATACGCTCTACACCGATTCCGTTAGAAATCTTTCGTACTGTGAAGGTCTCTCCGTTAGAGTTAGGATTCTTTCGCTGAATCACAGTTCCTTGGAACTGCTGTACCCGCTCCTTGTTACCTTCTTTGATTCGTACGTGGACGTTGATAGTATCACCGGCTTTGAAAGAAGGGAATTTAGCTCTTGCTTCGTTGTATTCCGCTTCTACAATTTTCATTAGTTCGCTCATAGCTTCTATATTTTATGCTTTCGCTGTTTGGCCAACACGTGGCTTATTGAATTACTTTTTTCTCTTCTTTAAATCGCTTTCACCCAATCCGGACTTCGCCCACAAGTCGGGTCTTCGTTCACGGGTTCTACGAACCGAGGCTTCAAATCTCCATTCATTAATCTTTGCTTCATGACCTGAAAGAAGAACATCCGGCACCTGCATTCCCTGCCATTCAGCAGGACGAGTATAAACCGGCGGTGCCAACAGATGGTCCTGAAAGGAATCTGTTAACGCTGAGGTTTCATCATTCAGTACGCCAGGGATTAATCGAATTACGGCATCTGCCACAACAGCAGCGGCCAGCTCTCCTCCCGACAATACAAAATCTCCGATACTGATTTCCTTGGTAATGTATCGCTCCCGAATTCGCTCGTCTACGCCTTTGTAATGCCCACAAAGGATGAGTAGATTTTGCTGCAGTGAAAGCGAATTAGCCATGGGTTGATCAAAAGTCTCTCCATCAGGGGTCATGTAAATGATTTCATCATATACCCGCTGACTTTGAAGGCTTTCGATACAGGCAGCTATCGGTTCGACCATCATCACCATGCCTGCTCCTCCACCAAAAGCATAATCGTCGACTTGCTTTTGCTTTCCGGTAGCGTAGTCACGCAAATTGTGAACCTTTACTGAGGCTAGTCCTTTTTCTTCCGCCCGTTTTAGAATGGAATGTGAAAAAGGCCCTTCCAAGAGTCCAGGTACCACACTGATGATATCGATGTGCATGTCTCAGTCTTCCAGATAAATGTCAAGCAATCCTTCGGGTAATCGGCAGAAAACTTTTTTCGCTGCCTTGTCCACCTTGGTTAGAATTTCATCCTGAATAGGAATCAGAATTTCCTTGCCTTGGTGTTTGACGCCTAAAAGATCTTGGGTTTCCAAGTCGTAGATGGTTTCTACGGGGCCTAAAACTCCGTTTTTTTCATCCTCTACTTCAAACCCAATTAATTCGTGGTAGTAGTATTGGTCTTCACCTAACTCTGGCAAAGCGGTCAGGGGAAGATAAATTCCCGATCCAACCAAAGGCTCTACCTGTTCGATGGTATCGAAGTCCTCAAACTTGGCCAAGGCCTTATTTCCAGACTGAAGAACGAAATGTTCCAAAAAGAATGGAACCAAGCGTCCTTTTTGTTCGATAAAGATGTGTTCCAGATCTTCATAATCTTCTGGATAATCCACATCAAGAACGACCATCACTTCTCCACGAAGTCCATGAACTTTGGCCACATAGCCTACTTGAAAGCATTGCTCCTTGTTCATGGGGAGATTTTCTATTAAGCTTCTGTTGCTTCTTCGCCTTCTGCGGAAGCTTCAGGAGCTGCATCTTCAGCGGCTTCTTCGGCAGGAGCTTCAGCTGCAGCAGCAGCTGCTTTTGCTTCTTCTTCTCTTGCTTTGATCGCGTCTAGACGAGCCTGATTCTTAGCGGCTTCAGCTTCAAGCGCTTTTTGACGAGCTTCTTCTTTTGCCTTACCGATAGAGTCTACTTTGCTTTGGATCTTAGCTTCTTTCTCAGCTACCCAAGCTTCAAATTTCGCGTCCGCTTGTTCTTGCGTAATCGCACCTTTCACCACTCCGATTTGGAGGTGTTTTTTAAGCATTACCCCTCTGTAAGACAGCATTGCCTTTACCGTATCGGTAGGCTGGGCTCCGTTCAACAACCACTGTAGAGCGCGCTCATTGTTGATGTTGATCGATGCAGGGTTCGTGTTCGGATTGTAAGTTCCGATTTTCTCGATGAAGCGTCCATCCCGTGGAGCTCTCGCATCAGCGACAACCACGTCATAAATGGCCATTTTCTTTCTGCCTCGACGTGCTAATCTGATTTTTACTGACATAGTTTATTTTTGTTTGTTTAGCGGATGGAACCCGTCCATCCTAAATTTGGAGTGCAAAGATAGGGTAAATCTCTGAATCCCCATAAGTTGACTCGAGAATATTTATGGGTTTTTTGGCAATTCTAGTATCTTGCCAATCCTTTTTGGCCCCGTACCTGCCTGCCGGTAGACAGGGTTCAATGGATACCAAAACAGGATCGGATAGGAAATAGAAGATTTCTAAAGATTAAGTCGCTACTTTTCTATTTGAAATTATACTTGTTGAAAGATATCCGAAAGCTCAACCAATACTTGAAATAATGGCCCCGTAGTTCAATGGATAGAATAGAAGTTTCCTAAACTTTAGATACAGGTTCGATTCCTGTCGGGGCTACTACCTTCTTTCCAAAAAAGAATTGAGATTTTTTGAAATCAGTTTTCAGAACAGTCTCAAGGAAAAAACTTCATGAAGAATGAAAAAAATTCTTTTACCCATTTTCCTTTCAATTTTCCTTTCGAATTGTACAGAAAAGCCGAAAGAAAGTAGTTTCTCCTACCATCCAAAACAACTTTCTTCCCTTTCAGAATATCTACTTGAAAGCGGCTATTCGCAAATACAAATGGAAAAAGAAAAATCCGGACATCTCCATCTCAAAGGAAAAATAAACGGAGTGGAGGCCAACTTCATTTTAGATACCGGTGCAGGATTAACGATCATCGAAACGAAACGGAAAAACAAATTCAAAATGAAATCAAACGCTGCTGAAAGTACCGGAACAGGTGCTGGAGGAGCAAATCTTAGAATTGAAAATTCCAAAAATAACACCATCGAAATCGGCAATATTAAACTAGAAAACTATCAATTGGCCTTAATGACCCTAAACCATGTCAATACGGCATTTACTAGTTTGGGAATAAAAGAAACTGACGGAATCATAGGAGCTGATATATTATCTGATCAAGAAGCTATCATCGACTATACCAACCTCATCCTGTATCTGAAAAATTCTAAGTAAAACACTAGGGAGACTTAATTTAATTACCAGGTTTTTCTTTTTTTAAACTTAACCAAACCCCATTGATCGGTTACATGCCAGGACATTTGACTTGGGAATTTGGAAAAGAACTTCAAAAGCTAGGTGTAGAAATTATCAATAGAAAAGCGGATAAAACTGTGTTTCGTGATCGGAATCTAATTATTGGAGCAAGTCCCGATGCAGCCAATAATTTTGGAAGATTAGCTGCTGAGGCTTTGCTTCAAAAAGTTTCCAACTTGCCGTCTTAATTCGGTATGGATTTTTGAAAAGCTTTTGGGATACGGTTAAAAAACCTGCAACGAATTTCCAGAAGGAATATGATGAACAGGCAAATCCGGAAATTGGTTCTCTAGCCAAGTCTTTAAAAACTCGGACCCTCCCTCCTCACTGGCTGAATGCCCAATTACAATCATGCTCAGCTTTTTACCAGATGCGTTGGCAGCTCGGACATACTCGGGAGTTTCCCATTCATTCGATTCACCACAAATCAGCACATCAGGATCATATTTCATAATCCCTTCTATCTGCGCTCTTCCTCCAGCTGCCCCAGGTATCAAAAGCACTTTCTCGCATGTTTGTCCCAAGTCACCTGCATAGCGCATCGCGGGAACTCCCAATTTAGCCTTCGCATGATCAATTAATAACCGTAGGCTGGTCGGGGGAATTTTCAAAAGAGGACTACCAGGTTCATAATACGTTTCCCATCCCAACTCCTTCACCACTCCTATGCGTACTCCATCATCCACGAGTCGATGGATGTAATCATGGTTTCTCCACAAGGCAATACCATGATCTTTCATCAATCGATTTTTGGATTGGAACACCTCATCATCTTCCAACCAGTCCGTTTCATCTGCATGATTAAAAAAAGTAGGTTCATGCGGAATGATAAAATTTGCCCCTAGCTCGATCGTCCGCTCAATTACCTCCATGGTGGCAAACATGGTGGCCACCACACCCGTTACCACCTGGTCTCGGGAACCCATTTTAAGTGTATCAACGGTTTGGGGAAATGGAGCCCCAGGCACCTGATTGATAAATGCGTCCATAATATCTCCGACAGTCACATCTTTTTTAAGATTATTCCCAAAAGTTAAAAAGGGGTTGAGGGATAGGCCTGCTCCTAAAAGCACACCGGATTGAGCTAGAAATCTTCTTCTGGATGGATACATGGACTGGATTTTTTCAAAAAATTACCAAATTTTTCAATAAGAGGTCTAGAAAAAGAAAAACCACCCCGGAATCAGGGTGGTTGGAAATATTTTAAGGATTAATAATCTACTCAAATTTTATATCCGAAATCCAAATAAAACGATTCCCTGCCCCATCCCGATGCATGGTGGCAAGTTGAATAGGGCCAACATCCTGTACATTTTCCCAAGTCCAGGTTCTTCCTTCAGGAGCATTTTGTCTCCGATAAGTCCATTCAAGGATGCGATGATTCTCATCCAGATATAAATCATAGGCATCCCCAGGAGTGTAGCCATCTCCCGAGCTATAAACCACTGTTAATTTTGTAGAATTCTGCTGATGAAGGGGTGTGGGAACATTTTCGGCCACTTCATATTCGTAGCCTTGATCCCAAGCCAATTGAAAAGGCATCATGCACCAGTACTTATCATTGACAAAACCCTTATCTGCATCTGGAAGGGATTCTTTTGGCAAATCCTGACTGTAGGTAAAACTAGTATCCGGTCCTGTATAGGTAACCATTCGGTTTTTGATATCCCAAGACCAATTCCGGGAAAATATATTTACCGAATCACGTTGCACATTCCAAGTATAGGATATGGATTTTAGCTGATCGAAATTCTCAATTCCATAGGCCTTTGCTACTTGAAAAGGAAGCGTGTCAGGCATTTTTGGTGAACAAGCAAAAGTCACCAGAATCGCAAAAACTAAGAGGTAGGATTTATTCATATGTTAAAGGGTTAGATGAGGGTAACTTATTCATTTTTAGGATTGTTTCGAACCCATTTCTTTAATTTTTTTCTTTCAATAGCCTGATAAATAGGCTGGATAAAAAAGAAAAAACGGTCCAAATTCAGCATCAATGGAAATAAGCGTGAAGGGAAAATACGTTTTTTTCTGCGGATGATCCCAATCAGGATTTTTTCTGCGACTTTTTCTGGCTTTTGAATAGGAAAAGCCTTGGGAATGGATTTTCCTGCAGCAGCAAAAAATTGAGTATCTGTAGCGATTGGAAAAACCAAAGTCAACCAATCCTCCTCGGACTCTTTCCAGACGGTGCGAGCCCATTGAAGCAAAGCTGATTTGCTAGCCGCATACATACTATATCCGGGAACAGTCCAATAGGAAATCGCGGAAGCAACAATCACATGTCTACCGAAATTCCCCTTCAGTAGCTGACGTAATTCCATCCCCAACTGGATAGGACTGAAAACATTGAGCTGAAAAAGCTGATCCATTCCCTTCCAGTTTTGATACTCAGCCAAGCCATATTCTGCCTTTCCTGCATTGGCAATGCTGACATCTACTCTTTCCCAATGAGTCCGTACCCAATATAAGATCTTTTGATTCCCTTCTTTTTGGCTCAAATCCACTTTTAAAATCTGGACAGCCGAAAATTCCCTTTTTATTTCAGCCAAACCTTCTTCCGAATAATCCACAGCCAAAACATTTGCCTGTTCAGAATGGAGTAGCCGAACCAGTTCCTTCCCAATTCCTGAGGCAGCTCCTGTCACGATGATATTTTTTTGGCTAAAGAATTTTTTCATGGACAACAGCTTCGGGGAAATGGATTTGAAAAGGGCGGATATGAACTGCCAAAAGGGGCTTTATTTGATCAATTGGAGGGAAAAATGAAGGGTTGACGTGAAGAATATTCACCCTGGCTAATTTGGCTTTTCCTTTTCCAGAGGGTTTTGTAAAAAAATCTTTTCCTTTCCAATGCTGGTAGAGATCAATGGGAAGCAATTTTGTATTTGCAGGAAATGTAAATCCAAAGGGTTTTACCTCGCAGGAAAAGAAAGTTTCTTCTTTGGATTTAACCCGTATTTGGATTTGTCCCTCTTGCTCTTCCCAACTAAAATCCATCGTCTCCTTCGGAATCCCCCAATTCGCTCGACCATTTTGAGTGCTTTGCTCTGAATCCACAAAAATGCGGGTGATGGTTTGTTTTCTATGATTTTTGAATTTTCCGGGAATAAACAATAATTCCCTATAGGGACCAACCGGGCTTTGTGTATAGTTAACCAGCATGAGATAACCTAGACCTCCTGAAAATTGCCCCTTTAAATAGTCGGGCAATTGGCCCTGCTGTTCAACCCAGTTTTTGGAGAATTTATAAACCAAAATCACCCCTTCACCTTTCAAATCCCAAGGAGCAGGAGCAATAAGAAAGGAATCTTTTGTTAAGGATTCCGCCATGGCTTAATTTCTTTTAGGCATAAGGCGAAGGACTTACCGAGGTCCAACCCCCATCGATCACCAGTGTCTGACCTGTGATGTGTCGGGCCGCATTGGATAATAAAAATGCTGCTGCTTCTGCAATATCAGTGGTAGAAGCAGGCCGTCCCAAAGGAGTCAACTGAGACCAGATT
Organism: Algoriphagus sp.; assembly: GCF_013373065.1. Taxonomy (GTDB): domain Bacteria; phylum Bacteroidota; class Bacteroidia; order Cytophagales; family Cyclobacteriaceae; genus Algoriphagus. Next base: position 177,830 of record NZ_JABXIN010000002.1, read on the forward strand.
TTGGCATATTCCGGGTCAGAGGTAGTTCGCTCGGTCAACGTTGCTCCCGGAGCAATAGCGTTGATTCGGATTCCATGGGGAGCCAATTCCAATACCAAATTTTTCGCAAGCATTTCGATAGCCGCTTTGCTCATGGCATAGGCGGTTAGATTTTCATGACTTTGATGAGCTGTGACGGAAGAAGTCAAAAGTATAGATCCTCCATCTTCTTGTCTTTTCATCACGCGAGCAGCCGCCTGCACCAAAAAGAAAGTACCAGCTTGATTCACCCGCATCACCTCCATAAAATCTTCACGATTGTACTCTAAAAAATTTCCAAAAAGAGTAATTCCTGCATTAGCTACTACTTGATCGACTTTGCCGAAATGATGAAGAGCTAATTCAATCATTTCCTGAATTACAGAATCCGAAGCTGCATCACCAGAACATCCGATGACACTTCCTTTTCCCATTCGGGAAAGATTTGCCACCGCATCCTCCACTAAGCTTTTTTCGGAATCATTTAAAATCACCTGAGACCCATTTTGAAGCATTTTCCGGGCAATCTCCAGACCTATTCCCTGTCCTGCCCCTGTGATAATTACTGTCTTTGGAGTTTTCATGTTTGTATTTGGTTACCCTCTTTGGGTTTAATTATAATTAATGGGAATCCCTCTTCACCTCCGATCCCGAACTTCCCTGCAGAAAATCAAAATCAACGCCTTCATGTGCCTGATTTACCCGATGAAGGAATAGATTTACATAACCTCGATCATAGGGCAGTTCGGTTGGTTTGAACGCCGCTTTCCGATTTTCCATTTCCTCCTCCGATATCAACAAATTCAGACTGCGATTCGGCACATCCAGTTCAATCAAATCTCCATTTTGAACCAAAGCCAAGGGCCCTCCAATGGCTGATTCTGGTGAAACATGTAGCACTACTGTCCCGTAGCCTGTCCCACTCATTCGACCATCTGAAATACGAACCATATCCTTGATCCCTTTTTGAAGCAGTTTGGCAGGGAGACCCATATTCCCAACCTCTGGCATTCCTGGATACCCTTTAGGCCCCACATTTTTCATCACCAAAACAGAATTTTCATCCACTTCCAAATTAGGATCATCGATTCGAGCTTTGTAATCATCGATATCTTCAAAAACCACTGCCTTGCCAGTATGGGTCAATAAATGGGGGCTTGCTGCTGAAGGTTTAAGTACGGCTCCATGAGGACAGAGATTTCCCTTGAGCACGGCAATTCCGGAATCGGGCTTAATCGGCTTCTCCAAGGTTCCGATTAATTCACGATCATAGCATTCGGCCTTTTCAATATTCTCGCCTAAGGTTTTCCCATTGACTGTGATGCAATCCGTGTGCAATTTGGATTGAATTTCACGCATTACGGCAGGCAATCCCCCCGCATAGAATAAATCCTCCACCCAGTGCTCGCCGGAAGGTTGAACATTGGCAATCAATGGAATTCGAGCTGAAAAGTGATCGAAATCTGTCAAGTCCAACTCCACTCCGATTCGTCTTGCGATGGCTGTCAAATGCAGGATAAAATTCGTAGACCCGCCCAAAGCCGCATTGACCATAATGGAATTTTCAAAGGCTTTACGAGTCAAGATTTTACTCATCCTCATATCTTCTTTGACCATTTCGACGATGCGCATGCCAGCCATGTGAGCCAGAACCTTCCTTCTTGAATCGGCTGCAGGAATGGTCGCATTATCCGGCATTGCCAAACCCAATGCTTCGACCATAGCCGCCATCGTAGAAGCTGTACCCATTGGCGCACAATGCCCTCGGGAACGAGACATAGCTGCTTCAGCTTCAATAAATTCTTCTTGAGAAAGCTTCCCTAATTTGTATTCTTCAGCAAAACGCCACACATCTGAAGTACCGATTTTTTTCCCCTTAAATCTTCCAACCAACATAGGACCTCCAGAAACCACCAAAGTAGGGAGATCTACCGACGCAGCACCCATCACCAAGGAAGGTGTGGTCTTATCACAACCGCACATGAGAACCACCCCATCCATTGGATTGGCTCGAATACTTTCCTCCACATCCATGGAGGCCAAGTTTCGAAAAAGCATGGCCGTTGGCTTGATAGAGCATTCTCCTAAAGACATCACCGGAAACTCCAAGGGAAAGCCTCCTGCCTCCCAGATTCCCTGTTTGATGGATTCTGCTAATTCCCGAAAATGGGCATTACATGGAGTGAATTCTGACCAGGTATTACAGATTCCTATTACGGGTTTTTCACCTTCAAAAAGGTGGTGAGGAAGGCCTTGGTTTTTCATCCAGGAGCGATATATAAAGCCATCTTTTCCAGTTCGGCCGTACCACTCCTGACTGCGAAGCTTCTTCTTAGTCATGGTTTTTTTGGGTTTGAGAAATTTTTCAGAAGATAGGAAAAAAAGAAGATTTTATCGAGTAAAAACCCAATCCAGATTCATCAAAAAGAAAGATTGAAGCTAATCATAAAATTGTAGCACTGGTCCACTCTGAAAACTTGAGTCTTTTGAAACTCAAGAAACACCTCAGCAAATTCTCGGAAATTTGGAAACAAAAAGAGCGGACTTAAATCCGCTCAATATCCGCTCCCAGTGCATTTAAGCGCTGATCGATGAATTGGTAACCTCGGTCAATTTGCTCGATATTATCGATAATGGAAGTACCGTTTGCAGAGAGAGCTGCAATCAACAAGGCTACCCCCGCCCGAATATCCGGGGATGTCATCCGTATACCTCTCAATGGATACTTGCGATCCAAGCCAATAACCGTAGCCCGATGCGGATCACAAAGAATAATCTGCGCTCCCATATCGATCAGTTTGTCCACGAAAAACAAGCGGGATTCAAACATCTTTTGGTGTACTAAAACGGTCCCTTTTGCCTGTGTCGCAGTCACCAAAACGATCGACAATAAATCAGGGGTAAACCCGGGCCAAATCTGGTCTGCAATCGTCAAAATCGAACCATCAATAAAGGTTTCAATTTCGTAATGATCCTGTGCAGGAATAAAAATATCATCACCCCGAAACTCCATCTGAATCCCCATTCGCTTAAAAGTATCAGGTATGATCCCCAATTTCGGAATTTGGCAGTTTTTGATTGTGATTTCGGACTGAGTCATTGCTGCCATCCCGATGAATGAACCGATCTCGATCATATCCGGCAACATGGTGTGGGTAGTTCCTCCCAATTTCTCCACGCCTTCGATATGCAACAAATTGGAACCTAAGCCGGTGATCTTGGCTCCCATTCGGTTCAGCATATCGCAAAGCTGCTGCAAATAAGGTTCACAGGCAGCATTGTAAATTGTGGTCTTCCCTTCAGCCATTACCGCTGCCATCACGATATTGGCAGTACCTGTCACGGATGCTTCATCCAAAAGCATGTACGTGCCTTTCAGATGCTTTCCATCAATATGAAAGATCTCGCGCTCAGCATCGTAATGAAATGTGGCACCGAGCTTTTGGAAACCTGTAAAGTGGGTATCCATCCGCCGACGTCCGATTTTATCACCTCCTGGTTTGGATAATTTCCCTGTTCCAAAACGAGTCAACAATGGCCCCAAAATCATCACGGAACCTCGAAGAGCAGAAGCTTTTTTCAAAAATTCTTCCGTTTCCAAATACTCCAGATTGATTTCATCTGCTTGGAAAGAATAGGATTCAGGACCCAATTTGGTCACTTTTACCCCCATATCGCTCAAAAGCTCTATGAGTTTGTTGACGTCCCGAATATTAGGGATTTTATGGATGGTGACTTTTTCGTCTGTTAAAAGTACTGCGCAAAGAATCTGAAGCGCTTCATTTTTTGCTCCTTGAGGGATAATCTCACCTTTGAGCTGATTTCCACCACGGACCCGAAAAGATGCCATTTAGTTTCGCCGTTTTTTGTTATGCCCATTTCTGCGACGGCCTCCGCCTCGCTTGTTTTTACTACTGTGCTCTTCGTGAGTGGGTACTTTGAAATCTCTTCTGGTATTCGATTCAAAAAGAGCATTTTCTTTTACCTTTTCTAGATCGATATGCAGTTTCCCTCCTGAGAGCGTTTTGATATCGTCAAGGATAATGCCATCATCGAAATTGTCACGATTCCAAGTGGAATGAAAACTTCTCATCAGCTGTCCGATGTAGATGATGGCTGCTTCCTGCTCCTCATCATCCTCGATTTCGATGGCCTTCTCGATTAATTTTTCAATGTTTCGACCATAATGCTTAAACCGAACTTCTCCTCTTGGATAGCCAATTGGCAAAGGCTTTTTCCCCAACAACTCCTTTTCAGGCATAGGAAATGGGCTGTCTACATCCAGTTTAAAGTCAGACATAATATAGAGATCATCCCAAAGCTTTTGGTCATTCTCCTGCTTCATAGCAGGATTTAATTGCTTGATGATATCAATGATGGTGTAGGCACTGGCAGTGCGTTTTTCCCGGTCTTCAATGCTGCAGACATAGTCCACCAAGCCTTGAATGTTTTTTCCGTATTCTTTCAAAATAAGTCTTGTTTTCTGATTTTATCTGCTCTAGTACCCCCTTGGGCTGCCAGTCAAAAGGTAACAAAAAATCACCAAAAGGCAGGAGGGTAATTCCATTAGTCTATAATCCTGAGCTTCGCAAAGCTAAGTAATAAAGTTTTCTCCCCAAAATGCTCAAATTGAATGGTAGCCTTGCGGTTAAGACCATCCACTTCGATCTTCAAAACCTTCCCGAAACCGAATTTTGGGTGTTCCACCAATTGCCCTTCCTGCAGGTTGTTGGTGTTGCTAGGTTTGAAATCCGGACTAGGTGTATGCACCTTCATTTGGGTCGGCATCCGAGTTTCCGGTTTTTTCTTAATCCCAATGAAACCAGAGCTACCCGGCAATCCTTCTCGTCGGAATGCTCCCGGCATTTCCCGGCTAGTCAACTTTTTATTCACCTTGATGCAGGCAGGATCTATTTCTTCCAAAAATCGACTCGGCTCGCAATTCAATAAACGTCCAAATCGATAACGACTGAGGGCATAGGTCAGGTAAAGCTTATCCATGGCCCGAGTTGTCGCCACATAGAAAAGTCTTCGTTCTTCTTCCAAATCCTCCCTACTCTGCATCATCATTTGGGAAGGGAAAAGATCTTCTTCCATCCCCACCACAAATACCTGTTTGAATTCCAAACCCTTGGCGGAGTGAATGGTCATCAAGGTAATCGCATCGGTTGTATCCTTATCCCGATCATTATCTGTCAAAAGGGCGATTTCCTGTAAAAAGGCTCCTAAGCTCTTATCCTCGTTTTCCTCATTATCCACGTATTCCTTGATGGCATTGAGCAATTCTTGGACGTTTTCGTAGCGATTGAGCCCCTCGATGGTTTTATCCTCATATAATTCGCGCAACAAACCACTTTGCTTAGCAATGGTGCTTGCGGCTTCGTAGGCATCCTTTCGCTGAACTTCAATTTGGAAAGCTTTAATCATCGTCGCAAAATCATCCACTGCCGAACCTGCTCTTCCACCTAAAAACGGAAAAGCATTTTGTACCACTTCCCAGAGGGGCATGTCATGATCATAGGCGGCAACGTGGATTTTTTCTACAGAGGTATTGCCGATTCCTCGCTTGGGATAATTGATAATCCGCTTGAAAGCCTCCTCATCCATCGGATTGATGGTAAAGCGTAGATAGGCCATCAAATCCTTGATTTCTTTTCGTTGATAGAAAGAAAGCCCACCCACAATCTTGTAGGTCAGGTTCATTTTTCGAAGCGCTTCTTCTATTGCCCGGGACTGGGAGTTCGTTCGGTAAAGAACTGCAAAATCACTGTTTTGAAGCTTCTTGTTATTCTTCTCCTCAAAAATCGTCGTTGCTACCACTCTTCCTTCTTCATTATCGGATGCGGCTTTGATTAATTCGATCAAATCCCCATCCGGATTTGAAGTCCAGACGGTCTTCTTGAGCTGGGCCTTGTTTTTATCAATGATGGAATTGGCTGCCTCCACAATGGTCTTAGTAGATCGGTAGTTTTGCTCCAATTTGACCACAAAAAGGTCTGGATAGTCTTTTTCGAAATTTAGGATATTCTGGATATCCGCTCCGCGGAAAGCATAGATACTCTGAGCATCATCGCCTACCACACAGATATTTTGATGAACTGCTGCCAGCTTTTTCGTGATGAGGTATTGGGAAAGGTTGGTGTCCTGAAACTCATCAACCATCACGTATTTGAAGCGCTGCTGATACTTATTCAGCACATCAATATGATCTCTGAAAAGCACATTCGTATTGAAAAGCAAATCATCAAAATCCATCGCTCCCGCTTTAAAAAGCCGTTCTTGGTAGCGCTGGTAAATTTCCCCCATTTTGGGCTTCATCGCGGCTTCATCATCTGCCTTTACGAAGGGGTCCGCCTGATAAGCCTGCCAAGAAATCAACCGGTTTTTGGCACCGGAAATTCGGGATAAAACTACACCGGGTTTATATACCTTGTCATCGAGACGCATTTCTTTGACAATGGTGCGAATCAAAGACTTGGAATCATCGGTATCATAAATCGTGAAATTTGAGGGATAGCCAATTTTTTCGGACTCCACCCGAAGTATTTTGGCAAAAACGGAGTGAAAGGTCCCCATCCAGGTATTGCGAGCTTCCAAACCTACCAACCGTTCAATCCGCTGCTTCATCTCATTCGCGGCTTTATTGGTAAATGTCAGGGAAAGAATCTGAAAAGGATCTACCCCTTGAGCATAGATGAGGTGGGCAATCCGGTAGGTTAATACCCGGGTTTTGCCCGATCCAGCACCGGCAATGATCATCACCGGACCTTCGGTACGTTCTACTGCTTCCCGCTGAGGTGGGTTGAGTTCTTCTAGGTAATCCATTATTTTGAGTAGCTAGTAGCTAAATTATTGTAGCAAGTGGTAAATAAGTATCAAGTACGAAGTACCAAGTAGCCAGAAACAAGAAATCCGAGACAAGAAGCTAGATTCTGATGTTTTAATTAAAACTGAATTTTGGACAATTTTTCAATTTTGAAATCTTCCAATTTTTCAATCCATCCTGCATCAAATCTTCCACCGCTTATGACTCCATAAGTACATGTCCGGTTGTTCACGGATGTTATCTTCCAACATTTTACAAAAACGATCCGTGATGGAATGGGGTTCCTCCTCATCATGAGGTGGCCTCGCTAGTGGCACAAACTCGAAACGATAATGGCCACGCTTAATTTTGGTCATTTTTCCATAATGAACATACAAGTTCATTTTTTTGGAAAGAAATTCTGCTCCTTCGAAAAACACAGCAGGCCTATTGAGAAATTCCCGCTGATAGCGGTTTTCCGAAGAGGGAGGTCGCTGATCTGAGCCCAATAGGACGATGCGTGGATCCCGTCCTAAGGTAAGCATGCCACGACGAAACTCCTTTTTCTCGGTGACAAATCCGCCAAATCGTGTCCGGATTTTTTTCATCAACTCATTGAAAAAGGAATTGTTGACTTTCAAATAGACAGTCTCAACAGGAACCTCGGAGTACAAATTGATTCCTACAACTCCCCATTCCCAATTGAAGATATGCCCGGCCACCATCAATGAACTGACGCCCTTTTTGACAGGCTGGTCAAGATCAGGCTGATTGACTATGACAAACCTGCGGCGGAATTCCTCTTCCGAAATTGTCAGCAATTTGATGGTTTCAGCAAATGTGTCAGTAAAATTCCTGTAAAATCGGTTTCGGACCTTTTTTCGATCTTTATCCGATAGCTCCGGAAAAGCAAATCGAAGGTTTTCATCGATTACCTTCTTCCGATACCGAATGACAAAACGGGCCACCACATACAGGAGATCCGTCAGCAGATAGAGTACAGGAAGGGGAAGCCGGGACAACAGCCGAAAGAAAAACATATCGTATCGTGAATGTCAGGAAATTTGACCTTTTCGAAGCAACAAAATAAAGGAAAAGCAGGGATAAGTTCCCGAATCCTAGTTATAAATTACACAGATTATTACTTTTGAGACATATGTCGGAAAGTCAGCGCAGAAAATATACGCAGGAAGAGAAAAACCGCATTTTTGACGGGGAGTTTATGCCGCATATTGACTCCATGTACAATTTTGCCTATCGACTCACCTTTGATGAAGATGATGCCAAGGACTTGGTGCAGGATACCTATTTGAAAGCCTACCGATTCATCAATTCCTTCGAGCAGGGAACCAATGCAAAAGCCTGGCTGTTTCGCATCCTGAAAAACAGCTTCATCAACGAGTACCGCAAGAAGTCTAAGCAGCCTGCCAAAGTCGATTATCAGGAAGTTGAAACTTATTACAACTCAGATGATGTTGACTTTCAAGGAACTACTGATTTGCGGGCGGAATCTGTCAAGGATATGCTGGGAGATGAAATTTCCAATGCATTGAATGCCTTGGCAGTAGATTTCCGAACGGTGATTATTTTGGCGGATTTGGAAGGCTTTACGTATGAAGAAATGGCCAAAATCCTGGATATCCCCATCGGGACAGTGCGGTCACGGCTTCACCGGGCACGGAACCTGCTGAAAGATAAATTGCGAGGCTATGCCCAATCCATGGGCTATAAGACAGACGAGGAGGAATAAAACGAATACCAAATGGAAAAGAACGGAAAACCCAATTCCGAAGATAGAAAGCTACAGTGCAGCGATGTGAGCAAATGCTTTCAGCTTTTGGAAAGCATTCTGGACGGAGAAATGGGTGAGGAAGGAAAGGAAATTCTCAAAGAAAAGCTGGATAAATGCCAGCCTTGCTTTGAGCATTTTCACTTGGAGCAAGCCATCCGGGAAGTATTGAAAACCAAGTGCACCAAGCAACCTGTACCCAATCAACTAGCCGATTCCATCCGGCAAATGATCCAAGAAAGCAAATAAGATGACTCAGGGCAAAGCCATCATTTTTTCCGCACCTTCCGGGTCGGGAAAGACCTCACTGGTCAAACACCTCATCGAACGAATCCCAAATTTGGGATTTTCTATTTCAGCCTGTACACGAGACCGGAGAGGAAGGCATGAGGTTCATGGAAAAGATTATTACTTTTTAACCCAAGAGGAGTTCAAGCAAAAAATCGACGAGGATGCTTTTATCGAATGGGAAGAGGTCTATGCCGGTAACTTTTACGGGACACTGAAAGAAGAAATTCAACGCATCTGGGATTCTGGCAAAGCCGTCATTTTTGATGTAGACGTGAAAGGCGGATTAGCGCTCAAAAAATATTTCGGTGATCAGGCCTTGGCGATTTTTGTCAAAGTACCTTCTTTGGATGTACTCAAAGACCGTCTTAATGATCGGGGTACCGAATCGGAAGAATCACTTTCAAGACGACTTTTTAAGGCAGAGTTTGAAATGAAGTTTGAACCGCAGTTTGACGTAACGATCGTCAATGATGACTTTGCGAAGTCCTCACAGGAAGCTGAGCAACTTGTCAGAGATTTTTTAGCCTCCTAAGTTGTGAAAATCGGGCTTTTTTTCGGCAGTTTCAATCCCATTCATCTTGGTCATCTGATCATCGCGGAGACGATTTATGATCGGACAGATTTGGATGAGGTGTGGTTCGTGGTCAGTCCTCAGAATCCCCTAAAAAAACGAAAATCACTGGTTCATGAATTTGACCGACTTCGAATGGTCGAGTTGGCGATCGAAGACAATTTCCATTTCCGGGCCAGCGATGTGGAGTTTCACATGCCCCGTCCGAGCTATACCATCGATACATTAACCTATCTGTCGGAGAAGTATCCCCAGCATGAATTCAGCATTTTTTTGGGCTCGGATAATCTCAAGCAATTCAAGAAATGGAAAAACTATGAGCAGATTCTCGAGCACTATCAGGTCTATGTCTATCCTAGGCCCGGAGAAAAAAGAGAGTTTGATCATCCTGCCGTACTTTGGGTAGATGCTCCCCTGCTAGACATTTCAGCGACATTTATCCGCGAATCAGTTCTAAAAGGCTATTCCGTCAAATACCTACTACCCCAGAAAGTAGAAGAATATATCCTGAACAAGAAGCTATTTTTGTAAGCTGGCTTACTTTTTTGAATTGAATGCTTGAGTAGACTCAATTGAGCCTAATATTTTGCATCCTATCCCCTTTTTTGCTTATTTGCTTCTGACCCAATAGCCGCACTTTTTTCTCAAACCAAAGCTTTAAATCAATGAGCAAACATCTTTACGAATCCGGCCTGATCGGAAACTGCGCCTATATTGCCCATATCGAGAAAGACACCAATATTTCCTGGCTTTGCATGCCCCGCTTTGACTCAGACTTTATTTTCGGCGGGATGCTGGATCGGGAGAAAGGCGGAAAATTCACGATTCTTCCTGATTCCGGAGAGTTTTCTTCCAGTCAGTCCTATGTCGAAAACACGAATATTCTGGAGACGATCATTTCCAATGGTTCGTACAGCTATAAGGTCACGGATTTTGCCCCACGCTTCAAAAATTACGACCGTTACTACAAGCCCCTGATGTTGATCCGAAAAGTGGAACCACTTTCGGGTGCTCCCAAAATTAAGATTACTTGTCAGCCCGTAACCAACCAAGGGCAGCTCGCACTTACTCCCAGTCAGGGCAGTAATCATATCCGCTACATGGGTATTGATCATGAACTTAGACTGACTACCAATGCCCCCTTAACCTATATCTGTGAGGGGAAGCCCTTTGTTTTGCAACGACCGGTGTATTTGGTATTGACCTACGGTCGGCCCCTTGAGGCTCCGATCGAGACGACTTCCGAGCGATTTCTTCAATCAACCACAGACTACTGGAGATCCTGGGTGAAGTCTACGAGTATCCCCAATTTCTCGCAGCGTCTTGTCTTACGCTCCGCTTTAATCCTGAAAATTCACCAGTTTGAGGATACGGGTGCCATCATCGCTGCCTCGACGACTTCCCTGCCGGAATCTCCGGGTTCGACCCGAAACTGGGACTATCGCTACTGCTGGATTCGTGACACTTACTACACACTGACCTGCTTCAATAGCTTGGGACACTTCGAAGAATTGGAAAAGTACTTTGACTTTATTTTAAATCTTCCCACCGGACCAGAGGGACGGTATCAGCCCCTGTATTCTATTACGGGAGATTGGCTGTTGACGGAGGAAATCTCGGAGTTGGATGGCTATCTAGGAAATAAGCCGGTTCGATTTGGAAATCAGGCTTACACCCACATTCAAAATGATTTGTATGGGCAGGTGCTGGTTTCTCTCTTACCCTTATACTCCGATCACCGATTTACAGAATCCGAGCGAAGTCATTCCGAGCCCTTGATTATGAATTTGTTGGATAAAATCGAGGCTACCATGCATGAAAAAGACGCGGGATTGTGGGAGTTTCGAAATCTGGCGCAGGAGCATTGCTACACCTTCCTCTTTCACTGGGCTGGCGCCAATGCTGCCGCCAAGATTGGAATTCGCTTAAAAAATGAAGCGATGTACCAAAAAGCCATTATGCTACGGGACGAGGCTGCCAAAAAAATCGAAGCCTGCTACCTACCGGAGCGAAATGCTTATTCCCAGGCCATCGGTTCGCAACATATGGATGCCTCCACACTGCAGTTGATTACCATGGGTTATTTCGGGGATGATCTGGAGCGGGCTAATAATCATTTGAAAGCTTTAGAAGAAGACTTATTGGCGAAAGACTTTTTGTTTTATCGCTACAAGCACATGGATGATTTCGGCGTGCCGGAGACCACCTTCTTGATCTGTGCCTTTTGGTATATCGAGGCGTTGGCTTGCGTCAATAGACTGGAAGAGGCGATCGAAGGATTTGAAACCTTAGTGAAGTATTGTAATCACCTGAATCTATTTTCCGAAGACGTGGATCAGGCAACAGGCAGCCAATGGGGAAATTTCCCCCAGGCCTATTCGCATGTAGGTTTGATGAATGCGGCTTTCCGAATTGGGAAAAAGCTGGACCGGCCAAATTTCTTGTAAAAAGTCTCCGCTCGCTGAGTCTTAAGGGATCATTCTCCCGCAAAGATGGGAAGAAGGAAAAGGGAAATTTTTGGGCAAAACTTTGGTCGTTGGGGATAATTTTAACCCCAGCCGTGGATACAATAACAGTTTATTTTTTAATCGAATCTAGGTCAGTCCGAGTTTTAAACATTCTTGGAACATACAAAAAGGAAGTGCCGGTGATAAAGTCTTAGAGCAAAATTTGGGTCACCTTGAGCGGAGTCGAAAGGTTCTCGACTTCGCTCGAACTGACAGAATTTTCTGTACAAGATTAATCCGCAAATGGCATGATAGTCGAGGACCTTTTGATTGCCTGTATTGCAGGTGCAAAGGAAGGGATGATTTCTCCCACAGATCTGCACAGAAAAAGTCACAGATTTACACAGATCTTACCCTATTATCCTATCTCGCCGCAGGCGCATTTCACTGAGCGTAGCGAAGTGTATTTCTTTATATTTCACGAAGTATATTTCGCGACCGAAGGAAGCGTATTTCTTATGATTATTGAATCAACTTCCCTAACAGATTTCTTACCTGCCGAAACGATTTGATATTGTAATTGGCTTGGGTATAGGCATAGCCGACACGGATGGTGTAGGCATTTTTAGGCATGGCTTTGAAAGTATCTTCATCCGTCCAATCATCTCCAATCGCTAAAATAAAATCAAACTCCTGCCCTTTCATCAAGGCAGTGGCAGCTCGGCCTTTGTTGATATCCGGACGCTTGATCTCGAGAACCATATTTCCTTCCAAAACCTGAAGATTATGACCCCGGGCCATGTACTTCAAATGGCTGAAAAGTTCACGCATACGAAGATCCCCCAAGCCACTTTCTACTTTTCGATAGTGCCAAACCAAGGAATGATGTTTCTCTTCGATAAAGGCTCCCGGTGTACGTAGCACATAATATTCCATCACATTTCGGATGTCTTCTTTCCAACTGTCGTCTACATCTGCATACAATTCCCAATCACTTCGATTGGACTTGCGCTTCACCCAAACTCCATGTTCTGCGATCATATCGATTTGGAAACCTTTGAACCAAGTTCCCAAGGTATCCTTATCCCGTCCTGAAATTATGACTACCTCTGCCTTTTGACTCAAACCCTTGATGATGGCCTTAAGCTCTGCATCCGGTTTTGCATCTTGTGGATTAGCCACAAATCCTGTGAGTGTTCCGTCATAATCCAAGAAAAGAATTGGCCGGTCTGCTTTTTTGAAGGCCTTATCGATCTCATTGATGACTTTGGTATCCACGTCTTTGGAGGTGAGTTCGGCCTGCTTTTCCTTCACATGCTCGATACGGTCCATGAATACTTTGACCCATTGGAAGATATCATATTTCTTGACCGTGGATTGAAGAGAAGCAATTCGCTCTTTTTGTTCCTTTGGATCCATAGTAAGCGCATCGTAAATCGCATCTACCACCCCTTGTTGATCATTAGGATTCACCAAAATAGCATCCTGTAATTCTTTAGAGGCTCCTGCCATTTCCGAAAGGATCAATACTCCACTCTGATCGGTCCGACTAGCTACGTATTCCTTGCAGACTAGATTCATCCCGTCCCGAAGTGGAGTGACTAATGCAATATCCGATAGATTGTAAAATGCACTGAGTTCCTCGAATGGAAAACTTCGATAGAAGTAATGAACTGGAACCCAATTCAGGGTAGAATAATCTGAGTTGATCCGACCTACCAAAAGATCAATTTCCTCCTTGAGCTCTTTGTAAGACTGCACTTTATCCCGACTGGGCACCACGATCATAATCATGGAAACCTTGCCGTGGAGTTCTTTATGATCTTTGAGTAATTGATCGAAGGCATGTAAACGCTGCGGGATTCCTTTGGAATAATCCAGGCGATCGATGGTAAGAATCACTTTTTGATCGAAAACCTGTTTTTGGAATTCCTTAACGAGATTTTGGGTCTTTCGACTCTTGGCTTGCTTCGCAAATTTATCGTAATCGATTCCCATCGGAAAGGAATCCACATTGATGATGCGATTTTCTGCCTGAATGTATCCACTCTCACTGGAAAGCCCTGTAATCCGTCCTACTGCACTGAGGAAGTGACGCATGTCATCATAGGTATGGAAACCAATCAAATCTGCTCCGCAAACGCCCTCCAGCAATTGCTTCCTCCAGGGAATCATTCGGATTATCTCATAAGAAGGAAAGGGAATATGCTGGAAAAAGGCAATGGTAGCATCCGGTAAAACTTCCCGTAACATTTGGGGAAGGAGTAGCAATTGGTAATCGTGCACCCAAATGGTATCATCCGGATCCGCTTTTTTCAAAATAGCATCGCAAAACTTCCGATTCACGCGCACATAAGCCTCCCAATGCTCCGGATTGTAGACCATGTATTGGGTAAAATAGTGAAAGGCGGGCCATAAGGTCTCGTTGCTAAAACCCTCATAAAACTGCTCCACGTCTTCTTTCGAAAGAAAGACAGGAGCCATCTTCAAATCATGAAGTTCCAAGATGATTTCTGCCCGTTGTTCCGGATCTTCCACTGTATTTCCCGGCCAGCCGATCCAGATATTTTCCCCGGACTTATAGATCGATCCCAAACCGGTGGCTAATCCTCCTGCTGAAGGCTTGAACTCAAAGCGCCCGTTTCGGTGGCGAAGTGAAATAGGAAGTCGATTGGATACAATGATGGTTTTTGCCATAATGGATTTTAGATTAAAAACAGGTAAAGGGGAAGGCCCCTTCGCAAAAAGGTGATATGCTTAAAGATAGGGAAATAGACTTAAAAATGGAGGCTTTTTCGAGGGAAACTGGTCTTTAAGGAACGAGGAAAACAAAAAACCCCGGGTTAAACCGGGGCTTTTGAAATGATTTAGATTGGATTACAAACCAAATGCAGATTTGATTTTATCTACGTAATCCAATTTCTCCCAGGTGAAGAGTTCCACATCCAGGGTGATTTCATCCCTATAAGGAGAATAAAATGTCTTGCTTACCACTTCACTTGTTCGACCCATATGTCCGTAAGCGGCAGTTTCTTCATAGATAGGGTTTCGAAGCTTCAGTCTTTGCTCGATGGCATAAGGACGCATATCGAAGAGTTTCTCGATTTTCTTAGCAATCTCTCCATCGGTCATTCCCACTTTGGAAGTTCCGTAAGTATTTACATAGATTCCCATTGGAGCGGCTACTCCAATAGCATAAGAAACTTGTACCAACATTTCGTCAGCAACACCTGCTGCTACCATGTTTTTGGCAATGTGGCGGGTTGCATAGGCTGCCGAGCGGTCTACTTTTGAGGGGTCTTTTCCGGAGAAAGCTCCTCCACCGTGTGCACCCTTTCCGCCATAGGTATCCACAATAATTTTTCGTCCGGTCAAACCGGTATCTCCATGCGGTCCACCGATCACAAACTTACCGGTAGGATTGATGTGGTATTTGATATCGGCGGTGAAGAGTTTTTGAATATCAGGCGTTAGCCCAGCTTTTACACGAGGAATCAAAATGGAAATCAAATCGGATTTGATTTTAGCCAACATGGCTTCTTCCGTATCAAACTCGTCGTGCTGTGTAGAAATCACGATCGCATCGATACGTTGCGGCACATTGTCATCGCTGTACTCGATCGTTACCTGAGCTTTGGAGTCAGGACGGAGGTAGGGAATATCTTTATTCTCACGTCTTAAGGCTGCCAATTCTCTCAGAATCCGGTGAGATAAATCCAGCGCCAAAGGCATGTAGTTCTCGGTTTCGTTGGTAGCATACCCAAACATCATCCCCTGATCACCTGCACCTTGCTCCTCTGGATTTTCACGTTCAACCCCTTGGTTGATATCCGCAGACTGCTCGTGAATAGCAGACAATACCCCACAGGAATTGCCCTCAAACATGTATTCACTCTTGGTATAACCGATCCGATTGATCACGTCCCGTGCGATCTTCTGCACATCGAGGTAAATATCGGATTTGACTTCTCCTGCCAATATCACCTGCCCAGTGGTAACAAGCGTTTCGCAAGCCACTTTGGAACTTGGATCAAAAGCCAAAAAATTATCAATCAATGCGTCTGAAATTTGGTCAGCGATTTTATCCGGATGACCTTCCGACACAGACTCTGAGGTAAATAAGTAAGGCATAAATTAAATGATAGTTACTTTCTTGGATGGTGCGCAAAAATACAGGAACTGAGGGAAATAAAAAACCGGATTTGGATAAGGAGAATAGAAGCGTTAAAGTGATCCTGTCGTTTCAAAAAGATTCACACCAACTCTTTCAAAAAACAAAAAATCCCCGACGAATTGCCGGGGATTGGGTATTTAAACCCTCCGAGGGATTAAGAATCCTCGAAGGGTAAATTCGAACCATCAAATCATCTCCACACTTCTCTTTACAAAGGCGGTCAAATCCCTACTTATAGAGGGACTTTGAAATAGTTAGGATTGGAAAACAGCGACATAAATCTCCCTAGAGACCAGCCCCTTAATTCATGATATTTATTTCAAATCAACCCGGAAAAGATTTGCCTTTCCATCATCCACATATCCAACCAAATAGTTGTCATCTTCATGCACAGCAATCCGACTCAAAGTTTGATCTATATCCAGAATTTCAACTGGATTCAACTCCCAGTCATAAACAAGAATTCGATTACTAGTTTGAAAAAGATCATTTTCCCAAGGTTTATCTCTATAAAGAACGTAAATTTTATTTGCTGAAACGGTAGTGCTTATATTCCCGAATACTGCATCTGGCAGAATGGTAGAAGAGAATCTGGAGGAATTTTCGGATGGATCAAAAAGAGTAGGCCAATAATGTCGTGAGGCTGTTATTTCTAAGGCCCCATTTTTATCCAGTTCTAGAACATCCATATTAAAAGAGTAAGGAGAAGTGCTTAAAGTTTTGGTTTTTTTGGGATTCTTAAAAAAATCAAACTGATAAGCTAAAGCTAAATTGATCTCAGGGACAGCGGGAGAATCAGCTTGAAAAGGATAAGCGCCCAAAGACTGAATATTTTCAGCTTCTCGAAACAAGTTGTAAGGTTTTCCGAATAGGGAAGAACCTAAAAAATGGATTGAATCAAGCTTCACGTATTGTGTGACAAGACCATCAATAGGAAACAAATAAGGTTCACACTGAGCTGTTTCGGCTGAATCCTCAAGAGAGGAGACGGTAAAGCTTTGAAAGCGAATTTGAGAGGCATCAAATATTCCTAAATTCTCACCATTACTTCCGAATCTATTCAAAAATACTGATGCACTTAGTTCGCAGGGACCTTGGCCTGAGCGGCCAAATTTACCCAAGTATCTATCTTCGACAGGATCAATCAAGCGATAGATAAAATCCAAGCCATCGTCATTAATAAATAATTTATCCTCCACCAAATACATGTTCCATGCCCGGAACAGTGAATCGGCGGAGGATAATGGGATTGAATTTAGTTTTCTTGACCGGTCAAATTCCACCAATGGATCCCGCAATTCGACTTTTTTACCGCAAGAAATGAATAGTGAAACTAGAATTACAAAAGAAAAAAGGAAACTTTTTTTCATGATCGGAAAAGAAAACGTATTAAATAAAAAATCAGACTACATATAAGATGGACATCGAACTTCAGTGCCGTTTGCTACATTAAAATTAACCTGATTACCATCTGAGTCGAAATAAACGACAACGGCACATTTTCGCCATGGATTTTCAAGACAACAAATAACAGTGGGTTCTGCCATTGACTTCTGAGACGTGACCATAGGAAGGAAAACCATCCCAATACAAATAATTTTGATAATTTTTTTCATTTTTTAAAAATTTAGAATTTAACCATCGATTTAAAAGTCCCATGCGCATCGACCTTGAACTAAAATTATTCTCTCAAATTTAAAAATGCAAGCTTTCTACTAATTTTAGTTTCCAAACTAAATAAGCCTTTTAGTTTTTCAATGAGGATTTCTTCAATTTTTTGAAATAGATTTTATTAACAGACACCTATATTGTAAGGTAATAATAGTTTATAGCGTGCTGGAATAAAAAAATCCCCGACGATTTGCCGGGGATTGGGTATTTAAACCTTCGGAAGGTGATTCCTATTCCTTAAATCATCTCCACACTTCTTTTTACAAAGGCGGTCAGATCCTTACCAGTCAGCAAACCTTGGGAAAGTTTCGCCAAGTCAAAGGCTTGCTTGGCGAGTTGCAATTGGGCTTCTTCGCCTTCTGCTTTAAGTATTTTATCAACTACGGGGTGGTTCCCGTTGATCGCCACCTTGTAACTATCCGGCATCTGTCCATAGAAACTCATCGGTCCTCCTCCGGTCTGTGCCATGTCCTTCATTCGGCGCATCCACTCTTCCATAGTGATGGTCACCGGCATTTCCTCGGGGCTTAAGCCTTCGATTTCTACCGTATAGGACTTGTTATCGATTGCTTTTTCGAAAAGCTCCTTCACCTGCTTGCTTTGCTCTTCAGTCAGCAAGTTGGCATAGCTATCTTCTTTCTGAATCAGTTTCTCTACGACATCCGCATCTACCCGCTTAAGCTGAGTTTTATCCAATTTCGTTTCGATATGCTGGATAAAGTGACTGTCAATCGGCGAATCCATCACCAGGACATCGTAATCTTTCTTATTGGCAGAGGCGATAAAGCTATCCTGCTTGTCAACATCCGTCGCATATAAGAAAACGGTCTGATCATCCTTATTGGTTTGAATGGCCTTTACCTTTTCAGTGTATTCATCCAAGGTATAGTATTCGTCCTTGGTATTTTTAAGCAGGGTAAACTCCTTTCCTTTTTCGTAGAATTTATCCTCGGAGATCATTCCATACTTCACAAAAAGGCCGATATCATTCCACTTAGCTTCGTAAGCTTTTCTATCCTTTTTGAAGAGTTCGGAAAGCTTATCTGCTACCTTCTTGGTGATGTAGTTGTTAATCTTCTTCACATTTCCATCAGCCTGCAAGAAGCTTCGGGATACGTTCAACGGAATATCCGGAGAATCAATCACTCCATGCAGCAACATCAAGAATTCAGGTACGATATCCTTCACCTCGTCGGTAATAAAGACCTGTCGGCTGAAAAGTTTGATCTTATTGCGTTGCAATTCAAACTCATTCTTCACTTTCGGGAAGTACAATACCCCGGTCAAGTTGAACGGGTAATCTACATTCAAATGAATCCAGAAAAGCGGATCTTCACTCATCGGATAAAGCTCCTTGTAGAAAGCCAGGTAATCCTCATCCTTCAGATCGCTAGGTGACTTGGTCCAGATTGGAGAAGTGGTATTGATGATATTATCAACTTCGACGGACTTCCATTTCTTCTCACCTTTGTCATCTACACCGTCTTCAACAGATTCGGTCTTGGTGCCAAACTTGATCGGAACAGGCAAGAACTTGCAGTATTTGTCCAAAATCCCCTGTAGCTTCCACTTGTCAAGGAATTCCTCGGAATCCTCATTGATGTACAAAATCACATCAGTTCCACGGTTTTTCCGCTTCCCTTTTTTGATTTCAAATTCGGTGCTGCCATCACAAGTCCAGATAGCTGGCTCTGCGCCATCCTGATAAGATAGGGTGTGGATTTCTACTTTTTTGGCCACCATAAAGGCAGAGTAAAAGCCCAAACCAAACTTACCGATGATCTCATTGGCATCTTTGGCATCTTTGAACTTCTCCACGAATTCGGTAGCACCGGAGAAGGCAATCTGATTGATGTACTTCTTGATCTCCTCGGCGGTCATCCCCAGACCTTTGTCAGAGATGGTGATAGTCTTCTTTTTCTCATCAAAAGAAACCTCTACGGTAATGTCACCCAACTCACCTTTGTACTGACCTAATGTCGCAAGCCGTTTGATTTTTTGGGTGGCATCGACTGCATTGGAAACCAATTCACGAAGAAAAATTTCGTGATCAGAATACAAGAATTTTTTAATGATAGGGAAAATATTCTCGGTATGAATCGAGATGGTACCTTTTTCCTGCATGGTATAAATCAGTTTAGTTATTACAATATTTGACACTAGCGATTTATCAATGCCCGTTCCAATCGGAAAAAAGTGACAAGTTGGCAGAATGAATTATTGGGAAATACAATTGAAATATACTCCCTTCGGTCGTGAAATAGATTGGAGATACACTTCGCTCCGCTCAGTGAGGTACGCCTGAGGCGAGATAAGCTCTCCTTCGTCGAGCGAGATAGCATTGGTTCACTTCTTCAAATTACTTTACGCCTTCGAAGTTTTGCCGGAGAAAAAGAAAGTTTAATTAGGTTTTCCGGAAGTTTTGTTCTCATTTTCAGAGGAATCTTTCAAAGCTTCGAATCCCGAAACCACATCAAAAAGTTCTTCATCTATCGAACTTTGTCTTAAATGATGATAGGCTTGACTGATCTCTTCAAGTAGGCTTTCTATATTTTTCTCAGCTTGTTGCATGGCTCCTAATCGGCTATAATTTTCACTTGCCAAGGATTCTGCACAGGCTTTATACAGGGTGACAAAAAGATACTCACTAATCAAGGAACCAATGATGTCCTTGTCTTTGCCGATGACTTCTGGGTTCATCTTTTCCGGCCAGGAATGGGCCATCAAATCTTGTCGCCACTTTTCATCAAAAGGGAGTAATCTTTTCACTGTGGGAGTATAGACTGTCTCCGGTTTGGATTGGTTATGGAAAATGTAAAACTCGCTCAGTAAACCTTTTTCATAACTTTCCTCTACACTTATTAGTATCGAGCTAATTAGAGAAGTAATAGCATCAAGGGAATTGGGCAGGGGAAAATTCCGAGTTTCGTTCATCGCAGTCTCTTTAATCAACAAAGACACCCTGTCCCCGATGGTCCAAACTTCCTTAATCGGTGCGCGCCCCTGAAAGGATTCGCCAAGAAAATCAATGACTTTGTCGTTGAATTGCCCCACAAAACCCTGATCAGATCCAAAGACTATGGCGCAAACTGAGTTTTCGGAATTCTTTTTCAATTTCTCCATTTCCAGTAAGGATCCGATCTGCTCATCCTGAAGATAGGCCAAAATACCCATGGCAACAGAAGAATAATATTTGCCGATAGATTCCACGGCAGCCTCAAATTGGCCGATATTCGCAGCTGCCATGGCTTTCATGGTGCGCACAATGGATTTTAACTCCTTTGCTCCACCAATCTTTCGACTTAAACTTTCTAAGGTTTGCATTATTCCTGACCCGGTTTATTTTCCGTCTTTTCCTGTAAACCCTCAAGGGTATGCTGTGCAAATTCCACCAAGTATTTTCGGTCCTCCTCGTTCAATACCTCATTTGAATTAAGCCGTGAGATCAGATCATCGGCAAGTTCCGCTGCGGAATTGAGCAAGGCTTCTTCTGCTGCCTCAATTTTATCGAGTGGTATAGTATCAAAAACACCCTCCTTCAAAGCAAGAAGAATTAAAATTTGAGCTTCTACAGCCATCGGATGGAGTTCTTTTTGCTTTAAGCAGGCTCTAATTCGCTTTCCATGCTCAATGATTTTTTTGGTGTTTTCGTCCATATGGGAACCAAAACGAGCAAAGGTTTCCAATTCCTCAAACTGTGAAAAAGCAAGCTTAAGATCACCGGTAATGGAATGGTAAGCCGGCAATTGGGCTTTCCCTCCTACCCTCGATACAGATCTACCTACATCCACGGCTGGAAGTATACCCAGCTCAAACAATTTGGGTGACAAATAAATCTGCCCATCTGTAATCGATATTAAATTGGTTGGAATGTAGGCAGAAATATTTTGGGCTTCGGTTTCGACGATGGGTAATGCCGTCAGCGAACCGCCGCCAAGTTCTTTGCTCAAATGGGTAGATCGTTCCAATAACCTGGAGTGGATATAAAAAATATCTCCTGGGAAAGCCTCTCTTCCCGGAGGTCTCCGAAGAAGAAGGGAAAGTTCTCTATAAGCCCTCGCATGATTCGTCAGGTCATCATATACGACCAACACATCTTTACCCTCTTGCATGAAATATTCAGCCATACTAGTGGCTGCATAAGGAGCTATATATTGTAACCCCGGAGAATTATTCCCCTCAGTAACCATGACAATAGTGTAGCTCATGGCACCTCTTTCCCGCAGGTTAGCAATCACTTTTGCGGTGGATGATGCTCGCTGTCCAATTGCACAATAAATGCAGATAACGTCTTTGTCTTTTTGATTGATAATGGTATCGACAGCAATGGCAGTTTTTCCGGTCTGTCGATCACCAAGAATCAACTCCCGCTGTCCCCGGCCAATCGGAATAAGTGCATCGATCACTTTCAAGCCGGTCTGGAGTGGTACTGTCACCGCTGATCGATCCATAATGGGTGTAGCACTTCGTTGAATCGGCAGGCGTTTATTTGCGATTAAAGGCTTTTGATCATCCAAAGGTTTACCCAAAGGATCTATCACTCTTCCTATCAAAGAATTCCCTACGGGTATATCCATCACACGTCCAGTCCGCTCTACTTCATCCCCTGTTTTTAGATTTGAGACATCACCCAAGATGACGACGCCTATCTCCTGTTCATCGATATTGAAGGCAATCCCAAAAAGCTCATCTGGAAATTTCAAGATTTCCTCATAGCCCACATTCGGCAATCCTGAAACCTTTACCACACCAGCAGACACACTAATCACTTTTCCAACCTCTCGTGGGATAAATGAAAAATTATGTCCTTCTCTCAATTTATTTAACCGAGTGAAGGTAGTCCCTACAATATTTTTGGCTTTCCCATCGGCCATATTACTTTTTATCAGAAGGTTGATCTTTCTTATCTTGAATTGGATCGTTCAGTTCGTTTTCGAAGGAATGGATATATTCTGAAATTGTCCATGACAATTTGTACCCATTGGCGGAAAGCTCTATCCCACTAATCAACTTGGGGTTAACTTTGAATTCAAAACCATATTCCTTCTTGGTGAGGCCATTTACTTCCTTTTGAATTTCACTTTTTTCGCTTTTTGAAAGATCAAAAGCGCTCTGCACCAAAATAGGATCTTTACCTGAAGCCAAGGTTGAGACAAACTTTTCCTTTTCTTCTTTTCCCAGCTGATTCACCTTTGCCACAAAGGTTCGCACCATTTGTTTTTCAAGATCGACTGATGAAAGATCAGCCAAGGTTTTGCGGGCGATTTCAAGTACTTCCCGTTGAATATTTTCTTCTATTTCATTTTTTTGAGCAGCATGATTAGCCAGAATTTCATCATCGAGTTTTTTCTTTAATGCATTCGCTTCGAGTCTGGCTTTTTCAGTTAGTTTCTTTTTTTGCTCCTTACTTTCAGCGATGACTTTCTGCATCAATTCATCCCGTTCGCTGTCGAATTTTTCATTCTTTTTGTTGAATTCCTCCCGTTCTTTCAGAGCTTCTTTCTTCTTTGATTCAGCATCTTTCAGCTGGGCCACAATTTTACTTTCTCGCTCATCTATTGCTTTCAGAATAGGCTTATAGAGATAGCGTCTCAGCAACCACATCAAAACTAGAAAGTTGATAACCTGCGCTACTAATGTGAACCAGTCGATTTGCATGTTTTTGTCTTAATTAACCGATAATGTGATTCCAGAAAGGATTGGCGAAAATGAGAATCATCGAAATGACGAAACAGTATATTGCCAAGGACTCAAGCATTGCAAGACCAACAAAAAGGGTCCGTGTAATGGTCTGACCGGCGTCGGGTTGCTGGGCCATAGAGGTTAAAGCAGCAGAAATCGATTTTCCCTGACCCATAGCCGGTATCATACATCCAATTCCGGTGGTCAGCCCAGCGGTAATGATGGATATCACTGCAATTAGGGTTGTATTATCCATAGTGTTTAATTTTTAGGTTTCAGTTTGATTTTTTTGGATTTGGATTCCTGCGTGGCAGCAGCAATGTAAACTGTAGCAAGAATGCTGAAGATATAAGCCTGAATCAACCCGGTGATTAGCCCAAGTACAGTCATCAGAATAGGAAATAGCAAAGGAGCAATACTCAATAGAATTGCTACGATCAGTCCACCGCTCATGATATTTCCAAACAATCGCACCGCTAGTGCAAGCGTCCTTGAAAGTTCGCTGATGATATTGAAAGGCAGCATAATAAAGGTGGGCTGCACATAGGTTTTCAAATATCCGATTACTCCGCTCTCCGAAATTCCGAAAATAGGAACCGCCAAGAAAACGCTGATTGCCAATGCCGCAGTCGTGGAAAGGGAACTTGTCGGCGGAACGTAGCCTGGAAAGACAATGGATAGATTGGAGAAAGCAATAAAAATGAAAATGGTCCCAATAAAGTCTAGGTACTTCTTTGGCTCTTCAAGACCGATTTCTTGGATCTGCTTATTCATCCCCAAAACGAGCATTTCCAAAATGCACTGCCAACGTGAAATACGGATATCAGTCCTCAACCTGCGTGTAATCAAGTAGGAAACAATCACCAAAACCGCCATGAGAACCCAGGTGGTAACTAAGGTGAGATTGATATGGATAAATCCATATTCCCAGAAGACCCGCTCATCAGGACTGAGTTCCATTTCAGATTCCGTTTTTAATTTTCACTGACTTATCATCTCTAGTTTTCACATAATGCTGGACTAGAAAACGGGCCAATACAAAACCCACTAAGCTGAGCAGCATATGGATCCAACCGCCCGGAGAAATAAAATAAAATCCCATCAGCACGAAGGCTGTCCGCCCTATCATACTAAGAAAATACCACAGTGCAGGTCTTTTTGAAGTAATTGTTTTCTTGACCGTCAACCAGAGGCCTCCGAAAAACACAAGACCCATGGCCATGCCTGCCATCAATACCAAAAACTTAATTAAAAATTCATTCATCCTCTTCTTCTTTATCTTGGTGCATCATTTCATTTTCTTTTGCCACCCATTGCCAAGCAATAAGACAGCCTAACATTAAGCCGGCAATCATCAAGGAAAGCGTCCAGGAAAACGATTTTGGATGATTTTTATCCAGCCATAAGCCTAACATGCATCCCAATATCGTGGGAACGGCTACAGACCATCCCACCATCCCGAAAGTACCCAGCCCAGCCCACTCACTACGCTTATGTTGATGAAGTGTCTTGAGCTTCTGTTCCTCCTTCTTTCCAATTTCCTCACTGAAAGAAAGCTTCTCATCTATGACTGTATTTGGCTTATTCTTCTTCACGTAATTTTTTGATGTTTTGAATGAACTCACTTTCCAATTTTGCCACAGCTTTACGCGCAAAGCGTTCTTTTTCATCCAGATTCCTAAATTCCTGTTCAATGGATTGACGCAGCTTCCCTAAATCAGCCCCTCCAATAGCATTCCGAACAGATACCTGAATTTCACCTCCTGCCTTAATCAAAATTCCCTCATCTACTGCCACATAATGAACTGTCCCTCCTTTAGTTTCATAGGTTAAAATTCCAGGAACCAAAGCAGCGACACAGTCCAACCTGCGAGGAAGAAAGCCATAGGACCCTTTATTCGTGTCCACAATGACACGATTCACCTCAACATTGTCCAAAAAAACTCTGAATGGTAGCATGATCTTAAGCTGCATGATCTTCCTCTTTTACATCCTCTTTTGATTCTTTTTGATCCCCATTCTCACCATTCTGTTTGTTTTTACCCTTGGCAATCGCTTCTTCTATGTTTCCAATCATGTAAAAAGCGCTTTCAGGCAAATCACTAAACTCATCTGAAAGGATTCGCTCACATCCTGTTAGCGCATCTTCCAACCGCACGCCTTTTCCCTTTATTCCGCTGAACTGCTCTGTTGTAAAGAAGGGTTGGGTAAAAAACCGCTCCAAGCGACGGGCACGATTGACAATATTCCTATCTGCAACCGATAATTGCTCCAATCCGAGCATAGCAATAATATCCTTGAGTTCTTCATATTGAGCTAGAGTCTCACGGATTTGATTCAAAATTGAATAATGCCTTTCGCCAATAATCCCCGGGGTAGCCATTTTTGATGTAGACTGTAAAATGTCTATAGCTGGATAAAGGCCTTCACTAGCCCTTTTTCTAGAGAGGACAATTGATGCCGACAGGTGTGAAAAGGTATGAACTGCAGATGGATCGGTAAGGTCATCTGCAGGAACATAGACGGCTTGAATCGACGTAATGGCTCCACTTTTTGTATTTGCAATTCTTTCCTCCAACATGGAAAGCTCTGTGCCCAAAGTCGGCTGATAACCCAGTCTGGAAGGCATCTGACCCATAAGACCTGAAACCTCCATCCCCGCCTGAATAAACCTGAAAATATTATCGATCAATAAAAGAACATCCCGGTGTTCATCATCCCTAAAATATTCTGCCATGGTCAAGGCCGCATGACCAACCCGAAAGCGGGCTCCGGGAGGTTCATTCATTTGACCAAATACCATCACCATGTTCTTCAACACATCTGCATTTTTCATGTCATGGTAGAGCTCATGTCCTTCCCGGCTTCGTTCACCGATTCCGCAGAAAATACTTGCGCCCTGGTGATAACCCACCATGTTATGGATCATTTCAGTAAGAAGAACGGTTTTCCCTACCCCAGCTCCCCCGAACAAGCCTGCATTTCCTCCATGTTCCAGAGGCACGAGCACATCAATGGCTTTGATGCCCGTTTCAAAAATCTCCGACTTGGTGGAGCGCTTTTCCAGTGAAGGAGGAGGCTGATGTATATTTCTTAACTTATTTTTTGGAAGCACTGGCCCATGATCAATGGTGTTTCCGAAAACATCAAACATACGCCCCATTATCTCTGGGCCAACCGGTACTGAGAGTTGCTTACCGGATGTTTCAGCAGTCATTCCTCTTGAAAGTCCTTGGGTTGGTGTCAAGGCTATTCCCCGCACCCGATTATCATCGAGCTGTGTCAGGACCTCAATAATGATTTCCTTATTGGAGCCTGTTCGAATAACACTGTTAATTGCGGGAACACCTTGATCAAACCAAACGTCCACAACACTCCCTCGGATTGAAATCACCCTTCCTACGGACAATGCCTCCCTTTTCACATGTATCTTGGTCCCCATGGATTTTGAAATTGACTTCAGGTAAAGCTATCATTTTAATAAAGCACTAAAAATGACTTTCATCATCAGAAATCCTAATTCTTTAGGAGGAAAGAGAGGAAATAAGTGATTTCTTAAAACCAAAAAATTTCAAGAAGATCTAAAAGCACAAATTCATTCCAATAAGATCCATATAATACGAAGTCAAAAGAGGAGCAACCATAGTTTTGAAGAAAATTCCCAGAAAAATATTATTTGCTAAATATAGCTCTTGGCGGTATAATCAATGTTATTTGATTTTTTTACAGAAATTAATTGGACTTTTTTTAGATTCATTGCCTTTTTTTAATTACCTTATACTTGCCAAACAACCTTATTTCCAGACTCTTTTCCCAGTCCCTACTTTTCAATTTTTAAAGGCAGGAAGGCAAGGAGCCAAAAATCAATTTTTGACTCAGTATAATGCACACGAAGGAAAACGTTTTTCGTCTTTACCCGAATCTCGGCTATTGGTTGATGGGATTAATTCCCCTAACCATTGCCGGTTTTTTTGTCACGTACATCAGCAAGATTACCTTTCCACAACCTGGAATTGTACACATTCATTTTATTCTCATGGCCCTTTGGCTGGGAATGATCGTATCTCAGCCTCTTTTGATTCGATATAAAAAAGTAAAAGCCCACCGAAGCCTGGGTAAGCTGAGTTATATTCTTGTTCCGCTTGTCATTATTAGTACTTGGTTGATGATGCGGCACTCCTATCAAGTCCAACTATTGTCCTATCAGCAACAGGTAGATGCGGGTATGGCTAGCGTGAACTTACAAGAGGCTCAACTTGAAATCGCAGCCTTTTTATCCATCGCATTTATCTACTTGTTTTGGTTGATTGTATTTTATTATTTAGCCATTATCTATCGAAAAAAGCCATCCTTGCATGCTCGTTGGATAATTGCCGCTTCCCTCACTTTTTTGGGTCCCACCATCGATCGAATTTTGATTTTCTTATTTGACATCTATTACCTAGCGCCGGGAATTCCCGTTGAGGTTCTTGCTTTTGTTTTAATTGATATGGTATTGATTTTCCTCATCTGGAAAGATATTCGCAAAGGTCAAAACATCCTTCCTTTTGGATTTGCTTTAACACTTTATTTACTGCTTCAGCTTTTCCATTTGACGTTGAATGATACAGCGCTTTGGGAAAAATTTGTGAGATTTTCACTAGCCTAATTTTATACTAATGACACGAAAAACATTAACTCTATTCTTGCTTCTTACTTCTTTTCCTTTCCTTTCATTTTCCCAAACTTCTGAAGGAATTCAAAGAAAAGCGCTGGATTTCCTCAATTCCTTGGACCCTTCCCAACAAAATGAAGTGATGGTTTCCATGGAGGATTCAGCAAGAGTAGCATGGACCAATCTTCCGGTGGGCTTAGCTCCCAGAACAGGTCTTCGCTATGGCGATCTTAGCGAGAAAAGTAAAATCGCCTTTCACCAATTACTGAGCGAATTACTCAGTTCTCAGGGCTATCTTAAAGCATTTGCCATCATGCAGGTGGATGATATCCTCCACGAACTTTTTGAACTGAAATACCAGCGAGGGGAAATCAATGAAAACAACATCAAAATGATCCGCGGACTGAATTGGGACTATGGGAACTACTATGTGTTGCTTGCAGGGAATCCAGAGAAAGACAGCCAATGGGGAGTGAAATTTGAAGGGCATCATCTTTCGCTGAATTTGACAGTTTCAGGGGATGAGTTTAGCATGACACCCTTATTTATGGGTTCGGATCCAGCCGTCGTAGAAGATACCCAGTATGCCGGGCTTCGGCCTTTAAGTAAGGAGGAAGATTATGGGTTTTGGTTTGTCAATTCCCTTAATGAATCCCAAAAGGCCATCGCTACATTGGAAGATGAGGTTCCTGGAGATATCATCACAAGTCCCAATCGACCACAATGGTTGGAGGAGTATCAGGGAATCAAAGGAAGTGAGCTTTCCGAAGCCCAACAGCAAATCTTACATTACTTGATCGAGGAATACATTGGCAATCTCAACCATCCAAAAGCAGAAGAATATCTCGCGAAGCTTCACGCTCATGGAATGGATGAAGTATACTTTGCTTGGATCGGAAGTTACGAACCGATGAAACCGCATTATTATGTGATTCATAGCCCGGATTTCTTAATTGAATATGACAATGTGGGTTTTTTGGATAATGCCAATCACATTCATTCGATATGGAGGGAAAACGGAAATGATTTCGGGGAAGATATTCTCAAAAATCACCGGATGTCGCATAAACATTGAAAAGCGGCTTTTAAAAACATAAAACAACAATTAAGACATGAAAAAGCTTCTGGTCATCTTGATTTTACTCTTGGGGATTTGGCAAAATGGTCAAGGTCAAGTACGCCCGCAGATTGAAATCCAGACCAGCAAGGGCAATCTCATTGTAGAATTGTATCATGAAACTCCCCAGCATCGGGACAATTTCCTTAAGCTCGTACAAGAAAGCGTTTATGATAGCCTGCTTTTTCATCGGGTCATTGAGGAATTTATGATTCAAGGTGGGGATACCCAAAGTAAAAATGCAGCTCCTGGGGAAGCCTTGGGAAGTTCGGACCTTCCGTATCAAATACCTGCTGAATTCCACCCTGATCTTTTCCACAAAAAAGGAGCATTGGCTGCTGCCCGAACCAATAACCCTCAGCGGGCCTCCAGTAGTACCCAATTTTATTTGGTTCAAGGGAAAATCCAAAATGACAGTCTGTTGACACATAACGAAGGACGGATCAACACCTTCCTTCAGCGCCATTTTGCTGTAAACAACCCAATGAACAAAGGACTTTTGGACTCATTGACTCAAGCCCGGGAAGTAAAAGATTCTGTGCTTGTCCAAACCCTCTCGAAAACCTGGGAATCAAGAATCGCTAATCAGGAATTTGAAAAATACAGCATTCCGGAGGCTCATCGGCAGGTTTACAAAGAAATTGGAGGAACACCTCATTTGGATCAAAACTATACTGTTTTCGGTCAGGTGATTTCAGGCCTTGAGTTCATAGATGCAATCGCAGCAGTGGAAACGGACCAGCGAAACCGCCCGTTAGTAAATGTATACATCCTCAAAATGAAATGGTTAAACCCAAGTAATCCTTAATCCTATATGAAAAACCTAATTCTCATAGGAACCTTGATGTTATTTCTGATTTCCTGTTCAGAGGAACAGAAAACAGAAATGTCCAGTCAATTCCCAAACATCGTCTTCATTTTTACCGATGATTTGGGTTATGGGGATTTAGGGTGCTTTGGAGCAACAGACATTCTGACGCCGAATATTGACCGGATGGCTAATGAAGGAATTAAGTTCACCAATTTCCTATCCGCCTCGCCAGTATGTAGTCCATCACGTGCAGGTTTACTTACCGGAAGAATGCCCCAACGTATGGGAATTAACCAAGTATTTTTCCCGGAGAGCTTCACAGGAATGGCCCCTGAGGAAATCACCTTTGCGGAAGTCCTTAAAGGAATAGGCTATCAAACAGCCATCGTTGGCAAATGGCATCTTGGACATCGGGAAAAGTATCTTCCACTCAATCAAGGCTTTGACAGTTACTATGGAATTCCCTACAGCAATGACATGGAATCGGTGGTCTATATGAAGGATAATGAGGTGGACTCCATTCAAGTCAATCAGCGCTATACTACCAAAACCTATACCCAAAAATCCTTGGAGTTTATTGATGAAGCAGCAGGAAGTCCATTTTTGCTCTACCTGGCGCATAATATGCCGCACGTACCCATCTATGCATCCCCAGCTTTTGAGGGAACTTCCCAACGGGGATTGTATGGGGATGTAATTCAGGAAATAGATTGGAGCGTAGGACAGATTCTTCAGAAACTGGAGGAAAAAGGTCTTTTGGAGAATACTTTGATCGTCTTTTCCTCAGATAACGGACCTTGGTTGGTGATGGAAGATCATGGTGGATCGGCAGGTCCACTTAGAGAAGGCAAGCAGTTTACGTTTGAAGGAGGAGTTCGCGTACCTACAGTCGCCATGTGGAAAGGTAAGATTGACCCTGGTCAAGTCTATGAGGAAATGGCAACCCAAATGGATTGGTTTCCCACCTTTTGCAAACTAGTCGGAGCGGAAATTCCGCAGGATCGGGCTATTGACGGCAAAGACCTAAGTGCCGTTTTATTCGAAAACGGATACCGTGAAGGAGACGAATTCATTTATTACATGGGCGCCGATCAGCGTGCCTATCAGCAAGATGGTTGGAAGATCAAAAGACCTTTCGGTGGTTTTCAAGGCGCCGCTTGGATGAGAGGGGTTCCAGCGCATGACACCCTTCTTTTTAATCTTCGAAATGACCCGGAGGAGACCAATAATTTGGCCAAGGAAAACCCTGAAAAATTAGCGCAAATGATGCGAGCGATGGATTTAGCCGTAGAGCAATTGGGGCCGCTTCCGCCAAGTCTTGTCGTAAGAGGACCGCAAGATAATAGCCATTATCAGTATTTGAATCAAAAACGACAGCAGGAATGATCAGGCAGGCTATCCTTGTGTTTTTATTTTTGACTTCCTTACAAGGATTTAGTCAGGAGAAATATGAACAGAAGGTAGATAGTCTCTGTACTTTATCCTACGAAGCCTATGGAAATTATGAATTTGCGAAGGCGCTTGATTTTGCTGAACAGGCTTTGGTATTGTCGCAAGGTGCGGATTTTTCCGAAGGGAAACTCAAGAGTAATTTTTACAAGATTATTGCCCAAGAAGAATTAAGCCCTTCTTCCTTCGATCCCAAGTCTATGGAAATCCTAATTCCCCAATTTCAAAAAGCAGGTTTTGATTTGGAAGAAGCTCGGGCCCATACATTTTTAGCTGGCATTTATTCATTTTATGGAGATCTTGAAAAAGCAATTCAAAACCACCTCATGGCTTTGGATATTTACGAACGAAAAAAGGATATCCTTGGAGTCGCCAGTGTTCACAATAATTTAAGTCTGATTTATTATGATCAACATGATTATGAAGAGGCCTTCAGCCATGCTCGGATATCCATGGATCTGGAGAAGAAAGAAGGAGATCCAAGAAGAATCCATTCCAGTTTGAATAATCTGGCAATCATTTTTGAGCACACTGGCCCAGTGGATTCCGCCATCTATTATCACCAAATGGCTCTTGACATAGCCTATGAAATCAACAACCCATATTCCATTGGTCTTTCCTTGAGCAACTTGGGAAACAATTATGCCGCCAAAGGGGATTTGGATTTGGCTGAAAAGACGCTCTTGCAAGCCTTACAGGTTCGAGATTCGTTGGGTTATTCCCGGGGGATAGCATACACACACAATAGATTGGCAAATCTGTATCTTCAAAAAGGAGAGTTTGCAAAATCCAAGCTCCATGCTGAAAAGTCGCTAGAAAATGCCGAAAAAGCCTCAGAGGTCAAGGTAATCCGAATGGCGTACGAGCGCTTAATGGAAGTAGCTGAGAAAACCGGAGATATACGATCCGAACTTACCTACCTCAAAAAAGCCTCCACCTTAAAGGATAGCATTCTCAATGAATCCAACACCAAGGAAATCACCCAAATGATGTTGAAGTATGAATTCAACAAGGAGCAATTGCTTGACAGCATTCAAAATGCTCAAGTACTTCGTGAACAAAGTCTTCTTTTTGATGAACGACTAAAAGTAGAGCGGAATCAAAGGATCATTTTTATGATTAGCGGGGTCCTGTTTTTGGTGTTGGCAGTAGGCTGGTGGAGAAGGTACAAATTTATCAAAAAAGCAAGCCACATCATCGAGCGGGAAAAGGGTCGATCTGACAAACTTCTATTGAATATCCTGCCCCTAAAGGTAGCGGAGGAGCTGAAGGAAACCGGAAAATCCGAAGCCAGGGACTTTGAAGAGGTGACCGTAATTTTTACGGATTTTGCAGATTTCACCAAGAAAGCCCAGCATCTCACCGCCAAGGAATTAGTGCATGAGTTGAATATTTGCTTTAAGGCCTTTGATCAAATCATGGAGGAATTCGGGCTGGAAAAAATCAAAACCATTGGTGATGCTTACCTGGCTGCAGGAGGACTCAACAATCATTCCTGCGTCATGGATGTCATTCATGCTGCTCTAAAGATCAAAGAATTTATCACCCAACGAAATTTTGACCCTTCCATTCCCTCCAAGGCCAAATTTGACATGCGGATAGGAATCAATACAGGGCCGGTAGTAGCAGGAATCGTAGGGATCAAGAAATTTCAGTATGATATCTGGGGAGATACGGTTAATACAGCCCAACGAATGGAAGCCGCTTGTGGATTGAACAAAATCAATATTTCTAAAACAACCTATACCCGAATCAAAGACAACCCGGATTTATGTTTTGAATTCAGGGGATTAATCCCGGTTAAGGGAAAAGGTCCACTTTCCATGTGGTATGTTGAATCCAGAAAAAACCAAATTCAAAAGTTTCAAGCAATTCATCACGAGGGGATAATTTAATTCCCCCTCCACTTCCAAACTGGAAAATTGCACAAAGTCAAGATAATTCCTTAACTTTTTGAATGCCATTTACTTCAATTTCATGAGAACAGACTTTTTGTATTCCTTGATTATCGGAATCCTTTTTTTTTCCTGCTCCCCTAAAAACCAAGAAACCTCCCCATCTCAAAAACCAAATATTCTTGTAATTGTAGCTGATGATCTAGGCTATGCAGACTTAGGATCTTTCGGAGGAGATATAGAAACACCCAACTTGGATCAGTTGGCTCAAGAAGGGGTTCGCTTTACACAATACCATACGGCTCCCTTTTGTGCGGTGACCCGAGCTATGATGCTATCCGGCAACTACAATCACGTGGCAGGAATGGGTTCCCAGGATTTGGTCACGGGAGTACCTGGCTACGAAGGGCATTTGAGTGACCGCATTATCCCTGTACCCGAATTATTGCAGCAGGCAGGCTATCATACCTATACCGTAGGAAAATGGCATTTAGGTCTTCGCCCTGAAGACGACCCTCATCAAAAAGGCTTCGAAAAATCATTTGTAACTCTGGAAGGTGGTGCCAATCATTACAGTGACCGGGGAATTTTTCCAGATGCTCCAGAATCACCATATACGGAAAATGGCCAAAAAGCCAGTTGGCCAGAAGGTTCCTATTCCACAGATTTCTACACAGATAAGTTGATCTCCTACATCGAATCTAACAGGGAAGATCAACAACCTTTTTTTGCATTTGCTGCCTATACTTCCCCTCATTGGCCTCTTCAAGTGGACGAAAAATTCTGGAAAAAATACCAAGGTAGGTACGATGAGGGATATGAAGTTCTACGAGAAAAAAGGTTGGAATCCCTTAAAAAAGCAGGCATCATTCCTTCTAATGCCAACCTGCCTGAATTACACCCAAGAGTAAGTCCCTGGGATTCCCTTTCTCCGGAAGATCAACAAACAGAAGCTCGGAAAATGGAGCTCTATGCAGGTATGGTTGATAACTTGGACTACAATGTTGGCCGACTATTAACCTACCTCAAGGAAAACGGATTGTATGAAAACACCTTGATTGTTTTTGTCTCTGACAATGGAGCCGCAGCAGAAGACTTTTTCTACAATTCCTATTTCGGTCCTTTCCTCCAAGAGAATTATACAGATGCTTACGAGGAAATGGGAAGGGAAAATTCCTTTATTTCCTATGGCCCTCAATGGGCTGAAGCTGGGTCTGCACCCTATCGCTATTTCAAAGGCTACACCACAGAAGGTGGAATGGTCGCTCCGATGATCATTGCTGGTCCTCAGGTAATTCAAGAAAATCCAATTGTAGATCAATTTGTGACCGTGATGGACCTGGCTCCTACTTTTTATCAGCTTGCTGACTTAGAATACCCTCCCCAATGGAAAGGAAAGGAGGTAAATCCCTTGGCTGGAAAATCTCTTTTACCCCTCATCCAAGATGGTCAAGAAACTGTGCATGACTCATCCTATGTATTTGCTCTGGAGCACCGGGGACGAATTATGCTTCGAAAAGGCAAATGGAAATTGCTCAATATCACCACTCCCTATTCCGAAGAAAATTTTGAATTGTATGACTTATCGGTAGCCCTGGATGAGCAAATCAATGTGAAAGATCAGTACCCAGCTAAATTTAAAGACTTACTCCAAGAGTGGAATTCTTATTCCAACTCTGTTGGTGTCAAAATCCCTACTCCACGGCCTGGCGAAGGCTTAATTGAATAATTTATGAATGAAAAACCGGCACAGGAACTAAAGCGGGAAGTGGGAATGGGTGGAGTCATTACCAATGTCCTGAGTATTTCCATCGGTAGTGGGATCTTCCTTTTACCGGCTTTGGTTTATGGAATTTTAGGGCATGCCAGCATTTTGGCCTATATCTTTTGTGGTTTGATTTTCCTCTTCCTAGGGCTTTGCTTTGGAGAATTAAGCAGTCGGGTACCAGATACTGGAGGTTTGTATGTGTATATCAATCGAGCCTTTGGACCCATGGCAGGGTTTATTGCCAATATCCTGTACTGGTTCGGTGTGGGAGTTTTAGCCTGCGGAGCTTTGATGAATGCCCTTGCAGATATCGCAGGCTCCTATTTTCCAATTTTTAAGGAAACAGGAATTCGAATTATCTTTTTCGCAGCCCTAACAGCTTTCAGCGCTTTTCTGAATATCAAGGGAATCAAGGACAGCATGGTCTTTATCAAAATTCTCACTTGGACCAAAGTCATTTCCCTGATGGCTCTGGTTAGTATCGCCCTGACTCAGTTGGATTTTGCCAATATTAGTTGGGAAGGATTCCCTGAATTCGGAAAAATCGGAGAGGCTTCCATCCTTTTGATTTTTGCCTTTTTAGGAGGAGAATTGGCCTTGGCGAATGGAGGTGAGATGAAGGATCCAACCCGAACGGGTCCCATCGGATTTTTCATCGGAATTATTATGGTGATCTTGGGATTTTGTACCATTCACTTGGCCGCACAAGGGGTATTGGGAGATCTCATGCTCACCAATCAAGAAGCCCCGTTAGCGGAGTTAGCAAAGGTAATTTTTGGAGAAACCGGATTTATTCTGGTTCTGATCCTCTCCTTTATCGCCGTTTGGAGTACCCTAAGTTCCATTCTGACGCTTTTGCCTCGAATTCTCTATGCAGGTGCAAAAGACGGATTGCTCCATCCCACTCTTTCTAAAATTCACCCTAAATACGGCACCCCTTACATCGCTATTATTTTCCTGGCCATTTTGGAATTTGGATTCGCTGCATCCGGAAGTTTCCAATATCTCTTGGTTTTGGTTACTGGTGCTTCTTTGGTCATCTATTTTGGGGCAGTCTTAGCATACCTCAAATTCCGGTGGAATAGTAAAACTGAAGCTCCGAAGTCATTTCAAGTTCCTTTTGGGAATACTGTCGGAATTCTCACCCTGATCGCAATTTCCTGGGTATTTTTTCACCTAAGTACTAATGAATTACTAGCAATTGGCCTATTTATGTTGATCCTGGCCATGATATACATACTAAGAGCACAGATTAAAAAAAGAAGCAATCAACCGATCATTAATCCATAAATCCCATGAAAAAAGTACTGGTTTTCCTTTTCCTCTCTTTTGGGCTATTCACGCTGACAATTGCCCAAGAAAAAACGAATCTCGAATTGACGGATCTATTCGATCTGGAATATATCACTAGCCCGAGTATTTCCCCGGATGGAAGTAAAATCGTCTACGTACGAAACTTCAAAGACATCATGACCGATCGCGATTACTCCAATCTTTGGATCGTGAATGCGGACGGCACCCAAAACCGCCCCATCACCCAAGGAAATCGACGCGACTATGCTCCTGTTTGGTCCCATGATGGAACCAAGTTGGCTTTCCTTTCAAATCAGCAGGACGATAAAGTGAAGCTTTTTGTCCACTATTTCGATACCAACAGCTCTGTGGCTTTGACCAATTCTGCCAATCCTCCGAGTGCTGTTTCCTGGTCCTATGATAACCAGCATTTGGCGTTTACTCAGTTTGTTCCCGCAAAACCATCTTCCTTGTTGAATATTCCAAGCAAACCTCAAGGTGCTGAATGGAATGCTGCTCCAATCTTCATCGATGAAATGGTTTACCGAAGAGATGGAGGAGGTTACGTAAGTCCGGGTTTCCGCCAGATTTTCACGATAGATCTTACCGGTGGAACGGCTCGACAGCGAACTTTTGATGAAAACAATTACGGTTCCCCAGTATGGTCAAAAGACGGGAACTCCTTGTTTTTCTCCGCAAACCTCCACGAAAACGCTGAATTCGAACCCAGAAATCCTGAGGTCTACCAACTGTCTCTTTCGGATGGAAGTATCAAAGCTTTAACCTCCCGTTTTGGTCCTGATTCCAACCCTACTCTTTCCCCAGATGGAAAGTTAATCGCCTTTACAGGAAGTGATGATACATTTCAAGGCTACCAAGTCACACATTTGTATGTGATGAATGTCGATGGTTCGGGCGTGAAAAACCTCACAGCCGATCTAGATCGTGATGCAGGAAATCCCCAATGGGAAGCCAATAGCCAAGGTATCTATTTCCAATACGATGAGTTTGGAGACACCAAAGTGGGGCATGTTTCCTTGAATGGAAAAATTCGAACGCTTGTGGAAGGTCTTGGCGGATTGGATTTGGGAAGACCTTACAATTCCGGCACCTATTCCCTATCTGCGAACAATCGAATTGCCTACACCTTAGGTAGTCCCGAGCATCCCGCGGATTTGGCTGTCTGGAGCGGAGGCAATTCTACTCGACTGACTGCGCTGAATGATGATGTGTTCTCCTACCGAAAAATCGGGAAAACGGAAGAAATCTGGTGGGAATCCAGTTTTGACGGGCGAAAAGTGCAAGGTTGGATCGTAACACCTCCCGACTTTGACCCCAACAAAAAATATCCATTCATTTTAGAAATTCATGGAGGACCTTTTGCCATGTATGGTCCTTCCTTCGCCTATGAAATCCAAGCCTATGCTGCTGCAGGATATGTGGTACTCTATACCAATCCAAGAGGAAGTACTGGGTATGGGCAAGAGTTTGGGAATCTAATTCACCATGATTATCCCAACCATGACTACGAAGACCTGATGTCCGGAGTAGATGCTGTGATCGAAAAAGGATATATCGATACAGCTAATCTTTTTGTAACCGGAGGTTCCGGAGGTGGTGTATTGACGGCTTGGATTGTTGGAAAAACCGACCGCTTTAAGGCCGCTGTAGTAGCCAAACCTGTAATCAATTGGACCAGCTTTGTGCTTCATGCAGACAATCCGGTCTTTTTCACTAAGTATTGGTTTGGAGCAAATCCTTGGGAAGACATTGAAAATTATTGGCGTAGATCTCCCCTTTCTTTGGTCGGAAATGTGACTACCCCAACCATGCTCTTAACCGGGGAACGTGATTTCAGAACACCAATCTCCGAATCCGAACAATACTATGCCGCTCTGAAGCTTCAAGGCGTGGAATCCGCAATGGTTCGTATCCCTAATGCCTCTCATGGTTTGGTGAATCGCCCCAGCATGTTGATGAGCAAGAGTGCTTCTATTTTGAGCTGGTTCAATCATTATCGAGATAAAGAATGAAAGGATTTAGCTGCCTCTTTCTTTGCTTTTTATTCCACTTCAGTTTTGCGCAGGAATCTGAGAAATCTCAGATTCTTGCCCAAAGAGCAAAATCCAACGCTGCCCTACGGGCATTTGATGAACCATTAAATGCGACCTTTTTGACAGATGATGTACTGATCACCACGGGTGCAGGAACTTTGATTTCAGGAAAAGAAGCATTGATGGGCTATATCCAAGAAGCTTCTGGACCCCGAATGTATTGGGTTCGAACTCCGGATGAAATCATCGTCAATCCAGAAACTCAACTTGCTTGGGAAAGCGGAACCTGGAAAGGCTATTTTGAAGATTCAGATGATCCTGTTGTGGGTGGTAATTATGCAGCTCAATGGACCAAGAAGTCGGGAACTTGGCTGATTCAATCTCAACTGTTTGTGACCTTACCTAAATGATCTGATGAAAAAGAAAAAAACTCCTTGGTGGGGAAATTTTAAGGACTTCTTCCTGCTTTTCTTGGCAGTATTCTGTGGATTTCTTGCCGACAATTACCGGGAGTCTTTAAGCAACAAAACCATTGAAAAGGAATTTTTGCTTTCCCTAGTTGAAGACCTAAAATCAGATACAGCAAATCTGAATAATTACATCACTTTTAAAAAAATGAAAGGGCACTTGATGGATTCCCTGGCCATAATGCTAGTGGATAAAGATCATCACCTTTTGGGAAATCAGATTTATTATTTAGCCCGGCAAGTTTTCAATGAAAGTCCATTTGTTTACTCCGATGGAACCATTCAGCAACTAAAAAATGCCGGGAGCCTCCGCTTGATCAAAAAACGAGTCATTGTCGAAGAATTGCTCAAATATGAAAAAAAGGTAAAAGTACTGACCGATTGGGAGGAAAATGAAAGCCTTACCAAATCCACTTTTAGAGTAATGGGAGGAAGGGTTTTTAACTCACAAGCCCTAAATGCCACTATGAATGAGGAAATGAACTTCGTGATCCCAACAGATAATCCTCAATTGATCACCGATGACTTCCAAACGCTTAATGAGATGGCATTCCAAGTCCATTATTTGTCAAAAATGTGTTTTGGAAACAGTATGAGGGCTACTTCACTTCGGGCAAATGCTATCAATTTATTGGAATTGATACAGTCAGAATATCAACTGGACTAGGATGACAGAACCCATAAAAACCAAAAATCAAGAGGAAGAAAAAACATTCCCCACTTCCAAAAAACTCAGAAATTGGAGTTCCTATTTTAAGGAATTCCTCATGCTCTTCTTGGCAATCATTTTAGGTTTTTTTGTGGAAAATCAAAGGGAATCCTACGTTGAGCAAAGAAGCGCAGATGTACTCGCTCAGTCTATTTTGGAGGATTTGGATGAGGACCGGGAATCTTTGAAGGAAGCAATCAGATATCTCGAAGAAAAGGATAGAAAAATTGTCGAATATATCGAGATGCTACATGCACCACCCAGCTCATGGGATACCTTGAAGATTTACCAGTACATGACCAAGGTGTTTTCCACCTTTCCGTTTTCCTCAACTGATGGTACCTATAGCCAAATGAAATCCTCGGGGACGCTCAGATATTTTGACCAATCCCTCGTGAATCAAATGAATGCCTATGACAAGCAAATGAAGAAAACTGTTTTTCGAGATGGATTGGTTGAACGCGCAGAATGGGAATTGGTGCCTCTGGCAGCTACAATATTGAATTTTGAAGTCACAGGGGAAATGCGGTTTGGAAGACCTCCTACCAAAGAAATGTACCTGAAACTAAAGGATCAACAAACGCTTGATTTATTCATAAACAAAATCATGGTCGTCCGTACCATGTGCGGCAGGTCTTTAGAGGAATATAAAATACAACTTGATCTAGCGGAGAAACTTACCTCATCATTGGAGTCTCGGTGATTTCGCAGAAAATACTGATATTGAAATCCTTACAATAAAATTGAACATGATTAACCTTACCATAAACGGAAAAGAATACTCCGTGGAAGCACCCGCAGGAATGCCCCTGCTTTGGGTGATCCGCGAGCAATGTGAATTGACTGGGACCAAATTTGGATGTGGAATTGCCCAATGCGGAGCCTGCACCGTACATGTGGACGGAAAGCCTATCCGCTCTTGCATCACTCCAGCTACTTCCGTGGAAGGAAAAAAAATTACCACGATCGAGGGCATTGCTCCTGATGAAAATACCTTACACATCGTCCAACAAGCTTGGATAGAAGAGCAAACTCCCCAATGTGGCTACTGCCAATCCGGACAAATCATGTCTGCAGTAGCTCTGCTGAATGAAAATCCTGCCCCTTCCGACGAGGAAATCGAGCAGGCTATGTCCGGAAATATCTGCCGCTGTGGGATGTATGGTCGAATCAAATCCGCGATCAAACGCGCCTCAGCAGCACTTCAAGCCTCCACCTCTAATCCCCAGTTACGATGAAAAAGTGGACAAGAAGAGCTTTCATTGGCACCGGAATATTAGCAAGCGGAGCCTTGGTCATCGGAGTGGCTATCCGTCCTGGCAACCGATCCTCAAAAGTGGCTGGTTTAATCGCTGAAGAGGGAGAAACGGTGATGAATATCTGGCTAAAAATCTCCCCGGATAATACGGTTACCGTCATCATTCCCCATGCGGAAATGGGACAGGGTGTACATACTACTTTGGCAATGATGCTTGCTGATGAACTAGATGCTGATTGGTCTAAGGTCAAATTTATGGAAGCCCCTGCAGATAAGGAATATGCAAACTATGTTGTCGCCAAGGGCTTTATCGCTGGAAATAAGACTTTCCCCAAATTTTTGGAAGAAACCATTGATGGTGTTTTTCTAACGGCAGTGAAAACCATGAATTTCCAAATCACAGGGGGTAGTGCCTCTGTGAGATTTACCGGTCAACAGGGAATGCGAATCGCCGGAGCTGCTGCCAAGG
Organism: Algoriphagus sp.; assembly: GCF_013373065.1. GTDB lineage: Bacteria > Bacteroidota > Bacteroidia > Cytophagales > Cyclobacteriaceae > Algoriphagus. The sequence continues at coordinate 219,222 of NZ_JABXIN010000002.1, forward strand.
CTATGCTGCTCCAAGCTGCTGCAGATACATGGAAAGTGCCAATCGAAGAACTCAAAGCTAAAAAAAGTACCATTTCTCATCCTGCTAGCAATCAAACCGCAACTTATGCTGAATTGGCCCCTGCCGCGGCCAAAGTAAAGGCGCCCAAACAACCTAAACTGAAAACCCGAGATGAGTTCACCCTCATGGGTACTTCCCCAGCCAGATTAGATATTCCTGCCAAAGTTTCCGGGCAAGCTAAATTTGGTATGGACATGATCGTCCCCAACATGAAATATGCCACCATCAAGGCCGCCCCAGTATTCGGAGCAAAGGTAAAATCAGTGGATACTTCCATCCCTTCAGACAGTGAAGGAGTGTTGAAAGTTCTGAATCTGGAAAATGCTGTAGCAGTGATTGCTCAAGGTTATTGGCAAGCAAAAAGCATGTTAGACCGTCTTGCTATCAAATTTGAATCCACAGAAAATGATGGTAAAAGCCAAGAGGATATTTTCAATGGATATAGATTGGCCATGGATAAGGCTCTGGAAGAAGCAAGCCTCAGTGAACATTATCAATCCGGAGATGCGCATTCAGCACTTTCAGGCGCTGAGACCGTTGTGGAAGCAGAATACCAACTCCCTTTTCTGGCGCATGCCACCATGGAGCCGATGAATTGTACTGCATGGGTTCATGATGGAAAATGCGAAATCTGGTGCGGAAGCCAAAACCCCTTAGGTGTGATGGCCGCTGTAGCGGAACTTTTGGACATTTCTCTAGACCAGGTCACTGTGCATAATCAGCTTTTGGGCGGTGGTTTTGGAAGACGGTCTGAGACTGATGTGATCAGACAGGCGGTTGCGATAGCCAAGGAAGTCGATTTCCCAGTAAAATTGATCTGGTCGCGGGAGGAAGACACCCAGCATGACCTATACCGTGAGGCAACGATCAGCCGTATGAAAGCCGGCTTGGATCAGTCCGGAAACCCGGTGGCCTATTCTCACCAGTTTTTGTTTAAACACCATCCACCAGAAGCAGCGGATTTACCATACGCTGTTCCAAATCAATTGATTCAGTTCACGAGTCCCAGCTCTTTTGTTCCATGGGGCAATTGGCGAAGCGTGGACCATTCTGTCCACGGGTTTTTGACCGAATCCTTTATTGATGAACTGGCTTTTGCAGCCAAGAAAGATCCTTTAGCTTTCAGAAAAAGCCTAACCCAGGATAAGCCAAGATTTCAGAAAGTTCTTGACCTAATTCAAGAAAAATCTGATTGGGACTCGCCTTTGCCTGCCAATTGGGGAAGAGGGATTGCCATTGCCCAATCCTTCGGATCTATTGTAGCCGAAGTAGCCGAAGTGGAAGTCAATGTCGAAGGAAAAGTCAAAGTACATCGGGTAGTCTGTGTTGCTGACCCAGGTTTTGCCATCCATCCAGACGGGTTTACAGCACAAATGGAAAGTGGAATCATCTATGGATTGGCAGCAGCAATGACCGGAGAAATCACCATTGAAAACGGAGCGGTAGCGCAAAGCAACTTCCACGATTATCAGGTCACCCGAATGAATGAAGCTCCTAAAATCGAGACGCATATCATCAATTCCGGAAATCCTCCGGGAGGAGCAGGTGAACCCAGCACGCCGGTGATTGCTCCTGCGGTAACGAATGCGATATTCAATGCAACTGGAGTTCGAATCCGTAGGCTACCGATTTCAAAAACCGATTTGCGGGTTTCGATTAGACAAACGACTTAAATAAATATGATCACCTTTTTCCGCAAAATCCGCCAAAAACTCCTCTCCCAAAATCGGGTGACTAGGTACCTTGTTTATGCCATTGGCGAAATCATCCTTGTGGTGATCGGAATCCTAATTGCCTTACAGGTCAATAATTGGAATGAAGCCACAAAGCTGAAACGACAAGAAATTCAGTTACTCAAAGAGATGCTCACGGAGCTGAGGAAACAGCAACAAGATTTTATCTTCAATATCAACCACCATAGGGAGGCCAAAGAAGCCTGTGAAATATTGCTACAGGCCTTAAGCAACGACCAGCCATACCATGATTCATTAGACATACACTTTTCCAGAAGTTACAATTTCACCATTTTAGATAATCAACAAAATGCTTTCGCTGCTTTGAAGAGCAAGGGCATTACCATGATCCAAAATGACAGTCTCCGGTTTTTAATTTCTGAATACTACGACGTTCGAATGCCATTTCAGATAAAAATCCAAGAAGGCAGTATGAAGCAAGGGCTCGAAATCTCTCAAAGCCATCTAGGTTTATTTCAAAATTTTGCTTGGAATAAATCCATGGAACCTTGGGATTTTGAAGAACTGAAAAAAAATCGAGCCTACCTTTCATGGCTTAGCTTTACTGCCGACAACCGAGGTTTTGAAATGGAAAATTTTCAAACAACTCTTAAGCGGAACAGCGCATTAATCGCTTCAATAACTGAAGAGCTTAACCAAAAATAATGATCTCACTTTTTAGAAAAATCCGTCAAAAGCTTCTTCAGCAAAATCGAATCACTAGATACCTAGCCTATGCCCTAGGGGAAATACTATTGGTGATGGTGGGGATTTTACTGGCACTTCAGGTCAACAATTGGAATGAATACCAAAAGGAGCGAAAACTGGAACAAGTTTTCCTAAAAAAACTGGTGAAAGACCTGACCGATGATATTGTATTACTGGAAGGAATTATTCAGGAAGACTCGCTGATGTTCATTCGCCTTTCCCAAATGTCCGATGATATTTTGGAAGCAAATGATATTTCCGAAGTTGATATACGGGATAATGCACTCTTTAAGGCGAACCTGTTTTACCCAAATAAGATCGCACTAGATAATATTACAGCCTCTGGACAAATCGGATTGATTCGTAATGATTCCTTGATCAACAATCTGAGGGAATACTATCGATCCATAAAAATTTTCAATGAAGGAATCGATCAATCCCTAAAAAACTATAGCCGGGATATAGAAAATTTTGTCGTTGGATTCGACCATAGAAGAGAGCATCCTTCCTTGCCCAAAAAGACTTTAGAAGAATATAGAGAAAATCCTTTCTTCCTCAATTCCTTATATTTTAAGAATGGCCTGTTGAAATTTCAGAAAGCCAACTATCAGTCCTTACGAAAAAAGGCAAGGGAAATTAGGGATTTGGCACAGTCGGAAATAAAAGCTTCCCTGAATAATTAATGCTGAATGATGATGAAAAAGCTGCTTTTCCTTTTCCTGATTATTTACAGCCATATCGGATTCGCACAAGAATCAATAATCAAAACCTATTCCTATTCGGAGTTTTTCAGATTGGTGGAAAACGAACCGGATTCTGTCTTTGAGCTCAAAAATGCCATCATAAAGATGGATTTGGAGGTTGATCAAGCGCATACCTTTGCCGGGGATACCGGATCAACCAAAAATTATACGCGTAAGGACTCCATAACCCTCACCAAAGAGATCAGACTTGAAAATGTTTTCTTTAATTCTTGGGGAATTGTTCAAGACAGTAGTATTCTATCTATAAGTCTTTACAAAATTCGGTTTTTAAAACCCGTAATCGTCAAAAATTCTTCATTGGGAGATGTCGACCGCTGTAGTTTTTTTGATGAGCTTCGAGTTTCCTTTGATGAGAATTTCTCAGGCATCTTTATGAAGGCTAAGGAATTGGAAAAGCAAAATTTTGCATATACCTCCATTGAAAATTCCTTATTCAAAAAGGGGATATTCTATAATACAGACAAAGCTGATCTATCAGATTTACAATGGGGCCTAATTTCTTGTGAAGTTTTGAATTCTTCGAAAGACTTCATTGGCTCAGTATTTCAGGTTGAAAATCAATTCAATCTCTGGATAACCAACACCAAGTTTAGAGGATCAGGAGAGGAGGTTTTGATTAACGTTTCTTCTGTTCAGAGACTTGACTTTGACAAAAACAGCTTTGAAAATGTCAACCCAATCATCTTACTTGGAAGCAATGGTAAGGTAAACCGAATGAACTTTAGTGAAAACCAATTTGACACAAGGGTAAAAATTAGCCTCGGTCAGTTGGAAGATGATTCCACCATCGATTGGAATCAATTTTCTTCCGGACTTATTAATTATTTTTCTTATCAAACCTGGTTTGCTTACCTCAATTATTATCAGCTAGATTCCATAGCAACTTTTAAACAAGACCCAGATATATATTCTGAAAAAAATTTAGCCTATTATCAGAACACTGCCAGAATAGAAAACTCGAAAGTGTACAGGGGGGAGATGAAACTACTGGGTAAGCTTTATTCACTTTATCAGCAACAGCACGATACAGAATATGCAAACGGGACTTATGTTGAAATGAAAAATCTGGAAACATCCAGATTGGCTTATCTCTATCGTGTCAACCCTTCCTTTGAGACTTTTTTTACCTGGAAGATCAACCAATTTCTCAAGGTATTCTCTGAATACGGAACCAAACCCTCCAAGGCAATCGTATTCTCTGTCTATGTGATTTTTGCCTTTGCCCTGATTTACCTGTTCTTCCCCAATTCCTGGGATGCCCATGGCAAAAACCGAATCGTGGATCGCTATCGCTTTTTCTTCAAATACCTCCAGCGGAATGCCGGCGTACATGAGGTCTATCTGGAAGAAAAACAAAAGGATTTACTGGCCTATGAGGAATTCAGATCCATGATTTCGGATTCCGAGAAGTCCGTCCCCCGATTTTTCTCAGCAACTGCGCTCCCCCTCTATCGATGGGCGATCTCAGGCACCCAATTGAGCGCGAAAATTTTAAGCAAAATCGATATTCTAAAAGGTACCTGGGAGGAACTACCTCCTGCACAAAAAGCCTGGAAGTCTTTTCTCTTGACTGGGGCATTTCTGGTGGCGTTACTCTATGACTTTTTAATCAAAGTCCTCAATGCACTCATGCTCTCCATCAACACCTTTACCACCTTGGGTTTTGGAGAGATTCCCATCAAAGGATTGCCAAGATACCTTGCAATTATCCAGGGATTTATCGGCTGGTTTATGCTGACAATATTCTCTGTTTCCCTTATTTCTCAATTGCTGAACTGATATGATCTCCCTTTTCAGAAAAATCCGACAAAAACTCCTTTCCCAAAATCGAATCACGCGATACTTGGCTTATGCTCTAGGGGAAATATTGTTGGTAGTCATCGGAATTTTGATTGCGCTGCAAATCAATACCTGGAACCAGCAACGAATTGAAAATGAGGAGGAATTGGAAATCCTTTCTGGGCTAAAAGAAGAATTTGAAAATAATCTGGAGGAAATAAACTATAGTATCAATATTAACAAAAAAGTAACAGAGGACTGCTTGCAGCTCACTCAGATAATTCGATCTAATTCTATCGAAAATAATGCTGAACTTATAGATGATCTACTGGTGAAGATAGGCACATTCAATTCCTTTGATGCGCAAACAGGAGTTGCAAGCGAAATAGTCAATTCCGGGAAATTAAATCTTCTGAAAAATGACGCCCTACGCACTCAAATAGTAAACTGGCTGACGCTCTTAGTTGATCAGGAGGAGGATATTCTTTTTAGATCAGACAACTATACCATGAATTTAATGCCATTTCTCATGAAGCGCTTTCCATTAGCAAATGGTGAACTCACCAAAAAACTCCCCTATGACAAGAAAGATTATCTTCAAACCTACCCAGATAAATCTCCTTTCAAGACCCAGCTCGCCAAAGCGGATTATTTAGAATTTGAAAATCAAATCTGGCACCACAAGCATAACAATGATTACGTTTCAGTCAACGAATTGAACATCAAAGATTTTATCAACCTCACACTCAAAATGATTGAGGATGAATTGAATAGAAAAAAATAGAATGATCTCATTTTTCCGAAAAATCCTCCAAAAGTATGAAACGTATCTACAACGTTCTTAAAGAAAAATGGCCTGAATATATCCTTGAGATTCTGGTGATTACCATCGGTATTTTGGGGGCCTTTGCGCTGAATAATTGGAATGAAAATCGAAAAGAGACCTCCTCAAGGAAGGAAATGCTCAATTCATACCGAAATGAGCTAACCGACAATATTGCTTTTTTAGAGAACCGAATTACTGCCAAAAATGAACCGATATTGACCCGCCTGGAGGCATTCATACAGTCGAATATCGGAATGGAAAAGGATGATGCTGGAAGATGCATCGTGGATGTCTTATCTTTTCCCCCTTCGGTACCTGAGATATCTATACTGAATGAATTACTAAACTCGAACCTGTTTAAAAATCAGTTGGAGATCCTTGACCCATCTAGGAAACTAAAGCTGACAGTCAATCAGCTCGAAAATTCTGAAGATTTTCTAAATCAAAATTGGGTGAGTGAAGTCAGTCCATTTATAAATCAAAACAACCTAAATGTGATCAGCTACTCAGTTTTGCGGGATCTTCCTTATAGTTTGACAGATGAGCAGCTAGAAACAGTAAACTCTCCACAGTTCAAAAATCTAGCAGTTAACAAATTCTTCCTATTGTCCGACTGGATCGCGGTTCAAAAAACAGCCTTAGGCCAAATGAAGAAAATTTTAGAATTGGTAGAAGAAGAACTCGTGAAATGAAAAGAATCCTCTCTATACTCAAAGAAAAATGGCCTGAATATATTCTTGAAATTCTGGTTATTACGATAGGTATTTTAGGAGCTTTCTCACTTAATAGCTGGAATGAAGCCCGAATAGCCTCTGAGTTTGAGGAAGAGATTCTTTCTCTGATCGATAAAAACCTGGAACAGGATGCTGTTCTTTTGTCCGAAGAGCTATCTAAAGCTAAACAAGCTATTGAATTGACCGATCTCCTCCTTGAACAGGCAAATATTAATCCCTTAAATGATAGTCTTAATTTTTGGATGGGGAAAATAATTTCTTTCGAAAGATTTAAATCTCAATCAAGCGCCTTTGAAGTTCTGAAATCAAAAGGGATTGAATCTATCAGTAATAAAAATCTGCAATTGTCCCTAATCTCCTACTATGATGTATCTCTTTTCGAGGTGGAAAGGGGTCTACAGGATGTTGAATATTCATTTGTAACTGACTGGACACCAGTCATCAAAGAGCATTTCAAAATTTTTCGCTGGATGAATTACCATGAACCAACTGATCCTCAGACATTTTTTAAGACTCCTTCTCACATCGTTCTTTTTAAACTTTACAAGGACAATCGAGAAAGTTCGGTGAGGCATATTGAAAATGCTTTGGAAAAAATTCATGAGATCAGACACCAGATAAAACAGCAATTAAAATGATCTCATTATTCCGAAAAATCCGCCAAAAGCTCCTATCCCAAAATCGGGTGACTAGGTACCTTGTATATGCCATCGGAGAAATCATCCTTGTGGTGATCGGGATATTGATTGCATTACAGGTCAATAATTGGAATGAATACCGCAAAGACAGAATTGAGGAGCAGGAACTCTTAATCCAATTGGAATCCGAATTTCAAAGCAACTTAGAACAGCTGGATGAAAAAATCGATGTACGTAATCATTTGATCCAATCTTCCATGAAACTACTGGAATTAATCGACAGCAAGAACCCAGTTTTGCCTGATACGATCATTTATTATACCAGTAAAACCATGATCGCTCCCACTTTTGATCCGATTACCAATGACTTGATCTCAGCTGGAAAGCTGCAATTGTTGACCAATAAGCGCCTAAAGAATTTGCTGTCTCTCTGGACCAGTGAGGTTTTACAAGTGACAGAAGACGAATTGTCTTGGCGGTCAGTGATGAATAATCAGTATTTCCCCTTTTTAATTGAAAAATCTTCCCTTAGAAACCTGATTTCTGGCTATTGGTCTACGAATCAAATCAATAGTATCCTCTTGGATAAACAAAAACAAGTTCGTTTTTCAATATTGACTAATCAGGAGCTGGAAAAATTACCCGAACTTCTTAAGGAAGACGACTTTGGAGATTACCTAGCAGATTGTGCCACTTGGAATACCATCATCAACAGCCAATCTGAAACCTTAAGAGAACGGATTGTGGAGATTCTCACGCTGATCCAAGAAGACCTAAAATCCAGCAAATGATACAGCTTTTTCGAAAAATCCGCCAAAAACTCCTTCATCAAAATCGGATTACCCGATATCTGGCCTATGCGCTGGGAGAAATCATCTTGGTGACCATCGGAATATTGATTGCTCTGCAAGTCAATAACTGGAATGAAGAAAAGAAGCGACAAGAGGAATTTGAAGTCACCATTGAGCAAATCTACAATGTCTTGGATGTGGAAATTCAAGAACTACTTTTTATCGAATTTCATTCTTCCCAACAAAATATATACTTAGACAGCCTATATAACTATCCGGAACTTCTGGACCCTAACCTTCTCCCAGGACTATTGAATTATGAGGAATCAGAATCTAGCCCTTTCCGAACCAGCATCGGGTTTTTATTGCAAAACCTCAAAGTGAAGCCCGGAAATACTACTGAAATATTACTGGCAAGGGATCTTACTGAATATGCCTCTTTTGCCAATTTGGAATTTAATCGTTCGGAAAAACTCCTCAAAGAGCTGCTTTTAGTGGAAACCATCCCTACTCCCGATTTGACATTTGGAATTGCTTTAAATCAAAGATTTTTAGAAATGCCAGGCGTATTTAGCGAAGCTCAGATTCTGAAAAGTCAGGAAATGATTAGTCGACCAGAGGTCAGAGCAGCTTTGATCAAAGCTGCGGTCCTTCATGACAGCTATGCTGCTGAGGCTTTTCATATCCGCGAGCTTGGTGAAAAATTGAAAGGCGAAATCAAAAAACAATTCCCACAAGTCAAATTACTTTATGAAAACCTAGGATTAGTGGGCGAAGGATCTCCGAATAGGGATTGGGGGACTGATATCCCCTTTGAAAAGAAGTCTGAGGAGCCCGCTATTTGGGAAGCGGAAATTGAATTGGTAGGAGGTCAGGTAAAATTCCGGGAAAACCAAACCTGGAACCGAAACTGGGGAGGCCGAAGCTTCCCTAAAGGGCACTTGGAATGGCAAGGACCTAATATCCAAGTACCCGCAGGAAAATATCAGATTAACTTGAATCTGACGGAAAAGACCTACGAATTTATCCCTCTTGACTGATGATCTCCTTCTTCCGAAAAATCCGCCAAAAACTACTTCAACAAAATCGGGTCAGCCGGTATTTAGCCTATGCGCTAGGGGAAATCCTGTTAGTTGTAATTGGAATTTTGATTGCGCTACAGGTAAACAATTGGAATGAGAACTTAAAAATTCGGGAAAAGGAAAAATTATTCCTAGAAAGAATAAAGGAGGAAGCATTATGGAATATTGATATTTTGGATAATCAAATAAAAATATATCAACAGAATGCATCTAACCTAGATTCTGTTGCTTTTGCCTTAAACAATGACCTTCCCAAAAATGAACACCTGAGAATTCCTGCATCACCCTTTTTTATTAGTGCATGGAGACTGAGAAATTCGGCCTATACCGAGTTAGTATCTTCTGGTTCATTGGGTATTCTGTCTGATATTAAGTTGCGGGAAATACTAGATGAAGCGGCAAGCTTCCAGTCTATTACAATCCAGACACTCAATTACTGGAGAGACATGTCGGTTGCAGATATTAATCTTTTTCAGCCGTACAGAATTCAAGAAATCTTCATAACCAATGGTGATACAACCCAAAATATGAGTCTGGACTATGATCGTATGAAAGGGCAAAGTGAGGTAATCGCAGGAATACAGTTTTGGAGTCTAGCTAATCGAAAGTTTGCAGGAGGTATTTTAGAGTTTAGAGAGTATTTCCAAAATATTCTGGATCGAATTGAGTGCCTGGAAAATAAAAATTGTCCCAATTGATATCATGATCTCCTTTTTCCGAAAAATCCGCCAAAAACTCCTCCAGCAAAATCGGATCACCCGATACCTGGCCTATGCTTTAGGGGAAATCATTTTAGTAGTCCTTGGGATATTAATTGCTTTACAGATCAATACCTGGAATGAATTCCGTAAAAGTAAAACCCTTGAAAACGATTACTACTGCAAACTCATGGAAGATGTCAGCCTAGACATCTTACAAATCCAAAATCTGATTGAACAAACTCAAATACGACTTCAAGCGAGTAATGACCTGCTTTCCTTGCTTCAAAAGGATTCCTTGGACAGACCCCTGATCATGGAAAAAAATCTGGAATCCATTTCCTTGATTACCTATACCTACCGTCCCAGCATGGCGGCCTATGAAGACCTAAAATCCAGCGGAAACCTGAATATTCTCCGAGACAATGATATAAAAACCATGATCGTCGATTACTACTCCATGATCGATGGAATGCTGGATGTGATCAATACCAATGCCGACGGTGCGGTTCAGCTTTTCTATAAGAAAGACAACTATGCAGCCATCCAATGGCAGGACATGGACTTTGTAAAAAACAATCTGGATACCAGCAAAGTAGATCTCAAAAAGTTGGAATCGTTTCATTTAACCGACCGGGAGTTTGTGGAGAAATTAACGAGTGATGCGGTATATTATGTGGGTGCCAACTCCAGAATATTATTTCTCTACGAATCCATCCTCCCGGATATCATCCAAGCGAAAAATGAATTAGAAAAAAAATGTAATTCTAAGTCACCATGATCTCCTTCTTCCGCAAAATCCGCCAAAAACTCCTCCAGCAAAATCGGGTAAGCCGGTATTTGGCTTATTCCGCAGGGGAAATTGCCTCGGCGATGATTGGTAATGGCAGTCCCTTTAGGGGCTCGATATGGGTAGAACAAACAATTTTAACAAGCCCCCTACGTGCCTTTAGGTACGGAATATAAATTTTTAACTATGGCAAACACCTATACCCAAATCCATATTCAAGTGGTCTTTGCAGTCCAAAACCGCATTTCTCTAATCCAAGCTGACTGGAAAGATGAACTTTATAAATACATTACCGGAATAGTCCAAAAACATAATCATAAGGTATTGCAAGTCAACGGTATGCCTGATCATATCCATATATTGATGGGGTTCAGGCCTACCCAAGCATTATCAGATTTAATGCAAATGGCAAAGGAAGATTCATCAAAATGGATAAATACCAAAGGTTTTGTCAAAGGAAAATTCTCTTGGCAATCTGGATATGGCGCGTTTTCCTATTCAAAAGTTCAGGTACCAAGAGTGATCAAATACATTCAGGATCAGGAAAAGAATCACTCGCAAAAATCTTTCATTGAAGAATATGAAGAGCTTCTTAAGATTCATGATGTGGAATATGATCAACGTTACATTTTCAAATCGATCGAATGATTATATCCTGTACCTAACGGCACAGCACATTGATTTTAAATGTCATTTCTACCCATATATAGTCCCTAAAGGGATAAAATAAAGAAAATAACTCTATGATCTCCTTCTTCCGAAAAATCCGCCAAAAACTCCTTCAGCAAAATCGGATCACTCGATACCTGACTTATGCAGTTGGGGAGATTATTTTAGTAACCCTGGGTATTTTAATTGCTTTGCAAATGAATACCTGGAAGGAAGAAAGACAACATCACCTTAGCGAACAGACCTTCTACAAGACCATTCTGGATGACTTAGGAAATGATCAAAAAAAGCTGGAGCAACTTACCAAGTTTTACAACAGCCGAATTGAAAACCTAAGGTGGTTGCTCACTCATGTAAGGAATCCAAATCTTGGAGTAAGTGGTGTCGAATTTGGAACCCATACCGAACCGCTTTATTACAACGAGTCGGCGATCAGCTTTGATGCTACCTATGAAGCAGCAAAAAGTGGAGGAGCCTTTGAAAATTTTTCCAACAAAGAGCTCCTTAAAAAACTCGTGGAGTACTATTCCAATTTTAAGCAGATAGAAGATGTAATGACCTCAACTGTCCGTTTTTTGGAGTCATCCTTTGAGCCGCTAATGGCATCAGTTCCTAATGATTTTTTAAATTCAGAAACATCTGAACATGTAATTACCAGCGAAGGAAACAAAGGGTTTTATTCTTTTTTGGATTCCATTCCAGATCAGCGCAAGATTGATACACAAAGGGAACTCGATGCCTTTTTACAAAAAACAGAGTTTGAGTCCTATCTTATTGGAGATCTAGGCAGGTCTTTCAATATGTCGAACGTTTTGAAAGTCCGTTCAGCTCAAATAAAGTCCCTTCAAGAAGAAATCAAATCATTTATCCATGACTAGTTTTTTCAGAAAACTCCGCCAAAATCTCCTTTCCCAAAATCGGGTCACTCGATATTTAGCCTATGCAATCGGAGAAATCTTGCTGGTAGTAATCGGGATACTAATTGCGCTGCAAGTCAACAATTGGAACCAAGAACGCCTCGCAAAAATGAAAGCTAAAAGCTATCATGAGCGAATTATTGAAGATCTTGACATTTTCATAGACGAAACCGAAGGGTCAATTCGTCGTTCGTCATCAATCCGGAAAATAATCCTTCAGACCATTGATATGCTAGAAGCAAAAGAGCTACCTGAAGACAAAATCGGTGCTTTTGAAAGAACGATGCATCTGTACTATCAAGTACCCTACCGAAACCCTTCAATTTCGACCATTACAGAAATGAGAAGTAACGGAGAGCTTGAGCTAATGCAGAACCTTGATTTAAGAAAAAGGCTCATACAATTTGAGCAAGAAATCCTTTCAACCGATGAAATCTTGGTAGGTATGGGAAACCATGCCAGCCAACCCGTATTCTATATCGAACAATACATCCGTTCCATTCCAGACACCAATTCTGTTTCGAATGATTGGATAGAAGTAGGGATACAGGCAGATTTTGAAGCAATGGCTAATGATGAAAAAGTAGCCAATTTTCTCTCCAAATTTTCTGTACAATGGTCTCACCACATGATGTTCTCTCGAAGATTAAATCAATCTGCCATACAATTGAGGGATGAATTGATACAAGACCTAGATGCCCTAAAGTAATGATCTCCTTCTTCCGTAAAATCCGCCAAAAACTCCTTTCCCAAAATCGGGTCACCCGATATCTGGTATATGCCTTAGGCGAAATTTTTTTAGTGGTCATCGGAATTCTAATCGCTCTTCAGGTCAACATCTGGAATGAAAACAGAAAGGATCGGGCTTTGGAAAAAAATTACCTCTTAGGGATTGCAGAAAACCTGGACAGTGATATTAAAGAATTAGAAAGACTCATTGTTGATGATAGCCTCCTTCTAAATGGATACACCAACTTAGTCAGGGCCTTTTCCGATAAGGCATACAAATCAAACCCAAAAGCATTAATTGAGACCATTTTTAAAATCCAACTGGTAAACTCCTACGAAGGAAACCATATCGTATTTGATGATTTGAATTCTTCTGGTAGTACCTACCTCGTCCAATCCGATTCGTTACGCTACCATCTTTTGGAATATTACAATCAAAGTGAGGTCTTAATTACCTCTGAACAGGAATTGCACAATCCGGGTATTTTGGAGCTGAGAAAGGAACTCTTCATCACCGATGAAGTGGGCATCAATGGCTTGGAACGACTCTTTTTCCCTCCCTATTGGGCCTCAGATTTAGATCCCAGCTTACCGATTACTACTTTTTTGGAATTTTTGGATGAAGACATCCACTCTTCAAAAGTACAGGGATTCGCCAATCGGGCGGGTTATATCAAAGCTTTGACTTTAGCGAAAAGAATAGATAGAATTCGACTTTTAAAAAGTGCCTTGACGCTTCGAGAAGAAATCCAGGGATTTTTATTATTTTCTAAAAATTAACCTAAATGAAACGAATCCTATCCATCCTCAAAGAAAAATGGCCGGAATACTTCTTTGAGATTTTGGTACTAATCATCGGTATCTATGGGGCTTTTGAGCTGTCAAACTACGGAGAGAACAAAGCTAGAAAACGAGCGGAAATTGAAATCCTCAAAGGCTGCAAAACGGAACTGATGACCGATCTGGAGGAAATCAAATTCAACATGAATGAACTCAGGAAAAGCCAGACCGCCCTAAACCTAATCCTTGAAGTTTTAGAAAATGACGGATCCTACCATGATTCTCTGGCTTTTCACTTCAATTATACTCTTATCCCTATTCATTTCGTCCACTCGACCAGCTCCTTCGAGACCGCAAAATCAAGGGGCTTGGACATCATTTCCAACAATGATATCCGAAATAAGCTGATCGCTGTTTATGATTCCCAATATGATTTTTTCCTAAAAGCTGAGCAAGAAGAAATTGCTGAAGTGCAATACCAAATGAGGCATATACTTCCGGGTCGCTTTGTATCAGGACATAATTTTGAGGGGAAGGATAATACTTTTGACGGAAGTATGGTTCCCAAAGATTTTGAATCCCTCAAAACTGATCAGGAGTACCATTATTTTATCAAGACCCAACAAAACCGGACTAGATCTTTTTTGGGGTACTTTTATACCAATCTCCAAAAATCAGTAGAGTCCATGATACACGATTTAGAGGTAGAATTGAAAAGAATCGACAGATAATGACAACCCTATTCATCCACTGATTATATGATCTCCTTCTTTCGAAAAATCCGCCAAAATCTCCTTTCCCAAAATCGGGTCACCCGATACCTGGTATATGCCTTGGGCGAAATTTTTTTAGTTGTTATCGGAATTTTGATTGCACTTCAGGTGAATAATTGGAATGAAAACCGTCTCGAGCGGCAACTTGAAAAAAAGTATCTCCATGGGCTTCAACGAGATCTAAATCGGGATATTGAAGGCCTCGATCGGATGACAAACAATCGAAAAGACATCATCAATTCTGCCCTGAAAGTCATGAAAATGAATACTCCAAGTACCCTGGAGGAGCTTCGGGAAGTCAATGATGAATTTTTGATGATCCATTTTTGGTATGAGTTCACCCCGAATAACAATACCTTCAATGAATTGACCAGTTCGGGAAATTTAAGCCTAATCAGAAACGACACGATCAAAGATCTTCTCATGTCTATGGAAATTTTAAATGCTGAAATTGTCCAAAACAGAAACCACATGCGAAGAGACTATGACCACTATATCTATGATGAGTTGGCTAATTATGAGTGGCTCCCATTAATCAACTTGGATACCTTGGGAAAGACTAATCGGCTAATTCCCATAGAGGAGGTAAGTGAAGATCGACTTAGAAATCTGAATCGAGAAGCCGGAGAAATCATGAATAACAAAGTGATTCGAAACGGGTGGATCTTAGCTATTGCAAATAATGCCTATATGTTGGATCTGTACAAAGAAATGCGGAAGCAGAATGCCCGATTACAGGATTTAATAGAAAGAGAGCTTCAGGGCTTATGATAGAGATATACATATGATTTCATTTTTCAGAAAAATCCGCCAAAAACTACTCTCGCAAGACCGAATAACCCGATACTTGACCTATGCCGTTGGCGAAATATTTTTAGTGGTACTTGGAATCCTAATCGCCTTGCAAATCAATACCTGGAATGATCAACGCATCAATAGGATCAAGGAACGGGCAACTCTTAATGACCTGCATTTGGAGTTTCAGAAAAACAAGCAAAAACTTGACTCCACCATCACCTATCATAAGGCCATACTTGAAGCTATTCAAGAAGTCATGAGTTTAATGAATGAGCCGGAATCCAGCCTAACCAATCAACCTGTAGACAGTCTCATCTACCTCTCCATCGATTATTTCGACTATAACCCAAGTCAATCTGTCATTTCCGAACTGATTTCCTCTGGAAAAATGAATCTGATTTCTTCAGATTCTTTGCGCATCCTAATCTTTGATTGGGTGAGTGAAATAGACGAAAAAACAGAAGGCTATGATACCATGGATGAAATCAGTCAAACTCAAACCCTTCCCTACCTAACCAAAAAGGGATCGATGAAAAACATTGACTATAATGGACTCGGGAGAGTAAACGGCCGGTCCAAATTTGGCTTTCAAAATCATAGTTTATTTCAAGATTTGGAATTCGAAAACCACATGGACAATCAGTTTTGGGCGGTTAGCAATTACTTGCTCAAGCTTGAGCGACTCAAAGAAATCGTAGAGGCCACCTTGGAGAGAACCAAGCCCTAAAACCCCAATAGAAGCAGGAGTATTCATAAACTTTTTATTAAAAATTTTAGATAGTAGAAAGCCTTAAATTTTTACAGGAAAATGAATAGAAATTTACTTCTAAGTGATTTGTATTCATTGGATTAAACTTTCAAAATTTCGAGTAAATCCTATTGTAAATAGAAGAGGGATTTGTATTTTAGAAAGAAGAAATTTTAGCTAAAACAGATCTAAATTTCTCATTGCAGAAAAATTTTGGATTAAAAGGCAAGTCTCCTTTCCAAGCTTACTCTGTTAATATCTACCCAAAAAATCCCAGAAGGGGATTTTAATTAAGCTTCTTTTGATTTTTTATGAATCTAAGATTGCGCTTGGTAAGGCATAATGCTATTAATCTGGATTTCCAGATTTCTCTCCCATGAAATCTTCCATGCCTGAAAATCAAAGTGTCTAACTAAGTATGGGAAAAGCATCACTATGGAAGATTCCAAATCAAAGCATGATTAAATTACCATTTATCTATACAACTTATTCTTTTTACAATCTTCCCGAGCTAGTACCTCCTCGCTCCCAATTTTCCAAAATATGAAATCTTTAACCCTCTCCTCCTTTTGTTCCAAGCACATCTATTTTTTCATGTTGATTGCTTTATTGACACAGGTCAGATTCGAATCACAAGCCCAAATCAACGCTTCCAAAGGAGTACCAAGCTATACCAACTATGTGATAGGGGGCAATTCTATGGCCGGGCAGCAAGTTTGGAATGTCAATCAAAACAAGGACGGCTTTCTTTTTGTAGGTACCAGCTCAGGATTGCAAAAATTTGATGGAAAAAACTGGAATCTTTTAGCTTCTCCAAGCACAGAATTCAACACCAATGTCCGGTCTACATTACTCGCCTCTGATGGCACTTTTTACTACGGTTCCTTGGGAGATTTTGGAATTGTAACGTCAGATTCCACAGGCAAGACGATTGAAAAATCCCTTTTGGATGGATTCCCCTCAGACTTTATCTTCAATGATATCTGGTCTATCCGAGAAAGTAAAGGTAAAATCTACTTCCAGGCACGAGAAGCTATATTCATCTACACTCCAGCAACAAAAGATCAATCAGGGAACCTCAAAATATGGAAACCTGATACCGAGTTTATGTATGGCTTTAGTCTCAATGGGGAGTACTACGCACATCAAATGAACCTAGGACTTTTTAAAGAAAATGATGGTGTTTTAGAATTGATCCCCGAAAGTGAATTTTTGGGAAAAGACCGAGTCCAAGTGCTGCTTTCGTATGATTCCGGAGAGTTTTTGGTAGGTGCTTTTGCAGGGGGGCTCTTTAGGTATGATGGACAGCATTTTATTCCTTTTCCCACGGCCATTGATTCATTACTACAGGAGAGAAGTCTATATAAGGCGCTAGCACTTCCTGATAGTACCTATGCCTTAAGTGTATTAGGTCAAGGATTTTTCATCATAGATCGAAAAGGTGCTATCAAGGCCCACTTTAACATTAAAAATTCCATCCCAGATCAAAGCGTCTATGCCTTCCATTTGGATAATACCAACAATCTATGGGTAGGGACCAATAGCGGGCTTTCCAAAATCGAAATATTCTCTCCCCTTACCCGATTTGATTCCGATACCTATGAAATCGGAAATGCCCTTTCACTCTCGGCTTTCGACAATACCCTTTACATCGGCACTTCTACCAGTGTATTATACATTGACAAGTCCGACGGAATTGTCAAAAAAGTGGACGGGACACCCAATACTCAGGTTTTTGATCTGCATGCTGATACCAATGGGGTTTTGAGTACAGGTGTAGGCATTTATGAAATAAGAGGCAATCAAGCCAGAATTATTCCCCAAACGGCAGGCTATCAAACCTTAAGAATATTGGTGTCTGAGATGCATAAGGGATATGTTTTCATCAGTGGGAATTTCGGTATTCAGGTTTTTAGAAGGGAATTAGGGAGTAATGGAGAATATCAATACGAAGACATTGGCCCAATAACAGGTGTTTCACGAGCTGTTTATTCATTGGCTGAAAACGAGGAAGGAGAGCTGTGGGGTGGAACCCAAGCCGGAATATTGTACCGCATTTCTTTGCCAAAGACAGCTTCCGGAAGATTGGACATCCCCAATTCTCGAGTACAGGAGTATAGTGAAAATGATGGAATCAGAGGGCTATCAGGCCTAGCAGTGGGACCCATAGGGGGGAAGGTTTATACATCGGGTATTGATGGCTTTTACTTTTTCAATACTTCCGTCCAAAGCTTTGAGCGCGATCCAGTATTTAGCTTTTCCGATGAAGTAGCAGATATCAATTTGGATACTTATGGTTTGGGTGTTGGAGAAACCGGCAATGTTTTTTTGGACTTCAAAGGAGAAAAAAGATATGCCGTAATACAGCCTGATGGAAGTTTTATTCTGGAAACTTATCCGGTGAATTTAATAACAGCGAGTGGCGTGGCTTCAGGATATACTGAACCAAGTGAGGTCATTTGGATAGGAACTGACGAAGGATTGATCAGAATAGACCCAAATAAGCAATACAAAACTGACTACCAGATCCCATTGTATTTTACTTCAATTTCGGGTACTGAAGGTGCTCTTCCTGTTGCAAAATTTTTAAATGGTAAATCCCCCGAAATTCCTTTTAAAGCCAATCGGATTTCTTTCAATTATGCCTCTCCTTTTTTTGTAAGAGAAAACAAGGTCCAATTTCAAACCTACCTAGAAGGGTATGATGAAGACTGGGAGGACTGGAACGACGAGGTCTCCCGTGAATTCACAAACCTTCCTTATGGCGACTATAGTTTCCATGTCCGTGCTAAAAACACCTTCAATACGCTATCCGAAGAAATCACCTATAGCTTCACCATCCTTCCTCCTTGGTATGCTACCTGGTGGGCATTCACGCTCTATTTCTTAGGGTTTGCATTGTTGGTTTATGCATTGGTCAAAATACAGACAAACAGGGTTTTAGCCCGAGAAAAAGAGAAAAACAGGGAAAAAGAATTGGCTCATGCCAAAGAAATCGAAAAAGCCTACGAGGAACTTAAATCGACCCAATCCCAACTGATCCATGCTGAAAAAATGGCCTCTCTTGGTGAACTCACCGCGGGTATAGCCCATGAAATCCAAAACCCTTTGAATTTTGTGAACAATTTCTCCGAAGTAAGTGAGGAATTGGTAGAGGAAATGAATGAGGAGCTGGAAAATGGAAACCTGGAGGATGCCAAGTCAATTGGAAAAGATCTAAAAGAAAACCTCAGTAAAATCAAGCATCATGGAAAACGGGCTGATTCCATCGTCAAGGGCATGCTCGAACATAGTAGGGGAAGCAATACAGAAAAAAAGCTGACCAACCTGAATGCTTTGGCCGATGAATTTCTGAGGCTCAGTTATCATGGTTTGAAAGCAAAAGACAAAAACTTTTCGGCAGATTTCGAGGCAGATTTAAACCCGGATATTCCAAAAGTTAAGGTGGTATCTCAGGATATAGGAAGGGTATTTCTCAACCTGATCAACAATGCCTTCTACGCTTGCGCTGAGCGGAGTCGAAGTGCCTTTAAAAATGGGAACGAAGCCTATTTACCCAAGGTAACCGTCCAATCCCGTTTGGTGGAATTGGGAGGCTCAGGCGGGGTAGAGATTTGCGTCAAGGACAACGGGGGTGGAATTCCCAAAGCCATCATCGATAAAATCTTCCAACCCTTCTTTACTACCAAACCTACAGGTAGTGGGACAGGATTGGGTTTGAGTTTAAGCTATGACATTATCAAAGCACATGGGGGTGATCTTCGGGTGAAGAGTATCGAAGGTGAAGGCACCGAAATGATCATCTATTTACCGATTGAATCTGAGGATAAATGACAACAGATAAGGAAAGGATCGCCCTTAAAATCTACGAGTTGTATTGGAAAAACTATATCAAAAGGGGACTTAGAATCTTTCGCCTCCAAGCTTGACGAGAAGTATGAAATGATTGGCACCTCGGAAAGTGAAATTGCCCATAATAAGGAAGAAAGCATTGCCTTTTTCAAAGGCCAAATGCAGGAAGTAGTCGGAAAGACCAATATGCGAAACCACCAAATTTTCTCCTAGGCAACCAATGATCTAGTATTGATCATTGAAAGCTGCGATATCTAAGTTATGGGCGAACCGGAATGGACTTTCTATTCCAAAATTCGAATCTCTACCTTCCTGCCTGAGACAAAATCCGGCTGGAAAGTGCTTCAACAGCATGGTTCTTTTCCCGATATGCGGGTACAGGAAGGTGAAACGATGGCTATCGAAAATCCTGTCGAGCAGGAAATGGTCCATCAGATGCTTGCCTCACAGGACGGTCACTTTATGGTACATATGAAAGGAAAAGCGCTGAGGGAATTTGAGGCCCATTGAAAAGAGGAAAATCAATTCTTGATATGTTTAAGACATTGGTAAATGCTATAACGTCTGCCCAATCGACTTTTATTCACCTGCATAACAAATTCTATTTCTCTTTATTTAAAAGCGCCCCCTCTATATATTTTTTTGATGAAAAAGTAGGATTATTCTTGATAAGAATGGATTAAATCGAGTTGTTATTGAATGATTTTTAATAATTTATAATTAAATTAAGAGAACTTACAGACTTTTATATTTTACCTAAATCCCAGCCTAATGAAAAATATAACAACTCTTGTAATCGTAGCTCTACTTACAACCTTGCATTTAAGTGCCCAAACCTTCGAAGAATGGGCAAATTTGGATGATAAAAAGTTTGAAAAAACTGCTGCTGAGGTGATTCATAATACTTTCGAGGTTAAAAAGTTTGCCCTTTCAGATGAAGATTTACCGAAATTTGAAAAAATAGGGTTACTCAGCTTTAGTGTTTTTGATCCCGCCTCTTTCGAAAAAACTAACCTCTATTCGTATCAGAGTATAACTATGAGTCAATTGGGAGGAATTTACCTGATCGATGCCATTTTCAAAAAGACCTACTTCCCCATGAATGATAGGGTACATCAAAACCATGATGTTTATATTCTTCTTCCTGATAATTACAATGACACTGATCAAAAGAAAAAAATCTATGAAGATACAGAATTTGAAATTTCTGGTTTATTTAAAGCAACAGCTGCTGCTGAAAAGAAAATTAGAGGAGGGTTACTTCCTGATGTGAAAGTGGATATTCCTGGACTTAAACGAGTTGGTTATGCCAATGCTGATCCAAAAATTTGGAGGGCAGTCGGTAAGCTTGCAGGAGAACTTGATTTGGATGCTTTTTTAATCATTGAAAATTATTTCACTTCCGATAAAAAAGGAACATATTTAACTGCGGTTACAATGACATTGATTGGGCCTAATCCTGTCCCATATCGGGAGGAAAACGAAAAGAAATTCGCTCCAATAGGTCCTTTAAAAGGTTATTTGGAAGGACTTGTACTTGGATCCATTCGGATGGAGCCTCCAAAAGAAGCAATTAAGGTTATTACTTACACAGATGGAATGGGAGGTATCAATATCGATGGAATGGATCTTTTTTATTCTAGAATGGTCGATTACCTGCTGACAGACACTAAAGAAGCATTTGATGAAATCCGGAAATAAGTCAACCCAATAATATTTAAATTAACCAAAATACTATCCAAACATAGATACTCATAAGAGGAGGCATGGTTGGATTTTTTAGATCCAGTTAATCACCTTAAACTGGTCATAATCATTATCTCGATAATCAACAGCTCTAAATCCTAAAACAGCAAAAACCTAAAACAGAGTTTTTGGAATTGAATTATTTCAAGTTAGCTTAATACAACTACTATCCATTTTTTCAAAAAGCCCAAGAAAATCAAGGAGATAAATAAGATGGTTTTGATAGGATTTTGTATTTTGAGAAGACCAAACTATTTCCTTGAAGACTAAGCCATCAGATTCTGCTCTTTTCTTTTTACCAGTCGATAATTTCTAACACGAATTACTTCCTGCTTTTATCTGGAAAAGAGACTTTACGCCTCATAGTATCCTGTAAAGGATCCTTGTTTTTACTTTAATTCTTTTCCAATGAAGGAAAAAAATACCCGTATAGACCGGGCACTTGAAGTCTATCATACTTACTGGGATAGCTATCTGAGATTCGATGTAGAGTCCTTTGCTTCCACCTTGGACGATGGCTATGAAATGATCGGAACCTCTGAAACCGAAATCTGCCACTCCAAAGAAGAGGGTATTGCTTTTTTAAAGGCTCAACGAGATGAATTGGGAGGCAGAGCCGAAATGAGAAATCGGAAAATCCATTCAATTTTAATTGAACCACACGTATTGATCAATGAGACCTGTGACATATACGTATGGACCGAAGAGGAATGGAGTTTTTATGCCACTATTCGAATCTCCACCCTCCTGCGGGAAACTTCTGAAGGCTGGAAAGTAGCCCAACAACATGGTTCATTTCCAGATATGCGAGTGGGTGAAGGGCAAACCCTGGCAATCGAAAAAATCAGCAGAGAAAATCAGGAACTCCGTGAAGCTGTGAAGCGCCGGACCGTCGAGTTGGAGCAAAAAAACCGCGAATTAGAGATTGAGGCCGGTCTTGAACGAGTAAGAGCCGTTGCGATGGGGATGAAAAAGCCTGAAGACTTACTTGATGTGTGTCAAGTAATTTCGAGTCAGCTGGAAGAGTTTGGAGTGGATCAAATCCGAAACATTCAGATTGCCATCATCGATGAAAAAGCAGGTCTCTACAGCTGCTACCAGTATTTTCCAGCGTATGATCAGACCACCATCGAAGAAACCGAATATTTCAAAAATCCTGTCGAGCAGGAAATGGTCCATCAGATGCTTGCCTCACGGGACGGACACTTTATGGGGCATATGAAAGGAAAAGCGCTGAGGGAATTTGAGGCCCACAGAAAAGAGGAAAATCATTTCCCTGATCCTTTGATTGAAGAAAGCTCCGAATTGGGGTATTGCTTTCTTTCTATTGGCGAAGGTGGGCTGGGGATCACTCGCTATAAAGCGATCAAGGAAGAGGAGTTAAACTTATTCAAGCGCTTCCATATGGTTTTTTCCTTGGCCTATCAGCGATTCATCGATATCCAAAAAGCAGAAGCACAGGCACGAGAGGCGCAGATCGAAGTAGCACTAGAAAGAGCCCGTACCCAAAGTATGCTGATGCAGCATTCGGACGAGATCAAAACCATTTCCAACACTTTCCATCAGCAATTATTAGAATTGGGAATCCCTTCTGAGTTTTCTTATGTCTGGCTCCCGGATGAATCAAACCAAGAACATCAATTTTGGGCGAGTTGGTCCGAAACCGAAAATGGAAAAACACTCTTTAAAAGCAAACAGATCACCTATCCACTTGATAAATCAGAACCCTATACCAAAGCTTGTTTTGACGCCTGGGCCCAACCCGAAATTATCCTGGAAGAATTCATTGCTCCAGATCAGGTTGAAGGATTTTTTGAGGTATGGAAAGAATTACTGGATGGAGCAAAAAAACTCAAAGCAGAATTATTTCCTGAAGGAATCTTCTACTCAGAAGCATACATGCGCTATGGATGTTTCGGGATCAATATCCGACGAAAACTAACTGAAGAGGAAAAAACCATTCTAAAGCGGTTCTCCACTGAATTTGAAAGAGCATACACCCGTTTCCTGGATCTAAAAAAAGCTGAAGAACAAGCAAGAAACGCACAAATTGAGGCAGCTCTTGAAAGGGTTCGAGCCAGATCTATGGCCATGCATTCAAGTTCCGAACTTGCTGATACTGCATTGGTGGTTTTCCAAGAATTGAATAAGCTGGGAATCGATTCTGTACGAGTAGGTATTGCTTTGGTAGATTTAGATCAGGGTCAGGCAGAGCTTTGGCTTGTCACTGAGAAAGATGGAAAAGCTGAAACCAAAATTCTAGGAAAGGCAAATAGCGAGCAACATGAATTTTACAAAAACTATATAGAAGCAGCCCGACAAAAGAAAGACTACTTTTTCGCTGAAATGGAAGGTAAGGAGCTGAAAGAATATTACGAAGTTGCAACAAAGGCTTTGAATGTACCCAAACCTGAAGTTTTTCCTGATCGTGAATTCTATTATAGTTTCTTCTTCAATGAAGGTTCAATAAACATCATTGCTAGACAAGAGCTTAATCCAGAGGAGCAAACTATTGGACTCCGCTTCGCCAAGGTTTTTGGATTAATCTATAGGCGCTTTCTTGACCTCCAAAAAGCAGAAGCCCAAGCCCGAGAAGCTCAAATTGAAACTGCTCTTGAACGGGTGAGAAGCCGCTCTATTGGCATGCAAAAAAGTGATGAGCTCCGTGATGTCATCCAGATCATCTTTGAACAATTGGTTCAATTAAATTTCAAAATTGATAATGCAGGTTTTGTGATTGACTATCAAGAAACCGATGATTTCAAAATTTGGATGACAGATGCTTTTGCTGAATATCCAACCCAGCAATTTATACCCTACTTTGATCATGTGATCAATCGGGAATATTTAACCCATAGAGATCATGGGCAGGGACAGCTCTTCACCAAAGTCTATTCTCAGGAAGAAAAAAACAGCTGGCTACTTACTGTTTGGAAATATTTACCAGAAGCACCGAAAGAAATAACGGATGCTTTGCTGGATTCACCCGGCTTAGCTATTTCACGAATTCTCATGAAGAATATCGGGCTTTATATTATTGATTATTCGGCCACTCCTTTTTCTGGAATTCAAAATGAAATACTTGTCCGATTCGCGAGAGTTTTTGAGCAAACCTATATCCGCTTCAATGACTTAAAACAGGTCGAGGAAAGAAATAGAGAAGCACAGATCGAATTAGCACTAGAGCGTATCCGAGCACAGGTCACAGCCATGCAGGAGTCATCCGATCTCTTGGAAATCATGGTTACCATGCGAAGCGAATTTGTAAAGCTGGGCCATGAAGCACATTACTTCTGGCATATGCGATGGCTTCCAGAAACTTATGAAAAAGCCATGACTTCTGGGGATGGTACCCAAATCGGTATGGTTATGACCCTCCCCCGACATATTCATGGTGACATTGCACCAGTGGCGGCTTGGGAAAAAGGGACTGAGCCCTCCTTTGTCTTGGCCATGGATGTAGATCTTGCGGTAGATTATGTGGACAAAATGATCCGATTGGGTGATTTTGAGCGTGTGGATCCCCAAGCACCAAGCTTGGATGATATACGACATATTGGAGGGCTCACCTTTGTGATGGCCCGGACGACTCACGGAGAAATCGGGTACAGTCTTCCGGGAGAAGTTCCTAACCCTTCTCCAGATGCCATGGAAACCCTGGTTCGATTTGCTGGGGTATTTGATTTGGCTTATAAAAGATTTGAAGACTTAAAGGCAGCCGAACACCGACATCGGGAGGCTCAGATTGAGCTGGCTTTGGAACGGGTAAGAGCACGAAGTATGGCCATGCATTCCAGTAAGGAATTGGCCGATCTCTCTAGGGAATTGGTGAAGCAGGTGCAGGCTTTGGGGGTTGAAACTTGGTTTTGTGCCTTCAATATTTACGATGATCCCCATGATTCCATCGAATGGGGTAGCAATGGAGAAGGAACCTTTTCCCAATACCGCACACCCAAGGAAGGAATTTTCTTACGCTACTATGAGGCAGGGAAAATGGGAACAGATTTTTTGGTCAATGAAATTGATGAAACGGAATGTCCTGCTCACTATGAGTATTTATGCAGTCTGCCAGGTGTTGGGGAGCAATTGCTAAAGATGAAAGAGGCTGGAATTCCCTTCCCAAGCTACCAAATCGACCATGTGGCATTCATGAAGTATGGGTATTTGATTTTTATCAGCTACAAACCCGTACCTGAATCGCATTCGATTTTTATGCGTTTTGCCAAAGTTTTTGAACAGAGTTACACGCGTTTTTTAGACATCAAAAAGGCTGAAGCACAAGCAAAAGAAGCCAAATTGGAACTCAGTCTGGAGCGAATCCGAGCTCAGGTCACCGCGATGAGAGAGTCTTCTGACCTATTTGACATAGTGGTTGGCATGCGAAAAGAATTCATCTCACTAGGTCATGAGGCAGACTACTTCTGGCACATGAGCTGGCTGCCGGATTCCTACGAAATGTCCATGACTTCTGAAGATGGGGATCGGATCGGCATGGTCATATCTCTACCCAAATCTGTTCACGAGGAATTTCCAGACTTAATGCGCTGGGAAAAAGGCAAAAAGCCCATTTACATCATGGACCTGAACGCAGAGGAGGCTTGGGCCTATCTGGAAAGTATGAATACCTATGGGCACTACGAACTTGCAGATCCCAACGCTCCCTCTGAAGAAGATATTCATCAACTGGGAGGTCTTACCTTTATCATTGCCCGAACCTCCCATGGAGAATTAGGATTTAGCCTTTCAGGGAAAGTTCCTAACCCTCCACAGGAATCCCTGGATACCTTGGTTCGATTTGCAGGGGTATTTGATTTGGCTTACAAGCGATTCGAAGATCTGAAAAAAGCGGAAGCCCGAATAAGAGAAGAGAAGGTAAAAACTGCTTTGGAGAGGGTTCGCTCGAGGTCTCTTGCTATGCATCAATCCACCGAACTGCAAGATGTGATCAAAACCGTAAGCGATCAGTTCAAAGAATTGGAAATAGACATTTCCGGTGGTGCCTTTATCGTAATCAACAAAGATCTGGAGGAGGGTTTTTACTGTTGGGGTGCAGGAGGTGTGGGTAATTATATCAGAAAAGTCATGGTGCCCTTTATTGATCTCCCGATCTATACTACGCTTTCGAACGGAATAAAAAACAGAGAGCCCTTCTTTACTGAGCTTTATGATGTCCAAGAAAAACACACTTTTTTTAGGCATCTCTTTAATCACGAGCAGTTTATAAACACCCCCATCCAAAGGCAAGAGTACCTGCTTTCTCTTTATTCCGGTTACGCCAGATCCTGCGTGGTATCTGACAACACCAGTATTTTTATCATCAATCACGAAGGAAGGCCTTTTTCAGAAGAAGAAAATGAATTTCTAAAGCAAATGGGGAGGGTATTTGAGCAGGCTTATACCCGTTTTGTTGATCTGGAGAAAGCAGAGCTTCAGGCTCGCCTGATCAGTGAAGAGCGAGACAGATTGGAGATTGCCCTAAATGAACTTAAGACCACGCAGGCCCAATTGATCCAACAAGAAAAGTTGGCTTCACTTGGTCAGCTTACAGCAGGAATCGCACATGAAATCAAAAATCCACTAAACTTCGTCAACAACTTCTCGGACCTGAGTAAAGAATTGATTGAAGAGGTATTTGAAGAACTTGAAAATCTCGAAAATTCAGAGGTAAAGGAAGAAATCATCTCCATCCTGGAAGATGTACGAAGTAACCTCACCAAGGTACATGAACATGGGAGTCGAGCCGACCGCATCGTCAAATCCATGTTGCAGCATAGTCGTGCTTCCGAAAGTAAACGTGCTCCTCAACCTTTTAACTCCTTGGTGAAGGAATTTGTAAACCTTTCCTTCCATGGCATGCGCGCCAGCAAAGCCCCCATCAATGTGGACATTGCATTGGACTTGGATCCCCAAATCGGTGAAGTCAGTTTGATTTCAGAAGACTTTTCCAGAGTAATCCTTAACCTCTGCAACAATGCCTTCGATGCCATGCGGGATAAAATCCAAACCTCCACTACAGACTATCATCCCAAGCTCACGGTGTCATCGACCCTAAAAAAGGGACAGGTTCTACTCAGCATTGGAGATAATGGTCCGGGAATTCCTGATGAGATCAAGGATAAAATCCTTCAACCTTTCTTTACCACTAAAAAAGGTACGGAAGGAACTGGATTAGGGCTTAGCATTACCCATGATATCATCAAAGCACATGGAGGTGAATTGAATATTAATACTGAGATTGGAAAAGGCACTGCATTTCTCATCCAATTACCACAATCTTAATCTTTTTCCCATGAATCAGAAAAAGGAGCTGCTACTTAACCAAGCCTACCAAGAGTTCATAGATATCGGGCTAAATATCAAGCCAATTATGGACGAGTTAGACCATCTAATTGATCTAAACATCATGGGATTTGGTACTACGGAAGATGAGCGAATATTCTCTCGGAAAGATTTTATTGACCTAATCAAAAGACAAGAGGAACAGGCAATTGGATTAAAAATACAACACCACATCGAGCCCGTACATCGGAGAGTATTGGAAGGAGAAAATTCAGCAATCTATGTCGATGATTTGATTTTAAGGATAACCGCTGGCTCGGATCAAGTTGAAATGAAAATGCGCTTTTCCATGGTTCTTGAATACCAGGAAAGTAGGTGGATAGTGGTCCACTGGCATGGTTCCAAACCCGAAGAAGTTAAAAGTGAAGAAGATACCTGGGGAGTTGAAAATTGGAAACAAAAAGCAGAAGAACTTGAAAAGCTTGTGGCAGAAAAAACTTCCGATTTGGTCAAGAAAAATCGGGATCTTGAGATAGAAGCTGCATTAGAAAGAGTTAGATCCCATTCTATGGCCATGTACCATAGCCAAGAACTCGAGGAAGTAGTTGGAGTAACTTTCAATCAACTTCAAAGCCTGAACCTTCCGGTAGATGGATGTCAATTGATCACTTTTGAAGACCAATCTCGGGACTTTCATTTTTGGTCTGCCACACCGGACATGACTTATCCTGTCCAAATCAATATTCCTTATTTCGATAACCCAGTATTTATCAGATTTTGGGAAGCCAAAGATGGTGGGGCCTCATTTACCAGTTTTAATCTGACCCGAGAAGAGACATTGGATTTTTACAATCATGTATACCATCATACCGATTTAGGGAGAACAGTCACAAAAGAAAGATGGAAAAAAATTCAATCCATAGAGCACGGCTTCAGAACCTCTTGGGGCATTCAAAAAAATACGGGGCTTTTCATCTTCAATTTTGACGACCATATTTTTACCCCTGAAGAAAATTCGATAATTGATCGCTTCGCCAAAGTTTTCGAGCAAGCCTACACCCGTTTCCTTGACCTGAAGAAAGCTGAAGCGCAGGCAAGGGAAGCGCAGATTGAAGCGGCATTGGAAAGGGTCCGAGCTAGGGCAATGGCTATGCATGACAGTAGCGAAATGCTGGAAGTAGCCGATGTTTTATTTCAGCAAATCAGGAGTTTGGGAGGAGAGCTGTGGGCCTGTGGAGTAGTAATTTGTAATGGAGACCAGAAAGATGATGAAGTATGGTTTGCAAATGAAAAAGGTGTCCTCCCTCCTATTGCCATGCCCCATACGGAAGAACCCACCCATCAGAGAATGTATGATGGCTGGAAAAACAAACTAGACTTATTTACACATTCCGCCGAAGGAGAAGAGTTACGGAAACATTATGAATACATGCTCTCCGTTGACTCTGCCAAACCCTTGTTTGAAAAGATCCAGGCTTCGGGCATGAGCTTTCCGAATTGGCAAAAATGGCATGCTGCCTATTTTTCTCGGGGGTACTTACTCATCATCACTCTTGAGCCCTATGAAGATGTGTCTATTTTTACCCGTTTTGCCAAAGTGTTTGACCAAGCATACACTCGATTCTTAGACCTGCAAAAATCAGAAGCGCAGGCAAGGGAGTCAGAAATACAACTGGCCCTTGAAAGAGTTCGGGCCAGGACCATGGCCATGCAGCATTCTGATGAATTGACTGAAGCTTCTAAGGTATTGGATCAGCAGGTCAGAGCCTTGGGAATAGATACATGGGGCTGTGCATTCCATATCTATGCTGATGATCCAGAAGGGGACTACGAATGGTTCAGCAGCAAAGCTGGAACCCTTCCGTTTTATAAAACACCCAGAGAGAATTTCTTTCTAAAGTTTTACGAAAAGGGAAAAGCAGGAGAAACATTCCATGTTGAGGAATTTCTGGGAGAGGCCTGCAAGGCGCATTATGAGTACATCATGACCATTCCGGTGATGGGTGATGCCTTACGGGAAGTAGTGGCATCAGGAGGTTCTTTACCCGAGTCACAATATGACCATATTGCATTTTTCAAGCATGGCTTCCTTCTTTTCATTACCTACCAACCGGTACCGGAGGCCCATGATATTTTTCAAAGGTTTGCCAAAGTCTTCGAGCAAACCTACACCCGCTTCCTTGATCTCCAAAAAGCAGAAGCACAGGCACGGGAAGCCCAAATTGAGACCGGTCTGGAGCGGGTACGTTCTGCGTCTTTGGCTATGCATACTACAGCAGACATAGCTAAGGTGGTTTTCGTTTTTTTTGAACAATTAAAAGAATTAAAAGTCGCCTTTGCTCAGGCCTGGATCACCATATTACACTTGGAGGAAGGTTATTTTGACACCTGGTTTTCTCCCATAGAAGGAATTTATGACAAGCCTCAGCATTTTCAGATGCCTACCGCCCCTTTCGAAAAGACGACCATCAAGAGTTGGCTAGAAGGAGCACCTTTTTCCTATTTGACCATTACGGATAAAGATGAGCTGGTTCAGTTCTTCAAAGCTTGTGATGAGATGACAGGGTCCAATTATTTCACCCATAGTCAAAAAACACTTCAATTAGATCGATTAGAGTTTTTAGAAGCCAATCACAAATTTGGGATGTTGAGTAAGTCACATACTGAACCACCCACCAAAGAAGAGGAAGATTTGCTCCATCGATTCGGGAAGGTTTTTGAGCAGACCTATACCCGTTTCCTGGATCTTCAAAAAGCAGAAACACAAGCCCGTGAAGCCCAAATTGAGACCGCTCTTGAGCGAGTTCGTTCGGCTTCCTTGGCTATGCAAAACACAAATGAGCTCGCAAATGTCGTCAGCGTACTTTTTTCACAGTTTGCTGAACTGAAGCTAGAATTCTACCAGGTCTGGATAAATATCTTTATTCTGGAGGAAGGGATTTCAAATTGTTGGTTTTCCCCGGTTGAAGGGGTGATTGAAGAACCTTACACGGCAATCGTTCCTTTAGGACCTTTTGAAGACACCTCCATTAGAAGCTGGAGGGCCGGAGAAAATTTTTCTTACCTGTCCTGGAAAGGAAAGAAAGAGGTTGACAAAATTATGCAGGAGCTCAGCAGGATAACAGGTCATCCGAGCTTTGATCAGATCCAGAAAAAGAAAAAAATGGATCGAATGGAGGTCCTGGACTGCAATCATAAGTATGGAGTCCTAGCATTGGCCAAGAATCACGATATCACTGAAGAAGACCACTCAATTCTCCAGCGGTTTACCAAAGTTTTTGAACAAGCTTACACCCGCTTCTTGGATCTGAAGAAGGCAGAAGCCCAAGCCAGGGAAGCAGAAATTCAATTAGCCTTAGAGCGGGTCCGTGCCCGATCCATGGCTATGAAAAGCACGGATGAACTCCATGAGGTACTTAGTGTTTTGTTCAGACAATTTGACCAGCTAGGCATCCATCCGATGAATGTCTACTTAAGTCTTTTTGATCGGGAAAATAGAACGCTTACCTATAGAGCTTCCGGAAAATCAAGACATAGACAGCCTCAAAAACAGGTTGTTCATGTAGATAGTATGGTAGAGTTGCAGGGGCTTTATGATAAGTTTATCCATGACCAATCCGACTCGGTAGAGGTCATTTTTTATTCCAAGGAAGTCCTTCCACAGGTTTTTGAAATATTCTCTGAAACCTTTGATGCGATGCCGGAGGAGGAAAGAATGAAAATAGAGTATTTCCCAGAAGGAGGCTATTCCATGGCAGGCTACACACCTTTTGGTTATTTGGGCTACGACCATCAACGGACCGCAACTGAAGAAGAGAAAAATATACTCTCCAGATTTTGTCAGGAATTTACAAGAGTGTACCAGAGATTTTTGGACATACAAAAAGCCGAGTCCCAAGCGAGAGAGGCACAAATCGAAGTAGCATTAGAGCGAATCAGGTCTCGAGCGATGGCTATGCACGATCCAGAGGAATTGACGGAGGTGCTCGCCTTGATGTTTGATCAATTGAGTCAATTAGGAGTAGATGCTCTCTGGACTCACTTGACCTTGATTGATCTCGACAAGAATATTTTCACCTATCGTATGACAAGCAGGGATGGTAAACCGGTTCATGCCGAACAAATAGTGCAACTGGATGCAATGGATAGCTGGTCCCACACGGTAGAAACGTTCAAATCCCAAAATCCAGAAACTGTTACTCAAATCCACTTTGTACCAGAGGTGCTGCCTAGAGTTTGGGAATTGTTTGATGGAATTTTCTCCTCCCTGCCGAAAGAGTCAAAAATGAGTCCTGAAGACTTCCCGAATGGTATTCATACCACCGAGGCAAACTGCAAATTTGGATATCTGGGAATCAATCAAAGTAGAGAAGCTACTGACGAAGAGAAAAAAATATTAGGCAGATTTGGCAGTGAGTTTGGGCGTTTATACCAGCGCTATTTAGATATAGAGAAAGCACAAAAGCAAGCTAGAGAAGCTCAAATCGAAGCCTCACTGGAGCGGGTTCGTGCCAGAGCTATGGCTATGCATCAGACCGATGAGCTTACCGATGTGCTCTGTGTGCTCTTCGATCAATTTGATCTTCTTGGGATCAATCCAGTATTGACACACCTTACATTATTTGATGAAGAAAATGAAACCTTCAGTATTCGACTGACGACCACCGCTGATAATGGGGTGGTAGCAGAACAATTGATCGACATTCATGCCATTGAGGCCTGGAAGCAGGCTTTCGAGCAATGGAAAAACTGTGAACCCAATTCTGTAAATACTATTGATTACGCTCCGGAAGATCTGCCCTATCTATGGGATTTACTTTCTGAGATAATGGCCGCCCTGCCAGAAGGACATAAAATAAATCCGACAGACTTCCCAAATGGTTTATTTACCACACAAGGCCACTTCCAATTTGGATACCTAGGTTTCAATCATTCTAGAAAAGCTACCGAAGAAGAAAAAAGTATCGTCAGCCGATTTGCCCGCGAATTTGGCCGTACGTATCAGCGCTTTTTGGATTTGGAAAAAGCCGAATCACAGGCGAAGGAGGCTAAAATCGAGGCTGCCTTAGAAAAAGTCCGGGCGCGAACCATGGGTATGCAGTCCAGTGAGGAACTCCCGGAAGTAGCCAACCTACTCTTTATGGAAGTCCAAGGTTTAGGAATACCTGCATGGAGTTGTGGCTATTGCATTTTATTGGAGGATCGCAGATCGAGTACCTGCATTATGAGTAGTGAAGGCACCCTTCAAAAACCTTTTTTGCTCCCTCATTATGGAGAGGTTTCCTTCGAAGAATGGGATAAATTCATGCACAGTGAAAGAACCTTTTTCATCCAGGAATTAGGAGGAGAAGCCATTGAGAGTCACTACAATTTTATGAAATCCCTTCCTCAGTTAGGCCCCGTATTCCAAGAACTGCAGGATGCCGGACTTTCACTTCCCACTTATCAGATCAACCATCTCTGCAAATTCTCCCATGGGTTCCTGCTTTTCATTACCTATGAAAAAGTACCTGAGACCCATGATATTTTCCAGCGATTTACCAAGGTTTTTGACCAAACTTACACCCGCTTCCTTGATCTACAAAAAGCAGAAGCACAAGCTAGAGAAGCTAAAATAGAAGCCGCCTTGGAAAGGGTCCGATCCCGCACCATGGGAATGCAAAAAGCAGAGGAACTTGGAGATGTAGCGACTCTATTGTTTAATGAGTTGAATACCCTGGTTGATAATTTATGGACTTGCGGCTTTGTCCTCTGTGAAAAAAATCGCCAAGAAGATGAATGGTGGTTGAGCGCAACCAATGGTCTAATCGATCCCTTTTTCCTTCCAAATGTTGGAGACTACGCACATGAAAGCCTCTATCAAGGCTGGGAGAAGGGAGAAAGCTACCGAACCGTCACACTGGAAGACCAGCAACTCCAAGAGCATTACGATTGGTTGTTACAAATTCCCATTGCAGCGCAAATTTTTGAGGAAATGGAGGGTTCAGGTATTTCCCGCCCTAACTGGCAACGCTTGCATGCAGCCTACTTTAAGACCGGATACCTCGTCATCATTACCGAAGTTCCTTGCGAGGAGGAAGATATCTTTAAGCGCTTTGCCCAGGTTTTTGACCTGACCTACACCCGATTCCTGGATCTTAAAAAGGCAGAAAATCAGGCTCGGGAAGCTCAAATTGAAGCAGCATTGGAAAAAGTCCGCTCCCGCTCCTTAGCCATGCAAGATCCGGAGGAATTGACAGAAGTAGCACAGTTGCTCCGCGAAGAAATGGGTATTCTGGGAGTAGAGGAATTGGAGACCAGCTCCATTTACATCCATGATGAAACTAGTAATTTGACACAGTGCTGGTTCACTATAAAAAACAGTCAGAAACCTGCACGAAGCGTTTCCGATCAGATGGTTCTTGATCTGCAGGATACGTGGGTTGGTCAACAAATGCTGAAGTTCTATCGGTCTAAAGAGAAAAAAGCATCCATTCTAATGAAGGGGGAACAGCGAGTTGAATGGATTCGATACTGTGAAAGTAAATCTGAGCTTCTAGGCAAGAGTGAATTCTATGGAGAAACGATTCCTGAGCGTACCTATCACCTCTATAAATTTTCAGACGGATTCTTAGGCGCAGCCTCCTCAGGTTCGATCTCAGCCGAAAGTTGGGATTTAATGAGAAGAGCCACAGCAGTATTTGCCTTTGCCTTTACACGCTTTCAGGATCTCCAGGTAGCACAAGCTAGTGCTAAAGCTGCCCTGAGACAAGCCTCCTTGGATCGGGTTCGTGCGGATATTTCAGCCATGCGAACAGCTGCTGATTTGGATAAGATTACACCGCTTTTATTCAAAGAGCTTAACGCAATGGAAATTCCCTTCATTCGCTGCGGTGTATTCATTATCAATGTAAAAGAAGAAATTGTAGAAGCTTATTTATCATCTTCCGAAGGCCAATCCTTAGGTGCATTACACCTTCCCTTCAAATCGAGTGAGCTTACCTACCAGACGGTTCAAGCTTGGAGAAAAGGAGAGGTTTTCAGGCAACACTGGGATAAGGAGGATTTTGTGAGTTGGATCAATCAAATGATGGAGAAGGATCTGATTCAAGACAGAAAGACCTATCAAGGTGCAGCCGCGCCTCCTGAATCCCTGAATCTTCACTTTGTACCCTTTACCCAGGGGATGCTTTATGTAGGTTCTAAAGAACCACTTTCTGAAGATGAAATTGACTTGATCAGATCACTATCCGAAGCATTTGCCATAGCCTATTCACGCTATGAAGACTTTGTCAAACTGGAGCAGGCAAAAGCGGAGATTGAGTCAGCGATGACCGAACTCAAGGCTACCCAAACCCAACTAGTTCAACAAGAAAAACTCGCCTCTTTGGGTCAGCTTACCGCTGGCATCGCCCATGAGATCAAAAACCCACTGAATTTTGTCAACAACTTTTCCGAAGTCAGCAATGAACTGATCGATGAGGCTTTTGAGGAGTTGGAAAAGTTAGTGGATTCGGAGGAGAAGGAAGAGATCATCGCCATTCTGGAAGATGTGAAAGGAAATCTTTCCAAGGTTCAGGAACATGGAAAGCGGGCTAACGGGATCGTGACCTCTATGCTGCAGCACTCCCGAGGAGGAGACGGCAAAATGGAACCCACCGACCTCAATGCTTTGCTGAAGGAATATGTGAATTTGAGTTTCCATGGCATGCGGGCCGGTAAAACCCCTATCAATGTAGATATAGACCTTCAACTTGAGGAAGGAATAGGCAAAGTCAACCTGATTACGGAGGACTTTTCACGAGTGATTGTGAATCTATGCAACAATGCTTTTGATGCGATGCGCGAAAAGACCCTCCAAGGGTCTGACTCCTACCAACCCAAACTCACCGTCAGAACAAAATCCGAAGGAAATCAGGTCAGGGTTGAAGTTGAAGACAATGGCCCCGGAATCCCTGATGAGATCAAGGATAAGATTCTCCAGCCCTTCTTTACAACCAAAAAAGGGACAGAGGGTACCGGTTTAGGGCTCAGTATAACCAATGACATTATCAAAGCGCATGGGGGAACCATTGAAATTCAAACCAATAAAAACCAGGGTTCGCCCTCAGAAAAGACAGGTACAGTATTTTTTATTTCAATTCCTGTAAATTAAACCACATGAAAATCAATAAGATACAGGAAACTGAAATTTGGGAAGTATATGATGCTTGGCTAAAGGCTTACCTCAATGCTGATATAAAAACTTACAGTACTTATCTGGATGAGGCTTACCACTTTATCGGCTCCACCAGCAACGAAGAATTTTTAAACCGAAATGACTCTATTACATTTTTTGAAGGCACGGGTGAGCAGTTTGCCGGAATTACCGACCTGCGAAATGAAACCAAAATTCTGGAAGTTTTCGATGATTCTATCTTCATTACCCATTTTTGCGATTTCTGGTTTCTCAATGATGCGGAATGGACCTACTACGGCAGATTTCGGTTGACTTCCGTCATGCAGCAAAAAAATGAAGGTTGGCGATTTATTTACCAGCACTTCTCCATGCCCGACTCAAAATCTGATGAAGGAGAAAGCATCGGGCTTGACAAAGTAAGTGCGGAAAATATGGAACTCAAGGAAGCTATAAAACGCAGAACAATTGAGTTGGAAAGTAAAAACCGGGAGTTGGAAATTGAAGCGGCATTGGAAAGGGTTCGTTCCTGTACAATGGCTATGCAAAAAAGTAAAGACCTCCAAGAGGTAGTAAAAGTAATCTTTGACCAGCTGGCCCTTTTGAAAATTAATGCCGAACATGCGGGAATTGTCGTTGAATATGAACCCAAAAAAGACTGGCATTTTTGGGTGGCAGAAACTCAGGATATTCCTGCTAAAATCACCGTTCCCTATCTTGATCTGGTCTGGGATCAGCAGTTCACCGAAGCAAAAAAGAATGGTAAGCAATTCTTTACCACCCTTCTCAATTTTGAGGAAAAAAACAGCTTTTATGAAATATTGCTTGCCCATATCGAGGGCTTGACTGAAAAAGCAAGACGTTTTTATTTCACCTGTCCCGGACTAGCCATATCGACAGTCATCGAAAAGGATATCGGCCTTTACATTGAGAATTTTTCTGGAATACCTTATTCCCAAGAAGAAAATGAAATCCTCAAACGTTTTGGTAAGGTATTTCAACAGACCTATACCCGATATCTCGACATCCAAAAAGCAGAAGCACAAGCACGTGAAGCTCAGATTGAAGCAGCGTTGGAACGAGTGCGAAGCCGATCTTTAGCAATGCACAAAAGTGAGGAGCTTGCAGATGCTATTGGTTTGTTGCAACGGGAATTAGCGAAACTTGAATTTGCACTGGATAATTGCATTTTCTGGATCATTGACAAAGAATCACTTGAGGCAACATTATGGGTTGCACCGATAAACAATACTTTTTTACCGGAATCTTACCATGTGCCATTCACCAACCTTCCCTATTTCAAGAAAGTTTTTGAAGGATGGGAGCAGCGGAATCCGAAATGGACGTATCTATTAGAGTCGGAAAACAAAAAAAGGACGGATGATTATCTTTTTAATCATACCGGCTTCAAAAATTTTCCTGATGAGATAAAGGAAATATTTAAACAAGTTGAAAAAACATACATCACCATTTCATTTTATAATTATGGGGGTTTACACGTTTCATCCATAGAACCACTTAGCGAAGTTCAGGCTGAAATTTTGAGCCGTTTTTCAAAAGTATTTGACCAAACCTACACCCGCTTTCTCGATCTTCAAAAAGCAGAGGAACAGGCAAGAGAAGCACAGATAGAATCAGCTCTAGAAAAGGTGCGGTCTGCTTCCATGGCCATGCAAAAACAGGAGGACTTGTTAGAGGTCATCAATTTGTTGAGCGAACAACTCGTTAAGCTTGGTGTCCAAATGGAAACAGCATTTTTCAGCAATGGATTACAGTTGGGCGAGTGGAATTTGTGGATATACACGGTCACCGGAGATGAAAGTGCCGTTACAGATTACATTCATTTTCCGGAGGTTAACCATCCTATTTTCATCCGATCTAAAGAATGTATTCAAGACTTTAAAAATGGCAAAGCGGATTTTTTTAAAGATGTCTATGACAAAGAAGAAAAAGATACGTGGTTGGATTATACATTGACCAAAACTGTTTACAAGGATTTACCTTCAGAGGCAAAAGACTATTTGTATAACAAACCTGGTTTTACGCGATCAACTATCTTTTTTAAAGATACGTCGGTGGGTATTGGAAGATACAACACAATTCCCTTTAGTGATGAGGAGGATGAATTGTTAAAAAGATTTGCCAATGCATTCAACCTGACCTATACCCGCTTCCTGGATATCAAAAAAGCAGAGGAACAGGCAAGAGAAGCACAGATTGAGGCGGCATTGGAAAGAGTAAGAAGTCGGACCATGGCCATGCAATCCTCGGAGGAACTTGCCGATGCCGCTTATATTCTTTTTGAACAATTGAATATCCTAGGTGTCACCCATGAGCGGATTAACATCGGCATTGTCAACGAGGAAAACCAAACAATAGACTTTTGGATCACCGAACAAGGCGGAAATAAACTGAACAGCAGCTTCTCCGGCCGGATTTCTGAACCCACTACAATTTCCAAAGCTTATTCTGCTTGGAAAAAGGGAGCTAAATCCTTTGTGGTAGACTTGAAAGGGGATGAGCTTAAAAGTTGGCTCAATTATTTGATCAATGAAATCAAAATCCCATTTAAAAAAGCCTTTCTACATAATAGGCGGGTTCAGACATTAGGATTTTTTTCCAAGGGAATGCTAATCATTTCCAGCCCAGAACCTCTGCAGGAAGAGGCATTGTATCTCCTGGAGAAATTTGCTGGCGTTTTTGACCTGACATATACCCGTTTCAGTGACTTAAAAGTGGCAGAAGCGAATGCCCTACAGGTGGAAAGGGATTTGGTCGAAATCAAGCTTGCACGACAAAAGGCCGAAGAAGCTCTGGCCGAACTCAAAGCCACCCAAGACCAACTGGTACAACAAGAAAAACTTGCCTCCCTGGGTCAACTTACTGCAGGTATTGCCCATGAGATTAAAAACCCACTCAATTTTGTCAACAACTTCTCAGAAGTCAGCAATGAACTGATCGATGAGGCATTTGAAGAGTTGGAAAAAATAGAGGATTCGGACGAAAAGGAAGAAATCATCGCCATTCTGGAGGATGTAAAAGGAAACCTTTCCAAGGTTCTGGAACATGGAAGTCGTGCAAACGGAATCGTAACCTCTATGCTTCAACACTCCCGAGGTGGAGATGGAAAAATGGAACCCACCGACCTCAATGCTTTGCTGAAGGAATATGTCAATTTGAGTTTCCATGGCATGCGTGCAGGTAAAACCCCAATCAATGTAGATATCGATCTACAGCTTGAGGAAGGAATAGGCAAAGTCAATCTGATTTCAGAAGACTTTTCTCGGGTGATTGTGAATCTCTGTAACAATGCTTTTGATGCCATGACACAGAAGACTGAAGAAGTTCCTGGCTCCTACCAACCCAAACTCACCGTACGGACCAAATCTGAAAAAAATCAAGTCTTTATTGAGGTAGAAGACAATGGCCCCGGAATCCCTGATGAGATCAAAGACAAGATTCTCCAGCCCTTCTTTACCACCAAAAAAGGAACAGAGGGAACTGGCTTGGGGCTTAGTATAACCAATGATATCATCAAAGCACATGGCGGTAAAATCAGTATCCATGATAAAGAGCAAGAGGGAGCAGTATTTGTCATCACTTTACCAATAATTTCCTGATAGCATGAAAAAAGTATTAAGTGATAAAATCAAAGCTGCCTTTCTGGTATATCTACTGCTATTTTCTTGTTTCGCCTCAGCTCAGACTAATAAGCCAGACAGTTTACACGCAATTCTTTTAAATGCACCAAACGATACGGTGCTCCTGCAAACTAATTATGAAATAGGACTTTTTTATGCTGAAGTAAATATTGATAGTTCAATCTGGTATTTAAATAAGGCTCTAGCAATTGCAGAGAATTTGGACTTGAAAATGAAAGAAGCAGATATCCTGGATTGGCTTGGATATGCTTATTCAAACAGTAATGACTACCCAAAGTCTCTGGATGCATTTTCAAGAGCAGTAAAAATTGCAGAAGACCCCTTAACAGAAAAATCAATCATTGGGATCAGTGATGCCAATAAATTGAAATCAAAAAGAATTGAAAGGTTAGCTAGTATTTATAATAGTCTTGGGCTCCTTTTTGGCAGAACAGGTAATATTTCGGAACAGGTTAATAGCCATCAAAAAGCAATGGATCTATCTGAATCTGTAGGAGATTCTTTAGCATACATATGGGGCACTATGAATCTTGGAGAAGTTTACCTAAAACTTGGTGAGCTAGACTCTGCAAAGCTTTTTGTACAAAGAGCCTTGGATGCAAATGACTTAATTGATGGACAATACGGGGGTTATATCCTCTGGTTGATGGGGAGGGTTTATGAAGCAAGGGGAGATTTCGACTCCTCCAAGGTATTTTTTGAAAAGGGAATTCTTTTCAGCAATGAGAAAAATACACTTTCTATTTCGGGTGATGTATACCTGTCTTTAGCCCAATTATATTTTGCTTTTTCTAAGTTGGACTCAGCAAGGATGTATGCAATCGACGCAAAAGATATTTTCAGTCAAATGCAGTCGGATGACAAACTCGCTAATACCTACTATATTTTATCAAAGATCTATGAGAAACAAGATCTGCAGGATAGTGCATTTAGGTATTTGAAGGAATATGTAACCTTGAATGACAGCATTCATGTCCTCGAAAAAAAGAACCTTATGGCTTTCCAAAACATGGGGTTCAACGAGAAAATTGCTTTGCAAGAATTGGAAAAAGAGAAAATTTTGATCCAATCTCAAACGCGTACTTATTCCTTCCTGGCCGCTATTGCATTTACAGTGATTGTTATCATTCTCCTCGTCATCAACAATCGCAATCGTCGGAAGGCGAATGAATTACTTGCAGTCCAAAATTCAAAAATCGAAAAACAAAAGGAAAAATTAGAAAAGGCCTTGGTTGAACTTAAATCAACCCAAGCCCAACTGATTCAATCTGAGAAAATGGCATCTCTGGGTGAACTGACTGCTGGTATAGCTCATGAAATTCAAAATCCTCTGAATTTTGTTAACAACTTCTCTGAGATAAACAAAGAATTGATCGCCGACCTGAAAGAGGAAATCGAAAAGGGTGA
>NZ_JABXIN010000035.1 GCF_013373065.1 Algoriphagus sp.
CTACTGATTACAAGTCAGTTGCTCTACCAGCTGAGCTAAAGAGGCTTTCCTTTAACGTGGTGCAAATATATGCGCTCCACTTTTTTGCTCCAAATGCAAATCCATGATTTTTTCTTTCCCAAAGCTATCTTCCTCACTTTGAGTCAGAAAAAATTTAAAATTCCCGAAGAATGGAAAGTTTTTTCTTCAACTTTTCAATCTCTTCTTCTGCTTTTTGAATTTTTGCATCAAATTGATCCTTCAACTTATCTGCTGTCTTTGATGCCGCAAAGAACTCGAGGTTATTTTTCCAAAGGGTGATATTATTTTCCAAATCTGCAATTTGCTTTCGGATCCCATGTTCTTTTTTATTCATGGTTTTGATTGCATTTGGATCACCTTGAATACGATTCAAATTCAACCTGAAAAGGAAATCTTCTCGATCAAAATCCTCGGATAGCTTTTCGAGATAGGTATCTACCGAAGCCTTGAATTTATTCTGAACCTCCTTCATATTCTTCCGAGGAACGAATCCAATTTCATTGAACTGCTGTACCAAATTGGTAATTTCTTCTTCTGAAGGACTTTCTGATGCTGCTTTTACGATTTGGTCACACAGATCCAACTTCTTTTGATAATTTTCCTCGTATTCAGAATTAGCTTGTTTATTGGCATTTCTTCTATTATCAAAGAAATAATCGCAAGCACCTTTAAATCGTTTGTAAAGAGCATCCCGATTCTTTTCAGGCATCGGTCCCAACTTTTTCCACTCCTGCTGCAATTTGATCATTTCATTAGCAGTAGATTGCCAATCCGTGGATTCTTTTAAGCCTTCTGCTTTTTGAATAAGTTCCTCGGCTTTCGAGGCATTTGAAGCTCGAATCTCGTCCAATTCCTTGAAGAACTGGTTTTTATGGCTGAAAAACTGTTTGAAAGAACTCCAAAATGCCTTATTGATCTCTCTCCCCTTTTCTCGAGGAACAGGACCAATCTTTTCCCAAGCTTTCTGGATTTCAAGTATTTCTTTTGTCTTTGTATTCCAATCCTTGATTCGGTCTCCTTTAAAATCCAAGAAGCTTTTTAACTTTTCAATAAGCGCTTCTTTTTCATCCTGATTCTTCTTGAAAACCTCTTTTTGGCTATCGTAGAATTCTTTGCGACGATCATAGATCGCGTCAGAAGCCGATTTAAATCGTTGCCAAAGAGGCTCTTGTTCTTCTCGAGGAACTGGCCCAATATGCTTAAATTCCTCGTGGAGCTCATTAAGAGATTTAATTGCTTCTTTAAGGTCCGCAACGTCTTTTAATGCTTCGGCTTTTTCACACAACTCCAATTTGCTTTCCAAATTTTTCTTGCGGTCAAGTTCTTTGAGCTCAAAATAGATGCTTCGATTATCATAGAAGCGATCCATCAAAGCATTATAACTAGCCCATAAATTACGGTTTTGGGAAGCAGGAACCGGACCGATAGATTTCCACTCTTCCTGAATGGCTTTAATGGCATTCATACTAAGCGTAGTCTCCTCGCCATCTACCAATTCCCGAAGCTTATCTAGCAGTTGGTTTTTGAGCTCTAAATTCCGCTCCTTGACTTTTTCAGCCTCTTTGCGAATAGCACTTACTCTAGTCTTATACTCGTAATAATATTTATTGAACTCTCTTTCTTCGTCAGATGGTCGGAAATCAAAATCATCTTCAGCACCACCATCAGCCTTGAATTTTTCCAGCGCTTCGTCTCGCTCTTTATGCGTGATTTCATCGAAAGCTGCTTTGATTTCATTGATGATACGATCGATTTTTAGAAGGTTTGATTCATGATGGACTTTTTCCTTGATGAGTTTCACCAAGGCAGCCTTCCCAAGACCTTCCAAATCCAATTCTTCATCAGAATCATGATCATCATCTTCATGCTCATCCTCCGAAGATTCATCTTCTCCAGTATCCTGTTCACTGGTAACCTCTTCAGGGGCAGCCGATGAAGATTCAACTTCGGACTCTTCCTTTACAGGTTCGTTCACATTGGATTCAGCTACTGTTTCATTTGCTTCATCCTCTGGTTGTTCAACCTTCTTAGAGTCCTCTGCAATCACAGATTCAACCTCTGAATCTGACTTTGGAGAATCATTTTCTAAATTTTGTTCTGTCTTACCTGTTGCTTCCAAATTTTCGGATGCTTGGGTCACCTTGTCCTCTTGGGACTTTTCTTTACTGTTATCAGTCATAAAAACACTACTATTTCAAGTCTCTATGGG
Organism: Algoriphagus sp.; assembly: GCF_013373065.1. GTDB lineage: Bacteria > Bacteroidota > Bacteroidia > Cytophagales > Cyclobacteriaceae > Algoriphagus. Next base: position 2,231 of record NZ_JABXIN010000035.1, read on the forward strand.
CAAATGTATGGATTTTGGCTAATTTAATCGTGGGTCAGTGGGATAATTTGCAATAACCTTAAATTCCCCTCCCATGCTTTTTAAAAGGCTTCGCCAAAGTTCATCTGGTGTGCTGGCAAAGGTCTCTAATTCCAGTTTTTCTCGGCAAATTATCCAAACATTTTCCGCTAATTCATCAAGTAATTGACCAGGCCCCCAACCCGAATAACCCAAAAAGAACCGAATGGAATCCTCTGGAATAATACCGGTCTTTAAACCTGAAACCAAATCTTGAAAATCTCCACCCCACCACAGATCTTCTCCAATGGCTATACTACCCTCCAGTTTCTTTTCTCCACAATACACAAAATGAAGCGTATTTTGCTCTACAGGACCACCGACATAGACCTCCATATCCAAAAACTCTAATTCTTCTACAATTTCACTTAACCGCAAAATAGAAGGTTTGTTGAAAACTAAACCAAAACTACCTTCCTCATTATGTTCGCAAAGCAAAACAACGGATCGAGAGAAATTTTCATCCTGTAAAAAAGGCTCGGAAATTAATAAATCACCGGCTTTTGGAGTCGAAATACCATCGTTCTTCATTGGCCTTAATTTTTCATTTAATCTCAGGAAAAATATAGGTTGAAATTTTATAAATGCAATACTGATTGTACTTTTATTCCTAAAGAAAAATAAACAGCAACGCTATATGGATATTGCATCTATACGTAAAGAATATACTCTTAAGTCATTAGAAATCAAAGATGTAAATAAGCATCCGTTTACCCAATTTCACCATTGGTTTCAAGAAGCGGTCAATGCCAAGGTTTTGGAAGTCAATGCAATGACTCTTTCGACTCTTAGCCTGGACGCCTATCCAAATGCACGCATAGTACTTTTAAAAGAGTTAGATTATGGCTTTGTGTTTTTTACCAATTATGAAAGTGAAAAGGGACGGGAGCTACTTCATACTCCTAAAGCAGCCCTGACCTTTTACTGGGGCGAACTTGAAAGACAGGTTAGAGTCATAGGAGATGTTGAAGTAATCTCTGAAGAGCAATCTGATAAGTATTTTACCAGCCGGCCCATTGGTTCCCAAATAGGGGCTTGGGCATCTCCCCAAAGTGAAAAAATCAACTCCAGAGAAATTTTGGAAAATCGGATTGAAGAGTTGAAAAAGGAGTTTGAACACAAACCTTTAAAAAGACCCCCTCACTGGGGAGGTTTTCGTGTAATCCCAAATAAAATAGAATTTTGGCAAGGAAGACCTAGCCGATTGCATGACCGGATTCTCTACGAATTAAACCAAGAGGGAACCTGGACAATATCCAGGTTAGCTCCCTGATTATTTCATATCAAATAGATTGTCTACGCCAATCATCCGCTCGACCGTAAATCCTTCACCATAAGTTGCAAGGATCTTATGGCCCATTTCACGGGCTCTTGCCTCGATAAAAGGCAAAAAGTCTGGGTCAGAAATAAAGCTTTCCGGCTCTTTACTATTCGGATCATAGAACTGGGATTTAAAAGCCAAAATGCTCTTGATCTTAATATCCCAATAATCTGTAATATCGACCACAAAATCTGGTTCGATGTAGTTGTTTTGGATAAAATGATAAACAAATTTTGGTCTCCATGGCTCTTGAAGTACTCCATCCAATGAAGTCTCAATTTTTCGAAGTCCGCTCATAAAACAAGCATTGGAAGCCAAAGAAGAACCTTTTCCATGATCAGGATGCCTATCAGTTACAGCGTTGGCTAGTACAATATCGGGTTGATACTTACGGATAACTTTCACCAATGCCAATTGGTGACTTGCGTCATCTTTATAGTAAACATCCTGGAATCCCATATTTTCTCTTGCAGAGAGGCCAAGGACTTTTGCGGCTTGAGCAGCTTCTTTTACCCGGGTTTCAGGCGTACCTCTCGTACCCATTTCACCCTGAGTTAAATCTACAACCCCCACTTTATAACCTTTTGCCACATGTGCAGCAATGGTTCCGGAGCATCCAAGTTCTGCATCATCCGGATGCGCTGCGATTACCAGAATATCTAATTTGCTCATTTTATCGAATTCTTAGATTTTGACCTACTCGTAATATACTTCTAGTTGAAATTCCATTAAGACGCGTAATAGCACTAACAGAAACCCCATATCTTCGAGAAATAGCACTTAGGGTCTCTCCTCTTTTTACACGGTGGTAAACGCGTTGCCTAGCAACAGCAATATGTGAAAAAGTCTCGGGAGTGATTAAATATTCCTGACCGATGATTTTTGACTCCCCAAAATCATAGACTAATTCAGGATCAAATGCCAAACCCCGATATCGTAATTCATAATGCAAATGCGAACCGGTACTTCGACCAGTATTCCCTCCTTTTGCAATCAAATCCCCTGCCTTAACTTCTTGTCCTTCATCAACCAAGATTTTGGAAAGATGTCCGTATAAAGTTTCTAAACCGTTTTTATGGCGAACTACCAGAAAATAGCCATAGCCATACCGGTCATAGGATCTGATTCTAACAATTCCATCAAATGCTGCAAAAACAGGATTACCGGTTACTAAATCAAGGTCTGTCCCATAATGCCATCTTCTCCAGCGATAACCAAAACGGGATGTGATAGGTGTTTTTTCCAATGGCATTTTCCATTCATAGCCAAAAAATGGATCGTAAAGCCTGATTTTTACAGTATCTTGAAAATTATTGATATCGAAATTGTAGATATCGATTTTTTTGGAATCCCAGGTGGAATAATACTCATAGGCAGTCACCCAAATACTATCAATCAGGACCTGCTCTGAAACTTTGGCTAGTCGGTTGGTCGGAGCCCAGATCATGTAATCCTGATCTTCTGAAACAATAGATCTGACTTTCCCCAGATTCACATTGTTTTTAAAAATGATGGAGTCTGTAATGGAAGATAAGGTTCGTAAATAGGATTCCTGATCAAATCCTCTTAATTCAATGTTTTTACGTTCCTGAATCTCAGTTTGGGTTTCACCCCTATCTTTTTTAATGATTTTAGGAAAAATTTGAGCATTGGAATGAGTAAATCCAATGCTCAGCATAATTCCTAAAACTAGTATCAATCGAAGATACTTCATGTATGATTTAATGAATTTCCATTTCTGCTAAATAACGCTCCGCATCGAGTGCTGCCATACACCCAGTACCAGCCGCAGTAACCGCCTGACGATAAATATTGTCTTGCGCATCTCCACAAGCAAAGACGCCTTCAATATTGGTTTTGGTAGTCCCTGGGATGGTTTTGATATATCCAGCTTCATCCATATGGATAAAGTCTTTGAATACCTCAGTATTAGGCTGGTGACCAATAGCAACAAAGAAGCCAGAAATTTCTAATTCTCGTTTTTCTTGGGTTTTATTATTGACTACCCTCACTCCCTTTACTTCATGATCTCCCAAAATCTCATCGGTCTCTGTATTCCATAGAATTTCAATCTTGGGATTATTCATCACCCGCTTTTGCATAATCTGGGAAGCACGCATCTCATCTCTACGAACAATCATGTATACTTTGTTGCAAATATTTGCCAAATAAGATGCTTCCTCGCAGGCAGTATCGCCAGCTCCTACAATCGCTACATCTTGACCTCTGAAAAAGAAACCATCGCAAACAGCACAAGCAGAAACGCCCCTTCCATTCAAACGGGTCTCACTTTCCAAACCTAACCATTTTGCAGAGGCTCCAGTGGAAATGATAACTGTCTCTGCTAATAGTTGAATAGATTCATCCACGGTAATTAAATGCGGCCGTTGAGAGAAATCTACTGCCGTCACAACACCATATCGAATTTGGGCTCCAAATCGTTCGGCTTGTTTACGGAAGTCTTCCATCATTTCAGGCCCCATGATTCCTTGGGGATATCCAGGGTAATTTTCCACATCAGTCGTGATGGTCAATTGTCCACCCGGTTGTCCTCCTGTGTATAAAACTGGCTTTAATCCGGCTCTAGAGGCATAAATTGCTGCTGTATACCCTGCTGGTCCTGACCCAATGATCAGAACTTTTACTTTTTCTAAATCTTGATTCATCTGTAAATGAAATTAAGAAGGTTAAATTTTCGCAATTCCTACAAGTCAACAAAATTAGGGACTGTTAAAATTCCCAAATGTGACTCATATCATTTTTGTAAAATAATATATAAAAAGAAAAAGGGGCCTAAACCCCTTTCTATTTAACCTAAGTAAGGTTTGAGCGTTTTACTTCGCGATGTGTGTCGTAATCTTCGAATCGCCTTTTCTTTGATTTGGCGAACGCGCTCTCTAGTCAAATTGAATTTCTCTCCAATTTCTTCCAAAGTCATCGCATGCTCACCATTCAAACCAAAATAAAGGGTGATAACATCTGCTTCTCGTTGCGTCAAGGTGGACAACGCTCGCTGCACTTCTTTTCGAAGAGAGTCTGTCATCAATCCATCATCTGGTTTCTCATCTCCATCGTTTTCCAAAACATCCAAAAGGCTGTTTTCTTCACCTTGAACAAATGGAGCATCCATCGAAACGTGACGACCGGAAATTTTCATGGTATCGACCACCTCAGAAGCAGTAACTTCCAATACTTCTGCAAGTTCTTCAGGAGAAGGCTCACGTTCGAACTTTTGCTCCAATTCACTGAAGGTCTTCGAAATTTTATTAAGAGAACCTACCCTATTTAACGGGAGTCTAACGATTCGAGACTGCTCGGCAAGAGCCTGCAAAATGGATTGACGAATCCACCAAACGGCATAGGAAATAAACTTAAATCCTCTTGTTTCATCAAATCGCTGTGCAGCTTTAATCAAACCTAAGTTTCCTTCATTGATCAAATCACCTAATGAAAGACCTTGGTTTTGGTATTGCTTTGCCACGGAAACCACGAAACGCAAGTTCGCTTTGGTTAATTTTTCCAAAGCCAATTGATCACCTTCACGGATTCGCTTGGCAAGAACTACTTCTTCGTCTGCTGTTAAGAGATCGACTTTACCAATCTCTTGCAAATACTTATCAAGAGACTGACTCTCTCGATTGGTAATCTGCTTGCTAATCTTCAGCTGCCTCATTCAGAATATTATTGGTTGAATTCAGTTAAGATAATGAAATTAATACAAATCAGGGGTTAATCTTGATTTTTTGGAGCGGGTTTTTCAGGCTTTGGCAAAAGAACCTTCCGTGAAAGCTTGAATTTTCCAGTCTTTTTATCAATATCAATCAATTTAACCACGATTTCTTCTCCCGGCTCCAGAACGCCATCCATACTTTCAAGACGTTCCCATTTAATCTCCGAGATATGTAATAAACCATCTTTACCCGGCATAAATTCCACAAATGCCCCAAATGGCTGAATATTTTTCACTTTACCAGTATAAACTTCACCAATTTCAGGCTGTGCAACAATTGCTTTTACACGAGAAAGCGCCTTATTAAGGTTATCCTGATTTGCGGAGAAGATGTTGATCTTTCCTTGATTATCTACTTCCTCAATCACAATAGTGGTCGAAGTATCTTTCTGAATTTCTTGGATCACTTTTCCACCAGGACCGATAACTGCACCGATCAATTCTTTTGGAATCATCATCGTGTAGGATCTTGGAGTATGTGGCTTCAAATCTGGTCTTGGAGCGGCCAAAGTCTTCGAAATCTCTTTCAAAATATGAAGTCTGCCATCTTTTGCCTGATACAAAGCTTCCTTCAAGACACTATAATCCAAGCCTTCAACTTTAAGGTCCATCTGGCAAGCAGTGATCCCTTTTTCAGTACCAGTCACCTTGAAGTCCATGTCACCCAAGTGATCTTCGTCTCCAAGGATATCACTAAGAATAGAATATTTTCCAGTAGATGCATCAGAAATCATACCCATCGCGATACCTGTCACAGGTGCCTTGATCTGTATACCTGCATCCATCATCGCCAAAGATCCAGCACACACTGTAGCCATGGATGAGGATCCATTTGATTCCAAGATATCAGATACAATTCGAATGGTATATGGATTTTCTTCTTCTGGTGGAAGCACTTTTTTCAAAGCCCGCATGGCCAAGTTACCATGTCCCACTTCTCTTCTTCCCGGACCTCTATTTGGCTTTACTTCTCCAGTAGAAAAACCAGGGAAATTGTAATGCAAATAGAATTTGTTAAAGCCAGAAATTACAGCACCATCAATCATCATTTCGTCCATCTTCGTACCCAAGGTACAAGTGGTCAACGATTGCGTTTCACCTCTAGTGAAAATTGCTGATCCATGCGCAGAAGGCAAGTAGTCAACAACAGACCAAATTGGTCGAATCTCGTCAAGCTTACGACCATCCAATCTTTTCTTCTCATTCAAAGTTAGATTTCTAGCTGCTTCCTTATGGATTTTATGGAAATAAGGTCCAATCAGGCTCGCTTCAAACTCATGCTCTTCACCTAGACTGGCAACAAACTCTTCTTTGATAGCCTGAATCAAAGCAGATCGCTCAGATTTGTTAGCGATTTGCTTTCCTACTGATTCATATAATTTGTCATAAAGCTCAGCTCGCATCTTATCAAATAAAGCAGGATCTGACTTCTCATGGCAATATTCTCTTTTTTCTTCTTTACCAACCATTTTGGTCAGTTCAACTTGAGCCTGGCAATGACGGATAATTTCCTCATGGGCAAACTGAAGTGCTTCAACCATTTCATCTTCAGAAATTTCAGAAGCTTCTCCTTCAACCATCAGGATGTAATCCAAAGAACCAGCTACAATAAATTCCAGACTTGCTCGCTCCAAATCAGCCGGAGAAGGATTGATGACTAATTTATCGTCAATCTTCGCAACTCTTACTTCAGAAACCGGACCGTTGAATGGAATATCTGATACTGACAATGCTGCGGAAGCCGCCAATCCTGCTAATGCATCTGGAAGAACTTCTTCGTCAGATGAAATCAAGGTGATATTTACTTGCGTGTCTGCATGGTAGTCATTGGGGAAGATCGGGCGAATTGCGCGATCTACCAATCGACTAATTAAGATTTCGTAATCTGATAATCTTCCTTCGCGCTTCAAAAACCCACCTGGAATTTTACCAGATGCAGCGAACTTTTCTTGATAGTCTACAGACAAAGGTAAAAAGTCAACTCCTTCGCCAGCCTCTTTTTTGGATACAACTGTAGCCAAGAGCATGGCCTTTCCCATCTTCACAACAACCGCACCATCAGCCTGCTTGGCAAGTGCACCTGTTTCAATAATAATTTCTCTACCATCCTCTAATGTGATGGTCTTGGTGATTAAGTTTGGTAACATAAATTTTGATGATAATTTTTCTTCTGTTTTAAAAGTAAACGCGTCCAGCTGAAAAAGAAAAAAGTAAGGTTCTCAACGGGGAGAACCTTACTTAGAATTATTTTCGAATTCCTAGCTCGGCGATAATGCTTCTGTATCGCTCGATGTCTTTCTTATGAAGGTAATCTAGTAAACTTCTTCGCTTACCTACCAACTTCAACAAACCAAGTCGCGTGGAGTGATCTTTTTTGTTTTGCTTCAAATGCTCCGTCAGGTGCTTGATTCGATGAGTGAACAGGGCAATCTGTGATTCCGGTGATCCAGTATCAGTTTCAGATTTTAACCGTCCATGATTTTTAAACAACTCTTGTTTTTTCTCTGATGTTAAATACATGTTTAGCTAAATTTATTAAAACAGCTACAAAGGTAAGGCTATTAATTTGAAAATAAAATATCAAGTTATTTTTGCTTTTTGAGAAGCCAATCGCTTTCTCATCCCCTTCCACCATTCAATATAAAAGTCCGGTTCGAAGAGTCTCGCATCCTTTCTAGCTTGCTTTAAGAAGAAAAGTCCAAAGGGCAAAAGCATCACACAGGAGAACCAAGTCCCTATAATTGGGTCTGCAACTCCTTCCTTAGCCCACTTTTCCCCGGTTATGGTCAACATGTAATACACAATAAAGAAAATGATCGATACCAAGACGGGCATTCCCAAACCTCCTTTCTTTATAATAGCACCCAGAGGAGCTCCGATCAAAAACATCACAAAACAAGCAAATGCTTGAGTGTACTTTTGATGCCAGGCAATTTCAAACCTTCTATATTCTCTTTCAAAATTCTCAATTTGGACTTTTTTCTGATTGAAATTATTCTTCAAATTTCGAGCATTATTCAAAGCCATGGTAAGCGCATTGGATCGGTAGCCTCTCTTAAATACAATAGAATCAATAGAGGCTTTTTCTTCTTCCGACAAAGGAGTAAGTGTTTGCATTGAAACTTGACCTTCAACCTCATCCTCTTCCGGGTTTTCCACCAAAGCTTCCTCATCGACCAATTCAGTTGTATCTATATTTCGATCGCGATTTGCCCGCTTCAGTTGAAAAATGGAATCACTTTTAGATAGATCTCCTACAGCTTTTACTCCCAAAACTTCACTGGTATCAGGAGCTGAAACTCTTTTTTCTGGATCATCAAGGCTCTTGACCACAGTATCTCTTTTCAACAGATTTTTAGCTTCTAAAATTGAATCCTGTTTCGCTCGTTCAATCCGAGCTTTTTCTGCACGAATCGTGTCATCCTTGGATTTTCTTTCCAGAATCTCCGGTACCGGTTCCAAGGTTCTTTTTCGTGTGTAAAAAGGATAAATTCCAGCCGCTGTTTGATAGGTCAAATAACGTTGATCATTTACCAAAGTATAAATGGAGTCAAGTCCAAGCTTTATTTCAGCAATATTTTTAATCGCCCGATTGGTTGACCAAAGATCTTCTGGAGTACGGTTCAGTTGGAATTCATCCATATCAAAAATGATCACATTTTCATCAAATGTAGATCTTCTGAATTCTACCGGTTTTTCAGAAATCCCCCTAGTTGCTCTGGCTTCATTGTAGTTGATGCCATTGTAGAGCGTCAACTTCATATAATTCTCATTAAAAAATTTCTCCATCCTCCCTGAATCGGCAATGGTTACATCCAAGTTTCCAAGAATGTCATTGTGATTGTAGATGATAATATCTTTCAGGTCATTATCTCCAATTTTCTTGTTGACTTTTATACTGTACCCGGGAATACCTGCATAAAAAATCCCTTCACGGATATCCAAAGCTGGCGATTTCATCCGGATGTCATAAAGCAAACTGAACGTTTTGAGATTGACTCTAGGAACAAGATAATTATTCGATAGGTAGGCAAGAAAAACAAGAAAAACTGTGAAAACCCCTATCGGGCGAAGTGCACGGACTAGAGAAATCCCACTACTTTTAATGGCTGTCAATTCAAAATGCTCCCCAAGGTTTCCAAAAGTCATCAAACTTGAAAGCAAAACAGCCAATGGCAAAGCCATCGGGGAAATACTGATTACAAAGTATCCGATAAGCTCAGCATAAATCCAGAAGCTTAAGCCTTTCCCGAATATCTCATCGAAATACTTCAGCATGTTGACGATCAAAAGAATGAAGTCAACTACCACGAAGGTTAATAAAAATGGCCCTATAAAAGAGCCCAAAATTAATTTATCTAATTTCTTCATATAAACTCTACGCAGCTCCTTTTGAAGGCTACGAAGCTTAGAAGTCAAATTTGGCAAATCCTTAGGAATTAACCACCAATAATTTCTTTAAGTTTGCCTACGAGTCCTTCCCAAATCGCTTCAAGTTCCTCATCATCATAGCCATCTGAATAATCAATTACTTTTAAAAAGACGGTTTGGGTTAATTCATTTTCTTCCAATTTGAATTCGATGTAAGAATGATCCGTTTCATCTGGATTATTTGGATCAAAAAATTCAAATTTCACATGGGAATTGCTACGAATTGAAGCCAATCGAGCGTAATGTTCCTCATTATCAAAATCAAAAATATAGACCTTATCTTCATTGATTTTTACTGCGTCGGCAAACCACTCTTCCAATCCACTTGCTGTGCTGATATAATGAAAAAGAATTTTTTTGGAAGCATTGATTTGATAATCAGCGACAAACTTATTTTTAACCATGATTTCTAAATTTACCAGGATGAAATTTTCATTTTTTTAAAGTACGTCAACTTGCATTTAACAGTACAAGACCTCATATTTGCATTCCCATTTGCAAGGGAGCTTTACACAGTTTGAAAGAAACGTTTTCAACAATTGCAGTATTGATCGTTGGTGTTTTAATATAGGCATTAATTTGAAATATCAGTACTAAATAATTTGAAGAAATTCTGGCGAGGTAGCTCAGTTGGTTAGAGC
>NZ_JABXIN010000010.1 GCF_013373065.1 Algoriphagus sp.
GGTAAGGAGAGACGACGCAACCCAGGGTAAAAGCACCTCTCCACCCCCAGCGCTGGGACTATTCACTTTGGAGTGGAAAATTAACCTTAGTCCCAGCAAGAGACTGTCTGCTACGAGGGATGGAAACGATGGATTGTTAAGCGTTAATCGTTAATTGTGGGAAGTTCGTAGTTCGATGTTCGGAGTTTTTTAGGAATTGTTGAATCGTCGAATCGTTTAACTGGCTGAAATTGAATAGCTCCCGGTTAAAACCACGTGGATTGACCGACTTCATCTCCTCCAACAATAAAAAAAGCCTCTGTCTCCAGAGGCTTTTTCGGGTTTAAAAACCATATTATTTAATAAGAAGCAAATAATTCATCCAAATCAAGAGAAAAACCTGGTATCACTTTCGATTCTACTTTGTCCCCAGAAGCCAATAAACGGGAAGCTTTGTATACTCCATTCTCTAAGGTGTAAATCAGCATACTTTGCTCAACAGGGTAAATGACCCAATATTCTTTCACACCTGATTCCAAATAGACTTCATATTTCAATTTTAATTCCTTTTTGGTATTTCCCGGAGAAAGAATCTCCACCACCAAATCCGGTGCACCTATGCAACCTGCCTCATCTAACTTTTCCAGATCGCAGACTACACAAATATCTGGTTGAACCACCGTATCAATTTCTGAATTCTTCTTTGATTTTATAGGTAAGCGAACATCAAAGGGAGCGTGAAAAACCTCACATGGCTTTCCTTTCAAAAATTGAAAAAGCTCAGAACCTAGATGCATGGAAATACGTTGGTGCGTTCGTCCCGGAGCAGCTGCAGCTTTCTTGAACACCTTGCCCTTAATCAACTCCACCACTTCATCCATTGTCCAAGTCAAATAATCCGCATAAGAATAGTTTCCATATTCTATATCTGGCTCATTAACAATAGGTTGCTTTTTGGTTTCCATGATTTAAAAATACAGAATTTTGAAATGGAATTAAAAGTAGTTCGGAGTTCGATGTTCAACGTTAAGCGTTAAAAGTTAAGCGTTAAACGAGGGAGTTCAGGGTTGGAGGTTCAGCGTTCGGGGTTCAAGGTTCAGGGTTCAGAGTTAAGCGTTAAAGGTTAATAGTTTTTATTCCCGGTATCATGTTTAATTAACCTTTCATGATTAATAAATCTTGGTACTTGATACTTGTTACTTCGTACTTTCAATTACCACTTACTATTCACCACTTACTTATCTTGGTACTTAATACTTAGTACTTAGTACGTTTAATCACCACTTAGTACTACCCCCCAGCAAATAAACCAGGGATTCAGCAAGTTCTCCTTATTGTAAACTAGAGGAGTTTTTTCCGGCCATTGCAGTACTTCACCTCCTGCTGCTAGAAGTACCCCATGCGCAGCTGCAGTATCCCACTCCATAGTAGGTGCAAAGCGTGGATAAACTTGAGCTTTTCCTTCAGCAACCAACAAAAATTTGAGCGAAGACCCCATAGATATGACCTCTGCTCCCGGATATTGATCAATAAATTGCTGAGTTTCTGGACTAAGATGAGAACGGCTGGCAACGATGGTTTCCACCTTGGAACCCTCTTCTTTTTTTAAAGAAATCGGAGATTTATTCTTAACCTGCTTCCAAGCTCCTTCTTCTTCATTTCCCCAATACATCCATTCCAAAACAGGGGAATAAACCACTCCGATTACCGGCGCTCCCTGATGTATTAAAGCGATATTAACAGTAAATTCTCCGTTCCGTTTGATAAATTCCTTAGTTCCATCCAAAGGATCTACCAGCCAAAAATAGTCCCATGCTTTTCTTGTTTCGTATGGAATATCCTTACCTTCTTCGGAGAGAATTGGGAGTTCTGTTTTCTCCAAAAAAGAAACAATCACCTCATGAGCAGCCCTGTCTGCTTTGGTCAAAGGAGAATCATCTCCTTTTATCTCCACTCCAAAATCAGCCGAGTGATATACTTTCAATATTTCAATACCAGCATTTAAAGCGGCATCCTTTGCAATACTGGTTAATTCTTTCAAATTCATAGACTTGGTTCTAGGTTGTAAGTTCCGCGTTCGAGGTTCAAGGTTTAAAAATATCGAATTGTCGAATTGATGAACTGTTTAATCGGTTTATCGTCACTGCGAGGCGAGGCACGAGCCGTGGCAGTCTTCCGGAGGGCAAGCAGTGTTTTTGCCAAATAAGATTGCTTCTCCCGATTCTCGGGATCGCAATGACGGTAATGTAAGGGTTTTGGTTCTTGGTTCTTGGTTCTTGGTTCTTGGTTCTTTTAAGTCGAATTGATGAACTGTCTAATTGTTTAATCGAATAGCACGAAATCAGTCTAATTAATACTTAAAATTGAACATTGAACCCACAATCTCTTGATACTTGAAACAAGATACTTGCTACTCAAATTATCATCCCCGCTCCTACCGTCTCATTGGTATTCGGATCGATCAGAATAATAGATCCTGTTTGTCGGTTTCTTCGGTATCCATCCATAAAAACCGGCTGGGCAGTGCGGATCGAAATACGGGCAATATCATTCATTCCAATCTCCCCAATACCTTCAATTCGATGCAGGGTATTCACATCCACTTTGTATTGGATTTCCTTCACCATGGCCTGGCATTCCTTGGTTGTATGCTTTAGGATCATTTTAGTACGGGGCTGTAAACTCCGCTGATTCATCCAACAAATCATTACTTCCAAATCTTGCGTCACCTCCGGTTGATTATTAGGACGTACGATCATATCTCCGCGGCTAATATCAATTTCATCCTCCAAGGTCATCGTCACAGACATGGGAGAAAAAGCCTCTGCAATGGGCTCCCCATTGAGTTCAATGGACTTAATACGGGATGAAAATCCAGATGGCAACACTTTTACCTCATCTCCTGGTTTGAAAATTCCTCCTTCAATTCTTCCCGCGTAGCCTCGAAAATCCTGATGTTCCAAGGTATGCGGACGGATCACCATTTGAACTGGAAAACGGCAGTCAATGTGGTTGATATCAGAGGCGATATGCACATGCTCCAAATGGTAAAGCAAAGTCGACCCCTCATACCAAGGCATATTTTTAGACCGCTCTACCACATTGTCTCCCTTTAAGGCTGAAATGGGCACAAACTGAACGTCCTTGATATCCAACTTGGAGGAAAAGCCTTCATAATCTTGCACGATTCTGTTGTAAACTTCCTCCGAATAGTCCACCAAATCCATCTTATTCACACAGACCACCACATGTGGAATTTTCAACAGTGAGGCAATAAAAGAATGCCTGTACGTTTGTTCCAACAAACCTTTCCGAGCATCCACTAAAATAATCGCCAAATTAGCAGTAGATGCTCCAGTAACCATATTTCGGGTATATTGAATATGCCCGGGAGTATCCGCAATAATGAATTTTCGCTTAGGTGTCGCAAAATAACGGTAAGCTACATCAATGGTAATCCCCTGCTCCCGTTCAGATTTCAAACCGTCTGTCAATAGGGATAAATCCACATAATCAAAACCTTTCTTTTCGGAGGAGGCTTTGACTTGCTCGATTTGATCTTCAAATATGGATTTGGAATCGTATAGCAATCGACCAATTAAGGTACTCTTTCCATCGTCTACTGATCCAGCGGTTGTAAACCGTAGTAATTGATTATTTTCTTGAATTGACATTTCAAATTTGAATGTTAATTGTTAAGCGTTAAACGTTAAGGCTTTTAAGGTCAAAGTTAATTGAGTAAGTGATGAATCGATGAACTGTGTAATGGTCCTCGACTCCGCTCGGACTGACAAAGATCTCTTTAAATGTTTTCGTTATAAGTTGGTTGAACACTGAACTTCTTTGTACTTGATACTTGGTACATCGTACTTTGTACTTGGTACATCGTACTTAAAAATACCCTTGCTTCTTTCGATCCTCCATAGCGGTCTCCCCACGCTTGTCGTCGGCTCGGGTTCCCCGCTCGGTTGTCCTCGTTGTAGCTACCTCTTCAATGATCATCTCCAAGGTATTGGCCTCGGACAGCACTGCTCCGGTAATCGGCATATCCCCGCAGGTTCGGTACCGAACTACCATTCGCTCGACCTTTTCCTCAGGCTTGAGGGTGATGTATTCGGAATGGGCCAAAATTACCCCGTCTCGAACAATGCAATCCCGCTCATGAGAGAAATAAAGGGATGGTAACTCAATTTGCTCTTTTAAAATGTATTGCCAAACATCCATCTCTGTCCAATTGGAAATAGGGAAAACCCGGAAATGCTCTCCCATATGCTTTCGCCCATTGAAAAGATTCCATAATTCCGGTCGCTGATTTTTGGGATCCCACTGTCCAAATTCATCCCGATGAGAGAAAAAGCGCTCTTTAGCTCGGGCTTTCTCTTCATCTCGCCTCGCACCCCCCATGGCAGCATCGATTTTGTATTCTTCCAAGGTATCCAACAGGGTCACTGTTTGAAGAGCATTTCTGCTGGCATTTACGCCCGTTTCTTCCCTGACCCGGCCTTTATCTATGCTTTCCTGCACAGAACCCATAATCAGCTGTACACCCAATTTTTCCACCAAAGCATCCCGAAAGGCAATCGTCTCTGGGAAATTATGCCCTGTATCAATATGAATCAGTGGAAACGGAATTTTGGCTGGATAAAAGGCCTTTTTGGCCAAGTGCGATAATACGATGCTGTCTTTCCCACCGGAAAATAAAAGTGCAGGTCGCTCAAATTGTGCCACCACTTCCCGGATGACAAAAATCGCTTCTGCTTCCAATTCCTTTAAATGCGGTAAATAATAGGCTCTCATGGAGTTTTATGGTTTTATTTTAATCCTTTTGTTTACGAAGGAGATGTTAAACATTAAATGTTAAAGGTTAAGCGTTAAACGTTAATAGTTTTAATGTTTTGGAAGATGAGGGAAAATGGATGTTCAAGGTTCGAAGTTGGGTGTTTAAGAAAAAACCCTCCGAGGGTTGACCATCATCTATTCAAGCTTCAATTACTTTCCATATTTTCAAGAAATCTAAACCCTCGGAGGGTTCGGTTTCTCTCCTGCCTCAATTTTCCCCAAAATCATAGCTAATACCTTTTGAACAGATTCCTCCAAAGTTTCCTTATCCGAATGAACATGTACTATTGGGTTTAATGGAGCTTCGTATGGAGAATCAATCCCCGTGAAGTTGGGGATTATTCCAGCTCTAGCTTTCTGATATAATCCTTTCACATCCCGCTGTTCGCAGACTTCCAAGGGACAATCCACAAAGACTTCCAAGAAATTTTCCTCCCCTACCAATCCGGCAATCATCTCTCGCTCCTTTCGAAATGGAGAAATAAATGCTGAAATCACAATCAGACCAGCATGTAACATCAACTTCGCCACTTCGGCAATTCTCCGGATATTTTCGATTCTGTCAGAATCTGAAAATCCCAAATCCTTGTTTAAACCAGTCCGAACATTATCTCCATCCAACAAATAGGTAGCAAAACCCGATTCATATAGCTGAGCTTCCACCGCATTAGCCAATGTAGATTTTCCGGAACCGGAAAGACCGGTAAACCAAATCAATTTGGGATTTTGATTCAGTAGCTTAATCCGCTCACTTTTTGAGATTTTAAATGTCGTGGGATGAATATGATTTCCCATGCTAGAAATAATAGTAATGAATAAAGACTAAAACCGTCAATGTATAAATCAGGGTCAAAGGTAAGCCTATTCGAAAATAATCGGAAAACCTGTAATTCCCGGGCCCCATCACCATCAAATTCGTCTGGTATCCGATAGGAGTCATAAAATCCGCAGATGCCGCAAAAGCAATGGTCACAAAGAAAGGAGTCAGATTTCCTCCAGACTGCATTCCCAATTCATAGGCAATGGGGAACATGATGGTCACTGCCGCAGCATTGGTAATTAATGTCGTTAGACCTAGGGTCAACAGAAACAATAAGGCAATACTCCCCCAAACAGGAAGTCCCGGACTAATTTCCTCAATAAGCTCGACCAAAAAGGCCGCAAGGCCGGATTGCTGAATACCAGTACCCAAAGCCAAAGCTGAAGCAAGAATCACCAAAAGATCCAAATCCACTGCTTCCTTGATTTTTGGAATATTCAAAACCTTAGAAAACAGCATAACCACAATCCCCAATACGGCTGCCAAAAATAAATCCAAAACCCCCAAAATCCCTCCCAATAAAATCAGTATAGCACTAAAACTCGGAAGCATGCGAGTCCAAGAAATTTTATTCTCCAGCTCTCCTGCTTTGGATAGGACAATTAAATCCCGATAAGAAGCCCCATTCAAAAAATCTTTGGAACAAAGCAAAAGGAGTAAATCACCCGCTTGCAAAACCGTTTCCCCTAAATTTTCACGCACTTTTTCACCCTTCCTATAAATGGAAATCACAGATGCCTTATAACGATCCCGAAAACCGATATTTTTCAAGGATTGACCGATTAGGGAACTTCCTGTAGGTACAATCGCCTCAGTTAGGTCCGAAAATCCATTGGCCTCCACATGAGATTCTTCTGGAAGGACCAATCCGTTTTTCTCATTAATAAGTGTCAGGATAGCTCCCGTATTTCCTGCAAAAAACAATTGGTCTCCGGCAAAAATCTTTTCGGAAGAATCCACCGCAGGAATAATTTCTTCGCCCCGTTTAATTTCCACCAAAAAGAGCTCTTTCAAGTTCCGCAAGCCTGCTTCTTCAATACTTTTTCCAATCAAATTAGAAGACGCACCTACCTGAGTCTCCACCAAATACTCATTCAAATGCCCCATAATCTCCTCTTTGCTACCTTTCCGGTCAGGCAGGAAACTTTGGGAGAAAAAGGTCAAATACAACAAGCCTAAAACAGTTACCAACAAACCCAAATACAAAAAATCTGCAAAACCCAATAAGGTCAAACCTTCCTGAGCAATCAAACCATTTAAAACCAAATTTGTCGAGGTTCCGACTAAGGTGATCATCCCACCCAGAATGGTGGCAAAGGAAAGCGGGATCAAAAACTTGGAAGCGGCATAGTGATTTTTATCGGCCCAGTTTTTAACAAAAGGGATCATCAAGGCCACGACCGGGGTATTGTTCAAAACCGAAGAAAGTCCCGAAACCAAAACCATCATTCGGAAACGAAACTGAAATGGACTTAATGTTTTGTGAAACAGTTTAAAGAAAAAAGAAGGTCCCACATTTCGTTGGATACCGGCTGTTAGAATGATCAACAGAAAAATCAGGATGATTTGTTTGTTTGCCAAGCCCCGAAGCAAGTCTTCTACCTGAATAATTTGGAGACCTATCAATCCTATAGCCGTCCCCAAAAAAGCCAAAGAGGGACGAAGCCAACCCTTGAATAGGGTTAGAATCAAAGCAGCAACCAAAATTAATGTGATAAGTATTTCGAAAGTCAAAAGAGTTGAGTTAAGCGTTAAAGGTTAAACGTTAAGCGTGGAGGTTCAGAGTTCAGGGTTCGAGGTTCAAAGTTCGGAGTTCGGAGTTCAATATTAATTGTTAAGCGTTAAACGTTGGAGTTCAGGGATCGCGGTTCAGAGTTCAAGGTTCGATGTTAAATGTTTTGATGAATTGATGAATCGATGAATTGTTTAACTGATTAACTGGAGGGATTCGGAATTATTGAAAAACAGAAAAAGGAGAATGGGATTTGCAAAAAGATCCTGTTTCAAAAGTTAAATTTTTGTCAGGCTGAGCGGAGTCGAAGCCTTTTTTGGATGCTCGATTCTCGATGTTCGATGTTCAAAGCTCAGAGTTCAATGTTTGTCGTTCAAGGTTAATCGAAAATACATCTTACCTAAAGTAAATTAGCCTTTCAAGTTTGAAAATCTTGGTACATAGTACTTCGTACTTCGTACTATCAATAACCACTTACTATTCACCACTTACTTTTTCTAGTACTTGGTACTTCGTACTATCAATAACCTACTTCTTACCAATCACCACTTACAACTTACCTCTTGGCACTAAGAACTCTTATCCTACTTGATACTTGCTTCTAGCTACTTGATACTCTCTTAGTCTTTATTCCAGAAATAAATAATTGACGCCTGCCCCATCACACTCGTCAGGTTCTTGCCTTTCGGGAAGTCGGGGGTGCTGGATGGATCGAGCTGCCACTGGTAGTTTCGGGCGTGGATCAACTGCAACTTGGAAATGAGCAACAAATTTCCCAATTGCTTGTCATACAAAAAACCCACCGAAAGATCTACCCAGGGTTTGCGTTCTGTATCGTGAAGTCGAACCTTATAATAGTAATCCACTGTATTTTCCAAGCGCTCAAAGAAGATTCCTGCCTTATTTAATCCATCGATTTTACTGATTTCCAAAGTCTGTATATTGGAGCCTGTTCCTATCCCCACTCCAATCGGTTGCGCATGATGGGTAATCCCTCCTATGGCTCCATTCATTCCCCAAGAGAAGCCCCCCGTAATAAATCCATAATTATATCGGATATATCGGTTTACTGATTCCTGCTGATGCGTGATTTCCGCCCGAATCAAAAAATCAGATTCCAATTCCTCGATTCGAATCAGCTTAGTAAAACCAAATAAATAGGCCCGTGCATGTTCGGGATTCAAAATAAACTCTCGCCAATTCAATGCATGGTCCCGCTTACCAAATTCAAAATACAATTCAAAGCGGGAAGGCTGATGCACATAGCGGCCAAAAATACTGATTTGTTGACTCCTTCCCTTGTCAGATTGCCCAACTAAATCCGATCCAACAGATTGTTTGGTCAAACCCCAAAAGACTGGGAAAATATCAATAAAACTGGTTCCTACCGAATCCGTAAAAGTTTGGACGGTTCGGGAAGCTCCAAAATAAAGTCCCTTTGCCCATACAGGATTATAGGTAAGTGTAAAGGCATTAATGTACCTATTTTTTTCTCGAATGGGGTCATAATATCGAGCATTCAAACTATCAGACTGTGTTGGAGGAATTCGCTCTGTTTTAAAAATTCCATTAATCATCTGCAGCTCAAAATTTCCCAAAAAAGTCTTCGCTGGTTTGCGGGTATTAATTGAAAAATGAGGAAAGCCAGGGGCTGCATTCGAAAAATTCAAGGAATTAAACTGTCCAGGACCCCACCAGATATTTTGATTGGAAATAGAAACCTCAAAGGATCGAAATCCATAGGAGATCTTGGATTGTCCCAACCCCAATCGAAAATAAGGTTTGTCTCCAAAGCGTTCTGGATTATCCCCTGTATTCCAATAAAGAAATCTTTCCCCTGTTAATGAAGCATTTCTATACCCCTGAAATCCTGAAAAAGAAGCATTCTGAGCAAATACCAAATCAGGATAAAAAGTAACTCCCAATTCCTTCCATTGGTAATGGACTCCTCCGGCTAAATAAAATTGTGCCCCGGGAGTAGGAATCATTCCATAATCTCCGAAGCCGTAAGGCCTATTCGTAGTGATGCGAATAGTACTTAAACTTGGCAAAACAGTAAACCCAATTTCCCCCTTCCCAATTTTTATTGATTCCTTTGCTACAGAATCAGGATAATCAATATTGGGTCGAATCATAAAAGAAGGTCCTACCGAATCAGAAGAAAGCTGGGCAAACCGAGTTCGCTCCTCTAAAACAGGAAATCCCGCCGGGATCACCTGAGCGGGAAGCATGTTTACTAGAAAGAAAAAGACGAGGATTAGAAGAACTCTCAAAACAAACTCGGTAAAAACTCGAGCAATTTCTTAAAATATCGTGAATACAACCAAAAATAATTGGTTTTTATACCATTTTCCCGGCAAGCCCGCAAATCCTCCTGATTAATTATGAGTGTGCTCTTCCAGGATCGGGTACTCAATCCCCCTGTTCTCATTTTTAAGAGATCTTCAGGCAAGTAATGATAACTCAATTGATGGGTATGTAAAAACCTTACCAAGAGTTCAAAATCACCTGCAATCCAATAATCGGTTCGGTAATACCCGTATTTTTCAAAATTCTTTTTGTATGTAAAAAATGTAGGATGCGCAGGAATAATACCACGCTTGATTTTTTCAGCTGAAAAGCGACCGGAATGATAATAACGAACGGTTTTTTCTAGATTCTCCGGTTTTACAAAACGGATATCCCCATACACACAATCTGTCCCAAATTCCTGAAAAGCATTGACCACCTTCGAAATGGCATCCGAACGATGGTAAAAATCATCTGAATGAATAATCCCCACAACATCCCCAGTGGCCATTTTGATTCCCTTATTGATTGCATCATACAAGCCCCCATCTGGTTCGGATATCCATTGACTCACCACCTCCGGATAAGATTGGATCAAATCCAAAGTTCCATCAGAAGACCCACCATCTACAATGATATACTCCAAATCCGAGTAATCCTGCACTCCCACACTTTCAATGGTATGGGCCAGGGTCGCAGCGGAGTTATAAGTGACCGTGATAAGGGAGACTTTCAAGTTTAAATGTTAATCGTTAAGAGTTAATCGTTAATCGTTAATTATTAATTGGAAATAAAAAATAGAATCCAATAACTTACAGATTTTCACGACCTAAAAATTTTCTTTCTTTTTAACTACAATCATTGACTCATATAGCCACATAAGCTGACAATAATAGAACCCGGCTTTACCATCCAAAAAACCCATTTTAAAAAAGTATAAATAACAAAATTTGAAAAACGGTCTAAATGGAATTCGATGAGAAATTTTTTTTAAAGCCCTTCTTCTTAAAATCTTATTTGAACTGAAAATATGACGCAATGAATCTTTTTCATTTTTTTGTTCTTGTTGAGCTTCTTGGGTTGAGTAACGATTATGCTTTTCAAACCAATCCGCCAAGCCTTTTGAAAAATTATAATGTAAATAGGGGGTGTTCATATATCCAATTCCCCTTTTTGAATTACCCTCACGCTGACCATGGCCCACTTGAACAAATTCTACTTCTCCAATTTTCATGAATCGCATCTGATACACAGGGAATCCACTTGCATGCTTGATCCATTTATTTAAAAAGATTAGTTTACTTGGTACGAGATAACCACTTTTTTCGTCTAACTCTGCCAATCTTGAACATTCCTCTAGGAAATCCTTATCGACAACTTCATCTGCATCAAGATGCAGAACCCATGGATGCTTGAGACCAAAATTTTTGAGACCAAAATTTCTTTGTGAAGCAAAATCATCAAACTTTCGTTGAAAAACACGAACATTTGAATAGCTATTTAAAAGAGGAATAGTTTTATCTGTACTAAAAGAATCAACTACTATAATATCATCCAACTCAGATAATGGTTGAAGACATCTTTCAATATTTATTTCTTCATTATAGGTAAGAATCAAAACAGAAAAATTAATCTTCATTTAGTCACTGATTTGAGATAAACAGTTTTTAACTATTATGCTTTTTTAGCTTCCTAGATTTAATTGGCTTTGCCGGATTTCCTGCATATACCATCCACTTTTCCGTAGATTTAGTCAAAACCGCACCAGCACCGATTACCGCTCCTTCTTTTACACTTATTCCAGGGCCGACAAAAGCCTGGGTACAAATCCAAACATTGTCTTCAATTACAATCATGGGCTTCAGTAGTGGCATGGCCGGATCGGTATAATCATGGGTACCAGCACAAACCTGAGCCATATGGGATATGGTTACATTTTTCCCGATTTCAACGGGCCCCAAGTTGTAAATCAAAGCATGTTCTCCTATCGCGCTGTAATCCCCAATGATCAGATTCCAAGGAAAATAAATCGTAGCGGAAGGATAAATATTGACCTTCTCCCCTACTTGAGAACCAAATAAGCGTAATAAAGATCTTCGTAACCCAAAAAAAGGCCGAGGAGAGAATCGAAAAAAGAATCCACCAAGCATCCAGAGGACACGTAAAAGTTGTTCCTTTTTCGAATACTTTGTTGCAGTTCGATTTTTTTGAATCTCTAAGGTCATCCTATAGAACAAATTCAGGCTTTTCTTGTCCTCCCAAAATCCATTGATACAATTGGATCATTTGCCGGGCCACTACTTCAATACTGTACTTTTCCTCAATTAGTTTTCTACCTTTTAGCCCCATCTCCTTCCTTTCTTCATCTGAAAGAGATAAGGCATTTTCCAATGCCTCTTTCAGAGAATTTGTACCAATATCGATCCACCAACCTGCCTGAAGCTCATTCAATTCTTCCCATGGGGTTCCTTTGGTCGTAATCACCGGAACTCCACAGGCCAAGGCTTCGGCAATCACAATCCCAAAATTTTCGCTATAGGTAGGTAATAGAAAAAGATCGGCTCGGTGATATGCTTCTAATTTAGCTTGGCCAAATTGAGGACCAATGATAGTTATTTCAGATTCTAAACCTTTTCTCTGAATAAGTTTTTGAATGGCCTGAATATAATTCTTCTCTCCGTTTCCGGCTAATTCAATTTTCCAACCTGATTTGATTTTGGGATCAAGCTGAGACCAGGCCTCAACCAATAATTCAATTCCCTTTTTGGGATGAATGCGGGATAAAAACAAGAGCGTTTTTGTCCCATATTTTTCCCCAGAAGTTTTCAGAGGAAATTCAGCCAAATCAATTCCATTAGGTATTACAGCAATCGGATTGGTAAACCCAAGCTTGCGGATGTTTTCTGCTTCCATCTTTGCAGTGGCATGAATACAAGCAGCTTTTGCCAAATCTTTTCGTTGATATAAGGCCAAAGCCAATTTCTTTTTCAATTTCCCTACATTTAATGCCCAAGGTTCAAGCATTCCTCTTGGGGAGATTATATAAGGAATATTCTTTTTTTTTGAGGCTTTGGCCATCCAATGAACTGGCATTTGCCAAATTCCGTGTCCATGAAGCATATCGATTTCATTCCTATTCAAAAATTCGAGCAACTTTTTCCTTAAATTTTCCTTTTTGGTAAAAACCAATGAAAAATTCGAAATCGAACTTTCTTTTAGATAAGGATTGGATGAAGCTGCTGTTAAAATGCTGACCTTTTCTCCTTTTAAAGCCTGATGAATCGAAAGATCCGTAACACTTTTTGATGGTCCTCCACTCGAAAGGTCAATGGAAGGTACAACGTGAATAATTTTCATACTCAGCTTACAAAACCAGTCAATCTTGAGAAATATTTATAAGAATCTTTCTCCAATTCTTTTACTTTTTTTGCCGGGACTCCCCCATAGAGGCAAGCCTCTTCTTCAAAATCTTTATTCAAAACAGAGTGAGCTCCTAAAATGCAATAATCAGGAAATTTTGATCCGGGCAAAATCACACTGTTGGTTCCAACAAATGAATAGGAACCAATTTCTACAGGCTTACAATCCTGGATATTTTCCTTTAAATTGATACTATGGGTTAAAATTTGAGACCTGATTCCAGCCACCGTAGTGTATCTTCCAATTTTAATTTGGTCTGTACAATCAATAAAATGTCGGCTGGTAATCGCACTATGATCACCAACTAAAAGTTCGCATTTTCTAGATTCCCGATGGGAAAAAAAATCCTTGAACCTGGTCGAAAAGCCCGTAATGTAATTTAGAGTTCCAATTCGGGAATAATTACCCAAAACCAAAGCGTCTATATTCTTACAGAAAGTTAAAGACCCAATTCTTGAAAACTCCCCCATCTCCAGTTTATAAGCAAGAATGATAGATTTTCCGATATAAGCTGTTTTATGGATTTTAAAACCGAAAAACACATTCAATATTCTTCGCCTCAGGAACCAAGGAAAAAAAACAAATAACACCTGAATTAGTAATCTAACCTTCATCTTTTTTCTAGTTCCTCATAAACTTTTGCATAAGCGCTACAAACAGTCGGCACTTCAAATCTTTTGACATTTTCAAAACCACGTTTGATCAATTGATTTCTAAAAAGGGGATCTTCTACAACTCTCTTATACGCTTTGACCATAGCTTCTACTTCATCCGGATTTACATAAACAGCGCCATGCCCTCCTACTTCCGGAATAGAACACCGGTCACTAGCCACCACAGGCCTTCCAACCTTTTGTGCTTCGATGATCGGCATACCAAAACCTTCTAAATATGATACAAAAGACACCAAATCACAGGTCTCATAAAGTGCTTTTATCTCAGAGAAATCAAGGTTGGTGTAATTTTCATACTCCACAGGATATTCGAGCAATAGTGCCTTTTGATTTTCGGATAGCTTCCCCACAATGATCAGTTTGTAGCCTAATTTATAAGTGGCCTTGACGGTGTTTGTTAAATTTTTATGCGGTTTAGTTCCTAAATGCAAAACTCGGGTTTGGATTGCTACCTCCTGTTTAGGTTTTGTTTCAAGTATCGGATTGACAGGATTGTGTATGATCACTGTCTTTTTTAAAGCCTTAGGGTATATTTCTTTGATTTGATTTTTAGTAAAATCTGAAATCACAGTTATCCTCTTGGCTGTCTTCAAAGGTAGGCTATACCAAAACCATTTAATGAATACCTTCTTAAGTGATGATATATATGGCAATTCCAGCACATTGGTATCATGAATGGTCAAAATAGTTTTTTTGAATGGAATCAATCCGATGTAATACACATCACCTGTTACATGGATAATCCCCTTTAAAAACAACACATGCCATAAATTCAACAGTACTGACTTTATAGAAGCGCCACCGTAGGGTAATTCTACAATCTTGGTATCTATTTCTTCTGGCAAATTTGCAATGATGGAATGAAAAAGCTCTTCAATGCTGTTGTGACCCTCTCCTTGCTTTCTGAAAATAAAATTAACTCTGATTCTTTTCACGAGCGATTTGATTCAGCGCATGAATCACCTGATTGTGATAATTTTCCAAGGTATAATTTTGAGCGATTTCTGCTGCTTTTTTACCCAGCTTTTCAACCTCATCCCTATTTTCAAAGCAGAAGGTCATTTTTTCTTTTAATGCCTCCACATCTCCCGTGGGAACCACAAATCCACCGCCTTGAATCACAGCATCTTTTGCACCTGTATTTTCAGAAACAATGGCAGGTGTGCCACATGCCATGGCTTCCACTACGGTTTGTGCCCAACTGTCCAAATAGGAAGGAAAGACAAATACATCCGCTTGTCGATACTGCTCCGAAAGTTCTTCATGGTGTAAAAATGGGACATGGGTAAACAACCCCTCATACTGTTTGAAAAAGGCTTGACCATCAGCCATAGGTCCAACCAAGACCAACTCTACAGCAGGGAGATTCAGTTCTTTAAAAGCCTGAAAAAGTACATCCAAACCCTTCCTTCGGGTAATCGTTCCAACAAAAAGGAAACGAAATCGCTTCTTCTTGTCATAGTCCTTTTTGGGATAAAAAATCTGGTGATTTACCCCAAGATTTACTATAAAAACCTTTTTAGCAGATATTCCATTTTCCAACAAACTTTCCCTCGCAAAGCTGGAAAGGGTCAAAATATAATCCGTGTAAGCTAAAGCTTCTTCTTTTCTGGAATTGATAAAAGCTAAAGTATCTTCGGAGTAAGAGGAATTTAAAAATCCATGCTTAGAATGGATATCCAAAATGGCATGATGATGAATTTGGGCTAAATCCAAAACCGTGGTAATCCCCAAACCTTTGGCTTTCCGAAAGGTATGCAAATTGGCATTTTCATATCCTATGCAAAGCTCCGGTGGATAAATCTCTATTTTATTAGCGACCCATTGGTCAAAAGGATCATAGATTTTCTGGATCAGATCGGCTTCACTCTGGATTTTGCCCAGTTTTTCCATAAGAAACAAGTCCCATCTTTGGGAAATAAGAGCGGAAGGAATTTCGAGGAAAAGGCGCTTTTTAAGATCCTTTTTTATTCGTTTGGGAAAGAATTGTAGATAGGGTTGGATAGCATTTGCTGCGAAAAGTGTATAAAAATGATCCAAATATCCCTTTTGATAAAGTCCCTGCAAAAGCAAATGCACATATTGCTTTCCTGGGTGTGAAACAGCAATTCGCATTTAAGTAGAAATTAAGATTTGTGACTTTTTTCCTTCTTTATCCATTTTCTTTAAATAATATCCTCTATCCACTAACATTATCCCAAACACATAAAAGACCCCCTGATAGACATTAAAAGTGACCATGGAATTATAATATACTACCAGAAAAAAAAACTTAGCCAACCTCGGAAGATTTTCCGTGTATTTTAAAAAGATAATAATCATAATAAAATTTAAAAAGTACAAAACAAAGCCCCCCTCTAATACAATGCGAGCAGGTTCACTTTCATAGCCTCCATATTCTTGAACAAATCTAGAGGTACCAAATAGGGCATTAGCTCCCTGATAAGTTGCACCTAACCCCACCCCGAAAACCGGGTAATTTCCTTTAAAATGTATAATCTCGGCAAGACCACCGGCTATCCGTTGATCCAATTCATCACTATTCTCTACTCGATATATAAAATTTTCGTAACTCCGGGTAAGTAGAGCTGAAAATGAAGGTAGAAAGTAAAGCAGTACACTCATAATCAAGGTTCCCTGAATAGCCAATTTGATTAATTTGCCTCCGAAATATCCGGTCAGTAAGAAGGCTGTCAGCAAATACAAAATAAAAAATCCAACTGCCCCACGGGAACCACTCATAAAGGCCATTAATAGCCCTAAAATCATCACCGAAAAAATCAGATTTGCCGAGCTTTTTCTAAGAATAAGAAACCAAGCCAAACAAGCAAAAACCGGAACCAAGACCTGATAGCCCCCCAAATAACTAAATGTACCGGAGACTCTGATCGCATCTCCAACAATGGTGTTATTTTCCACTCCACTGGCATATTGATTTAAAATATGTGTTCCTGGAAGCGCATACTGAAACGAACCTAAAAAAAATTCAACCAATAAAATTAGGACCAAAAGAGGGACCAGTTTTTCCAATTCCATCCAAGATCCTTTTTGGATATAAGCCAACCAAATCAACCAATACCCGGTATGAAGTAAAAGCCCAAAAATTCCATGAAAAATGCTCTGATTCATGGGATTAAGAGCAATAACCACCAAATAAAAAAGATAAATTGGCCATATATTTGGGACTTTCTTTAAACTGGGCATGGGATTCCGCCGGATCACAAGAAATAACAAAAGAGGAATCAATAACTGAAATAAAAAGATAGCATTACCTATAGCTCCGGCACCAAAGACCCATTTTCTCAAAGCCCCACTAAATACAGTGAAAAATATTAAGCCCCACAAAGCCTTAATTATAGGATTTCCTCCAATAAAAGAACTCTTAGGAAATAGATGCTTAGGTTTTACTAATTCGAAACCTATCCTAAACATTTGTATTAAAATAATCCAAGTATTTCTTGGCGATTTGGTCGGGTTGGTGTATGAATAAATGCCCGGGGACGGCAATATATTTTTCCTCCCAATCAGTCCTATCACTCCAGACTTTGACCAAAAGATTAGCCAAAGCCTCAGCATCCCCATTGGGAAAAGTCCATCCACAGGACCCAATGGCATCTTTTAAACCACCTTTTTCAGAACCAATTACCAAACAGCCGCAGGCCATGCCTTCCAAAGCAACTACGCCAAAAGGTTCTTCCCATACCGACGGTACCACCATCATATGGTGCTGATTTAATGTATGTGCTAATTGTTCGCCATGCAATTTACCAACAAAACGCACTTGATTTGGTAAATACTTATTAGTAAATGATTCTAAAACAGGCTTCTCAGGCCCTTCTCCTATCACAGTTAAATCTGGTTCAAATCGAGAATAGCGATCTTTGGCTAGTTTTAACGCTTCTAGTAAGACCATACAGCCTTTATCAGATACCAAACGCCCTAAAAAAACCAAAGATCTATTTCGATCAACACCTTGCCTAATTTTAAACAGGGTGTTGTTGTATGGATTTGGAATTAATTTACCAGTATGTCCCAAGTCTTGTTGAATGGCCTTGCTGATATAGCAATTATGTAAATAACCACTGATAAAACGTTTTAATCGTGCGCTTAAATTTAAGCGACGATCAGGAAGCCGATACCAGGTGTGATGAATCACAAATACTTTATTTTTGTAGAGTAGGTCAGGAAAAAGTTGTTTTAAGCTGACACAATTATGTAGTATCACATCAGATTTTTTAGCAAGATTCCAATAAGTCCATAACCTAGGATTGCGATGAACAACAAAAGGCCAATCTTTTTCCGAAATATTTCCCCCAAGAGAAGCAGTAGTTACCACATCCACCTGATGCCCCAATTGGTAAAACTCATTTGCCAAAACTTCAGCTACGGTTTCCATACCTCCAGTAGATGGAAAAAAAACGGTAGAATAAATTAGAATTTTCAATTTGGAGTTTTTTTTCTAATCCATAACCACTTTTGACCACTAAGGCGATACTCATTCATAGCATTAATCATTTCAGTTTCAGAGAGATTTCTTAGTAAATCACGATATCTTTGAACTTCCTTATTAGCTATTTCAATTTGTTTAATTTCATGTGTAATATTAAACCGATCAATTAATATTAAAGCCATCTGATTTATGTCAATATGTATTCCATCATAATCAAAAGGATGAATCTCAACGAGGATATCAGAGCAAAGAATTTTATGAACTTCTTTTGGATTTAAAAGATAGTATTCAAAACCCTCAATATCACAAATAATAAGGTTTTTTCTTTCAGCATGGATTAATGAATCAAGATTCCGATGATCGCAATAAGTTCCAACAACTAAATTAGATATCTTATTTATAGAAGCAAGTTCTTTTTGCAACTCTCTGGCAAAAGGATCAATATCAAAAGAGTAAACAATTGAATTAGTGCAGCTTTTTGCTAAACCAACAGCATAGTATCCCTCGGCAGCACCTACATCAATGATTATGTCATATTGATATTCTATTATCTTATTAACAATATCATGTAGTTCTTCTTCGTAACACCCGATCCACTTTGGCGTGATTGGGCCCCAAACTACTCTATTATAATATTTCAATCCGACGAATGGTCCTGAAAGTATTTTTATTGGATCTGAACCAAATAATTTCTCTTTTACCCAATTCTGAAAATCCCAAAATTTTTTTTTTGTTTGACGCCTGAATCTATAAGATTGTTGCCAAAAATAAACTTCCTTAAAATGTGTAGCTAAAATCGATTTTAAAAATTGTTTCATCTCAAATATTTTGAATAAATAGAATTCCAAGATAATTGCTCTTTATAAAAAGTATCGGATAATTTTCTTAAAAATGAAATATCCTCATTTAAGTATTTCAATATTTTCATGCTCATAGAAGGATGATAATCAATCCAAATTATCCCTGCACCCTCAAGAATTAGGCGATTAGTCATATCACCTTTAGTAGCAATAATCGGTAATCCGGCAGCAAAAGCCGCAGCTAAAGAACCACTTTTATTACAAGTACCTCCTTCTCCTTTTTTGTTTACAAAGTCAAACATTATAAACGCATCACTCGCTTTGAGGTGTCGATAGACATCCGGTGAATCCAGAAATCCCGTAATGTAAATTTTCTTTTGAACCAATTCAGGAAAATAGGACAAATCTGCGCGAAGCTTACCAATGATCAGCAATACAAAATTGGTATCTTCTTCGAGCACTCTCTGAAATAATTTCAACAATGAAACATGATCGCGAATGCCAAATGTACTCAAAACCTTTTCTCCATTAGGCGCTATACGATGACGTAAGCTCATTATTTCATGATCCGAAACAGAAATTGGCGTAATATTAGATCCAATCGGAATTTGTTTGATCTTTGGGTTCCACCGTAACAATTGCCCTTCGTAACGATCGATGCTTGTGATGAGTTGATGACTAAGCTTAGCCACAACCCTAGCAATAATTCGTTGTCCAATCGCCAGATACAAATATTTAGGATGAGTCCAATTATATCTTACATAAGTTTCATGAAAGGTTGTGACAATTTTAACTGGCAAGTGTTGGAGCTGCCTATAAAAATAGATTAAATGCCACGGTACGGCATAACGATCGTAAGATCCTGGAACATATTGAAACAACACTGTAGCCGGTTTAATCTGTTGGATATTTTCCAACACCAACTTCCAATCCCTGCGCTGCCAGTTACCACCAATAGGATACACTTGAAACCCTTCATCATGCATTTGCCAGTGGTCTTTTATGGATTGATCAGTCCTACAAATTATAGATACTATATACCCGCTGTTGACAAATTCCTTTGCCAAATGGTAGGTATAATCACCCACACCGCAACTAAGGGGTGGAAATTTGTTGGTGATGAAGAGGAGATTCATTTTAAATTATAAATGAGCATAATATTCATTTACTGATATTTCTTCAACAATATATCCCAGATCTTTTAGGAAATTTATAGGTTCATTAGACTGAATTTTTAGCTTTTCCATGCGCACAAGATTCTGTTCAAAAAATATATGGTTTATCTTTTTTTCTGAAAGCATTTTACGAGCACCATACAAAACTAAAGTGTCTGCGCCTTCAACATCAATTTTTAAAACATCAATTTTTTCAATATTATTTGAATTACAATAATTATCAATTGTATTTACCTCGACCTCTACACTATTCTCATTCTCATCTAATATCAAACCACCCCATCCAGTTTGACCACTTTCATTTCCTAAATAAAAGCTCATGATTCCTACGTTGGCTCCTAGAGCGAATTTCTCAATACTTACTTGAGAGCTAAAATTGTTTAAAATAACATTATGCCTAAGTTGACTAATATTATTTGGAGAAGCCTCAAACGCAATCACTTTATTATTAGAATTACTATTAGCCCAAATAATTGAGAAATAACCATAATTTGCTCCAACATCAAATAAAAGACCTCCAAACTTGGATAGGCTAGTTATCTGTTTAGATAAATCAAGTTCATAAAAATAATTTCGCATCAGATGCCTATGACCTACATCACTCGGGTTCAAATCCATAAAACAACCCGGAGCAAACTCAAGAGGAACTTTTTTATGATTAATTTTTAATTTCAAAATATTTTCAAGTCTCCATGTTAATTTTTCTCTTAACCAAAGTGGATATATCTTTATCATATCTGCATTTTTTAACCTTTTCAATTAATCATATCAATCATGGAAATAATTGAAACTACAAGTCCTAATGTATATAAATTTATTAGCCAAATAGCTATTATTATAACCAACCCCACAGTTAAGCTGTGGAAATTTGTTGGTAACGAAGAGGAGATTTAAACTCATTTCTTTATAAAGAAATAATTATTGAAAAAGCCTTCTGTAATCTAATTTATAATTTAATGCTTGTGATCTTGATTTTATAAATTTAGCAGGGACACCTGCAACTACCTGAAAAGCATCTATCGACTTGTTAACAACAGCACCTGCAGCAACCACTGCACCTTTACCTATATTCACACCTGGTAATACAGTAGCCCTAGTTCCAATCCAAACATAATCTTCAATAAAAATGGGTTCTTGACGCCCATCAAAAAATTCTGAATTCATGTCATGGTCTGCTGTAAGTAAAATTGTCTGTTCTGAAATAGAAACATTATTACCTATTTTTAAGCCACCTCTTGAATCTAAAATACAGTTAGCATTAATTACCGAAGAGTCGCCCATTTCAAAACCTTTAGCACAGTAAAATTTGCAACCCATTAATATAGCGCTTCCTTTACCAATTTTGAAACCCATAATTTTTCTGTAATAACATAGGCGAATTGTGTGACTTGGTATTTGAGAAATAATGTGATTACATATTAATAATCTGAGCTCTGATATATACGATTTCATCTTAACTTATTTAAAAATCATTAAAAAATAAAACCAATTTACCTCAAAATAAAATCCTATACCTTTAAACGAGTAATTAATTATTTCTTTTGTATTATTTACAAAAGATCCAATAAATACTTTGAATCTTGAAATTCTATAGTGAACATCTTTATTTGTATTTGTTTTATTTATTAAATATTGATTAGATACAATCCACTTATGATAACTTTTAAACGCTTTTGTTCTCCTCCAAGGATGAATAACTTTTGCGTTTTCAAGAAAGGTAGTTTCACATACTAATTTCAGTCTATGATAAAAATCTATATCTTCCATTGCTGCAAAAGGAAACCTCTCATCAAAACCTCCAATCCTTTCAAATACTTTTTTATCCACCGCTATATTACAAGACCAAAAACAACCTCCTTTTAAATTTAAGGGTGATTGTTCGTCAAACCGTTCCTTTGGTCTATCAGCATTAATATAACCTTCAATACCTTTATAATTTCCATTAATTATTTCTTTAGAGTAATTAATTAATAATTCTTTATCAGGAATGCAATCATCGTCAATAAATATTAACCAATCACCCTTCCCTTGTTTTGCTCCATAGTTCCGATTGGCAGCTGGACCTTTGCGTGGACCTGCCACCCAACTGCACCAAGGATATCGCTCATGAATCAAGCTTTCAGCTGTACTTTGCGTACCATCATCTGTAACGATTACTTCGTATTGGGCTTCATTGATAGTTTGAACACCTGGAGCGAGTCTATCCAAGCAAAGAGCGAGCATATCGTTACGATGACAGGTAGGAATGATGACAGAAAGCAACATCGCTAATTCTTTTCTTTGATTTTAGTTAAATATAGTTCACTTAGTTGCTCTGAAATTCTTTGCCAAGAAAAGCGATTATTCACTTGATCTATGTCAAGGATATTTGTTCGATCAGGCAATTGTATCCACTTTTTGATCGCTTCTATAAAAGCATCTTTTCCCAGCCCTGCTTTAATAACCCAAGGCATCTCGGATGAAAGCTTGGCACACTGCCCTACTTCCGATACGATAACTGGCGTACCAGCTGCCATGTATTCGGCATATTTGATCGGAAACCTGCTTTGGTTGAATAGGTTATCTTCCAATGGAAGTAGGCCCAAATCCAAGGCAGCTGCAAAATCTCTTGTTTTAATTGGTGGAAGTATCCCTAGATAGTCTACTTTTTTTGCAAGCCAGGGTGGTACATCGGGCAATATTTCTTTTGGCATTCCACATAATGCGATTCGCAGGTTTTCAACCTCTCGGAGTTCAGATAAAGCCTGATAACACCACTCCAATTCACCTGTAGTCCTACCCATAAATCCAATGTATCTTGCCTGCCCATCCAAACCAAGATTCTTTCTAGCAATTGATTTTTCAGTAGGCTGATAGGCCCATAAGCCGTTAAATAGTAGCTCGACATGTTTTGCTCCTGACTGTATGGCGCGGTCTTTTAAAAAATCGCTGCAAGTAGTCACCAAGTCTGCCTTTTTAGGATATTCATTTTCAATGTAGTTTACCCAAAATTGATCCCATCGCCCCCTAAAACTTTTACCTACACCTGAATACAACCCACCTGTCCAAAGATCATCCCAATCGTAAACCAATAATTTGGTTTTTGATTTCATCCTTCGCCAAGCAAGTCCTCCACTCAAAAAAGGTTGAAAAAGATGAACCACATCTGCTTCTGGATAAGTATTGTATGCGCGATCAAATACAGTAAAAGGATGATTCCACTGACCAAAAATACCTTGTCCTCTATGTCCTGGCCAAACTTCGTATTGAATTCCATCAATTAGTTCTTGTCTTCGTTTACTTTTGGGTTCATTATCACTAGCAAAAATGATCACTTGATGCCCCATTTGATTTAGGCCTAGTGCTAGGTTATGGAATCGGAAAAAGGTACCTTGTTGATGAGTACTTTGAACAAAAAAATGAATTTTCAATTTTTTCACTTCTCAAAAACCATTATTAATTATTGACTTATTTTCTCTAGCATATTCCATAATAGATTGCAATAGGGATTCCTTCGATTCCATGGGTTGCCAACCCCAATATTGACTCACCAAGGTATTATCGGTCACATACCATGGGATATCAAAAGAACGAGTTTCAGGAACTCGGCCTAACTCAATGTCATGATTAAGATGTTCACGACAAAATTGACTGAGTTCGAATAAGCTCATGCTACTGTCCAATCCCCCACCTACATTCAGTATTTTAGGGACTTTCCTATTTGGGTCCTTGATTTGTTTCAATAGTAGCTGCGCCAAATCTTGCGGGCTAAAAAAATCGCGGACTTGTTTTCCTGTTCCGCCAAATCCAATATAAGCAAGTGGCTTTTTTAATAACCATTGATAGATCCAGAATGAGAAAATGCCTTGGTCTATTTTTCCAAACTGCCCAGCTCCAGCGATTACTCCACATCGGTTAATCCACACTGGAAAACCAAATGCTTCCCCATACTCAAGGGCCATTGTTTCGGAAGCCAGTTTGGTGGCACCATAAAGCGAAACAGGGGCCTGCGTAGAAAAATTGTGGTCAATCCCTCGGCTACTACAGCCGACAAGGCCCTTATCAACAGAAAGTTGATACCTGGTATCACCTTCTTCAAGAGGTAATGAAGCCAAAGCAGGAATAGAATAAACTCGGCTAGTACTTAAGATGATAAAGCCAGAAGTATCTCTTCTGCATTTTTCCAGCAAATTGAGGGTGCCTGTAAGGTTATGGTCTATCATTTGGCGGGTACCACCTAGCAGACCTGCAGTAACAGTAGGAATGGCCGCGCAATCAATAACCCAATCTACCTTAGGCAACTCTTCAATATCTTCTTTGGATCGAATATCGCCATGAACAAATGTACAGCCAAGCTGTTTTAGCAAATGCAAATTGGTTTCGCTTCCCCTCCTACTTAGATTATCAATCCCAATAATTTGAATCGAGCTATCATGCTCTTTAAAAAAAGTGGCCAGACGGCTACCTACAAAACCTGCTATACCAGTTATAAGAATTTTATTCATACCCCATGCTATTTAAATCCTCCTTAAAAAAATTATATAATTGATTTTGAGTTGCTATATCAAACTCACTTTTATATCTATTAATTTTCCCAGAATTAAAATTATAACTTCCACCTTTATTTTTTTTCTCATTTTCAATATCAATAATATCTTGAAGATCCTGAGCACTCATTTTATAACCTAAAAAAGAACTTATTTCATTTATTATTTTATTGGGATTAGTCATTATCTCCTCATATTTCAAAAAAAGAATATTCTTATCTAATTTTTGCCATGATTTGTAAGTATCAATTGTACTAGTTACTACTGATAATGTATTTTCAATATTATCGCATTTAATAAAGGCATTCACGGGATCCAATCCTTTTCTGCTTTTTTCTCCATGGTCAATAAGTGACAAAATTATATCTCTTGGGTCTCTGAAAGTATATGTTACCCTTGCAAGGTTTAACTTTATTAATATAAGCCAAAAAAAAGTTGGTCTTCCGTGTGTTTTTATTGCAAAATCACCATATCTGAAGTTTGCATAAATCAATTTAAATAATGTAAAAAAATTCTTAAACCAATACAACTTTAAAAAACTTCTAATAGAAAACAATGAAAACTCAATATGAATATGATCTAAAACAGGTATGAGATCATCTTTAAAAAGACGATGAAGAGAATTTATATTTCTATTATTAGCTAGTAAACAGTTATAATTATGAATTAATGTACTCCCTGATTTATATTGTCCGTTACTAATAATAATCATTCTATAATATATTAAATATTTGAACTAAATTTTATACCATAAAGAAACCTTGCAACTTGTTGAAGAAGAAAGCTTATTGAAAAAATTAATGATAATTTTATAATTCCCATTACAGTACTAAGATCAAGAAAAACAATCCCTAGAGTATTAATTAAAAAAAATAAGATAATATATAGAATATTTGACCACCAATATACCCATTTTTTAGTTCCTGAAATTAATAAAAAAATTGCCGAAATATATCCTATACAAGCTATTAATACAGAATAACCAAACTCTTTCGCAAGATTATCATATTGTTTTCCTAAAATCCATTGAAACACCTGAGGATAATAAAAAGAAAACACCGTGAAAACACCTAATCCAATGCCAATCGTACCAACCACAAATAGTGTGTTTTTAAGTACTTTACCAATTGACATTTTTGCAAACCAAGGCTGAAGAATCATTCCATTAAATGCATTTAGGAAAGTAAAAAGCTGACCTAATCTACCTAAAGCCCCTATATCTGCGATAGAACTTGTTTTCCCAAATATACTGATCAATATTACCGTCATCTGCGATTGAATAGCCGAAAAGGATATCCCCAACATGGAGGGTTTGATGTATTGCAATACTTGCTTACGTGACTCAGGGTCGGCCTCAGTACGCAAATCTCTGTACCTATTGGCCAATGGAGCAAGGGCAAGGCCTGTCAGAACGATGGTAGCTGCATTGAGCCACAAATAAATCCATCCGCTCAGCCAACTAACCCCATACAGTGCCAAAACGATTACTAAGCGAAAAATAGCCGCTCCTACCTGTATTTTGTACACAGCACCAATTTCACTTTTGATTCGAAGTACTACGCTATAAAAACTGCTAAAACCTTGATAATAGATAGCTAAGGGTATACTCAAAAAAAGCAAGGCTTGCGTGAGTAGTGTCCAGTTTTTATCGTATGTCAAAAGAATAAAAGCTACTAACGAGAGAGGAGCAATTACTAGAAATAATTTTTTACGCCAATACCATACAGCATTGAAATAGCGGCTAACTTGTACCGGATCCGTATGTTTATCGCCAATAAATGCTAAAAAGGCAGAAGAAAGCCCCATTTCAACAAGCATTCCAAAAGTATTTTGTACAGCAAAAGCAAGTGTAAATTGGCCGAAATCTTCTTTGGTCATCCATCGGATTACCAGGAAACCCGTTAAAACCTGCAAAAATTGAGAAGCCAACTGACCCGTCGCAAAAGAAGTAAGCAGCTTGACATTACGCCTTAATTTGGATAGTAAAACCATTCCCTAAAGAAGTTAGAAGTCAGAAAATAGCATTTCAAGCTTCTAATCTTTGTTGCCAAGCTTCCACTATTTCCCTAATAGTATCATCTAAGCTTTTGGTGATATCCCAATTAGGATAATGAGCTTTCATTTTTCTAAGGTCGCTGTAATAGCAAATATGGTCTCCTTCTCTGTTCTTATCGGAATACACATAATTCATAGGTTTGCCTGAATATTTTTCAGCGATTTTAAAAGCCTCTAAAATGGAACAAGTATTTTCTCTCCCACCGCCCAAATTGTAAACTTCAGCAATGCGTGGAGCTTTAATAAATTCCTCAATAAATCGTGAAATATCATAGGAGTGAATGTTGTCCCGAACCTGCTTTCCTTTGTATCCAAAGACCGTATACCGTGTACCATCCAAATTACACTTAACCAAATAACTCAAAAAACCATGTAATTCTACCCCACTGTGGCTAGGTCCCGTCAAACACCCCCCCCTCAGTACACAGGTTGGCATATTAAAATACCGGCCGTATTCCTGCACGCTTATATCAGCAGCAACCTTGGAGGCCCCAAATAAGGAATGCTTACTCTGATCTATTGTAAAGGTTTCAGGTATTCCTGTGTGGTAGGTCTCATCCGCATAGTCCCATCGTGTCTCAAGTTCTACCATTGGAATATTATTGGGTGCATCCCCATATACCTTATTGGTTGACATGTGAACAAATGGAATATCCGTGGAGTATTGCCGCGTAGCTTCCAATAAATTGAAAGTCCCAACTGCATTTGTATCAAAATCATCAAAGGGAATAGCCGCTGCCCGATCATGGCTAGGTTGAGCTGCCGTGTGTACAATTGCATCTGGAGCTACTTCTTTCACCATTTTTAAAACACCTTCCCGATCTCTAATATCCAATTCTATATGATGGAATTTTTCCAAGGTATTTTCCAATCTTTTCTGGTTCCATCGGGTGTCTCCTTTCTCTCCAAAAAAGACTGCTCGCTGATTGTTATCCAAACCATAAATTTTCCAACCCAAATTGTGGAAGTGTTTACAAACTTCGGATCCCACTAAGCCTGATGATCCTGTTACTAAAAGCTTTTTCATTCTAATTTAATAATTATTGCTTTTTAGAAATTTCTACAAAATAGAGTTAGATAACAGCTGATATTAACTCTGATTCAAAATAGTATATAGTCTTTTCTAATCCCTCTTTCAAAGCCACCTTTGGCTCCCAATCCAGCTCCTCTTTTGCGAAATCAATGATTGGCTTACGCTGCATAGGATCATCTTGAGGGAGTGGTAAAAACTTGAGTTTACTTTTGCTTCCTGTCAATTCCAATATCAGCTCTGCCAATTCCAGCATGGTGAATTCTCCTGGATTACCGATATTAACAGGACCGGTAAAACCATCTCGGGAATTCATCAGACGGTACATGCCTTCAATGTTATCATCGACATAACAAAAGCTTCGGGTTTGCTTCCCATCGCCATAGATGGTAATATCCTCTCCCTTTAAGGCCTGCACGATAAAATTGGAAACGACTCGTCCATCTTGCGGATGCATGCGGGGACCATAGGTGTTGAAAATCCGCATCACTTTGATTTCTACGCCATGCTGTCGGTGATAATCAAAGAAAAGCGTCTCTGCACAGCGCTTGCCTTCATCGTAGCAGGCACGAATACCTGTTGTACTTACTGAGCCACGATAAGACTCAGGTTGTGGGTGGATTTCTGGATCTCCATAGACCTCCGAAGTACTAGCTTGGAGGATTTTTATCTTGAGCCGCTTCGCCAGACCCAGCATATTGATCGCTCCAATAACCGAAGTCTTGGTCGTCTGAACCGGGTCAAACTGATAATGAACGGGACTTGCCGGACAAGCTAGGTTATAAATCTCATCTACTTCTACGTAAAGGGGATGGGTTATATCATGGCGAAGAAACTCAAAGTTCTTATGATCCAATAAATGATGAATATTGGACCTTCTTCCTGTAAAAAGGTTGTCCACACAAAGGACTTCATTTCCCTCTTGGATCAAACGATCGCAGAGATGTGAACCAAGAAATCCGGCGCCGCCGGTAACAAGAATACGTTTCACGAGATTTTTAAACGTTAAAAGTTAAGCGTTAAATGTTTTGTTCAGAGTTCGAGGTTCGGGGTTCAATAGGAACGTAAACTTTGTTGAAAGTTTGGAACCCTGAACTTAGAACCTGGAACTATTTTATTTCATACCAATTCCATAATGGACAAAGCCCATGGAATCAAGATACTTCTTGTCGTAGATGTTTCGACCATCAAAAACAACCTTGTTTTTAAGCAGCTTGCCGACTGCATCCCAACTCGGAATCCTGAATTCGGACCATTCTGTTAC
>NZ_JABXIN010000001.1 GCF_013373065.1 Algoriphagus sp.
CATTTTCTTTTTGGAATAGTGATCTGACATTTTTCCGGTGAATAATTGCCCAATCCCCCAGATAGAAGGATAAATAGCTGCCAAAATCCCAATCTTTTCGTAATCAAATCCTAAAGAGATCAAATAGACTGGTAATAATCCCCATATCATCCCATCATTCAGGTTATTTACAAGTCCAGCTTGAGTCACTGAGCTCAGTACTTTGTGCTGAAATGTTGTCTGTAAAAAAACTTGATCAAGTAGCTGAACTTTTGATGCCGCACTTTCCATCTTCACAAAGTGTCGGGTATCATTTACCCATAGCCAGGTAAATAATAAACCCATCATAGATAGTACCACTCCAATGTAAAAAGGATAAGGAGTAAGCCCATAACTATTGGCAACAACTCCAGTCAAAAAAGCAATGATTCCTACTGCTAGATACCCCGCAAATTCGTTGATACCCATCGCAAGACCCCGGTCTTTTTCTCCGACTAAATCAATTTTCATGACCACTGTACTGCTCCAGGTGAAGCCTTGACTGATTCCCAATAAAATATTTGCTGCAATGACCCAAGCCCAACTAGGAGCAAATATCAAAATCCAAGGCACTGGAATGACTATCAGCCAGCCTACTACAAGAAGCCTTTTTCGCCCGTATATATTTGCCAGCCGACCTGCATAATAGTTTGAAATAGCTTTAGTAATTCCAAATGCTACAATGAATGAAAGAATGGCTGTTTTGGAGGCTATTCCAAATTCAACCTCGGCATATTGTGGAAAAATACTTCGCTCCATACCGATCATTCCGCCTACAAATGCGTTGATCAAGACCAGAAGCGCGAATTGTTTCCTATTTTTCTTTAATCCGAGTTCAGCATTCATCCTTTATCCAACTTGAATACAAAACTGAGATTGTTCGAATCCGAAAACTTTTACATTTGTTAAAAAAATGAGACTACCTCTTATAATCTCATAATCATCTTTTCTGTCCTCGAATTCGACTCAAGCTTACCTGGGTGATCCCCAAAAAAGAAGCCACATGCTTCAAAGGAATCTTATGAATCAATTCAGGTTTTTCCTCCAACAGCTTCTCATATCTTTCCTCAGCTGTTAAAAACTGGATATTCTCCAAACGCCTTAGCGTTTCTACAAAAGCATTTTGTATAAGTAGCCGAAAGAGGCGCTCCAAATCATGATGTTCATCAAATAGCCCAAACAAGGCCGCTGCTGGAATAGCAACTACCTTCGATTGCTCTAAAGCTTGAATAGCCTTATTACTAGGACTCTTGGTAAATAAGCTTTCTGCCCTTACAATTAAATCATTGGGAAAGGCAAAATACTCCGTAACCTCGACACCTCCCTTTAGGTAAAAAATCCTCCCTATTCCTGAGACCATAAAATAAATCGTCTTACAGGTAGCCCCAATTGCCTGAATTTCTTCATTTTTATCATATTCTATTACCGTACAAAGCTCAATTAAATCAGATCTTGCTTGGGTAGAAATGGGTTGAAGTTCTTGAAAAAAGGAAAAGAGTGGTTTAAGCGAATTCATACAAATTCAAGATAATAAATTGAGAGCTGAAAAAGTCTTGTGAAATTATGATAAGATTTACCAAGAGTAATAGAAATAAATCAATAGCGAACAAACCCTCTTTTTCAGATTTCTTATCTCATAAAAAATCCCCATAACTTTTAGTCCCAGCTGCAGCTTTTGTCAATAGGGGGAGCATAAAAAAACAGCCCCTAGATTTAATTCTAGGGGCTGTTTTGTTTTTCTACCTCAACTTCAACCCAAAACACTCCTCTTTCTGTTTTATCTTGTCTTTTCTAGCCTTTATATTCAAAGAAAACCCAGGCTCGCCTGTTTCGTTTTACTCATCAAGTTTAACATAATCCTACTATGAAAAAATCCATTTTTCTTACCCTGTTTTTAGTCTCAGCAATTACTCTAATCGCTCAAGCTCAAGAAACAAGTCCAAGTTCCTCTCAAGGGGAATTTAAAGTAGTGACCATAGTCGAATCCATCGTACCTATGGGTATAGGTCGTTCTAGAATCATCGACAGTCAAACCCAAGTGGATGCTTCTATTTTTACAACCGAGCGAACAGATGGGAAAAAGAGTAATCAAAAAGAAATCAGCCGATCCGATATTAAGGTTGATGAACTGGAAGAAACCAAATTGCTAAACTTCTTCAGTGCAACGGGGATTAATTTCCAAAATATTGCATCCAATGATGCTGTCATCGCCTCAAAAATCAACAGCATGCTTGCCCAAGGCTGGAAACTTACCTATGTCACTTCCGGAGTGGAAAGTGATTCAGGAAGCGAAGATGGCCAAGGGATATTTATAACTCGATTATTTTTCTACAGAGAATTGTAATAACTACCTATTTCCCAAAATAAAGAGGTCATTTTTGACCTCTTTATTATTTTCTAACAACTCTTAAAAAACTGCTTCGAAGCTAATTTCCCTTCGATTTCCTTAGCAGTCTTGGTAATGGAAAGACCACCTAAATTCGTACATCTAAGTGTATTAGGGATACTTTTTCCAACCTCATACATGGTTTCGATGACCTCATCCAAGGGAATTAAATGATCATAATCTGCCAAAGCCATATTCGCACAGGAAAGCGCATTGGATGCTGCCATCACATTTCGGTTTAAACAAGGGGCTTCCACCCGATTGCCAATCGGATCACAAATCATTCCTAGTGAACTCTGTAAGGCCATGGAGGCAGCAGATAAACTTTGGTTCAAGTTTCCACCTCCCAAATAAACCAAAGCAGCGGCAGCCATTGTTGCCCCTGAGCCACACTCTGCCTGACAGCCTCCAACTTCCGCGGCAAAAGTCGAATGGGCGGCAATAAAAACCCCAATCAACCCGGCAATCAAGAGTGCTTTTACGGTTTCCTCCTCAGAAAGTCCTAACGAATCGGCTACTCCCAAAACAGCTCCTGGCATAGCTCCACAAGAGCCTGCGGTAGGTGCCGCCACAATTACTCCCATGGAGCTTTTAACTTCCATGATTGCAGAAACATACATAATGATCCGATTGAGTACGTCTCCATCAACCAATCGCTTTTCCTCCATCATGGATTTGAACTTTACAGATTGAGGACCCAAAATCCGATCTTCGAAATGTGTTCCTTTTAAACCTGTCTCGACTGCATTTTTCAGAATCACCCGGATCTGTTCCATTTTCGCGAGCACCTCTTCTTCGGATATATTTCCACGCTGACTTTCATATCGAACTGCCAGTTCCCACAATGAAAGATTTTTATCCGCATTATAGGCCAACATTTCCTCTACAGTAATAAAGGGAACCTGGGTGTTTTTGGAAGAAAGAACAGGCAAGACTGGGCGAATTTCTTTGATCATATTCACCCCCTCTATTTGAGTTAATTCTTCTTTTAAAATTGAATCTATGGGTTTTTGAGCGGTCAGAAGAACCATTTTGGAAGTCCCGCTAAGCGCTTCAAGGCTATCCCAATCTCCTGCTTGTTTCAGGTAATTCATGACTTGGTCCTGAAAATCAGCATAGACTAAAGTCATGAATCGATCTCCTGCCAAGGAAACCTTGGCCCCATCGATTTCAACCACCTCGATCATCCCCCCTCCGGTAGAAATGGCCACTACTTTATGTGTCTCCCAAGGATTTTTAAGGGAGATTTGATAGGCATTGGGATGCTTGTTTTCCAATTCAATAATTCGAATGGAATAGGAAATTCCGGCTCCCTTTAGATGCATTTCGGAATCTACCAATCGCTCATCATGTGCCTCCCAACCCAGGAAACCTCCAAAAAGTCCCATATCCGAACCTTGATCTTTATGAGTTGTAGCTAATGAACCCTCCGGATCAAAATCAATTTCAATGGAAGAAATCCTTCCTCCCATCAGATCATGACAAATCCGTGCAATTCTCAGGGAAGCTGCACAGTGGGAACTGGAGGGTCCTCGCATTACTGGACCGACCACATCGTTGAAAATACTGGGATAATTCATGGTATTGGCTGTTGAGACAATCCATTGAATTTAAGAAAAAATGTAAGGAATTTAGGAATA
Source organism: Algoriphagus sp. (assembly GCF_013373065.1). GTDB lineage: Bacteria > Bacteroidota > Bacteroidia > Cytophagales > Cyclobacteriaceae > Algoriphagus. The sequence continues at coordinate 4,045 of NZ_JABXIN010000001.1, forward strand.
GAAGGATTCAGGTAAAAAATGAGGCTATCTCATAAATACCTTCTGTCACGTTGAGCGGAGTCGAAACGTTGTTAAATCAACAAAAATAGGCTTCGATTTCCTGCCTTTGCCGGCAGGCAGTCGCTCAGCCTGACAAAAAATGACTATTGAGACAGCCAAATTTTTATTTCAAATAAACCGTGGCTTCTGAATCACCCGAATAACCAGGGAAACCATAAAGATAAGGATCCCATAGATGGTCGAGATGGTACTGTACTTTAAGCCGCCGGCAATCATCGCTTGATTCACGTTGCCTCCAAAGGATTCGATTCCTTCAAACATCCCATAGAGTCCGATTACCTGCCCGAGAATACCAGTCGCTAAGGCAAATAGTCCTAACTCCTTGGTCCATTCTGGAAACTTGAAGGCTGAAAACACTACTGCAATCAATTGGAGAGTCAAAATACTCATGATAATGGGCCCTCCTGCAAAGAATAAATCAATCATAATTTTTTGGTTTTGGTACAGACCAAAATTACCTCGAATGGCCTCGAAAAGGTAAGTAAAAAACCCTGCTAGACAAGTCAAAAACAGGATTTGAGAAGTTCGGGATTTAGCAAAAACGGCTTCTCCAATCAATTTCCCTAATTTTAGGCATGTCCAAAAAAATCCGACTCGAAATTACCTTCTGGTTAGTGACCGCTTTTCTAATGGGGCTACTAGTTAAGGATGCCTTTTCCAGTTCACAAGGAAGTTGGTTAGCAGGATGCCTATTATTGATCCCAACCTTGACCTTGCAAAAAGGAATTGCCTGGGCCTGGAATTTCTCAGGAATAAAACGATTGGCCCGTCTATTTTTAGTTGGTGTTTCATCTCTTTATTTAGCTTACTTGGCCATTGCATTTGTGTATTGGTATTTTCTTGGCTTCAATTCCGACTATTTCGAGAAATCCATCATTAATCCTGTTCTCTTATGGGTAATCATGGGCTTTTTTACCGGACTGTATTTTTTCCTTTTCCGAAAAAAACAAGAATCCCAATCCTTTCCTGAAACCATCAGCTTCTACAGCAACCGAAAGTTAGTCTCCCTCAAGCCAGAAGATATTCTGTTTATTGAAAGCTTGAGTGAATACACTTCCGTCCAACTTCAAAATGGGCAATCATTAAAAAACGGGGTTAAAATCAGCGAATGGACTAATCGTTTACCGGATTTTCTAAGAGTGCATCGATCCTTTTTAATTAATCCGGAATATGCGATCTACAAAGGACAGGAGATCGAAATCAATGGTGATCACATAATCCCAATTTCCAGGTCGTATAAAGAGCTTACCAAAGAGTATTTTCTGAAAAATCAAACTTCCTAGGGAGTAATTAGCCCAAAGCCACATCCAGCATCATCATCACCGCAAAGCCAATCATCGCTCCAATAGTCGACAAATCTGTCTCATTCCCCTGTTGGGATTCAGGAATCAGTTCTTCGATAACCACAAAAATCATTGCCCCTGCCGCAAAGGAAAGCGCATAAGGCAATAAATGAGACATGCTAATCACCATTAAGGCTCCTAAGACTCCTGCGATGGGTTCGACAATTCCAGACAACTGACCATAGAAAAATGCTTTTCGCCTCGAAAACCCTTCCCTGCGCAAAGGCACTGAAACCGCGGTACCCTCTGGGAAATTTTGGAGTCCAATCCCGATCGTCAAAAGAATCGCTCCCGTGAGAATTTGCGGGTCTTGGCTGACTCCATAGGCTCCAAAAGCAACACCAACAGCAAGTCCCTCGGGAATATTATGCAAAGTGATCGCTAATATCAACAATACACTTCGCTCCCAAGAGGTACGTATACCTTCGGCATTTTCAATCGGCTGCCTTCGATGCAAATGGGGTAATAACTTGTCAATAAGCAACAAAAATACACCTCCTGCCAAAAACCCTATTGTAGCCGGAAACCAAGCAAAATCAGGATCATCTTTGGAAGCTAAATCGATAGCAGGTGCTAGTAAAGACCAGAAACTAGCCGCAATCATGACCCCTGCTGTAAATCCCAACATCAAATTCATAACCCGACGATGGATATCCTTAAAGAAAAAAACCAAGGCAGCACCGGCCATCGTTACCCCCCAGGTAAATAAGGTTGCCAGCAAAGCAAGAAAAATAGGATCCTCAATTTTTAGCCAAGAAATATCCATGATGCCATTGTCGGTCACTTACATGAAACCAAAAAACTTTTTAAAGAAATCAAATCTCAATTCATTCCATTTTCTTCAAGTTGATCCCGAAGCATTTTTTTGAGGCTTTCCAAATAGTCTTCCAAAACTTTTTGGTTGATCTCGGGATGGGATTCAGAAGGAATGGTTATGGGATTTTCATCCAATTTGCGATAGAGTTCCGGGAAATTATTCTCGATATTAGTCGTCAATTGCATGATTTCCCGAAGTAGACTTTGAAGCGTTCTCATTACAGTACTAATTAAGGTCCTAGAATTTTTTCCTATAGATGGATTTCCATCAATTTCATATAGTTTTAGAAAGCTAGAAAGATTAACTAAGAAACTGGCTGACAAATATCAGCAAACCAGCTGATTGGAAGTGAAAACTGTCTACCCTTACTTGAAATCAAATTTTTCAAGTTCTAAAACATTTTTTTAATTCGATTTAGTTAGCTCAGAAACTTAGTGGGAAAATCTTAAAATGAAAGGATAAAACAGATGACTTGCTATTTATATACACCTCATCCAGACAAAGGCTCAGTTGATAATAATATTCCCCAGGAACCTCATCCTCAATGCTATTTTAGCAAGGCTAATCCCTCTTTTGCCGATGCATCTCCGGGATTGAAAAGCAAAACTTTCTGGAAAAGAACTGTGGCTTCTCTGTTTTTCTGAAGTTGAAGTTTGTTCCAAGCCAACAACAGTAATCCATCATAATCAAAGGGATAGAGATTCACCACCTTTTCCAAGTAGGGTTCTGCCTTTTCATAATTCCCTCGGTTGTAGTATATCAATCCCAGGCGATAATTCACCAAGGTGTTTTGGGGATCGATTTGCAGTATTTTGAGATAAACATCTTCTACTTCCATCCATTTCCCCTGAACAGACAGTGGCAGCACCAAACCCAGTTTAGGTTCTATGGCATAGGGCTTCAGACTTACCGCTTTCCGGTAAAATCCCAAAGATTCCTCTAGCTGTGAAGCTTGGTAATGCAACCAACCCAAGCGGAGGTTCATCTCGTACGAATCAGACTTATAAACAGTCTGAATTGATTGGATAGCCCCTTGGTAATTACCTGCATTTTCCAAGGAATAACTTTCCTGAAAGGCCTTTTCTAAATCTTCTTGGGCCCAAGCAAAGCTGGAGAATACCAGAAAAGTACCTAGGAAAAGAATCCCTATTCTAGAGGCTACAGAATGAGAAAATCGATTGAATTCGGCTAAAATTTCCATGAGAGGATTGCAGTTAAGGATTGAATAGAATAGGTTTTTAAATTTTGATCAGAAATAGCAGGGTTAGCTTGGAACCGACTGCTATTTGAAAAATTAGTAAAGTCCAAGGTCAACTTCCAGGAAGGATTAGGAACAAGCAATAGGCGACCTCCCCAACGCTGATCGATTTGATCAAGTCGATTGAAAACAACAATCCCCTGCTTGCTGATGTAGTTTTGGAGTTCGCCAAAGGTGCCATAGCCTTCAAGCCAAAGAAAATGAGTGAGTTTCAGTCCAATTTCCTGATTGAAAATTATTCGATTGGTAGATGCAACTCCGTCAAAACCTTGGTTCTGATAGCTTAGTACCGAGTAGGTGTAGAGATTTAAATTCCCCATCGGGAAAAAACTCAATTGAAAATCTGTCTGAAGCTGATTTCCTGAATTGATTTTCCCCATGTATAAATTGACACCTAAATCAAGGTAATTCAATCGTTTTGACAGCGCCCCAAATACCAACCAATCAAAAGCCTGAACCCGATCAGTTTCCACCTGTGTTTGGGGACTATTGCCAACAGATTGAATAAATGGAACATCATAAGCGAGCTGCAAAAGATGGCCTCCAAAAGATGCGCTCCACCCTTTTCCAATATAGTATCCCGCACTGGCTACGTATTGCCAACTCGTTGAGCCATTGGTCGGGGTTTGAAGTGAAAGTCCGTTTTCCTGAGAGTAATAGAATTGCGTAGCCTGCAGATAACTTAACCCTTGATACAAAGTCCATCGAGGACTCAATTGCAGACCCACTCCAAAAAATCCATAATGATGAAATCGAGGAATATATTGATAACCAATTGCCTCGACATCAGCTGGTCCGGAGAATTCATTAATTATCTGGGGATCAAGAGATCCCGTGTAATTATAAGCGAAATCCAGGCCTCTCAAAGAACCTCTTCGATAAGTTTGTGTTTTACGTTTAAGTTCGGATGAAAATACCGAAACCAAAAGTTCCGCCTCTTCCTCTTTTCCAGACCAGAGATAGGAATAATAAAGGTACTCCTTCACATATTCCTCCTCTTGATTTACTTCCCGGGCTTTCTCAAAATGAAGGGCAGCTTCTCGATAATTTCCTTTTTCAAAAAAGGCAATTCCTACTCTCACACGGAGGTAGTAAAAATCAATCTGTCGATTCAATGCCTCTCTGCCCACTTGAATCAATCCTTCCCAATCCTTAGCTTGGAACAAGGAATAGGTTTCGGAATCAACTCGGGAAACATTCCAATTTTCCTGAGCCTGAATGGTTCCCAAACCAGTAAGGAGAACGAAAAAAAAGAGGATTATTCGCTTTTGCATAGGGCTTTGACGGTTTGTTTTCCTCTTTCAAAAGCAAATGAACGAATGCCACCTGCATCAATCACAAATTCAAACTGACTGACCTCCAGCGTTTTTCCAAAACTGGACTTCCGAATTGATCCTTTCAAGGAGATAGGGGAATTGGAGAATCCCCGTTGGGCTAGTGGATATCCCAACTCATAATCAGCACGCAAATACTCATAAAATGGCGCGATAAAATCCTGGATAAAGATTCGCTTGGGGTGAAATATCTGATGAATTGGGAATGTATCCCGCAATTTCAATCCGGGAGTAAACCCAAAGCTGACTTTGTAGGCAGAAAGAAAAAATAGATAGAGCAGGGATTTCCGCTTGCCTTCAAAATGGGTAAAATGAAGCATCAATTCATCCGTCTTAAAAAAGGCTTTTGATTTCGTTTTCTCACAATACAAATATTTGTTGAGGAAATAATCCCGCTTGACTTCCCATTCTTCCTCTCCATCGAAGGTCTCAAAACGAATGGTTTCTCCTACCACAAAGGAAAACGCCTTTTTCACTTCTGGATTAGGTGTCAAAGAAGAAACCACAGCATCTTTGGGAGGATTAGAAGTGGATTGCAACTCTTCTTTTCCTCCATATCGCATCCAAACATCTGAAATTGGGTAATCCAAAGTAGCCGAACCTATGTAGGGACTGGCTTGAATTTGAAAATGAAGATGGGGATAGGGGGAATTTCCAGAATTTCCACATTTACCAATGACCTGTCCCTTTTCCACCTCTTGGCCCGGTTTGACCGAAATAGATCCTTTTTTGAGATGGGAAAGTTTGGAGTATAAAAACTCACCATGTTTAATAATCACTGTATTTCCCCAATTCTCTTCGAGGTTTCGGGTGCCTACCACATTGTCCTCCACATCATTGACTACTTTCTCCACAACCCCTTTGGCCGGCGCAAGGATATTTTTATCAAAACAATAATAATCTGAAGGATAATCTCCCTCATTTTTAAAGGTTCTCCCTTCTTCATCCTTGATTTCAAAATCCCAGGCATGCTTCCAGTCACCCTTATGGGTGTATTCTCCCTGATGCCCTTGGGTAACAGCCCATTCACCGAAAAAAGGAAGATAAATCGGGATTGGGCTATTTTTCCCAAATCTTCTCATAAAGTTCCTGAAGGTGTAGAGGTTTTTTTCAGGGGCATTTTGCTGCCAAAAAATGGTACTTAGTCCCACTCGATTATCAACCCTAAATTTCAAGGCATACAAAACCAAAAGAGTAGCTAAATTGAATGGAAAAGCATGAACAGGTAGGTAGAAAGAATCTAAAATTTGCTGCAATGAAACCGTCATCAAAACAACCAATGGAATAACTAGCGAGAGCTGCAGGTAACTGCTTCGGTTGGGAATGATAAAGAAGCCACCTATTGCGATGGCCGTCAAAATGTAATTGAAACCAATGTAACTGAAGGCAACCTCTGAAAACGGAATCCCTAGGACTCCATAAAATAAATAAGCGATGTAAAAACCGATCAAGGAAAGAGTGAAAGCAATTCGGGAATAAACCAATAATCCAAGTGCTGCCACCATCCCCGCTAGGATAGTCTGTTGAAAAAATATAGCGCCCAAAGAAAGAAAATAGGACCGTAAAGAATCGGGAATTGCCAAGTTCTGAACCCATTCATAGAATACAATCAGGTTTTTCCCTCCCAAGGTGTACAATTCATTCAAAAAATAAACACCACGCTCACTGAGGCCTAAGGCTTCAAATTGCTTTGCTGCTAACCGAAGCATCCAAAAAATCAAAACAAAGGGAAGGCTGAGAAAAGGAAGTCCATATTTTCCGAAAACGCCCTCAAAGGCGACAGATAACAGAACTGCTAAAATCCCCGCAAGGAAAACCAGAAGAAATAAAATAATTCCCGGCTCAAAATAAATCCCCAATCCTACTCCAACCAATAAGGCATTGAAGCCATAAAAGCCCTTCCGGATCAAGCTCTCTTCAAACCCCAGCACTTTTGCTGTTAGCAATGCAGTGGAAACAGCGAGAAAGCCAGATAATCCAACATAAAGATCTATAAAGGTTACGATAAGCAAAGCGACTCCAAACCCCTTGTGATCGGAGAAAAAAACTTGGGCGTAGCTATTGGATACGGCTACCCCAAACCATTCGAGTCGCTTGATGAGCTGTTTCAAAGCATTGGGGATAAAAGTTAGAGATCAAATTTTTTCAAATGATCCGGTAATTCTTCCTGAGAATTCAGCGTTTCCAAGGTTTCTTTTTTCCGGATAATATGTGGTTTCCCTTCCCTGTCCAATAAAATCACATTGGGTCGATACGTAATAAACTGCATCCATTGCGTCATATTGTAGGCACCCACCCGACGAATCACAAACTGATCTCCTTTTTTGAGAAGAGGGAACATCATATTTGAACGGATCACATCAATATTCATACATAAGGGACCATAAATAGTGGTGTCCTCCGATTGATCTGACACGGGAGCGATAGGGCGCAAATCATGCTCATACCAAAAAGAGGTAAACATCAGGTTGACTCCGGCATCGATAATAGTTGCCCTTCGACCATCGGAAAGTCGTTTGGTAGCGAGGACTGTCCCTGCCAAGTAACCTGCCTCGTCAATCAAAGCCCTTCCTGTTTCCAATAGCAAGAGTGGCAAATGATCCGGTTTGATATCGGAGCTTATCAAAGCTGAGGTAATGGCTTCCGCAAAATCATCAAAGGAGGGAGCGGTGTCCGTTCCTGGATAATAGGCTCCTCTTAAGGTGTTTTTTGAGGCAAAACCTCCTCCTAGATCAATGTATTGCAGGATATGACCATATTTTCGTTCTAACTTAACTGCCAAGCTTGCCAATTTAGTAGCCGCTACTCGGTAAGCGTCTGTACTAAGCATGTAAGTACCTATATGGGTGTGCAATCCTAAAAGGTCAAGCCTCTTGCTGGCCATAATTCGATTTAGAGCATCCCAAGCTTCCCCGTTTTCAAAGTTAAATCCAAAGCGATCCCATTGAGGATAAATACCCGTATCCATATTTACCCGGATGGCGACTTTTGGGCGTTCGTCCAACTCCTTACTTAGATGAATCAATTCATAGAGTTCATCAAAATGGTCAATATGAATAAGTGAATGATTTTGGATAGCAATTCTTAAATCCTCCTGGGATTTATCAGGACCATTAAATACGATCAGTTCACCGGGTACCCCATTGCTTAAAGCTTTTTGATATTCAAATCCAGATACCACCTCAGCCCAAGCGCCTTCCTGATGAAAAATATTGCAAACTGCATTGAGATAATTGGTTTTATAGGACCAAGAAAACTGAACCTTTGGATAGCGGGAACTGAAAGCCCTATAGGCTTCTTTGTAGGTTTTTCGAATGGTTTGCTCTGAAATAATAAACAAAGGCGAGCCAAACTCCTCCAAAAGGGTTTGAATAGAAACCCCATCAATATGGCTGAGTGGTTCCAACCGTCTTGGCATTCCATATTTACTCGGCAATCCCGCATTAATTCGCTGGATAATTGGCCGTTCAAAAGTTAGCTTACGCATAATGCTTCTAGGTTAAAGTTCTCCTCGGGTAGAAAACTGTTCAAATGCTTTCAAATCACAAATCATATCATAGGAATAGCGGATAAATAGCTTTCCAACCTCATAGTCCTCAAAAGGCTTCACTTCCTTCCCTAGGGCTAGCAAGACCAATACTTCGGGAAGATTCTGCCCTGCCGCTACTGCCAAATACACCCAAGCTGGTAAGCGGGGATTAATTTCGATCAAGTACAATTCCTGCTTGGCAGTACGAATCAATTCCAACTCCATTCCTCCTCGCCATTTGGTTTGGGAAATGACTTGATGTGTTAATTCAAGCATTGCTGGATCTTTCAATGTGATCCCTCCCCAAGCTTTCCCTTTGTCGGTAATGTAGGTTTTCCGCATGGGCACAGCACCAACGGTATTTCCTCTACCATCTCCCATGGCTACCACGTTAACCTCAGTACCCTTGACAAATTCTTGGATGACAATGGGTAGCCCCCATTTTGCCGCGATCTTATTGAAAAAGATAGCTACCTGCTCCCGATCATAGGCGATGTGGGCATCATAAAACTTTCCTTTTACCACCACAGGATAATCAAACTTTTTTTCGATTTCACGCCAATCGTGCAAACTTGTAATAGGTTCGCTATACGGGACCTTCACATTATATTTTTTACCATACTCCGGTAAATTGGATTTGTGGCGTTCCTCAAACTGTTGCAGAGGGGGTAGGAAGGTCCGAATCCCCATTTCTTGAAGGACCCGTTCGGACTTCATCACCGTAAATAATTCAGAGTCAAAATTGGGGATCAAGACCTGAATCTGCTCCTGAAAATGGATATATCGAATCCGATCTAAAAAAGGCTCAACTCCGTCTGAAGGATAGGGAACCTTGTACGTTTTGTCCACCAAATCATGCATGTAAATTCCCGGCTCCAAGTTTTCATAGGCCAGACCTATCACTCGGACATCCAGTAACTCAGAATCCCTCAATCCTCTAATGACTGGAACGCCAGGCCCCGGACTGTCTATATTATTCAATCCGGAAAGGGCTACTGTAACCTTAATCTTCTCCATCTGCTTCGATTAAGTTCATCTGTTTTAAGGTGGCTACAAAATCATAGAAGTAGCGTTCGAAACTCTCGGAATCCAATTCATATTTTTCGCTGAACTCTTCCAGAATTTCTTGAAGATCTTTTCCTAATTGAATCAATTGAACGATTTCAAGCCCGGTCGAATTCAGAGAAAAAGAATCTCCTGTCCCCGCATCGAAGACAAAACCAGACTCGCTGATGGCGACGTTACTTTTTAGCTTAAGCATGGCTTTTGGGGTTTATTTTGCCAAAAATCTTAAGAAAGAAAGCCAATATAGCTTGGATAAACTATGATAAAAATCACGTAGGGATCTGGTCATCGATTAAAAACCATGACCTTTTTGAGCAAACCAAAAGGGTTCTTTAAGTTTTGATTCACATTATCTTAAAAAATGAATCATTGAATTCGTTGCATCACAATAGCATGTCCTTTTTGCATAACAGTAACTTGGTTGCAATGGGACAAATGAGTGAATTCATAGGGTTCGTCTATTGAAAACGAGTGAATGCTATTGTTTTCAAAAATCCCCGAACATTCCAAAACTCCTTCTGGGGAAAATCGAGAGATCCGATATCCATGGGGTTCTTCCTGCAAGTTGAACCAGGAACCAGCCACCTCACCGGCTAACCATTGGCTTTGGAACGGAATAGATTCAGGTTTGGCAGGCTGAGGTAGCGTACCATGAACTGTATCCCAAGAATAGGCTCCTGTGCTGTGATATTTACCGGATGAAACACTCTCGTCGTAGGGAATCAGGTGCTTGTTCATGAGAAGGTCCACATTAGTAATGGGCATGGGCTTAAGGTGCCAAAAGTAATTCAATAGACTTTTTCTCCACCAAGGAAGCTTTGGAGCTCCTGCCAAAAGACCAGTTCTTACAAAGCGACAACAATTGGTACCATTCAGGGTAAAAGGTCCAAAGGGAATAGAGCCCATTCCCTGCATGGATTTCACTTTTTCAAAAGCAGACTCATAATTCACCTCACAATAAGAAGCCGTCAAAGGCCCCATGCCGAATGTCCAAGGGTTCGATTGAATTTCCTGGAGAATTTCCTTGAAATTTTTCAAAGCTTTCCCGTCCCAGAGTGCGCGAGTCTGAATTTGTAAGGGAGCGTCCGTAGATTCATCACGGATTCGCCCATATTGGTAAGGCGCATGGTAACGTCCGCAATCAAAATACCTACAAACTCCCTCCTCTTTTTGGATTAGGACCAAAGAGGCATGCCCTACCCGATAATGGAATTCCTTATTAAATCCAAGAAAGGTCATGGGCTTATCATACCAAGTTCCGGTCTGCTTCCCTACAAATTCCGGCCAGGCTATGGCAATTGCGATTCCAGTTTGAGAAGACATAAATTCAGGTGCTAGGGTTGTTCATCAAAACCTTAAGGAAGCGTACCAAATACCCAATCCCAGAAAGGAGTGGTAACACCATAGGCTTTGTCTTCTTTCAAATGGTGATGGATATGATGGTTTCTCCAAAGGATTTTCAAGTGATTTTGCGGTGGCTTACGAGTATGAATTAAAAAATGGACCAAAAGGTAAAAAGCATATCCTGAAATAAAACCAGGAAAAACCCCAAAGGCTAGATTTCCTAAAATGATTTTAAAAATGAAAAACACCAAAAACGAGGCGAATAGCGCGACTGGAAGCGGTAAGGTCAGTCGTTCCGGGTCTGTGGGAATATCATGATGGATTGCATGAATTTTGGTTTTCCAACTTTTCCCAGCCTTATAATCCCCGTCATGAAATACAAAGCGGTGGATCAAATATTCCGCTAAAGAAAATAGCACTAGTCCTACCAAAAACAGAAAAGCTAGCTTCCAGAATGAGATCCTCATTTGAAAAATCCCTAGGCAAAAAACCGCAAGAGCAACTATAAAAAGTGAGGAAATAACCAAAGGCGCACTGGATCTGGAAAGCCATTCCAGAACTGGATTTTTAAACAATCGTTTGCCTTGATTAGGTGTCCTCATGATGACTCATCAAACTAGATATCACTGTTAATGAAATTTAAAACTAGTTTCAAAAAAATACTATCGAGTAAAATAAAATTTATCAAAAAATAAATTAACCAAATAATCGGCAACAATTCCTCCCATTTTAACATTCCGATAAACCTCAGCTCATTTACTGATTTTCCTCATGATTTTTTAAAAGGATATGTCCTATTATCGGACATTCAAATCTTAACCCCAGAAGTTATGTCGCAACCTCACCCTTTATCTTCAGCCCAAACCACAGCATTGGTTTTACTGAGGCTATTTGTAGGATGGCATTTTCTTTACGAAGGTGTCATCAAGCTTTATACCCCTTCTTGGACTGCCAAGGGCTATTTACTTAGTGCCACGTACATGGAGTCCTTTTTCCATTGGTTAGCAAGTGATTCCATGATTTCCATAGTGGACACCCTAAACATCGCCACACTTATTATTGTGGGCGCTGCCTTGGTTTTGGGATTCCGAACCAAACTGGCAAGTATCTTGGGAATTGGCCTTTTGTTGCTGTATTACCTTGCGCATCCCCCATTCCCGGGACATCCGCAAGGAATCACTGAAGGAAGTTATTGGATCGTGAATAAAAACCTGATTGAAGCTGCTGCGCTTCTGGTGGTTTACCAGTTCCCAACCTCCTTGGCCTTTGGTCTGGAAAGAATATTCCATAAAAAAGAACTCCAAACCCAACCCCATTAAACCCAGCAAGCTCATGTCAACAGATAAAAAATTATTTAGCGGATTTTCGAGAAGAGATTGGTTAAAAAGTCTGGCAGGCCTTCCTATCCTAGGAACAGTTTGGGCGGCTGGATTGGACACTACCAAAAAATCCAAACTAGAAAAAGAATTACTACTTGAAAGATTAAATATAAAGGCAAGTCCTCCACCTCCATCAGGATCCATGGAAGGAGCACCCGTGCGGGTGGGATTGATCGGGTTTGGTATTCGAGGAGAACAACTTATGCGTGCCTTAGGCTTCGCAACGAAAGAGTGGCTAGAGGCCATGGCAAAATCCAGTCAGGAAAACCCGAATGATAATCGACTGGCCGATTTTCAGGCTCAGGAGAACCTAAACATCAAGCTGACCGGAATCTGTGATATTTTTGATTATAGAGCTGAAAAAGCACTAAACTCTTTCAATACACCAGACAACCCTGTCAAACGCTATGATACCTATCTGGATTTGATTCATAGCGGCGATGTAGACGCGGTAGTTATTGCAACTCCCGATCATTGGCATGCTCCTATGGCGAAGGCAGCTATTGAGGCCGGAGTACATGTGTATGTAGAAAAACCCATGACCCACACGATTTCCGAAACCTACACGCTTCGGGAAGCAGTTCGCAATAATCCAGGTGCTGTTTTAGCTGTGGGGCACCAACACCGACAAACACTTAGCTTCTTAACTGCCCAAGATGCTATTGCCAAAAATACGTTGGGACATGTTTCTTTGGTCGTTACCAATACCAATCGAAACGATGATAATGGCGCCTGGCAATATGAAATCCATCCGGATGCTTCTCCAGAGACTATTGATTGGAATGCATTCTTAGGCAATGCCCCTTATGAACCCTTTAATAAAGAGCATTTCTTCCGCTGGAGAAAATGGTGGGCTTATGGTTCGGGTTTATCCGGAGACCTTTTGACTCATGATTACGATCGAATCAACTGTGTGTTGAATATGGGTATTCCGAAATATGTGACTGCTTCCGGAGGAATTTACACCCACCGAGATGGCCGTAATGTACCGGATGTCATGCAAGTCAATATGGATTTCCCTGATTTCAGTACTGGCTCCAGTCAAGAACCTGGAAAAGAAAAAGGAATGTCCTTGGTTTATAGTGCGACACTTGGAAATCAATTTGACCGAGGTACCGTTCTTATGGGACATGATGCTTCTATGGAGCTAGGAAATATTCTGACCATCTACGCAGATCCTCGATCTAGCCAATACAAGGATATGATTCAGGAAGGTCGAATTGATCCATCAGTACCAATTTACCAGTATGACCCAAGTGCAGATGGCGTGGACGCCGTGACTTCCGCAACCGCGAAGTACTTTGCCAATAAAGGACTTCTATGGACCTATCGGGATGGAAAGCGGGTTGATTCAACCTTCCTCCACTTGCGTGAATGGCTCAGCTGTATCCGAAATGGTGGTAATCCAAGTTGCGGCATTAATGAAGGCTTTGAAGAAGCCATCACCGCACATATGGCAGGACTTTCTTATAAAATTGGAAGAAGAATCGAATGGGATGCCGAAAACGAACAGGTAATCGCGCTTCCGGGAGAAGATTTAGATGCCATTTTATTGGATAATACTGTCGACTACACTACTTAAAGTCAAAATCACTCCAACCTAAAGAGACTCGCCATACCAGCGAGTCTCTTTTTTTAGTTATCTTCTAATGTCAAGGTTTTTTCAACGCAATAATTCAACTGATTTTTATCAGCAAATCCAAATCTGATTTTTAATTTATTTAAATTAATTTATTGATATTCAAATAATTAAATCATTTTACACTTGAATTCAAAAACCTCATAGAAACAATCTATTTTTTTACAGATTTAATAGGATCTAATTTCGAATAGAAATCAAATTCAAAAACCATGTATAAACAAATCCTTGCACTAGCGTTGATTTTGGGTTCATTCCTTACAGCAAATGCTCAAGAAAAGCATCAAGGGGGAACTGAAGTGGATGCCTATTCAGGTGCCACACAGAAAAAAAGTAGTACCGCCATGCGTGCTACAAGCAATACGGACTGGTGGCCAAACCAGTTGAATCTTTCGATTCTCCGACAAAACTCCGAGCTATCTAATCCAATGGACCCTGACTTTGATTACATCAAGGAGTTCAACAGCTTGGATTATGAAGCATTGAAAAGTGATTTAAGAGCCTTAATGACAGATTCCCAGGATTGGTGGCCAGCCGATTTTGGACATTATGGAGGTTTGTTCATCCGAATGGCTTGGCACAGTGCTGGGACCTACCGTTCTGGTGATGGACGTGGCGGGTCAAGATCAGGACAGCAACGTTTTGCTCCATTGAACTCTTGGCCTGACAATGCTAACCTAGACAAGGCACGTCGATTACTTTGGCCTATCAAACAAAAATACGGAGATAAAATCTCCTGGGCCGATTTGATGGTCTTGACCGGAAATGTGGCTTTGGAATCCATGGGATTTGAGACCTATGGATTTGCAGGTGGTCGTGAAGATGTATACGAACCAGAATTGGACGTTTATTGGGGAGCTGAGGGAAAGTGGTTGGATGATTCCAAGCGCTATTCTGAAGGTAGAAAATTAGAAAATCCATTGGCAGCAGTTCAAATGGGTCTGATCTACGTAAATCCAGAAGGCCCAAATGGAAACCCTGATCCTGTACTAGCAGCTCATGATATCCGAGAAACTTTTGGAAGAATGGGGATGAATGATGAGGAAACCGTCGCTTTGATTGCTGGTGGTCACACTTTGGGAAAAACTCATGGTGCTGGCCCTGCTGACCATGTCGGCCCTGAGCCAGAAGCTGCTCCTATAGAAGAGCAAGGCTTGGGATGGAAAAGTTCTTACAAGTCCGGAAAAGGAGCTGACGCCATCACTTCTGGTTTGGAAGTAATTTGGACACTTACCCCAACTGAGTGGAGCCAAGGTTTCTTCAAAAGCTTGTTCGAAAACGAATGGGAATTGACCAAAAGCCCAGCGGGTGCACATCAGTGGGTAGCCAAAGATCCTGAAGTATTGTATCCGGATGCTTTTGACTCTACCAAAAAGCACAAGCCTACCATGTTGACAACGGATCTATCCATGCGATTTGATCCGGTATATGAAAAAATATCCCGCAGATTCTATGAGAATCCAGAAGAATTCAATAAGGCTTTCGCGAAGGCTTGGTTCAAGTTGACTCACCGAGACATGGGACCAAAAACTACCTACCTGGGCCCTGAAGCTCCAACCGAAGACTTGATCTGGCAAGATCCAATTCCTGCTTTGAACCATGAAGTAGTCAATGCTCAGGATATTGAAAACCTGAAATCAGAAATTCTAAACTCCGGTTTAAGCATATCTGAATTGGTTACAACGGCTTGGGCTTCTGCTTCGACCTACAGACACTCTGACCGCAGAGGTGGAGCTAATGGTGCGAGAATCATGCTTGAACCCCAGCGAAATTGGGAAGTAAATAATCCAGCACAATTGAATAAGGTTCTTGCTGTATTGGAAGGAATCCAAAATAAGTTCAACAGTGCCCAAACTGGAAACAAGAAAGTTTCCATGGCTGATTTGATCGTGCTTGCTGGAACGGCAGCGGTAGAAAAAGCAGCTCATAATGCAGGACACACTGACGTGAAGGTTCCATTTACTCCTGGCCGAATGGATGCTTTGCAAGAACAAACCGATGTAGAATCATTCGGTTTATTGGAGCCTATGGCTGATGGATTCCGAAACTACCTGAAAACTCAGTACACCCTTTCTACCGAAGAATTGTTGGTGGACAAGGCACAACTCTTACGATTGACAGCTCCAGAAATGACTGTTTTGGTGGGGGGAATGCGATCCCTTCATGCAAATTATGATGGTTCCAAGCATGGAATTTTCACAGATAAGCAGGACCAATTGACTAATGATTTCTTTGTGAATTTGTTGGACATGAGTACTGAGTGGAAGGCCATCGACGACTCCAAAGAGATCTTTGAAGGTCAGGATAGAAAAACGGGCGAAGTGAAATACACTGCCACTCGAGCAGACTTGATCTTCGGTTCAAACTCCGAATTAAGAGCTTTGGCAGAGGTATATGGTCAATTTGATAATGAAGAAAAATTTGTCCATGACTTCGTAAATGCCTGGACTAAAGTCATGAATCTAGACCGTTTTGATTTGACCTTTCAGAAATAATTTCTTTTCAAAGATTACCCAAAAGGGTCGGTTCAGTTTGAGCCGACCCTTTTCTATTTTACATGATTCTATTCCCATTTCCAGCTATCAAAAAATTTCGAAAAGGCTCTATATATTAAGCCCAAAGGCATAAATTAGAGAATATTCAAGCAATCACCCTTATGATCCCATTGATTGAAAGAGCCTTTCAATTTCCTTCCCGGACAGCTGTTGTTGACAGGGGAAATAAATTCAACTATCAAGATTTACTCGAGCGAAGTGCGGCAATAGCCCAGTCTCTTTTAGGTGAGCAAAAGGATTTAAACCAACAAAGAGTCGCTTTTATTGTCAACCCCTCTTATGATTATTTAGCGGTTCAGTGGGGAATTTGGAGAGCAGGTGGAATAGCAGTGCCGCTTTGTACTTCCTACCCTTTTCCTTCTTTGCAATATGTCATTGAAGATACCCAAGCCAGCTTTTTGATCGTTGCACCAGAATTTGAAGAGACTCTCTCCCCCTACCAAAAAAGTCAAACTCTAACATACCTATCAACGAGGGACCTTCAGAATTATCCAACAGGGGCATTACCGGATATTAATCCAAATCGGGGAGCGATGATTTTGTATACGAGTGGCACCACTAGTTTGCCTAAGGGAGTTTTAAGTACGCACCAAACCATCTCCGCCCAAATCAAAAGCTTGGTAGAAGCTTGGAATTGGTCAGAGAAAGACCACATCTTATCTATTCTCCCTTTGCACCATGTTCACGGAATTATCAATGTCAATTCCTGTGCTTTATGGTCCGGTGCAACAGTCGAGTTTTTACCACAATTTGATCCCGCCAAAGTCTTTGAAATCTTTTGCCAAGGAGAGGTAAATGTCTTTATGGCTGTTCCCACGATTTATTTCAAGTTGATTGCTTTCTATGAAACCCTCCCAAGTTCCAAGCAGGAAGAGATCCAAAATGCGCTGAAAAAATTCAGGTTTATGGTCTCCGGCTCTGCTGCACTGCCGGTATCGGTGATGGAAAAATGGAAAAGTATTTCCGGACACACTTTATTGGAGCGTTATGGAATGACTGAAATAGGCATGGCAATTAGCAACCCCTATGACGGAGAGCGAAGACCTGGCCATATCGGACAGCCTCTTCCAGGTGTTTCGGTGAGGCTTTGTGATGAAAATGGAAAGGAAGTGCCAGCTGGCACCGCAGGAGAAATTCAGGTTAAGGGCGAAACTGTTTTCTCTGAATATTGGGGTAAGCCGGAAGCTACTGCCAAAGCTTTTACACCTGATGGATGGTTTAAAACAGGAGACATTGCTATCGTAGAAGAAGGCTATTATCGGATTTTGGGAAGGGATTCGGTGGACATTATCAAATCCGGCGGATACAAAATTTCAGCCTTGGAAATAGAAGAAAAAATCCGAGCCCATGAAGCTGTTAAGGATTGCGGCGTAGTAGGAATCCCTGATGAGGAATGGGGAGAAAAAGTAGTGGCTGCTTTGGTTGCCGATCCAAATGTTGACATTTCCGAATTAAAGAACTGGCTTCGGGCTCAATTACCTTCCTACAAAATTCCCAAAGAATTTCTCTTCCTGGACGAATTACCTCGCAACGCATTAGGAAAAGTGACTAAAAACGAACTCAAAAAACGATTTAACTCATGACCATTTACGGCGTAGCCCTTTTGGCAATTTCTTTTCTTCTCGGCCAGTGGATGGGCGAACTTTTGGGCGATTGGCTGGGAATCCAAGCCAATGTAGGAGGGGTTGGTTTTGCTATGATTATTTTGATGCTCGGTAAAGAATGGCTGGTTCAGAAAAAACAGATGACTCCTGAATTGACAGGAGGAATCGCTTTTTGGAGTAAAATGTATATCCCTGTAGTCATTGCCATGGCGGCCAGTCTCAACGTGAAATCAGCTGTTTCATCCGGAAGTCTAGCTTTGTTTGCAGGTATTATCCCGGTTTTGGCAGGTTTCCTGGCTTTTCCATGGATTATGAAAAAATTCAATCCCCGACATCATGGATAACTTGGTGAGATTGATCGAAAAGAACGGGCTAATCTTCGGTTTTTTATGTGTTGGTGTTATTTTCCTTTTGGGAGAAATTCTTTCTAAAACCATTTTCCGTTCTAAAATTCCAGGTTCAGCCATCGCAATTTTTCTAGGATTGCTCTTGGGCTATTTAGGTGGGCTCTGGTCGGACGGGGAAAAGGGCCTTGCCAGTCTATCATTATTTGCGGGAGTTGGATTGCTTGGGGGAGCCATGTTTCGGGATTTCACCATCGTAGCCACCGCCTTGGGAGCTAATTTGGAATTAATTCGAAAGGCTGGCTGGTTGGGTTTGATTTCTCTCTTGATAGGAATTGTGTTGTTCTTTATTCTAGGTGTTTTACTTGCCTATGCTTGGGGTTTTCGGGATGCAGCCAGTCTCTGCACCATCGGCGCAGGAGCTTGTACCTATATTGTTGGCCCCATAACTGGCGCTGCTGTGGGAGCTTCTTCTGAAGTTATTGCCCTAAGTATTGCAACGGGAGTAGTCAAAACCATCGCAGTAACGATCTTTACTCCACTTGCTGCCAAGAAGATCGGGCTGAATGGTCCTGAATCAGCTATGGCCTTCGGAGGTATGATGGGGACATCCAGTGGAGTAGCGGCAGGATTAGCTGCAACTGATCCGGCCCTCGTTCCTTATGGAGCAGTAACCGCGACCTTTTATACGGGAGTAGGTTGCTTGCTTTGTCCTTCTCTTTTCTATTTGATCCTGAACTTATTTTTTTAACCCTAACCGAAAATTCAATCTTAGAAGTTTTTACTAGATTTCGAAATGAAGCGATTTGTAATCCTTGCCATTCTATTCTTTCCACTTATTGTTCACTCCCAAACAGTGTGCACACCAGAAAGTAGAGATAGATTAGAAAAAGCCCTCGACTTTTTGAAAGATTTAGATTCTCAACAGCTCACGATCAATGAACTTGTTGTTGAAATTGGAAAGCATTTTCAAGGAACACCCTATGTAGAAAAGACCCTAGAAATCCCTGGTCCGGAGCAATTGGTGATTGACTTGCAGGGAGTGGATTGCACGACCTACCTCGAAACGGTGGTAACCTTAGCTCGGATGGCAAAAGAAGGGAGAAATGATTTTGTTACTTTCGAAGAAGAACTGGAAAATCTCCGCTATCGGAACGGTAAAAATGAAGGCTATCCATCCCGCCTCCACTACTTCTCAGACTGGATTGCTGTCAATGAAGAAAAGGGAATTTTAAAAGATATTACCAAGCAAACCGGAGGAATCCCGTACGAAAATCATCCGACTTTTATGACTGAAAACCCACAATTCTATCCCCAACTCAGCAATCGGGAAAATGTAGAGCAGCTTCAAAATATCGAAGCCTCCATCCGTCTTCGGAAATACTTTTTCATTCCAAAAGACAAAATCGCTGCAAGTGAAAGTCAAATCCAACCTGGCGATCTCATTGCCATTACGACATCCATTTCCAATCTCGATATGGTTCATGTAGGATTTGCCGTGGAACAAAACGGGAGAATTCACCTCATGCATGCGAGCTCGGCAAACCAAGAAGTGGAAATTTCCGAAAAGCCTTTGCATGATTACTTGGCTGGAAATCGCAGTCAATCCGGAATTATGGTTGCCCGCCTAAATCCTCCCAGCACCAATTAATTTTCAATCCCATTTGAAATGAGATTCAATCTCAATTTCAAAATCATTTGAAACAAAATGTAAATAAAACTTGACATATGTAAAATCTTATTTACATTTGTAAAGTGAACTTTACATAACGAACTATGGAAACCATGAAATTGGAACGAACAAAACGAATTAGAAAGCTAGCAGTCTGGACATGGACTTGGGTAGCGACTATGGCAATAGCGACATTAGGACCGGAATTTATTTGGGATAATCACTCATTCTTGACTCCATTTGCAATCATAGTAAACTTGGCAAATGGGATTCTAATGATTCTCGCAAATCGGGATTTATTTAATCACTTCGATGAATTGGAGCGAAAAATTCATCTGGAAGCGATGGGAATCACCCTTGGTCTTACGGTAGTGGTAGGCTTGACCTTTTCTCTTTTAGACCAAAAAGATTTAATCCCTTTTGATGCGGAAATTGGCTATTTGGTGATGTTTACGGGTATCTGTTACCTCACTGCAGTACTAATTAACACGCGTCGCTTCAAATGAAAAACAAGATCCGAGACCTCCGAGAACAAAAAGGGATGACCCAAGAGGAATTAGCGGAATTCATTGGAGTATCCCGACAGACGATCAATGCGATTGAAAAGCAAAAATTTGATCCAAGTTTGCCCACTGCCTTCAAAATGGCAAAACTCTTCGGATTGCCGATCGAGTCCATTTTCCAGTTTGAAGAAAAATAATTGACAGATTTGACAAAACAACCTCTAATTCATCCGAAGAAGAGATACGTAGAAATTTGGGTTTATTTCTAAAACCTGTCCTTTCAATCCGGTTTGTTCCTGCCAATCAGTGCTAGGATGAAGCCGGATTTTTTTATCTCCGATCATGACATCCACCGGCATATCAAAAGAGGGAATACAATTCATCCAACGATAGTGAAGGGTATTGTCTTTTGAAAAATAATATTCCAGAGTTGGAATACTAGTCTCACGAAGATACTGATCAAAGAAGGGTTTTAAATCAATTCCTGCCTGCTGCGAAATGAAATTTTCAACCTGACGAGTAGAAACAGTCTGATGATAAAACTCTTGATTTAACCCTCTCAGGATAGCTCTCCACTTTTCATCATCCTGAATAATCCCCCGAAGAGTATTGAGCATGTTTCCGCCTTTATAATACATATCCCCCGAGCCTCGTCTATTCACTCCATAGGTACCGATAATAGGTCGGTCATTTTGTATTCGGGCACGTGTACCTCGGACATATTCCTGTCCGGCTTCTTTCCCATAGAAATACTCTAAAAAGAGACTCTCGGAATAATTCGTAAAACTCTCATGGATCCACATATCTGCCACATCCCGGTAGGTAATGTTATTGGCAAACCACTCATGTCCTGACTCGTGAATGATAATAAAATCAAACTTCATCCCCCATCCTGTGCCGCTCAAATCTGTTCCCCGATAGCCATTTTGATAGCCATTTCCGTAGGTTACTGAACTCTGATGCTCCATTCCTAAATAGGGTGCCTCCACAAGCTTGAATCCATCCTCATAAAATGGATAAGGGCCAAACCAATGCTCAAAAGCTTTCATCATGCGAGGAGCATCTTCAAATTGTTTTTTGGCTTTCTCTAAATTTTCCCGAAGCACATAATAATCCATGGTGAGAGGACCTTTTTCACCTTGATATTCCTCACTAAAATGCACATAGTCCCCAATACTAATATTCACCCCATAGTCATTAATGGGGTTGGCAACAAACCAATGATAGGTTTTGGTCTCCCCATGATCATCAACCTTTCGAAGTCGGCCATTGGACACATCCATCAAATCTTTAGGAACCGTCACCGAGATCAAAAGGCTATCCACCTCATCGGCAGGATGATCTTTGGTTGGCCACCAAATACTGGACCCGATCCCTTGGTTGGAGTTAGCTATAAAATGCTTTCCATTGCTATCTTTTTGCCAAGTGATGCCTCCATCCCAAGGAGGACGAACGGCAATTTTTGGCTTTCCTCCATATTGAATCTCCAGCTCTTCAAATTCTCCCTGCTTTTGTTCTTTTTGTAAGGAAAAAAAATGTGCAGCACCTTCTCGACGGAAAGAAAGTTCAAGCCCGTCTTGTTTCACGGAAGTGATAGTGAGAGGCTCTTGCAAATCGATTTGAAGGGTTTGAGCTGGATTTTTGACTTGGTAACGAACCAAATTTGTCCCTTTGATCGATTGGGATTCAGGAAAAACTTCAACCGATAGATGATAGTAATTCAAATCCCACCATGCACGCTCGGGAGTAATACTTCCTCTCAATGTGTCTGCCCTAGTAATGACATCCTGCGAAAATACGCTGCTTAACAACCCAAAAAACAAGGACATACAGCCGATCAAACTCAACAAGCCTTTAGACATAAGCTAATTCCTAATTCCTAATTCCTAATTCCTAATTCCTAATTCCTAATTCCTAATTCCTAATTATAACAAAATTATCTTCCTCCGGGAGGACAATGCTTTTTCAAATAATCCGTATACAATTTTCGCAGATGCATATTGGTCCCCTCACCTTCAGAGATGGAATGGGATCGATTCGGATAAGGCATAAATTGAAATAGTTTCCCATGTTTGATCAACTCATTAACCAGCATATCTGCATTGGCATAATGCACATTGTCATCACCAGTCCCATGGATATAGAGCAGATTTCCTTGTAGGTTTTTGGCGTGGGTAATCGGAGAACCGGCTATAAAATCCTCCAGATTTTCTTGAGGCAAACCCATGTAGCGCTCTTGGTAGATATTGTCATAAGTCAACTGATAGGCCACTGCCGCAATCGAAATTCCGGTTTTATAAATCTCAGGATATTGAAATAGCAGATTCAAAGTAGCAGATCCTCCACCGGACCAACCCCAGACCGCTACCCGTTCCGGATCCACAAAATCCCATTCTAAAATCTGCTTAGCAGCGGCTGCCTGATCGGAAATATTCAATCTCCCAATCTTTCGGTAAATACTTTTTCGCCATGCCCTTCCTTTAGGTGCCGGTGTTCCCCGATTATCAATAGAAATGTAGATATACCCATCAGCAGCCATATCCCCTTCATAGAGCCTGTTTCGTCCTACCCCATAGGTATCTTTCACGTTGGCGCCCCAAGGTTCGGTGTAAACAAAGAAAACCACCGGGTATTTTTTGGAAGGATCAAAATCCCGGGGCTTGACCATCCAACCGTCCATTTCCGTTCCATCTGCTGTTTGAATTTGAAAAAACTCAACTTGCTTTTCCCGCTGATTGGAAGCCAAGTTAGCAGCAATGGATTTGGATTCGTTTAATGCCGAATGAGAAGGGAGTTCAATCCATTCCGAAGCGGGTCGGGTGTAATGATTTTGAAATTGGTGAAAGGCATATCGACCAGAAGGAGAAATTTCATAGGAATGCGTTCCTTTTAAACTAGCTGGAGAAACTAACTCCTCCTCTCCTTTTCCATCCAGACGAGCGGTATACAAATATTTTTGGGTAGCATTCTCGGGAGAAGCATGAAAATAAATTCGATTCCCTTTTTCATCCACATGGAGCAAATTGATAACATCGTAGTCTCCGGTAGTGATTTCAGTAGCCGATCCATCTAAACCAATTCGATAAAGATGTCTCCAACCGTCTTTTTCACTTAACCAAAGAAACTCCTTTCCTCCATTGATCCATTTAAACTCATGTCGGTAGGTCAAGGCATATACATTTTCCCAAGGAGAAAGTACATCAATCCAAGCTTCATCCATTTCCTCAAAAATGACCTCTGCTTCATTTTTCGGAACATCTATGGCAAAGATTTTTGAGTGATTTTGTTTTCTATTCAGTTGCTGCACTAGCAATAATTCGGAATTATTCCATTCCATTCGTGGTAAATAGTGCTGTGCAGGATCTCCAGGAATATTCAACCAAGTAGTTGCCTGATCGGCCAAGCTCACTACTCCGATTCGGGCTGGAGAAGGAGATTGTCCAACTTTAGGATATTCTACCGGAATAATCTGCGAATAGACTGAATCAATATTATTGATCATGTAAAAATCCCGAATCTGATTCGCATCCAACTGCCAGAAAGCAATATGCTCGCTATCCGGACTCCATTGAAAACCATCCCGACAGGCAAATTCCTCTTCATAAGCCCAATCAAAGGTTCCATTGATCAGCTTTCGGTTGCCATCGGTAGTCAAGGCTGTGATTTCCCCTGAATCCAAATCCTCTACATAAAGATTGTATTCACTGACATAGGCGGCTTTTTCCCCGTCGGGAGAAAGCTTGGCAAAGCGAAGGGAAGACTCGGGCAAACCTTTCCCGATTTGCTGCAGTTTTTTACTTTCCAAATCCAGCACCCAATAATCCCCTTGTGTATCCAATCGCCAAACGCGCTTGGTATTGGTGTAAATAAGAACCTTCTTTCCATCTTCAGAAAAAGAAAAATCCCGAACAGTCAGGTATTCACCTGAAGGAAGGGACAACATTTCTTTGGATACCATTACTTGAGACTCATTCCCAGGAAGGGAATAGGATAGAATTTCACCTTCCTGATATTGATAATAGATATCCCTGACTTTAGACCATTTGAAAGATTGAGCAAATGATTCTGAAAACAGAACCGTTAGGAAAAAGACTAAAATCCAGCGGATAGAAAACAGTTGATTTTTCATAAATGACTTTTGGCTATTTCATCAAAAAGGTAAGAACATTTTTGGTTCTAAATGAATGGATATTTTAAAAATGACATAAAGTCATCATTAATAAAGAATTAAAACATAGTGCTTTATCCCATTTATAAAATTTATTTTGGGAAAAACATTAAATACATCTAAATTATTAATGGTTATTATTTTAATACCTAATTCATTTTTAAAAATCAATACCCAAAACCCTTAATCAGATGAAAAAACTTTTTGCCTTAATTTTGATAAGCTTTTTTAGTCTAAAAATCAGCTTAGCACAAGAGGCATTCTCGACCATCAATCTAGACCTTATCCAGAATCAACTTAACGGTGGTATGCCCATTCCCTCCGAGGAAAAATTTTATGTTCGTGGCGCAATCCCAAGCAAGGTTGAACTGGTCAAACTGACTATTTATCCTTCCAAGAAAAGCCCGAAAGCAGGCTATACCTATTTCTGGAAAGTGCCATTTGGCTATCAGGAACTCGCCTTTCAGGTTTTGGTAGAAGAACCGCTTCGCGCCAACCAGGATTACCACTTGGATTTTGGATTTTACCAAAAAGCCGGCTATCAGGAAGTAGAAGAAGTCAGGGAACTCATTCATGACAATTTATCCACTTACCTGAGTACCATTACTACTATAAAAAGGGGAGGAATCAAGTTCGAGGATTCCGATGAGCAGATTTTGGCCAACTTAACCAGAATTTTAGAAGCAGGTGCTTATTATTTTGAACTTCCGCAAGCGCAGAAATTTCCGGGTTTTTCTGATCTCACCAGAAATAAATTGGTGCAGCGAAAAAAGTTAAAGATGGGTAAGGCCAAATTTAACGCTACCGGAGTGGAAGAAGGGGATAATGCGAGAGCAGTTTACGCAAGGCAATACTTGGATGAATTAGAGCAAATTATTTTTTCAGAAGTGGATCAATACCTCTCCACTAACTTATTGGCCAGAGTAGATGAAAAGATTTTTCAAAATTATCCTACCGAGAAAAAGTCGACTTCTATCCCGCTCAATGTAGGATATGGAGCAATCTCTTTAACCCAGGGATTGAGCCAACAGGAATTTGTAACCGGTCCCTATGCAGGCGTTTCTTTCCCATTAGGAAATCGGTCGTTTACAAAGTTTATGAGCAATTTATCCATCAGTTCTGGCTTTTTTCTTTCAGGCAATATGGAAAATTCGCTCAATGAACAAATCAGTGGACCATTTTTGGACCGTCCACTCTATGTAGGATTGGGATACAGTTTTTTCCAAATAGTCAGATTAAATGCAGGAGGAACCTTTATAACATCCAAGGGACAAAATGGTGGCAAAACAGACTATTTCACCCCTTTTGTGGGATTAAGTCTAGAGTTTAAATTATGGTTGGGCTTTGGTAATAAGAGATGATCATGAAAAAGTCCATACTTACCTTCTTTGCAATTTTCATGTTTTCAATAGCCTATCCACAGCAATATGGCTATAAATGGAGATTTGGGCTCAGCGCAGGGACAACCAATTATTTTGGTGATATCCGACCATTAGGTATTCGCAACTTCGGGGAATTTTCAAAACTCTACCGACGATACAAAACTTACTCTCCCAATTTATCCTATCAATTTTCAATTGAGTATGCTCTTGGAAAATCAGTTGGTTTAATGCTGACCGGAGGTGCCTATCAGTTTGGCTCTTCCGATCGATTTATCAAAAACGACGGAACCCTTTATACAGAAAGCCCCCGGTTTGACCGAGCACTGAACTTCCAAACGGATCTTTGGGATACGGGACTTTCCTTTGTCATTAAGCCGGATAACAATTGGTTGCTTTCCGGAAAATCCTTTTTCGCACCTTACTTGGTTCTAGGATTTGGATACCAATATTTCAATGTCTACGGAGATTTGTTGGATGCGCAGGGGAATAGATACGATTATTCAAATCCAGATTTAATCCCTGATGGTGTTTTTGAAACATCCCTTCGGGAAGTAGAAACCGAATTACCTGGAGGTTACAATAGGTTTTCCTTATATACCCACATCGGTTTAGGATTTCGGTTTAGAATTGCAAAAGGGATTGAAATCTTTGCCCAGTCTGATTTC
This sequence comes from Algoriphagus sp., assembly GCF_013373065.1. Classification (GTDB taxonomy): domain Bacteria; phylum Bacteroidota; class Bacteroidia; order Cytophagales; family Cyclobacteriaceae; genus Algoriphagus. The sequence goes on from NZ_JABXIN010000001.1 coordinate 30,706, forward strand.
AAACGTGCCGCGACCGATTATTTGGACGATGTCTCTGGACAATACAGAACGCGATATGATAATAATTTCCAAGCTTATGCAGCGCAGCCCGGCACGAACGTGGTAACTCCTGAAAACCCATATCGGGGATTTGAAAGCGGAAGACCTGATTGGTACATTTATCATGGCATTGGGGTCAAATTCAGCTTAGGTGCCCGAAAAGAGAGCTTTAATCCTCCTGTAATAAGCCAGCGGTATACTTTTGTACCGGATGAGCTAACTAAAAAACAGCTTGAGGCCGCAGATTCAGCTAGACTTCAAACCAGGCCTTCAAGCACCATCAATAATTATTTTACAGTCATACAGCTTCCTTCTTGGGGAAAAAATCAGGTCACACCTTCTGATAGCATGGCCCTTGACTCTGCCGCCTTGGCAAATAGAGAAATAGTCCTGGATTCTTTGGAATTACAAAGAGGCTTGATTCAACGGGAAATGCTACAGACCCAAAATAGGATAGCTGAAATTGACCAAACCATTGAATTGGCTGAACGAGACACAACTGTTTCGACGGAGGTAACCGAGGCAAGATTAAGTTCTTTACGTGAAGAAAGGACCTTGGCAAATGAATCATTGACTAGGCTGAGCTTAGAGGAGTCACTTGCAATTTATAACATGGATTCCTTGAATTCTTATTCTGCCGAACCTGAAGTTGCAACAATGGATAGTGCAGCTCTTACTAAAGAACTCATTATCATACCAGGCCAAATCGGCAGAATTATGTATTCCGAACAAGGCCAGACAAAAGTTTACATGGATAGCAGCGCAGTTTCTAAGTCCCGATCTGTGAGCAACGATCCAAATATGATGACTCGGGAAGAATTTGAAGAAGAAATGGAGCGTTTCAGATCTGAAATGTTACAGGCTCAAGCAAAAAGGGATTCGGCTATGATTATGGCCTTTGCATCGAAAATCCCAGAACCTTCCGAATACGAACAAACCGCCCCTGAACCACAAGAAGTACTGATCAACACAGAAGCTGTGGATGAAAAAACAGCTAAGAAGCTGGAAAAGAACAGGAAAAAGCAGGAAAAACTAGACAAAAAGAACAATGAACTCCTGAAAGATGCCTTATTGGTTGGAGGAACGGCTGCCACTACAGCTGCGATAGCAAACAGTGGTGATAAAAAAGAAGCAGCCGCCCAGGCACAGCGTGATTCATTGCTCATGGCAAAGATTCAACAGGATTCTTTAATGATAGATAGTCTTCAGCAAGTAATTCTATCTCAAAATCTGTTGGCAGATTCCTTAGCGACTGAGTCAAATCCTGATTCTGTTTTAATAACCAAATCAGTTCCTTCTCCCATTTTGGTAAATCATAGCAAGATTGAAATTTATTTTGAGGTAAATAAAACAACACTGAGTCCATCAGAAAGAACAAAGCTAGATGAGGTGAAAACTTTCCTAGATCAGAATGAAAATATTTCAGTAGAGCTTGTCGGGTTTGCAGATAACACTGGAAGTATTTCATACAACCTTCGGCTTTCTGAAAGGCGAGTAGAAGCCGTAAAAGTAGCTCTTCAGGAAATTGGAGTACCCGAATCAAAAATCAGTACCAATGTGGGAGGATTGATTGTAAGGGGAGGAAATAAAGGCTCAAATGGCCTAGACAGAAAGGTGGAGATTCGATTTAGTCAAATCGATAATTAAAAAAGTAAAACTTCAACAACATTGAGTTTTAAAAGGTAATCCAATAGCTTCTCGCTATTGGATTACCTTTTTTTATTGACTTAAAGACTTCCGATTTCTGAATCCATCCATCTGAGACGGTCGATTAAAAAAGATTTCAAATCTGAAATCGATTGATCATAATTGATCCCAATCCCCTGGTCCCATTTGTCGTAATTACGCTTAACAGCCCCATTTTGGACTAATTTATTCACACTGAAATCTATGATACCTTGAATATTCGATTCACTTAAGGGTCCTTTTCTGAAAAAAGCCCATCGCTCCTTTAGCGCATTTCTGAAAGTTTCATCCTGAAGTAATTTTGACCACCAAAAAGGAACCATCCAAGGATCTTCGCTTACATAGTTATTATAATTGACCACCCAATCGTTGGCAGGTATGCGATCTGCTTCATCAAAACCAATATTGAAATCCCAAACGGGCCCCATGGCCAGTTTACCATCCCGGTCTTTGGTCAGGAAGGTACTGATTCTGTAGGCATCCACATTCCTACATAGCTCATTGATGATGAAGTAATCCAAGAATGAATCCAAATCCATGTATTCTAAATAAGCAGGATCCTCACCCGGCATGTTCTCTTGAAAAAATGACTTTTCAAATTGATTTACATATTCTTGAATATATGTTTTTTGGTCGGTGGTAAGGTCCTCTGCATCGGGATATTCATAATTGAAATATGTCTCTAAATAAAGCATAGGATGATAGGGAGCTCCAAAAGGGGAAAAGTTCAAAGGCTGGCCGGAAATATCAAAATCGCTTCGAAAAGAATTGAAAGCAGTATAGCGGGCATCATCATCCCAGTTACTCATGAAATAGGATAATGGCTTGTTGTCATGTTCAGGGCCGGCATCAGATTTATCTATCTTCAGAATATATCCCCCGGTGAAATTTTCGGAGGAAGCATTCATGGATTTAATATCGATTCGTTCTGAATCCCGTTTCAGTTTTTCACAGAAATAATAAACTCCTAAATATTCTCCATTGAGTTCCAACTCCACAAATACCCCCCGACTAGCATATTTCCCAATTTCTAAGGAAAGTCGATAAGCTACATGGTTGTAGATTAAGGACCGATCCCAAGCATATTTTTCTTGCAGATTCACCACATGTCCAATAAGCCGCCAATCTTCCTCCTCAGGCAATCCAAAAAAAGAAACATCCATGTCCTCACCACTTCCATCTATAGTTTCAAAATTGAAGGACTTTTTATCCGATAATCGAAAAGAGGTCTTCCCTCTATACTCTATATCTATTCGCTGCTCCTGAATGAGTTTCTGTTGTTGATAAATTTTCATCCGGGCGGCAACTCCTGGCTCATAAGGAATTTCCCCATCGGTAGTGATCACCAAATAAGGGATTTCAGAGCCTCCCACATCGAGGGCAAACACTTGTCCATCGTCTCCCTTTGGTACGAGAACTTCAGTAGGCTCTTGACAGGAAATGAAAGAAAATAAAAGGAGGATTAAATAGGCACTTATTTTAGCTCGCTGCATCACCAAAAATCAATTATAGAATTAAACGTCTCGAATTAAGAATTTAAATTAACCAAAAAGAATTCTGCTTTTTCTACTCGATCCTGTAATTTCAATTTTCATCTTTTCTGAATTATCATGTCTGAAAATACCTTTCTTTCCAAAAAAGGAAGTGCTGCCGCTTCTAACCCCATGCGGGTCGACTTGGAGATTTACTACGAGGCAATGGAAAACCTCTATCATCCCGAAACAAATCCAACGGGAGCTTTACCAATGAATGTGGCCGAAAACCATCTGTGTTGGGAGATGCTTCGGGATCGAATTCAACAGGTCACCCGAGAAAATGACATCCCCGACTGGGTGGCCAGCTATACGGATCCTGCAGGAGCTCCTAGCTTTCGGGAGGCAGTGGCCGGGTTTTTATCCAAATTTTTAACCGGAGTCCCAATCAGCCCCGACAGTTTGGCCTTTTCAGGAGGAGCCACTTCAGTCATTGAGATGACCAGTTTTTTATTGGCCAACCCGGGAGATTCCGCAGTCATCCCCGCTCCAAGTTATCCGGTTTATACAGGCGATATGGGAACACTACCTGAAGTCCGGCGTGTAGACTTACAGATACCCTCCAATCCTACCGAGTCCGAATTCCACTTTGATTTAGAATTGCTAAATCAGACCAAAAAGAAAATCGAATCCGAGGGAAGTGAATTTCGGATGCTTATTCTTACGCAACCTGACAATCCTACGGGGAGGATTTGTTCGGAAGAGTCTCTTCGATCCATCGCAGATTGGTGCATTTCCAATCAAGTTCATTTGATCGTCAATGAAATCTACGGAATGTCCCAAATTGACATACAATACCCGGAACTCCAAAAAGACTATGTAAAGGCGACTCCTTTTGTTTCCTTCGGAAAAATCATGGCCGACTACCAAAGTCCATTTCTTCATTTTTGGTACTCATTTTCAAAAGATTTTGGTATTTCCGGGTTTCGAATCGGCTTGCTTCATTCCCATAATGAGGCTTTGATTCAGGCTTATCGGAATGCAGGCTTGGGACACTCTATCTCGAATTATACCCAGTGGGTAATGCAGGAGGTACTGTTGGATCATGACTTCTTGTCAAAATTTTTTGAAAGATTACAGCTAAGACTGACAGAATCCTATTTGATCGTAACCCGAGCACTTAAAAAACTGAATATCCCCTATCATCCCTCCCGAGGAAGTCTGTTCGTTTGGATGGATTTATCTGAGTTTTTGGAAGAGAAAAGCTCGGAGGCTGAAGAAAAGCTATGGCTGGAAATCTATAAAAAATCAGGAATTCTAGTCACCCCTACCAACGGATTTGGGCATAGCGAAAAAGGTTGGTACCGGATTGTCATGACAAGCTTAAACCATTTCGATTTGAATGTAGCCATGAATCGATTGAGTCAATTTATTGAATCGAAAAGAGCAGGGTTATGAATAGAATTTTAATTGTTTGTCTGCTCATTCTTTATTTTCCCTTTCAAGGAAAAGGACAAGAATTCCAGGATATTCTTGAGAGTGAAGTTCAAGAAAACATGCCAGGGATCTTATTTACTATTCTATCCGAAGATGGAAGAATTTCTTGGTCTGGAGCTGCTGGAGTTTCCGAAAAAGGAAGTGGCGAGCAATTAAAAGTTAAGCAAACGTTTCGCATTGCATCCGTCACCAAAACCTTTGTAGCGGCGAGTATTTTACGATTGATGGAAATGGATTCTCTTCAATTGGAGGATTTGCTTTCAGAACATATCAGTCCGGAGCATAATAAAATCCTTTCCGAAGACTACTCCATGGATCAAATTACGATTCGACAAGTATTGAGACATTCCGCAGGTTTTTTTGATCACACCCATGCTCCTGAGTTTTTTGACACCATCTTGTCCAATCCCAAGCATGAATGGACTCGCACGGAGCAACTCCAACTGGGTGTGGAAAAAGGTGACCCCATCGGTTCTCCCGGCGATCAGTTTAGCTATTCCGATACGGGTTATATTCTATTGGGCGAAATCATTGAAAAATACACCCAAAAAGACTTAGACGAAGGGATTAAATACCTTTTGAGGCTGGAGGATTTGGGTTTATCACGAACTGATTTTGAAAGAAAAGATCCTGTTACCGATTCACTTCGAATACATCAATATTTTCAAGGAATGGACACCTATGGATTTAGCCCTACGCTAGATTACTACGGCGGAGGAGGGCTCCTATCTACAACAAATGAGTTGGTCTATTTCTTCAAAGCCTTATTTCAAAACCAAATTTTTGAAAAGCCGGAAACACTTGGAATCATGCTTGAACCTGCTTCTTATGAAACGAAGGCTTCCATGGACTACCAAATGGGAATGTACCGGGTTCAAATCAAAGGAATGATGGCCTATACCCATACCGGATTCTGGGGCACGCAAGTACTTTATATACCCGAAAGAAAACTCTTCATGGCAGCGAATTATTCTTCCGTTTGGAGGGGTAGTGCAGTGGCACCTGTATTTTCAAAAGTTCTAGAAGCCCTTTGAGTTCTGAACTTATTAGTTCCTTAAAAAACCGAGCAGATTATTGATCGGATTCGAACAAGTCTTTCTATAAAAAATCATAAAACCCACACAAAATCAACCCCTTACAAGGATGGCATTTATCTTGTTGAGTATTTAACATGATAAATTTCCTGCTCTGGCTGATTTTGCTGGTTTTATGCTGGCCCATTGCGATCATTGCTTTGGTCCTATACCCAATCGTATGGTTGCTATTGCTTCCTTTTCGTCTTTTGGGTTTGGCTGTAGATATTTCTTTTGACCTAGTTCGAAATATCTTTGCCTTACCTTTTAAAATGCTTGGGGTAAAATAAAACCCGGCAAAACCGGGTTTTATGCTTATCGATTTTCCACTTCTCTTCGTCGGGCTTTGACCGCCTGAACCTTGGCGCTATCAATTCCAAAGACTTTCCCAGCTTCGGCATCCGATAGAAGTTGATCGATATATTTTTGGCTTAAGGCTGAATTATCTTTGTACTTTACCCGAAGCTCTTCCAGGCGTCGATGCAAGTCTTCCCGGATTTCAGCATAAGCTGGATCATTGTATACATTTTTCAATTCCAGAGGGTCCTTTTTACGATCAATCAGCTCCCATTCGTCCTCCACGTAGTAGTAATGGATTAATTTGTAATCTGCTGTCACGATAGCATAATGCCGATTGACCATATGCTCTGCAGGATATTCATAGTAATGATAATAAACCGCATCCCGAGTCCATTCCTCTTCATTGCCCGTTAGAATTGGGATCATGCTTTCTCCTTGCATGTCCGATGGAGCAGGGATTCCCGCTGCATCCAGGAATGTTTGCGCAAAATCTAAATTTTGAACCAAAGCATCGGAACGGGTTCCCGGCTCTACCTTGCTCGGCCATGCGACCAATAGCGGTGTTTTGAAAGATTCATCATACACAAATCGCTTATCAAACCACCCGTGTTCTCCCAGATAAAACCCTTGATCGGAAGTGTAGACGATAATGGTATTTTCCATCATATTATTGGCTTCCAAATAATCCAATAGGCGGCCTACATTCTCATCGACAGATTTGATGGTACCCAAGTAATCCTGCATATAACGCTGGTATTTCCACCGCATTAAATCTTCCTCAGTCATCGTAGGATAGATTTTTTTCAATTCTTCTCCGATTTTCCCATAAACGCGCTCAAAGCTTTCTCGCTGTTCAGGAGTAAAGCGTTCGAAAGAGTAATTGTAGCGAGGCTTATCAAAACCGATTTCATCCAGTCCAATTTCATCCATCACAATTGGAGAAATTTTGTGATCCCCTGCCCAACTCATGTGATGAAGAATACTCATTTCTGCTTCTGCAACCGGAGCGGTACGACCAGAATAGTCATCAAACAAAGTGGGGGGCTCCGGAAAGGTTTTGTTGGTAAATTCATCCAAATGCCGCTCAGCCATCAACCAAGATCGATGGGGGGCCTTGTGTAAGTAAAAAAGCAAAAAGGGATCTTCTTTTTTCCGTTCATTTTGAAGCCAATCCAAGGTCATATCGGTAATAATATCCGTCACATAGCCTTTCACCTGGATATTCCCTTCATTTTTGGTTATAAAATCAGGATTGTAATAAGCTCCCTGACCTGGGAGTATTTTAAACTGATCAAAGCCTTTTGGATTATTCCCGAAATGCAACTTCCCAAACATTGCCGTCTGGTAACCAGCATCCTGGAATAGTTGTGGAAAGGTTACATTCGTGGTGTCAAAAGGAAAGTGATTGTCAATTTTTCCATTCATATGACTATGCTTTCCTGTCAATATGGTAGCTCGACTTGGAGCACATATTGAATTGGTGACCGAAGCCTGCGTAAACAACATTCCCATTTTAGCTATTCGATCAATATTCGGCGTCTCTATCAGCGAATTGTCATAAGCAGAAATCGCTTGGTAAGCATGATCATCTGACATGATAAAAATGATATTTGGGCGATCCTGAGTAGGCTTTACATCGGATTGGCAAGAACTCAAATAGGCAAGCCCAAAAATCAGGGACAGGGATAGAATGGACTTGTAGAAAGTGCTGGATTTAGGCATGGGCTAATGGAAATTGAGTATGGGTGACTTGATTTATTTTTTGGAGCTAATTCTGTTTTCCAAAATCTCTTGAACTACCTCTTTGTTTGCCCCTCCAAAACGTCGGGTTTCTTCCAAGTAATCCAAATATTCATCCAAGTAGCGCTGAGAAATCTCTGAATTGTCTCCATATTTTTCCCGAAGACCCTCTAGTTTTTGATGCAATTCAGCCTTGATTTCAGCATAAGCAGGGTCATCATACACATTGGTCAATTCCTGTGGATCATTGATTCGGTCAATCAGCTCCCATTCATCCGTATCAAAATAGTAATGGGTCAACTTGTATTCCTTGGTTACAATTGCATAGTGTCGCTTGACCATATGCACAGATGGATATTCATAATAATGGTAATAAACAGCATCCCGGGTCCACTCCGCCTCATTGCCTGTAAGAAGAGGCAGCAAGCTCTCCCCTTGCATATCAGAAGGAGCAGGAATATTTGCTGCTTCTAAAAAGGTTTGGGCGAAATCCAGGTTTTGAACCATTTCATCAGATTTGCTACCGGGCTCAACTTTTCCTGGCCATGCGATCATTAAGGGAGTTTTAAATGATTCATCGTACACAAATCGCTTGTCAAACCAACCGTGCTCTCCCAAATAAAATCCTTGATCAGAGGTATATACGATAATGGTATTTTCCATCAGATCATTCTCCTCTAAATAGTCTAATACACGACCTACGTTTTCATCCACCGCTTGGATGGTTCCCAAATAATCCTGCATGTAGCGCTGATATCTCCATCGCATCAAATCCTCTTCAGACATGGAGGCATAGTTTTTCTTGAATTCCTCATTCAAAGGCTGATAGTATTGATCCCACACAGCTCGCTGACTAGAATCCAACCGACCGACTTCCCGTTCGAAAGCCCCCTTGTCCCAACCTGAAGCATCCGGAATTCCCAATTCATCCATGACTTCCGGATAAATCTTGGAGTCCCCAGCCCAATTCATATGCTTCAATAAATTCATCTCAGCCTCCTTGGCAGCTCGGCCTCTTCCTGAATAATCATCAAAAAGAGTAGCAGGCTCTGGAAAAGTCCGCTGGGTAAATTCTGCTAGGTGTCGCTCGGCAGGTAGCCATTCCCGATGTGGGGCTTTGTGAAGGTAAAAGAGCAAAAAGGGATCTTCTTCCTTTCGTTCATTTTCCAACCAATCCAAGGTCATATCAGTAATGATATCCGTCACATATCCCTGAACTGTAATCCTACCCTCATCTTTCGTAATAAAATCTGGATTGTAATAAGCACCTTGACCGGGAAGAATTTTGAATTGATCAAAGCCTTTCGGGTTATTCCCAAAATGAAGCTTCCCAAACATGGCTGTCTGGTATCCGGCATCCTGAAAAAGTTGTGGAAAGGTCACATTCGTAGTATCAAAAGGAAAATGATTATCAATTTTCCCATTCAAATGGGAATGCTTGCCAGTAAGAATCGTCGCTCGACTGGGTGCGCAAATGGAATTTGTAACAGTGGCATTGGTGAATAGCATACCCATTTTTGCGACACGGTCGATGTTAGGAGTCTCAATCAAGTGATCACTATAGGCTGATATGGCCTGATAGGCATGATCATCGGACATGATAAAGATGATATTGGGACGCTCCTGCTTTGCTTTTTTGCTTTGACAAGAAACTCCCAAAAGGAGGATAAGAATATAAAAATAAAAGGATCTGACTAATTTCATAATGGGCGTATTGATGAGTTTGGATCAATTTAAAAGTAAAAAACTTCATCTCAGAAATAAACCCGTTCATAGAAATTTACCCTTAACCAACAAAAAAGCCATCCCGATTTAGGATGGCTTCTTTTTGAACTATTCCTATTAAAACTTCAATCCAAGGGTAAAGTAGAAGGTTCTTCCATCAGCTGGCATAATTCCAGGCCCTGGATATCCTCCTGCTCTTCTGGTGAAATAGCGCTCATCGGTGAGATTATTTACACCTGCCTTGATCGAGTGTTGTTTCCAAACTTTCCAAGTGGCAGAAAGATCCTGCACTTGATAAGCAGGGATTAAACCTACTGTGGAAGTGGCATTGGGTTCTACACTGTTAGAAGCATCTGAAAACGCATCTCCCACGTCACTTAGCTGCCAAGTCATGGAAAATTTACCCAGACTATAAGTTGCTCCAAATCGATTGATTTTTCTCGGTGCATTTTCTACCCGATTTCCTTCCAAATTACGAACTACTAGTTCTCCATTACTTACCGTAGTCACTTCAAAATCCCCATAAGTTGCATCAATAAATGCGAGGGAAGTAAATAGATGTAAATATCCTACCCTAGAGCTTCCAAAAAATGTGGTTATTGGATCAAATTCTATATAGCCTTCAAAACCCTGACTTATGGAATTCCCAAGATTGGTTCGGAATTGATAGTTATTCCCAGCCTCATCAAGTTGAGCAATGGTACCAATCCGGTCCTGATAATTCAATCGGAAATAGCCTAAGTCAAATTTTAAAGTTTGGAAAAGACTTCCTCTATACCCGAAATCAATATTGTATCCTCTTGAGTCTTGGAGATTTGGGTCAATTACATCCGTCGTAGCTGGCGGAGTCAAATCCGAAATCAAAACAGGTCGATAAGCTTGAGAAAAGTTTGCATAAAACTCAGTGTTTTTACCCAAATGATACTCAGCACCCAATCCCAAAAGGACAAAATTTCGGGTTCTGGAAATTGGTTCAAGACTTTGAGGAACACCATTTGCCACATTAAACTGCCCTTGATTTTCAGATCGGATATTTTCTACCCGTAGACCTGCTGTAAGGAGAAATTGATCATTAAATCTGAACACATTTTCAGCAAAAGCCGCAAGATTTCGGTTGTTATAATCCAACTTTCTGCTGAAATCTCCATCTGCCACTGAGAAATCCATATCCGAACCTGTCGTACCTACTCCTCGCTGATTTCGATCGATGTTGCCATTAAAATAGCGAAGACCAGTCATCAAGGTTTGCTCTTGTCCAAACAACTCATAAGTGGAACTCATCCGTAATTCTGAACCATAGGTGGTGTAGAAATCTCGATCCACTTGACGGTTACCCAAGTCGTCTTCCTGATTAATCGGACGCATGAAACCTACACTATTTCTTTCTGCAAAGGTTCCGAAGACTTTCCAGCTTAACTTGGTGTTTTTAGAAACCAAGTATTCAGCTGACAAAGCTGGGATAAACCAAGGGGTGTTGAACCAGTTTCGGCTTCGGGTACTTTGCTGTGAATTTTCAGCAAACTGTGCATCGGTCAAACCGCCAGGCTGCTGCGTTTCAGTTGTCATGTAGGTCATTTCATAACCCAATTTCAATCTGTTGCTAGCCGCATAATTCACTTCTAGGTGAGCGTGATCTGTATTGAAAAACCCATTTTCCCTCCAGCCATCTCCTCTTCTTTTCTGATAATAGGCCGTGTAATTCCATTTACCTTCTGTACCGCCGATGTAGTTAAAGGAACTGAAAAGTCCATTGCTTCCAACAGTATTGATGGATTCGGCTGTGAATCGAGTGGATTTATCAGGTTTTCTTAGGACAAAATTCATCAAGCCACCAAACTGAGGACCATACTGCAAAGAAGATGCACCGCGAATAATTTCGATTTGCTCTACTACTTCCAAAGGTGGCGTGAAGTAGGCTTCTGGATAACCCATTGGGTCTGGCGTAATGTCATATCCATTCATACGAACATTAAATTCCCAAGAACGATTAGGACTTAAGCCTCTTGAAGCCACCCCCAACTGAATACCTGAACCGTCATTTTCCCAAATGGAAATTCCAGGAGTCCTACCGAATACCTGTCGACTATTATTCATGGCCAAATTCGCATCAATCTCAGCAATTCGAATGACCTCATTCTTTTTCCCTGCATTGATTCTGAAATCAGAGACTTCAGGAAGGCGATCCTGTCCCAAAATTCCTCTGCTGGCAGAAATACTGAATTCGGACAATAAGTATTCTTCTTCTGCTAATTGAATATTTAACTCCTTGATTTCCCCATCTCCAATGGAAAACTCCTTGGACCAATTCTGAAAACCTACCAAACTGACAATAAGCTGATAGGAACCACTTGGGAAATCCTTCAATTCATAATTTCCATTCAAATCAGATTGTACACCTCGAACAGTCCCTTCCAAAAGCACAGAAGCACCTTGAACGGGATTACCATTTTCGTCAGAAATCCTTCCTTTCAACACATTCTTTTGCGCAAGGACATCTGCAGAGAATAATAATGCGCAGATCAGCAAACTATAAACGAATTTCATCTATTATATTTATTTGGATTGATTTTAAATAATGACGCAAACTTATATCCCAAATGAATACAAGACAATATTTATTTAGATAAAATCTAATTAAAATTAAGAGTTGACTTTTAACTCTCTTAAAATGAGTTCACTAGGGCCGAAAATTTATAAAGGCATGTTGGCACAAACCGGATAGGAAAAATTATTTTATCTTGATCTTCCCAACTCCGCACCTCATGAAGAAAATACTTTTCTTTTTTTTGCCCCTATTAACTTTCAATGCTCCCGCTCAACAAAAGCGCCCTAATATCCTATTGATAATCGCTGATGATTTGAACCAAACAGCTTTGGGAGCTTATGGAAATCAGGTAGTCTCCACCCCAAACATTGACCGACTCGCCTCTGAGGGTATGCTTTTCCAAAATGCCTATTCGCAATATCCTGTTTGTGGTCCTTCGAGAGCCTCCTTCCTTTTTGGCTATTATCCTACAGCAACAGAAACTTTTGGCTATACCAGCGGAAGAGAAAATGTAGGTCAAGATCGCCATTCCTTACCCCAACATTTTAAAGAAAATGGCTATTTCACTGCTCGAGTCAGTAAAATCTTTCACATGGGAGTGCCTATTGATATTGAAACTGGAAGTGACGGACAAGATGACCCGGATTCCTGGACAGAACGATTCAATTCACCCGGACCAGAATGGAAATCCGAAGGATTCGCAGAGTTGGTACAAAATAATCCGGATGGAAAAATCGAGCGTAAAGGCGGTAATGTCATGACCATTGTTCAGGCAGAAGGTGGGGATCTGGGACAATCTGATGGAATTACGGGACAAAAAGCAATCGAACTCATCCAAAATCACCAACAAGAAAAACCATTTTTCCTTGCGGTTGGATTGGTGAGGCCTCACGTCCCCTTCGTTGCTCCAAAGGAATATTTCACTTCATACCCTTGGCAAGGGATCATCCCTCCGCCAGTTGTCGAAAATGACTGGGAGGATATTCCGAAAAAAGGGATCAATTACGTGACCACCCAAAACGCAGAAATGAATTATATCCATAAACAAAAAGCCATTGCAGGGTATTATGCCTCGGTTGCATTTATGGATGCCCAAGTGGGAAAAATTCTACGAGCGCTAGAGCAATCCGGACAAAGTGAAAACACCCTCATTGTTTTCACTTCTGATCATGGATTCCACTTGGGAGAGCATGACTTTTGGATGAAGGTGTCTTTAAAGGAAGAATCCGTTCGCGTTCCGTTTATTATCAAAGCTCCCGGTTTTTCGCCGGGTAAAAGCCATTCCTTTGTAGAATTGGTGGACTTGTACCCTACTCTTTTGGACCTGTCTGGTTTTGAAATTCCGAAGAGACTTCAGGGAAAAAGTCTTGTTCCCATTCTCCAAAATCCGAGCACAGAGGTTCGGGATTTTGCTTTTTCTGTCACCCAGGGAGGCGCTACCTATTTGATCCGAACAAAGCGTTGGGCCTATATCCAATATGGTGAAAATGCCGAAGAGGGAATGGAATTATTCGATATGGAACAAGATCCAGAACAATATCAAAACCTTGCTTTCGATGACTATTTTCAGCCCCAAGTGGAAGAAATGAGAAAGCTATTAAATCAGAAAATCAAAGAAGTCCAGACAAATGATCTGGAAAAAACATACCGACCATGAAAAAACTTTTCCCAATCCTATTCCTCTTGTTGGGATGGGCCTGTACCCAAAAAGCCGAGCCCAAAAAACCAAATGTATTATTCCTTTTTGCAGATGACCAACGTGCCGAAACCCTAGGCATTGCTGGCAATCCCTATATCCAAACACCCACCTTGGATCAATTGGCAAGAGAGGGCACCCGCTTCACCAATGCTTATGTAATGGGAGGAAATCATGGAGCCATCTGTATGGCTAGCAGAGCCATGCTTTTTAGTGGTAAAAACCTATTTAAGGTTTATGACCGATTGAAGGGAGTAGAAACCATGACCATGGATTTTGCAAATGCAGGTTATACTACATTTGGAACGGGGAAATGGCACAATGAGAAAGAAGCATTTGAAGCAAGTTTCCAACAAGCCAACAATGTGTATTTGGGAGGGATGGCCAACCATTATGAGATAGACTTACGGAATTATGAGGCTGATGGAAAGTTGGGAGAACCCACTAAAAAGGGGTACTCAACCGAAATTTTCGCCCAATCAGCCATTGATTTTATCCAATCCCAAAAAGACAGCGAAAATCCTTTTTTCTGCTATGTAGCTTTTACTGTTCCACATGACCCCTATTCTCCAGAAGGAAATTATATCAATTATTATCCTGATGGCACACTTCCACTTCCTGGAAATTACATGCCATACCATCCATTTGAATTTGACCAATTGACCGTTCGGGATGAAAATCTCACAGGTTGGCCACGGAGACCTGAAGTCATACAAATGATTCTTTCCGATTATTATGCCTTGATCACCCATTTAGACACCCAAGTAGCAAAAATTTTAGATGCCCTTCGGGAAAGCGGAAAATTGGACAACACCATCATTGTTTATGCCGCAGACAATGGTTTAGCCGTGGGTAGTCACGGACTTTTGGGAAAGCAAAGTCTCTATGAGCACAGCATGAAAGTGCCTCTGATCATCAAAGGCCCTGGCATTCCCTCCAATCAGGAATTGGATGCTTTTGCCTATATCCATGACTTGTATCCGACTTTGGCGGAATTAGCAGGCTTACCTCCAAAAGAAGATGTGGATGGAAAGAGTCTTGTACCCGTCATCCATGGAGAAAAAGAATCCGTTCGAGATGCCCTTTTTACAGCCTATAGACATACAGTTCGGGCAGTCAGAACAGACAAATGGAAACTGATTCGATACCCGGAACGGGACTACACACAATTATTTGATTTAGAACATGATCCTTTGGAGCTCAATAATTTGGCAGATAACCCTAATTTCTCCGAAGAAAAATCCCGATTGGTTTCTTTACTTCAGGAAAATCAAAAGGCGGTTGGTGATACTGTTTCCCTGACCGCGGCCATTATCAAACCCATGGCATATGACCCCGACACGCTCCAGCGAAAACCGGATCAATGGCAACCTGCTTACACGCTAAAACGATATTTCGGGGAAAAATAAGGCTCCATCAATAAATCCAAACAGGCCTAGTGAAAAAGCTATTTTCATTCTTAATCATTCTTCTACTTTCCCAGGGAATCAAAGCCCAGGAAACTTTGGTCTTCGAAGCAGGAAAAGAAGGGCATGCCATCTATCGAATCCCTGCCATTATTTCACTTCCTAATGGAGAGCTTTTGGCCTTCGCCGAAGGAAGAGTGAATGGAAGCGATGATTTTGGAGACGTCAATTTGGTCATGAAACGGAGTTTGGATGGAGGGTTTACTTGGTCACCCATCAAGACATTGGTTGAT
The DNA here is from genome assembly GCF_013373065.1 of Algoriphagus sp. Lineage (GTDB taxonomy): Bacteria > Bacteroidota > Bacteroidia > Cytophagales > Cyclobacteriaceae > Algoriphagus. The sequence continues at coordinate 46,178 of NZ_JABXIN010000001.1, forward strand.
TACGGCAGCCTCCAAGCTGGGAACCCAGCACCTGTAGTCGATCGACTGGACCCAAACTATCCCGAAGGAGTGATTTTCCTTTTTTACAATACAGGAAACAATCATGAGTATGATGTTCGAATGAACCAAGGCGTTCGTGAAGTTTGGATGATAAAGTCCTATGATTTGGGAAAGAATTGGACGGAACCGGAGAATATTACCCAAGAAGTCCACAAACCCAACAATCCAGATTTTAATCAACTTTATAAAAATCCAGCAGATTGGAGGCACTACGCCAACACTCCAGGTCATGCCTTTCAATTCCAAGAAGGTCCTCATAAGGGTCGGATATATGTAGCTGCCAATCATTCATCAGGCGGTCCAAAAGAGGACTGGTCGGACTATCAGGCACATGGATTCTTCACGGATGACAAAGGCAAAAGCTTTGGAATATCTGAATCGGTGCAAATCCCGGGAAGTAATGAATCCATTGCCGCTGAACTCTCTAGTGGCCGGATGATTTTGAGCTCTCGCTACCAAAAAGGGACTGTTCGCCAACGGATTCTAGCCTTCTCCTCAGATGGCGGCGAAACTTGGGATGAAGCCTATTTTGAAGAGGAACTTCCAGACCCTGTTTGTCAAGGGTCCATTTTAAATATTGGAGAAAAGGATGGGAAAACCATTATTGCCCATTCTAATGCAGCCGATGAAAAGGAACGAAATTACCTAACCATCAAAATTAGCTACGATGAAGGAAAAACATGGAATCATATTATCCCTGTGGATTTTACCAGCGATTCTGAAAAGCTCCCTTGGACAGCTTATTCTGATTTGGTGAAGTTGGATGAAAATTCATTGGGGATTCTGTATGAGCGCGCTAACTACCATGAAATCATCTTCAAAAAGGTTACCTGGAGATAAACACATTCTTCATCATTTTTAAAAAAGCAATCTCCCATTTTTAAAAGCTAATTAGCTGATGAAAGTCATTGGAAAATCCAATGATAATAGGTTCCTTAAGTACTAAACCTTAATCCCAAAAGCTATGAAGGAAATCCTAAAAATAAGGCTGTCCGATGTAGTGTTAGAGGGAGAACTAGTAACCCCCAGTTACCCAAAGGCACTCGTTCTGTTTGCACATGGAAGCGGAAGTGGACGCTTTAGTCCACGAAATAATTTCATTGCGCAATTCTTCAATAAAAACGGACTAGCAACTTTCTTATTCGACCTTAACACCCCTTCCGAAAAAGGAACGGGTCAGTTGGAACTTCCCCTTTTCGCGAATCGCCTAAGTCAGTTGACCCAATGGCTTCAAAAAAATTCGAAGGTTGGAAAACTACCCATTTTTTACTTTGGGGGAAGTACGGGTGCTGCCGTCGCGGTTGCAGCTGCTTTCCAACTAAAATCTGTCATTTCGGGAATCATCTCCAGGGGAGGAAGATTGGATTTTGCGGTGGATTACATCCCTGAAGTCAGCTGCCCCATGTTATGGCTAGTAGGTAGTTTGGATCATGAAGTTTTGCGATTGAATCAGGCCTGTTACAAGCATTTTCCAGAAGGAAATGAACTCCGCATAATTGCCGGTGCCAGACACTTATTCGAAGAACCTGGAAAACTCGAACAAGTAGCGGAAGAATCTACCGATTGGATTTTTAAAGTGCTTCAGGATGCAAAAAATCCAGGCAAGAAAAAGAAAATACCAAACTCCAGCGGCCATGTTTGAAGACCGAAAAGAAGCCGGAATTGAATTGGGAAAAGCATTAGCCAAGTACAAAGATGAGCACCCTATCGTCATCGGGATTCCCAGAGGCGGAATTGAGACCGCCTATTATGTAGCCAAGGAGCTCAACGCTCCCTTGATCCCTGTTGTTTCAAGGAAATTAGGACATCCTCAGCAACCCGAGTATGCCATGGGAGCCATTGCTGAAGACGGTAGCTATTACTTAGCACCTTGGGCCCGCTCCGAAATCAGTCAAGAGGAACTAGAAGAAGTAAAAAACAAAGAGCAAAAAGAAATCTTCCGAAGAGTGCAATTACTTCGAAATGGAAAAGCGCTTCCTTCTATGGAAGGGAAAGTAGTCATTGTCGTTGATGACGGAATTGCAACCGGTTCCACGCTTTTTGCAACTCTCGAACTTTGCCAAAAACAAAAACCCAAACAACTCGTGGTAGCCGCCCCGATTTCGGGAATGCACGCATGCAGGGAATTGAAACAACTCGCAGACCAAGTCCTGATTTTAGAGACACCCGAGGATTTCAGGGCTGTATCCCAGGGATATGTCAGCTTTTCAAATTTGAGCGATGAAGAGACGCTTGAATTCTTGAAAAAATATGAACAAGAATTTAACACCCAATAAAGCTTCTTAAGTCGAAGCAAAAGATGGAACAATTTACAGACCCAAATACTAAAAAAATGGAAACTATAAATATGAAACAAGCAGGGATTTGGATGGATCAAGAACATGCGATTTTGATTGGCTATTTCCCAAACAAACCCTTCGTCGTGGAACAAATTGACTCCCCTATCGAAAGTCATGTTCGCTATGAAGGAGAAACAAGCGATAAGACCCGCTTCATGAATTCTCAAGGAGGATCATCCAACAACGAAAAGAAAAAGAATAACATTGAGGAGGCCCAGTTGAGAAAGTATTTCAAACTTCTGGAAGATAAAATCCAAGGAATTGAAGACCTCCTATTAATGGGTCCTGGAATAACAAAAGGCCAATTCTTCAAGCAAATTCGGGATAACAAACACTTTAATGAAATGAAAATCCTCCTGAAAGATGCGGATAAGATGACCTTCAATCAGTTGCTTGCCATGATCAAAGATCATTTTCAGTAAAAACCCGAGTCTATCAGCAGGAAAAACTCTTGTCTTTGACGGTTTTTACACCGGGGTAAAGCATTTGTTCCCTTCCGGATCCCGTGCGGAAAACTGTAATCCCCTTCGCGCCTAGTTTCCAGGCTTTGAGATATATTTCTCCCACTTCTTCAGGGGTGGTAGTAGCAGGCAAATTGATGGTTTTTGAAACGGCATTATCCGTATAGTTTTGAAAGGCAACTTGATGCTTGAGGTGCCAGATGGGATCAATTTCAGTTGCGGTCAATAGAATGGCTCTCACTTCCTCGCTCAATTCTTTACAGCCGGCACAGGATCCAGCATGAGTAATTTTTTCCAACAATTCATTGGTGAAAAGTCCTTTTTGTTTCAAATAAGTCAAAACTTGTGGCTGGACCGAAGGAAGCGTTTGCTTTCCTAATACATTTCTCCGCTCAAAGGCAAGGGCAAAAAGTGGCTCAATCGAGGACGAAGTATCAGCGATCAGCGAAATGGTACCGGTCGGTGCTATACTTGTCAATGTTGCATTTCGAATGGGAGTAGAAGGAGCAAAAACACTTTGATCCCAAGCTGGGAAACTCCCTCTTTTTTTCGCCAATTCCTGAGAAGCCTGATAGCTTCTTTCATTGATAAACTGCATCAATTCGGCCCCTAAATCCACCGCTTCCTGGCTTGCATATGGGATGCCTAATTGAATCAAAAAGTCCGCCCATCCCATTACTCCTAATCCAATTTTACGATTTGAAAGGGTTGCTTTTTTAATTTTTGCATTAGGGAAATGATTTACCTCAATTACATTATCCAAAAAGCGAATTGCCTGAGAGATAACTGCTCCCAGTTTTTCCCAGTCAGGTTGTTGGATCCCTTTTTCTTTTTTTAAGAAATGCGAGAGATTAATGGATCCCAAATTGCAAGATTCATAAGGTAATAATGGAACCTCCCCGCATGGGTTTGTGGCTTGAATCTCTCCTTGATTTGGAGTTGGATTTTTGGAATTAATTGTGTCTAAAAAAATAACTCCAGGATTTCCTGATTCCCATGCTCGAAATACCAATTCATCCCAAATTGCTTTTGGAGAAACTTGATTTAAAACCTGCCCAATGCGAGGATTTACCAAACTCCAAGGTTTGTTGGTCTCAAGATGATTCATGAAGCGATCCGAAATACCTACTGACAAGTTGAAATGCCTTACTCGGTTTTCATTGGATCCCAAGCGGATAAACTCGAAAATATCGGGATGATCGACATTTAGAATCCCCATGTTTGCCCCCAAGCGCTTCCCTCCTTGCTTGACATGATCACTGGAAAAATTAAAAAGCTCCAGAAATGAAACAGGACCTGAAGAAGTACCTCCATGCTTACTAACCCGATCTCCCTTAGGTCTAAGTTTTGAAAAATTAAAGCCGGTACCTCCACCTTTTTGCTGCACCAAAGCAGCCATTTTTAGGGTGTCAAAAATTCCACCCAAACTGTCCCGAATCGGTAAAACAAAACAGGCGCTCAACTGTCCATATCCGGTTCCTGCATTCATCAACGTGGTTGAATTGGGTAAAAAGTCCAATTCGGACATCATTTTAAAAAATTGCTCTTCCCAATATTCTACTTCTGCTTTTCCTCCCCAGTTCAATTCGGCGCTGGCGACTTTCTTAGCAACCCGATGAAATAATTCTTCCGGAGATTCGACTACCTTTCCGGAATGATCCTGAACCAAGTATCGCTCCTCCAAAACTCTGATCGCATTTTCGCTGAGCTGCTGCATGGGAAATAGAATTGCAATACTTGAATTTACCCATTTAGCATGGCTTTTCCTTTTTTGGAAAAAGAAAAAAGGAAGCTTAGCTCCCCTTTCTGACCTGATTATTTCAATTTTTTGACTCCTTTTAGTTCTTCCTTACTCGCTTCACGAATTCGGATAGCATAACCTCCTCCCGGAGCAGAATATTGCTTCAAAACTGATTTTGAATCTACAGCGACTTTCCGAATTTCATAGGCTTGCGGATTGGTTTTAAAGTGAGCCTCTGCTTGATCTGAATAGATCTCCGCCAAATAAGTTTTCCCCTCATCCAAAAAGTCAAATTTCACCTCACCTGTGCGCCCTTCAAATCCATTTACATTTCCTACAAACCATTCCCCGCTATCCTTAGCTCTTCTAGCGATCGTCAAGTAATACCCTGGTTCTGCTTCAAGGTAAATGCTCTTTTCCCAATCCAAGGCCACATCCTTGATAAACTGAAAGGCATCAGGGAAGCGCATGTAATTTTCCGGATAATCAGCAGCCATTTGAAGTGGAGAATACATGGTTACATACAAGGCTAATTGATTGGCCAAGGTGCTATTTACATGAGAACCATTGAAAACATCCATTTCGAAAATCCCCGGTGTGTAATCCATTGGACCTCCGATTTGACGGGTAAAAGGAAGAATCGTTACATGGTTTGCCTTATTCCCTCCAAAAGCCTGATATTCTGTTCCTCGTGCAGATTCATTAGCAATCAAATTCGGCCAAGTTCGAGCGATCCCCGTAGGACGAACAGCCTCGTGGGCATTAACCATGATTTGGTATTCAGCCCCCTTTTCAATTGCATATTGGTAGTGATTAACCAGCCATTGACTGTAATGATACTCCCCTCTTGGGATAATGTCTCCTACATAGCCACTTTTTACAGCTGGATATCCATAATCTTTCATCAACTGATAGGCTTGATCCAGGTGCCGCTCATAATTCCGAACAGAGGAAGAAGTCTCATGATGCATAATCATCTGCACGCCTTTTTCTTTTGCATAGGTAGCAATTCCCCTCAAGTCAAAATCGGGATAAGGAGTCAAAAAATCAAAAACATAATCTTTGGAGTTGCCGAACCAGTCTTCCCAGCCAACATTCCAACCCTCAACCAATACCCCGTCAAACCCATGTTCTGAAGCGAAATCAATATACTTCTTCACATTTTCCGTAGAAGCTCCGTGCTTTCCATTCGGCTTTACGTTGGAAAAGTCAGTCACTCCTAATTTTACCGCCTTTAGTTCATCGGTGTACGACCAGGAACTTTGACCCGTAATCATTTCCCACCAAACTCCAACATATTTCATGGGCTTAATCCAGGAAGTGTTCTCGATTTTGGAGGGTTCATTCAAATTATAGGTTATGCGAGAGGCAAGAATTTCTCCAGCATCATCACTCACCAATACCGTGCGCCATGGAGACTGGGCAGGGGTTACCAAGTAGCCCTTATCCCCTTGTGAGTCCGGGGTCAAATGACTTACAAAAACCATTCGCTCATCATCCAATTCCAAATGCATCGCCGGATAATCGATCAGAGCCGCCTCGTGAATATTGATGTACAATCCAGTAGCGGATTTCATCATCAAGGCAGTCTGGACACCAGTATCCGAAAATGGCGTCTGTGAAGCATTGGGGGTGATGGCTTTTTCCATCAATCCACGAATTTCGGAGAGCTTGGATTCCGTATAATCGTATTCCTGCGTATCGTAATCTCCTGGAATCCAAAAAGCTGTATGATCGCCATTCATAGCAAAATGAGTCAGCTCCTCCATGATTACGAAGTGCCCCATATTTTCCTGCACCGGAAATTCATATCGGAACCCCAAACCTGAGTCAAAAAGTCGGAATCGAATATTCAGTTTCCGCTTACTGGCCAAATGTTCGAGATGGACGATCAATTCCCGGTAATGGTTACGGATACTACTTTCCTCTCCCCACACCGGCTTCCAAGTTTCATCTTTCAGTGATTCTTCAGAATCTACCATTCGAAAACCTTGAATGAGGTCTATCGAATCATTTTTGAGGTCAAAACCCAATCGACTTGATTGAATAACAGCTTGATTTTTATAAGAAAGCTGATAGGTTGGCGCTCCACTGGCATCCAGCCCAAAAGCCATTTGTAATTCCCCATTGGGTGAAGAAATTTCCTGAGCCGAAACAAACCCAAACCAACCAAGGAAAAGGAGTAAAAAACGGTATTTCAAATGCATGATTAATTAATAAATTTTCAATTTCAGAAAAGCTTTTTACCGGCAATGTTGCCGACCGAAATTAAAATTATTAGTTTTTACAGAATTTATTGTACGAAGAAATACAAATCATGAATCAATCAAACCCAAGATCCCTGCTCCTTTTATCAGCAATGTGGATTTTTTTGGCAGTCGGATGTCAAAACCCTGACACCAAATCCACTGAAGAAAATGTGAGCACTGCTTCCTCCGATGATTTATTAAAAGCTTATGTTCAAGCTCCCTCACCGGATTTTAGTTTTGAAATTGTTCATTCTGTCCCTGGAGAAAACTCTGATTTTCATGTGCTGAAAATGTATTCACAGCGATGGCTTGCGGATAGTATCGTGGACGAAACCTTGTGGTGGCATTGGGTTTCGATAATCGTACCAAAAAACAGTCCCTATCAAACAGGAATGATGTGGATAGGCGGAGGGAGCCGAGACACTGAAATGCCTGAAAAGCCATCCCCTCTACTGGAAGCCGCTGCAGCCCAGACCAACTCCATTGTTGCTGAAATCCACAATGTTCCTTTTCAACCGTTGACCTTTGCGAATGATGAATTTGGAGAGCGCTATGAAGATGCAATCATCGCCTATGGTTGGCGAAAATTCCTGGAAGGAGGGGCAAAGGATGAAGATGCGATTTGGTTAGCCAGATTCCCCATGACCAAAGCTGTGAAGTTGGCTATGGATGCCGTTCAGCAGGTAGCCAAAGAAAATTATAATAAAGACCTGAAGAACTTCTTTGTGGCTGGCGCTTCGAAGCGAGGTTGGACCACGTGGACTACTGCGGCTACGGATGATCGGGTGATTGCCATGGCGCCAGTAGTAATTGATTTGTTGAATATTGAGCCGTCATTCATGCACCATTGGCGAAACTATGGCTTTTGGGCTCCAGCGGTGACTGATTATGTGCGGGAAGGTGTCATGAACTGGATGGGAACCCCTGAATTTGACAGAATGCTGGAACTTACCGAACCTTATTCCTTTGTCGATGAACTGGATATCCCAAAACTTCTGATAAACGCCGCAGGGGATCAATTTTTCCAACCCGATAGCTGGGAGTTTTACTGGAATGACCTGAAAGGTGAAAAGCATATTCAATACGTTCCAAACTTTGGGCACGATTTAAGTGAATCCGATGCTTTACCCAATTTGATTTCCTTTTATAATTCTGTTTTGGAAAACACCGCTAGACCAGACTACAGCTGGAACGTGGAAGGAAACACAATCCATGTGAAGGTAAATCCTGAAAAAATGCCTATTTCCGTCAAATTATGGTCTGCCTACAACCCACTTGCCCGGGACTTCAGAGTGGATGAATTTGGCCCGAATTGGGTAGCAGAAGAAATTCCTATGCCTGCCAGCGGAGAACTTTCAGTGAACATGCAAGAGCCTGAAGAAGGATTCCGAGGCTACTTTGTTGAATTGACATTTGCAGGAGAAACTCCTCTAAAAGTGACATCCGGAATAGAAATTCTACCTACCGACTATCCTTATGAGCCTTTTGAACCACAGCGGGTTGAAGCTGCAGTAAACTAAACTCAGATGAAATGAAGGCACGCTGGAAATTATTGGCACTCGGTATTTTAATTTCATTTAATACAACCATGGCCCAATCTCAGATAAACTACGACGAAAGTAAGGTTCCACCCCTACATCTGCCTTCTCTATTCATCAGTGAAAAAGGTGAAATCATCACATCAAAAGAGGACTGGGAAAATATCCGAAAACCAGAGATTTTCAGGCTTTTCAAAGGTGAGGTTTATGGTCAAATCCCAAAAGATTTAGATGAAGTAAGTTTTGAAGTTTCCAAAATCCCAAATCATCAATTTGACTCAATCGCGTATCTAGAGGAGGTTGATATTAAAATCATGCGAGGTGAAAAAAGTCACACCATGAGACTGAATGTATTTTTACCCAAAAACATCAATGGACCTTTTCCCATCATTTTGCTCATCAACCATCGTCAAAAATCAGAAGACGGTTCTTTGGCAGAAAAAGGCTATTGGCCCGTGGCAGAATTGATTCAAAGAGGATTTGCAACAGCCTCTTTTCACGCAGAGACCGTAGCACCTGATGATAAAGTAAGGTTTACCGAAGGAGTCTTGACTAATCTTTACCCTGAGCAATTGGATCAAAAAGATGGACTCAAAGCCCTTGGTGCATGGGGATGGGGAGCCATGAGAGCTATGGATTATTTTGAGCAGCATAAAACTATCAATGCGGAAAAATCTGTTTTGGTAGGACATTCCCGGTCTGGAAAATCTGCCCTTTGGACATCTGCTAACGACCCTCGCTGGGCGATCACTTATGCAAACGAATCGGGTTGTGGCGGAGCAGCTCTTTCAAAAAGAAAATTTGGGGAAACAGTTGAAGTCATCAATAAAAACTTCCCACATTGGTTTGCCGAAAATTTCAAAAAATACAATGGCTCTGAAGACTCATTACCTCTCGATCAGCACATGCTTCCAGCTTTGATTGCCCCAAGAGCTGTCTATTTTGCAAGCTCCAAAGATGATCAATGGGCAGATCCCAAAGGTGAATATCTCAGCTTGCAGATAGGAAGTCAGGTATTTTCTCAAATTTATGACCAAGAGAGTCCATTTAAAACTTCATTTGAAGAACTCAAAGGCCCTATCCATTCCGAAAATCTAGGATATCACATTAGGGAAGGAGAACATGGCCTTACTTGGGAGGATTGGAGTATTTTCCTGGAGTTTGTCAAAAAAGCCTTTTACCATTTTAGATAACTATCACGAAAAGATCAGACCTTTTTCCCTCTCAAATTCAAAAAAGCTTTCATATACCATTTAAATTATAAAATTTTAGAATTTGAGCAGGAGCAATTATCTTAAGAATTCAATCAAAATGACTCTTAAACCCTAATAACATTACTAATGAAAAAACCCGAAAATCCCAATTCTGGACAATCCAGAAGAGAGTTCATAAAGAATGCAGCCATTGCATCTTCCTTTTTTATTGTACCACGAAATGTCCTTGGAGGTGTAGGCTTCATAGCTCCATCTGATCAACTCGTGCTTGCAGCAATTGGCGCAGGAGGAAAAGGCGCAAGCGACATTGAGCTAGCCTCTGTAGGAGGGAGAGAGCGGGTAGCCGCACTTTGTGACGTTGATTTTTCCGGTTCAGCCAAGCGGTCTGTCGAGCGATTCCCAAGCGCCAAACTGTATGCTGATTACCGTGAGATGTTAGACAAAGAAAAAGACATCGATGCAGTAACTATTTCAACTCCTGACCATGTCCATGGTCCTGCTGCTAAATACGCAATGGAACGAGGCAAGCACGTCTATGTCCAAAAACCAATGACCCATAATATTTGGGAAGCTCGAATGCTGACCGAAATGGCCCGTTCCCAGAAAGTAGTCACTCAAATGGGAAACCAAGGTGGTTCAAACCCGCTCTTGAAGTTGGTTCAGCAATGGATTGACGAAGATCGAATCGGCCCCGTTTCCAAAGTTCAAATCTGGACCAACCGCCCTGTATGGCCTCAAGGAGGCGCCTTCCCAAAAGCTGATCCAAGCTCCAAACCAGATGCCCTTGAGTGGGACCTTTGGTTAGGACCTGCTCCTGAAATTCCATTTACCCCAAACCTCCACCCATTCAACTGGAGAGGATGGTGGGATTATGGAACGGGAGCTCTGGGAGATGTGGGCTGCCACTTGATTGACATCCCATTCCGAACTTTAGGTCTTCATTATCCAAAAGATGCAGAATGTAGTGTAGGATCTGTCTTCAGTCAAATGTGGACTCCGGATTACCACCCGGAAGGTTGTCCAGCATCCTCCTTCATCACTTTGCATTTTGATGCGACTACCAAGAGCAAGTCCCCTATCGAAATGACTTGGATGGATGGCGGTATCCGACCTTCTCATCCGGACATCATTCCGGCGAATGACGATATCGGTGGAGCTAATTCTGCCAATGGAGTTTTGATCATCGGAGAAAAAGGAATTATTTCTACCAATATCAATGACTCTTCACCGCTCATGCCAAAACTCTATCTAAATGATGGAACGAAAGAAGAAGGCCCACAAAGTGAGGAAGGATTTGAGCGTGAATACGGACATCAGCGACTTTGGGTAGAAGCTTGCAAGGCTGGATTCAACTCACCGGAACATCAAGGTTTAACTTCCTCCTTTGATTATGCTGGCCCTATGACGGAAACGGTATTGATGGGAAATCTTGCTATTCGAAGCTACATGCTTCGTCGTGAGAATAGCAGAGGTCAACAAGAGTTCTTTGCACGGAAAAAACTCCTTTGGGATGGTGAAAACATGCGAATCACCAACCTGGAAGAAGCCAACCAATTTGTAGGTAGACAATACCGACAAGGATTTGAGGTTTAGGGCTATTTTGTTGAATTAAAAGTGGAAATGATCATGCGATTACCGTATGATCATTTCTTTTTTCAGGGCTTAGGATTAATTTTCAAGAAATTAAAAATCTATGAAAGCCCTTTTGGTAGAGGAGTTCAAAAAAAGCCCGAGAATCGCATCCGTTGCTGATCCAGAATGTCCGGAGGACGGCGTAATTCTAAAAGTCAAAGCGACGGGATTATGCCGTAGTGACTGGCATGGCTGGATGGGACATGATTCAGACATTCATTTGCCCCATGTCCCCGGACATGAATTCGCAGGAGAAATCGTGGAGCTTGGGATAGCTGTGAAAAATTGGAAAATCGGTGACCGGGTGACCGTTCCTTTTGTCTGCGCTTGTGGGACCTGCCCCACTTGCCAAAGTGGAAATCAGCAAATCTGTGACAATCAATTTCAGCCGGGGTTTACCCATTGGGGTTCCTTTGCCGAATATGTGGCCGTTTTCCGGGCAGATATCAATTTGGTTGCCTTACCCGATTCCGTAGGTTTTGAAGCTGCTGCCAGTTTAGGCTGTCGATTTGCCACTTCCTTTCGTGGTATTGTTTCTCAGGGTCAAGTCAAAGGTGGGGAATGGGTTGCCATTCATGGCTGCGGTGGTGTTGGCCTTTCGGCTATTATGATTGCATCCGCTTTGGGAGCTCAGGTAATCGCCGTGGATATTTCCGAAGAAAAATTAAAACTGGCCAAAGCTGCAGGAGCAACTTTTTTGCTAAATGGGCTAACTGGTGATATTCCTTCGCAAATTCTGGAACTCGCCAAAGGTGGCGTACATGTATCAATGGATGCGCTGGGAAGTCGAGTTACTTGCTACAATTCCATTGCAAGCTTGCGAAAAAGGGGGAAACATATTCAGGTAGGATTGATGGCTGGGTCCGAAGCGAATCCTCCTATCCCCATGCATCTGGTTATTGCCAAGGAATTGGAGATTCTCGGAAGCCATGGCATGCAAGCTTTCGCATATCAAGAGTTGATGCAAATGATTTTGCAGGGTAAATTGAATCCGGAAAAATTGATTGGGAAGAGCATAAGTCTGGAAGAGGCTGCTATTGAACTTCCTCGAATGGATGAATTTCGTGACTCAGGCATGTCTATGATTAATCGATTTTAACCAAAAAAGAAAAGCACAATGAGCAGAAAAAAACGTTGGTTTATTCAATCAGTATCCGGTTTGCTTTTGACCGGAACCGGGCTCTCCATGTGTATTGACGCAGGATTGAACAAGCTAGCTGGAGATCCTTGGTTTTGGTACGGAACCATAGGATTAATCGTTTTTCAAGGTGGATTAAGTTTAGTAATTGATGGGGTAAGATTTCGCTCCTCGAATTAATCTTTTTTTGAAAAATTTAGTCTAACTAGCATAAAACATCTATCCCCCAGCAAATCTTAAAACTATGTTGAAAAAAATCACGATCGGAATTGTTTTGGTTTTGATTGCCATTCAATTCATTCCGGCAGAAAAGAACGAGTCTAACGATCAGACCTTTGACATTAGCAAAAGCTATGACTTGCCTGATCAAGTAGCCACTATCATGAAAGGAGCTTGCAACGATTGCCATACGAATCTGACACGCTATCCATGGTATTCGAATATTCAGCCAGTAAAATATTTTTTGGCAGACCATGTGAATGATGGTAAAAGGCATTTGAACTTTTCCGAATTCACCAATCTTCCTCTTGCTGTGCAAAACCACAAGTTTGAAGAAGTAATAGAAATGGTAGAAGAGAAAGAAATGCCTTTGGAGTCCTACACTTATTTTGGACTTCATCCTGAGGCAAATCTAAGTGGGGAGGAAAGAGCGCTACTTATTAATTGGGCGAAAGAGCAAATGGCCTACATAGCGGCTACTTATCCTGCCGACAGTTTGGTGATGAAGCGAAGAACGCCTCCTAGTCAATAAAAGAAGAAAAATGGCCCAAATCCAATGGGTCATTTTTATTTTAAGCCTATGAAAAAAATTAAAGAGGATGAAGTCCGCTGGGGAATCTTGGGTGTTGGCGATGTCTGCGAAGTCAAATCGGCACCTGCTATGAATTTGGTGCCCCACAGTCGATTGGTAGCCGTCATGCGAAGAAATGAGGAAAAAGTGAAAGACTATGCCCAACGTCATGGAATTCCCAAATGGTACACCGACGCAAAATCTTTAATTGAGGATCCCGAGGTCAATGCTATTTATATTGCTACACCTCCCTACATGCATCTCCCCTATACAGAAATGGCAGCGCAAGCAGGAAAGCCTGTATATGTAGAAAAACCGATGGCGCGAACCTATGCAGAATGCCAGGCTATGGTTGAAGTCTGCGAGAAAGCCCAAGTTCCGCTATATGTAGCCTATTATCGAAGAGCCCTTCCCCATTTTGTTAAAATCAAAGAACTCTTAAATAAAGGTGAAATCGGAATCATTCGATCAGTTCATATCCAAATGCGACAAGAGGCCGAGCCTGAAATAATCGCCAAACTGGAAAACAATTGGCGGGTAATTCCTGAGATCGCAGGAGGAGGGTATTTTTATGATTTGGCCTCCCATCAACTGGATTTGCTTCAATTCTTTTTTGGGAAAATTACGCAGGCTCATGGCTTTTGTACCAACCAAGCCAACTTATATCCGGCAGAAGATATGGTTGCAGGAAGTTATGTCTTCGAAAATGGTGTCTTGGGAACGGGAAATTGGTGTTTCACAAGTGCCAAAGAAACGCAAGTTGATCGGATTACCATTGAAGGCAATAAGGGACAGATTTCATTTGAAACTTTTGGAAAGGGTGAATTTACCCTGCTTCGTGACGGAGAGGAACCCAAACATTTTCACCTTGAATTACCCAAACATATCCAACAGCCCCTGATTCAAAAAATCGTTGATGACCTATTGGGAAAAGACACCGCTCCAAGTACAGGAGTAAGTGCCGCCCGGACCAATTGGGCCTTGGAAAAACTGACTCAAGAGAAGGTTTAGAAAAATTTTAAGAAAAAATTAAGAAAAATGAATACACCCAAAATCAAGGCTTTTCCGTTAAGTTTTTAGCGTAATAGATTATCCCTTTCTAGATTTTTTAGAATCGTTATTATTTAATTAATTAAATTTTTTATTAAAGTTAAGATAAAAACAGTTTTATTTTTTATTTATAAAAACATACATCCAAACCTTTATTGATTTTTTTACGAATAAAAACTCACAATCAGATTGATTTTCATGAAGGTTTGAAAATTGGCTTGATTTTGGATTTAGTATGCATGCATCCTTTTCTAGAAAAATTGCATCTAGAAATTAGAAGCAACCACTAAACCTGCCCCAATTATTTGTCAACCTAAACCAACACACCATGAAAACTTCACTTCACATCCGATGGATCACTGGCCTGATGATGGGTATTTTCTCCCTGAGTCTTTTGGCCTCCACTCCTAGCAAAGCCGAGGTACACTACGGCGTTTCCTTTCAGGTATTTTATGATGAATTGATGCCTTATGGAGACTGGGTTCGCGATGCGCGATATGGCTTTATCTGGCTACCGGCTGTAGGTCCGGACTTCCACCCTTACGCCACCAACGGGCATTGGGCTATGACGGAGTTTGGTAATACCTGGGTTTCCTACTATGACTGGGGTTGGGCTCCTTTCCACTATGGCCGCTGGTATTACGATGACTTCTATCAAAGCTGGGCCTGGATTCCTGGCTATGATTGGGGACCAGCGTGGGTAAGTTGGAGAACAGGTGGTGGATACTATGGATGGGCTCCCTTGGGACCAAGAATCTCGATAAGCGTACGAATAGGAATTCCTAGCCTCCATTGGGTTTTCCTTCCTCAAGGAAGAATCTATGACCGTTACGCTTGGAGATATTATGCACCTCACCGAACAAAAATCAAGATTATCAATAGAACGACTGTGATTAACAATACCATTGTATACAACAACAATACCTACATAGCAGGACCGAGCAGTCGGGAAATCCGACGGGTAACCGGAAGAAATGTACCGGTCTATCGATTGGAAAATAGTACGAGACCAGGCCGAGTTGCTGTATCCAACAACCGAGTAAGCATGTACCGACCTGACCTGCAATCCAGCAGAAGCAGAAAAGCAGAAGCCAGACCTTCTCGAGTACTGGAATCCAATGAAGCCAGAAATAGAAGATCTGAAAGTGCTACAAGTCCAAGCAGAACTCGAAGCTTGGAAAATACCTCTAGCAATAGATCGGCTAGCCCATCGGTAAGAAGTAATTCTCGAGTGGACCGATCCAGCCCGTCCTCTTCACGAGGTACTGGAACTAGCGGAAGGCAAGTATCTCCTAGATCGAGTCAAAGCAAGACCTTCGAAACGAGACCCTATGAAGCTCCAAAGCAAAATAACCGCAGTGGCCGGGTGGAACAAAGCTCAAGAAATCGCGAAGGAAGCGTTCGGTCAAGCAGTCCATCGCGAAGCAATGGCTCCTCTTCAGGAAGGGTTCAGGAACCTTCGCGAAGTTCAACGGTAAAAAAGGGAAGTACCCAAAGCAGAGGAAGATCTGTTCAGTCTTCTCCTAGTCGATCAAATACACGAGTTCAGGCTCCAAGCAAAAGCAAAAGCAGGGCTCAGGCTCCTTCTCGTAGCAGTTCTCGAGTACAGTCATCGAGCAAAAGTAATTCTAGAGTAGCTACTCCTAGCCGAAGCAGCTCTAGTCAAAAAAGCAGCTCTAGATCTTCGAGTAGTTCAAGAGGAAACTCCAGAAACAATTGATACAAAAACTCAACAATAGAAAGCCATCTCAAATAATGAGGTGGCTTTTTTTATGGTCTCTGAACAAAAAGGGGGATACCGAAATTTCGATTCATTTCCCTATCTTAAAGTCAAAACCACCAAATCATGAAGAAATATATCTTTTTGGTTTTGACTCTTCTAGTTTTTGAAGCTTCAGGCCAAGTCAACTTTGATCAAAATCTCCCCATTAAATACCGAAATATCGGCCCCTATCGGGGAGGCCGCTCGGTCACTGCCACCGGAGTCGTCAATGATCCTTTGACTTACTATTTCGGAACGACCGGAGGAGGACTTTGGAAAACCGGCGATGCCGGACAGCATTGGGAAAATATTTCGGATGGATTTTTTACCACAGGTTCAGTGGGTGCGGTGGCAGTAGCCGAAAGCAATCCCAACATCGTCTATGTGGGTATGGGTGAACACGCACCACGAGGAGTCATGACCTCTTACGGCGACGGAGTTTTTAAGTCCACCGATGCCGGAAAAACCTGGAAAAAACTGGGGTTGGAGAAAACCCAGCACATTTCCAGAATCCAGATTCACCCAAGTAATCCTGACATTGTCTATGTAGCAGCACAGGGAGCTTTGTATGCTCCCAATGAAGAAAGAGGTGTCTACAAATCTACGGACGGAGGCGAGACTTGGGAAAAAGTCCTTTTTGTGGACAATATGACTGGAGCTGTGGAGCTTAGCATGGATATGAATTTCCCTGAAATCCTTTATGCCGCCATGTGGGAACACCAGCGTTTTCCTTGGCAAGTGAAGTCAGGCGGTCCGGGTTCGGGCATGTACAAATCCACAGACTCAGGTAAGACCTGGAAGAAAATCGAGAATGGCCTTCCTAAGGAAAAAGGGAAAATGGCGGTGTCAGTTTCCCGAGCTAATTCCAATAAGGTTTATGCTCTGATCGAAAGTGATACTTACAAAGATTTGGGCGGTTTATTTGTTTCCAATGATGCGGGAAAAAGCTGGACTTTGACCAACAAAGACAATCGACTGACCCAGCGGGCTTGGTATTACATCGAAGTCTTTGCTGATCCGAATGATGAAAACACAGTATGGGTGCAAAGTGCTCCGATGCTGAAGTCCTTTGACGGAGGAAAGACTTTCGAGGCCATTGACGGAGCACATGGAGATTACCACGATCTCTGGATCAACCCAAAGAACTCCAAAAACATGATTTTGGCAGACGATGGAGGAGGCTCCATCACTTTCAACGGGGGCCAAACCTGGTCCACGCAAAACAACATGCCGACGGCCCAATTTTACCGAATCAACACCGATAATCAGTTTCCATACCGAATCTATGGAGGACAGCAGGACAATACTTCCGTCGTAATTTCCAGCATGGCTTTAGGTCGGGGCGGAATCGGAGAAGAGCATTGGAACTACTCCGCAGGTGGGGAATCTGCCTTCTTGGCCTTTGACCCAGATGATCCGAGATATGTCTTGGGAGGAAGCTATCAGGGAACCATCGAGGTGTTAGATATGCAGACGCAGGGCTCAACCAACATCATGGCCGCACCAATTCAATACCTCGGAATGAGCGCGAAGGACATGAAATACCGCTTCAACTGGAATGCGCCGATCATTTGGTCTCAGCACGAACCAAACACCTTTTATCATGGAGCTCAGGTTTTGTTGAAAACTCAGGACTGGGGAAAAACCTGGACAGAAGTATCTCCCGATCTCACTCGAAATGAAAAAGAAAAGCAAGGGACTCCGGGTGTACCCTTTACAAATGAAGCTGTAGGCGCTGAAAACTATGGAACTTTAGCCTATGTGATCGAAAGCCCACATGAAGCCGGGGTGATTTGGACAGGAAGCGATGACGGTTTGGTGCATTTGACTCGGGACAATGGAAAAACCTGGACCAATGTGACTCCAAAAGGCTTGCAGGAAACCTTGGTGAACGCCATCGACGTTTCTCCCCACGATCCGGCTACGGCTTACATTGCTACCACGCGCTACAAGTTCAACGATTATACCCCGGCGATCTACAAAACCACCGACTACGGTATGACCTGGACTAATATCTCCAAGGGAATTCCTTATGGAGCCTTTACCCGAGTAGTACGTGAGGATACGGAGAAAAAAGGGTTACTTTTCGCAGGAACTGAGCAAGGCATGTATATCTCTCGGGACGGTGGATCGAATTGGAATTCCTTCCAACTCAACCTCCCAGTCACACCAATTACGGATCTGAAGGTTGCACACAATGACTTGATTGTGGCGACTTCAGGACGCTCTTTTTGGATTCTAGACGAACTGAATGTAGTCCGGGAAGTGAAAGAAAAAGTGGATCAAATCACGCTCTACACCCCGGAAGATGCCCTTTTAGGCAATTGGTACTCCAGCATGAACGGAGGAAATTTGGATGATTTTTCAGGAACACATCCTTTTCAGGGCTTGAATCCAGCGAGTGGTATGGTCATTCATTATTCCCTTCCTGAATCTGTCACTGATTCTACGGAGGCGGTCTTAGAGATAATGGATGCGCAAGGGAACTTGGTTCGGAAAATATCTTCCAAGCGGGATCCCGAAGCTAAATCCTGGGCCGGCGGACCTCCTTTGGAACCAACAATTTCCACCCGAAAAGGCCTAAATCGATTTGTATGGGATCTCCGCTACCCTACCCTTCCGGGCATAGAGAATGTCTACATCGAGTCCAGCTATCGGGGGCATAAGGCAATTCCAGGTACTTATACCTTGAGGATGACTGTAGATGGAAAAACTTCCGAAGCCCAAGCTGAAATAAAGGATATCCCTGCCTATAATCTGACTACAGCCGACTATCAAGCCTACCATGCCTGGATGAGCCAACTGGAATCCGAAGTCAAGACCATGCATGATCTGATCAACACCGCCAAAGATTACCAAGATCAACTGGCGGAGCTCCTAATAAGACTGGAAGGAAAGACAGAGTATGCTGCCCTGAAAACTGAAGGAGAAAAACTACTAAAAGAACTCAAGGCTTGGGATGAGGATATGGTGCAGCGCCGATCTACGGCTTACGATGACGTCGAGAACTTCCCGAATAAGTTCACCGCCAACTTCCTCTTTATGATGAACCATGGCGAAAGCTCTATCCCACGAATCAACGAAGGCACCAAGTCCGAATACGCCCGATTAATGGAGAAGTGGAAACCACTCAAAGCCGAAGGAGAGCGATTGATTCAGACCGCCATTCCAGCATTTAATGAGTTGGCGAAGGAAAAGGGCGTGGGGGTTTTGTTTGTGGAGCGATTAAGGTTTTAACCAATTGCATTCCGATAATTATCGGGATGGTTGGGATAGCTGGTTGGGATTTGCAATCCCAACCAGCTCTTAATTTACGTTCATAGGTATTGGCTAAGAGACTTCCCCTAGTGAACCATAATTTATGCCTAGATCAATTAGAATTATTAATTAGAGTAGAATAAAAACTTCAGTTGAGCGATTTTAAATAGATTCAAGTTAAATTGAGTTATGAAATCAAACCAAGGAGTAAGACAAAAATGGATTGAGGCGGCTTATTCTGAGTTTTCACTATCGGGGCCAGACTTTAGTCTGAAAGCCCTTTCTGAAAAAAGTAAACTACCTAGAGCATCCCTTTACTATCATTTTGCCTCTAAAGAGGAGTTACTAGAAGAACTGTTGTTCCTTCATCAAGAAAATATCAACAAGTACCACTCTCATATAGAGGAAAATGTCAAGAGTCTGATTCCGGATCTGTATAAGGCTGTTTATTCGCATAAAGAGGGAATCCTTTTTCATCGTCAATTACTGTTGCACCCGGAGAAAGATGAATTTTATACACTTTATAGGAGTGCTAATGAAAAGTCATTCGCAATTCTTCTACCTCATATAAAGCGTCTTTTTGATTCAAGCGGTTCGAATGAGGAATTTATCCAATTCTACCATACCCTGACGGATGCCTGGTATATCCGCTTAGATCCAAATAACTTTTCTGTTGAAAGCATGATTGCCTTGGCTATGAAAATCATGGAAAATACACTTGGCCTCTTCTCGGGATCAATTAGCCCAAAAAATAATTAGAAGTCCCCTCTTTATCTTTTTAAAATTATTTACCCTAGATTTTTAAAAAGTTGAAATTCTCTTCTGGACAACCCTGTCTAAGAAACTTTCCTTTACTCTTTTTATTTTGATGATTAACGGGAAAGAACCCCTATTCTTATATTTTAAATATAATACCCAGTCAGATGAAAAAATTATATTTCATTGTTTTTGGATTAATCAGTTTCATAGTTAGCTGTCAGGCCCCTGAACAAAGCTCCTCGGAAAATTCCATTCCTTACCCGAATGAAGAATGGAAAGGAGTACAGGGAAAAACGCTAGCAGATTCTGAACCCTATTTTATTGGGCCACCCAAAGCACCCGAAGGCGCTCCCAATGTTTTGATCATCATGCTGGACGATGCAGGATACTCCAATGCCAGTTCTTTTGGCGGGGTCATTCAAACCCCGACCTTTGACCGAATAGGTGATGAAGGCATCCGTTATACCCATTTTTCAGTGGCAGCAGTATGTTCACCAACTCGAGCTTCATTATTAACCGGTTATAATATTCATCAAATAGGGACAGGCATCATCTCAGAATTTGCAACCGGTTATCCAGGTTACAATTCACAAATCGATTACACTACCCCTTCTATCGCGAAAATCCTAAGCGAAAATGGCTATGCGACCGCAGCTTTTGGAAAATGGCATAATACTCCCATGGAGGAGGCTTCCCCTGCCGGACCCTATGAAAGTTGGCCAACAGGAATCTGGGGATTTGACTATTTCTGGGGGTTTTTGGGCGGAGAAACGAATCAATTTCATCCACTCCTTTATGAAAATACTACCGCCATAGAAACACCCAAAACTAATGCAGATGGATCCACCTTCCACCTTTCCCATGGGATGGCGGATCAGGCAATCAAATGGCTGGACAATTGGAAAGGGCTAAGAGACGATCCTTTTTTTATGTATTACACTCCAGGTGCGGTTCATGCACCGATTCAAGTACCTAAAGAGTGGCGAGATAAATATAAAGGCCAGTTTGACGAAGGCTGGCATGTGTATCGTGAGCAACTATTGGAGCGTCAGAAAAAATTGGGACTAGTTCCTGAAAATGCAAAGTTGGTGGATTGGCCCGAAAATATTCCAACCTGGGATTCTTTTAGTGAAGAAGGAAAAGCTTATTTAGCTCGTCAGATGGAGGTCAATGCGGCATTTCTAGAGCATGTTGATTATCATGCAGGACGTGTAATCGAACATCTGGAGGAGCTAGGTGAGTTGGACAACACCTTAGTGATCTATCTGACTGCTGACAATGGAAATACTGCCGAAGGAACCCCTACAGGCACTTTTTCTGAGTTGCTTTTTCAAAATGGCTTTCCTCCATTGACTATGGAACAACAATTAGAGAAGCTTGAAGAGTTTGGAGGCATTGACGCCTGGGGAGGACCACATTTAGCCAATCATTATTCGGTTGGTTGGTCTTACGCAGGTTCAACTCCTTATCAATGGACGAAACAAATTGCTTCTCATTTTGGTGGAACCATGTCTGCAACTGCTATTCGCTACCCAAAAGCAATAAAAGCCAAAGGCGAATGGCGAAGACAATTTCAGAATGTCACGGATCTCGTTCCTACCATTTTAGAAGTGACTGGCGTACCTACTCCTGACTACGTAAATGGTCAGAAAAGAAAAGAATACCCAGGCAAATCCCTGACCTATGCTTGGAATGATCCTGATGCCAAAACCAATCACCCTACCCAATATTTTGAGATGACTGGATTCTTGGGTATTTATCATGAGGGCTGGACACTTAGCGGAAAACCTTACCGTGTACCTTGGTCTGTGGACCCCGAAGCCTTAAAGAATTTTGATCCCCTAAATACCAAATGGGAATTGTATAACGTCAATGAAGACCCTATACAATCAGTGAATCTGGCTGATAAATACCCAGAAAAAGTAAAAGAATTGGAGGAGATTTTCTGGAAAGAAGCAGAAAAGTATGATGTATACCCTATCGGAGGTTCTTTGGGTAGAACTCTACAACCCGAATCCAATCCTCAGCGGGCTGCCAAGAAACACTGGGAACTTACCCCAAATGTCTACCGAGTTCCTGAACTGGCAGGACCGGAAATCAAGTCTACCAATTACGAGATCAATGCCTATATGACGACCACGAATAAAACAGAAGGGGTAATCTATGCGGTGGGAGAAAGACTGGGTGGACAAGTCCTATTTATAAAGGACGGTAAGCTGAGATATAGCTACTCCACACTAGGTTTGTATTGGCATGACTTTGATGGAAATGTGAAAATTCCGGAAGGGGAAGTCAAAATTACCTTGAAGCACACCATGAAAGAAGCCCGGTTAAATGGTCCTTCCTTGGTTGAGCTCTTCATCAATGATCAAAAAGTGGGTGAAATGGATATTATTGCCACAGTCTATGCGGCCTTCACAGGTCACGAGACATTTGATATAGGAAGAGATGAAGGCATGCCTGTCAATGAGGAATATGAACATTTAGGAAAGTTTCCTTTTTCAAATGGTCAATTACACAAGGTGGTATTTGATATTGAGTAAGTTCAGTCCATTCAATTATGTAGAAACTGATAGATCATAGAAACCATTAAAAAAACAGGAGGACCAAAACCCTCCTGTTTTTTATTTTCAGAAAGGATACCAAATTCAATCAATTCAAAAAGAAAATTACTCCTCAAAACCTTCTTTTTGTCAAAGGAACTATCTTCTCAAGGTCCTAAACCCCATTCTTTAAATTTTTTAATTTAACTTATAGGATCACAACCAAACCCAAAAAACCTATGCAAATAGCCATTCATAATTGGATGCGAGCGGAAACGCTGGAGAGTACTTTAAAACGTATTTCTTCCCTTGGATATACCCACCTAGAAATTCAGGGCGCACCCGAAATGTATGACAATCAACAAGTAAAAGAACTTCTTGAAAAATATGGAATCCAATGCTGGGGTTCGGTAACGCTGATGTTGGAGGAACGAAATCTCCTCGCCAAAGACCCCGACCAACGCAAACGATCCATAGAATATGTTTTAAACCTTGCGCAAATGGTCAAGGACTTGGGCGGAAAGGTCATCTCCCTTGTCCCGGCTACGGTTGGAAAAATTGTCCCCGATGCAAGACCTGAAGAAGAATGGGAATGGGCTGTGGAAGGAGTAAAAGAAATTTATGCCTTTACTGAGGCGAATGGATTAACAATTGGAATTGAGCCGATCAATCGTTTTGAAACTTACTTTATCAATCGCGGTGATCAAGCTCTAGCGCTTGCAGAAGCAGTGGGACCTAATTGTGGGGTTTGCTTGGATACCTTTCACATGAATATTGAAGAAGTGGATCTATTCGCCACTATGAAGCGAATTGGTTCTCGCTTGGTGAATTTCCATGTGGCAGATAATAACCGCATGGCTCCTGGTATGGGCAAACTGGACTGGCCCCGCATTATGAATACTTTGGCGGAGATTGGCTATGATAAGGTACTATCCGTTGAGTTTTGCCCTCCCATTGATCGGACACCAGCCAACCCCTATCCAAACTCCATCGACGAAGCGCCGGAAGGTTTGAGCGATGAACAGCTGAAGTTTTTGCAAGACCATGGAAGTACCGCAGTCACCGAGGAGTTTTATACCATGCTGACCCAAAAATCCATTAACCAACTCAAGCCTTTCCTCAAATGAAAATCGCCAATATAGAGGCCTATTGGCTTCGATGCCCCATTCCTAAGGAAAAACAACACCGATCGGATTACGGCTTATTGACCAATTTTGACATGACCTTGGTCGTAGTCACTACGGACACGGGACTTCAGGGATTTGGTGAGGCAAAAGCCGCTGTAGGTTCCTCAGGTTCTTGTGCAAGTATCGTAAGCTGTATCGAACATGAGTTAAAACCCATTCTTATCGGTCAAGATGCAAGAAACATTAGCCGGATTTGGGAGATTGTTTACAACGGAACGCGGGATCATTATGCACTTTCCAGGGGACGAAAATTTCCCATTTTAGGAAGAAGAGGATTGACTATTTCTGCTTTGAGCGGAATTGATACTGCCCTATGGGATATCAAGGGGAAAGCCTTGGGAGTTCCGGTTGTCGAGTTGCTTGGCGGAAGCTGTCGCGAAAAAATGCCTGCCTATGCTAGCGGTGGCTGGGCAAACGCAGAAAAAATCGGAGAACAATTGCTAGGATACACAGAGAAAGGTTTCTCCGGAGTAAAAATGCGGGTTGGCGTAATGGATGAGTCTGTTGGAGAAAGTATCAAAAGAGTAAAAGCTGCTCGGAAAGCGCTCCCTGACCATATCAAATTGATGACCGATGCCCACGGTACATTCAGTGTTCCTGAGGCCAAGCAATTCTGTCGAGGTGTAGAGGATTGCAATCTCTATTGGTTTGAAGAGCCAATTAGCCCGGATAATCGAATCGGAACCGCTGAAGTACGAAGGAGCACCTTCATCCCCATCGCAGCAGGAGAAAGTGAATACACGGCCTTTGATGTTCGGGATTTAATCGCCGAACAAGCCCTCGATGTGGTTCAACCGGATTGTGCCATCATTGGAGGAATCACAGAAGCTATGCGAGTTTCCCAATTGGCGCATACCTACCAGTTGGAATTGGCTCCACACTGTTGGGGATCGGCCTTTTCCTTCATGGCAGGGGTTTCGGTAGCCTTCGCCTCTCCTTCTGCCAATGTCATCGAGTTTTCCTTAGGAGGGAACCCGATGATGTACGAACTAGTAAAAGAAAAAATCTCTGTCGATCAAGATGGGATGATAAGCCAACCTGATCAACCTGGACTGGGATTAACCCCAAATTGGGATTTTGTAAACGAATTCAAACAATAAAATCATGGCTAAAGCAATACAAATCAATCACATCGCCCTGGTAGTCAGCAATCTGGAAGAAGCCTGCGAATTCTATGAAAAAGAATTGGGTATGGAACCTATCCCGGCCTTTTTGTTTGACTATCCTACCGCTTTCTTTAAAATCAATGAAGACCAACAATTGCACCTGACCGAATGGGAAGATGTGTATTCTTTCCGGGGACATATGTGCCTTCAGGTGGATGACATCAATTCTATTTATTGGAGAATGAAGGAATTGGGAGTCATAGATGTGAAACCTTGGGGCTATGTGCGCCAATTACCGGATGGCCCCATTCAGATGTTTGTCAGGGATCCTTCTGGGAATTTGATCGAACTTTCCTCTGCACCCGATGCCCAAATTGATCCAAAGATCTTCGAAGATGAACTCTTCAAACCGGGCATCTATGTCTCCGGTCGGAATGACTTCAGAGGTTATAAGTCCAAGGATGCCACCCTTTACCACAAGAATAAATGAAGCAAAAGATTTTGCTTTTGGAAACCTTGGCAGAGGAAGCCATGGAAATCCTACTTGCGGACCAGGATTATGAGATTATTCTTGCCCTAGATGAAGAAGTTCTTCAAAAAGAAATTACCGAAGGAAATATCCGAGCCATCATCACCAGAGGAAAGGGACAGGTTCGCGCATCCCTTATGGATCAAATTCCAAGTCTTCAGGTGATCGCACGCGCGGGGGTGGGTCTGGATAATATAGACGTAGGGGAAGCTACAAAAAGAAAAATCAAGGTTGTCAATGCTCCCAACAGTAATGCAAATACCATTGCAGAACATACCCTTGCATTGATGCTGAATTTGCAGCGCAACCTATATTCGGCTTTTACGATGGTGAAGGAAGGTCGATGGAAAGATCGTGGCACTTATGCCGGTGATGAACTTCATGGGAAGACCTTGGGAATTTTAGGGATGGGAAATATTGGAAAAAAAGTGGCCCGGATTGCAGAGGCTTTTGGAATGAATATTTGCTATTGGAGCGAAAGAGAGGAACCTGTTCCTTATCCCTTACGATCTTTCGAAGAGGTTCTTCAAACTTCAGATTTGGTCAGCCTGCACCTACCCCTGACCGATGAAACAGAACATTTAATCAATGAAAAAGCCTTTGTTCACATGAAGACAGGAGCGCTTTTGATTAATACCGCCCGGGGTAAAATCATTGACCAAAAAGCGCTTTTTGAGGCTTTAAAGTCAGGAAAACTAGGGGGATTTGCTGCTGATGTCTTAGAGGAGGAACCACCTGCAGAAGACAACCCCCTTCTGACACTTTCCAATACACTTATCACGGCCCATGTGGGGAGTCTCACAAAAACCACCTATACCCAGATGTGCACCATGACGGTCGAAAACACACTGGCTATTTTGGAAGGAAAAGAGCATTCCCACAATTGTATCTTCAATCGAAAAGACCTAGGAATTTAAACTTTCAAACCATACAGCTTTCAAGGATCTAACCCAGTCTTTTATGCGCCCCATCCAATTGGTCTGTATTTTTTCCTTTCTTTTTGCCTGTTCAGCACCTCAAGTTCAGAAAGCAGAATTTGATCAGGAGCATTCCTTTACCACTCCTTTAGGAAAAACCTACGAAATCCCCTCCCCTTCTTCAAAATTCCTGGAACAATATCATGCTGCCAAAGCAACTTATGAATCAAACCCAGAGGATGTAGAGGCTTTGATTTGGTATGGTCGCCGAACTGCCTATTTGGGTCAATACCAAGATGCGATCGCTATTTATTCCCTAGGAATCGAAAAATTCCCCAACGAGCCCAAACTCTATCGACATCGGGGCCATCGCTATATCAGTATCCGAGAATATGACAAAGCAATTGCAGATCTCGAAAAAGCTGCGGAATTAATTCAAGGAACAGCAAATGAAATCGAACCGGATGGAATGCCTAATGCATTGAATATCCCTGTCAGTACTCTTCAAGGGAATATCTATTACCATTTAGGATTGGTCTACTACCTCCAGCATGAGTACGAAAAGGCATATGAAGCCTATCTAAAATGCAGGGAAAGCGGAAGTAATTACGACAATATTGTATCGAGCACCCATTGGCTTTTTATGATCCAACAGCGTTTGGGCAATCCGGCAAAAGCCGATTCACTTCTAGCTCCGATCAATGCAGACTCTACGGTAATTGAAAATCAAAGCTATGCGGACCTTTGTAGACTTTACAAAGGATGGATTCCTGTAGATTCTCTGACTCAGACTGGTCCTGGAAACCCTTCCAATGATGCTGTTCGCTACGGGGTTGCCAATTGGTACTTATACCATGGAGATACAGCAGCAGCTAAAGAACTGATGGAAGAATTATTGAATAGCCAAGCCTTCTCCTCATTCGGTTATTTGGCAGCAGAAAGTGATTGGATCAAGCTTTTTGAAAAATGAAATCTGTAACTGTCATCGGCTCAGGGATTATCGGTCTGAGTTCTGCGATTACCTTGCAGGAAAAGGGATTTCAGGTTCGGATTATCTCAAAAGAAAAAATTAATAAAACGCTTTCAAGTAAAGTCGGAGCCGTTTGGTTCCCTTATTCCATCGAACCAAAGGAAAAAACAGACCATTGGGCAGGAGTGAGCTATGAATTCTATCAAAATGAAGCGGGTAGCTCACCGGGTATTTCCATGATTCCCTTTTTGAATGCCTATAAGGACCTTAAGGAAGAAGAATGGGTTCAGCATTTACCTCTCGGAACGGTCAGAGAAGCCTCAGATTCTGAATTGCCACAGGGCATGAAAAAAGGGTTAATCGCAGATGTTCCGCTCGCCGAACCTCCACTTTATCTCCCTTTTTTGTTTGAAATGTTTTTGAATGCTGGAGGAATTTTTGAGTTGAGAAATGTCGAAAATCTGGCTGAAATGGCCGCATTGGACACTTGGGTGGTCAACTGTACCGGCTTAGGTGCCAAAATACTTTGTCAGGATGAAGAACTTCATCCCATGCGAGGGCAAATTCTTCGGGCAGAAAAGCTAGCTATTCCTTCATTCGCCGATCCAACCAAAAAAGGAGCCCTTTCTTACATCATCAACCGCAGTGGAGATTCCGTTATTGGCGGAACAGATTATGAGGATGATTGGAATGAATCCATTGACCCAAAAGACACTGATTTAATCTTAAGTCGACTAAAGGCTTTTGGAATCAAAACTGAACCTGAGATCCTGGAAATCATTGTAGGCTTACGCCCCAAAAGAAGTTCGGTAAGGTTTGAATTTGATCCCGATTACCCCAACATCTTCCATAATTATGGCCATGGCGGAGCAGGCTTTACGGTAGCTTGGGGCTGCGCTTTGGAGTTAGCAGATATCCTTTCAAAAAAAGGAACGAATTGAACTTTAGAAAGCATGACTTCTAAAGCTCCATATCTTCATATGAAAAGACGAAGAACAGGTATTCTTTCATGAATTCAGAATCTATAAATCATCAAACTAAACGAGTGCTTCCGGCCATTTTGGCGACGGCCATTTTTATGTTGATGCTGGATTCGACCATCTTAAACACTTCCCTTCCAGCTATTGCAGAAGATCTGAATGAATCCCCACTGAACATGCAGAATGCTATCATCAGTTATGTGCTGACGGTAGCATTGCTAATGCCCATCAGTGGTTTTTTGGCCGATCGATTTGGTACCAAAAAAGTATTCATTGCTTCCTTAATCCTTTTTGCTTTAGGATCTCTTTTTTGCTCCATTTCCCAAAACCTAACTCAACTTGTTATTTCCCGTGTGGTCCAAGGTGTAGGTGGTAGTATGATGACCCCCGTGGGAAGATTAACCCTCATCAAAACCTTCCCGAAAAACGAGTTGGTTCGGGCCATGAATTATGCTATTGTCCCTGCATTAATTGGACCTATTCTGGGGCCGCTAGTTGGCGGATACATGGTCGATTATGTTTCTTGGCATTGGATTTTCCTGATCAATCTGCCTATTGCTTTGGGGGGAATTTTGTTAAGTATCTTCTTCCTTCCTGATTACCAATCCGAATCTTCAGGATTCGATATCAAAGGCTTTTTGATTTTTGGAGCTGCTACCTTTATTCTATCCATTTCTTTGGAACTGCTAGGGAACACAATCCAAACCACTCCTTTATTATTGGGTTTATTTCTAGGCTTCCTGCTGCTCTATTTTTATTATCGGCATGCTCGGAAACAAGATGAACCCATATTCCCATTGGATCTTTTCCAGGTTCGGACCTTCCGAGTTGGGATTGTCGGGAACCTAGTGACCCGACTTGGAATCAGTTCGGTTCCGCTCTTATTGCCGCTCATGATTCAGATTGCCTATGGAAAGTCTGCCGTGACTTCTGGCTGGATCGTAGCTCCAATGGCATTAACCGCGATGGTAGGAAAGACGGTCGTGATCAAAATTCTTAAACGCTTGGGTTATCGGACTACATTGATATTCAATACCCTAGTCATCGGATTTTTAATCAGCTCATTTGCCATTCCAGGAATTGAAAACTCGATTTACTGGCATGTCCCCATTATTGCTATTTTAGGGTTTTTCAATTCCATTCAGTTCACCTCCATGAACACCATCGCCATCGCCAATTTGAGACCCTACCACACCAGTAGCGGGAACTCTTTGCTTTCGGTCAATCAACAGCTAGCAATAGGATTTGGAGTGGCTTTTGGCTTGATTGTTCTTAAGCTCTTTGAGGGAGATATACGTCTAATTCAGAATGAAATTCACAATGCTTTCCGATATACTTTTTTGGTAATTGGAGGGTTGACGATGCTTTCTTCCTTGGTATTTAGAAAGCTGCATTTTCGGGACGGAGATAATCTCCAATCGCAAAGATGATTGCCTAAGAAAGTTTATTCAATCAAGGTAAATACCATCTGACGGAATTTCCAACCTGTTTCATCCCCATTTCCAGCACCGGAGGTCTGCTTAAAGATTAAGCCAATGATATTTTCCTCAGGATCTGCAAAGTATTGAGTGTTGAAATAGCCACCCCAATCAAAGGTGCCTTCACTTCCTATACCTCCTGTCGCAACACCTTGTTCCGTCACCAAACCAAAGGCCAAGCCATATTTTTTATCTCCCTGCATCAAATCCCCAACCTGGTTTTTCATCATGGTCTCAATAGTTTGAGAACTCAAAATCCGCTTTCCATTTAATTCGCCTCCATTCAGGTACATTTGTAGAAACTTAGCATAATCGGCTGTGGTGCTGGATAAGCCCGCTCCGCCTGAGAAAAATCGTTTTGCTCCTTTTCGAGGGTAGTCGGGATCATAAAAGGTTACGGGAAACGGCTGCCATTTTCCTTCCCTGTAAGTATGTACGGTCACCAAGCGAGGCGCTTGCGCTGAAGAAAGATAAAAGCGGGTATCATTCATTCCGAGTGGATCAAAAATCCGCTCTTTCAAAAATACATCGAAAGGTTTTCCACTGATTACTTCAATGAAATAACCTAACACATCCAGGCCTTCGGAATAAGTGAATTTAGCTCCCGGATCATGATGAAGAGGTAATTTGGCCAGTCTCATTACACTCTCCTTAATGGAGATATCTTCAGTAGTAAACAAGTCAACTACTCCAGCTTTATGATAAATCATCTTCATCCGCTCATCCCCATCAATCACGCCATAGCCTATTCCTGAGGTGTGGGTTAACAAATGGCGAATGGTGATTTCCCGACTTGCAGGTCGAGTCGTAAAGGTGGTATCCCCATATCGAAACCCCGTCAAAACCTGTAGATTTTTAAATTCAGGGATATATTTGGATATGGGGTCATCCAACCGAAAATGCCCCTCTTCCCAAAGAATCATAACCGCTGTTGAAGTGATAGCTTTTGTTTGAGAAGCAATCCGGAAGATATTGTCCTTTTTCATGGAAGCATTTGATACAACATCGGATAAGCCTTTTGCTTCGTGATAAACGACTTTGCCATCTTTCAAAACCATGGCCACCAAGCCCGGAACCTGCTGTTCTGAAATTGCTTCATCCAGCATAGCATCCAACTTCTGGACACGATCCTGAATTATTCCGTCGACAGTCTGGGAAAAGGCAGAAATTGAAAAAATTCCTGCCAAAAGG
Organism: Algoriphagus sp.; assembly: GCF_013373065.1. Taxonomy (GTDB): domain Bacteria; phylum Bacteroidota; class Bacteroidia; order Cytophagales; family Cyclobacteriaceae; genus Algoriphagus. The sequence goes on from NZ_JABXIN010000001.1 coordinate 77,070, forward strand.
AGTAAATAGATTTTTTTCATAGGATTAGGATTTCCTTCAAATTATTGATTTTTTAAGGAAATAGCTAAAACAAAAAATAACCTGTTACTTCAAGCTTTCAACTATCCTCTCAGCAACGGTATCAGAGGCAGATTCCTTTCCTAGTTTTTCAAGGATCTCATCATATCCCTGAAGTATCTCACTCTTATGTATTGGATTTGTAAAAATGGCTTGAAGCTCTTTTTCTATCTGATGAGATGAAAAGTCTTTTTGGATCAACTCTTTCACCACCTGCTTTCCAGCAATCAAATTCACTAAGGAAATGTAAGGAACCCGAATGACTCGTTTTCCAATCTGGTAAGAAATGGGAGACGTTCGATATACCACCACCTGCGGAACACGGAATAGGGCAGTTTCCAAAGTTGCAGTACCCGATGTAACCACAGCAACGGTTGCATGGGATAATAGGTCATACGTCTGGTTAAAAATCACCTTAATTCCTGCTTTTTGTGCGGGGGCATAGAGTTCCTTATCCAGACTGTCCACTCCTGCTACTACCCACTGACCCAAAGGAAATTTAGGAAACAGTTCTACCATAGTTTGTAGCATAGCCTTCACTTCCTGTTTTCTGCTCCCAGGCAACAAGGCAATGATCGGTGCGTAACTCAATTCATTTTTCTGGAAGAAAAATTCGTGCGGTTTGAATTTTCGGATTTCATCCAAAAGTGGATTCCCTACGTATTCAACCTCCATATCAAACTTCTTAAAAAACTCTGGTTCAAAAGGAAGAATACTGTAAATCTTATTGGTAAAGGCCTTGAGTTTTAAAGCTCGTTTTTGATTCCAAGCCCAAACTTTTGGAGGAATGTAATAGTGAATAGGGATGCCTTTTTCGGTAGCAAAAGCTGCAATTTTCATATTGAAGCCCCCATAATCCACCAAAATCACCGCATCCGGTTTGTAATCCAAAATATCTTCCTTAACCAAACGGAGATATTTCAACACCTTGCGAAATCCCAAAACCACCTCCAAAAACCCCATCAAGGCAACCTCTGCATAATCCACCGCCAGCTCCACTCCTGCCTCTTGAGAATAACTCCCCCCCATTCCACGGAATTCAATATCCGGAGAAAGCTTCTTAATTGCTGTCACCAAATTTGATGCGTGCAAATCACCTGATCGCTCGCCGGAGATAATGTATATTTTTTTCTTTTTTACCACAGAGGACACAGAGCAAAGGTTTCAGTTTCTTAACCTGATTAGACCGTCGACTAACCTCAGCACATTGAAATTTATTAATAAACCTATTCTATACCCACTCAACTTTAAATAGGTTATCATTTGGGCTTTGTGAATATCCCTAATTTTTTTGATACTCTTTAATTCTAATATTATTTGATCTTCAACTACTATATCCATGCGATACCCGCAGTCTAATTTCAAACCATCAAAATAAACAGGCAAAGGTTTTTCCATTTCAACTTTTAATCCTAAAGACTTTAATCGTTGAAATAAGCAATGTTGATAGGTGCTTTCGAGAAGCCCCGGACCTAATTTTCGATGGACATAAATGGCTTCTCCAATAATTTTCTCGGTGATGTCAAAGTCCCCCATAATTCTATCAAAAAGTATCTTAAATACTACACTTTGAGAAAATACTGAAAAAATAGTTAAAAGAAAACAGAGCAAAAAACTCTGTGCCCTCAGTGGTGAGTAAAATCACTCGCCAAAGTACTCTACAAAATTCCTTGGTGTTTCGTATAGTGTCAGTTTATACAAGCCGCCATTTGGGGTGATTTCTTTGATTGCCGGCTCCAATATTTTCCAAAATTCCATAATGAGGATTTCACATGAAGCCATTTTCCCTTGCATAAAATCTACGTCCAAGTTCAGGTTTTTATGATCAACTTTGTCAATGACTAGTTCTTTGATCAGGGAACTGAGTTGCTTCAGATCTACTACAAATCCTGTTTCGGGATCCGGAATACCTTTTACAGTTACGATCAACTCAAAATTGTGCCCATGCCAGTTTACATTGGCACAAGGTCCAAAAACCTCAAAGTTTTTTTCATCGGACCAGTTTGGATTCCAAAGCTTATGGGCGGCATTGAAATGCTCTTTTCGGCAAACGTAGATCATCGGCACTAGAAATTCGGTGCAAAGGTAGGTAAAAGATCAGACATAGAAAATTTGCCAAAAACACAAAAGCCCCGATAGAATTCAGGGCTTTTTGTATTGGTAAAATGCTATTTATGCTTCATTCAATTTTTGAAAAAACAAGACCAAATGATCTTCTCGTGAAAGGTCCAATTTATTTTCTTTCACGATTTGCTTTGCAAGATCGACATCCTTCTCATTTAAGGATTTGATGATATTATTTGTTTTAGCTCGAACCGATTCCACCTTATTATTGGAGTCAATCAAAAAGAAGCGCTCTTCGAAAACGAATAATTTACCCGGGGTTGGTGCATAACTGTTTTTTGGAGGGGTTACCAAGTCGGAATAAAATTTTCTAACCAAGGTGTACTTCTCTCCTTCTGCAATCACATTCACTAGGTCATCAGCTTTTATCCCCTCTATCATATCAAAACCCTTTTTAAATAAAAGCCTTGTCAAAAGACCTTGCTCTGTGTTATTGGCAATGACAATGGAAGGCCTTTCCAATAAAGCATATTCTACATAGGCTTTATTTAGATAAATCTTATTTCCTGCCTCATTGATTACCTCCAATTCATTTTCATAGATATTGAATTTATAAGCTACATTTTCCTTAAGTCCTGCATTGGAAAGTGAAAAATCACCTCTGGACCAGTCCTCAAATAAATAAGGAGATCCTTCCACCCCAGAATATCCAGAAAGTCTAGCTGGAGCTCCATTCATATCGATGTTGGAAAGCTGTCCAAAACTTAAGTGCGCCAAAAAAAGAAAGGCGACAAATACTAATTTTCTCATTGTTTGATTACTTTTTTGTGTAAGGTTAAATTGTTGGTATTAATCTTCAGTATGTAAATTCCTCTAGTAGCAGGTAAGTTCAATTCCACTTCAACTTCATCCGTATTTTTTCCAATATCGATTGTTCGATAAACACGTCCAGCCATATCTACAATGGACAATGCGATAGGCCCACGATATTCATTGGAAATCATAACCTTGATTTGATCATCAGATGGGATAGGCCCCACGAAAATCCCAAATCTTGATAATTCCTGCTCTTGATTAGGAATAGCAGAAATCACCACTGGATCAGAGACTCTATTACACTCTTCATTGAAAATGGCAACCTGATACGAACCATCATCATCTGCTTGAATAGATCGACCTACTTCTCCAGGGATAGCCTCTCCGTTCAAATACCATTGATAGGCATTTCCCGGTTGCTGGGAGGTAAGTGTATTCCCATTTACTACAATTTCAGGCTTGGTAAGTTCATTACTTCCAATTTCCACAGTCTGCTCAAAAAGTGTAGATCCTGATTCATTGGCAATAGTCAACTTCACTGTATAAGTACCCGGAGAATCAAAAACGAAGAATGGATTCTCAAGGGTAGAATTTCCTCTTCCATCAAAATCCCAAGTATAAGAGGATATTGCACCCTCACTTAGGTTTTCAAAAGTAACAGCTGCTCCTTCACAAGGATAAAGTACTCGGAAATTGGCAAAAAGCACATCATCACAATTTTGCGCTAACCAGCCTTCCGAATTGGAGATAGAAGCTTCCGTACCCAAATTAACGATGGCCTGACCTTCTAAATCCACGTTAGCTACATTCAAATATTCGAAGCAGTACTTTCGATAAACATTGTGAAAAACCTCTCCTTTATTGGCAGCAAGAATAGTCGCGACCTGGGTTTCAGTAGCGGTAGAGGAAAGAGAATCTTGTACAACCAATAGCCCATTTGGGCCCAAATCTAATTCAGAAGACGGCCCCATCGCTAAGCGTTTGATTGTTGCAGTTTCTCGGTCCAACAAGACCTTTCCATTTTCAATACTCAAACCTTCAAAACCTTCACTGACTAAAGTCAAATTACCGGAATTCACCTGTAATTCTTGAATTGCTTGTTCTACAAGTAAATTCAGTAATCCTTCTTGACCTGAGAAAATCACCGTGATGGTCGGCTTTAAAGAAGCATTAGGCTCTACCACCAAATCTTCCTTGAAATTCAGGTAGGAAAAACCACCATCCAAAGTTCCAGATCCTACCATCTCCAAGGAATTTACTCGAAATGAGAGTACATCAACGATCAAATTCGCCTCATCAATAATCACATTCCCTAAAGTTTCCGAATCGATCAATCGCCAATTTCCTGTCCTAAAGTCTAAATCAACATTATCGAACGTGGTTTGCCCAAATTCAATTAAATGCGGATTCGGATCAGTATTCTCAAAAACCAATGTTCCGTTTTTGATTTCGGTAATTTGGTTACTTACTCGAAAACCATTGCTAACTTTCACTTCATTCCCATTCAGGTCAAAAGACACTGTCTGGTCGCCAAATAAATTGATGCTAAATGCATTGGCAGCTGAAGGGAATGTAATGTTTGCACTTCCTCCTTCTTTCCCTTCAAAAACCACTCGACTACCTGCACCTGGGATTTTTCCTGCAGGACTTCCTCCTGAAGTAAGAGACCAATTATCTCCATCGCTCCAGTTTCCTTCTGCCCCTCCTATCCAATACAGCGTTTCATCAGAACCATTGACAGCACCTCCAGTAAAAACAAAGGCATACTGTTGAACTCCAAATTCAAGGTTTTCTTTATGACGGATTTGAACCCGATACAATTTAGGCTCAGGATTGTCGATTAATACTTGTTCAACATTATCTCGGAAATTATCCTGCGTCCGAACAGCTCGAGCACCTGCTCTTTGGGTGGGATCTAAAGTCCACGGAAAATATTCTTTACCATCTTCATCAATGATTCTCAAATCCAAATCATTAACCAACATTAAATTGGTAGGATTATTTGCTTGACCAGGAGGCGTTCCTGCAGGATCTGTCCAAGCGATTGTAGCCCGAATCGGGGTTACTCCATCCGAAACAAATTCAAATTCATGAATCTCTCCTTCTCCTAGAATATTCTCACGGATGAACTTTGAACTCCCATCTTCATTAAGGATAATTTTAGCAGCTGCATTCACATCCAGAAGCCCCCACCCATACATGTAATCAGGTCCCGGTGCAGGCCCAGCTTCTTTGGCTGTGTGGATGGTCAAAGCTTTCAATGATGAGGAAAGCAAAAATCGTCCAGAGTTCCGCTCAGAATATAACTGTTGAAGCAAAAACATGGAGCCGGTCGCATTTGGAGCAGCCATGGATGTTCCACTTTGGCTTGCGTATCCATCCTCTCCCTGAGCATTAATGGAAGCGCTAAATACATTTACCCCCATAGCTACCAAATCTGGCTTAATTCTTCCATCATCAACAGGTCCCCAAGATGAGAAGCCACTTATTTTAACATCTAAAGGACCGGTATAATCCAAAACCTGTTCTACTGCACCTATCGCAAAATTATTTTTAGCTACACCTTCCGGACCTATCGTATCATCAGGACCATCTGGATCCCTCGTGCCATCTCCTACATCATCACGGTCATTTCCAGCTGACCAAACTACACTGTAATACGGTTTTGAAAAAAGCAATTCGTCAATTGCCTGACTCTTGGTACTGTAAAATCCAAAACGCCAATCTTTATCAGGATCTACAGCAGGATTTCCAAACCATGTCCAACTTCCCCCATTATTCCGCCAACCTAAAACAATACTATATGAGTGATTAGAAATTAGAATGCCATTGGTCTTGGTTTCAGGATCATAGGCATTGGCATTCATTTTGGAAACATCTGCATCCCAGTTGAAAGACCAACCTGTAGCTTCATAGGCCATCCCTTTTGCCTGAGGATTCACTCCTCCACCTAATACGGTACCAGTCACATGAGTAGCATGCGTACTTAAATCTTCAGAAGATCCATCGATTTGGGTTAATCTCCCTTGAAATTCAACATGGTCCGGTTTAGGCCTTGTTTGATCGAAAATCCCAACTGTCAAGCCTTTCCCTGTCAAATTCAAGCCCAAGTCTCCTCCTGGCTGAAGCGTAGCAGCGCCAGTGGTGATAGCTGCGTTTTTATTTTGAGGGGCATAAAAAACAGGACTGCCAGATTCATCTAAAAATTGAACTTTGGACACAAAACCATCACCTAGGTCTAATCCCCCTTTGGCATTCAAATAGGAGAATTTACTTAAATAACCCTGGTCTGGATTGTATCTTAATTTCTCTAATGTTTTTTGAAGATTGGACTGAACTTCCTCTCTTGCTTTTTTTAATAAATTCCGTTTTTCTTGAGTCTCCTGAGCATGCAAATGCATTCCAAGAAAAGTCAAAAAAAGGATAAATATTGGGGTAAATTTTCGCCTCATACTTACTCAAACTACCACTCTAGTCTTTGGGTTTAATTTTATTTTATTTTTTGTCTAAAAATAAAATAGAAGATCAGAAAATGGATGTTAATTTTTTTCATTGGTAGCCACAAAACAAAAAAGGAGGGATAATCCCTCCTTTTTTGAGTTAATTTTTGTGAATTAGTTTTTCACCAAGGTAGTTGTACCATTAATACTGTTATTTGGATCACTCCAGTAAAGCACCAAGGTATTTGTAGCTGGATCAAAAGAACCTTCTGTTGGTTCAACTGACGGAGCTGAAATATTGAACTGTCTTTGACCACCTCTTAGGAATGTCATGACATTACAGTTATCACCGTAAATTGCTTCCTGGGTAGTACTGAATCCAAACGCAGCATACAAACCAGCCGAAATATCAGAAACAACATATTCTCCTACCGCACCATCAACTGGAGTTACGGTTACTTGAGCAGTGAAAGTTCCGAAACGTGACTGGCTTGTAGCAGTCCAAGTATCAGTAGCAGTAGAAATATTGGATTCACAGATTACATTAATGTTTACATCCAAATCTCCATAGTTGTCGGAAACTTCAGCACCAGTTGCTGCCTCCATTACCAATTTCAATACAGGTGATTCAGATGGATCAATATTTCCAGTAAGTACATTAACAGGAAAGGTTGCCACAAACTGTCCAGCAGGAATGGTAACAGAAGCTCCAGTAAAGTCAACATGAACCCCTTGAATTGCCGTAGAAGCAGGGTCTACTCCAATGGAGACTGTGATGTCTCTAGATGCATCAGTAGATACTCGATTTACTTGGATATCAACCACATCAACTTGATCAGGTGTTCTTCTAACTTGGGTAACTGAGAATCCATTAGGCAAGTTACCATCCTGGAACTCAACTTCATTTCCTTCAAAGAAGGCATCTCTCCCCGGATCATCGAAGCAGGAAGTTATTGCCAACATGGCAAATACAACTGCTAAATAGCTATATATCTTTTTCATGATTTGTTCTATTTATTAATTATAACCAGGGTTTTGCTCCAACTGATCGTTCAACAACAACTGGTCAGTAGGAAGCGGAGGTAGGATACGATAATCAGCATAAGGAATATCCTCAAATCGTCCAGCCTTAGGAATATCCATTCCATTTCGCTTCAAGTCAAACCATCTGTGTCCTTCCAAAGCGAATTCAAGTCTGCGCTCCAACATGATAGCATCGAATAGAGCAGTTCCAGAAGCAGAAATTGGGAATTCCTCAAGTCCACGATTAGCACGCAATGCATTAACGTCAGCTCTTGCACCAGCTTCATCGCCAGTTCTATAACGAGCCTCAGCTCTGATCAAGAACAATTCAGCAGCTCGGATAATAGGAAGATTTTCCAAGAAATCACCTTTGTGTCCTAGCCACTTAGCGGAACGATAAACAGTTCCATCTGCTCCAGAACGGGTAGTCTCAACCCATGCATCTCTTCTTACATCATTGTCATCGTAAGATTCGATCAAATCATCAGTAGCAGTTGCGATAAACTGCGCACTGGCAAACACGTTAGCAGTCAAAGAACAAACGGAGTTGTTTACACCATCTACCGTGGACCAGTCATTGGATCGAATTTCAATCTCAAATAGGGACTCTGGGTTAGGAGCAGTAGAGAATCCAGCAATGTAATTATCTGGAGTTGCCAAACCTGTTCCATCATCTGCAAGGCCAAAAGAAGCCATTGCAGCAGAAGCGGTAGCCGCTGCTTCAGCAAACTTAGAGTCATAAAGATATACTCGAGCTAGTAATGCTTGAGCAGATCCTCTGCTTGCTCTATATACACCTGATGTTCCCATAGAGGCGTCAGGCAACAAGTTGATAGCTGCTTGCAAATCAGAGATAACCTGATCGTAAACCTGACGGTTAGTAGCTCTAGCTCGGAAATCGGCATCAGAGAAACCAAGCGTTGGAGTAGTACGAAGAATAACAGACTTATCCCATCCGTTTACTTCTTTACCAGGCTCATATCCGTAGATTTTAGCCATATCAAAGTACATCAAAGCTCTCAAGAAAAGTGCTTCGCCTTTGACACGTTGTCTTTGGGCCGCATCACCAGGAATAGCTTCCTCATCATCAATCTGGGACAAAACGATATTCGTCGTGTTGATACCAGACCAATAACCAGTGTTCCAAATTCCCATATGGGCACGGTCAGTATTCTGCTCCTGACCGATGTATCGACCAGTGTTGGCAATAATTCTTAGGTTATCGGCCATGATCTCTGGAGCAATAATCAATTGCTGACCATAGCGGTTGAAGTTTCTAAGCGTACCATATGCAGTCAGACCAAGAGCTTCCATTCCATCAACATCTGCAAAAGCTGTCTCAGGAGTCAAACTCTGCCTTGGTTGAGTTTCCAAATCTGTACAAGATGCTGCCAAAATAGCACCACCCAATACCATTGTTTTTACTATATGTTTCATTTCTATTTTCAAATTAGAAGGTTAACGTTAAACCTGCAGAGATTTGTCTTCCGTTAGGGAATCGTCCGATGGATACGTTTTCAGCAATACCTACTACTTCTGGATCCTGTCCAGTGTACTTAGTGAATGTTGCCAAGTTCATACCCTGAACGAAAGCACTCAAACCTTGCAAACCAATCTTCTGAGCTGCAGAAGCTGGAAGCACATAGTTCAATGTAACCTGCTTCAATCTTACATAGCCACCATCACTCAAGAATCGAGTAGAGAAAGTGTCAATGTTAGAAGTTCCAGGAGCCTGACCACCTTCGTAAGGACGACCTACTGTAGTGATGTCTCCAGGCTGTCTCCAGTATTCCAACTGGTTAGTTCTCAAGTTACCAGTAGATGCTCCCCAGTCTTCTAGGTTGAACATATCTTGGTTACCTGCCAAGTTACCGAATTGACCTTGGAAGAATACTTCCAAAGAAATCGGTCCATAAGAGAAGGTATTAGCCAAACCTCCGTAGCTTCCAGGGAAGCCGCTACCTCTGTAGTCTAGCGTAGACTCACCAACGATGTAGGTATAACCACCATTACCATCGTCATACATTGCACGACCGTTAGCAGGGTTAACACCTAGGTATCTATGAGTATACCAGAATGAAATTGGCTTTCCTACGATCAAAGAGTTACCGATACGATCCAAGTCATCATATAATTCCATCAACTCATTCTCCAAGAAGGTGATGTTGAAAGCAGTACTCCACTGGAACTTACCAGCAACCACATTTACAGTTTGCAAGTCAAAGTCAATACCTTGGTTTCTTACCTTACCAGTGTTTCTCGTGATAGAACCGAATCCAGAGTCGGTAGGTAGAGGAGTATTGAACAATAGGGCTTCAGAATCTCTTCTCCAGAAGTCAACTGTACCAATGATTCGTCCATTGAACAAAGTCCAGTCCAAACCAATGTTAGTAGTTACAGACTCTTCCCAAGTCAATAAGTCGTTACCTAACTGAGAAAGTCCCAAGGTACCGAAACCTAGGTACTGACCAGTGTTTCCTACAAGAGTTCTGGATGCGAAGTTCGCAATGTTAGAGTTACCTGTAATACCGAATGAAGCTCTCAATCTTAAGTTATCCAACCAAGTCAAGTCTTGCATGAAAGACTCAGAAGAGATTCTCCATCCAACGGAAGCAGCACCAAAGGTACCCCATCTGTTTTTCTCACCAAATCGAGAGTGACCATCACGACGAACAGTGAAGTCAGCAGTATAACGATCATCGTAATCATATTTTACTTGACCGAAGAAACCTGCTCTCTTGAATTCTGTGAAGAAACCTCCTACTGCAAAAGGAGTAGCAGCATTTTGTAGATATCTCAAGGTTGGGTTTGCAAATCCACGACCAGTAGCCGTTGTTTCCTCATTCTGGAAACCTTTGTATTCATAACCTACCAAACCAGAAATGGTATGAACATCATTGAATTTCTTATTGAAGTTCAAGTTGTGGTTGGTGTTGAAGTTATTTCTTCTCTCATCAGCATAGAAAGACTGACCTCCATAAGAGGAGAATACAGGAATAGTAGAAGGACGGTTGTTTTCGTCTCTGTTATCCGCGAAGTCAATACCGAAGTAAGAAGTCCAAGACAACCATGGAGTGATTTGATAGTTCAACTGCAAGTTAGATACAGTTTGAACGGTAGTACCTTGTCTCAATTCTTCGTATACACCTTGAACGATATTATAACCGAAGTTGTGGTTAGAAGGATAATCTGCTTTGAATGAACCATCTTCATTATAGATAGGCACATTAGGTCTCATAGTGAAACCAGCAGAGAAAGGACCGTTTACGAAGTTACCGTTAGCAATGGTACCGAAAGTACGCTGGTAAGCCAAGGAGAAGTTAGCTCCAATGGTCAACTTCTTGTTTGGTCTGTGAGTCACATTCAAACGTCCAGTTGCTCTTTCGTACTTAGACTGAATGATTTGACCTTCCTGAGCTGTGTAAGATCCAGAAAGGTAGAAGTTAGTCTTGTCATCACCACCAGAAACTGATAGGTCATAAATGGACATACGACCATTTCTGTACAACTCATCAACCCAATCGTAAGACGGCAAATTTGGATCCTCAGGATCACCATAAGTAACTGCCGCATTCGCAGGGTTCAAACCAGCATTCAAGTAAGCTTGTCTCTTGATACCTGCCAATTGGCTTGCATTCATTACTTCATACAAGTTCAATGGCTGAACGATACCTTCTTGTACGGAAACCTTGGTTTTAGTAGCGCCTTTACCACCTTTTTTGGTTGTGATCAAAACTACCCCGTTGGCAGCCTGAGCACCATAAATAGAAGCTGCAGCGGCATCCTTCAATACCTCAATTGACTCAATGTCATTAGGGTTGATGGAAGCCAATGCGTTTTGAGGTCCCTGACCAGAAAGAGATCCAGTACCAAGCTGAACACCGTCAACAATGTAAAGTGGCTCGTTTCCGGCGTTAATCGAACCGACACCACGGATTCGAACGTTCAATGTACCTCCTGGTGCACCAGAAGTAGAAGTAACTTGCACACCTGCAATACGACCTTGCATCGCACGGTCAAATGACTGAACTGGAAGGTTTTCGAAAACCTCACCTTTCACAGATGCAATTGCACCAGTAATTTCTCTCTTAGACTGATCACCATAAGAGGTAATCACAAACTCAGAGAGAGCCTGCACATCTGGCTCCATCACTACATTAATGGTAGTTTGGTTACCAATGGTCACCTCCTGCTGTCTCAAGCCCACGAAGCTGAAGACCAATACATTACTTCCGGCAGGAACAGAGATGGAAAAATTACCATCCAAATCGGTAGCTGTACCGATTGTTGTTCCCTTCACCAGAACTGTTGCTCCTGGTACCCCTAAGTTATCTTCCGAAGAAGTAACCGTACCAGTAATCACACGATTCTGAGCGAACACTACCGCGCTGCCCAAGAATAGCATGAGTCCTAGAAGTAAAACTTTCCTCATATTTGGTTTGATTATGGTTTAAATTAGTCTCAATGATATCCTATATCTTTGAATACTCCAAAAGCAATACATAGAAAAATTACAATTGTTTAAAGAGACTTAGCTCCATAAAATGGCGCCTTTTTGCTAGTTTCAGAATTTTATTCTGTTTGAAAATTAGAATAGCCTGTTTTCAAAAAAAATAATAATGTTATCTCACTGTTAACAAAAGTTAATTTTCAAACTCCACCCATCAAATAGTTAAAAAAAAGTCAATTTTAACCTCGTTTCAGTCTTTTATTCCACAAAAAATAATTTTTACAAAATATTGTATACACTAAAAATAAAACAATGTAATATTTATAAAGCTTACTTTTAAATAGAAAAATAAATGGCTTTCGGCCATCATTTATTACTATGCAAGATTTGACTTTTTTGACCTAGCTCAATTAGAAAATAGGGCTTTTGTGATTTCTAAAGAATCGTGATCGTAATCCTTCTGTTAAGGGCCTGATTTCGGGCGTTGGTATTAGGAACCATCGGTTCCCGATCTCCTTTGCCTTCTACTACTGCCCGGTCTTGATGAATTCCTTCTTTTATTAAAAAGTTTCTAACACTTTCAGCCCGCTGTAAACTCAAGCGCTGGTTATAAGCTGGACTTCCCACATTATCCGTATGTCCTGAAATTCGAATATTCACATTCGGATTCTCACCCAAAAACTTGATTAGCCTACGAAGGGAACTCAATGATTCAGGTTTTAAATCATACTTATCAAAATCGAAAAAGATATTTTCAAACACGAACTCCTCACCTGACGCTACAGGAGTCAACGCAATCTCCATGTCTTTCACATTTTGAATGCTGTCCCGCTGCACATTATAGATCTTAGGTAAGTATCCCTTTTTCTCCACGTAAAGTCCGGAAATTGAATTTTCCGGATAAAGCATCATGAATTCTCCTGTTTTTCCGTCCGCCTTGAATTCATAAAGCGTACTGTCATTGGTCAAAGAAACCAAAGACAGAGTCGCATTAATTGGCTCACCTGTTTTGGAATTAAAAACCTTCCCCCCAGTGACAGTCAAATTATCCCCTAAATAAATATCCTGAGGAAAAGCAAAGCGATATAGCAGCGCCCGGTCATTATCCGACTGCTGAGTTGTCAATTCGGTGAAATAGGCATAATCTTTCTGAGCAGTAATAAAAAGCGCCACTTGATCCAATTGATCATTAATCGGCAATCCTAGGTTCTCAGGTTCTGAAAATTCCCCGTTTTTAACCCTGGAAAGAAAAATATCCATCCCTCCAAAACCCTGATGACCATTGGAGGCAAAAAAGAGAATCTCGTTATTAAAAAACATGAATGGGGAAATTTCATCTTTGGCTGTATTCACCATACTTCCTAGATTTTTGGCCTCTGACCAGCTCCCGTCTTCTTTTCTTACCGAATACCAAATATCATTTCCTCCAAATCCACCTTTTCGATTGGATGAAAAGAAAAGGACTCTACCATCCGCAGAAAGAGAGGGCTGCGATTCCCATTCTCTGGAATTGACATTTTTTCCCATATTTTGAGGGCGTTGCCATCGGTCATTGACTTTATAGGCCACATACAAATCACAACTCCCCTGAGAATCCGGCGCATCACAAGAAGTATAAATCAAGATATTCCCATCTGCAGTGACAGAACATGTCCCTTCGTTGTAAGGAGAATTGATTGTCTCAGCAATACTGGAAGGCATAGTCCAGCCTCCTTCCTCTGTCATAAAAGCTGTGTAGATATCTTCCTTGTCAAAATTACCCGTCCCATCACGTTTGGTAAATAAAATCTGATTGCCATCGGCGGTCAGAACGGGGAAATATTGCAATTTGAATTCATTCAAAGGTGAATGAAGCCGCTCCTTGTCAATCGAGAGTGTATTCCCTAGCTGATCTTCCAAAAACTCCATCATGCCCTTCATCTCCTTATAGTATACACTCGTTCGGAAGGAGTCTTCCAACAATGGATCAATCTCTTGGAATTGGTTGTAGGCTTCCTGAAACTCCCCTTTCTTCAAAAAAATATTGGTATACACCCATCCTATATCCGCGGCATGCTTTGGCTTGGCATTTTTCCCACTCAACCTTGCTTTCCCTTGATCAGCTACTTCTTGGGCCTTTTCTAAATCTCCGGTGGTAATACACAGTTGAGCCATTTTAACATAGGCCTCCAAAAAAGACCGCTCTCGGGTGATGGCGGCTTGAAATTTTTCCATGGCCTCATCATAGCGTCTTTCGCGGATAAGTTGTTCCCCTTCTTCATAGTACCGAATCGCTCGCCCATCAATAATGGAATACTGCTGAGCATGAAGCAAATAGGTGGGAACTAGAAATAGAAAGCAGAAGAAAAGGCTGCGCATAAATCTATGGGATGTCCATAAATTTATGAGTTTGTAGGGATATTTTCCAATTGGGGTGCTTTTTGACATAGTCAATGATCTCCGAAGTGAAGCGATCTGCTTTACTCCATTCGGGTTGAAGACGCAATTCACAGGCCGAATTTACCAAAGCTGCATGCGTTTCTGCAAAATCAAAATCACTGGGATGAAAAACAACTACTTTCAGCTCATTTGCCTTCTCGTAAATGGATGGGTGGGGCTTTTTGAATTTTTTGGGCGAAAAGCATACCCAGTCAAACTCTCCTGAAAAGGGATGGGCACCTGAGGTTTCGATGTTGATGGTGAATCCCTTTTCCTTCAAAAGCTGAGTCAAAGGTCCTAAATTATACATCAAAGGCTCTCCACCAGTAATTACTACCAGTCTTCCGGGATATGCCAAAGCACCTTCTACAATTTCTTCAATGGAGATAATCGGCCACTTTTCTGCCTCCCAGGATTCTTTGACATCGCACCAGACACAACCTACATCACAGCCTCCCAGCCGGATAAAATAAGCAGGATGTCCAGTATATTTCCCTTCTCCTTGAATAGTGTAGAAAGCCTCCATGACTGGAAGCTGTAGGCCAGCGGCCACAAGTTCTTGTGTAGTCATCATAATTTTTGGTAAAGCGGGTGATCGAACCGCTGAATGTGGGGTCAAAGGTAGGTAATTTGAATTGGAAAATTGAAAAATTTAAAGATTGGAAGATTAGGGCTTTAATTTTTCAATTTTGAAATCTTCCAATATTACAATTGCTTCAGCATGACTATTCGATAATCCTCCACCCCTCCTTTGGGAATGACCTCCATGATTTTAAAGCCTCGATTTAATTCAAAAGCTATCATCGCTGGAAATCGGTTCCTGGTTTTGAAATAGATGGATCGAAAGCCCTTTTCCTTTGCCCAGTTTTCCTGGTATTCTGCTAAGGCATTTGCAATCCCTAACTTTCGAAATTCTGGTTTAACTCCGCCCATCCACGAATAAAAGGTATCCGGAATATCACTCTGATAGCCCACTTTGAATCCAATTAACTCTCCTTCGGTTTCAGCTAACAAAGCCAAAAAAAGTCGATGTTTCAATCGATTCCTATAAAAATCCAAAGAAGCCTTTCCGGGGAACTCGGGAATTTCTTGATGCACCCTATAAAGTTCTTCCAGAGAGGCTTCTCTTATTTGATATTGCATTCAAATGGAAAATTTAAATATTGAAAAATTGGAAGATTTAATCACAAGAACTTTACAAAACCTTATTCAGGTGAATTTTTCAATCTTCCAATTTTCAAATCTTTCAATCCTTTTTAACCGTCGGATACGTCACACCCAGCTGCTCCAAATAGCTGTCATACTTGGTTTCGTCATAGTAGAACTTCTCCAAAGCTGGACGGAATTGCTTCATGATACTTTCATTGAGATAGATCGGCGGATCATCATTTGCTGTGATCATGGGCTTATACTGCTCTTCTTTCGTTTGTACATTATTGAAGTAATCCCAAGCTTGATCTACCAATTCAGATTGAAGCAAAAAATCCAAAATGGTCATAGCTTCTACCTTGGCTCCGGCAGTCACCCCCTTATGAGCAATTGGCGTTGCCATGGCTATGGCATTGCTCCAATGGTGGCCCGGTAAACCCGGAATATTGGAGGGAAAACGTAAAGTCACCGTTGGTACTACCCACGATACATCTCCAATATCATCCGATCCTCCACTCCGAGGCTCGGTAACAGGCAGGCCAAGTTCATTTAGCTCGGTAGCTAGTCCTTCTTCTTTCGACCCCATTTCTTTTTGCACCGCCTTCGCCAACGTTTGATCTTTTTCGTCCCATTCAGGTAAACCTACCTTTTGAATGTTTTCAAACATGGTTTCTGCAATCACCTTATTAAAATGACGAGGCCATGCCGTTCCCAAAATTTTATAAGTCATTTCGGTATCGGTCATCAAAGCAGCTCCTTTTGCAATATTGGTCGCCTGCTCATACATTTCCATGATTCCATCATATTTCACATCTCGGAAATAATACCAAATAGAAGCTTTAGATGGTACCACATTTGGCTGGTCGCCTCCGTCAGTAATGACCGAATGAGATCTTTTTAAAGGGTGCAAGTGCTCCCGCTTATAGTTCCAACCGATATTCATCAACTCGACGGCATCCGCCGCACTCTTCCCTCTCCAAGGAGCCCCTGCAGCATGAGCAGCATCTCCTGAAAACGTATATTCTACCGAAATCAAACCGGTTCCCGAAGCCTGTCCCCAGCTTACACCTAGATTATTGGCAACGTGGGTGAAAATACACAGATCAACGCCATCAAATAATCCGTCACGGGTATACCATGCCTTAGCAGCCACTAATTCTTCCGCGATTCCAGGCCAAAGAATCAGGGTCCCTCCTATATTTTCCCGCTCCATAATTTCCTTCACGGCTAAAGCTGCTGTGATATTCAAAGGGATTCCAGCATTATGACCTTCTCCATGACCCGGAGCTCCCTCAACGATAGGCTTGTGGTAGGCCACTCCCGGATATTGCGAAGCTTTCGGAATATCATCCACATCGGAGCCCAAGGCTATTACCGGACCTTCCCCATTACTCCAAGTAGCCCACCAAGCAGTAGGGATACCAGAGATTCCGGTTTCAATGGTAAAACCATTTTCTTCCAAAATCCCTGTTAGGTATTTGGAAGATTCTATTTCCTGAAAACCAAGCTCCGCAAAGCTGAACACTTTGTCGACCATCACTTGACTTTGCTTGTGATTTGCTTGTACAATTTCAGCTGCCTCAGCCTTTAGAGCTTCAATTTGTTTGGGGGAATACTTTTTCTGTGCGTAGCTTCCTATGCTGATTCCCATTAGCAAGGCAAGACTTATTCCTGTAAATTTTTTCATACGATTGGTGGGTTGATTGCATGGAATTTACCAAAAAGCTGAAAACTAGTTCAAAAAAATTGATCAAAGGAAAAATCTGCTTGTTGGAGGTTTTGAAAGTTTGGCTACCAAAGCCGTCTTATTTTTCTATTTTTGCAGGCTGTTAGCTAAAAAATCAAGAATTCATCAATCATGGCGGAATATAATTTCAGGGATATCGAGCAAAAGTGGCAAAGCTATTGGAAAGAAAAAGGCACATTTAAAGCCGAAGTAGACCCTAATCGGCCAAAGTTTTATTCCCTGGACATGTTTCCCTATCCTTCTGGCGCCGGACTTCATGTAGGCCATCCGCTGGGTTACATTGCATCAGACATTGTCAGTCGATTCAAAATGCTCAAAGGATTCAATGTCCTTCATCCCATGGGCTATGATTCCTTCGGGTTGCCTGCAGAGCAATATGCTATCCAAACCGGTCAGCACCCAGCTGTAACTACGGAGCAAAATATCGCCCGCTATACAGAACAGTTGAAAAATATCGGCTTTGCCTTTGACTGGGACCGGGAAGTTCGTACTTCGGATCCATCTTATTACAAGTGGACCCAGTGGATCTTCATGCAGCTTTTCAACAGCTATTATGATTTGGAAGCTGATAAAGCTATGCCCATCGACTCCTTGGTTTCCCGATTTGAAAAAGAAGGAAATTCCAAATTAAAGGCAATTCATGATGATGAAACACCAATTTTTAGCGCAACAGAATGGAATGACTTCTCTGAAAAAGAAAAGCAGGAAATGTTGCTACGATACCGTCTCACCTACTTGGCTGAGACGACTGTCAACTGGTGTCCAGCTTTGGGTACTGTACTTTCCAATGATGAAGTAAAAGACGGATTTTCTGAAAGAGGAGGACATCCAGTAGAGCGTAAGAAAATGATGCAATGGTCCATGCGGATTACTGCTTATGCCGATCGCTTGCTTCAGGGCTTGGAAAAAGTAGATTGGTCCGAGCCTATCAAAGAAATGCAGCGCAACTGGATCGGAAAGTCCATCGGTGCCGAGGTTCTTTTCGAAGTCAAAGGATCTGATAAGAAAATCAAAGTCTTCACTACTCGAGTTGATACGATTTTCGGGGTGACTTATTTGGCTTTGGCACCTGAATCAGATTTGGCTGCTGAGCTGGTTACTGATGATCAGCGAGAAACCGCCGAAGCTTATATCGAAGTAGCTAAAAACCGCTCTGAGCGTGAGCGAATGAGTGATGTAAAAACCATTTCCGGTGCGTTTACAGGTTCTTACGCGATCAACCCATTCAATGGAGAAGAAATTCAGATTTGGGTAGCTGATTATGTTTTGGCAGGATATGGAACAGGTGCTGTGATGGCCGTACCGGCTCATGATGAACGCGATTATAATTTCGCAAAACACTTTGGCTTGGAAATCAGACAGGTGATCGAAGGTTCCATGGAAAATGGATCTTTCCCAGGTAAAGGTGGGCTGATTATCAATTCTGGCTTCATTTCAGGATTATACATGAAAGAAGCTATGCAGAAATGCATTGAATTTTTGGAAGAAAAAGGAATTGGTAAAGGAAAAATCCAATACCGTATGCGAGATGCAATTTTCACTCGTCAGCGCTATTGGGGAGAACCGCTTCCCGTTTACTTCAAGGATGGCTTGCCCTATTTGATCGATGAAAAAGATCTTCCGTTGGTTTTACCGGAAGTTGATAAATATTTACCAACCGAAGATGGAGAGCCTCCACTAGGCCGTGCTAAAAACTGGACATACAAAACTGAAGATGGCGAATATCCTTTGGAACTATCCACCATGCCGGGTTGGGCAGGATCTAGCTGGTACTTCTTCCGTTACATGGATCCTAAAAATGATCAGGTTTTCGCAGACAAAGCTAAAACCGACTATTGGGGTGCGGTAGATTTATACATTGGAGGATCGGAGCATGCTACCGGTCACTTGTTGTATTCACGCTTCTGGACGAAGTTTTTGTATGACATTGGTGCGGTGAGCATCGATGAGCCCTTCCAAAAAATGATCAACCAAGGAATGATCCAAGGTCGATCCAATTTTGTGTATCGAGTTAAGGGAACCAACACCTTTGTATCTCATGGATTGAAGGATCAATATGACACATCAGCCATGCACGTCGACGTGAATATTGTCTACAATGATCAGTTGAATTTGGATAAATTCAAAGCTTGGAGACCGGATCTGGCGGATGCTGAATTCATTCTGGAAGATGGCAAATACATCTGCGGTGCCGAGGTAGAAAAAATGTCCAAATCCAAGTACAACGTGGTTAATCCGGATGACATCATTGAACGCTATGGTGCCGACACCCTTAGACTTTACGAGATGTTCTTGGGGCCTTTGGAGCAATTCAAACCATGGAATACAAATGGAATTGATGGGGTATTCAAATTCTTAAGAAAGCTTTGGAACCTTTACCACAATGCTTCAGGCGAATTCGCTGTTTCTGATAATAAGGCCAGCAAAGAAGAACTCAAAGCTCTTCATAAAGCCATCAAAAAAATGGAGGAAGACATGGCAAATTATTCCTTCAACACCTCAGTGTCGAGTTTCATGATCTGTGTTAATGAGCTCACTGCCTTGAAATGCAACAAACGCGAAGTACTGGAGCCATTGGCTGTTTTGATTTCTCCCTATGCTCCTCATATTGCAGAAGAGCTTTGGTCCTTGCTAGGCCATTTGACATCTGTTACCACAGCTCAATTCCCCGAATTTAAAGAGGAATATTTGGTAGAAAGCAATTTTGAATATCCAATCATGATCAATGGTAAAATGCGCTCAAAAGTATCCTTGCCTTTGGATATGAATAAAGTGGATATTGAAAAAGCAGCTTTGGCAGATGCCACCGTCCAAAAATGGTTGGAGGGAAAAGCTCCGAAAAAGGTGATTGTCGTTCCTGGTAAAATCGTGAACCTGGTAATCTAATCAAGAAGAATTGATAAAGAAGGGGAAGCTTGGTTTCCCCTTTTTCATTTTAGGGCGTACTTTAGCTTATCCAATTTTTCAACCCATGATCATTTACACATTTCCAGTCCATACGGCCTTTATCGAAAGGGATCTGGAAATGATTCGCCCCATTGAAAAAATCAAACCCCTTGTTTTCACCAACAAGCCCCTTTTTCTTCCCTTTTTCTTTGTCCTCCAGTTTTTCCAATTGCTTTGGTTTTTACCCAGAACCAGTCAATACCTCTGTTTTTTTGGAGGCTACCATAGCGTCCTTCCCGTATGGTTTGCAAGGATATTTGGGAAAAAATGCACCATTCAAGCCGGAGGTACGGACTGTATCAACATGCCGGAAATTGGCTATGGAAATTTTCGAAAGAAATGGCTACGAAAAGCCACCGTCTATTCCTTTAAAAACTGCTCCCTCATATTGCCTGTCGCAGAGGCTTTGGTCAAGCAAGATTATACCTACGATCCCCGCATTTCTCCGAATCAAGGTTTGTTGAATTTGATTCCAGATTTGAAAACCCCAATAAAAGTCATCCCAAATGGCTTTGACACGGATTTCTGGAGAGATTTGGGAAAAGAGCGGAAACCATTCAGCTTTATTTCTGTCGCTACAGGCACTTCAAATCCTTCCCGTGCAATTGTAAAAGGTTATGATTTGATCGAAGAATTAGCAAAAAACCATCCTGAATGGAGTTTCACCTTGGTGGGTGACTCCAATTATATTTCTTCGAATCCTAATGTGCAGGTTGTGGGAAAGACCAGGTCAAACGAACTTTTAGAACTTTATAACAGCCATCAATTCTATCTTCAGCTCTCTACCTCCGAAGGTTTTCCAAATGCACTGGGAGAAGCCATGACTTGTGGCTGTATTCCCATAGGCTCGGCAGTTGGAGCCATTCCTGAAATTATTGATGAATGCGGGTCTATACTGAAAGAAAAAAACACCCGACTTTTAGAAAAAATCATTGAAGAATTAGGAACAAAGGATCTTGCAGAATTATCCAAAAAAGCCTCGGGCCGAGTTTTCCGAAACTTCGCCTTTGAAAAACGAAAAAAGGCCCTTTTAAAGGCCTTGAGATTTGCTTAAACAAGCAATTCTATCTGATTTCGATTCACTCGAACCACGCCTCGCTGCTCCAGCTTTTTTAACAAGCGAGTAATCACCTCTCGGCTGGAATTTAGCTCCTGTGCTATTTGCTGATGGGTTTTATGAATAATGGAGCTTTGGCTCGCGGCAGCATTTTTCTCCAAATATTCCAACAAACGTTCATCCATGCGATGGAAGGCAATGCCATCGACCACCTTCAATAATTCCTCAAATCGATCTTGGTAGGTATCCATGACGAAATAATACCAAGACTTGTATTTAGGCATCCACTCATCCAACTTAGAAATCGGAACGGAGATAATCCTTGATTCTTCTTCAGGAATCGCTTTTATCTTGGAATACCCTTCCCGCGCGGAGCAAATCATGGTAATGGCACAAGCTTCACCAGGACCCAAATAGTATAGAAACAATTCATGATCATCCTCATCTTCGCGGAACACCTTCACCTGACCCGAAACAATCAGCGGGATAATTTCTACTTTTTGTCCGATATCCATCATCAAGGTATCCGGAGGCAACAACTGCAAATCTGCAATCGCTAAAATTTCATCCTTCAATCCTTGCTCAAAATCCGGGAAGCAAAGCTCGAGGTATTGTCCAATTTCTTTTTTCATGAACGAATTTCTTTGTTAAATGAAAAGGTGACATCAATCACCTTTTTCTTTTTTTCGAAAGGTAATTTTGAAAATGTTTTCTCCAAAACTGATTGGAAAATGATTAAATCCAAAGCTCAACAACTTTTCCTCCTTGGTCTAGGACTTATGTTACTTTTTAGAATAGTTTCTAAAATTCCATTTCTTCCAGAACAGCTTATAGGATTTGACACAACCAAACTGCTGAAAATTTTTACGGGATTACTCTTCATTTTGATCACATTTCTCATTTACCGAAACTCAAAAAAACAAACCCTATGAACTGGGATGTAGAATTGCTATCGCGGATTCAATTTGCCTTTACCATCATGTTTCATTACATCTTCCCTCCCTTCAGTATAGGATTGGGATTACTATTGGTGGTTTATGAATCCTTGTTTTTAATTACCAAGAAAAAAATCTATGAAAAAATCACCCGGTTTTGGATTAAGATTTTTGCGGCAAATTTCTCTGTAGGAGTAGCATCCGGAATTGTGATGGAATTCGAGTTTGGAACAAACTGGTCCACCTATTCTCGTTTTGTAGGAGATATTTTTGGTTCACCACTAGCTGCTGAAGGAATCTTTGCCTTTTTCCTTGAATCCGGCTTTCTCGCAATCTTATTGTTTGGATGGAATCGTGTGAAGCCGGGCATGCACTTATTTTCTACCATCATGGTCGCTTTGGGAAGTATGTTATCAGGATTTTGGATCGTGGTGGCAAACAGCTGGCAACAGACGCCTGTGGCTTTTGAGATTGTGGTCGATTATGGAATTAGAAGAGCAGTCATTACCGACTTCTGGGAAATGATATTCAACCCTTCTTCCATGGTTCGGTTCACTCACGTGATTTTGGGTGCATGGATCCAAGGCGCATTTTTGGTGATGAGTGTTTCCGCTTACTACCTGATCAAAAAGAAAAATATTGAGTTCGCACAAAAATCTTTTGCCATTGCACTTGGATTGGCAGCCATCGCCTCTTTAGCCCAGCCACTTGTGGGACACGATCACGCCAAAGTGGTAGAGGAATGGCAGCCCGCAAAATTAGCTGCCTTTGAAGGCCTCTATGAAACGCAAACCAATGCTCCTTTATATTTATTTGGTTGGACAGATCCGGAAACGAGAGAAACATCGGGTATCGCCATCCCGGGAATGCTCAGCTTTTTGGTGCATGGAGATTTTGAAGGTGAGGTGAAAGGTCTCGAAGAATTTCCAGAAGAAGACTGGCCGGCAGTAAACAGTGTCTTTCAAAGTTACCATCTCATGGTTGCCTTAGGAATGCTATTTATTGGGGCTACCCTTCTAAGTTTGTTCTTACTTTGGAAGAAAAAACTCTTTACTCCAAGTTGGGCATGGTTGATTAAACTATATATCCCTGCAGTGGCTTTACCCGTTGTTGCCAATCAATTGGGGTGGCTTTCAGCAGAAAGGGGAAGACAACCATGGATAGTGCAAGGACTTCTTCGTACAAGCGAAGGAGTCTCAAAATCTATTTCCGCTCCGGAAGTTATGATCTCCCTAATCTTGTTTTTACTGGTTTATGTTCTGCTCTTTTTTGTCTGGCTCTATGTCCTTGATCGTGAGATCAAACACGGCCCCGAACATCTGGCTGCGGTTGAGGCAGGCTTCAAGAAAAAATCAGAACGTATGGATGCAATTAAATCACATTAAGCTATGGACTTTAACATTGTCTGGTACATATTGGTAGGAGTACTTCTCATCGGGTATGCCATCTTGGACGGCTTCGATTTGGGTGTGGGAATTTTGCATCTACGAAGCAAAGGAGATCATAACCGCCGTATTTTAATGAATGCCATTGGCCCGGTTTGGGATGGAAATGAAGTTTGGCTGATTACCGCAGGGGGTGCGCTTTTTGCGGCTTTCCCTAATGTCTACGCAACCGCCTTTTCCAGCTTTTACCTTCCCTTCATGCTATTGTTGGTAGCCTTGATTTTTCGGGCGGTTTCCATTGAGTTCCGATCTAAAGAAGAAAATCCTCGCTGGCGAAATTTCTGGGATTGGGGATTTAGCCTAGGTTCCATTTCAGCTGCTCTTCTCTTTGGAATTGCGATTGGAAATGTGGTCATAGGGTTCCGCATTGGTAGTGACATGGAATACCAAGGTAACTTCTTTGACCTTGTCAACCCTTATTCTTTGGCTGCAGCTTTCTTTGCTTTGTCCATGTTTGCATTGCATGGAGCAATCTATCTTAATATGAAAACCGAAGGCGAGCTCCAAAAACAAATTCAGGGATGGATCAAAACCAATTATTGGATTTTTGTGATCTTCTATCTGATTTTCTCAGGTTTGACCCTATACATGAAACCGGAGATGATCGCTAATTTTTCCTTTGGCCAAATTGACCTTCCTGGAAATAAGCATGAGTTGGTGGAAAATCATCAAACGTTGATTTCCATTTTTGCCTGGACGGTGGTTTTCTTGAATATCCTAGCGATTGCCAATATTCCGAGAACCTTGGCAAAAGGGAACTTTGGCTGGACCTTTATTTCATCAGCCAGTATGATTGGAGCAATCGTCATGCTTTTTGCTCTTGGGATCTTTCCAAACTTGATGGTTTCTAATTTGGACCCAGCCTTCAATTTAGACATTTACAACGCCGCTTCCTCCCAATACACCTTAAAAACAATGGCAATTTTAGCTGCTTTCGGACTTCCATTCGTTGTTTCCTACACCGTCATTATTTATTGGACTTATCGAGGGAAAGTCAAGTTGGATGAAAACAGTTATTAACATTCCTGCGTGAGAAAAATCACAGCATATTGATGGAATTAGGAGCAATTTTCATAAGTCTTTATTTAGAATCATGAAAAAGCTCTTAATACCCTTTTTGATTCTTTTGGTTAGCCTTAGTGGCTGCCAAGAATCGGAAACCCCAAGTACAAATCCTGTACTTAACGATGCAGAACTGGCCTCTCTTCTATTTACCAGAGAAGAAGAAAAACTAGCTCATGATGTATATCTGTATGCATTTCAGGTTCACGGTTTACAGGTTTTTCAAAACATTGCGAATAGTGAATCTCAACATGTAACATCCGTCCTCAACTTAATGAATTCCTATTCGGTGGCAGACCCACTTTCCGGCAGCACCGTTCTCGGTCAATTCACCGATCCGAATCTGCTTCAACTTTATGAGGAACTCATTGCAAGAGTCGATCAATCACTAGAAGAAGCGATTTTGGTAGGATTACTCATTGAGGACATGGACATTCTCGATCTTGAAATGGCTATGGCTGAGACTAAACAGTCGGCTATTATCAATGTCTATTCACAACTCCAATGTGGGTCTGAAAATCATATGCGGTCTTTTTACAATCAGGCCAGTCTCTTAGAATTGGACTATACCCCAACATATATCAGTCAGACAGAATTCGACACCATCATCAACTCCGCAAGGACGAGCTGCCAATCAAACTAATCCCATGAATCAAATCCTTCTTACCGTTTTAATTTTCCTTAGCTTCTCATGGAGAGCCGAAGAAAAAAAACATCAGGTTACAGTTCAGCCAACTATATCTCAAGGTCTTGCTCTTCAAGAGGGAGGGTTGGTTTTGTTGGAAAAGCATTGCTACACCTGCCACAACCCGAAGTCAAAATCCCATGATGAGATCATCGCCCCTCCACTTTGGGGTGTAAAAAATCATTACTTGAAAGCGTATCCAGAAAAGGAATCCTTCACTAAAGCTGTCACAAACTTCGTACAAAACCCAAATGAAGAGAAAGCTCTGATGAAAGGTCCAATCAAGCGGTTTGGACTGATGCCCAAGCCTATGATTTCGGATTCGGACCTAGAAAAAATCGTCAATTTCATCTATGAAAACGAGATCGAAAATCCTGCATGGCACATAGAAAAAGACAATCATAAAAATGGATCTGAAAGCCCTCGGGAGTGACCAAGGTCACGATTGAAGCCCTAGAACTGAATTAGATTTGTTCTATCAAATAACAAAATCGATAACACAATGAATACTGAAAACGAACAATTCACAATGCCAAGAATCGGAGACCAAGCGCCCGATTTCGAAGCAATGACTACCACTGGAAAAATAAAATTTTCCGAATACATCAAAGATAGCTGGACCATTCTTTTCTCTCACCCAGCTGACTTCACACCAGTTTGTACCACAGAGATGAGCGGTTTTGCTTTGGACCAAAAATTCTTTGATGAGCGAGGCACCAAATTAATTGGATTGAGCATTGACTCTATTCATGCACACATCGCATGGGTAAACAATGTGAAGAAAAATACGGGAGTATTGTTCGAGTTCCCCATCATCGCGGACATCGACATGAGTGTTTCCAAGTTGTACGGAATGCTTCAGCCTGGAGAAAGTGAAACTGCTGCTGTTCGAGCGGTTTTCTTCATCGATCCAAGTGGAAAAATCAGATTGATCATGTACTACCCATTAAACGTGGGAAGAAACATGGATGAGATCAAGCGAGCATTGATCTCACTTCAAACAGCTGATAAATACAAGGTAGCCCTTCCATTGAACTGGACTCCAGGCGAAAAAGCGATCGTTCCTCCACCAAAAACAGTAGAAGAGATGAAAGAACGAGAAGCTAGTGACTACGAAATGGTTGACTTCTACCTGGCGAAAAAAGATTTGCCAGAAGCATAGATATTTTTTGGATTAAAGGGTTAATTGATGAGAAAGCCTCTCCGAATTTTCGGGGAGGTTTTTTTGATATTGGAAGTATTTCATCTTGTTCCTGAAACAAAATTTCAAAAATAGCCAGTAACCGGTTTTCTTACTTTTTACAAAAAATTTGAAATATTAGGTGAGAATTTAAACCAGCTTTTTACAGATCAACAAAAACGTCCGAAAAACCAATAAAAAAAGAAAGCCTGTTTTTAAAAACAGGCTTCTTTTACGGGTCTATTGTTGATTAAGTAAAACCAAATAAACTTTGGAGATTTCAATTATGAATTAAATTTTTGATCACCAAAATTTCTTAAACATACAAAAAGAGAAGTGATTATTCCAAATTCAGAAAAATATTTTTCCATACTTTTTATAAAAAATTCTTTATCCCATCCCTACTTCCCAAATCCATGTGGAAGAACTTTCTTAACTTATGCTTGAAACACCCAGCATATGAAAAAAGTACTGATTTTCTTGGTAATTCTTTTCGTGATTTACCTGATAGGGATCAATACAGTCCCCTCCTACATCGAATCAGAGCGAAATCCTGTAAAAATGGATTCGCCTTATGAAGTATCTCCAGAAGCACAGGCTCTTTATAATCGTTTAGACTTTATTTCAGACCTTCATTGCGACGCCTTGTTGTGGGGAAGGGACTTGACCAAACGGGGAGATCGAGGACATGTGGATTTCCCAAGGATGCGCGAGGCTCATGTAAGCCTTGAAATGTTCACCATTGTTTCCAAGTCTCCAGCTGGGCAAAATATGCAGAAAAACAGTGAGGACACCTTTGACAACATCACACCGCTGACTATCGCAAAAGGGGAAAGCCCTTTGAATTGGTTTAGCTTAATCAATCGGACCCTTTCTCAAGCCCAAGCCCTGGAAGGCTTCGTAGCGAAAGAAAATGGCGAAGCAATTTTGGTGAAAAGTAAAGCAGATTTAGAAGAACTTATTGAAAAAAGGAAGACAGACCCTGAAGTTATCGGAGCAATGTTGGGAATAGAAGGTGCGCATGCATTAGAAGGAAGCTTGGATAATTTAGACAAGGTGTACGAGGCTGGAATCCGAATGATTGGCCCCACACATTTCTTTGATAATGAATTAGGCGGTTCTGCTCATGGTGAAAGTGGAGAAGGCCTGTCCACCTTTGGAAAGGAAGTCATCCGAAAAATGAATGAACTGGGAATTTTCATCGATTTGGCACATGCTTCTCCAGCAATTGTATCCGATGTACTGGAACTTTCAACCGAACCGGTAATGGTTTCTCATACGGGTGTCCGGGCTGTTTTGGATTCCCAACGAAACCTTAGTGACGAACAAATTCAAAAAATAGCGGCAAATGGAGGAATCATCGGCATTGCCTTTTTTGATATGGCAGTCGGAACGCCAGAACTCCCAAATATTATCGCCTCTATCAAACATATACGTGATTTGGTAGGAATAGAATATGTAGCCCTGGGCTCTGATTATGATGGCTCAGTAGCAGTTCCTTTCGACATTACCGGATTACCCCTTATCGCAGAAGGCTTAATGGAAGCCGGATTTAGTGAAGAAGAAATCCGGGCGGTTATGGGTGAAAACGTGAAAAACTTTTTTCTTAAAAACTTAAAATAAAACATGAAAGAAGAGTCTCTCCATCATTCTTCCCAACAATTTGGGAAAATACAGGAATACCTTCGGGAATTCGTCTATGGCGGAATTGATGGTGCTGTAACCACCTTTGCCGTCGTAGCTGGAGGATTCGGAGCAAATTTAGATACTGGTATCATCATCATCTTGGGATTTGCAAACTTGCTTGCCGATGGATTTTCAATGTCGGTAGGAGCTTACCTTTCAGCTAAGTCTGAACGGGAAAATTTCAAAAAGCACGAAAAAATTGAGTATTGGGAAGTGGAAAATCTTCCCCATATGGAACGGGAAGAGATCCGGGTAATTTATGCTGCCAAAGGATTTAAGGGAGAACTTTTGGAGCAAGTAGTTGATCAAATTTGCTCCGATAAAGACCTCTGGGTAGCGGAAATGATGAAAGATGAATTGGAGATGATGCAGGACAATAAAAGCCCATTTAAAATTGGACTTGCTACTTTGATCTCTTTCATAATGGTAGGTTTCATCCCCCTTTTGGTTTATCTGATTGATTTTTTCAGCCAAATCGAAAAAAACATCTTTTTATTCACAAGCATTCTGACGGGATTAGCCTTTATTTTAATCGGTTGGATGAAAAGTTGGGTAAACCAAACCTCCCCGTTGAGAAGTATTACGGAGACCTTAGCACTTGGATTTTTAGCAGCATTGGTGGCCTTTTATGTTGGAGATATTTTGGAAGGATTTTTTATCAAAAAGTAAATGACAAGCATTCAAGAAGTCTTAAACCGATTGAATAACATTGCCGAGGAATGCGAGAAGAACCAAAGTAGAATCGGTTATTTCACCATTTTGTACCGACAAGTGACCCGAAGAGTCCGAGATGGAATTCTGGCAGGAGAATTTGAGGACAACGAACGCATGGAGGTTCTGGATGTACTTTTTGCGAAGCGTTTTATCGATGCCTATGACCAATGGAAATCAGGAAAGGACCCTACCGAAAGTTGGAAAGTTACTTTTGAAGCAAGCAAAAACTCCAAGCATCTGGTCTTACAGCATTTATTTTTGGGGATCAATGCTCACATTAATTTGGACTTGGGAATTGCAGCATCCGAAACTATGAAGGGAAAGGATTTGGCTGGAATAAAAGCGGATTTTGATCAAATCAATTCCCTACTTTCTGAATTAGTCGATGATGTTAAGGCAAACATCAGTACAGTTTCTCCCATTTTTGGTTGGTTAATTCCCCTTGCAAAAGGGAAAGATGAACTGCTTCTAAACTTCTCCATCCAACTTGCCCGGGATGGTGCCTGGAAATACGCGAACGAATACCATACTTCCCTTGATCAACCTAGTGAAATCGAAAATCGAGACAAAAAAATTGCAGAACTAGCCCAAAAACTGATCAAACCTGGAAAATTCCTGAAATTCCTAATCCGAATCATAGGTTTTGCAGAATGGAAATCTGTCAGCAAAACCATGAATCAACTGGACTTAATGCTTCCAAAAAAGGACTGATTCAATTCATTTCTTCCATTTCTTTTTTTGTTTCAAGTTCATTCTTGTGATTGGTCCTTTCTTTTTTCAACTGCATGGCATAAAAGTGCGTCCCCTGAAAATAATCAACCCGAGCCTCCGATTCACCTTTTGCAAAGGTCCATTTTTCACTTTTGAAAAGCTTCACTTGATCCTCATGCAATTCCAATAATTCATCATAGGGACCCCGAAGAGAAATCAGTTTAACAAAAATTGGAGCAGTCTCGATAGCAATAAACAAAAGCATGATAAACACATTCGCCAATCCCATGGCAGCACTCTCCTCCGTCAAGGTAGCCAATGCATCCATCCGTGCCGCTAAGCCATCAAAGCCTTCTATTCCGGGTTGCTGCTTTTCAAATTCCTGCTGGCGCAAAGCCATAAAATCCCGGATTTGTGCTTCCAATGTGTCGATTCTCACTTGATTCCTTTCTCTTAATGAATTTAATGCCAACTGCGCCGCATCCAATTGCTGTTCTTTCTTTTTGGCATTGGTCCCCAAGCCTACAATCCCACTAGTGCTTGCCGTTTTCTCTCCAAACCGTTCCGCATCATATTCTTTTTGGAGTTTATCCCGAAAAGTTTCCGCCTCTTCCACTTCCCTTTTTAGCGTATCAATCTTCGCCTCCAGCTCCTGAATTTCCGGGAAACCTTTGGCCAGATTAGCTTTTGACAGAGCAATGAATTCTGTCTTTTTCTCATCCAATTTTCGATTAATCTCCCGCTCAAACATTTTCAATTCCAAAGGCTTCGATATAACCAAAGCAAGTAATACGGCCAGAACCAAACGAGGAATTGCTAATTTCCACTCGGCCCATGCCCTTCCCTTTTTTCGCATACTGGAAACGATAAACCGGTCTAGATTAAAAATCATCAAGCCCCAAAGAAGCCCAAAACCGATGGCGGGCCAAATAGATTGGAATATTGTAAACAAGGCATAACCTGCTGCTAAAGCAGCTAAAACACCCGTAAAAAAAACAGTAGCTCCGATTCCGACATATTTATTGGATTCAGTGGGAGTGCGTTTCAAAATGGAAAAATTTGCACCGCTGCAAAACCAGAAAAATCGGGTAAGTGAATTCATAGGAGTAGAATTTGGTGATTGGACTAGTAGACTAACGCTCAAATGCATCTAATTGGATACCAAAATCTTGACCTTGAGCCAAATTGAGGCATTTTGGGACGGAAAGGCATTTTTTAGGGATAAAAAGCTGGAAAGAACAAAATTGAATTCTGTTCGGGTTGTTCGGTTTCGTTCAGAGGATGAGCGGTTTTGGTTCAGTCAAATTTTGATTTATGTTTGATTTCATTAAATCGAGTTTGATCCTATTAAGGACAACACATGGTGAGATGATTGAAAACCATGAGAGATTCCACCTGACCGCTTAAAGCAAAATATAGATAAATGAAAAAAGCAGCCTTTCTATTCATTCTAATCCTTTTGGGATTTACTGCGACATCCTTCGCCCAAGAAGTACCTTTCGAAAGTGAGGTCAAGGAAATTACCCAACGAATCAAACGGGAAGGGTATCAAGTTGGAAGCACCTTATTCACTGGCAGTTCTTCTATTCGGCTTTGGGAAAGTTTGCAGACCGATTTTCGGGAGTATCCCATCCTCAATACTGGCTTTGGAGGTTCCAAAGCCTCAGACTTAAAAAGACATCTTTACCCTTTGGTCCTTCAGTTTAAACCGGCACGCGTATTTATTTATGAAGGAGACAATGATATTCAAGCTGGGTTGAGCCCGGAAGAAATCATGGGGGATTTGGAACAAATCGTCTTGCGGATTCAGGTAGTGGATCCAGCCACGCAGGTTTTTTTAATCAGTGCCAAGCCCAGCCCTTCCCGTTGGGATAAAAAAGAAAACTACTTAAAATTAAACGAGGTAATGAAAGCCTACTGTGAAAAAAAGGAAGGAGTGGAATTCGTAGATGTCTGGAACATCATGCTCAATGAGCAAGGGAAACCCATTTCAACGATCTTCATTGAAGATCAATTACACATGAATAAAGAGGGATATGACCTTTGGAAAAAGGTTTTTGGAAACTATTTCCCAAAGAAATAATACAGACTTAGGAATACTTTATCGATAATCATGGGCCAAAAATCCGCAAGGAAACAGCCAACACAATTTGTTGGGAACGGAAGCTTCGGTCTTGACCTAGGATTCGCTCCAAGTTGATTTTTTGATCATTGAATTCTCGTTCATATCGAAGATCCAAGCCTAAAGGTCCGATTGCCACGCCTAATCCAAATTGATATCCTAATCGAAGCCGTTTATTGAACTCATCCACCTGTGATGGCAGAAAATTATCCTTTAGTGTGTAATGAGCAGAGGGCCCACCAAAGGCCGTGAGAACTTGAAAAAGACGTATCCCAACAAGAACTGGGACATCAATCCGTTTGGAAAAAGCCTCGCCATTAAGAGTCTGAAAACGCGTCTCAGTATATACTAACTCAGGTCTTAAGTAAATATCATAGGAGTTCATGGTGTAAAAAAGTCCGGCATGATAGCCGACATTGCCCAAAGGATCCTCCCAAACCTTTCCAAGGTCTCGAAAGTACTTACCAGAGGTATTGTAATTCGTTCCAAATTTCAAGCCTAAGCCCGAACCTTGCTGGGAAAACCCGGGAATAGAAAAGACAAAAAGACTTATAAAAGCTATGATACTTATCTTTGATTTTTTCATAATTCCTTTCTTTTTGTTATTGCCCTAAAATTCAAGCCAAATTAAAACCTCATTTTGAGGCCGATTGGAAGGTTTTTCTATTTCTGCAGTGCCATATTCAAACAGAAGTCAGTCCAATTCGTTTATGAATTGGTTCAAATTCAAGACCAAAATTCGAAGTCACGAAAAATTTTATTCAATAATGTCAATTTCAAAAATCAAAAAGTTACCTATGTATAGTTTGATTTTGAGCCTGATTCTCGCGTGTAGCAGCCCTTCTGAGAATCAAGCCGAACAATCCATTGTTCCGTCTGATGCGGAAAAATTAGCCCAATTCAGTGGACGAACAGAACTTGCCACCTTTGCAGGAGGATGTTTTTGGTGTGTAGAAGCTCCCTTTGAGGATTTAGATGGGGTAATTACTGTGATCTCCGGGTATGCAGGCGGAAAAGAAAAAAATCCCACCTACGGTGAAGTAAGCAGTGGCAAGACCTCTCATCGGGAATCAGTGCAAATCACCTTTGATCCGGAAGTGATCAGTTATTCGGAATTGGTAGATATTTTCTGGCAAACCTTCGACCCGACGGATGTTGGTGGTTCTTTTTATGACCGGGGTTCCCAATACGAATCGGCGATATTTTATCATTCTGCGGAACAGAAAAAAGTAGCCGAGGAATCCAAAAAACTATTGGATGAGTCTGGTAGATTTTCGAAGCCAATCGCTACACCTGTGATTAAATACACCAATTTTTATCCGGCAGAGGAATACCATCAGGATTATTATAAAAAGAACCCGGCCGACTACTACGCCTACAGAAAAGGGAGTGGTCGGGATGCCTTTATCCAAAAGCATTGGCCCGAACTAAGTGCGAAAAAGTATCCTGCTCCTTCTAAAAAAGAATTGAAAGAAAACCTGACTCCACTTCAGTACGAAGTCACCATGGAAGATGCCACGGAATTTGCTTTCCAAAATGAATACAACGGGAATAAGGAGGAAGGAATTTATGTTTGTATCGTTTCAGGAGCACCTCTTTTCAGCTCTAAAGACAAATATGAATCCGGTTCGGGATGGCCAAGCTTTACGAAACCAATTGACGCACGATTCCTTGAAAAACCCATTGATAAAAGCCTAGGCATGACCCGAGTGGAAGTTCGAAGCAAACTTGGAAAAAGTCACGTGGGACACGTTTTCTATGACGGCCCTGCTCCCACAGGATTAAGATATTGCATGAATTCAGCAGCGATGAAATTTATTCCTAAATCAGAGATGGAAGCAGCAGGTTATGGAGAATATCTGTGGCTAGTGGATTAAAAACTTTATTTGTTGATTCAGTTTAGTTGAAAAGGAAGGCTTTTAGTCTTCCTTTTTTTATTGATTAGCTCAAGTTAAACGACGAAAAGTAAGGTTGATTCTCCCTCCAAAAATCTTCTTAGACTTTGGGATTTGATGTTCCCAATAGTGTTGACTTTCCCCTCGCATGATCAATAAACTTCCATGATTCAAGGAAATCTGAATTTTCTCCTTTTTATCAAAATAATTTCGAATCTGGAATACCCGAGAGGCCCCAAAGCTTACAGATGCAATTTCTGGATTTGGTCCCAGTGTAGGCTCATTATCTCGATGCCACCCCATGCTATCCTGACCGTCCCGATATAAATTCAACAAAACATGAGTAAATGGCTTCGCTGTTAATTTTTCCACCGAAGACTTAATCTCCAACAGTTCTGCTGTCCAAGGAAGGGGTTTCATGGTAATTCCTGAATAGGAATAGGTTTTATCAGGATCACCATAGAGTGCCGTCAAGCGGGGTTGCATGACTTTTTTCCCAAACATCCAAATCGGCTCCTGTTTCCATTGGATAGTATCTTGGAGCGTATTGAAAAACAAGTCTGCCTTTTGTTGCGGAAAAAACCCTTCAAAATAGACGGTTTCCCCATGATGAGGAAGAAGATTAAAGTTCGGTTGAGCAAAAATTGGCTGTTGCATAAACTGAAAACCAAGTCCTAGACCGAGAGTTTAAAATCTCATTACTAGCTATGATAATGAATCGGACTATTTATATTTAGACAACAAAATATAATAACCATGAAAAAAGTCGCTTGGATCGCGGGTTTAATCCTTATTGTATCGCTATCAATTTTTATTTGGTGGAAATTCTTTTTTGTTTTTGGTGAAGGTGTGAAAGCCGGATCCCTCAATTATTTCATGAAAAAGGGAATCATTTTTAAAACCTATGAAGGCCGAATCGTTCAGGAAGGATTCCAAAGCCCGACCGCAGGCGCACTTCAAAGCAATGAATTCAGATTCAGCGTGCTTGATGAAGAAGTCGCTGTTCAACTAGAACGATCCTCAGGCAAGCACGTCGAACTTCGATACAAGGAATACAATGGTAAACTCCCTTGGAGAGGTGCCAGTAATTTCATCGTAACAGAAGTCTTGGCAGTAAAGGAAACCGGGAAAGCCGATACTTCGGGGGTTCCTTTTGATCAGTAATTAGTGTCTCGTCCAATAATCAATCACACAAACATCTTTCAGATGAGGCCCTAGTATCTCTCCAAATGCTTTGTGAGCAGGATGAGGCAAATAGGTATTTCGGTCCTCCTCAGAATGGAATGTTAGAGTAAATGCATG
Organism: Algoriphagus sp.; assembly: GCF_013373065.1. GTDB lineage: Bacteria > Bacteroidota > Bacteroidia > Cytophagales > Cyclobacteriaceae > Algoriphagus. The sequence continues at coordinate 111,974 of NZ_JABXIN010000001.1, forward strand.
TGTGAGCCCCTTATTTATTCCCTCAGGACTAGAATTAACACCCCATTCAAATGATTTTATTTCCGGAATCTCGTTCTGTAGATTACGGAAAGCGTCGATTACTTGCTGAATATCTTCCTTTGAAGAAGCTTCTTGGAAGGAAAAATAAACCACATGCCGCAATACTGAGTCAGGCTTGGTTTCATTGGTGACGGAAGTTTCCATTTCTCGGATGGTTTCGGTTTGTTGGTTTTGGCAAGAAAATAAACCCAAAACGACAAAGATAAATAATGCTTTTTTCATGATGTGGATAAATGATCTACACGAATTAAGCGGAAAATATTTTTTTCGCTTCCTCTTTTACATAGAAAATAAAATATTGCTTAACTTCAACGATATTTAAATAATAAAACTAAATATTTATATAATGTTCAATTATAGATATCTCTTTCTTCTTGGAATTGTTGCCTTTATGGCTTCCTGTTCTCAAAAGGAATCAATACAAGAAAGCGACAATGAAAACCCTTTCCGCCTTGCTAAGATAGATTCCTTTGAAGTCCAAAATTTGACACGTGTTTTTATTAGAGACTACTCACCTGAAGAAGGGATTTATTTGGGTTATTCCATGGTAGAAGATGAAATTTTAGAAATTTCTGAGGAAGGGAAAATTCTAAACCGGGTCAAAAAGAAAGGGGAAGGACCAGATTTTTATGGAAACTGGAATCCAATAGGAATTAGTTTTGGGCCAAATCAAGAGCGGGTCATTGAATTGCCTTTTCGAATTGTAACCTACGATTCCAATTATGAAGTCCTTCAAGATCAGCGAATCCAATCTCCCCTTCCAATACGCACGTTCGGCCCAATGGGCAGAACTGAATATTTCCAAAAGGAAGACAGTACGTTCTATCTTGTTGGCCCAAGTAATTATCTATCCGCTCATTATTTGATTATGAATGAAGAAGGAAGAGACACCCTCAAGAATTTCTTCCAAATTGATATACAGAGTGGAGATATGCAATCAGTTCTTCCCTACCGTGAAGAAAGCCCCTATAAAACCACAGAAGGTATCTACCAGGAATTGATGACCAAAACCTTTGTCATTGATCACGATAAAAATCAACTTTGGCTCTTACATGGACTTTCAAAAGAAATAGAAGTCTACCAACTCCCGGGATATGAATTAATTCAGACCATTCCTTTGGAGCATGAAGAATTTATGTCCTATTCTCCCGTTCCTATCGGTACGCAGGGAAATGACGAACGAATTACCCCACTTCGCTTCTTGGCAGGAAGAAACAAGCAATTAATCCAACTTGAACCTAATCTTTTCCTTATCAATTATTATAAAGGAATCAGCGAGGCCGCTTACCAAACTCGAATTGTAGAGGATGCTACTTACACTCCAACAATTGATACCAAAGAAAATAGTATTATAATTATCTTAGATGGGAAGCAGGTTGGAGCAGAACTTCCATCAGTGCCTGGTTCTATTTTATTTGGATTAGGGGATGGGAAATTTTTAGTCCAAGAACCTGAAAACCCTGAATTTGAAGAAGAAAAAACAAGATTTTCAATTTACCGACTCGTAAAAGATTCCTGATTAATGAGAGTAGCTTTTTTTAGTACAAAAAAATACGACCGGGAAAGCTTTCAAAGATGGCTTCCCAAATTTTCTCACCAAGTGAGTTTTTTTGAAGCAAAACTGGATAAACATTCTGCAATTCTTGCCCAAGGGCATGATGCTGTCTGTGCCTTCGTGAATGATCAGCTTGATGAAGGCACCTTGAAAAACTTATCTTCTTTAGGTATCAAATTGATTGCGCTTCGCTGTGCAGGATATAACCAAGTTGACCTTCAAGCCGCCAAGGAATTGAAGCTAACTATTGTCCGAGTTCCTGCCTACAGTCCCGAAGCAGTTGCTGAACATGCCTTTGCCTTGATTTTGACACTTAGCCGTAAAACTCATAAGGCCTACAATCGGGTTCGTGAATCCAACTTTTCACTGGAAGGGCTCACAGGATGTAATATTCATGGAAAAACAATCGGAGTAATTGGCACAGGCGCTATTGGCAGAGCATTTTGTAGAATAGCCAAGGGTTTTGGTGTTCGGATTTTAGCCTATGATATTTTTGAAAATGAAGAAATGAAAGCCATGGGAGTAGAATATTGTAATCTTGACAAACTATTCGCAGAATCCAAAATTATCTCCCTGCATTGCCCGTTGACTCCAGAAACCCATCACATCATCAACAAGAAATCACTCCAAAAAATACAAGACGGCTGCATGTTGATCAATACTTCCCGAGGAGGCTTGATTGAAACCAAATCTGTTATCTCAGCTTTAAAAAAGGGTAAAATTGGTTTTCTAGGGATTGACGTGTATGAGCAGGAGGAGGATTTGTTTTTTGAAAATCTTTCAGAGCAAATTCTACAAGATGAACAAATCGCCCGCTTGATGACCTTCCCCAATGTACTTATTACGGGGCATCAAGCCTTTTTGACTCGGGAAGCTTTGGATCAAATTGCTGAGACTACCTTGGAAAATATTACCGCTTTTGAAAAAAATGAAAAATTGATCAATGAGGTGAAAATGTAAGCCCCTTCCGCTTGGGAAATCTATTCTATTCGAAAGTTGACTATAAAATTTACATGAATCATCTCTACTTTATTGTATCGCTGAGCAGGGCTTAAAGTAGGCGATCCCAATGCCTCTTTGTTCATGACCAATAAATGAAAATCTGCTTTTGGCATTTTTTCGGGTTTGAATTTGACTCCAAGATTTACCTGCCGATAGGAAGGGAAAGCATATTTGTTTGCCGCTGCATCAGCAAAGTCTGGAAGCCAATGAAACCCAAAATGGCCATAGACATTCCATTGATTACCTAAATTGTATTCTGAAAGCAAGGTAAGTGCAGTTAACTGTCCCATCCCTTCATTTCTTTCTCTTGGAACAAAGGTAAACCAGGCGTCTTTCCCCCACTCTCTCGGGCTCAACCAACGACCTTGCCCTCCCAATTGGGTAAAGCCCAAAACCGTTTTTCCTTTTCCATACTCTAAACCTCCGGAAAGCGAAATAACCCAGTTTTGGTCATTCGGATTTTTATACCTGAAAGTTGACTCTGGGTTACCCCCATCACCTATTCCATGCTGATACCCAGCTTGCACTCCAAGTATCCAGCTCAATCCCCCCTCTTTTTTCGGGAATTTATAATTCCAGTCTCCCCAAAATGTAGAAAACAGATTGTCTGCCAAGGTATGTGAGAAGGTATAATGGTGCCCTTCCTTAAAAAATTCTGCTTGAACCACACTCACAAAATTACTGTGGGTATTTCCCTGATAAGCTGAAGTCGCACCAGTTTCATCCCGACCTACGCCATAAACACCAATGGATTCACCAATATTTAGAAATTGATTTGTCCCTCTTACCCGGAATCTATTGATGTACCAACCCGAAAACTTCCAAGACTTGGAAGGAGAATAGCTCACAGTTGCCCCTTCCATCAATGTTGGCGCTAATCGGCCATCCGCCGGATTAATCCATGCCGTATTGATAGGCATTCTCCCAACCGCGACTTTCCAAGATTTAGTCTGATAACTTAGGTTCAAAATTTCAAGACTTCCAAAAACCTGCTGACCAGGTTCTAAAAAATTAAACAAGCCTGTCTCATAGCGATTCTCACGCTTTGAATAAGGTTCCAATTCCCAGATATCCGAACTGAAAACATTAGCAAACCCACGATAGGAGGCCTGAACAGTCCATTTCTGATGAACTTTGGCACGGAAACCTACGGCGACAGAGGTTCCTAAGGCATAATCATCCCTAAAATCCTCCGGGTAGGACGTACTCATCCAAAAAGTCCTCCAATGAAATGTTGGAGATACTTGGATGTTTTTTAACTGATCTTGAGAAAAGGAAGAAAAAGAGCTGATTAGAAAAATCAGCGCAATCCAATATTTCATTGCCCGGAAGCTTTGGCTTCTACGATGGGTTTGAATGGTCCAAATTTATGCTGCTCCTCAGAGAATCCATCACTGTAAGGACCAAAGGGATGATCCATAGGTTTCTTGGAGATATCTGGCCAATCCCCTGCCAAATCCTTACTTGGTCTTTCCAAGCTATTGACATAGGCAGCCACATCCCATGCGTCTTCATCTGAGATTAATGGATTTTCATAAGTAGCACCGAGAGGCATGTTTGCCCGTACATAGCCAGCAAATCTCGAAAGTCTATATAATCCTGCGCCGCTATTGTAGCTATGAGGACCCCAAAGTGGCGGATAGGTATAACCACTTCCGTCAGGTTTTGCGATTCCCTGTCCATCAGCTTGATGACAACTTTGGCATTGGTTTTCATAAACCGTTTTCCCCCGAACGGGATCAGCAGCCCGATCCAGTAAAGGAAGCGCGTAGATACCAGCTCCTTTTGGTTTTTCTCCTTTGGGAACATCCTTACCCAGCCATTCCATGTAAGCGACCATCGCTATCATTTCTTTGGAGTTGCGCTCAAGCCCCTGTCCATTCAAGCTTCTTTCAAAACAATCATTTATACGCTTGGGAATATCTTCAGATTTGCCGGAACGTGCTCTGATTTTTGGATATGTAGCCGCAACTGCGCCATAGTTATTTCCCAAAGGAGCGGTACCTGCATTAAGGTGACAGTTTTGACAATTCAAGCCATTGGAAATTTTACGAACACTACCATTTGGACCCAAATAGGCTGCGGTGTTTGCAATCAATTCCCGGCCGTATTTTATATCATCTGCATTCGGTTCATTTTCAACTGAAGCCCAATCCGGAGCCTTCCACATTCCAGCAGGATCTTCCAAGGCTTTAACCACTGGAGCCGGTGCTGAAACAGCCGCCAACATTTGAGATTCATCCGGTGAGGCTACATCCAAACGTACTCCAGAATAAGCTAAAAATAGAACCAGCCCAATTACACCTACTAAAGCGGTGATCAAAGCCAATAAACCAACCATTAGGCCGATTAATTGAATGAACGATTTATTACCTATTTGCTTCATTTTAATTTCAATCTACTGCAAATCTGGCAAAAATCCACCCCTCCATGCTGTGACTTGCGTCACAAGAGGAATTTAATTAGGAATCATTTTAACTTGAGCCGAGCTGTAAAAACAGTTCTCCCCTCGATCATTCCAACTATTTGTTGTTTTCCTTCTTGAAAAGATGAGAAAACTTCGACCTGATCTCCTAAAAAACATTCAGCCAAATAATTGATAGAAATGAACGCTATATTCCTCCCTTGCAAAACAGCCCAATCTTCTATCCATCGGAGGTAGCTGGTGTTATTTACATGATTTTGAAGATCCAAGTCGGAGGGCTGAACTCTTACTTCATGGGATTTTTCGCCAAACTCCTTAATTCGGTGCTTTTCAGGAATCCATTCCGGTTTTTTATTCAACTGAAACAATTCTGGCGGCAAAACCGATTCTGGCTTAGTAATTCGCTTGGTTTCGGCATCCAAAAGCAACCATGAACTCATTCCTTTAGCCAAAGGATTACCCACTGCATCTACCATCAAAAATTCCCGAAAAGCGAACAAGCCTTCCACCCCTCTTCCTGCTGTAAATACCCGAACCGCATCACCCCAAACCGGCATCCGAAGAACTTGAATTTCTAAGCGGGATAAGACCCACATTCGGTTTTCCTTTTGCAAAACTCTTCCAAAATCACCCGAATCTGCATGACGCCAGGCCACCTCCTGAAAAAGATCAGCCAAATCCTTGATTCGTAAGAATCCAGAAGGATTTACTTGAAAAGAACCAATCTCGAACTGTCGATCGAATTGAAAAGATTGAGGTGTACTCATGACTGACTTGGGGTTTGAATTTGAGAAAAAACCTTGCGCCGAATCGTAGCCAAAAGTGCTATTCCAAGTCCATTTACCGCAATCAATGCAAAAGATATTTTTAGACTAAATAAATCAGCTATAAATCCAATCAAGGGAGGACCGATCAAAAATCCAAAAAATGAAATGGTAGAAACCAATGCCAAGGCAACTCCCGGAGAATACAAGGTAGAGCGACCAGCTACGCTGTAAGAAACGGGAACAATCGAAGCCACCCCAAAGCCAACCATCAAAAAGCCAACAGTTGCCCAAATTATCGTCGGAGAAATAACCGAAATCATTAGCCCTGAAAAAATAAGAATTCCACTACTTCGTATAACAGGGACTTTACCAAAACGCTGAATGAAACGATCTGAAATAAATCTCCCGGACGCCATGGTTCCCATAAAAGCCACATAACCTAAGGTAACCCATTCCACCGGGGCCTCCACTACTTTTTTGAAATACACCCCACTCCAATCGAACATACAGCCTTCCGTCATCATTCCTAAAAAGGAAATCAATCCCACGCGTAACAACAATTCATCGGGCCGTTTCAAAACTAACCCTCCGGCTTCTGAACGGGATTTTTCTTCAAAAATATAGGACCTACTTGATAGGATAATAACTACTGAAATACCTGCTACAACCAGATAATGAAAAAATGGAATCCAGCCTAATCCAATCATAACAGCTCCAATTCCAGCTCCAACAAAACCTGCCATACTCCACAGGCCATGAAAGGATGCCAGAATGCTTCGTCCATAATCGTCTTCAAAATCTAAGGCCTGAGTATTTAAGGCAATGTTCATGATGTTACCCAAAAGCCCAAACATCACTAAAACCAAAATAAGCATCCACAAAGTGGGACTTAAACCGATTAGCGGTAGGCTAAATGCATAAAAAAAACTTCCCCACAAAATGACCTTTTTACTCCCATAATGATGAACTGACCAACCGGCTATAGGCAAACCTATCATAGAGCCTATCGGTAAGAAAAGCAAAATGGACCCTAGTTGCCCTTCCGATAAATCAAACTTAGCCTGAATATCAGGAATTCGAGCTGCCCAGCTGGCAAAACAAAGCCCTAGGAAAAAAAACATGCTTCCGAGGGCAATCCGGCGTTTGATAAGGAAATTCATGGAATAGGTTTGAGCGAATAGGAATACAAAATTACAGAATTCCCCAGCTACTATACCAACCTTTTTAAATTTGTGAAACTATTTGAAGGTAGCCCTGTTTTATCAGAAAATGCACCTATGGAATTTATTATTGTAGGAGGAATCATCCTCACCATCATTCTTTTAATTCGATTCATTATCGGCCGGGTTTTTCAAAAACCTTAATTACCAACTTTTAATCCTTTCCTCCACTTCCTTTAAACTGGTCCTCTTTGTAAGCAAAAAGTACGTTGAAGGTGGTCAAGGAACCATAACAGCGGGTAATGTATTGCTGCAAATGTACTCGATCTTCATCATCAAGCTTAGGGTGATTATTGATGTTTTGTTCCAAAACGCGCAGCTTTTCCCTCACCATTACAATTTTATGGAAAAAAGTTTCCATGGGAATTTCCTTGGACTGAAGAATGGAATCTCCAGGTTCTAAAGTCACAACTCCTCCTATCCATTTCCCGCCCAAAGGAACGATTGGAGCTCTTTCCGAAGTTTGAACTAGAGCCTCTCGAATCGCTTTTTCCACATCCTTCACGGTCAGCATGGGAAAGTCCGGCTTTTTAGCTTCTTCAATTTCGAAGCCATCATAATCCCTAGCCAGGGTTTTAATTTCTTCTGTATTGTAAAAATAGATTTTGTAACAACTCTCATCAGCAGAGAGGATCATTCCTACACCAAACTTGGGATGACGGAGTTTACTTCCAGGAGCTAATTCACTTGTAGACATAAAAAACAGGATTTGGATTTAGATCTTCCTAAATTAGAAAGAAAATGGATTTTCGAATAAAAATCGCATGACCCGTAACTTTTAAATTATCCCCTCATTATCCCCAAAAGGCAGCATGATTTCTTCCAAGACAAAAAAGATAGTATTAAATGTCATCGCAGTATTTTTGGGATTTACATTTTTTGGAGCAGGGATGGCCAAACTCTTTGCCGAACATCAATATTTCGGTTGGATTGGCCCTACATGGTTGATTGAACAATTGGAAGAATACCAATTGGGGTTTTATGGAAAATTCATTGCGTTCTCCCAAATCCTAATTGGCTACATGCTTTTCACTACCCGATACAAACTTCTCGGGAGCATAATGCTTGTTCCGATGATTTTGAATATTCTCATCATAACGATTTCCTTGAATTGGAAAGGCACCCCTTTTGTCTTAGGATTTCTTCTCCTCTTAAACTTGCTTATTCTTTGGCATTATCGGGATTTTTTTCACCCTTTACTTTCTGAAGGAAAAACCTCCTCTGAATTAAAATCTAGAACCAAAAAAACACTCAAAGGACATTTGGTTTGGGGCGTTGGTTTTGCATTACAGCTGGTTTCGATCGGCGTGTCTTATAGCAATCTTTCCCTTGCATTAGGAATTTCATTCGCTGGGTTAATCCTTTCTTTTTTAAGCTTCAAAATTGATAAAACCTCCTAATAATCCTTACCTTGATTTCTTCTATATTCTATGCTATGAAAATTTTCCCCTATTTAAATTTTGACGGTCAAGCAGAGCAAGCTATTCTATTTTATCAATCCATTCTAGGAGGAGAACTCGAAGGAGGTATCCAATATTTTAGTGAAATCCCGGGTATGGACATAGCCGAAGTCGATCAACAACGAGTCATGCATGTGAGCCTTCGTATCAATGATCAGGTCAAAATCATGGCATCTGATACACTAACTGACATGGGAAAACCTTTGACTATCGGAAATCAAAATTACCTTTCTATAGATGCTGATAGTAAACAATCGGGGGAAGAGATTTTCAAGAAATTATCAGCAGGAGGAACGGTAGAAATGGAATTTCAAAAAACCTTTTGGGGAGCTTATTTTGGTAGCTTCCAAGATAAATTTGGGGTAAGTTGGATGATCAATTATGACCTCAAACCTGGCGAGGCCTGATCTAAGTCCAAGACATTCAAGAACCAATTTAAACGAAACTTGAAAAAGCCTCAAACTTTCAAAGAAAGTATTGATTTGAGTAAATTTTGCCTTACCTTTGCCACCCGGCGGCACGACCAGCTCCTGCTGAATCCCCCAGGTCCGGAAGGAAGCAAGGGTAGGCGGTTGTAGCGGTGCGATGCCGCCTCTTTTTTTGACCTCTCTGAATTTTAAAATTCAATTCCTTATCCTGATTAAAGTTTTAACTTTGCTTTAATGGAAATTTTCTCCATTGCTTTCAACCAAAACTAATTATTCATGAAATTCTTTATTGACACCGCAAACCTTGCCGAAATTCAGGAAGCCTATGACTTAGGTGTATTGGACGGGGTAACCACCAACCCTTCTTTGATGGCTAAGGAAGGAATAAGTGGCGATGAACAAGTTATCGCCCATTACAAAGCAATCTGTGACATTGTAGATGATAAGGTAAGTGCCGAAGTGATTTCCACCGATTTCGAAGGAATGATTCGGGAGGGAAAAGAACTTGCCAAACTCGACGATAAAATCGTGGTGAAGATTCCTATGATTAAAGAAGGAGTAAAGGCAATCAAATACCTCCACAGCGAAGGGATCCGAACCAATTGTACGTTGATTTTCTCTGCAGGCCAGGCCCTATTGGCTGCAAAAGCAGGAGCTACCTATGTTTCCCCTTTCATTGGTCGATTAGATGATATTTCTTTCGATGGCCTCGAGTTAATCGAGCAAATCGTACATATCTATCGAACCTATGATTACACCACAGAAGTGTTGGCAGCAAGTATTCGACACACCATGCACCTCATCAAGTGTGCTGAAATTGGTGCAGATGTAGCCACCTGTCCCCTGAAAGTAATCACTGGATTACTGAACCACCCCTTGACTGACAAAGGTTTGGCACAGTTTCTGGCAGACCACGCCAAAGCAGCCGGAAAGTAAACAAAACATGGCTTTTCTTCATTACTAGAAAAGCCATATTTTCTCTACGTACATGTATATCATCAAAGTAAAAGGAAAAGCAAAAATTCCTGACTACATCCAAATTCGGGATGAAAATTTTGTCCTCGTTGCATACTTTCGAGCAGATCGTCCCATGAAAAATCCAGAGAAATTTGGACTGGAGGGCAAAGAAGAAGAACTTCAGGAATTAATCGAAAAACTACCTTTCGGTAAGTTGCAAAAACTGGAATTATAAATGGATTTCAAAACAGAACCGGTCCTCAAGGTTGATCATGTCACCGTTTTTCAAGGAGTAGATCCTATTCTTTCGGATGTTTCTTTTTCAATCGAACAGCATGAATTTGTTTTCATGATTGGAAAAACCGGAAGTGGAAAAAGTTCTCTTCTGAAAACCCTATACGCCGATCTTCCTTTAAAAGCTGGAGATGTAGAGATTTCAGGTTTTCACCTAAAATCCATTAAAACCAAAGAGATTCCTTTTTTACGTAGAAAGCTGGGGATCATTTTTCAGGATTTCCAACTATTCAATGATCGCACAGTCGCTGAGAATTTAGCCTTTGTCATGAAAGCAACGGGTTGGAAAGACAAGGTGAAAATTAAAGAACGAATGGCCGAGGTCTTACTTCAGGTTGGCCTTCATAATTCTTCCAGTAAAATGCCTCATCAGCTGAGTGGCGGAGAACAACAGCGGGTAGTTATTGCCCGCGCATTGCTTAACGAACCCTCAATCCTGCTAGCTGACGAACCTACCGGGAATTTGGATCCGGATGTAGCCGATGGCATTTTCAAATTATTTCAGGAAATCAACAAAAAAGGGACAGCCATCTTAATGGCTACGCATAATCACGAATTGCTTCGAAAATACCCCTACCGAGTACTCAAATGTGAAAATGGAAAACTGTTGGATAGTCAAACACATGACGTTTCCTTTGGTTCTTCGTGGTAAAACCTACTTGACACAACAGCCTTCTCAATTTTGCGTTTGATAAGGAATGAAAAACACCCGTTTATGAGAATATTCAAAGGACTTCCGCTTTTCCTAGTCTTTGCCCTGCTTGGACTATTTTCCTGTAACAATCAAGATCCCGAACCACCTGTTGATCCGGGTTCCAATGCTGCGGTAAACCAATGGATATATGAAATCATGGAGCAGGTTTACTATTGGTTAGAGGATATGGGGAATCCTATTGCTGAAACTTCTAATCCTGAAGATTTCTTTGAAGCACTGCTAAACCGTCCAACCGACCGTTTTTCGGTAATTTACCCAGACTACCAAGAATTGATCAATTCCCTCAATGGGATTACCCTAGAGGCAGGCTATGAATTCATACTTTATACGGATAGCCAAAATTCTAATTTAGTTGTTGCCGAAATCACCTATATCAAGAAAAATAGCCCTGCCGAATCTGCTGGTCTTTTACGCGGAGATGTCATCCAAGCTATCAATGGAGAAGCAATGACAATTGATAACTATCGGGAGGTTTTAGAAGGCATATCTGCTACTCATTTTATCAGCTATTTGAGATTTAATGAGGGAACAAACCAATATGAAGATCAAGGCAATTTGGAATTAAATGTGGTACAGTTAGCCGAAAATCCTAATTTCCTAGACACCATCTACACGATCAACAATGAAAAGATCGGCTATGTCGTTTATCACTTCTTCGCTCCAGGACCAGGAAATGGAAGTACCGCCTATGATAATGAGATGGATGGCATTTTCGCCAAATTCAAATCAGAAGGGATTAGTCATTTGATCGTTGATTTCAGGTATAACGGGGGAGGATTTGTTTCCTCCGCAGTCAACTTGGCAAGTTTAATCGCACCAAGCGTGGATCAAAATGATATTTTTTCAAAAACGAAATACAATAGTTTCTTGAGTCAATTTGATGACTTCCAAAATGTACAAACTCCATTCAGAACCAAATCTGAAAATCTGGGGAATATTTTGGACGGGAACCGAATCTACATTTTGACCTCAAGAAGAACAGCTTCTGCATCAGAATTGATTATCAATGGTTTGAAGCCCTACATGGATGTCTTCTTGATTGGGGATGTGACAACGGGGAAAAACGTAGGATCCATACCCTTTGAGGATGAGGATAATCCGCAGAACCCTTATGGTATTTTGCCTATCGTTACCCAAAGTTTCAACAGCTTGGATGAGTCCGACTACACGACCGGTTTTACACCGAATATTTCTGCTAGAGAAGTAACGGAACGCTTGCGCCCTTTTGGAGATATCAATGAACAGCTTTTACGAACCGCCATCTCCCAAATCACCGGCGAAGCTCCATCGGGACGTTTTCAAAAGCTAGACCGAACAGATCTAGGAAGTACCTTAGATCATAAAGTCCGCACAGGGCGAATGATTGAATCGATGAATTAAAACATTATTAAGAGCTCCAAACAAGGGGCTCTTTTTTTTTGGTTTTGAAAAATTTTTAAGCACTACTTTTTAAAAACATTTGGAATATTTTGACAATCGGATAATTTAAGGTTTGAAATTCTACCCTAGTGGGAAAAATTTTAAAATTATTTTAACCAACCAACCTTTTACAAAATGAAAAACATCTTGAGAAAACCTGTCTCCATGGCAGGGGTGGTTATTGGAGCGATGGCTTTTGCCTGTATGCCCCAAGAACAAAGTCCGGTGATCAATGACTCTGTCGTGGAATATGTAAAATTCCAAAATGGAGACATTATTCCTGGAAAGTATATCGTTCGCTTAAATGCGACGAATTTGAATTTTAGAAAAACAAAAGACTATGCCAGTAATCAAGCGGCCATGCGAAAAATCAGCATGGACATCTTGGCAAGATATGATATCGCAGAAGCCAGCTTAGGCTATGTTTATGGAAGTTCCATCGAGGGATTTTCTGTAGAATTAACCAATGAAGAATACGAAAAACTATCCAAAGACCCTGCGGTGAAGTTTATCGAACCGGATCGGGTAATTGCTCTTGCCCCACCTCCCGGAAAAGGCCCAGGTGGGGATGATGGAGGTGATGGTGGAGGAAGTGGCCCTGCACAAGAAACTCCTTGGGGAATTACTAGAGTAGGAGGAGGAGACACCTACACCGGAAATGGTAAAGCCTATGTGATTGATTCAGGAATCGATGCTAGCCATCCTGACCTAAATGTAGATGTTAGTTTAGGATTTAACGCCTTCACTAAAGGAAAAGACGCTGATCTTTCCCAAGATGGAAGTGGGCATGGAACGCATGTAGCGGGAACCATTGCAGCAGTAGATAATAGTATAGGAGTGATAGGTGTTGCAGCCGGGGCAACGGTGGTCCCAGTCAAAGTATTGGATAGTCGGGGATCTGGTTCTTACTCCGGCGTAATTGCAGGAGTTGATTTTGTAACTGCAAAAGGCTCCAATGTAGATGTGGCAAATATGAGTTTAGGCGGACCTCTTTCTACAGCACTAAACGACGCGGTGATCGCCTTAGCTGAATCTGGAGTAAAGGTGGCACTAGCCGCTGGAAATGAAAGTACAGATGCTGGAACAAGATCTCCTGCCAGTGCAAACCATCCTAATATCTACACAGTATCGGCAACGAATAGTAGCGATGTCTTTGCTTCTTTCTCTAACTATGGGAACCCACCTGTGGACTTTGCCGCTCCAGGGGTTGGAGTGCTTTCAACTGTCCCAGGAGGAGGTTATGCTTTATACAACGGTACTTCTATGGCTTCTCCTCACGTTGCCGGAATCCTTTTAACTGGAAATCCTAGAAACGGAGGATCTTCAATCAGTGACCCAGACGGAAATCGTGACCCAATTGCGATAAAATAATTATCATTCATCTATAAAAAGCGGCCGAATCGGTCGCTTTTTCTTTTATTATCAAATTGTTACGAATTGAACCCGCGCTTTTAGGATTGAAAATTTTGAATACCTTCGAGATATGGAAGAAATTGCGAGCTTCTTACTTATTCTGACCATCTACTTTTTGGGTATACTGGCTATTGTACAGGGAGTTATTCGTCCCAAAAAATTTTTTTTAAGAAAGGAGTCTGACGAGATCATAAAAATCCCAGTAAACTACATCCGAATCTTATTTTTAAGCTTTTTGTTAGCTCTAGTCACCACCACCCTCGCCTATCTCCTATTCATATAAAAAAGTAAAGGCTGCCTAGATAGACAACCTTTTACCTAAATACTTCCCTTTTTTTTAATTATTGCGTCTTTTTCAAATTCTCTTTTGCAAGCTCAAAACTTGGATCGAGTTCGATAGCTTCTTCAAATGCAGTCTTCGCTTCTGAATTCGAACCTTGATCCATATAAATCATTCCCTTAAGATTAAGGGCTGCGGCTTTGATGCTGATTTCTTGCGTTTCAGTATCAGAAACCGGAAAACCAATTTTCTCATCCGGCTTGGCATTTTTTACAAGCATATTGACCGAGTTCAAGGCTTCTTCATAGCGCTTCAAGGAATACTGAAGAAATCCGGACTTATAAAGGCTGAAGTTATCCCCTGTAAGCAAATAAAGACGCTCATAATGTGGCAAGGCTCGATCAAGCGCACCCACTTGTTCCAAAGAGTAGGCTGCAATTTCCAAAGCTCCAATATTTCGGTCATTCACTTCCAAAATATCCAAGGAAACCAACGCAGCTGAAGTAGCCTGCCCTAATTCAAAATAAAGGGTTCCCAATAATTCTTGAAATCTCAAATTCTCAGGGTTCCTAACAATCAATCGATACAACGCACCTTTCGCCAATTGCGGGTCATTGTAGCGCATGGCCAATTGATAAGCGGCTTGGTCCTGAATGTTCAGAGCCAATTTGGTTTTAGGATCCAGCTGGGGAATGGAATCTGTCGTTTGAGAAAAAGATGCATTGGCAAAAAGCCCAAGCATGAAAATCAGCAATATTCGCTTCATGGTTTAGTTTAGTTTAATTCTTGTTTTGAGGTGAAAGCCCCATTCGCTTCGCAATTTCTATCATCAAATTCCGAGCCTCTTGGGGATTATTTTTGATTTTGCCTTCCAATATAGCTTCTTTAATTTCTTCTTTGATATCCCCTACCAGTTTCGATGGTTTAAGTCCGAATGTGCTCATAATTTCTTCTCCACTTACTGGTGGTTGGAAATTTCGAACCTGGTCTTTTTCTTCTACTTCTTGAAGCTTTCGTTCTACCTTATCGAAATTCTCCAAATAGCGCTTTACTTTTTTATTATTCTTTGAAGTAATATCTGCCCGACACAACTTCATCAAATCATCAATGGCATCACCGGCATCAAAAAGCAATCGACGTAAAGCGGAATCCGTCACTTCATCCTTAACCAAAGCAATAGGGCGCAGATGAAGACGCACTAATTTTTGGACAAACTTCATACGTTCGTCCATTGGAAGCTTCAGTCTCTTAAAGATTCCAGGGACCATTCGGGAGCCTTTATCTTCATGCCCATGAAACGTCCAGCCCGACTTTTGGTTGAATCGTTTCGTAGCGGGTTTGGCTATATCATGTAGGATAGCAGCCCATCGCAGCCATAAATCATCACTGACTTTGGCTACATTGTCCAATACCTGTAAGGTGTGGTAGAAATTGTCCTTATGGGATTTATCATCCACGGTATCTACCCCCTGTAATTCCACCATCTCAGGGAAAAACTCATGCAATAACTTCCCCGCAAACAATAAATTGAATCCATAGGAAGGTTTTTTGGTCAAGACAATCTTATTAAGCTCGGTGACAATCCGCTCGGCAGAAACAATTTTCAAGCGATGTGCATTGCTCTGAATAGCAAAAAAGGTGTCCGGTTCAATATCGAACTCTAATTGAGCAGCAAATCGTATCGCACGCATCATTCGTAAAGGATCATCAGAAAAAGTCACATTGGGATCCAAGGGAGTTTTGATCAATTTACGCTTTAGGTCTCTCTGACCCCCAAATGGATCTAGCAATTCTCCATAATTCCCACTATTCAAGGAGATTGCCATGGCATTGATCGTGAAATCTCTCCGCTCTAAATCTTCCATTAAGGTGCCATCTTCTACAATTGGCTTCCGACTATGGGACCGGTAAGATTCCCTTCTTGCGCCGACAAATTCCAATTCTGAATCATCTAATTTTAGCATTGCAGTGCCAAAATTCTTGAAAACGGAAAGCGGCACATGGAAATCGAAGGATTTTGCCACCTCTTCCGCTAGTTCAATCCCACTTCCTACACAAGTAAAATCAATATCCTTGCTTTCTCGCCCCATTAATAAGTCCCGCACATAGCCACCTACCACATAGGTATCTACGCCCAGTTTTTGTCCAGCTGCGGCGACTTTTTCAAATAAAGGGTTTTGATCCAGCTTATTTTTGAAATTCATCCTTTGATGATTTTGACATCCCCTTCGGGACTCAGATATAATTCTTTGAGGTTTGGACTAAAAAGTGGAAAATACAAGTCCGTCTCTTGATCCGGTTTTCCATCACTATCGATTTTGCAGAGCACTAATTCCGAAATTTGGAAAAGCAACTTATTCCACTCTTTATCCCGAATCAATGAAAATCGTACCTGTCCGTTGTCAACCAGATCTTTGGGAATGGTTGGACCAGGCTCGGTATGATACAGAGTGGGTTTAGAGGCGAATTCTACAATATCCAAGGATACTTCCGAAAATTGACCTGCTACTGAGCGAATCTGAAAAAGATCAAAAAGCAAGAATACCCAATCCTTTCCCAGATCAGGAGTCCATGCACTCATTTTGCATAAGGTGATGATTTTCTTGTTCCCTTCTCGAATTCGGAATAGTCTCTGTTTCTGAAGCCCTGCTGCTATTACCTTTTGATCCAACTTTTCTCAATTTTTGCACAAAAATAAACAGATATCTGAGAGCAAAGGTCAGAAAGCCCAATTTCTCCTTCTATTAAAAAGTTTGAGGCCTGAAAGTTGAAGCATAATCCCCAAAGTAAATTGAATTATTTTTTATTAGACGTTAGCCTTGATAAGGTTAGACCTTATACTAACCAAAAAATAATACAAAACCCTTAAGTTGTTATGATAATATAAAAATAAAAAAAGGCAGTGAGTCCTGCCTTTTTTGATTAGAAATGATGCATCTATTATCCTCTCAACCAATTGATAAATGTTTGGTATCCTACACCTACTTCTCTAGCGAAAGCAGCTTTGGTTTTCTTACCTGCAGCAGCAACTTTTTCCCATTCAGCAAGGATCTTACTTTTTTCAGCATCAGAGAATGTTCTTCTTTTTGAAGTCTTTCCGGTAGACTGTCCGGTAATCAAACCGATCAACTCATTTAAATCATTAACGAATCTACCATCAGTTAAAAATAATCCTGCATTTTCTAATTTCTTGATGACGTCATCCTTTGGGTTTACTGGAGTAACAGCAATTCCTCTAGCAGCCGCTTCATGAAGATCTATTCTTTTTCCTTCAGCAGTCACATAGACAAAACCATCATTTTTTTTCAAGTCAGCAATAGCTTCTTTAATTAATTCTCTCATAAGAATATTGTTTATAGTTAAAACAAACGACAATATATAGTTATATATTAGATTTATAAAACAATTATTAAAAATTATAACATAAACTTAACGTAAACTCCTTCAAATCTCTATTCGTATAAGGTTCAAAAACCAAAACCAAGACTAATCATTGTTTTTGACATAGACTTTTTTCTATTAGTATATGTTCGAATTTCCTTTTGATGCTTTCTCTTTTTTAGAAAAATCACTCTGAAAAATTCCAAAAATTAAAATCTATAATAATTAAACTATCTACGTTTTTTATTTTCAGCATTCAATTTTACATCTAAGGAAAAATCATTCAATAGTTTTTTTATTTGGTATGACGGCCTGCTCCCTTTTTAAAATTTTATGGGAGAAATAAGCCTGGCCCTCTACTAAATCGGATAATTTCCTTAATTTTGAGCCCCATAAGAATCCAAGATCAAACCCACACCTCAGCTCATTCTTATGGCCTCATCCACCAAATACATTTTCATCACAGGCGGAGTTACCTCTTCACTAGGAAAAGGAATTATTGCAGCCTCTTTAGGAAAGCTTCTGCAAGCAAGAGGCTTTTCGGTGACAATTCAAAAATTCGATCCTTACCTTAACATCGATCCAGGAACACTCAACCCCTATGAACATGGGGAATGTTATGTGACTGACGATGGGGCTGAAACAGACCTGGACCTAGGCCATTATGAGCGTTTTTTGAATATCAGAACCTCCCAAAGCAACAATGTCACTACCGGGAGAATATACAATAACGTCATAACCAAAGAGCGAAAAGGTGAATATCTTGGGAAAACCGTTCAGGTAATCCCTCATATCACGGATGAGATTAAATCCAACTTTTACAAGTTGGGGCAGGAAGGAAAGTACGATGTAGTTATCACAGAAATCGGTGGCTGTGTAGGAGATATCGAATCACTTCCTTTCATTGAAGCTGTCCGACAAGCGAGATGGGATTTGGGACCGAATAATTTCTTGGTTATTCATTTGACACTCATCCCGTACTTGAAAGCTGCCAAGGAGCTAAAAACGAAACCAACCCAGCATTCAGTAAAACAGCTGCTTGAAGCAGGGATTCAGCCAGACATTTTAGTTTGTCGAACCGAATATCACTTACCTCCTGAGGTAAAGAAAAAGCTTGCTCTTTTCTGCAATGTTCAGCTTAACAGTGTAATCGAAGCCATGGATGCGGAAACGATCTATGATGTTCCCCTTTTGATGAAAAAGGAGAAGTTAGATGAACGTGTCCTTTCCAAATTGAAGCTTTCTTCTAAACAAAATACGGATTTGGAAGACTGGAAGGACTTCTTAGGAAAATTGAAAAATCCAACTCAAGAAGTCAATATTGGTCTTATCGGAAAGTACGTTTCCCTTCCTGATTCCTATAAATCCATCATCGAAGCCTTCACGCATGCAGGAGCTGCTGTGGAATGCAAAGTGAATCTTAGCCTGATTTCTTCAGAAGAAATCAATACAGACAATTACGAATCCAAACTACGAGATCTTGATGGAATCTTAGTTGCCCCAGGATTTGGAGAGCGTGGATTTGAAGGGAAAATTGAAACAGTCCGATTCGCAAGGGAAAAGCAAATCCCATTCTTTGGAATTTGTCTTGGAATGCAGGTGGCAGTTATAGAATTTGCCCGAAATGTACTGGAACTGGAAAAGGCAAACAGTACAGAAATGGACCCTTACACCAATCATCCAATCATCGATTTGATGGAAGAACAAAAGCAAATCGAACAAATGGGAGGAACAATGAGATTGGGGTCGTATACTTGCGAACTCAAACGAGGAAGCAAGTCGTATTTGGCCTATGGAAGTAAAAAAATCCAGGAACGCCATCGTCACCGCTATGAATTCAACAACCTCTATTTGGAACAAGTTGAAGAAGGAGGTATGATCGCTACTGGTAAAAACCCGGAGACAGGTCTTGTGGAAATTGTAGAAATTAAAAACCATCCTTGGTTTGTTGGCGTTCAATTTCATCCGGAATATAAAAGTACAGCACTCAATCCTCAACCGTTGTTTGTGAAGTTTATTCAAGCAGCTATTGAAAACAAAAAAATAAAGTAAACGAAACCCGAATTTCCGGGAACCAATTATTATGGATAGAAATCAAGCAACAGGGCTGATTTTATTTGCTGCGGTCATCCTCATTTATTCCATCTTTTTTGCGAGTGGCCCAGAAGTACCACCTACCGAAGAGATCCAGACAAATGAACTGGTAAGTTCTGTAGAAGAGCCCATCCAAGATCAAGCTACTTTAGCCGAGCCTGAATCTGACAGCTTATCGCAGGAAAAGCTGGATGAATACGGAGTTCTGGCCACATTCACTTTAGGAGAAGAAGAGCTCGTTACCTTAGAAAACGAGTTGATCCGCTTGGAAATTTCTACAAAGGGAGCCGGCATCAAAAATGTAATCCTGAAGGAATATAAAAATTGGGAAGGAGGCGATCTATATCTATTGGATGATGAATCCTCATCCATGACCCATACCTTGACTACTTCCCGTGGCCCCGTTCAATTAGAGGATTTCTTTTTCGCACCTAATCTATCGACTGAAACATCGGAAGATGGAAAAGAAACAAAAGTACTTACACTAAGTGCCAGTACAGAAAGTGGTTCTCTGATTCAGCGATACAGCCTACCCTCAGATTCTTATCAGGTAGAAAAAAGCTTAGAAATTGATCGGTTTGCAGGTGTTTTCACACAAAACAGCGTCACGCTAGACTGGAAAGATCAAGCGCGTGCCCATGAACGGGATTTAGCCGAATCAAGAAGAAAAACCCAAGTCAATTACTACACCGCGAGCGGTTCTTATGACAATTTGGGAGTGGGAGAATCTCCAGAAACCAATATTCCAGAAGAACCTGTAAAGTGGATTGGTTTCAGTCAGCGATTTTTTACAGCTGGTATTATTGCTGATGAACCGTTCAATCAAGTTAGCTTAGCACAAAGCACTCCTACAGACAGCATGTTTGTACGTAACATGGAGGCTCAGTTGAATATCCCACTTAATTCAGGAAAAGCTTCCTACCAGTATTACTTTGGCCCAGATAAATACAAAGTTTTAAAAGGAGTCACTGAGGGATTTGAAAAGAACGTAGACATGGGCTACTTCTTTGTGAGCTGGGTGAATAAATACATCATTGTCAACCTATTCGCTTTCCTCGAGAAATTCTTCGACAACTATGGGGTGATCATCATCTTAATTGTTTTGATCATCAAACTCGCCCTGTCTCCCTTGACTTACAAGTCTTATATCGGGATGGCAAAAATGCGAGTTATCAAACCTGAAATTGACGAACTAAAGGAGAAATACGGTGAAGACCCTACCAAAATGCAGCAAGAGCAAATGAAGCTTTTCTCGCAATTAGGGGTTAGTCCAATCTCAGGATGTTTGCCTCTCTTGTTGCAGATGCCTTTCTTATTTGCAATGTTCTTCTTTTTCCCAAATTCTATCGAACTCCGTCAGGAATCTTTCCTTTGGGCGAAGGACCTTTCTACCTATGATGAATTCATCAAATTGCCGTTTACAATTCCTTTCTATGGATCCCATGTAAGTTTGTTTACGCTTTTGATGACCGTTTCACAGATTATTTACACCCATTTTAATAATCAGCTGACAACGGCTACAGGTCCAATGAAAAATTTGGGCTACATCATGCCGGTAATGTTTATGTTTATCCTAAACTCTTACCCTGCTGGTTTGAGCTTCTATTACTTTGTTTCGAACGTAGTCACCTTCGGTCAACAAGCCTTAATCAAGCTATTCGTAGACGATCAAAAAATCCGTCAGAAAGTAGAAGAAAACAAGGTGAAAAATGCAAACAAGAAAAAATCCAAATTCCAACAGCGTTTGGAAGATGCGATGAAGGCAGCAGATGCAAATCGGAAAAAATAATCAAAAAGGGCTTTAGGCCCTTTTTTTGTTGCTATCAAATGCTCCTTTGAAACAGCCTTACTTATGATGTGGATCAAAATTGAAAACAACAAACTTTAACAGTTTGCTAAAGCCGAAACCACAGAAGTCCTAAATAATTGATAATTAAAGGGTTTGGGTCGAATTCTACCTTTAAAACCCCCGAAAAAAAGATTTCTTACGAAGAATTAGGCATGTAAAAAAAGGGAGTAAATCGCTCGTTAGCGTGCGGATTTTGATTAATATTGAATCTTAAATTTTGATCACAACCATGGGAAAAATCATTGCCATTGCCAATCAAAAAGGTGGAGTTGGTAAAACAACAACCGCGATGAACCTTGCTGCAAGTTTGGCGGTCTTGGAATACAAAACCCTGGTGATTGACGCAGACCCTCAGGCCAACACAACTTCCGGTTTGGGCCAAGACCCGAAATCAATCAGCACGAGTATTTACGAATGTATGGTTGATGGAATTCCTGTAGAGGAAATCATTATCAAAACCGATATTGAATATTTGGACCTTGTGCCTTCCCATATTGATTTGGTTGGGGCAGAAGTGGAAATGATCAATATGGAAAACCGGGAAGAAAAGATGAAGGAGGTGATTTCCGGGATTCGTGATCAGTATGATTTCATCATTATTGATTGTTCTCCATCCTTAGGATTAATCACAATCAATGCACTAACTGCAGCCAATTCCGTAATCATCCCAGTACAATGCGAGTATTTTGCATTGGAAGGTTTGGGTAAACTTTTGAATACCATAAAAATCATCCAAACCCGCTTGAATACGGATTTGGAAATAGAGGGAATATTATTGACCATGTATGATGTCCGTCTTAGACTTTCCAATCAAGTCGTGGAGGAAGTTCGGATTCATTTCAAAAACATGGTATTTGAAACCATTATCCCAAGAAATGTCCGCTTGGGAGAAGCTCCAAGTTTTGGTTTACCTGCCATTGCATTTGATGCAGAAGGAAAAGGAGCAATAGCTTATTTAAATTTGGCCAATGAGATTGCCGAAAAAAACGGACTGAAAAAAGAAACTGAGACTCATGGCTGACAATAAACCTAATCGAAAAAAAAGTGCCCTTGGAAGAGGGTTAGGAGCCTTATTACAAGACAGCCCCGCTAAGAACAGCTCAGAAGAAATTCTACCTGAAGTTCAGAAGACCGGGATTTTTGAAATCCCCTTGGAATCTATCCAAGTAAACCCTTTTCAGCCTCGGACCCATTTTGACAAAGAGGCATTGGAAGAGCTCGCTGAATCCATTAAAGTTCAGGGAATCATCCAGCCGATTACCGTACGAAAGCTGGACCAGGACGAGTATCAGCTTATTTCCGGAGAACGACGATTTCAAGCATCCAAGCTTGCAGGATTAAAGAAAATTCCCGCCTACATTCGAACAGCCAACGATCAGCAAATGCTGGAAATGGCCCTGATTGAAAATATTCAACGGGAAAATCTAAATGCCCTGGAAATCGCGCAATCTTATCAGCGTCTCCTTGCAGAATGCGATCTTAAGCAAGAAGAATTAGGGGATCGAGTTGGAAAAAATCGGACAACTGTAAATAATTATTTGCGGCTTCTAAAATTACCTCCTTCAATCCAAGCTGCAATTCGGGATCAGAAAATCTCCATGGGTCACGCGCGTGCCTTGATCAACATAGATGATATTGACAAGCAATTGGCAATTTTCAAAAAAGCGGTTGAAGAGGACCTCAGTGTTCGAAAAGTAGAAGCTTTGGTAAAGGCTCTCAATGAAGGTAAAACCGGAAAAAAGGAAAAACCGGAATTGGATCCAGTCAAAAAATATGAATTGAATAAGCTTCAGCAGCGACTGGCCTCTCATTTTGGAACGAAAGTGTCACTAAAGTCTGACACCAAAAATCGTGGAGAAATCAAAATTCCTTTTCATTCGGCTTCTGACCTTAACAGGATATTAGAAATTCTCGAAATCATCTGATTTTGAACTGGAACTCCCTCCATCGGTATCAAATTTTGAAGACCCTCTGTTTGGCAGCGGGGTTTTCTTTTTATTTATTTCTGATTCCAACAGCTTCGAATGCACAACAGGACACTGTTCGAGTAGAGGTAAAAAAGCAAAAAAAGGAGAAACCCGATTATTCCTCTCTTCCAAAAAACCCTAGAAAGGCATCACTCCTTTCTGCAGTGCTACCTGGAGCTGGACAAGTTTACAATGGAAAAGCATGGAAAGTGCCTATTCTCTATGCAGGTTTCATGACGGATATTTACTTTATTAGTTTCAACAACCGTCGTTACCAAGTCTTTCGGGAAGCGCTTTTTGCATTTGATGATGGGGACCCTACGATTTTCCCAACCTTGAACAGGGATGCCTTGGTACGTAACGTAGATTATTGGAGACGCAACCGGGACTTAACCATTTTATTGTTAGGTGTCATTTATGCATTGAATATTATCGATGCCAATGTGGATGCACATCTTTCGGGATTTGATATTACTGACGAATTAAGCTTATCAATCGAACCTTCCCTTGAGAGTTTTACCGCTCAAAATCAAGGAATGGGAATTAGCTTTAAATTGAATTTCAAATAAATGAACATCATTCTATTGGGATATGGCAAAATGGGAAAGATTATCGGTGAAATTGCCGAATCCCGAGGCCATCAGATTATTTTGAAAATCGATGAGACAAATCGAGAATTGTTGGATACAGTAGATCCCTCTTCAATTGATGTAGCCATCGAATTTAGCCAACCTGAAGCGGCTGTTTCCAACCTCAGTTGGTGTCTAAATCACGGCATTCCAGTCGTCTCAGGAACTACAGGGTGGCTTGACCAAAAAGCAAGCATAGACCAATTGGCAGTTGAAAAACAAACAGGATTCTTCTATGCTTCCAACTTCAGCATTGGTGTAAATATTTTCTTCAAGGTGAATGAGTTTTTGGCAAAACTCATGAATGAAACCAGTGGCTACCATGTAAGCATTGAAGAAATCCATCATACCGCTAAAAAGGACGCTCCTTCAGGAACAGCCATAACCTTGGCTGAGGGAATCATAAAAAATCAGGATGAAAAAACAGACTGGCATTTGTCCGATAGCACGTCCGATAACGGACACAGCATCCCTATTACATCCAAACGGATCGATCCAGCGCCAGGAACACATATAATTCGATATCAATCAGAAATAGACGATATTGAAATTTCGCATACTGCACATAGCCGGCAGGGCTTTGCACTTGGCGCAGTTTTGGTGGCGGAATGGCTGCCTGGAAAAAAAGGAGTTTTAACGATGAATGATTTTCTTTCATTCTGAACGAAATAAACATGAGTACATCCAACAAAAAGAAAAAATCCGCTGCACGTGAATGGCTAGATGCCTTAGTTTTTGCAGTAGTAGCAGCAAGTTTAATTCGATGGCTTTTATTAGAGCCTTTTACCATTCCTACAGCTTCTATGGAAAAATCCCTTTTGGTGGGTGATTTTCTATTTGTGAGCAAAATGCACTATGGTACCCGAATCCCGAAGACACCACTTCAGGTTCCCTTAACTCATCAAAAAATCTGGGGGACGGAACTTTCCTCCTATTCTGATGCTATCCAACTCCCCTATTATCGTCTACCTGGATTCACAGACGTGAAGCGAAACGATGTGGTTGTTTTTAATTATCCTGTCGAATTTCAATTTCCAAATGACTTAAAAACGAATTACATCAAGCGTGCCGTTGGAATACCTGGGGATGTAATTGAAATTAAAAACGGGGATCTTTTTGTAAATGGAGAACCCGGAATGAAGCCCGAAGAAATGCAATATTCTTATGATGTTCTCACGAGTAGGATGCTGAATGCTGATTTTTTCGCAGATTATGGAATTAACCCAGCAAGTTTCATGGCATTTCCAGATGGTTCTGGATATATAGTTTATGCCACTGATCTTGTGATTAATCGGCTAAAAGAATCTCCTGTAATCACGGAAGTTCGAAAGCGGATCATGAGCCCAAGAGGTGAAAATGGGATTTTTCCTGATGGAATGAAACTAGAATGGAACCGTGACCAATTTGGTCCCCTTACGATTCCAGGTAAAGATTGGACGATTGAAATGACCGAGGACAATGTGATGCGATACGGCTCCACTATTCAAAATTATGAAGGTCATGAGCAGGTTGATATTAGAGATGGGCAGCTGTTCATAAATGGACAAAAAATAGACACCTACACCTTCAACCAAGATTATTATTTCATGATGGGGGATAATCGCCACGATTCCTTGGATTCCCGTTATTGGGGCTTTGTCCCAGAGGATCACATCGTTGGAAAAGCTTGGTTCCTATGGCTTTCTTTGGATGAATTCGAATCTTTCTTCAGTAAAATTCGATGGAATAGAATTTTCAAAGGGATTAGTTAACCCCTTCCTGTTGAGGAGTTATAAAAATTCAAAGCCCAGTAGTTGATAGCTGGGCTTTTTTGATGAAGAATAAAATTACCAATGTATAGGCGCGATTCCATTTTGCTCCAAATAGGCATTTGCTTGTGAAAAATGCCTGCATCCCAAAAATCCACGATGTGCGGATAAAGGACTCGGGTGTGGGGCTTTCAAAACCAGATGTTTATTTTGGTCAATCAAATCTGCTTTTTTTCCTGCGTAGGCACCCCATAATAAAAAAACTACATGAGCTCTTTTTTCGCTGATGGTATGAATCACAGTATCTGTAAATTCCTCCCAACCGTGTTTTTGATGAGAACCCGCCTGTCCTGACCGAACAGTTAAGGTTGCATTCAATAGAAAAACCCCTTGTTTTGCCCATCGAGTCAAATCTCCATTAGGAGGCATGTCAATCCCAAGATCGGATTTGATTTCTTTGAAAATATTCAAAAGACTCGGAGGAAAAGGCACTCCTGGCCTGACTGAAAAAGATAATCCATGAGCTTGACCCGGACCATGATAAGGATCCTGACCTAGGATAACCACTTTCACTTGCTCTAACGGACATTGATCAAAGGCGTTAAAAATTAACTTTCCTGGGGGATAAACAGTGGTAGACTGGTATTCTGACTTCACGAAGCTTACTAAATCGACAAAATACTTTTTCTCAAAAATATCTTTTAGAGCAGTATTCCAAGATTCTTCTATTCTTACTTTCATTGATGGTATTTGATTTTGGAACATTCCAGAAAGGTATCCGAGCTAATTCTAATTTAATGGTATCTAGTCAACTGAGCTTTTCAAGTTAAGGCGATTCATTCATCAAACTATTTTCCACATCTTATGGCTTAAAGCTTGTGAGTAACTTGCTCAAAACCAAGGAAACAGGGATCGATGGCATGCATCTCTTTATCTTTTCCTTAACTTAAAGAGTATTACAGCAAAGTTTAATACATCGGTAAATGAATTGATTTTCAAATAGTTCCTAGTATATTTGTTGACTTTTAACGATAATTTTAAATGGTAACAGCTATCACGGAAGGCATTGAAGTCAGTGTGGAAGTCACGTATCAAGCCGAATTTTCCAGCCCTCTTCAGCACCATTATGTTTTCACCTACAAGGTAACGATTCATAATAAAAGTGATCAAACTGTCCAATTGTTGCGCCGAAGATGGGAAATTTCTGATGCTGCCGAAAACCGAAAAATTGTGGAGGGAGACGGTGTAGTAGGTCAACAGCCCACTCTTGAACCTGGACAAAAGCACAGCTATGTTTCTGGCTGCAATCTTCGTTCAGGCCTTGGTAAAATGAAAGGTGCCTACACCATGCAAAAAATCTACAACGAAAAAGAGTTTGAGGTAATGGTTCCTGAATTTCAAATGATTGCCAATATTTTTCATAATTAAGCCGATTTGGCCGATCTATTTCCTTTTCTTGGGTATTGCTATCATTGGTTAAAAAAGGAAGATCATTATTCCTTACAAAGCCCTTACCTATACGCTCTTTACAAAGAACTTCAGGATTTTAAAAAATCCAGAAAAGATAAAGATCTGGAAATTGAAGTATTCCGGAAGAAACTTCTTCAAAACCATTTCCAAATCCCCGTCGTAGATTTTGGAGCAGGATCAAAGAAGGTGCCTCAAAAACAGCGGAAAATTTCTGCGATCACCAAGTATTCCACTTCTGGTAGAAAGTTCGCTCAGCTGTATCAATTCTTCGCAAGTAAAACGCCTGCAAAAAATATTTTAGAACTAGGGACCTGCATGGGAATTTCCACCCGGTATCTTAGTAAAGTTACCAAGGGAAAGCTTACCACATTTGAAGGCTCCCCTAGTATCCAAGAAGTGGCGATGACTGATTTTGAATCAAGCAATACCACTTTTATTCTGGGCAAAATCCAAGAGAAACTCCCCATTTTTCTTCGTGAGAATTCTCCCATTGATTTCGCTTTGATAGATGCCACACATACCTATCAGGATACACTCAATTATTTTGAAATGATTCTTCCCCATATTCATTCAAAAAGTATTCTGGTAGTCGCAGACATTTATTGGTCCAAAGGAATGCATAAAGCTTGGAAAGAAATTATTGCAAGACCTGAAGTACAATTAAGTTTAGATTTTTATGAATGCGGGGTCTTGATTTTTGATTTCCAGGGAAAAAAAAGCCATTACATTCTCCCTTATTGATTCTGTAATTCAAAAAACAACTCATTCCCTGCTCGAGGGGGAATTGAATTGTAACAATGCTCGAGTTTTTGAATGCTGAAAAACTTTAAAAAAAGGGTTCGGTATACTTCCTCATTCCCACCAAATGGAGGTCCAGATTTTAGAAATTCAGTTGAAAATAACACTCCGGCCAAGAACCCTCCTGGCTTCAATAGTTCCTTCATTTTTTGACAATAAGCTTCTCGTTCATCTGGATGCAAAGCACAAAAAAACGTCTGCTCCAAAATCAAATCATAGGAACCTAAATGCTCAAAGAAATTCTCATGATGGATGTGATCCTTCGGGAAATCCGGATAGGATTTGCTAAAATTTGTTAAGGGTATTTCGGAAAAATCAAGCAGATGAACATTAAAAAAGCCTTTTTTGAATGCATATGCAGCTTCATGTCCATTCCCACCTCCAGGAATAAGTATCTGGATTTCCCGGTCTTCAATTTGGTCTAAATATTGTACTAGCGGTGTCGAAGGATAGCCAATATCCCAGCCTGTAGCCCCCAGGTTGTAGCGCTGGGTCCAATAGCTTTCATCAAAATAAGTCATAAAGCCCTATACCAAACATGAACACGAATTTTCAAAAAGATTCTGAACCTAAAAAGGATCAAGGAAAGAACATCATTATTATTGTTCTAGTCCTTCTTGTTATTATCAGCGGAATCAAGTTGTACACGGACTATGTAGACCGCACCAAGAAGACTGAGGAGATTCTACTTCTCTCTACAGAAAATAATCAACTTAACCAGCGACTGGATTCCGTAACCTATCAACTAAACTTACGAATTCAGGAAATCGAAAAACTTGGAGGAGATATCGCTGCTTTGGAGCAAGTTCGGGATCAATTGATTGCAGAGCGAAACTCGAATCGTCAACGAACCGCAAATGAAATTGCTGAGTTGAACAAGCGAATTCAGTCCTACAATTCCATGCTCCAGGAGAAAGATCAGGAGATTTTGGAATTGCGCGCCATGAACCAGCAGCTATATGCTGAAAATCAAGACCTCAAAACCACTCAAGCTGAAATAGAGGAGGAAGTAGCCAAATTGAATCTTCAAAAAGAAGATCTGCAAGCAAAAGTCAATGTGGCCTCCATGCTTAAAGCAGAAAACATCAGCGTCTCTGCGATTAACCGACGTGGAAAAGAACGAGTGGAAACAACCAAGGATTTTCGAAACCGACAAATTGAACGCATCAAAATCAGCTTCAATTTTGCAGATAACAAAGTAGCACCTCCAGGCCCAAGAAATGTCTATGTACAAATCTTGGCACCGAATGAACAACCTATTTTCGACGTGGCCAAAGGATCAGGAACCTTTACCATGGACGGCGTGGAGCAGTTTTATACTGTTAAACAGGACTTCTTATTCAACAACTCAGGCGAGTCTCTTACCTTTTATTATGAAAAAGGATCTGACTATACCTCAGGAGATCATACGGTCAGAATATTTGTAGACAATTACGAAATTGGATCCACCACCTTCTCGGTGAGATAAAGACTTTTGATAAACTCAGAAACCTCTCTAAATCAGAGAGGTTTTTTTATGTCAATTCCCAAAAGAGAGAAGAAACAAGGTTTGGAAAAAAGCAGATATTCCACTACTTTTGCGGTCTGTTTAATTAAAATCCATAAACACATTAAAAAATGTTCCAAAGAAACTACGAGACGGTATTCATTTTAACTCCCGTTTTGTCTGATGTTCAGATGAAGGATACTGTCGACAAGTTCGTGAACTTGTTAAAAGAAGAGGGGGCAGAAATTATCAATGTGGAAAATTGGGGACTTAAGAAGATGGCTTATACCATCCAAAAGAAGACCACCGGTTTCTATGTATTGGTTGAGTTCAAAGCGGATCCAGCTGCTATCAAGAAGTTGGAAGTAGAATTCCGTCGCGATGAAAAAGTAATGCGATTCTTGACTACTGTATTGGACAAGCACGCAATTGCTTACGCGGAAAGAAGAAGAAAAGGAGAGTTCAACAAAAAAACTGAAGCTAAGGAGGAAGCTGCCCAATGACACTATTCAATGAACCAATCAACAGAGGCGAAGTAAAAAAGAAATATTGCCGATTCAAGAAGCATGGCATCAAGTACATCGACTACAAGGATCCTAACTTCTTGTTGAAATTTGTAAATGAGCAGGGAAAAATTCTTCCTAGAAGATTGACCGGAAACTCTGCCAAGTACCAGCGTAAAGTCGCTCAAGCTGTAAAAAAAGCAAGACATTTGGCTTTGTTACCATTTGTAACTGACGGTTTGAAGTAATTCACTCTATCCTATCATCAAAAAAGCTATTCAGAAATGGAAATTATACTAAAAACAGACATTAAAGGTCTTGGCTATAAAAATGATTTGGTAGATGTGAAGCCAGGTTATGGTCGCAACTACCTTATCCCACAAGGTTACGCTGTTTTGGCTACTACTTCTAACAAGAAGATCCTAGCAGAAAACATTAAGCAAGCTGCTCACAAAGCAGAAAAATTGAAAGCTGACGCTGAAGAATTGGCTGCTAAGCTTGCCAACGTAACATTGGAAATCAAAGCAAAAATCGGTGAAACCGGTAAAATTTTCGGAAAAGTAACTACACTTCAGATCTCTGATGCACTTGCTGCACAGGGATTCGATATTGACCGAAAGAAAATCGCCATCAACACACCTGTAGATGGTGCCGGTGAATTCTCTGCAGAAGTTGACCTTCATAGAGAAGTAAAAACTGACGTGAAATTTGTAGTAGTAGCTGAATAAGCTACCTCAAATCTAAAATGAAAAAGGGCTGAAATTTCAGCCCTTTTTTTTAGTTCAATACCAAGATCTTTTCAAGATCTTCAACCAATTTCTTGGAAACAGCTCTACTGTTTTTCTCGCGTGCAGCTTTAAACAATTCCAAGGCCTTCTCGCTTTTCTCGATCAAACCCACTGGATTCTGATCATTCTTGTAGCTAAACCAGCACCAAGACAATTCAGCAGCCAAAGATTCTCCGACCTTCAGCTTCTCCAATTTGTTAACCGCATCGATAACGGTCTTTTCCATTTTTTCTACGCTCATAGCTAAATGTTTGTGTTTTCTTAAAATTCGAAACAAAACAAGTTAAATATTTCGAATTTATCAATATAACATACTGATAATTAACAGTATGATAATTTTTCAATCGATTGCGGACTAAAATTAACGTGATTTTTTTCAATATTTTTTTCAAAAAAAATGCATCCAGCCACAAAAAATCCTTCTAAAAAGCCCTTTGAAGGAAAAAATCAAAAAACTTTTGACAGGTACTTGGAAAAAAAAGAGCAGGATTCTACCTTTGTGACACTTTAACGGACTGACCCATGGTGTAACTGGCAACACGTCTGATTTTGGTTCAGAAGAGTCTAGGTTCGAGCCCTAGTGGGTCAACAAAAAACCTCCCAAATTGGGAGGTTTTTTTATGTCCATAAGCGAAGTCTAAAGGCATTCATCGCATTTTTTCCAAGTTGCTCAGTAAGCTTATAATTTGCTAATGCACCCACAGGAGCTCCCACTATTGGTATTAATTGAGCCAACTTCGCCAAATCCATATAATCCCGATAATCCAATTGAAATGTCTTCCAATCAAACTCATCAAAGGTCTTGGGAAGTTGATCCCGATAGGCTTCCCAATTTTCAATTCGTTCAATGAGCTCGTTTCGTCGTTTTTGAGAAGAGAAACTCAATTGGAACACATGCAATAAAAACAGACGTTCCTGGTAATCTTTGGTATCATACCCATACAAAGCAGCTATATCAAAAAGCATTTTCATCTTAATTGCCAAAAAAGCCGGGAAATCAGCAAAACCCATCAATATTCCTCCTGCACCCGTAATAGCGCCTTCGGCTGAAGCAGAATTTCGATACCACTTGATACGGGTACGCACTTTCATTTCCCTTTCTTTTAACGTAAGATGAGCAGGCGCTTTCGGGACAATCCAAGAAGATCCGGAAATCACCAGCTTGACCATATTTTCAATCGCCGATGTCACTACCCGATGGACTTTTTCAGGAATGATCTGATTAATTGTTTTTTGAACTCCATGCGCCAAACGTCCACCTAAGGAGGGAGGTTTTTTCATTTGATAGAGCCAAGATGTTAAATCAGCTTGAATATAATGCAGGTAAGTATCCATATTGAATTGCTTAATTCTAGGCCTTTTGAAGCCATATTGAACTCACTTTTATCAACGATTAATTTACATCCAAGAACAAAAAATCCGCGCCTTTTTTCAAAGATGCGGATTTATTGAATGGGTACTAAATTAATTATCTGTAAAGCCCGTTAAACAACATTTTGAATGTTCCATGAGACTGAGAGCGGAAGGTAATTTCAGGACCAAAGGCAAATAATCTTCCTTTTCCAAATGGAGCCTCAAATGCGGTGACTCCATTTTTCAGATACGCTTGGCCCCAAGCCCATCCACTTCGGAGAGGTTCTTCTTCCCCAAACCAAGACAGAACTTTTACACCTTCTTTCGAAGCCTCTGGACTTAGATGGAAAACCGGAGAACGATTAAACATGATATAGGACTTTTCTCCCATACCATAATTGATTGGTAGCGAATTGTCGACATACATTTCTAAAACAGACCCAGGAATGTAATATTTTTCACCACTCAACGGACGCTCAACACCATCCGATCCTAGCTCTACCAAGGCATCCTTCACAGGCAATCCTAAATGGAAGGCAAGTTCGGTAGCTGAACCAACCGTAATTACATTTCCACCATTTTCTAAAAATTCTTCAATAGCAGGTACCGATTTATCAGCACTGAAATTCCCCAGCATATGGTGGTATTTTTCATCGATTTCAGTAGCATCCGGTTGAGACCTACCTCCTCCCCGACTTCCTGCGGCAGGAATACCCGGGCCGATAAATAGTAATACGTCATATTTTTCATTCAAATTTCCTGCGTCAATTTCCTGAGGAAAGACAAGGCTGTAATCATAATGAAACTGTTCAAGCATCCAACGAACCCATCCAGAAGGCATGGATCCTCCGTAATAATCAAACAATCCAATTCGCGCTGGCTTTACCTCGGTTACACTTTTTGGACGGGAGGCTGGTTGACCATAAACCCCATATTCTTGCGCTGCTTTTTGCAAAATGGATTTTCCTGCTGAACCCACATAAAAAGAACCTGCAGGCAGACCATTCACTTCCTCAGTAGTACGATAAACTTTTACTTTAGCTTTCAATAGATCATTGACAGCCATAAAGGAATTATTACCCCGAACATCAATCAAATACCCGGATCCATTTGCCAAAGCTTTAGCCGGGGGCGATTGAATTTCTCCATACGGAACAGCTTCAAAAGGCCCATCAAAATCTTCCATGATCCGATCAATTTCAGAACCCATTTGATACGCCAAGGTCCATCCAGCCGCATCGTAAGGGCGGATCGGAGGTCCTCCAGGATATAAGAAATCATTCGGGTGATCCTGAGGTTCAAACATATCGATCACATGCGGACGAAACGCCTGAGCTGTCTTAACAATGTAAGAGCCCGCAGGATAAGATTTTCCATTCACAGTAAAATTTTCAGTCGCTTTGTGCACCAAAATACCAGATTTAATCAAGGCATTCAGAAACTTGATAGCCGTTGGGAAATCAGCTTGATCGGCTGGTAAAATATAGCCGTAAGGATCTTTTCTAGCTTGATCTGTATACACTTCATCATAAAATTCCTTTGGAAGCCCTGCTCTCCATCCACTTGGACGCTGAGCTTTCCCTTCTTTTCGAGCTTGCTCAAACGCATCTTCTACCGCTTGTGCATACTTCGGATACATAGTCCAGGTATCTTTTTGCCCCTTCTCAATGGACCTTCTACCCATGATATAAATGTTTCGAAGCAATTCATCCCCATGACGAACAGCATGGTTAAGAATGGCATAATTCAAGGAAACGGAATACTCAATAGAAGTTTTGAAATGCCAATCTCGTGGAGTTACTGGATAAGGAGTCCCATTATTGGGAATCAAACGATCTGGGACCAATGGAACCGATGAAGGGGTAGGATTTCCAATAATCTCCGTTAAAATCCCGATCTGATTATGATAATAAGGTGTAGTACGAAGTCCACCATTCCACCAAGTTGAGAAAACCGAACCATCCAATCGGGTATAGCCCGGCTTATCTTCTTGATGAAGTCGATTAATCATGGCTGCACCCACCGCATCCAAACTTGTAATAATCAATGGATCAAATACATGGTTGAATGGATCTCGATAAGGAGGTCCTGCCAAAACGGATCCCGCTGGTCCGGATTGGTGGTGATTGTAGATAATTTGGGGAATCCATTCCACATATTGCTGAAGCGACATATTAGTTGCTTCAGACATATTATTCATGTAAAAATCCCGGTTATTATCATGCCCAACATATTTCTGATATAGGATGGGAATATTTTGGTCACGTTGCGTAGGATCTTCTTTTCGCATATACCAATCAGACATGATTTCCATCCCATCAGGATTTGCATGCACCAATAGGATAATTACCTCATCAAGGATTTTGAGTGTTTCCTCATCATTTCGGGATGCTAATTCATATACAGTTTGAATCAGTTGATGAGGACCAACCACCTCATTAGCATGTAGTCCACCGTCAATCCATACAACGGGTTTTCCTTGTGCAATCAAGGTCTCCGCATCTTCCCTACTCATCTCTGCTCGCGCCAATTTTTGGGAAATTTCTTTAAAGCGGTCGAGGTTTTCAAAGTTCTTAGGTGCTGTGATGATCAACATGGGTTGGTCACGACCATATTCGGTTTTACCGATACTAGTCATCACCACACGGTCAGAAGACTCCGCTACCTTTTTAAAGTAAGCCTCCGTTTGGGTGAAATTGGCTAACATGTAATCGTCTCCAATATCAAATCCAAAATGGGATTTTGGAGAGGGAACTTGTTGAGCCTGCATTTGAAATCCTGCCAAAAGCAGTAAAATCAAGAATAGGGATCGTAAATCTTTTCTCATAGGTTTTAAATACTAGTCGTTTTATAAAAATAAGGTAAAAAAAAGAGGGTACTGAGATAGAATGCCGCTTTCCTCAATATTTTACAGGATCGGAAAATTTTAGAGTTCAAGCTAACCAAGAAGCCTCAAAAAAGGATTTTTTGTATTAGTCGGGTTACGGCTTCCCTTACCATCAAAAATTCTTACTTTTGTCTTGATTTCCAGAAAAAAATTCCGCCATAACCCTATTCCCATGTCTGAGGTAAAAATATTTTCAGGATCAAACAGCACCGAACTAGCCAAAAAAATCTCTAAAAACTTTGGCAAAAACCTTGGAGAGGTTACCCTTTCCCGTTTTAGTGACGGTGAGATGTCCACCAGCTTTGATGAATCCATCCGGGGCTGCAATGTATTTATTATTCAAAGCACCAATCCTCCAAGTGACAACATCCTGGAGCTTTGCCTTATGATTGATGCAGCCAAAAGAGCCAGTGCCTACAAGGTCTGTGCAGTTATCCCCTATTTTGGCTATGCCAGACAGGACCGAAAAGATCGACCACGTGTTTCGATTGCAGCAAAATTAATTGCAAATATGCTGACCTCTGCGGGTGCAGATCGAATCATGACTTGTGATTTGCATGCTGGTCAGATTCAGGGATTTTTTGATCTACCATTGGATCATTTAAATGGATCAGCTATCTTTGTGCCCTATTTGCAAATGCTAAACCTTCCGGATTTGATTTTCGCATCTCCGGACGTCGGTGGAGTAGCCAGAGCAAGGGCTTACGCCAAGCATTTTGAAGTAGATATGGTCGTCTGTGATAAGCACAGAAAAAGAGCGAACGAAATTGCCTCTATGCAGGTAATTGGAGATGTTGAAGGAAGAGATGTTGTATTGGTGGATGACTTGGTAGATACCGCAGGTACCCTATGCAAGGCCGCACAAATCATCATGGACAAAGGAGCAAAATCTGTGAGAGCTATCGCGACTCACGGTGTTTTATCCGGGAAAGCCTATGAAAATATAGAAAATTCTGTACTAGAGGAATTGGTCATCACAGACACGATCCCACTAAAACAGAAATCATCAAAGATCCGCGTACTTAGCGTAGCGGATTTATTTTCAAAAGCCATTCATGCTGTGACTGGAAACACCTCCATCAGTTCCTTATTTATTTAAGAACCAATTTTAAATACATATACATATGAAAACACTTGAGATTATAGGGTTTAAAAGAGCAAATCTCGACGGTGCTAGTTTGAAGGAGATCCGTGAATCAGGAAATGTACCTTGCGTGGTATACGGTCCAGGTATTCCAGAGCAAATTCATTTCTACAGTCCTGCGATTTTGTTCAGAGACTTATTGTACACTCCTGATGTTCACTTGGTTGATCTCAACATTGAAGGAACGATCATCAAGGCAGTTATCAAGGAAGCTCAGTTCCATCCAGTAAGTGAGGCTTTGCTTCATGCTGACTTCATGGCTTATACTGAAGATCGACCAATCAAATTCGAAATTCCAGTAAAAGTTGTAGGAAATTCTCCAGGTATCACCAAGGGTGGTAAATTGGAAATGAAGACTAGATCTTTGAAAGTGAAGGGGCTTGCTAAAAACTTCCCTGACTTCATTGAAGTGGACATCTCTAAATTGGATCTTGGTAAATCATTCAAGGTAGGTGAATTGAATGTTGAAGGCTTTGAAATTTTGACAAGCCCGAACGTTTCTATCGTCACTATCGGTATCCCAAGAGCTTTGAGAGGAAAGAAAGCTACAGAAGAAGCTTAATTCACTTGAACTTTATTGAAATCCTGCCTCCAAAGGGCAGGATTTTTTCTTTTTAAGAATAAATTCATCCATGAAATACTTGATTGTAGGACTTGGCAATATTGGCCCTGCTTATGAGCTTACTCGGCATAACATCGGTTTCCTGACTTTGGACCGGCTTGCAGATAAGTTTGAAGCAGATTGGAAAAGTGATCGATTGGCCTTTAAAAGTGAAATCAAATATAAAGGCCGAAATATCCACCTGATCAAACCGACCACCTACATGAACCTAAGTGGGAAGGCTGTCAATTATTGGCTCAAAGAACTGAAAATCCCAAAAGAAAATTTACTGGTTGTAGTGGATGAGGTTGCCTTGCCCTTTTCCAAACTTCGAATGCGCGCAAAGGGAAGTTCTGCAGGACATAATGGATTAAAAAACATCGAAGATCTTACAGGAGGCCAAAATTATCCAAGACTTCGAATGGGAATCGGAAATGATTTCCCTAAAGGAAAGCAAGTAGAATATGTACTGGGAAGATTTAGTGAGCAGGAGTTTGAAGAACTACCAATCATGATGGACAAAGCTATCGATATGATCTTGGGTTTTTGTACGATAGGAATTTCACAAACGATGACTCAATTCAACGATTAAGTAAAGATTTGGATTTAAATAACCAACCCTTTACTTTGCAGGACTTCAGGTAAAGATTTATAAAGAAGAGGTGAGAGACTAGGCTCTGTGACCCTCTGGCAACCATCCCAGAATTAATTCGGGAAAGGTGCCAAATCCTACCCGATCAGGGGACTATAAATTGGCAAATAGCGAGTCTATTCACTTTTTTAGTTCTTTGATGTTCGGCTTGGATTTTCTCATCAAAACCTGATTTTTCATTCAAATCCAACCTCTATGAGTCAGCACTTTGAAACCCAAGCGATCCGGATTAATTCATCCAAATCCAATCAAAAAGAGCATTCCAGCCCCATTTATCTTACTTCCAGCTTTACATTTGACTCAGCCGAAGAAGCAAGAGCAACCTTTGCCGATGAAATCCCGGGTAACATCTATTCCCGTTATGCCAATCCCAACACAAGCGAATTAATCGAGAAAGTCTGTGCAGCGGAAGGGACAGAAGACGGAATTGCCACCGCCTCCGGAATGGCCGCTATGTTTGCGAGCATGGCTTCACTCTTGCAACAAGGAGATCATATTTTAGCATCCCGTTCTTTATTTGGCTCTACCCATCAACTCTTGACCCGCATCTTCCCAAAATGGGGAATTTCCTCTACCTATGGGGATATTTCGGACTATACAAACTGGGACCAATTAGTCCAGCCAAATACCAAGATGCTTTTTTTGGAGACGCCGTCTAATCCAGGATTGGAAATTATCGACCTGGAATGGGCTGGAAAATTTGCAGCCGCATACAATCTGATATTGGTGGTTGATAATTGCTTCGCTACCCCCTATTTACAGCAGCCTGCAAAATGGGGTGCACACCTTGTAGCCCATTCAGCTACCAAATTCATGGATGGTCAGGGAAGAGTTTTAGGCGGATTGATTTTAGGAAAAAAAGAGTTGATCAAAGAGATCCAGTTTTTCACAAGACATACTGGCCCGGCGATTTCTCCATTTAATTCCTGGATTCTATCCAAAAGCTTGGAAACCCTAGCAGTGCGGATGGATCGACATTGCAGCAGCGCGTTGAAAATCGCGGAATATTTTGAGGAACATCCAGAAATCGAGCGAGTCAACTATCCATTCTTGAAATCTCATCCACAATATCATCTAGCTAAAAAGCAAATGAGTCAAGGAGGAGGAATCCTGACTTTACAATTAAAGGGAGGTCTTGATCGGGTTCAAAAATTCATCGATCATTTGGAAATGATTTCTATTACTGCGAATCTGGGAGACAGCAGAACCATTATCACACATCCTGCCTCCACTACCCACAGCAAACTTAGCGAGGAAGAAAGACTTCGAGTGGGGATTACAGATGGCCTTGTACGAGTCTCTGTGGGACTAGAACATCCGGAGGATATTCTCGGAGATATCGATAAAGCATTGGATCAGTCAAAAAAATAGGGCTTCAAAGCCCTATTTTAATTTACCATGTCGTTGATTTTAATTTTGGAAAGGCCCGAATAATATCACTCAAGCTAATCTGTCCAACGAGTTTCCCATCTTTCATTACCGGAAAACGCCTAATTTTTAATTCTAAAAATTTTCCTGCAGCGTCGAACAAGGACAAGTCAGGGGAAAGTGTAATCACATCACTCGTCATATGTTCCCTAACCTTGGCAGGGAATTTTGGGGTATTGGTATATTTCCCTTTTATGATTTCCTTCAGGCAATCCACCTCGGAAATGATCCCTACCAAACCGCCGGACTCATCAACCACAGGAGCACCGGAAATTTTTCTTCTAGTCAGCACTTCCAACACCTGATCTATTGTATCGTCAGGATGAAAGGTAACCAAATTGGTACTCATGTGATCTCGGACGAGAATGGGAGTAGGAGTAGTACGCTTGGATGAGACCATTCGAACTCCTTGGAAACTTTTTACCATAGCCTTAAAATTTAAAATTGGATGAATAATATACTGAAAATCATTAATTTTTCAAATTATTAATCCATAAATAAATATTTTTCAGGCTATTATTTTAATAAAAATGACTTTTAAAAAATTTTATTTCTAAGGAGAATAAATGGTTGCCAGTTTTCAGATGCCCTTTTATACAAATCATTAAAATCAAACGCACCAACTAAAATATCTTGATCCTGATCCAGATCAACATCACCTTTTGCTATAATCAGGAAATTTGCATCAATATCTAAGTCCGTCACAAAAGGTTGAAATTGTTCATCACCTAAATTTTCAAAATAGATCAAATCTTGACGGGGAGACTGCTTAGAATCTGGAAAAAAAGAAATTGCCACAATATCCTTATCCCCATCCTGATCAAAATCATCTACCTGAACCCCACTTGCCCCATACATGGGGTAAAACCAGGACTCTTCGAATTCAAAACTCCCTTTATTTTTAAAAATCCTTACTCCATGAAAATTCTTCAAAATTTGAGATAGGTCCGCATTATCCCCATTTACTATCACAATATCCAATAAGCCATCTTGATCAAAATCCTCCAACTGAAAATCACTGCTCCCAAAAGCTGGCTGAAACTCCAGAAGCACCTTCTCTGAGAACCGGCCGTCTCCGGTATTTTCCCAAAAATAAATCCCTTCTCTTGCTTGGGTCATCATGCCAAATACATCGAGATCCCCATCCTGATCAAAATCCAAAAGCTTCACCTTCCTAGCTCCTGGTAAAGCTTTTAAAACAACCTCTTCTTCCGAATCCTCCCTGGTAAAATACACACTCAATTTTCCCAAATGATTTCCAAATTGAGAGATGACACGATCTTCAATTCCATCCCCATCCAAATCACCTACTGCAAGGTCTACTGGTCGCATCAATTTGCTTTTCAACCGAGTCGCTTCCCATTGCTGTCCTACCTTTTCAAATTGTTCCAGAGTACCTAAAGAATCATTCGATGGATCCATCAATCCCATAGAGAGTAATTCAAATCCAGATTGATCGAAATGAATTGAAACGGGAGCCACATCGGTCACCAAGGAATCAATGAGTTCAAATTTCCCGTTAAATTTCAATTGAAAAAGTCGTTTAAAACGATGCCCAAGCCAAATATTGGATTGATTATCTACCTGGATCATGGTAATCAAGTCAGGGTATAAAAAGTCAAACTCAGGAATCTCTACATTGAAATTTGGAATTCCTAGCTGAGGAGTAAGCTTTTCTTCCTGAGGAAGTGGCGTATCAGGCGCAAATTCCAGGTAATAGTTTTTCAATTTTTCCCAATCATCCCTCTTTATCAAAGGAATATCAGAGTAAATCCCTTTCGGAACCCCATTATCACTTGGTAAGGTAACCCCAAAATCTTCTGCCAAATACAAGCCCATCCGCATCCGCATATCCGGAAGCACCTTTTTTTCCCAAGTTTCCTTATCTAAAATATCCGGATTGGGTTTGATGTGGCAGTTGGCACAATAAAGTTCCGCAAGTTTTTCACCATCCAAATTCAAATCCATTTGGGACAATTGGTAAAGACTTGGAATGGGTTGTTTGCGTTCCGATATAGGTTCACAGGCAAAAAAAACAGCAACAACTACGCCTAGCAGTAATCTCTTCATTCCGAAAATGCCTCCAAAAACTGTTCAACAATAGTTTGGTCAATACCCAAATGAAATTTAAAATCCTCTGGGTCAGCAGAAAATTTTACATCTGGATTAAAAAATTGATTGATGGATCTTACCGTTGTTTTACAGGAAGCATGAATTTCTCGAAATCCCTCCAATCTTTTTAACTGATGAACATGTTTGGGC
Source organism: Algoriphagus sp. (assembly GCF_013373065.1). Taxonomy (GTDB): domain Bacteria; phylum Bacteroidota; class Bacteroidia; order Cytophagales; family Cyclobacteriaceae; genus Algoriphagus. The sequence goes on from NZ_JABXIN010000001.1 coordinate 153,009, forward strand.
TTTGATCCTCCACCTGGTATAATAATGATTCGATCACCGGCTTTTTGAATCAATTTTTCAATTAACGGAATCCCCTCTGAAACGGAATTTTTCGCTCCCGAAGTAAGTATCCTTTTAAATCCTAAGCGGATAATTTCTTCCATGGAATTTTCAGGATCCTTACAAACGTCAAATGCTCGATGAAAAGTACAGGGTTTTCCTGAAGCAGCTCGGAGAAGACTTTCACATGCTTCTGAATGAATGTTCCCATAGACATCCAATGCCCCAAAAACAAATCCATCGGCACCGATCTCCCCTAAAATTTCGATATCCTTCTTCATCACCAATAATTCCTTTGGAGAATAACAAAAATCCCCACCTCTTGGCCGAATCATGACGAATACCGGAATATCCAATTCGCTTTTTAGAGTTTTAAGCATCCCTGCACTCGGTGTTTCGCCACCTTCTGGAAAGTTCGCACACAATTCCAGTCGATGGACCCCAAATCGCGCTGCATCCAAGGCGGCTTGAAGCGTAAAAACAGGGGCTTCCAATAAATATTCCATTCCTTAAAAATGACTCTTGGAGTCGATTAATTCATTTTTATTCAAATCGGCTTTTGCATAATTGAATCCAGGCTGAACTGCAAAAGCGCCCACTTCTCCATCCTTATTGATGGCTAAAAAGCCAGCTTGAATATTGGAAATATCTTTTCTGTTTTTAGAAATCAATCGCCTCACTGCTTCTTCACAAGCTTCTTGAGGAGTTCTCCCCTGTCGCATTAATTCTACAATCAGAAAGCTTCCACAAATCCGAATAATGGATTCTCCTAATCCTGTCGCTGTGGCAGCCCCCACTTCATTATCTACATACAAACCTGCGCCAATAATGGGGCTATCCCCCACTCTTCCATGCATTTTATAAGCAAGTCCACTAGTAGTACAGCTTCCAGCTAAATTTCCCTGAGCATCCATCCCTATCATACCAATCGTATCATGGTTTTCGATATTGATAACTGGCTTATAGTTACTTGTTTTTTTCCATTCATCGTAAGCTTTTTGAGCTTTCGGACTGAGTTTTTCCTCCTCGATGGGAAAGCCCTGTGAAATGGCAAATTGTCTCGCTCCTTCTCCTGCCAGCATTACATGGGGTGTCTTTTCCATCACGGCCCTTGCAAGCGAGATCGGATGCTTCACCTGCCTGACAAAAGCAACTGACCCACAAGATCCATCTCCGGTCATAATAGAGGCATCTAAGGTTGTGATCCCCTCTCGATCCGGTAAACCCTGAAGCCCAACGGATAAATTATCCAAATCCAATTCTGTGTCTTTTACTCCTATTTCCACGGCATCCAAAATACTTCCTGTTTCTTTGAATTTTTTGATGGCTGCAGCATTAGCCGGAAGGCCATGGTTCCAAGTTGAAAGAATCAAGGGTCCGTCTTCTTTTTTCCTTGGAGAAGAATAAAGATTTGGCAGCGCATGACTTAAAGTTGGCAGAGCTATCAGCGAACCAAGGATTGATTTTTTAATAAACTTTCTTCTTTGAGACATGAATGATAATTTAGATGGAGTTTTGAATGATTAATATCAAGGCTTTTTCTTCAATTTCCCACCAAATCATAAAAAAATGAGACCTTATCTGCTCAAAGAATGCACCTGGAAATATTTAAAAACGCATCGCTATGAATTAGCAGTGTTACCCTGGGGAGCCACAGAGGCGCATAATTACCACATGCCTTATGGGACAGATATTTTTGAAGCAGACGCTATTGGTGCCGAAGCCGGAAGAAAAGCTTGGGAAAAAGGAGGAAATGTGGTTGTCTTACCTAGCATCCCTTTTGGCGTCAATACTGGTCAAGCAGATATTTATCTGGACATCAACATGAACCCAAGTACTCAAATGGCTATCATTCGGGATATTTTGGAAGTATTGAATCGACAGGGTGTCAAAAAATTCTTGATTTTAAATAGTCATGGAGGAAATGATTTCAAAACTGCATTGCGTGAATTAGGCCTCCAATTTCCAGACATGTTGCTATTTACTTGTAATTGGTTTCAAGCCTTGGACAAGACCAAATACTTCGAAGAAGAAGGTGACCATGCAGACGAAATGGAAACAGCATTGATACAGTATTTGCATCCAGAATTGGTACTACCACTTGAGGAAGCAGGCGATGGAAAGGACAAGAAATCAAGTATTCAAGGGGTTCGGGAAAGATGGGCTTGGGCCGAACGAAAATGGTCTCAGGTCACGCAGGACACAGGCGTAGGAAATCCAAAAAAAGCCACTCCTGAAAAAGGAAAGCGCTATTTTGAGGATGTGACTGACAAAGTAGCCCAGCTTTTCTTAGATATTTGTCAAGTAAAACCAGATGAGCTGTATCGTTAATTCAATACAGCTCCATCCAATTCTTGAACTTCTCCTCTAAAATTAATCGCTTTGATGCCCTTCACTCCTTCCGGAAGTCGGATTTCTCTGGAAGATTGGGATAAAAAGCCACTTCCAAATCCGGGCTCATAACGGATTGTTTTACCATTTTCAAGTTCTACCACTAAGGCAATGATATCTTGACCCGGCACTATTGTTTGCTCCTCTTTATTTTTCAAAGCAAATGATTTGAGCTCTCCTCTATTTTGAGAAGCAATCAATAGGGCACTGCCTGAAGCTCTATTTAGTTTCACCATGGCTTTGGCATCACCTGGAACTAAAAATCCACTTTCGTTCGAATTAACAGATTCAAACCCTCCTGCCCCATCTCCTAAAAGCACCAAACCATTCAAAGCGTCAAGCCTTCCAATGAAGATTTCATTCCCGAAATCGTTACCAACCAGTACCACATCCAGATTTCCATCACCATTTACATCTTCCGATACCAAGCCAAATACTGGCGCCAATTGCGCTTCTTTCGGTAGCTCATGGATTTCAAACTTTCCACCTCCTAAATTTTCGACATAGGCGGATCGATCAAAATTCCCTTCCAAAATCAGGGCCTCTTTCCGCTCCTCCTCCGTAAATAAAGTCTGTTCCGTGGCTTCAGCATAGGTTTTATACCGTTCAAATTTTCTTCTAAACAGAATGCTTTGCCCATATAAATCATCCCAAAAATGACTTGGGAAAGATTCAAAATTCCCCGATCGATCCTTATACCACGAAAAGATCACAGGATCTACACTTCCGTTTTGATCAAAATCTTTAGCATAGATTTTAAAAGGTCTCTCAACAGAAGGATGGAAATGGTTATTCGCTCCAAGGTTACCTACTACAAAATCCACATCCCCATCTTGGTCAAAATCACCAGAGGTAATCGAATTCCACCAACCTTTATGATTTTCCAAACCTGTATCTTCCTTTAATTCAAGTCTTCCATTTTTATTATGAAAAACCTGAATAGCCATTAGCTCTCCTACTACCACTAAATCGACAGCCCCATCCAAATCCACATCTGACCAAATGGCATCAGTCACCATTCCAACTTGACTCAATTCAGGAGCCTGCTCTCCGGTCACATCACTCAATTTTCCTTCATTGTTTTTCAATAAGAAGCTCTTTTCCGGATATGGAAACTGAGCAAAAGGGGTCCTTCCTCCCACAAATAGATCCAAAAAGCCATCTTGATCGAAATCGGCTGCACGAACCACACTCCCACTGGCTTTTACTTCCTGAAAATTCGAATCTTGGGTGTAATTCCCTTTCCCATCATTTAGATACAAGCGATCATTATACTCGGCAGCATTAGGCAAAAACTCATTACTTCCCCCGACCAAATACAAATCCAAATCCCGATCATTGTCTACATCAAAAAGTAAAATTCCCATCTCCTCAAAGCTTGCATTTTCATCCCCAACTACGGCTTTTTCCGAAAAAGTACCATCTGCTTGTTGAATAAAGGCTATTGGCTGATTTCCAGAAGAAGAACCAACTACCAAGTCTTCCATCCCATCTCCATTCAAATCTCCAACAGCCAAAGCAGGCCCATATTGAGTCAATTTATGAGGCAAGGTACGCTGCACATTGTAATCAATTTTATCCTGCTCTTGGTGAACAAATGAAATCCCGATCTGATCTGTCACTTCTTCCACAAGAGGACTTTCATTGTCAAAATCCAAAATGGCCAAGGAATATTTCCCAGGTTGAGATTGGTTATAATCAATCGAAAGAGTTTGATTCGGTTCAACAGAAGATACCTGATTGACTTTTCCATCTGGCCAAAGCACTTTTAATTCCTTAACAGACCGATTCTTCCCCAAACCAAAATGCATAACTGCGTCAAGGGTGGACATATATCCTCGCACCAATTGCTGTTCTTGAAAAAGCTTGGTCCCATCAGAAAAAGTCAACACTACCTTTGCACCCAGGCCTTGAGGATTAGAAGCAGGTCCTTTTAATGACACCTTCAAAAAATCCCCTTTTTCATCTTTTTTATTTAATGTATTTTCAAAAACAAAGGCCGGATCATTTATATTATTGACCACATAATCCAAATCCCCATCCAAATCTAAATCCACTAAAGCAGCTCCATTGGAGAAAGAAGGCTTATCCAAACCCCATTCCATTCCACTATTGGCAAAGGTCCAATCTCCTTGATTCTTAAATGCATAATTCGGGATTTTTACAATTGGAATAGAATCCAACAGTTGTCGAACGGTTGCAATATTCCCCACATCAGCACGATAATTCGCAAAATCCTTATCGGTGATGTCTCGAGGAAAGCCATTCGTAATGAGTAAATCTCGCCATCCATCCTGATCCACATCACCAAAAAGTGGAGACCAGGACCAGTCCGTCTGATACATGCCCGCATACATGCCGATTTCACTAAATGGAGCCTTGGGTCCATTATTCATGTGAAGCATATTTCGAACATGTTGGTATTCGTACCCCCATTGTTCATTACTGATATAGACTTGGTAGGAGTTCTTTCCAATAGTTGTCTTTTTGCGATAATTATCCTCACCCAGCATATCCAAGGTGACAATATCCGGCATCATATCATTGTTGAAATCAGCCACATCAGAACCCATGGAAAACTGGCTTTGATGTTTCAGTTTTTGGGAAATTTGATTTGAAAAACTACCGTCCTGATTATTGATATAAAGAAGGTCATTGGTCACATAGTCGTTGGAAACGTGTATATCTGGCCAGCCATCATTGTTTAAGTCAGCAATCAACAGTCCAAGGCCAAAACCTTCAATGGTAATCCCTGCCTCTTGCGTCACATTTGAAAATGTCCCGTCACCATTATTCCGATAGAACGCATCATTATTGATGGCAGTACCATCCGTGATTTTTTCTCGATAATTGGAAGGCGTTATTTTGCTTTGCTCATTATTCAGCACATATAAATCCAAATCTCCATCCAAATCATAATCCACGAAGGCGGCTCCCATTCCATTTCCAGAATCAGCGATTCCATAGGTTTCAGCCATTTCCAGAAAAGTCACAATACCTGCTTCATTTTTTCCCTGGTTGACAAAAAGTAAATTATTGCGTTCCCCAAGCCCAGTCTTCATGGCTGCGACCACATAAATATCCATCCAACCGTCTTCATTGATATCCACCACGGTCACACCCGTGCACCATTTATCGGATGCGGAAATACCGGCTTCTTCAGAAACATCAGAAAACTTAAAACTACCTTGATTTAGATAAAGCTTATTCGAGACTTGATTCCCTGTAAAAAACAAATCGGGGAGACAATTTTGGTCAAAATCTGCCACAGCTACACCGCCTCCATTAAAAATATATTCATCTGTCAGAATATTAAAGGAATCCGTTTCAATGATTTCATTATTGAAATCTATCCCGGTTTCATCAGCGGATTTCAACTGAAATAGGGTGTCGCTCTTTTTGCAAGAGTAGAAAATAGATGAAAGAATAAGGGAGGTTAAGACAATTTTAATCTTCATGATTCAGTGAGGGTGAGTACTAGTCTTGAAATTACTATTTAATCAAATAGGGTAAAAAAAAATTACCAGAATTGACTGTCTATAAACAAAAAAAGGGACCAAAATTCGGTCCCTTTTTAAATTTTTAATTTGATGATTAGAATCCAGGATTCTGGATCAATATATCAGATCCAACTAGGTCAATTTGATCTTGAGGAATTGGAACCCAACGATACTTATCAGAGTATTTCGCTCCACCCAAAGCACCGGTTAAGATAGTTCCATCAAGTGCAAAGTAGAAGTCCAATTCTTCCTGAACAGTATTCCAACGAACTAGATCGTAGAATCTATGTCCTTCCATACCAAGTTCTAGCATTCTCTCCATACGAACAGCAGCTCTTGCAGCGTTTGCATCTGTCCAAGGAGCGTCGTAAGTAGAAATCACATAATTAGCAGCTGGAGTTCCATCTTCTCGAAGCAATTCAGAGTTCATTGCTCTTTCACGTACACGGTTCACCTTAGCACGAGCACTTTCCAAGTTGCCAGTTTCGATATCTGCTTCAGCAGACATCAAAAGTACATCAGCAAATCGGATGATCATGAAGTTGATACCAGTGTAACCAGGAGTCCAAGAAGAGTTATCCTGGAAGGAACCCTGCTCAGAACGAGCATAAACATACTTCTTAGGAGAGTAAGGACCACCGTTAGGTTGGTTACGAATCCAAGCAGCACCTGGATGATCTTGCCAATCCAAGTAAGGAATTCCTCTACGTCCTACTGTATGATCCAATCGTGGATCCAAGTTTCCTGCATCTGGAGTAAATGCTTGATCTGAGTTAAGTCCCATATCACTTACTACTCTATTAGCAGGATCATTGTAAGACTTATCCAACAAAGGAAGACCGTTTGCATCAGTTCTAAACGCATTCACGAAAGTGAAGCTTGGCTGGAAGAATCCGCAACAGTTACCCGGTCCAGCAGGTCCGGTATTGTATGGGAAGTTCAAGTCAAACTCAGGGTTCGCATTCAATACAGATCCTGTACCTGCAGCAGACTGATATGCCCAAACAGATTCCTGATGGTTATCATTAGCTCCTCGGAACATGTCATCATAGTAAGGAACCAAGTCATACTTCAATCCATTTGATGTAACACCATTAGCGATTACATCATCAAACATGGACTTTGCCTGAGAGAATTTTCCTTGATACAAATAAACCTTACCCATGTAAGCCTTAGCAGCCCATGAGTTTACACGACCCACTTGTGATTGTGTAGCAGGAAGGTTGTCAATTGCATATTGGAAATCCGCCTCGATAAACGGCCATAGATCTTGGTTATTACTGATTTCTTCCAAACCAGAACCATAATCAACTGTCTCGTCAACATATGGCGTATTGTTATAATCACGCTTCAGTTCGAAATAGAAATGCGCTCTTAAGAAACGTGCTTGAGCAGCCAATCGAGTGGCATCAGCGTCTGTTACATCAGGGCCTGGCTCTTGCAATAGTCTCAAGACGTTATTTGCACGTGCGATTCCTTCATATGCAACGTTCCACTTTGATCCCATTTCACCAGAAGCAGCATCATTTTCAAAACGCTGAATTGGGTTAATGGTAGTAAAGTCACCAGGGTCAGTACCTTTATTAGCCTCTCCCCCTCGGATACTTCCCCAAACCCAGTTGGATGGGGAACCTAGACGGTTGCCTCGGCCATTCACCTGAGAATATGCTGCAATCAAAGAAGCTTCAATACCTGCCAATGAAGACAGCTGAGCTTGTGCAAGCAAACCAGTTGGTGGCACGTCAAGGAACTCGTCAGAACAACTCACTGCTACCATCATCATCGCTGACAATGATAGGGCTCCAAATTTTAATTTAAAATTTTTCATTTTTAATCAATTATATTTTCTATAACTAGATTCGTTGTGAAATGTTAGACTTAGAAGCTGACATTCAGACCCAAAGTGTAACCTCTAGTAACTGGGTAGTTACCAACATCAATACCGAACGTCAAATCTGCGTCTCCACCTACTGCAGGATCCAATCCTTCATATCCAGAAATTGTGAACAAGTTGTTTGCAGATGCAAAAACTCTCAATCTTTCAAGCTTCCACTTCTCCAATAGATTCTGAGGAAGAGTATAACCCAAAGTCACGTTCTGTAATCTCAAGTAAGAACCATCCTCTACATAGTAGCTGTTTTCAACAGTTGAAGTAGAGAAGGTAGAAGAACGGTCAACGATAGGAATTGTCGCATTAGGATTCTGAGGAGACCAAGAGTCTTTCAAACGCTCAGAAATTGCAGCACCTTCGAAAGTAGAGAAGAAGTCAGTAAACCACTTAGACTGGTTCCATACTTCGTTACCAATAGAAGTGTACAAGTATGCAGAAAGATCAAATCCTTTGTAACCTACAGTGAAGTTTACACCACCCGTGAAGTCAGGAATTGGGTTACCCAATACTTGTCTATCATCAGCAGTGATTACACCATCACCATCAGTATCTTCATACTTGAATCGACCTGGAGCTGCACCTACTTGCTCAGCATGTGAGTTCACATCTTCCTGGCTTTGGAACAAGCCCAAAACTTTATAACCGAAGAATGTAGAAAGTGGCTGCCCTACAGAGTTTCTAATTGGACGGATACCACGATAAGCAGGGTTTACAGAAGTAATGATTTCCAAACCTGGAGCCAAAGCAACAATTTCGTTCTTCAAAGTAGAACCGGTAACGGTCAATTCATAAGTCAAAGAAGAAGAAAGGTTACCTCTAGTACTTACCAAAAGGTCCAAACCTCTATTCAACATTTCTCCAATATTTACTGCTGGTGGAGCAGCGTTGCTACCAGCTGTCAAAGGAATAGGAACAGTGAACAATAGGTCTTTGGTATCTTTTCTCCACCAGTCAAAGATCACGTCCAATCTTCCGTTAAAGAAGGTACCGTCAAAACCAACGTTTTGAGTTACAGCAGTTTCCCACTGAGCGTTAGGGTTACCAATTCGAGTTCTTCTGAAACCAATTTGAGCAGAAGAGTTTGATCCAGTAATATCGTAAGAAGAAGCTCCTACAGTACCACCAAACAAGGAATACTGGTTGTTAGGATCTACGTTATTGGAGTTACCCATCTGTCCCCAACCACCTCGGATTTTCAAATCATCGATCCAAGTAGCGCTTGACAAGAAGTCTTCAGAAGAAATTCTCCAAGCAGCAGAGAATGCAGGGAATACACCATATCGGTTATTAGCACCGAATCGAGAGGAACCGTCACGTCTTACTACCGCACTGAATAGATACTTATCATTGAAAGTATAATTCACACGACCGAAGTAAGAGTTGAAGTTAACTCCTTTAAACAAGTCTGAGTTTACTTGACGAGAAGATACTGGCAAGTTGGAAATGTTGATAAAGTCAGGGTCTTTAGAAAATGGATTCTGACCAGAAGCAGAAATGTTTCTACCAGCACCTGTATTCAATGCTTCCTGACCTACAATCACGTCAAATGCATGCTTTCCGAAAGTTCTCTTCCAAGAAAGTGTATTGGTAAAGGTCCATCCAAAAACGAACCCAGCACCTTCGTTATAACCGAAAGCAGAGTTGTTTTCAGAGTTTTCATACTGCAATCTGGAATAACCCCAGAAGTAGTAATTATTGTACTGACCACCAATGGATGTTCTGAATCTCAAATCATCCAAGATGTCATATTCTGCATAAACGTTACCAAATACATTGGCATTGAAGTTTCTGTTATCTCGCTGACCATCACGGTTTGCCACAGGGTTTCGAGGGTTGTTGAATCCACGAGCTGCTGTACCTGCATAACCTCCGAACTCATCATAAACTGGGATGATAGAAGGCATACGGAAAGCCTGAAGGATGTCGTTTTCATCATCGGAAACCCCTCGACCTCCGGTTCCACCTTGCTGACCTAATACCTGACGGTAAGTAGCCTGGAAGTTTTCACCGATACGGAACCGCTTCGTTACATCAAATTCAGAGTTTGCTCTGAAAGAAAGTCTTCGGAAGTTGTTCACGATCATGATACCAGCTTGATCCTGATAACCTAAACCAATAAAGAATCGGCTCGTCTCAGAACCACCACTCAAACCAATGGAGTGTCTATTCAAAGGAGCATTTCTAGTAAGAGCCTCATACCAGTCAGTACCTTCTCCAGTAGCAGCTCTTACAAGCTGATGAACAGGTCCTTTGGTAGGATCTACGTTGTAAAGAGCTCTTTGTTCCTCAATTTCAGCAGCAGAAAGTGGACCAGGTACACCGGCAGCTCCACCTACGTTGATGTAGTAAGGCAATACTGGAGTAGAACCTGTTCCGAATTGAGGGTGGCCATAATTAGGAGCACGACCGTCAATTGCAGCTTGGTTAGTTTCAGCCAACCAAGTGTAGGTTGCAAAATCCTGCGGATTCATCATGTCCAAACCTTTACCAGGAGTAGTCAAACCAAACATACCGTTGTAATCCACTCGAAGCTTTTGATTTCCTCTTCTACCTCTTTTGGTAGTGTAGATAATTACACCGTTCGCTGCACGAGCACCATAGATAGAAGCTGCAGCAGCATCCTTCAATACAGTAGTAGACTCGATATCATCAGGGTTCAAGAAGTCAGTTGATCCTACAGGCACACCGTCTACAACGTACAATGGTTCGTTACCGCCGAAGGCACCGAAACCACGAACACGAATAATAGAAGAAGTACCTGGCTGACCGTTAGTAATTACCGTAACACCAGAAACACGACCTTGAAGGGTCTGTTCTACGTTACCGGTAGGAATTACTGTCAAATCCTTAGGGTCTACCGTTGCAATCGCACCAGTAGTCTCTCTTCGGCTATCAATAGTATAACCGGTTACTACCAATTCTGTCAAAGTTTGCTCATCTGGAGCCATCTTCACATCGATGACACTTCGATTACCAACTACCTGCTCGATAGTGGCATAACCGATAAAAGAGAAAACCAGGACAGCTTGGTCATTAGGGACATTAAGGGAGAATTTTCCGTCAATGTCGGTAGCGGTTCCTGTAGTCGTTCCCTTCACTAGGACGGAAACACCCGGCAACCCTACATCAAACTCATCCAGCACTGTACCAGTTACTACCCGCTGCGCCATGGCTGCGGAACTGGCTAATACTAAGAGCATTAAAAGCGCACTTAGGCTTTTGTAAACATTTTTCATAAACATAGATAGATTGGGTAACAAGATTAATCTCAAATACTTGTCTGTTAATTGATTATGCAATCGTTTGCGATTATTCTCAAAATAATTGCAATAGTTGAGGCCCTTCAAAATTTGGGATTTCTATTGCTATTATACCATGGTACGAATACCTGCAAAAGGCTTTCGCCTAAAGGTTTGAGCGCATCAAAAGATGCATTGGGAGTTAACAGATGCTAAGTTTTATTGGTCATAGGCAGTTATTTTCTGAGGTTTATTGTACTTCTTAATCATCAATGTTAAAGAATCTAAAACAAAATTCAAATTTAAAAGCATAAATATTCTATGGATAGAAATATTTTTTTCGAAACCTAATTTGCTGAATGATGAAAAAGCAACCTCAATTTCTCTGGAATCCAGGCAATTACTTACTCATTATTTGGAAATAGCCTTATTCTAATCTTAAAAATTGCTTCGAATTCTGTAAAAAAGGAAAAATCAGTCTTTTCTTAAAACCTCAAAAAAATTTTCAGAATTTCTGATTTCTTCAAAGCTAGGATCAAATAACATCCATTTATATAGCTCTTCATTTGCCTCGATTGCTTTTTGAAGCTGAATAGTGGCAACTTCCAATTGACCTGAATTCACTGCTAGGAGGGCCAATCCATAATAACCATATCCGAATTCTCTACTTAGGAAAACCGACTCTTCAAATGCCAAGGAAGCTTTTGCATATTCATTAGCTAAAAAATGAGCCAAGCCTTTATTAAAATATAGGGTGGGGTCAGTATAGTCAAAATCAAATCGAAGAGTGGCAAGTTTATAATCACCCCGAAGAATATCCAAAGCTCCTCTCAATGCCTCATTTCTTTTTAAGAAGTCTGGATTTCGGGTTAATACCGAAGCATTGGATAAATATTTGTAGGCATCCCAATAGAATCCTCGAAGTGCCAAAATCTGTCCAAGGTTATGAAGCGAATACGGATTTTCTTCTATTCGTAAGGCCTGTTGCAATAACCACTCCGCCTCTGCCCAAAGGTTTTCCTTTTCATCGGTATCAAAGGTTCGCTGCGCCTGTTGCATCCGAACTACTGCCAAATTATTATAGGGCAAAGGAGACCGGAACAATTCTGTCATTTTACTATATAGCTGAGCTTTTTCTTCGAGTCGGGGAGTACTTTCAGCAGCCAAGGCCCAATCCGTAAAATCCAAAGAACTATTGGAAGAATTTCCCTGGAGTTCCTTTTGCAAGGTGTTCATTTTGACCAATCCGATGCCCAGGCCGGGCTTGGCGATCACCTCCACTTTGGCTGCTCTTAATTTTGGAAAAAGCTGTCGTGCCAATTGGTCGAACCCACGTATTCCCCTCAACTTTTCTTTTTGAGTTAAAAAATTGTCTCCATTCATCAACACATCATAATATTGATCTTTGGCTGAAGTTGAAATTCCTCCGAAATCACGAAGTAAAAGACGAAAATCAAACCAATCATTCCATCTTGAATTCACTTCGAGTAATGAGTCGCGGAGTAAAAATCCTTTTTCTTGAATTAATTTTTGAATGGCAAGGGCCCTATCCATCCCCAGTTTACTACTTTTCCCTTCTGCGCTTTCTGGAGATTGAATCCCTGTGATCTTTACGGATTTTACATCTGGATTCTCAGTGACGAATTCCCGGATTAACTCAAACTGCTTTTCATTTGCAGTCGTTGCACGGTAATTGGATGATCCAGGGTCAAATTGAAACAAAAATGTTTTCGATTGATCCGCTCCTTGATCTACAACACCAGCCGGAATAATCAAACCCACATCCGGAATGGGTTCATTGGGACTTGCTTTCCCCACCTTTACCAAAAAAGGAGTTAAAATAATTCCCCTGGCTATTATTCGTCTTTCAAATGGTTCGACAGTTTCTTTCTTCCCTTGAAAAAACCGAAGTTCAAGAAACCCTTCCTGCATCCAGGATCGAAAAGGGAGATTAAACTCAGCAGCATAGGAATAATTGGATAAGTTTTTGGTCAATTCAAGCTCTCCTAAATCCATTTCCTGACTGGAGGATTTAAACATCAAGGTTACTTTTGGATTTCGAGGCAAAACCATTGACTCAATTGGAATAGTGCCCTCGATGGAAAAGCGAATGGAATCTCTAAAATAGGCCAACTTTTCAGGAGTTAGTTGGACATTTTCGATATAGCGAAATCCCTGAGCATTTGATACCCAGCTTCCTAAAAATAAAATAAAGAATAGGCTATTTTTAAGTATCGAAAACAATCGGGCAGGCATTTTGCTTTATAGTAACTGGAAGTTTTTTTATAATTTTGTACAATTAATACCGAATATCATGCAAAAACTGAAATTGTTTTTTGAAGAAAGAGCCTTCGGGGTTTGCTCCAGACTAGGGGAAAAATTCAATTTCCCCATCGATAGTATTCGATTGTTTTTCATTTATACCTCCTTCATGACCTTGGGATCGCCAGTAATTCTTTACGTCTCCATGGCTATGATGATGAAAATTCGAAAGTACTTCAGAAAAATGAATAACCCTGTGCTTTTTGATTAAAGCTGGGAAAATTTCTTCCGGTTTCGGAAGAAAAAATCAATAAAAACATATCTCGAAGGTCCCAAAAAGGAGACCTTTTTTTTATGCTTTCCTGATTCGAATTGATCACGCAAAGCAAAAAAACCAGTGTAGCCTTTAAATACCGCACGGCCCAATTCACTTTTACCTTGCAAAAAATATCCTAATCCAGCAATAAGCTCCAAAATCCCTTTTTGAATAAAAAGCCAAGCGAAAGTCCATCCATTTACATTTTTATAAATCATTGAAAGACTATTTCGAATATTTAAGGTGAGTTTCCGGGGGCTTGACCGATCCAATGTTGCGCCTCCCAAATGGTAAACTTTGGTTTTCCCTGTGTAGCCCAGATCGAATCCAACTTGTTTTATCCTCAGGCAAAGATCTATTTCTTCCATATGCGCAAAAAAGTGATCATCAAATCCACCCAAATCATGGAAAAGATCAGCGCTAACCGCAAAACAAGCACCCGAAGTCCAATCGACCAGACAGTCGTCATCGTACTGCCCTTGGTCTTGCTCGAGTTGATTCCATATTCTCCCCCTACAATAAGGATAATATAAGGAGTCCAAAAAACCACCTCCTGCCCCTGCATAATCAAACTGGTCCCGTTCCACAGCCGATAAAATTTTAGGCTGAATGGCGGCTAGTCCAGAATTTGCCTCCAGGGAATTCACCAAAATCGTATCCCAATCAGGCGTGACTTCTACATCGGAGTTTAGCAAAATGTAATAGCGATAAGCTCCTTTCAGTTTCTCTAGTCCACGATTGTATCCTCCCGCATAGCCAAAATTTTGGGATAGTTTTTCAACGAACACCTTAGGGAATTCTTGTTCAAGCACCGTACAAGATTGATCAGTGCTTGCATTATCAATTACCCAAATGTCATAGTGAGAGCATTTGACAACACTCGGAAGGAAACGCCGAAGCATTTCTTCCCCATTATAATTCAATATGACAATGGCGCATGTCTTCATCCAAACATCCCTCCCAAGTCCATTCCTGGAATATTTGGGATCATTCCTTCGGTAGCAGCCTTCATTTCAGCCTTGATTTTTGAATCGATTTGTTCCATGGCTATGTTTGTTGCTGCTACGATCAAGTCACTGAGCATTTCCTTATCCTGAGGAGTTAGAAGCGATTCATCCATTTCGATTTTAAGCACTTTTCGTTCGCCATTCACCATTACCTTGACTAAACCCGCACCGGATTCGCCTTCCGCAGTTAAATGAACAAGTTTTGACTGGGCTTCTTTGATTTTAGCCTGTGCCTCCTTCACCTTGTTCATCATGTTCATAAAATCAAACATATCTATTGTTTTTTAGCTTTCTGTTTTTTCTATTATTTCCAAATATTATTTTGTATAAATAAACTTATGCAAATCATAAGTATATTTTTTGTAACATTTCCCCAACAAAATCGGTCTATTATTACAACAATCAATCAAGAAATTATGAATAATGTAATAGAACGAATCGACAAAGAAGAGGTTAGCAACATTCCTTTCAGCAAAAAAGATGTTTTAACCCATCCGGATGATATCAAAACTCGTCTTGACAATCTCCACCGTTCACAAACTCTTGGAAACCTACTCCAAACCAAGGTAAAGATCACCTTCCTCTCCACTGACGGTAAAATTTACGAAGTACATACAACGGTATGGGCTGTCGGAGCTGAATTTGTAGTCTTAAAAGGAGGAATCACCATTCCCATTCGATCTATTTCCCGAGTAGAATAAGTCTTCAAGAAAGCTTTTTGATCAATTCTTTCAAGCTAATCTGAGATTGCTCTCCACTCGCCAAATCCTTTAAGGCGATGGTTTGAGTTTCTATTTCCGAGTCACCGCAAATACCTACATACGGAATTCCTTTTTTGCTAGCGTAATCGAGTTGCTTTTTCATTTTGACCAAATCGGGATAAAGTTCGGCTCGGATTCCAGCTGTTCGGGCAGCACTTAGAATACCAGCTGCATATTGAAAACCCTTTTCGTCAAAATGAGCCAACAACAATTGCGGTGCGGAAAGATCTGACTCGGAGAAAAGCCCCAATTCTTCCATCACATCATAAATCCGATCGACTCCAAATGAAAATCCTACTCCTGACACCCCTGGCATTCCAAAAACACCCGTTAAATCATCATATCTTCCTCCTCCACTGACGGAGCCAATTTTGACACCATGCGCCTTAACCTCAAAGATTGCTCCTGTGTAATACGAAAGTCCACGCGCTAATAGGAAGTCAAAAGCCACATGATCCATACTTCCTCCGAGGCTAGCCAAAATCCGCGAAGTTTCTTCAAGTTCCTCCAAGCCTTTTAATCCAATTGGGCTTTCTTCTAGAAATCCTCTCAAAAACTGGATTCCTTCTTGGAAATTCCCAGGCTGAGCCTCAAAGAGTGGCTGCAATTTGGAAATGGATTCATCCCCAAATCCTCGCTGCTTTAGTTCTTCTTCGACTTTTTCTTTTCCGATTTTATCCAGTTTATCAATCGCTACACATAGCGGGCCTTCTTTTCCGGCTTCACCAATCGCTTCTGAGATTCCCGTCAAAACCTTACGATTGTTGACTTTGATGCTATAATCTTGAATCCCCAATTTGCCAAAGACCTGGTGAATCATCAGAATGATTTCTGCCTCACATAGCAAACTATCCGTTCCAACCACGTCGGCATCACATTGGTAAAATTCCCGATAGCGACCTTTTTGAGGTCGATCTGCTCTCCAAACCGGTTGAATTTGAAATCGCTTAAATGGAAAAGTCAATTCATGGCGATTCATTACCACATACCGAGCAAAAGGAACTGTCAAATCATAACGAAGGCCTTTTTCTGAAACTTTCGGAAGCATGGCAGCGGGACCATTTTCCAAGTCCTCGGGACTTACATTTTTCAAAAAATCACCACTATTCAGAATCTTAAAGAGCAATTGATCTCCTTCATCCCCATACTTTCCGGTCAGGGTACTGAGGTTTTCCATCGCTGGAGTTTCCAACTGCTGATATCCAAAGAGTTGAAAGGTCTCTTTGATTGTATCCAAAATAAAATTCCTCCTAGCCATCTGGACTGGCCCAAAATCTCTGGTGCCTTTTGGCAAACTTGGTTTTTGCATGAATCTTTTTGGTGATTTGAAGGCCAAATTTACCCAAAAAATAGAGAATCGCTTGGTTTCTCCTGTATTTAGAAAATATTTTCCAAAAGGCTCTTAGGCAATACGCAAATGTTTTTCTACCTTTGCCGTCCGATTCGAATCCAATACATTAAAAGATATAGTCATGGCAGTTACTACTCTGAAAAGAAAACTTAAAAGAAAAAGACAAGGTCAAAATACACGTACTGCTCAAATTAAGCAGTTGACTGCAAAGCCAGTTATCAAAAACGTGGATGTTGAAGAATTGAAAAAATCTTTCGAAAGCAAATAAATTTCGATCAAATCTTTCTAGCGGCTTTTGCCGCTTTTTTTTGCCTATTATTCTCTCCCCCTTCTTCCCAGTTCCACTACCTGAAGGTTTTTAACCTGCCCTTTATCCAATTCAAACAGTAAAAAGGTTCTCATTTGATGAAAACCTTGCTGACCAATTGCTCCTGGGTTCATATAAAGGCAATTTACACTTGGATCAAATTCGACTTTGCAGATATGGGAATGCCCACAAATAAAAAGTTTGGGTTGGACAGCCTTTATCTTTGCTTTAACCCCTTTAGCATACCGCAGGGGTTTCCCTCCAATATGGGTCATTAAAACCTTTACATCTTCCACCTCGAATTCATTCCATTCAGGATAGATATTTTGAATTTCCGAGTCATCAATATTTCCAAACACCGCCCGTACTATTTTTCCCTGAGGAAGCTGATGCATAACTTCCATGCTTCCAATATCTCCAGCATGCCAAATTTCATCCACTCCTTTTAGATACTGGAGAGTTTTGTGATCAATGTAACTGTGAGAATCTGAAATGAGCGCGATTTTAGTGGACATTTATCAGGAAAGGAATTAATTTCTACCCGAATATGTATGGAAAGTACTACACTCAAAAATGAAAGACTATGAAAAATTATCTTAAATCAGCCATTCTTAGCTTTTTCTTGTTGGCTTTGGCTTTTTATTCCCAAGCTCAAACAGCACAGGATTCGGCAAAAGTGGTCAGTGTTGATAAATTTGAAAAGCTGATTAGCAAAAAGAAAAACACCCTCTTGGATATCCGAACTCCAGAAGAAATGAAAGAAGGATACATTTCAGGAGCGGGAAATCTGGATTTTTTGGCTGAGGATTTCTCTGAGAAAATCGAAACCTTGGACAAATCCAAAACTTACCTGCTTTATTGCCGTTCTGGAAAAAGAACAGCTAAAGCAGGGGCAGCCATGAAAGCCGCTGGATTCAAACATGTAATTATGCTGGACGGAGGCATTACTGCCTGGAAAAACGAAGGAAAGCCAATTAAAGACTAATGATTCAATCTATCAATCCCTATACCGGTGAGATTTTAAAAGAATTCAACCCATTTGATGAACTCCAAATTGAAGCAGCCTTAGCCAAAAGCGAGGCTGCTTTTCGTAAGTGGAAAAACAAAGATTTTTCGGAGCGAAAAAAATTAATGAAAGCTGCAGCCCAAGAACTGCGGGAAAACAGGGATGAATATGCATTTATAATCACTCAAGAAGTGGGGAAAGTAATCAAGGAATCCCAAGCAGAAATTGAAAAGTGCGCTTGGGTTTGTGATTATTATGCAGATTTTGCTGAAGAATTTTTGGAGCCTAAGAACATAAACCTCCCAGAGGGAACGAAGGCAAAAGTATTTCATCAACCTTTAGGGGCCATTTTAGCTGTAATGCCATGGAACTTCCCGTTTTGGCAGGTATTCCGATTTGCAGCTCCTACCCTCATGGCTGGTAATACTGGCCTACTCAAACATGCCTCAAACGTCCCTCAATCTGCACTAGCCATTCAACAAGTGTTTGAGCGGGCAGGATTTCCCGAAGGAGTTTTTCAAACTTTATTAATTGATTCTAAAGCGACAAACCACATCATTGCAGATCCAAGAGTAAAAGCAGTCACTCTGACAGGAAGCGAAAAAGCCGGAGCAGCTGTAGCCGCTACCGCCGGAAAACACATCAAAAAATCACTGCTTGAATTGGGAGGAAGTGATCCTTTTATCGTCCTGGCAGATGCAGATGTGCCAAAAGCAGCAAAAACTGCAGCCAAAGCCCGAATGATCAATTTTGGCCAAAGTTGTATTGCCGCAAAACGATTTATTATAGAGGAATCCATTTTCGATAAGTTTATTGACATTTTCTCGAACGAAATTAAAGCCATGAAATTCGGTAACCCCGAAAATCCGGATTCAGATTATACTTGCATGGCTCGAGAAGATTTGGCCTTAGAACTTTATGAGCAAGTAGAAAAAAGTGTGAAAGCAGGAGCAAAAATCCTACTTGGTGGTTCAAAGCCCGAAAAGGGTAAAGCTTTATTTGAGCCAACAATTTTGACAAATATCCCCAAGGAAGCTCCAGCTTATTCCGAGGAGTTGTTCGGTCCTGTCGCATCCATTTTTAAAGTAAAAAATGAGGCTGAGGCAATTGCATTGGCAAATGATTGCGAGTTTGGATTGGGAGGAAGCCTCTGGACGGAGGATCTCGAAAAAGCAGAAAAACTAGCTACTCAAATCGAAACGGGAGCTGTTTTTATCAACGCCCTTACCGCTTCAAATCCACATCTTCCTTTCGGAGGAATCAAAAAGTCCGGCTATGGCCGGGAACTCAGTCAAGAAGGCATCTTGGAATTTGTAAACAAGAAAACCGTCTTCTTGGGCTAAATTAGCAAGGATAATCCCATGAGTGGTTTTTGCAATTGAGGGATTCCTTCCTATTTTTACGAGCCATAATTTTGACCTTATAAAATGAGAGAAATACAGTTTCGAGAAGCCCTCAGAGAGGCCATGTCTGAAGAAATGAGACGTGATCCCAATGTCTTTTTGATGGGGGAAGAAGTAGCAGAGTACAATGGTGCTTACAAGGTTTCTCAGGGAATGCTGGATGAATTTGGTCCGGACCGGGTATATGATACTCCCATTGCAGAATTAGGTTTTGCAGGTTTGGGCGTCGGAGCAGCAATGAACGGTTTGCGTCCTATCATTGAATTCATGACGTTCAACTTCTCCCTAGTTGCTATTGATCAGATCATCAACTCCGCTGCAAAGATGTATGCGATGTCTGGTGGCGCCTATTCCGTTCCGATTGTGTTCCGAGGACCTACTGGAAATGCAGGCCAATTGGGAGCAACGCACTCATCAAACTTCGAAAACTGGTTTGCCAATACTCCCGGTTTGAAAGTAATTGTTCCTTCCAATCCATACGATGCAAAAGGACTCTTAAAGGCTGCTGTTCGTGACCCAGATCCGGTAATTTTCATGGAATCTGAATTGATGTATTCTGATAAAGGGGAAGTTCCTGAATCTGAATACCTATTGCCGATCGGCGTAGCTGACATCAAGCGAAAAGGAAAAGACGTTACGTTGATTTCCTTTGGAAAAATGATGAAAGTAGCCTTGGAAGCAGCTGAAGTAATGGCAAAAGAGGGAATTGATTGCGAGGTAATCGATCTTCGGACCGTGAGACCAATTGACTATGCTACTTGTGTAGAATCAATCAAGAAAACTAATCGGGCTGTCATTGTAGAAGAAGCCAATCCACTGGCCGCTATTTCCTCAGAGTTGACGTATCATTTCCAACGGTATGCATTTGATTACCTCGATTCCCCTGTGATTCGGGTAAACTCCATGGATGTACCTTTAAGCTATGCGCCAACTTATATTGAAGCTACTATTCCTAATGTTGAACGTACAGTAGCGGCTATTAAAAAAGTGACCTATAGACAATAATATCATTCATATTCAAACAAAAAACCCTGACTCAAAAAGCCAGGGTTTTTTGTTACCCAATCTATCTATTTGTTTTTAAAGGGCACTAGCCCATGATTGAAACTAGTTGCCCTTGATGTTGTTTGAATTTCAGATTATCTATTCTCGTTCATCTGACCATTCATTCCCCCGTCATCACCACCTTTCAAATCATCATTGCTGACTGATTTTCTTCGACGATTTCGGTCATTCATGGACATTTTTCCAATTCGATAACTGAAGTTGATTTTGAAGTTCATATTTCTCAAAGCAGTTGTACTGTTTTGAATAATGGTTGGTGTGATGGTCTCATTTCTGATGATGAACTCTTTAGCCAAGAAGTTTTCAACTCCGAAACCAATACTTCCTCTTTTTTCCTGGAATTGCTTATTGAAGTTCAAGCCATAAGCCGCGAAACCCCCACTAGTTCCTTGTAGCTGAACTCTTCTACCTCTTGCAAAGGTAAAGAGCTGCACTTGCCAATCTTTTGGAAGGGAATAGTTACCAAACATACGTCCACTGATTACCCAACCTTCGTTCTTGGCAGCAGTCTGAGGATCTGACAGCCCGTTATCCAACATGGTGTAGAACAAGTCGATACCACCATTCAAGGAGAACTTATTGTTGATATTCACATTGGCAAAGATGTTTGTACCAATCGCTTGCTCCTGTCCGATATTTTCAAAGGTGGTATAGATCACATTATCTTCAAGTACTGAACGAACCGCCTGGATAGAACCTGTCGTATTTCGGTAGAATGTAGTGAAGTTCAACATCGTCCCTTTGATAAAGGTGCTATAGCCCAATTCATAATTATCTGTGAATTCAGGATCCAATTCCGGATTACCCTGACTTACCTGAAGCGGGTTAGAAGCTTCAATGTTAGGGTTCAAGAATCTCAAAGAAGGACGCTGCAATCGACGATTATAAGCCGCCTTGATCAAATTTCCATTCTTTAACTTTCTACTTGCATTTAAGCTTGGGATCAAAGATCCATAAGAAGGAATCTGTACTGTCAGTTCATTGGTGAAATCCGCTGAAATAGTGGTGTATTCGTAACGGAAACCAGGTTTCAATGTATAATTCTTCAAGAAATTGAAGGTATAGGAAACATAAGCTGCGGATACATTTTGATCATAGCTAAACTCATTGCTCAAGGAAGGATCTACTAATTCAATATAATCTCCATCCGCTCCTTCAGCTCTGAAGTATGCAAAATCAGAATATGCTTTTCGAAGAATGTTCTTAGCACCGTATTCCAAAATTTGCTGACCATCTGCACCCAATGGAGTCACGAAATCCAATTGAGCAGTAAATTCCTCATTTCGGCTTGGGTTATCGTTTCTTAATCGGGAATCAATGGTTTGAAAATCTTCATTGAAGAGTGAATTGACAAAAGAGTTTTCTCTATTGTTTCTGGAGTAAAGTGTCAAGAAACTGATTTCTTTTCCTTTCTTCTCGAAAGTTCGTGTGTAATTGACACTCACATCGATAGAGTTTGATTGATCTTTGGTGTCGGTCTGACGCAAAGCTGAATTCACTAAATCTTCAGCAACAAAAGTCTGGGTCAAGAAATCATTTTGGTAATTTCTGGAATTTCGAATTCCAAAATTGGCAGATCCTGAAAGGAAATTATACTTATCGATTTCATAGTCAACTCCAAAATTATATCGGCCAAACATGAAGTTACGCTCGGTATCTGCAGACTGAGAAATTACAGTCTGGCCTCCATCAGCACCCAACAAAGTCTGTGTATTTTCGAAGCTTCCCAAGGTATTGTATCCTGCGCGACCGAAACCTCCCAAAGAGAATCCAAATTTACCAATTCGAGCACCACCGTTTAATCCCAAGTTTGATCCACGAAGCCCCGCACCACTGTTGATACTGAGCGTCATTCCTTGCAAATTGTTTTTCTTGGTAACAATATTAATTACCCCTGAAGTACCTTCTGCATCGAATCTCGCAGAAGGGGAAGTGATTACTTCTACTTCTTTGATTTCATCCGCTGGAATTTGACGCAAAGCGTCTGTAATACTACTTGCAGCAATTGCAGAAGGACGATTGTCAATTAATACGGTGATATTGCTACTACCACGCATAGATACATTTCCATCCAAATCGACAGACAACATCGGCACTCTTCTCAAAACATCTGTAGCATCACCTCCAGCAACGGTTTTATCATTTTCCGCTTTGTAGATCGTTCGATCAACTCGCTCTTCGATTAACTCACGTTGTCCTTGAACAGTCACTTCTTCCAGGGCCAATCCCTCATCTGACATGAGCAATTCCCCTAAATTGACATCTCCAGTTGGACTGGTCACTTTGATACCATCTACAACGAGTGTTTCAAATCCAATGAAAGTTAATTGCAGGGTGTATTCACCTGGTTCGAATCCTGTGATGAAGAATTTTCCATCCCCATCTGCTACAGCCCCCGCAAGGCTAACATCGGCACCTTTTTTATATAAGGCCGCAGTCGCATATCCAACCGGCTCACCAGATTTGCCATCTTTGGCAACACCGATTATACGGGCTGGTTCATCTCCATCCTGCTGTGCAATCACTGGAATTGCAGCGGCAAAAAGGAAAAATACTAAAATAAGATTGAGTAGTTTTTTCATGATTTAGTCTTCAAATATTGGGCATTCACCCTTTCAATACACCAAAGCAACGGGCTTTGTTTCATTAAAATTGAGGCAATAGACCAAGCCCATAGACTTATCGACAAATCCCCTTTTTGAGCAGATAAAAACAGTAAAACCGAGAAAAATCGAATTCATCGTGTAAAAATCAGTCTACAGCGGCAAAAAGTCTGGATTGGTAGATTATTGCTTCGATTTGGTAAATCTTTCTCTTAGTTTGCATTGAAAATCAAAGCAATGCAGCTTATCACCCCCCGAAAAAACATATCCATACTCGTCCATATATTGGGCTGGTTGATGCTAGGAGTAGTTTTGCTTCTGCTTTCCCCACTCTCCTGGAGAATGGGTGAAATCGACCTACCTAATGAATATTGGTGGAAACAAGCCTTTTTGGTGTTGTTACTCTTATTCATCTTTTACACCAACCAGTCCTTTGTCGTTCCTAGAGTTCTATTAAAAGGCAAAACCTATACTTACCTCTTGATGGCTATCATCGGTGGGATCTTTTTTTATTACATCATTGTGTACTTCGAGCAGCTGATTCAGTATCCGCTTCGAATGCATGAGACTTTCAGTCCTGACAGACCTTTTGACCCTAAAAGAAGATGGATCCCTGGGGATGTTTTTCAGGAGATGCTGTATTTGCTTTCCGTTGGCCTAAGTACTTCCCTTGCCCTGGTACAGAAATGGCAAAAAGATGAGGAACACCGTCAGGAACTAGAAAAGCAACGGATCAAGACTGAACTTTCCTACCTCAAAGCTCAAATCAACCCACATTTCTTTTTCAACACACTAAATAACATCTACTCCCTGACGAATCTAGATGTCAAAAAAGCGCAGGAAGCTTTATTAAAGCTTTCCAGAATGATGCGCTATGTGTTGTATGAAAATCAGAAGGAAACCACACTTTTAAGCAAAGAAGTTGATTTCATCCGGGATTATATTGAGCTGATGAAAATGCGATTGACTGATAAAGTCAAGCTCCATATTCAGTTGGATGAAACTGAAGATCACCACATTATTGCACCCATGTTATTGCTTCCGTTTTTGGAGAATTCTTTCAAGCATGGAATCAGTTCTCAAAAGGAAAGTGATATCCATATCAAGTTGGAAATCATGGGGAATACGATCTTTTTTGAGACAAGAAATCAAATCTTCCCTACCAATCCAGATAGCCCCGAAGCCAAAGAACATGGAATAGGATTAGTGAATACGCAGCGAAGATTGAGCTTATTGTACCCGGGGAAACATCGTCTGAAATTTGGGAAAGATGAAGAGAATCAGGAATATTACGTTAACCTGACTCTAAATCTCGAATGAAACTCAAATGCATCGCAGTTGACGACGAGCCGCTGGCGCTGGACCTAGTTTGTAAATACATCGAGCAAACTTCCTTTCTAGAATTAATCGGGAAATTTTCCAGTGCAATCGAAGCCTTGAGCTTTATCAATCAGCACGAGGTCCAGTTAATATTCATGGATATCCAAATGCCTGACTTATCGGGTATGGAACTGGCTCGAGTTTTAGATGGAAAGAAAAATTCCGATCAAACCCGAATTGTTTTCGCCACAGCCTATCATCAATTTGCAATTGAAGGATATAAAGTAGACGCACTGGATTACCTACTCAAGCCCTTTAGCTACGAGGATTTTTTAAATGCTGCCACTAAAGCCTACAATTACTTCGAGCGGAGAAAAAATACTGAAGCTAGAAAAGAGGAAAGTGGAGCAAAACCCTTGGAGTATATTTTCCTAAAAGTAGAGTACCAACTGGTCAAGGTCATGCTTCAAGACATCCTCTATGTAGAAGCTTACAAAGATTATGTGAAGGTTCATTTAAAATCCAAAAGTGCCCCACTCCTTTCCCTGACAAGCTTGAAAAACATGGAAGAGTTACTCCCTGAAGATAAGTTTATGCGAATCCATCGATCTTTTATCATCTCCCTGGACAACATCGATTCGGTTTCTAAAAACAGCGTGCACATTGGAAACCATGAAATTTCTATCGGAGAAAATTACAAAGAGGCATTTTTGGATTTTATGGGCCGATGGATGAGTTAATTCAGTAGGCAGTATTAAGAGTAGTTACGTATTTTTAACTATGAATGAATCGCAAAAACACTTTATGCGCGAAGCCATCCGCTTAGCCAAAGAAGGAATGAAAGCCGGAAATGGAGGCCCTTTTGGTTGTGTGATTGTCAAGGATGGAAAAATCATTGGTAAAGGTTCCAACATGGTCCTAAAAACCAATGATCCTACTGGACATGCCGAGGTAGTTGCCATTCGGGATGCCTGTAAAAACCTAAATAATTTCCAGTTGGAAGGCTGCGAAGTTTATGCTTCCTGCGAACCCTGCCCCATGTGCTTAGGTGCAATTTTTTGGGCAAGACCGGAGCGCGTATTTTATGCAGGAACCAAGAAAGACGCCGCAAATGCAGGTTTTGACGATGATTTCATCTATCAGGAAATTGAAGTGAATCCGGCTGATCGAAAAATCCCGATGATCTCTATTCTCCGGGAAGAGGCTTTAGCAGCTTTTGAAATTTGGAAAGAAATGGATAACAAAACCCTGTATTAAGCAAAAAACCCGATCCTTTCAGACCGGGTTTATTCTAAATTCCAAATTCTTAATTTCTTATCTTCTCCCCATTCCAGGCATTAGCTTACCCATAGCGGCTTTCGCACCACCCATCTTATTCATTTGCTTCATCAATTTGCGCATATCAGCAAACTGTTTCATTAAGTTGTTTACCTCGGTGATATTTCGACCTGATCCAGCTGCTATACGCTTTCTGCGACTTCCATCCAAGATATCTGGATTTTGCCTTTCATAAGGAGTCATACTTCGAATAATGGCTTCGATCGGTTTGAATGAATCATCATCGATATCCAGTCCTTTCATGGCTTTTCCCATTCCTGGGATCATTCCCATCAAGTCCTTGATATTCCCCATCTTTTTGACTTGCTCCAATTGGGAAAGGAAATCCTCAAAATCAAAGCTGTTCTTTCGAATTTTAGCGTTGATCCGTTTTGCTTCCTCCTCATCAAAAGACTGTTGCGCACGCTCTACCAAGGAGATCACGTCACCCATGCCGAGAATTCGCTGAGCCATTCGATCGGGGTGGAAAACATCTAGGTTTTCCATCTTCTCACCGGTAGAGATAAATTTGATCGGCTTCTCTACTACGTGACGGATGGAAATAGCAGCACCACCTCGGGTATCACCATCCAACTTGGTCAACACAACCCCATCAAAATCCAATCGCTCATCAAAGGTCTTGGCAGTATTCACTGCATCCTGACCGGTCATGGAGTCAACAACAAATAGCGTTTCAGAAGGATTGAGCGCTTTTTTCAGGGCCTCGATCTCATTCATCATCTGCTCATCCACTGCCAAGCGACCTGCAGTATCGACGATAACCGTTTTCTTTCCGGTTTTCTTTGCGTAAGCAATCGCATTATTTGCGATCTCAATGGCATTTTTGTTTTCCGGCTCGGCATAAACCTCTACACCAATTTGCTCTCCTAGTACCTTCAATTGGTCAATCGCAGCAGGTCGGTAGATATCACAGGCTACCAATAAAACTTGGCGTCCTTGTTTTTTCAAGAATGCCCCCAATTTTCCAGTGAAGGTAGTCTTACCAGAACCTTGCAAACCAGAGATCAAAATAACAGCAGGATCACCGGTAAGCTTGATATCCACCTTGGAGCCACCCATAAGTTTGGTCAACTCTTCTTGGGTGATCTTCACCAATAATTGACCAGGAGAAACCGAGATCAATACATCTCGTCCAAGCGCTTCATTCTTGATTTTGTCGGTAACTTCCTTTGCTACTTTATAGTTAACGTCCGCATCGATCAAGGCACGACGAATTTCCTTAACCGTGGTGGCAACGTTGATTTCGGTGATTTTCCCGGTTCCTTTAAGGGTTTTAAAGGCCCGGTCCAGCTTCAAACTTAAATTATCAAACATGTGATTTTCGCTATTTGCTGCAAAAGTAATGATTTTAGCGCCTGCACGAAAACTTAAAAGTCCTGAATCCCCGGAGAATTCAGGTCAATTTTGGCTTTTAATCACTAATTTGCGGACTTTCATTACCGAACGAAGAAAACTTCCTGCATGAAGCTGAATTTTCAAAAAGATCTGCTCCCTCACCTTTTGGGAGTACTCATTTTCTACCTACTCATCGTTTTTTACTTTTCTCCCTTGGTATTTGACGGAAAGGTTATTTTCCAGGGAGACATCCTCCAATGGGAAGGCTCCGCCAAAGAAGTCATGGATTACCGAGCAGAAACCGGCGAACAAGCACTTTGGACTAACTCCATGTTTGGTGGTATGCCTGCTTATTTTATCAGCCTCGAATTTCCTGGCGATTTGACCAATACGCTTGTATCCATCCTCACCTTAGGACTTCCACACCCGATTAACGGGCTGTTTTTTGGGATGTTAGGGATGTATATTTTGCTTTTGACTTATCGGGTTCGGCCTCTTTTTTCGATTGCTGGAGCAATTGCATTTTCTTTTAACACCTTCAATCTACTTTCCTTAGAAGCAGGTCACAATGCAAAAATCTGGGCCGTTTGTCTGATTCCCCTAATCCTAGCAGGAATTCATCTAGCCTTTGAGAAAAAACGTATCCTTGGCGCTGCCCTTTTGGCGCTGGGTCTTTTACTTCAGCTCAAATTCAACCATTTACAAATCACCTATTACACGCTAATCGTTTCAGTGATTTATGTTTTGGTTCGATTGATTTTTGATTGGAAAAAAGATGGGGCAATTGAAATTGGAAAAAGCCTAGGTTTTTTGACCCTAGGAGCACTTTTGGCTGTAGGAGGAAATTTGGGAAGACTGGCTACTGCATTGGAATATAGCCCCTACTCTACTCGTGGGAATGCTACTTTGGAAACAGAGCCTAGTGGCTTGGATCGGGAATATGCATTTTCTTGGTCCAATGGAAAATTAGAAACACTCACGCTTCTAATCCCGGATTTCTACGGAGGTGGAAGCCAAACGCCTTTGCCTGAAAACTCTGCATCGGAAAAAGCCTTGAGGGCTAACGGAATAGATGCTGGGCAAATCAATGGATTTGTAAAAGCAGCCCCTACCTATTGGGGAGATCAAGCCTTTACGGGAGGCCCTATTTATGGGGGAATTATTTTGGTTTTCTTAGCCATCTTAGGAATATGGGCTGCTCCGAAAGAAGTTTTGTATGCTTTTGGAGGGATGATTCTATTTTCCATTTTATTGAGTTGGGGAAAAAATCTAGCTTGGTTCAACTACCTACTTTTCGATATCCTTCCCGGGTATAATAAGTTCCGGGCAGTATCCATGGCATTGGGAATCACTTTGTTTGCGATTCCTGTACTAGGGATGATTTCTTTGGAAGAACTCATTCAAAAGAACAATTTGAAACCACTATACCTAGCGGGTGGCATCGTGGGTGGTCTCGTGTTAATCTTGGCGGTTGCTTCAGGAGTCTTTTTCCGATTTGAAGCTCCCGTTGATAGTAATCTTCCCGACTGGCTGGCAAATGCTCTCCAAAACGATAGAAAAAACATGCTTTCCACCTCGGCCTGGAAAAGTTTCGGATTTATTGCCGCTGCTGCGGTCTTGGTATTTTTAAGCATCAAACAAAAAATTTCAGATTGGATCCTTGGGCTAGCTTTAATTGCCTTGATTTCATTGGATCTGGTCACCATCAACAGACGATACCTAAACAATGAATCTTTTCAAGGAAATCCTTCCCGACAATTTTTCGCAGAGTCAAATGCTGAAAAAGAAATAGCAAAAGACACGGATTACTTCCGAGTTTTGAACCTAACAGAAGGGTTGACTCAAGGAGCACGCACGAGTTACCGGTTTGCAAGTTTGGGTGGCTATCACGGAGCGAAACTTCGTCGCTATCAGGATTTGATAGACTACCAATTGCAGAATGAAATCCAGGATTTCGTTTCCAAAGCGCAGGAGGGCGATTTTGATTGGGCAGGGATCGGAGTCATCAATATGCTTAATACAAAGTATCTGATTGCTGGTCAGGAAGCAGGAGCGGTTTTTGAAAATCCACAGGCGAATGGGCCTGCTTGGATTCCTTCCGAAATTATCCCAGTCAGCAGCAATGAAGAAGAAATTAAATTGGTTGGGGAAATTGATACCAAAGCTCAAGCAACGGTCAACATGGAAGAATTTGGAGTTATTTCAGCAGGTGCTGGCCAGGTTTCCCTGATAGCACACCATCCCAACACCCTCCAATACCAAGCACAAATGGATCAGGGAGGATTGGTTATATTTTCTGAAATCCATTATCCAAAAGGATGGATAGCGAAAATTGACGGAAATGAAGTCCCTATCCTTCGTACGAATTACTTGCTTCGAGGCATAGAAATTCCTAGTGGAACACACGAAGTTGAATTTTCTTTTGAGCCATCCAGTTATTATGCTACCAAAACGCCGATGGTGATTTTCCAATATTTGATTGTGTTTGCGCTCCTAGGCGGGATATTCCTCACTTACAAAAAAGAAGCATGAATTCGGAGGAAAACGAAAATAAAGTAGTCAGCTTTTACGATCAATTCGCGGAGAAGCAGGAAAAGACAGGAATCAATTCCCGACACCTTTCAATTTTAGACAAGGTGGTTTCAGCTGGCCTTCAAGCCCATCAGCGGGTTTTGGAAGTGGGCTGCGGCATTGGAACGGTTTCTTCCTTGCTTGCCAGACAGGTGACTAAGGGAGAGGTTCTAGCTGTGGATATTTCTCCTGAGAGTATTCAGAAAGCCCAAAACCTTTGGAAGGATCAATCCAATTTAAAATTTGAAGTCTCGGACATGTCAGATTTTGACAAAGGAGACCAAACTTTTGACTTTTTCGTGTTCCCAGATGTACTCGAGCACATCCCAGTAGATCAGCATCAGGCTTTATTTCAAACAATCAAAAAACATTCACATGCTGATTCGGTAGTTTTTGTCCATATTCCTGCACCCCGCTATCTGAAATGGATGATTGAAAATGAACCCGAAAAACTCCAGGTCATCGATCAACCCCTTGATTCAGGCGACCTAATCAAAAGCCTTACTTTCGCAGGTTTTTACTTGGAAAAAATGGAAACCTATTCGGTCTTTTACCAAGAAAAAGACTATCAATATTTTGTCTTCCGATCCTCCCAACCACTACAAAAATCCACCCCTCTCAGCAAATGGGAAGTCCTGAAAGAACGTATCCGAATCCGCCTGAAATACGGCCTAATTTAATAGCTATGAAAATCGAAAATCAAACAGTCGTAGGATTAACCTACGAACTCAAAGTCAGTAAAATTGAAGACGAAATAGAATCCGTTCCTTTCAGTGTGGAAGTTCGGGATGAAGATGATCCCTTTTATTTCATTTTTGGACAAAGTGGCCTTCCAGAAAAATTTGAGGAATACCTGACCGGAAAAAAAGAGGGAGACTCTTTCGATTTTGTCCTTAAGGTTGAAGAAGCCTATGGGGAAGCAGATGATGAATTATTGATCAACCTGCCCAAATCACAATTCTCGAAAGAAAGAGGATTTGAGGACAGCATGCTCCAAGAAGGCGAGTTTCTTCCCTTGATGGATGAAAATGGATATCCCATGCAAGCAAAAGTATTGAAGGATTTTGGAGACACGCTCCTTTTGGATTTCAATCATCCTTTAGTAGGTTTTGATTTGCATTTCGAGGGAAAGGTTCTGGAAGTTCGTGAAGCTACTCCTGAAGAATTAGACCATGGTCATGTACACGGTGAACATGGAGAGGATCATTAATTGAAAAAATCTTTTGTCAGACCGAGAGGAGTCAATAGATCTCGACTCCGCTCGGCCTGATGATATTGATTTTATAGTACCCTATTTTAACTACTTAACACAAGTTCTTTTTCAGTATTCCAGGTCAAATACACCCGATCTCCAACCTGATATTTTCGCAAAGGATCATCCACTTCCCAAATCATCCCAGTTTCTTTGAGTCGAATTTGAAGAGAGTTGAAATGAACCAAAAACCGGGAATCTACCACATGACCCAGCACTCCTCCCTTCGTTCTTAATTTCACATCACTTGGACGGATGAAATGATTTTCTCGTTCTGGAATTTGATTGATCGGAGAAAAAAGTCTCGCCACATACTGGTTTTTGGGATGCTCACATAAAACTCGAGAATTTCCCTGTTGAATAATTTTCCCTTTTTGTAGAATCAATAAATCATCAGTCAGTCGTAGGGCATCATCCAATTCATGGGTTACAAAAATAACTGTAGTTTTTCCTTGCTTGAAGCTTTCGACTAATTCTCCAATTAACTGATGGGTTTGAATTCGGTCTAAAGATGAAAACGGTTCGTCCAAGAGTAGCACTTCCGGCTCAATCGCCAAAGCAGAAGCAATAGCCACTTTCTGTTGCTGCCCTCCCGAAAGTTGTCTGGGAAGTCGATCCGCAAACTTTTCCAACCCAAACTGCTTCAGAAGGGCTTTTACCCGCTTTTGGGTATAATTTTTCTCAAAAAGAAGTAGAGGTCTGGCGATATTTTCAGCGACTGTAGCATTTGGGTACAATTGATAATCTTGATGAATGAGTTTTATCTCATCGTAACCTGCTACGAGTTTTTGAGAGGGGTTGAGGATTTGCTGTCCATTAAGAAGAACCTCACCCGAATCTTGCTTTTCCAAGCCCGCCAAAATCCGAAGAAGCGTGGATTTACCGGAACCACTTTCCCCGACAATAGCTAGAAGGGAACCCTCTTCAAGGTCGAGTGAAAAATTTTGAAGTGCGGCAACTTGCTGCTGATAGGACTTTCGAACATTTCGAACAGAAAAAAAACTCATAATTGGATTTCAGCTTGTGTTTTTTTGGGTAAGGAGGCAAAGATCAATTCATATGAATGATCCACCAAATCCAAAATCAATTTATCCGGAACATTTCCCTTTACAGAAACTGAATTCCACCATTGTTTATTCATATGATACCCTGGAGTGATTCCTTCATACCGCTCTCGTAGCTCTGCCGATCGCTCAGGATCACATTTCAAATTTATAAAGTCAAATTGTTCCAAATCCGTGATTCCAAATATCTTCCCTCCAACTCGAAAACAAAGCGTATTTGCATCAAAAGGAGTATCTTCTGAGGTCCCAGGCTTAGAAAGGCAATAATCTCGCAGGTAGGATAAAGTCATCTATTTTAGGAATAATTCTTTTTGATCATTTGAGCCAACTGATTGAACAAGTCTCCCAATCCAATCAATTTTTGTGGAGCTACTTTCATGGAACCTGCATAGCCCATTTCATTGATCAATTCCTGGAAACCCTTAACGATCCCAGGATTCTGCATTTCTTCAGGTGCTTGTACGCGGATAATAAATAGTTCATCAGCACTGGATATCTCCCCATTGGTCACCACTTTGAATTCCTTGGTGATCACACAAATCAAATCCGGCGCAATGGCTAAAGGAGCGGTTTCATCAGAGGAAAAGACGATCAGATTTTCATTTTGATTAAGAATAGTGTAGAGTTTATGCGTCTCTGTATCCGCAATGAGTGTCTTCCCATGGTCGAAGCCTCCCCCCACACTATCCATAGTATTGAGAACCTTTCCTTTCCCAATTAATTCCGCTTGAAGAACATTTACCTGCTGAAGGGTTTGAGGATCGGTTTCTACTCCATTTTGTAGATTTTGAACCATTTTCCCCACCCGCTGACTCAACGTAATCGTGCCAGGAATCAGGGCCTTTTCAAATGCTGAAATCGGATTGGAAAACATTCCCAAACTGGCTGAATCACCAAAATTCTCAATTTCCACAATAGGGCGTAACATCGCATCCAGCACACTTGCTCCTTCACAATTCACCAAAACAGACTGGGACTGATCGTTGGTAATAACAGCTGGTGCTACTTCCAATTGGTTGGCGGCATACGTGGTCAATTCGATCTGGGGCACAGCTCTTCTAGCCCCATCTCCATCCAAAACCACCAATCCAGGACAAGCAGCAGCAAGAACAAAAGGAACCATCGTACTCTCAGGACCCAATTCAATTGGTAAGACAGCAGTGGTTTTCTTTCCGGTATATTTTTCTTGATGATTGGCCAAAAAATCATAAGCTGCTTTGATGGCAATACCTTGATTGCTTTCAATTGCTGAAATCGCCCCGATATCACAGATCACCATTGCTAAACTTGAAGGATCCAGGCTTTCGTCAGTCACTTCAACCAAAGGCAGGGAAACAGAAGAATACTGCATTTTCATTTGATCTAAAAACGCATAGCCTGTCTTGGTCATTCCTCCACCCCCACTCCCCAAAAAAGCGGTTCCCAAAATAATTTGCTCTAAATCCTCGAATCCTAATTTTCTCATTTAGTGTTTTTTAAATAATAATAAGTATATTTTTAAACAGTTTTTGTGTATTTCTAATAATTAACTTTTAATCAATGGATTGGAAAGTAGACTATGAGGAGATCTCCTCTGACTTCAAAACAGGGGATGTAGTCCTCATGCATGGGGATTTTCCCATGAGTAAAATGATTCAATTTTTAGAAGGAAGTAAGTGGACCCATTCGGGAATGCTTATCCTGGCAAAAGATATCGGTAAAGAGGGAGTTTGGCCTGATGTATTATTTTGGGAATCCAATAGCCTCACAAACCTTCCCTGCCTAATCACAGGAAAGTCGAAAACAGGTCCCATGCTCGTTCCCTTTAAGGAACGTCTTCAAACAAACATGAACAATTACTATGATAGTATTTTTGCAGTTCGGCAGAATACTACTCCAATTGATCAAGAGGCCCTTAAAAAATTGGATGATTTTATGCCAACAGTCATGGACGCAACTTTTCCTACTGACTTAAAAATGTGGTATGAAAACATCGAAGGCAGAAAAGAAGGGAAGTTTTCGGGTCCGGCCCAAATCTTTTGTAGCGAATTGCTGACGATGACTTTTCAGGCGATGGGTATCATGTCCAAAAATTGGGTTCCTAATGCGGCTCGACCAAAAGATTACTCCAATGAAGGAGCTATTCCTTTCTTGAAAAGAGGTTTCCTACTACCTGAAATCTATCTCAATATCCCAAAGACAACGAAATAATGTACTGGACAAGGATTCTGTTTGTCCTTTATTTCCCAGTCTTTATGGGGTGGTTTGCCACTAAGGCCCAAGCCGCACAACTTCCTGTCATTCAAAAAGGGGTACTAGAAATCACCGATGTCTCTTCAAAGTCAAATGAGATCCTAAGTCTAACGGGAGAATGGGAGTTTTTCTTCGAAAAATTCGCAGACGAGATTTCTGAGGATCAAGTTGGTCAATGGATTCAATCCCCAGGCAATTGGGATGAGGTTTCAGAATTTAACTCGGATTATTCAGAAGGGTACGGCACCTATCGACTAACTATAAAAGGCTTGGCAACGGATCAGATTTATGGGCTGAAAATCCCAACCATCCACAGTGCCAGTCAAATTTGGATCGATGGAAAAAAACGGTCTAGCTTTGGAAAGTTAGGTCAAGAAAAGTCTGAAGAACAGCCCCAAATAGGAGGTCAACTTCTGTTTTTCAATCCTCAAAGTTCCGAGGTAGAAATCTTAATTGAGGTATCCAATTTTCATTTTTTCCAGTCTGGCATTTGGTCACCCATCTATTTTGGAGAAGAAAGTGCCTTGGTTTCATTCGACCGTAGAAACAGAATGTTCTCTTTTCTTCTGGTTGGTGGTTTGTTGATCATGGGGGTATACCATTTGTTTTTGGCTTATATCCAGCGGAGTTTTTTGGAGAGTCTTTTCTTTGGTTTCGCCTGTATTTTCCTGGCAATTCGGGAATTGGCTGGACCTGATGCGATTTTGATGGATTTATTTCCTTACCTGAGTCATGGGGTTTTGGTAAGGACAGTTTATTTATGTCTAGGATTGGCTTTCACCTTCCAAACGCTCTTTCTTTTCAGACTTTTTCTTCCTTTCAAAAGCAAGTGGATTTACAAATCCCAATACATCATAATGGGCTTGTTTATTCTTGCCATTCTTTTTCTTAATACTCGTGATGGGGCAATCTTTTTCAATTACTTCACCCTTTTTCTAGCACCTCCATTTATCCTATACACCATGTACATCGTAATTCGTGCAGCGATTAAAAAAACAGAAGGAGCTTGGGTGTTTTTGGTAGGACTAATCTTCTTCTATGGAGCTGCTTCTCACGATTACTTCGTCAACTACCAAAGCGAAGGAGTAGATATGAGTTATTGGATGCCATATGGATTCTTCTTCTTCATCCTTAGTGAATCAGTGGTTCTTTCCATTCGGTTTAACCGGGCCTTCCTCAATGAAGCAAAGCTGTCTACTCAATTGGGTCAGACGAATGAATCCCTCAAACGCTTTATCCCTAGAGAGTTTCTGAAGCTATTGGGAAAAAATGAAATCGTAGATGTCCAACTGGGAGATGCTGTATCCAAAGACATGACTGTGCTCTTCGCAGATGTAAGAAACTTCACCTCGCTTTCAGAAGGATTAAGCAGTAAAGAAACCTTTGAATTTGTAAATCGACTACTTACCCGAACTGATCCCATTATCAGAAAAAACCAAGGGTTTATCGACAAATATATCGGAGATGCTGTAATGGCACTTTTTGCAAATAAGCCCGATAATGCGATACAAGCGGCACTTGAACTTCAGCAAGAGGTCAAAAACAACAATCTTCTAAGCAATCAAAAAATAGGAATTGGAGTCGGCATTCATTATGGCAACCTCATTTTGGGGACCGTAGGAAGTAAATACCGAATGGATGGAACCGTAATCTCAGATGCGGTAAATACAGCAAGTAGAATCGAGGAACTCACCAAGGTTTATAAGTTGGATATCCTGATTTCTGAAGACTTAAAAAAACAGGTTCAAGCTCCTGAAAACTTCAACTTCCGCTTGATAGATACCTTGAACCTTCGTGGTAAACGAAGCCAAAACTGTATTTATGAGGTATATGATGATCCTAACAAATACCCTCCTGGCTTTTTGGAGCATTATGAGCAAGGAATGCATTCATTCAGAAATGTTGACATCAAAGAAGCCAAAGTTCAACTGGATGCTGCCTTAAGTCTTAAACCCAACGATGGGCCTTGTCAATATTTTTTAGAAAAATTAGCCGAATATTCCCGAGTTCAGGAAAACTTAGATTAGCCTCTTTTAAAATTCCCTCCACCAATCCGTCCAATTCGGATTCTTCCAGCTTCTCAATTCTCCAAGTTGAGGAATAACAAAGTCCATATTTAATTCCTCTGCCTTTTTTATAAACCCCTCCACTGGCTCTTTCCAATCGTGTGTTGCCAAAGTGAAACCTGCCCAATGAACTGGCATAATTTTCTTCACTAAGGCATGTTGCGCAGCCAAAACAGATTCTTCCGGAAATAGATGCAATTGCCGCCAATGCTCATTGTATTGTCCACATTCCATAAAAGCAAAGTCAAATGATCCCAAACGCTTGCCTACTTCTTCAAAATGAGTACCGAAGCCTCCATCCCCACTAAACCAAACCGATTCTTCGGGACCTCGAAAAGCCCATCCTCCCCAAAGTGACTGAGACCGATCAGTTAGGCCCCTACCTGAGAAATGGCGGGTTGGAGTGAAGGTAACCTGAATTCCTTCAAACTCTTTCGTCTCCCACCAATCAAACTCTTCAATTAAATCGGCATCCACACCCCAGTACACCAAATGACGCTTGACACCCAAGGCAACAAAGTATTTCCGTGTTTTTGTTTTGATTCGCTTTATACTTTCATAATCCAAATGATCGTAATGATCATGAGTCAAAAGGACCAAATCCATAATCGGAAGCTCATCAATTATATCCAGCGTATCCGTTGAAAACCGCTTGGTTTTAAAAGGCGCAATCGGAGAGGCATCAGGCCCAAGCATGGGATCGATAAACATGTTTTTGCCATTCATTCGGATAAAAACAGCAGAATGACCATACCATGCGAATTTCATGGCTTCTTCAGAATCCAAAAGTTGATCCTTTGCAAAGGACTGGATCGGGATAGAGCGAGAAGGCTGCTTCTTAGATCTTTCGCTGAATTGTTGATAAATCAGTTTGGGGAAATCTTTCAGGTCAATGTCCATTTTGGTAGACTGTAAGTTCTGAAATTTCCCATTTTCCCAGTTTGGAGAATTTTGATACTGATATCGAAGTTCCTGAGTTAATCTTCCCCCGAAATGATGAAATGGCATGAGCTGATTTCTGTTGTTCTAAATTTACTTTACCAGAACAGCATTTGTTTTAGAAAGATGCCAAAACCCTTTGATTTCGGGCAAATGAAAAAAATACAAATCAAAATTCTGGAGATGACTAAGATCATTTTCATTTGAAAAATATTCGTTTATCTTGAGCCAGTTCAGTTTAAAACCCAGTCCATGACTATTGGCCTTTTGAAAGAACCCGAGGGGGAAAATCGGGTTGCACTTCTTCCGGAAAGTGCAAAAGCCCTCATCCAACTTCAAGTAGAAATTCTTGTTGAAACTCAGGCTGGAGCATCGGCATTTGCTTCAGATGCAGATTATGAAGCTGCGGGTGCAAAAATCGCCTTGAGGAAGAATGCACTAAAAGCAGATTTGATCCTTGGTATTAATCCACCTACCGAAGAGGAACAGAATGAACTTCAGGAAGGACAAGTATTGGTTTGCCTATTCCAACCCCTTTCCAATAAAGAGTTGGTAGATCGATTCCTGAGCCAAAGACTGACCACTTTTTCCATGGACAATGTCCCACGAACTACCCGAGCTCAGGCAATGGACGTTTTGTCTTCCATGGCCACAGTTGCAGGATACAAGGCAGTTTTGTTAGCAGCCTCTCACTCTCCTCGATTCTTTCCAATGTTTATGACCGCAGCAGGAAGTATTGTTCCCTCAAAAGTCCTTATTCTAGGCGCTGGGGTAGCTGGATTACAAGCCATTGCGACAGCAAGGAGATTAGGAGCGGTTGTGGAAGCTTTTGATGTGCGTACTGCTGCTGAAGAAGAAGTAAAAAGTTTAGGTGCCAAGTTTGTAAAAGTAGAAGGTGCCAAGGACGAGGCAAGCGCTGGGGGATATGCGGTGGAACAAAGTGAAGAATATAAAGCCAAACAGCAGGCTCTGATTCAGGAACATGCCAAAAAGGCGAATATTATTATTTGTACCGCGCAAATCCCAGGAAGAAAAGCTCCCCTTTTAATCACCAAGGAAACTGTAGAAGCAATGGCTCCAGGATCCGTAATTATAGATTTGGCTGCTTCGACAGGAGGAAATTGTGAGCTAACCGAAAACGATCAAATCACGCATAAGCACGGAGTTACCATTGTTGGAGATTCAAACCTTTCCTCCACCATGCCTATGGATTCCAGCAAAATGTATGGTAAAAACATGGTCAATTTCCTGAAGCTTCTGATCGATAAAGAAGGAGGCCTTCATTTGAATTGGGAGGATGACATCGTCCAAAATACCTGCGTCACGCATGAGGGAATGATTCGAAGTGAGCGGGTCAAAAATATTTTATACCCATCCGAAACCACAACCTAATTATGGAAGAAATTCTAAGTGTATTTTATGAGAACAGGGAGTTCATATTCTTGATAATTGTCTCCATATTTCTCGGGATAGAGGTCATCTCCAATGTCCCTGCTGTCCTTCATACCCCCTTGATGTCCGGTGCCAATGCTATCCACGGTGTGGTTATCATCGGATCGATTATCATCATGCTCCAGGCTGACCCTGGAAATTATTATGCCTTGGTTCTAGGATTTTTAGCAGTAATCCTTGGCACCTTGAATGTGGTTGGAGGATTTGTTGTCACCAATCGGATGTTGGAAATGTTTAAGAAAAAATCGAAGTAAGCATGAATTTCAATCTACTCGGACTTAGCCTTTTGGAACTCTCCTACATTGCTGCTTCGGTTACCTTTATTTTGGGCTTAAAAATGCTTTCCAGCCCGGATAAGGCTAGAAAGGGAAATCTTATTGCTGGATATGGAATGGGCTTAGCAATCGCTGCTACCATTCTGTTTAAAGAAGAGTTCAGCCCCGATAAATGGCTGAATTACACCTTAATTTTAGCGGGATTGATCATCGGAACAGTCATCGGTGTACGAATGGCTTTGAAGGTCAAAATGACGGCAATGCCACAAATGGTTTCCTTTTTCAATGGAATGGGCGGAGCCTGTGCCGGTGTTATCTCACTAGTTGAATTCGACCATCTTCGCCATGGAGGAGAAATATCCGCAGGGATGTTGATCGTAATTCTTCTGGGATTGATCATTGGATCGGTTTCCTTTTCTGGATCAATGATTGCCTTTGGAAAATTAGAAGGAAAAATCGCGGATAAAGCCCTGCCTGCCGGACAAGTCATCAATATTTTATTATTGATTGCGATTTTTGGACTCGCTGGATATTTAGCTTTTTCAGGCAATCTAAGTATGCCTCTACTCTATGGACTCCTCGCAATTTCATTGCTCTATGGGGTTCTTTTCGTCATGCCTATTGGTGGTGCTGACATGCCTGTAGTGATTTCACTCTTGAATAGTTTTACGGGAATGGCCGCAGCTTTTGGGGGTTTCCTTTATGGAAATCAGGCCATGCTGACAGGCGGTATTTTGGTTGGTTCTGCAGGTACTATCCTAACAGTACTGATGTGTACGGCCATGAACCGCTCCCTTACCAATGTAATCATCGGGTCTTTTGGAGGTGGAAGCACAGCTTCTGCCAAATCGGGCGAACAAGGAACCATTAAAGAAATCAGTGTCACTGATGCTGCTATCTTATTAGCATATGCCAATAAAGTCAGCGTTGTTCCGGGATATGGCTTAGCAGTGGCTCAAGCCCAACATACAGTTCATAATCTAGAAAAACTTTTGGATGAAAAAGGTGTAGAATTGACCTATGCCATCCATCCTGTGGCCGGTCGTATGCCTGGCCATATGAATGTATTATTGGCGGAAGCGGATGTTCCCTATCCTAAACTTTTGGAAATGGAAGATGCTAACGAAGACATGGCTAGTACGGATGTGGTCTTGGTAATTGGCGCCAATGACGTGGTTAACCCAGCTGCTGAAAATGATCCCTCCAGCCCAATTTATGGAATGCCGGTCGTCAAGGTCTGGAATGCCAAAAATATCATTGTACTGAAACGATCCATGGGGAAAGGCTATGCGGGAATTGAAAACGAGCTCTTTTTCCATCCTAAAAACCGAATGCTTTTTGGAGATGCCAAAGACTCTCTGGAGAAACTAATTTCGGAATTAAAAAATCTTTAAATAAAAAAGAGCCGATCTAATTGAATGGATCGGCTCTTTTTCTTTTTGATGCTGTGTTTATTTTTTCCAGGCTTTAATCAAGCCAGGTAACATAACCAATGTAATTATCAGGAGACCAAAAGATTCTCGACCTTCTTCCATTTCCGGAGTCTTCATAGTCAGATCTCCTTGTTCGATTTCCTGTCCAATCCATCCTGGCACCGAGTCTGGCCAATAATAAATCGCTCCTATCAGACACGCTAAGACGACTAAGGTTAGAGGATATTTCGGAAAAATGCCCTTAATTCCTCTCAAACAGAAAATAAAGGCTACTGCATAAATACTGACCCAAATTTCAGGGTCCGGGTCGTTAAACTGCCAATAGGCAAAAAGGACAAATATCAATGCCCAAAAGCCGTAGAAATATTTCCAGAAATTCATAATTACAATTTTAAATCAATGTCTTGGTAGCAGGCACACAACCTGAGAAACCTCCTGCAGCTACTTTATATCCGTGATAATCAACCATAACCTCACGAACAGTAGTAAAACCATAAATCGTCCGGGATTTCATGATATCAAAGAATTTCTTTTCCTCCTCATCTCCCGAATTGGCTAGAGCCAAAAGTAATTCTTCACGGCGGGCTTGATCTGATTCCAAAAAATCAGTCTTCCCTAATTTATCCAATTGTCTTTTGATCAAATCCTGATCCTCTTTTTCATAACAATGTTCAAAAAAACGTAATAGAAATTTATCTGTACCCGTACTCAAAGCACCTATGGGTTGGGCATCTGGACTAGGTGTGACAGGAGGAAGTCCATCGGGAATAATGGTCTCAGCAACAGCAGAGATAAGTTTTTCTTGTTTCCAAGAGAAAAATCCCTGATGAGTTAACTGATCTACCAAATGCCACTTCCAGTCGGCTAATACCAAGCCGGCGATTCCAACTCCACCTGCCCCTAGTATTTTTAGTGATTTTCTTCGATCCATCGTTTCCGTATGTTTCTGTTGAATTTAATGGATTTGAGTTGAAGGACAAACACCCATTCGTGTAATTTCGGGCAGACTTAGCGATCCTGATAGTTGAGGCTAAAACCGATCGAAAGATAAGTCCGAAGCTTTTTATCGACAGAATTAGACCCCAAGCCTAAAGTAATTGGACCCAAAATGGATTGGTAGGAAATATCAGCCCCATAGCCTATCAATGTATTTTGAGAAAAAACATCCCCATTCAAAATCCCCTTTACCGGGGTGTTACTTGAATAGCCCAACCAATTTGCGCCTCCTCTCAAAAAGATTTTTTTGATTGGAATCACTTGTAATTCCAGTCCTACTTTACCAAAGTTTTGAGCTGTAATCTCCGCATAATTTAGCCCCCAAAATCGATTATCAATAAATCGAACCATTTGATATCCACCTACGAAAAAGTCTCGGAAGGACTTTTCAGATTCATTGGAAATGGTAAGACCTACTCCTAGAGAGGGTTTGATTTGAACGGATTCAGATAATGGAAATAGTTTGGAATACCTACCCAATAAAGTTAGGTAGGAATTCGGCATTAAACTTTCCACCAATTGATCGACTTCCTCCTTTGAAACCGGAATTTCTACTCGCCCTCCATCTATATAAATAGTATCCACCCCCTTATCCAAATTGATTTTTAGCCAGGTTTTAAGCCGATATTCTGCCTCCAATAATCCCTCTGCTCCTCTTGTTGGAAAATTCCGGTCATCCTGTGAATTCCGGTAGTATCGTGCCCTTATACTGA
Source organism: Algoriphagus sp. (assembly GCF_013373065.1). GTDB lineage: Bacteria > Bacteroidota > Bacteroidia > Cytophagales > Cyclobacteriaceae > Algoriphagus. Next base: position 195,136 of record NZ_JABXIN010000001.1, read on the forward strand.
CATAGTTATCTATTCCGTTCTTTACACCATCCGGAAGAATTTGATCAAACTGTAATTTGGACCGACTCATATCCGTGATAAACCCAAAATAAAATGCCTCCTTCAAAGAGTTCGTAGTAATTAGCTGTAGTTCTGTTCGGCTATTGTTAAAAATATTGATCCGGGATAGTTCTCCATTTTCATAACCAGGGAACTCTTGCCTTAAATAATTGAATCGAAAATTGATGGCAACTTTCTTTTGAGGCCCAAGATACTTGTAGTGATCAAATCGAAATTTGGGGTTTCTGGAAATATCAGCAACTAACACAGTTCGAGAAGAATTCCCGATCCAGTTTCTGATTGTCCAATTAGCAAGTAGGCCTACTGAAAAAACATTATCATAATGAAGGGCTGTAGAAAAAGTGGTTTTGGGTTTTTCAATTGTTCGAATTATTAAATCAAATTCACTTTCATTGACTTGCCGAAGGGAATAATCTACCTTATAAAAGCCATTGACCCCGAACACATGACGAACAGCTTCTTGTAAAAAATCCCGATTAACGGTTTGACCCGGAGATACCCCCAATTTGGATTTGATGAATTCATCTGAAAACAGCTTATTCCCTTCCACTTGAATAGATCGTATGGTCAACTCTGGAGAAACAGGGGCCTCATCTTTTTCCAAATTCTTCACACCCAAACTATCGGCTGCTTTTTTGAACCGATCGAAAAATACCTTTCCTGTACTTTCTCCTAGTTTCAAAATAGCATCATATTCACCAAAACTACCTGTAGAATAAGGACCCAAATCGGGTTTGATATAAATATCAGTATCCTCAATATTGGCACTTGTTTTCCGAAGGGATTCCGACATCGCGATCTGCATCAAAATACCCCCAAATCCCCCTAGTTCTTCGATTTCCAAAAAATCCTCATCGGATACATTCACACCAATTACAAAATCTGCCCCCATGGAGCGAACAATATCCACCGGGAAATTATTTACCACTCCCCCATCAACCACCAAGGTAGAATCCAGATTGAAGGCAGTGAAGGCAGTGGGGATTGCAATACTTGAGCGGATGGCATCGTGTAAATATCCTTTATCAAAAACGATGGGTTCACCGGTTCGAACATCCGTTGCAATACATCGAAAGGGAATAGGGAATTGATCAAAACTCTCGTACTGAGCCGCCGGAAAAGTGTAATAGTGTAAAACCTCTGATAAAACCTGTCCATGAATAAGGCCGGATGGCAAGGTCATTTTCCCTTTATTGAAGGGGATTTCAACGAGATAACGGTTGTAATATTCTTTCTCCTCAAAAGCAATATCCTTAAAATCAACTCGGTTTGATACGACCAAATCCCAATCTGTACTGCGAATAATTTCTTCCAAATCCTCCGCACTGTATCCTATGGAATAAAGTCCACCAATCACTGAACCCATACTGGTTCCGACTATAAAATCGGGACGCAGCCCCGCTTCTTCCATCGCCTTAATGATCCCTACATGAGCGATCCCTTTTGCTCCTCCACCACTCAATACTAAACCAATACGGGCAGGCTTCTCAGAAGAAACCTGCCCAATTAAATAGTGGCTACTTAAGCAAAGTAATAGAATGGAAAAAATTATACGTAGACGAAAGAAGCCCATACCAAAAGAAAATTACTTTCTGTAATCTAAAGGAGCTTCTCTATCTCCTACCAAGGACTCATACTTGAAATTTGCACCTCGTCGACGATCCAATTCTGCTTTAGCATCTTCAGCAAGTTTAGGATTTTTGAAAACATCCAAAGCTGTCAAAGCCAAGGTTTTTGCAGCAACCATCATTCCTTTGATACCAATGCTAGTTCCTCCCGCAGCCACTGCTTGCCACGTATGAGCACTCGTACCAGGAACCCAAGTTGCAGTACCCAATCCTGCTGTTGGAACCAACCAGCTAACATCTCCCACATCGGTAGAACCACCGGTTCCTTTTTCCTGAACTTTAAATGGTTCGATCTTAGCTGCATCTTCAGCAGGGTTTATGGACAAATCGGGATAACTTTTGATTAATTCTTCTGCAAACTTTTTATCTGCCTCATCATAAATTACTCCGCCAACTTGCTCCAAATTCTTATGCATAACACGGGCAAGAGTTTCATTAGGCAAAAGATTATAGACTCCATTGATGATTTCGTATTCCATGGTAGTCTGAGTCCCCAGCGCAGCACCTTCAGCAGCCTTCACCATGCGCTCAAAAATTGATTTCACCACAGCCACATCGGGATGTCGTACATAATGATAAGATTCAGCAAAAGCAGGGACCACATTTGGTGCTTCTCCGCCTCGAGTTATTACATAATGCATTCGAGTTTCTTGGGGAACATGCTCCCGCATCAGGTTTACCATAAAATTCATTGCTTCTACCCCATCCAATGCTGATTTTCCACGTTCGGGAGCCGCAGCAGCATGGGAAGCAACTCCATAGAACCGGAATTTGGTAGAAATATTTGCCAAGGAAGAATTGGCTCCGGCATTATTTTTAGATCCTGGATGCCAATGCAACATCACATCTACATCATCCATCAAACCAGCACGAGCCATGTAAACTTTACCTCCGCCTCCTTCTTCTGCCGGAGTTCCATAAACACGGATGGTTCCTTTTGTACCATTGGCAATCATCCAGTCCTTCACAGCAATCCCTGCAGCAACAGAGGCAGTTCCAAACAAATGATGTCCACATGCATGTCCTGCTCCACCTTCCACTACAGCCTCTCGAAATGGAGATGCCTGCTGAGAAACTCCTGGTAGCGCATCAAACTCTGCCATAATTCCAATAACAGGATATCCAGATCCGTATTCAGCCACGAAGGCAGTGGGAATTCCCGCTACCCCAGCTTGGATAGAAAATCCTGCATCTGATAAAGTTTTCTGAAGTAAAGATGAACTTTCACTTTCCAAATAACCCAACTCAGGATTGGACCAGATTTGAAGTGCGATAGTTGAGTAATACTCTTTTTTAGAATCCAAGTCATTCAAAACGGATTGGTCCTGTGCTTTAAGCCCAAAAGCTGATAAACACAAGAAAAGTATAAGTAGCTTTTTCATCATAAGGTGATTGAATTGGTAGGATGGTTTGCAATTTTTTGAAAATTAGAAGGAAACTATCAGAGACCCAAAAAATCGATCAAAATTTGGACTTAAAATTCATATAAAAAATAATGTTTTGAATAAATGGATTTAGTCTAAATATTATTCTATAAATATTTCATTTTTAAATCAAATATTGTATTTTTCTAAGAAATTAACCCTTCCTACTATGAATAAATTGTTTAAAGTTTTTGCTTGGCTATTGGGAGCTGTAATCATTTTACTTCTGATTGCCTTTGTTTATTTGCAAATGATATTTCCTGATGTTTCTCCAGCAGAGGAACTATCCATCGAGTACACCGCAGAGCGGGTGGAGAGAGGAGCTTATTTGGCAAACCATGTCACCGTTTGTATGGATTGTCATTCAGCAAGAGATTTTTCTTTGTTTTCTGGGCCACCCACTCCTGGAACCCTAGGAAGAGGTGGCGATCGATTTGACCATTCCATGGGTTTTCCGGGTGTATTCTACGCAAAAAACATTACCCCAACCGGTATTTCTGATTACACCGACGGAGAATTATATCGGGTGATTACCACAGGTGTGACTAATGATGGGCGAGCAATGTTTCCTTTGATGCCTTACATGTATTATGGCAAAATGGATCCTGAGGACATTTATGACATCATCGCTTACATCCGGTCCTTAGATCCCATTTCAAGTGAAATTCCAGATTCAGAGGCAGATTTCCCCGTAAGCTTAATTCTAAAAACTATGCCTAAGGACGGAGAACCTCAAAAAAGACCTGACCCAAGCGATCAAGTAGCTTATGGAGCTTATTTGGTGAATGCAGCTGGCTGCATAGAATGTCATACGCAGGTCAACGAGCAAGGAATGGTAATCCCTGAAAAAGCATTTGCTGGAGGAAGAGATTTTATGTTCCCTGATGGTTCTAAAGTTAGTTCAAGTAACATAACACCTGATACAGAAACGGGGATTGGAAACTGGACTTCCGAGCAGTTTTTACAGCGATTTAAGCAATATTCGGATTCCTCCTATTTGGTCAACAAGGTTGCTCCTGGCGAATTCAATTCAATTATGCCTTGGACCATGTATGCAGGCATGAAAACTAAAGATTTGGAAGCTATTTTTAGTTACCTTCAAACCCTATCTCCACAAAAAAATGAGGTAATACGTTTTACAGCTGCTAATTAAAAAACACATACTTCCTTCAAGATCCCACGGTGAAAAACTGTGGGATTTTTTGTTTAGTGTGACCACTGTCACCAAATACTGTGGATTTCAAAAAGTATCTTTCGGACAGATTGGAAAAAACTTCCTTTTGCCCACGAAGAAATTCACCAAATACCAGTACAATAAATCCCTAATTTCCCATGAAATATTCCAGAAGGAAATTTATGTCCCAGCTTGGCGCATTAGGTGCAGGCACAAGTCTCTTGAGCTTATCTCCACAAGTCGCAAAAGCTGAGGCAAAAAAGCTAAACCCAAAATCATTTAAGCTGACCATTCTACAGACGACAGACGTCCATTGCCAGATTCATCCTCATGATGAACTCTTTTGGGAAAATGGAAAATCTGTTTTCAGAAAAACAGGCGGCTACTCTCACCTGAAGACCTTCATCGATAAGGAAAAAGCAAAAGCCGAGCATTGTTTGGTAATGGATACTGGAGATATGTTCCAGGGTTCTGAACTCTCCGTCATGACCACTGGAGAAGCCATGGTTCCAATTTTGAATGAAATCGGCTATGATCTTTACCTACCGGGAAACTGGGAAGTGGTTTACTACAAGCAGGCTATGCAACATCTACTTGGATCTTTGCATGCTCCGAAAATCTGCGCAAACATGTACCACGACTTAGGTGATGGAAAACGTGGAGAATTGATCTTCCCTCCCTACCATATTTGGACGGTCAATGGAGTGAAAATTGGCTTCTTGGGCTATACAGATCATTTAGTTCCGCTTCGACAATCTCCTAATTATAGTAAGGGAATTATCTATACCAAACCTGAGGAAAACTTGGAGCACTATGTGAATGTGCTTAGAGATCAGGAAAAATGTGCCTTCGTTGCTATTATTGCTCACTTGGGGCTTTCCCAGCAAATCAATTTAGCAAATCTACCTGAATGCGAGGGAGTGGATTATATCTTAGGAGGAGACACCCATGAGCGGGTACGCAAACCAATCCAAGCAAAGTATGCCAAAGTCGTTGAACCAGGTGCTTTTGGTTCCTTTGTTGGAAAATTAGAACTGACCATTGAAGATGGAAAAGTTGTAAAAGATGATTATGAATTGCTAGAGGTTTCTTCTGAGGACAACAAACCAGACCCGGTAGTTGAACAGATTATCGCTCAAAACGAGGGGCCCTTCCAAGAAGATATTTACCAAATTGCAGGATACAGTACCGCTCCATTATACCGGTACTTTGTGATTGAAAACCCAATTGACACCATGATTCTGGATGCCATCAGCTGGCAGGTACCAGAAATTGATATCGTTCTTTCCAACGGTTTCCGATTCTGCCCTCCAAGAACTACTCCTGATGAAACCGGCAACATTCCGATTACAAATGGGTATATCTTCGATATGCTTCCGGTTGATTCCACTATTCGAACTGGTAAAGTAACGGGATCACAGATTTCAGCTTGGCTTGAAAAGGAATTGAATAATGTCTTTGCAAAAGAGGCATCAAAGCGATTCGGCGGCTGGGTGATTAAGTTCCGAGGAATGGAAGTTAAATTCCTAGCATTTGGAGAAGAAGGAAAGCGGGTTCAGTCCGTAACTGTTCACGGCAAACCTCTGGAAGCAGATCGGGTTTACAGTATTTGTGCTTGTGAACGGGATGGAGATCCCGATGATATGCTTTGTCGTATGCGTGGAGTTCAGGACACAAAGAACACCCAATTTACCCTCCACAAAGCAGTAAAAAATTACTTGGCAGAGAATTCTCCAGTAACCCCTATACCTCCGAAATCGGCTGTTGCCCTAGATGCACCAGCCACCTTGCTGACTCAGGTTTACGGAGTGGATTACGAGTTCAGATAATACCCTCACCCCAAAAGGGAACGAGAAAAGTGTTTATTCACCAAAAAGCCGGCAAATGCCGGCTTTTACTTTTTCTGAAAAATTAGGAAGGAAATAGCTCCTAAGGCCATCCCCACTCCTATTCCAACGGAAAGCCATATTCCCATTTCACCTCTAATTATACTAATAGAAGTACCGGCAACAGCCCCTAACAACAAGCCTCCGGAGATAAACAAGGGCAGGTATTTCTCTTTATTACTTTTCATCTTCAAAACTGAATAAATCTTCTACAGATACATTGAGAATTTGGGCTAAATCAAAGGCAAGCCTTAACGATGGATTGTATTTATTTTTTTCGAGGAAAACGATGGTTTCCCTTCTCACATTGACCTTTTTTGCCAGCTCCTCCTGCGTCAATCCAAGTTTTACCCTGAATTCCTTTATTCGGTTAGTCATTCGGCACTCCTCGAAAATGATGAAAGACCCAACTTAATGCAAAAATTATAGCCATCCCCAAAATTCCAATCCCAATTAAACGATCTTTATCAAAGGTCACCCGATCCTGCATATAAAGGAGGAATACCCACAAATACAATGACACATAATAGGATAAAGCCGCGGTTCGGACCATGACCTTTTTAGATAATTCATCCTCCTGAGGTTCTCCTACTTTCCAACTCTTGATTCGCCTAATCAATAAAAAGACAGCAAATACCAAGATCAAAGCAATTATCCCCAGATAAGGGCCCTCCCCCTCTGAAAATCCAGAATTGCTTAACCATAAATAAACCGTAGCCACTACCATCAGGATAATGACTCCCATGAGGACAATTCGTTTCATAAGAATGTTAAATATTTCTAACACAATGTTAGAAATATTTAACATAAATAAAAAAATTAGATTCTGATTTTTTAAAACTTCATGATTAATACCAACAAATCACTTTCAAAGTGCTTTTTTGAATTATGAAAAAATACATCTTTTTCCTACTCCTTTCCATTACCCTTCATTCATGCCAAAGTGTTTTGCAACCCTCTGGTTGGGAGACCGAGCATATCCAAATTGCACGGGATGAGTTTGGGGTTCCGCATATTTTTGGAAAAACCGATGCAGATGTAGCCTATGGATTAGCATGGGCGCATGCAGAGGATGATTTTGAAACGATCCAAAAAACCCTTCTTGCAGGAAAAGCGCTTGTAGGAAGAGTATATGGAGTAGAAGGTGCCGCAGTCGATTTCTTCGTTCACCTGCTCGAGACCAGAAAAATTGCGAAAGAGCAGTATAAAAACACCTTTTCAGAAGAGTTTCAAGCTGTTTTGGAAGGCTATGCCGCAGGAATGAACGATTATGCAGAGAGCCATCCGGATGAAATTTTGTATCGAGGCGCTTTTCCGGTAAATACACTAGACATTACCTCCGCCTACATTTTATCACTAGCTCAAATGTCTGGGGCAGACCGAGCTGTACAACAAATTGTGAATGGAAAAGCTGGCAAAGTTCTTCCAGACCCCAATCCAAAAGGTTCCAATGCGATTGCTATCCATCCCTCCCGAACAGATTCGGGAGAAAGCTTCCTGGCGATCAACTCCCATCAGCCCTTAGAAGGGCCTGTATCTTGGTATGAAGCCCATCTTCATTCAGAAGAAGGATGGAATATGCTGGGAGGTTTATTTCCGGGAGGGGCGATGATCTTTCATGGAGTCAATGAACATCTGGGCTGGGCTCATACCGTGAACTTCCCGGATTTACTTGACACCTACCAGTTAGAAATTGACCCTGATAACCCCAATCGCTATCGAGTAGATGGCGAGTGGCTTGAATTGGAAGAACGGACAATTTGGCTCAAGGTAAAATTCTGGGAATTTTTGACCATCCCTGTCCCTAGAAAAATTTGGAAAAGTATTTATGGCCCAACGCTTATCACCGAACAAGGAACCTTCTCCATCCGACTTGGAGCTTTGGACCGCATCGGAGCCCCGGAACAGTGGTGGCGAATGAATAAGGCATCGAACTTTTCAGAATGGCGTACAGCCATGGAGCGATTGGATTTAACTAGCTTCAACACGGTTTATGCAGATAAATACGACACTATTTTTTACGTGAGCAATGGACTAATCCCCAAACGGAAACCTGCCTTTGAGTATGAAGAAACCGTAGCGGGAAATACCCAAGCCACGCTATGGGAAGAATATCATGCATTTGAGGAATTACCTCAATACTTGAATCCAGGCTCAGGCTACCTTTTTAATACCAATCACAGCCCATTCACTGCATCTGGCCATCAGGATAATTTATCTGCTGCAGCTTTTCCCAAAGAAATGGGTTTCTCATTGAGAGAAAATAATCGGTCGGTTCGTTTCCGGGAAGTAATGCCTGACTCAGGAATCATTTCCTGGGAGGATTTTGAACGAATCAAATTCGATGATCAGTTACCAGAAAAATTAGCTTTCCGAACCAACATGGATAGTTTATTCCTTTTGGATTCTGAAAAGTATCCCCATCTCCAAAATCAAATTGAAGTTCTGAACCAATGGGATAAAAGCGCTCCGGTCGAATCGGAAGGAGCCGCCCTTTTTGCCTTTAGCTATTATTACTGGCGCGATAAATTCAACGAAACAGGAAGACCTTGGGAATCAACCTTGACTGAAGCCGAAGTTGTGGAGAGTCTAGAAGCCGCAAAAAAGCATTTTCAAACCCATTTTGGGAAAGAATTGGTTTCCCTTGGCGAATACCAAAAACTAGTTCGAGGGAATAAATCATTACCGTTATGGGGGCTGGATGATGTTATTACGGCTATGCGATCCGAACCTTGGGAAAATGGCATGCGAAAAGGTGCTCAAGGGGAATCTTACATTATGATGGTTCGATTTGGAGAAGGACTCCCCCAAATCGAAACAATCAATGTATATGGAGCAAGCAATAGGCCCGAAAGCCCGCATTATGCTGATCAAATGGAACGTTTTCTGAAACGAGAGTTGAAGCCCATGACACTAGATAAAGAAACTGTATTAAGCCAAGCTGTCAGGATCTATCATCCAGGAAAAATTTGAACTACTCCCCTTTAAAGTCAACGGAACCCTGCCTGCTCCGATCTACTTGCAGTTTAAGTACATCGGGACGTGAATAATGACCTACCGAATCAAAATTTTGGCGCTCTTCGAAGACTTTATTAAAATCCAATGTCTCAATAATCAATCCTTCCTTCAAAAGGACTGGTTCAACAATCCATTTTCCATCAGGACCTGCTATACAACTTCCTCCATCCGCTAATACATCAGGGCAATTTTCAAGGATATAGTCTAAATGTGGAGTATTAGTAGGGAAATCGCTTTTCTGCATCGGACTACCCACAGAAATAACAAAAGAACGGCTTTCCTGAGCTATCATTCGCGTAATTAGCTCCGTATTTCTTACTGAGCCTGGCCAGACCGCAATATGGAGATCCTCTCCCAATCCGTATAATGCTGTCCTTGCCAAGGGCATCCAATTTTCCCAACAATTCAGCCCACCGACGGTGAATTGCTTCAACGGATGAACTTGAAGTCCATGCCCATCTCCAGGAGACCAGGTTAGCCGCTCATCATAGGTTGGCTGAAGTTTCCTGTGAACAGATCGGATCTGCCCCGATGGATCAATATAAACTAAAGTGCAATAAAGACTATGACCTCCTCGATCTTGAGGCCGTTCTATTATTCCTAAATAAACAGCAATCCTAAGACTTTTCGCTAAGCTTTGAATCTCCTGCAAATCTCCTTTTTCGATTTGCACCGCATTGCGGGCATAGTGCGCATGAATTTCCTTCTGAATCCGGTCATCCCAAGCAGAAGCATGTGTAATGGAGGTCCACCAAGGATATCCCGGTACCAAACCCTCCCCAAAAACAATCAGTTCACATCCTTTCTCGCCTGCATCTCGAATTGCAGTTTTTACTTTATCGAGTGTCGCGGTTTTATCCAACCAAACTGGGGCTATCTGTGCCAGGGCAACTTTGAGGTGATTTTCCATGTCCGAAGAAAATGATTTTCAATCGAAAGTTCCAAAAAAAAACGGTCTCATTTGAAACCGTCTTTTTTTCTATTCACTAAACCAACTTTAATCTTTTAACTATTTACAACCTCAGGCTCCACATCAACCAAGGCAACTGCGCCATGAATGGCTGTTTCATCCAATTCGGAAAGTAATATTTGGAGATTGTCCAAAACTGTTGGATAAGAAAAGGTTGAAAGCGACTTTTTCAAGGACGCTTCAAAAAGTGGATAAGTTTTTCGTATGGACCCTCCCAACACAATTGCCTCAGGTGCCAATGCGTAAAGGATATGTTTAATCAATTCTCCCAGATGGGCTCCGTATTCTTCAAAAGCTTTCAAGGCTTCTAAATCTCCAGCTTTCGCCCGTTTCGCGAGTAGTTTTGGCTTGGATTCGTAATACTGATGAAAAAATTTACCACTGCAATAATGCTCAAAATTATGCTCGAGGTAAGGTGCACTACACCATTCTCCAGCAGCAGAATTTACGCCGGAATATAAATGACCATTAATCACAATTCCAGCCCCTACCCCGGTACCCAAAGTAATCCCAACCAGATTTTTAAAGGGTTTTCCTACTCCGAACTTATGAACGCCAATTGCAAAACAGTTTGCGTCATTATTTATAAAAACAGGTTTTGAAAAACGCTGCTCCAGAAATTTAGCTAATTCCACATGTTGAAAAGCAGGAATATTAGCTAAACCTAAAACCTCACCTTTCTCAACATCCACTAGCCCAGGAATCCCAATACCAATTCCAGTGATGTCATACCCCATGTAGGACTCTATAAATAAGGCAATAGTCTCCAAAATAAATTCCTTGGATTCCTTTGCCGGAGTAGGAATGGATCGAACATCCTCCAGGTGACCTTTTACAAGTACGCCACCTTTTATCCCCGTACCTCCAATATCAAGTCCCAGAATGGCTTTTTCCATACGCTGAGGTATTTGGTTCACTTTAGGTTTAAGGTTGGTTTGGAACAGCTAATTTCGTCCTAGTTTATTTAAATCATGCCTTCGATGGACTTCTCGAGTTCCCTGGCAGTAGCCAAAAACTCATCTACATTCATATCCCGGAAGAAAATCAATCCGTGACTGGCGCGAACTTTCGCACGCTCATGCAGATAGAAGTAGTTTTTACCCAAGAGGAGTTGAATATCATTTAGCTGACCCACCCAAGTTCGTTTAGCAACAGTACTGAATTTACCATTGTGCGAATAACTTGGAAAAGAAGCATTAACCTGACTGAGATAGCAATTGGTGAATGAATCCTCCATCACAGACATGTCTCCCAATGAAACAGGAACGATTACATTGGCTTCATGCGGCTCGAATTTAAACCAAACATTTCGATAGCCAATGATTCGAAGTTCACTGAGATCTTTTTCCTCACCCCATTTTTTTACAGCAGCCGCAGTTGCCTGCAACACTTTGTAATGGGTATCTGGACCCGAACCTTCCGGATCGAGTGTTAAGCTAATCTTTGTTGGGTTAACTTGCCGGAATAATTCCACGATCGGTTCCACATCTCGGGTTTTATCAGGCTGTTCTGTAAAAATATCCCCTGTATAGAAGCCAAGTCGCAAATGGTGGACATTTTTAACTTGAACACCAAAGTGAGCCCATACAAGTTCCTCCTCAAATTCCCGAATCATCCCCTTCAGCTTTTGAATTTTGGATGGATTCTTCTCGCCATCATAGCTTTTGCGAAGGATGCTGATCACATCATTGATCGTCTCACGAAGCTGGGTTTTATTTTTGATTCCATAAATAGTTACCAAAGCCCGAACTACCCGATGGCAAAGTCCACGCTTTCGGGCAGCCTCGTTTTCAGAAGCTACATTGGTAAGGTAATGGTAAACATCCTTGTCTGTTTTCAAGCTATAACCCACCTCAAAAAAATCCTCATAATTCACCATTTGGATCTTATTTTCATCCAGCAATTTTTTAGTATGCTGAAGGGTATCGATCACAAATGAGTTGGTTACCGCTGTGAAGCCGGAAGTCAACACTGAAAAATGAGCTTCATTGGATGGTTCATGCAACTGATTGGTGATATGCGGAAGGATCCCCAGAGAAATATCATCATGGTGAGGACCAGTGTGTAAAAGCCTTTGATTTTTCTCTTGTTCTAATCCACGAGCCAACTTATCCTCTACACTTTTCATTACCTGACCAACCGTTTCTTCCGAAAGGTCTGGAATCAGTTTGCAATACTTATCATTCTTCAGATCACTGAGTTTAAGTCGGTGACCATATTTGTTTAATCTTTTACAAAGCTCGATAACTGCTCGTTCCGTCTTTTCAAAGGTCCATTCTCCCTTTTGGTAATAGGCGTCTACTGAGTCGGTTAATTTTACAGCTGCACCCTTGGTCAAATAGAAACGACCATTCTTAAGTTTTTGAAGGACAGTAGCCGGATAAACATTATTGAGTTTCGTCTCGAGGGAATCTTTTACAATTCCTGCTTTTGCTTCTCCAGCAGCAATGATAATCGCAACTGCTTCCGGATTGTAAACGATGGTATCCAAGCCGATTGTAATCACGAGACGGTTGGCTGAAACTTCAATCCCTCCTAAATCCCCTGCTGCAACCGCTTGGGTTTCAAAATTAGTTTCTGTCAATCGTGTGACAGAATAGATATGAGATCCTCTAGTGTTGAAAGCGATGTGTCCATCAGGACCAATTCCTCCCAAGAAAAATCCGATTCCTCCCAAATCCCGAATTTTTTTCTCATAATCCGCACACCACTGATCAATCATGTAGATGGATTCTTGCTGAAGCTTTTCCAAATCCGTCGCAGGTTCACGGAAGCGAAGGGATAAATCTACCTTCAAATCCGGGAAGATTTCCTGATAGGATTTCCCTTGTGCCAATGGAATTTCATCCGAATTGATCAAGATTGCTTTTTCCTTGGAGAGTCCGAAACCTTGGATGTAAAACTTATTAACGTAATCGTAAAAGCTGTTGTGTTGAGAAGAAGAAATCGGATAAAACTCATCAATCTGCACAAAAGTCAAATCTTTGAGAACAGGCTTTTTAGTATCTCCCAGGCCATACTGTTCCCTGATTTCTTTTCCTTTTTTACTTTCCCAGTTATCCAGTAAATACTGAGTCCATTTAATAAAGAATTCAGGCGTTTTTCCAGTCGGTAAACTGATAACTCCTTGTGGGTTTTCAGCAGCCCATTCCAAAAAACGACAGGCAGTCAATAGTCCTAACTTGGGAAAGTTATCGACCGTAAGGTAAGGAATGAGGGTTGATATCGTCTCAACTCCGGATTCTTTGAGAAATGCTTTCTCAACTTTTGAAAGAGGATAGTTGCTGAGCATGGTGAATTAGCTTATTAGCGTTTTGAAGGTTTATTGTACTTCTCTCAATTTCTATTTACCAAAGAAAAAACAGAGTGCAAACGTTTGAATTCCAAAATAAATTTTTTTATTCAAATAATAAGGGAATTTTATTAGGAAAACCTTGACAAATGCCTCAGTTTGTTTACTTAAACAAAAGTAAAAAACTTTATTTAATAAAAAACAACTTTTATAAATTTTTTATAAAAGTATCTGAGAACCGAAAAATTTATAGACTCTTAGTGAATGAAATCCGAATTCTTGCTTGGAAATCCCGAATAACTTTAAAAATCTCAATCAAAGTTACATTTTGAACTTTAGTGAGCTTCTCCATTCGAATCCAATTAAGAGGCTTGGAAGATCCTGCTAATAGAAGTTCTGCTTGATTTTCTAAACGCATGGCCATCAGATAGGAAAAGGCATGGATCAATTCCTGACTTTCAGCCTCAGAAAAAACGCCTCGATCCTTCAATTTAAAAAGCCTTTCCAGCGTGTTAGTCTCTTCAATTTGGTACTTCAATGCATATACTCGAGCAAGGTCCACCATGGTTCGCATGGCATGCTTGAGGTTGAATTGTTTTTCTCCGTCAATTTTCTCTGTCCGGATTTGTCTGAAAAAGGTTAAGGGAGGCTCATACTGGAGCGCATTGTAGCCAAGATTAATAAAGAAGCGCTCAGGAGCCTTATCCAATAATTGATTCATGTGCAGTTTCAATTCCGCTAGCAAATCCGCATCCCCATAGATTGCCCTACAATCAAAAAAAGTAGCATATTTCATCGCTGTCTCTTGAGACGCATCCGAAATCCACGTTTCATAATTTCGCTTCCAATGGGAAAGCGAATGGGTCCATTTAGGATTCATCGCCATTAATTCCCCTTCGCAAAAATCAATTCCAATTTGATCTAAGGCAGTAGAAACCCTCGTTGCAAAATCCAAAAAATAGGCTCTGACTTTTTCGCGCTTCTCATTGGCCTTGTCCTCATAAATAATTGCATTATCCTGATCTGTTTTTAAGGTTAGCTCTCCCCGGCCTTCACTTCCCAAAACAAAAAACACAAACTTTGCAGGCGCTGGCCCAACATCCTTTTTTACACGTTCTATAACGCGCTGCGTGATGGTATCGGCAACCGTGGAAATAATCTGATTGACAATGCTTGCTTTCATCCCCCGGCTCAACAATAAGTGGATGATTTCGGGCATACGTTTCCATTTCTCTTTCAGCTCTGGAATTTGCCGCGCCTCCTTTACGGACTGGATAAACATAAAAGGCCCCTGGCTTTGCTCAGTCAAAATTTTTGTTCGACTAATCCAACCGATAAATTGTTCTGCTTCTTTTACTAGGAGATAACGGGATTTCGTTCGAAACATCAGCATCAAAGCCTCCACTAAAGTGGCATCGGGATGAATAGAAACCATGGAAGATTCCATAATATCCTGGACGAGAATTTCAAGCGATAAGCCTTTGGCTAAAACCTTGTCCCGAAGGGTAATATCCGTAATATACCCCTCAATCGCTTCCGGAGAATCCCCAATAAACAAACAACTGACTTGCTCTTTGGCCATTTGCGATGCACATTCCTGAACGGTATCGCTAGATTGGGCCATTCTTAGATGGCGGAAATGAAGGTCCCGAACGTACTTCGAATAAAATTGATCAGAAATAAAAGCAGCTGTATTTTTCATCTTTCCCAAATTAGCCAATCTTTGGGTTTTCTTCCACCATGAAAAAATATAAGCTCATCATCATCACGGGAGTTTCCGGAACAGGCAAAACAACCTTAGGAACTGCTTTGGCAGAAAAACTCCAGATTCCCTTTTATGATGCAGACCATTTTCATCCTGCCGAAAACATTGCAAAAATGAGCGCAGGAATCCCTTTGAATGATGATGACAGAAAACCCTGGCTTGAAGCTCTCGCTACAAAATTGAAAGAATCCAAGACTTCTGGCGGGTGCGTTTTAGCTTGTTCGGCACTCAAAGAACAGTATCGAAAAATCCTTTCTATAGATCCTGCCATTCATTGGATCCACCTAAAAGGAGACCGGGATTTGATCTGGGAGCGAATGAAGGCCCGGAAAAACCATTACATGAAAGCCGAAATGCTAGATTCTCAATTTGCAACCTGGGAAGAGCCAAACTATGGATACAAACTATCTATAGACCAATCACCCCAAGCCATGCTGGAAGAAGTATTGGACTTTTTAAAGAAATAGAAATTACAGGATCGGATTGGAATAGCAAATCCAAAGGGCGAAATTGGACTTTCAACCCTAGATTGCCCACTATGAAACGGATTCAATTTCTTCTCACTTTACTACTCATTTCCTTAACCTTAAAGGTTTCCGCCCAAGATGTATTGGTTACCAATGTAAATATCGTGACCATGAATGGAGAGGAAGTATTGGAAAACCATGCGGTTTTTGTAAAAGATGGAAAGATTAACAAAATCATTCCGCTTACACCCCAAACCCCTCGAATGTCTCATGAAAATCTTGTCGATGGACAAGGGGCTTATATTTTTCCAGGATTAGCAGAATTTCATGCCCACCTTCCGGTAGCAGATAATGGCAGCACTCAGCTTCAGGAAGAATCACTTTGGTTGTATCTCGCCAATGGCGTCCTACGAATTCGAAGTATGCTCGGGCATCCTACCCATGTAGAACTTCGACGACGGGTAAATGCAGGAGAAATCCCAGGTCCTCGAGTATATATTTCTGGGCCATCTTTCAATGGAAATTCAGTCACCAGTCCTGAGCAAGCTGCTCAAATGGTAAGAGATCAAAAGGCAGCTGGATATGATCACTTAAAAATTCATCCGGGCGTCGAACTGGATGAAATGTTGGCCATTTCAAAAACTGCGAAAGAAGTGGGAATTCCATTTGGAGGACATGTACCATTAGCCGTAGGAATCAGAAATGCACTAGCCAGTGGGTTTAAATCTGTTGAGCATATGGATGGCTATATGGAGGGGCTTTTACCCGACGATTTGGTCATCGACCCTACCACTTCCGGTCCATTCAATTTGAATTTGGTGGGTCAAGTTCAACTAGAAAAACTTCCTGCTTTAATTGACCAAACTAAAGAGCAGGGAACCTATATCGCTCCTACCCTCACTCTTTTTGATCGCTATTTCGGTTACATACCAGCTGATGAATTCCGAAAAGCACCAGAAATGAAATACCTTCCTGGCCCCTTGATTCAACAGTGGGTGAATACCAAAAAACAGATGGAACGAGCAGGCATGTTGGAAGAGGAAAAAGTCGCTCCTTATCTACAATTCAGAAATCAACTTTTCATAGCTCTTCATAAAGCCGGGATTCCGATGATTATGGCTTCCGATTCCCCACAGGTTTTCAATGTCCCGGGATTCTCGATCCATCATGAGATAGCTTTAATGTCAAAAGCGGGGATATCCAATTATGAAATCCTGAAAACAGGCTCCGTTGAACCAGCCAGATACATGGGGAAAGAGCAAGAGTGGGGAATGATTAAGGAAGGAATGGCTGCTGATTTTGTAATGGTGAAAGAAAACCCTTTGGAAAATCTTGAAACCATGCAAAAACCTTTGGGACTAGCAATCCGAGGCGTCTGGATCAGCGGTGAAAAATTACAGGCTGAATTGGATAGAATCGAGAAAAATCATGAACGGAATTAAGCCTAAAAACCGATGAAACCTAAGAACATATTTTACATCATTCTAACAGGTTTCTTGATTGGAGCCTGTTCCGAAAAATCAACAAACGAATCCATGTCTAAAGAAATCAACTTTAATATAGAAGCTAAGCAAGTAGCAGAACATCAAGGAAAACCAGTCTTTGAATATTTATTGGATAATGGGAACATGCAAGTCGAATTATCAAATTACGGGGGGCTGGTCTCAAAAATTATTGTACCTGACAAAAACGGAAATCTGGAAAATGTAGCACTGACTTTAGACCATGTAAAAGATTTCTTGACTAAGCCGAATCCATTTTTCGGAGCAACAGCAGGTCGTGTCGCCAATCGAATTGCTAATGCAGAATTCACCTTGGACGGAGTCACTTACCAACTTGCAAAAACCAATGGAGATAATCACCTGCATGGAGGCGTGGAAGGCTTCAACAAAAAAGTCTGGGATCCCGAAATATATTCAAACGATTCCGTGATGGGTGTCAAAATGACCTATCTAAGTTCAGATGGTGAGGAAGGCTATCCTGGAAATTTGGAAACTACACTTTGGATGGAGTTAACCACAGACAATATCCTACGAATCCGATTTGAGTCCACTACAGATAAAAGGACTATTGTCAATCTCACTAATCACACTTATTTCAACTTAGGTGGAATGAAGCGAGATGTTTTAGATCATGAATTCCAATTCTGGGCGGATTACTACACGCCAGTAGATGAGGAACTCATCCCAACCGGCGAGGTAAAAGACGTTTCCAACACACCATTTGATTTCCGTAGCCCAAAAATTCTAGGCGACCAAATCGCTGCAAATGGGGAAGGATTTGACCACAACATGGTCATGAAACTAGAAAAATCCCCAGACATGAAGCATTTTGTACGAGTCAAACACCCAGAATCAGGAAGAGTGATGGATATGTTTTCAGACAATACAGGCGTACAATTTTATACAGCAAATTTCCTTTCCAATTTCCCTGGGGCGAATGGAAAAATTTACGAGAAGCACTGGGGCTTCTGTTTGGAGTCCCAAAATTGGCCGGATGCCATCAATCATGAAAACTTCCCGAGTCCAATTTTGAACCCTGGTGAAAAATATGAGCATCAAATTGAGTATAAATTCTCGGTAGAAAAATAATAAGAAACCCTCCAGATTGAATTTGGAGGGTTTTTAGTTTTCTTAGATTTTATCCCTTTTTAATATACCGTCAATTTGGGCCGTTCAATCAACATGGAAGAAACAAACTTGTTGATTGTTTTAGAGGATCCTCCCAAGTTATTATAAACCCCCACCACGCGAGGAGTAATTACAGTTTGATCATCATATAGCTTTGCTTTGATAGTACCCATCGCTAGAATGGCATTTTGGATGGTTGTAGGATTTATTTCGCTTGGCATAGGAATAATGGAAGAAATATTATCCCCGCTGATACCTAAGGTCTGAACGGTAAGTGTTCCGGCAATTTTATTGGAAGAAGCTTGTGCTCCTATAGAAAATAAATTTCCCAGATCAACCCCGTTTTTATTTACTGTAATGCTAGCAGTTAAGCGCAATCCAACTCCTACATAAACAGGAACAACAGCATCCCCTTCATTCACTGAACGAATAATGGGATCGTAGGAATTCTCAATCTCGGATTTTTCATACCGGGGAAGGACAGAAAAATCAGTTCCCTCATCATTTAAGTATTCAACTCTAAAAAAATCCGTGCTGTATTTTATATAATCTAGAATGACCACATAGTTGTGATGTGCCACCCCTATTGAACTTGTTCCAAAATTTAGGACTCCCTCATTGGTCACTTCAGCAATGGCGAGCCGGATGGTTTCATCAGGCATAGCACCGAGAAGGGTGGAATAATCAATAGTTTTTTGCCCTAAGTTTTCAACCCAAACTGGCAAGGGGTCAACGGGATGATAGCCAAAGGAACTGGCATTTGAAGAATCTCCTAAGGTGGTTGGAACCTTCACTGAATTACAACTCCCAATTGCTATCAAAAGGGCGAAAAAGAATATCGTTTTTTTCATTTAGATGGATTTAGTAAATCAAAGTATTCATTTACTCCACCATTTCCTAATGAAAATCTCAAGGCCCTTTCAGGGATTTTTAGAATTTTAGATTTCAGGGATTACTTTTTTTACTTCGCTTAAATGGATGGATAGTTTGTTTTAAAATTCCTTTAGGTACTTCTGTATCTCCTAAGCCTGTTTCAATTGGCCATTCCTCCCCTTTATCCAAATAAGTTCCAAAAATCATATCAATAAAAGGAAAGTGAATCGCAAAGTTTTTGTCATAGTATTCCGGGTTTGCAGAATGATGCCAATGATGATATTGAGGTGTAACCAAGATATATTTCAAAAACCCAAAATTTAGTCTCGTATTTGAATGCGCCAGTACCGCTTGGATGGAGACCCAGACTAAGTAGGTTAAAAACACTGCGTTGCTAAATCCCAAAACATAGATTGGAATAAAAGTAAATGATCTCACAACAATAAGATCTACAATATGAATTCTTGATCCGGCTAACCAATCGATATCTTTAATCGAGTGGTGGATGGCATGAAATCTCCATAAAATTGGGATTTTATGAAAAAGAAAATGAATGGTCCATTGGAAGAGGTCTGTAATCAGAAGAGCTAAAAATAACTGGATAGGAAAGGCTATCGAAGAAACCTTACTTTGAATTTCAGCAATTGGTAAACCTGAGAATGAAATCATAGCAGGCGTTCGGATAATAATCCCCAATATTTGAACAAGTAAATGGCTGTATATAAAATAAGCTAAATCAGTCCTCCATTCCGGATGAAATTTTGTTTGATCAAATCGTTTTGGCAGAAACAATTCTAAAGGGATAAAAATGAGTGAAGTGAAAAAAATATCCAGCACAAGCCAATCCAAACCAATAGTGAAGAGAGTTGAAACTTCGGAGGTTTGCCCCGGAAAAAAATAGAATAAAAAGAGAGTAGCTGATATGAATACCAAACCTATCAAGGCAATATCCGCTTTCTTTCGAAGAATAAAACTGGTGAGGGCGAAACCAATTCCCAGAATTAAAAGAGCGAAAACAAAGACTTCAACAAAATTCTCTGTGTACAAATGTCGAAAATCAGATGTTGTCAAAACATTCGGGAAATACAGACAAATGGTAAACAAGAAGGAGCATACACCCAGAAATATGGATAAATACCCGCTAATTTTGCCTTCACCTATCTTTATTCTTGTATTGTTTGTTTTGAAGTCCATAAAGGATAAAAGCCTTTTTCAGAAAAGCCGATTAAAGAGCTCTTTGAATTTAAATAAACGCCAATTCTTCTTTCTAATATAATTAAGGGGTTTTCATTTTTAGCCTTATTGGCAGGAGAATAAACTCAGCGGGCCTAACGAATGCCATTCCAATTTCGACAATTAGCCTTCCTTCGAAAATATCCTGCTGCGTCATCGTTTGGCCCAAACCAACCCGGACAAAACAAGCATCATTCGGTTTGGCCCCTTGAAGAGCTCCCTGCTTCCAAAGTCCTAATAAGAATCCTTCACAAAGAGATCGGATTTGTATCCAGGTATTGGCATTATTCGGTTCAAAAACATAGGCCTGAAGCGCTTTTTGAATAGATTCCTCTACCATCAGATACGTTCGTTTGACGGATATATAGCGCCATTCATTGTCATTCCCTGCTAAGGTTCGAGCTCCCCAAACCACAATCCCCCTTCCAGAAAATTGGCGAAGTGCATTTATGGATTTCCCTGAAGGTCCACCCTGGTTCAAATCCTGCTGTTGTACGTCAGTTAAGGAGACGCATGGTTTTTCGAATCCATTGATTGATTCTCCAGCAGGAGCCTTCCAAACTCCCCGATTAATATCGGTTGAAGAAAAAATTCCAGCTATTGCTCCAGAGACAGGAACCGATTTAAACTGTCTGGTCATAGATTCCAAAATCAACCGATAAGTTGGACTAGCTTGGACTAAGGCCTGATGTAAGTTTTTGCCCGAAAGACCACTTGCACTTAAAAGAGTCTGAGCATTTGGCTCAAGAAGAATTGAAGCTAAATCAATAGTAGAATCAAGATTCTCAAATGATAGTGATAATTGACTTTCAAAACGATCCAGCCAAGGGTAATACGCTGCACCATAACCCAAATTCCGACTTCCAATTTCATTGCGGAACTGTTCAATACAATCACTTCCCAGCAATCGCTCTTCAAACCCATTAAAAATATCAAAAATCGAAAAACGATTCCCTACTGCTTTGCAGTGTTGAAGCATTTCTCGATAGATATCATGGCATTCTCTGCCCAAAGCAACTGCATCTGGAATCGCTAGAATGCTAGGTTCGCGGAATTCTTCCAGAGCCTTCAAACCTGAAGAAGCATCCATTCCCAGCAAATCCTCTTTCCTAATGTTAACTTCCTTTTTCCCCGAATAAATCCCTACTGAAACGATATAACAAGCTACTCCTCCATTGTCGAAAAAGTCTTGAACTGATTGGAATAAATACGTCCGTTGATTTGGTTTGAGGCGAACGCTCAGCAAGCGGTTGGCAACAGAAATAGGAGTTGGATCTCCAGCCAAGGCTGGGACTATTTCAAACTGGGGCTTATAATCCTCTCCAAAATGATTGAGAAACTCCAAAAAGGAATTTACCCGAGTGGGTTGGTTTAATAAAGACTGACCATTGACCTCCGCCTTTTCGGTGTAACCAACAAAAGCAGGAATGGCTGTTTCAACCTGAGCAACCCCCTGATACCTAGAACTGATTTCCTCCACATACACCCCTGGAGTTCTATAGATTTTAGCCATGCCTATTGAATAAAAAAGTGTCAAAAATGAGAGTAGAAGATACGCATCTTTTTCTCAAATCGCTGAAATTGAATTAAATAGTACAAAAAATAGAAGTTTAGCAAAAGCTAATTTGAAATAAGGCAGCGTTCACCTTGATCTTCATTCACCCTTAGATTTGAGAATATTTTTAGTTCAATTTGAAGATAATATCCTCCAGCAAGTTGGCACAAACATGCATACGCTTGCTGATTTCTTTTAACTGCGATAAAATTTCTTTGTGCATAAAGACACGCGGCAAATCAGTATCCTTAAATAACTCAGCCAGAAAGTTGGCGTAAAGCTTAATGACTTTGTTATCCAAATGAATGATTTGGTCGATGTTTTCAAGTGCTTTATCGTAGGTCTTGGTATGAAGCATTTGGTACCCATTCACCAATTCAGACATTTCCTGTTGAAGAAGTTCGAAAATAGATTGGTACTCACTCAAATTATAGATTTGATAGGTATCAATTTCAATCACCAAATGTTTGATACTCAAAGTCACCCAAAAGAGCTGGGTATGTGCTCTTGCTATCGCTTCCCGGTCTACTGGAGTAATAAATGCAGCATTTAGATTTTTCAAATTCGAAGATTGATTTTCTTTGGCTTCCGCTATGAGCTTGAAAAGGGCATCATGGTTTTGTGAAGCACTTTCCACATAAGATTTCCTAAGAGTATCAATTATGTTTTGTGTCTGAAGGCCCTGTTGAGCTAAAGCCTTGAAAAAGTCTATTTCTTTCGGAAGAATCCAACTTTTTATTTTTTCTAGCATCTTCATTAAAATATTTTGGTCAATAAAAAACTAAATAGAAATCCCAGTAGAAAGGAAATAGGAATATTTAGCAACCAGCCTTTGAGGATGGAATTGGCCACTTGCCAATGCACATGTTTGGGTCTTTCGGCTGCTCCGACCCCCATTAATGAGGTGGTCACCACTTGGGTAGTGGACGTAGGAGCTCCGATCAAAGAGGAACTCAAAATGACAGTGGCCGCACTAATTTGATCCGCTACGGAATGGATAAGTTTTACTCTATAAATACCAAATCCAACCGTCTTGATAATGCTCCAGCCACCAAAGAGAGTGCCTAGAGTAATAGACGATGCACAAAGCAAAATCACCCAAGTAGGCACGGTGAATTCAGGATAAATATTGTTGGCTAAAAGGAGCATCCCAATGATACCCATCCCTTTTTGACTATCATTAGTCCCATGACTAAAGGCCAACCAACTTACTGTTGCGTATTGCGTAACAAGGAAAAATTTTTTCAATCTGTAGGTAAACCGATTTAAAGTGACCAAAAAAAGTTTCATGACCAGAAAACCCACCACAAAACCTGCTAATGGGGAAAAGGCGAGTCCAATTAGAATTTTCGTAAACCCCTCCAATCCTCCATGTTTCAATGCAGAAAATCCCCAATTGATATAGCTACTTCCCAAAGCAAAAATGGTAGCACCAACCAAACCACTTGTAAGTGAATTGGAAGAGGAGCTGGGTAAACCGAATTTCCAGGTAATCAGATTATAGGAAATAGCAGCCAATATAGCTGACAAAACTACTCGCTGGGCTAATCCACTACTTACCTGGCTTACATCAACAAATTCCCCAATGGTGTTTGCCACAGCCAAACCACCTAAAAGAGGTCCTAAAAAAGTGAAAGAACAAACAATGAAAATAGCCCGTCCCGGCGACATAGTTCTTGAAGCAATGGCTGTAGAAACCATATCTGCTGCATCATGGAACCCATTGGTGAAATCGTAAACAACTACGAGTGCAATTCCTAAAATGAGGATTAGGTTGATGCCCATTCCTGTCTTATTAAGTCATTTGAATTATTTCCCAATAAATTCAAACGCCTCCTCGATCTGTGAAACGTCGAAATAACGCTCAATTCTTCCTTCACTCGCTCTTTGAAAAAACAGATTATCAATAGGAATCAAAGCTTTCAAAATCTTCGAATGAGCAACGATGGCAAGGTGTCCCAATTGCTTATAATGTCTTAGAGCCCAAATCGAGTCTTCCATAAAAGCTTTTACTTGGGTATGGCTTATTTTCATTTCATCAAGCTTAACCAATACGTTCACTTGCTCAAATCCTTCATCCAATTTCTCTTGAAACCACTTTTGGCAAATTTTCTCATCAGTTTCTGTAAACCCATCGATCACTTCCACAGCCAATTGGTTATCCTTAAAGGTTTTAAGTTGTTCGATCATGATTTCTATAGTTTAGGAAATAATTGACGTCAACCTATAAATGGGAATAAACCATAAGGTTAGGCCATCATTTCAATTACTAAATTAAAATACAGCTATTTCAGCGAATTATCAGGCCCAAGGCAAAAAACTTGCTACCTCTACTTTCCCAATTATTCCATTTTCAAAATCCGCTAAATAAGAGTTCCCTCTTAGCTTTTTTTAAAAGAATTGGGAAATCTTCAAAGTAAGCCCCTTTAAAATTTGAATATCTAAAAAAAGAAATTAAGGCTTAATCTAATCCCTAGTATTATCCAATTCAATAATCAAAGCTTCTTTTAAAGCATTTGTATTTCCAAAAGAATCAGGATTGAATTTGTTGTTATTACTCAAAATAATGATGGTTTGATTGGAATCTAAAAACCGCACCAAAACTGAATTTGCACCAAGAATCCCTCCCCTTCGCTCCATGATCATTGGTTGTGTTTTTGAAAAAGGATAATTGTAGGTCCAAACACTGTATCCCGAGAAATTGTATTCCGGATAGGATTTATAAAGGAGATCTTTACTTTCCTTAGAAAGCAATTGATCACTATATAAGGCTTGATCAAACTTTAAAAGATCCATTGCGGTCGAATACATGGATCCGGCTGAAGCATAATTTTCAATAAATAGAAATGGGTCCGCATTCCGATTATAATTTTCATCGTATGAAAAGGAATAGGCAAAATCTTTTGGGTATTTCCCCTTTTCTAAAAAGCCTGTTTGTGCCATGGCCAATTTATCCAAAATCCTATTTTGAACAGAAGAAGCCCAAGGTCTGCCATCAAACTTTTCGATGATCAATCCTAAGAGCACATAGTCAATATTCGCATAATTAAATTCCCCAAAAGTATTGAGATCATTGGAAAGGGTTTGCTTTATAAACTCCTCCAAAGAAATTTGGGATGTAGTATAAATTTCAAAGTCCTCATTTGGCAAACCGGAAATATGCAGCAACAAATGGTGAACGGTGATTTTATCTGAATTGGGGAGTTCCATTGTTGGAAAAAGCTGATGAAGCGCATCAGTAAGCTTGACTTGACCTTCCTCCACCAACTGCAAAATGACAATAGCTGTAAATAATTTAGTGATCGATGCGATTCCGAACTTCGTGGAATTTGCTACTGGAAAAATCTTGTTTTCATCTTTAAAGCCAAAGGACTGGTGGTATATAGGCTCACCTTTTTCAGCAACCAAAACCGTGCCTTCAAAGGCTTGCTGAGACGCTAATCGTTGAACAAGCTTTTCAATCGCAACCGCTTTTTCTTGAGCAACGCTCGGAAGGCAGAGAACCAAGAATAAAACTAAAAAATTAAATTTTCTATACATACCTGTTGACTTTGGGGGAAATAATACTTCTTCCGCGAAATGTTTCCGTCAAACAAAAAGTCCTGCCGTTACTTCCTGCGTCTCCTCAAAATTCTGATAAGCACAAACTACAGCCTCAAAATTGCTTAATTCTCCCAGGTGTTTTAAAGCCAAAGGATTTCCAAAATGAATCAAAATGCAGGACTTACTCTGTGTGAGGCTTTTGATTTCTTCCAAAATACTTTCATCCATTCCAAACTGATTTAAAGGTTTGTGGCTTGGAACAAAAACCGAAATCAAAACCTTTTCAGCCTGATCTAAAGATGCGAAATCATAGTCCAGCATCTTTGCAAATCGACTTTTTTGAGAGGTAAAATACTCGCAAAATGCAAGTTTACCAGCATGTGCCAAATCCTGGAGGATTTTGGAGTCAATCCTTCCCGAAATTACCGAAACATAGTTTTCAGCCAGACTTTTTTGCAATTTTTGATGAGCATTCCAATCAAAATTCGGAACTGAAATTGGTTGGAAATCAAAAATTCCCAATTGCTTTTTTAACCCCATAATTTTTTGGAACACTACTTCCACTTCCTCCTCGGAAGCCTTTTCAGCTATCTTGGTGATGCCCTCTTTCACATGATCGGAAAAGCACAAAAGATCATTCCCGGCATGAAAGGCCTCCCATTCCAATTGTCCTGGTTCTGGGAAATGATTCGCCACCGCTTTCATATTCAAGGCATCTGAAACAACCAAGCCCTTGAAACCCTTTTTCCCTTTCAAAAAATCAGTAATGATCTCCCTACTGATACTTGCGGGTACTTCCTTTCCTCCACTCAAGGCCGGAACTGCCAAATGCCCCACCATAATCAATTCTACTCCTCGGTCAACCCCATACTGAAAAGGAAACAGTTCTTCGGATTCCAACTCGCTAAGGGACTTATTCAATATCGGCAACCCCAAATGGGAATCTACTGCTGTATCCCCATGACCCGGAAAATGCTTGAAACAAGCTCCGATTCCTGCATTTTTCATCCCCTTGTAATTGGCAAAAGCTAAACGGGATACTTTTTCAGGATCATCTCCAAAGGAACGATAGCCGATGACGGGATTATTGGGATTGGTATTGACATCCGCACAGGGCGCAAAGTTGAGATGAATCCCAGCACGTTTCAGATCCATACCCATTCGATAGCCTACTTCCTCTACCCATTTTTCAGCATCTTCCTGCAAAGCTCCTAATGTAATCGCAAAGGGATATTGAGGGGTCTTTTCGATCCGCATGGCCAGACCATACTCCGCATCAATACAGATCAGCAAAGGAATCTTGGATATACTTTGGAAACGATTTATCAATCCCACCAACTTTTCCAAGGTACCGTTGAAGTCCAATACCTCTGCCCTACTTTCAAAATTAGCAGCGGCGGAGTGTCTGCTATGAAAAAAAGTCAAGCTCCCAATTTCCTCTTCCCGAATTAGTTGTACCAACTTTTGGTGATTCTCCTCCGAATCGTGTACAAAAGCTGCTGGAGAAAAGCATTGAGCTATTTTTTGTTTTTTGGTAAGCATGGTGCAGAATAAAGGGCAAAAAGAAAAGCGAAATTATTCATTCCGCTCTTCCTTTCTAGTTTTATCAGCCATTTCCTCTCAAAATCTCCATAGGAGGTTGATTGATGATCTTTCGTCCATTCAACCATCCTAGAATGATGGTCAGCCCGGTAATTCCTAAATACAAAATCAATGCTTCCGTCCAGGCGGGTCTGAAGGTCATTTCAAAGACAAATAAACTTAATAACCAAGTTGCAATAAAAGACAAAATGATACCTGACAGGGAAGCCAAACTTCCCAGGAAGAAGTATTCAAGGGTATTGATTTTCTTCACGGTAACAGATGAAGCTCCCAAGGTTCGGAGCAAAATACTTTCCCGCATTCGTTGATACTTGCTGATAATCAAAGAAGAAATCAGAACCAAAATTCCAGTGGCAATACTGAAAAATGCCATAAACTGAATCACAAAACTGATTTTGTTCAAAATATCCTCCAGCGTCTCCACAATCACACCCAAGTTGATGACCGAAATATTAGGGAAATCTCGAACCACCTCGGACTGAATTTCGGCCGATTCTCTGTCATTTTTAGTTCGCGTGATGACCACATGAAATTTCGGTGCTTGTTCCAAAACCCCATTTGGGAAAAGCACAATAAAATTGGTAGAAACCTGATTGAATTTCACATTTCGAAAGCTTCCAATGTAAGTTTTGATCGGTCTTCCCTGAACGTTAAATTCTATTTCATCCCCGATTTTCAGATTATTTCCTTCTGCGAAACTGGTAGACAAACTCACAAAAATGGAGTCGCCTCGAGCTCCAACAGGGATTAATTCTCCTTCAGCTAAGGTTTCGGTTTCGATCAAAGTATCTCGGTAGGTTACCCGGTATTCCCGATTGTACATCCATCGCGAGTAATTTTCCTCATCTGGCAATTCCTCGTTTTCCCGCTTATCAATTCCATTGATTTCATTAAGCTGCATGGTAACAATTGGAACCTCCTGAATGATCCGCAAGCCTCGACTGGTTACTTTTTCTTTCACTGCTTCCAACTGCGGCGTTTGAATATCAAACATCAACAAATTCGGTTGATCCTCTTTACTTGCAAACCGAGCTTCTTCTAACAATTGGTTTTGTAGAAAAAATAGGGTACTAATCATGGCCGTACCCAAACCAATCGTAGCAATCAATGAAATGGTTTGGTTATTCGGTCTGTAAAGATTAGCCAGAGCCTGTCGAATCGTGTATCGAAGGGAAATAGGCAAAAACTTTCGAACAGCCCACATAATCAATTGCCCCACTCCCCATAGGATACCAAAGGCAAAAATCACAAATCCGGTGAAACCCAACGCCAAAGTCAAGGATTTCAATAGATAAAAACTGAAACCAAAAATAAAGACTACAACCCCGACAATTACTGCCCAACGGTACGGATCTCTAAGCAAAGTAGAATCGGCTGTTTCAGGACGAAGGGTAGCCATAGGAGACACATTCCGAACCTTTAACAACGGCAACATAGCAAATAAAACAGAAACAAATAGCCCTGTAATGATACCAAAGCCAACCGATAGCCAAGATATTCCTACGGTCACTTCTACTGGTAAGAAATCCTCAAATACGGCAGGAAGAATAAACTGAAGCAAAGTACCTAGGATTGCCCCCAACAAAGCTCCAAAGAAGCCCATCACTAAGATTTCAAACAAGTAAATCAAAAGCACATCTCGGGAGGAAACACCGAGACATCTTAAAACAGCTACTGAGGCCAATTTTTCTTTTACAAAAACATTCACCGCAGAGGCTACTCCCACACAACCTAACAGCAAGGCAATAAAAGCCACTAGGCTTAGGAAGTTGGATAGGTTTTCGAAAGACCGACCTGTGGAACGCTTTCGATCCTCCACCGTATCCGCATCTATCCGTTCTATCTCCCACTCATCTTCAAAAGGCTCAATCAATGCCTCCACATCAGATCCAGGCTGAAATTGAAAGTAGCGATTGTACTCTACCCGGCTTCCATACTGAACCAAACCAGTGGCTTCCAAGTATTCCATTGGGATATAGACAGCAGGAGCGACGGTTGCGGTAATTCCTGTTTGCCCTGGGACCCCTAGCAATTCTCCTACAATCTCAAATTCCAGTTCTCCGACTTTAATTTTATCTCCCACTTCGGCATTGAACTGAGCCATTAAGATTTTTTCAACCAAGGCCTTTTGTCCTCCCGAACGGAAATTTTGATCTCCAGAAGCAGGAATTGTTTCCAATCCTCCATAAAATGGGAAATTACCTTCTAGCGCCCGCACTTGAGTCAATCGACTAGCACCAGTTTGAGGAAAAGCCACCATGGAGGCAAAATTGACTTCCGACGCCATTTGTGTAGCCATAGAATCAATAGGTTGCTCCCCGATGGGTTTATTGTTTTCCAATACCAAATCCGCCCCCAAAAGCTCTTTGGCCTGATTATCAATATCTGAGGTAAGATTCTCCCCAAAACTGCTGATGGCTACCAAGGCAGCTATTCCCACTACAATGGAACTAACAAATAGTAAAAGGCGGGAAATGTTTTTCCGGAAATCCCGGAAAGCCATTTTCAAAATCCAAGCAAAATCAGGCATGGGCATCCTCCTGTATTTTTCCTCCTTTGATATGAATGATACGCTGGGTTTTAGCAGCCAATTCTGGATCGTGGGTCACTAAGACAAGGGTAGTGCCTTTTTCTTTGTTCAGGTCAAAAATCAACTTTTCGATCATATCGCCGGTTTCAGTATCCAAATTTCCCGTCGGCTCGTCGGCGAAAAGGATTTTTGGTTCATTAGCAAAAGCCCGCGCAATGGAAACCCGTTGCTGTTCACCCCCCGATAATTGAGTAGGATAATGCGTTGCCCGGTCACCTAGACCGACTTTTTTTAATAATTCCAATGCTTTTTCCCGTGCATCCTTTCGTTTTTTCAATTCCAAAGGAACCATCACATTCTCCAAAGCAGTCAAAGTTGGGAGCAATTGAAAGTTCTGAAAAATAAAACCCACATCCTGATTTCGAACAGCTGCACGCTCATCTTCTGACATGCGTTCCAATGCTTTTCCATTGAGTTCTACAGAACCGGTCGAAGCGGAATCTAGTCCAGCACAAAGACCCAAAAGGGTGGTCTTTCCACTTCCTGAGGGACCGACGATCGCGAGAGTTTCCCCTGCTTCAATATTAAAATTTACCTGATCCAAAACAGTGAGGCTTCTGTTACCGCTTTTGTAGGTCTTACCCAGGTCTTTAACTGAAAGAATATGCATGAATTAATTCTAGTTTAATAGAGAATATGAAGCTTAAAACGCATCTAAACCGCAATGGTTAAATAAAAACCGAATAAAATTCGGCTATCAGCGTGAAAGTAAACTATTTATTGCTGAAAATTGTACAATAAACTGTTCAGCGGTTGAAATAGGTTCCTATTTGAATTGAAGAGGAAACATTTCTGATGAAAAAGACATTAATAGCAACAAAAAGAAAAATGAAAACTTCTACGTCCATTTCTATATTTTCCTTGATTTTTATAACCCTTTTTGGTTTTAGCTGTGGAGAAAAAAAAGCCAAAAAGGAAGAGGTCACAACTACGGAGGAGACTACCGCTTCTGTTGAAACTTCAACCGAAACCATCTTATTTTTTGGGAATAGTTTGACTGCTGGCTATGGGATCGATAAGGAGGATGCTTTTGCAGGATTGGTTCAGCAACGAATCGATAGCCTGGGATTGAATTATAGAGTAATCAACGGGGGTTTGAGTGGGGAAACTACTGCAGGAGGCTTAAGTAGATTGGATTGGTTTTTAGAAGATGAGCCTGCCATTTTTGTACTCGAATTGGGAGGAAATGATGGCCTTCGTGGGATACTTCTGAGCGAGACAAAAAGTAATTTGGAAAAAATCATCGACAAGGTTCGAGCGAAATATCCCAATACCCATATCATTTTAGCAGGAATGCAAATCCCACCAAATATGGGGCAGGAATATACCAATGAATTCAAGGAAATATATCCTACAATAGCTAAGGAGAAAAATGTCACCTTAATTCCTTTCCTTTTAGAAGGCGTTGCCGGTGATCCTTCCCTCAACCTTCCTGATGGCATCCACCCTACTGAAGAGGGACATCAAATCGTATTTGAAACGATATGGCCATTTATTGAGGAGTTGATCAAGTAAACCTTAGGGAAATAAATTTTCGGTTTTGGGCTATTCCATTAGAAAAAGGAAGCCTTTCACTATCTATTTTTTTATCCTATCTTTTGATCTTAATTAAAATTTTTAAGAATGAGTTTTCAGATCAAAGAAAGCCCCGACTCCTATGATGTCATTATAGTAGGATCCGGAGCTGGAGGAGGCATGGCTTCCAAAATCCTATCAGAAGCTGGCCTTTCAGTCGCAGTTGTTGAGGCAGGTGGAGATTTTGACCCGGCAAAAGAAGAAGACCGAACTCAACTTCGGCCACCATGGGAATCTCCCCGTAGAGGCGCTGGAACTAGAATCCGACCTTTTGGAGATTTTGATGCTGCAATTGGAGGTTGGGATATTGACGGCGAACCCTATACCCGAAAGAATGGAACTCAATTTGACTGGTTTAGATCCAGAATGGTCGGTGGCCGAACCAATCACTGGGGACGAATTTCCCTTCGATTTGGTCCAAATGATTTCAAAAGAGGGAGCATAGATGGATTGGGAGATGATTGGCCAATAGGATACGATGATCTGAAACCCTACTATGACCGAGTTGATAAATTAATCGGCGTATTTGGAACCAAAGAGGGGATCTACAACGAGCCGGATGGCTTCTTCCTTCCTCCCCCAAAACCAAGACTTCACGAACTTTTTATCAAAAAAGGAGCAGATCGAGCAGGAATCCCTATGATTCCTTCCAGACTCTCCATGCTTACCCGTCCGATTAACAATGAGCGAGGAGTTTGTTTTTTCTGCAACCAATGTAATCGGGCATGTCAGGCCTATGCAGATTTCTCAGCTGGAACTTGCCTGGTTCATCCGGCCATGAAAAAAGGGAAAGTAGATTTATATACCTACTCCATGGTTCGCAAAGTAACCACTGATGCACAAGGAAATGCAACTGGGGTTTCCTTTGTTTCCAAAGTGGATATGAAGGAATACAAGTTACGTTCCCGTGTAGTAGTTCTTGGAGCATCAGCTTGCGAATCTGCCAGAATTATGATGAACTCCAAATCCCAAGTATTTCCGGACGGTATCGGAGCTGACTCTGGTGTATTAGGACGTTATCTTCATGATTCTACTGGTGCTGATCGAATGGGAATTATGCCTGATCTCATTGATCGGGAGCGCTACAATGAGGATGGAGTCGGCGGCATGCACATGTACACTCCTTGGTGGCTGGATAACAAAAAGTTGGATTTTGCCCGTGGCTACCATATCGAATATTGGGGAGGAATGGGACAGCCTGCCTATGGTACAGGAATGAGCATGGATAGCATGCGCCAGTATATCAAGGATGAATTTGGCAATCCTAGTCCAAACGGAGGCTATGGTGAAGGGCTGAAAAAAGACATTCGCCGAATCTACGGATCAACCTTAGGAATGTCAGGACGCGGAGAAAGTATCCCCCAGTATGACAACTATTGCGAAATTGATCCAAATGTAGTCGACAAGTACGGTATCCCTGTTCTTCGGTTTAACTACAACTGGACCGATCAGGAAATCAAGCAAGCCAAGCACATGCAGGACACTTTTGAAGAAATCCTCACCAATGCGGGTGCCATTTTGCTTGGGAAAAAACCGGGGCCTGAAACCAAATACGGGTTAGCTGCTCCGGGTAGAATCATCCACGAAGTAGGAACTACCCGAATGGGAAATGACCGCAAATCATCAGTCGTTAATTCCAACTGCCAAGTGCACGATTGCAAAAACCTGTTTGTCGTAGATGCAGGGCCATTTGTCTCTCAGGCAGACAAGAATCCAACCTGGACTATCTTGGCGCTTTCTTGGAGGACTTCGGATTACATCGTTGAACAGTTGAAACAAAAAAACATCTAAGCCATGAATAGAAGAGAAAATCTCAAATTGCTATTTACAGGCTCTCTGGGAGCGGGCTTGTTGATGACAGGATGTGAGCCGGAAGAGCAAGTTGTTTCCGGTCAGATCTTTGAAGGAGGAACACCTGGCGGACGTACTGCTGAGGAAAAAGAACGAGACGCAAAACTGCTCGCTGATTCGTTTTTTACCGAGGAAGAACGAAAAAAGCTCGATACGCTAGTCGATATTATTATGCCTGCAGATTCTGAATCTCCAGCAGCAACAGAATTAAAGGTGACAGATTTTATTGATTTCATGATGCTGGATCAGCCAGGCTATCAGACACCCATGCGTGGCGGATTGATGTGGTTAGATTTTGAGGCGGATGAAAAGTTTGGCAAGCCATTTAATGAACTGAGCAAAGATCAAGTCATTGAAATCGTTGAATTAGTAGCTTGGCCTGATAAAGCTGATCCAGCTTATGAAGGAGGCGTTCGATGGTTTAATTTACTCCGAAACCTCACCTGCACCGGCTATTTTACAACAGAAGCAGGATGGAAGTACATGGGATACAAAGGAAACACACCAAATGTTTGGGATGGAATTCCACAGGAAGTTCTGGATAAGCATGGCTTATCAAATCCCCCACAATACGCTGACTTGTACCTGAAACCTGAGGATAGAGCAAAAGTCGTCCAATGGGATGATGAGGGAAACATTGTCGGTTAAATTCTAAAAATCCACGGATGCCCCGTGGATTTTTTTATTTTTAGAAAATTAATTAAACCAACTTTTACATGAAACTTCTATTGCGTGGCTATACGCTAGCCTTTTTGATTTCCCTTTTCCTATTTTCTTGTAGTGAAAAAACCACAGAGGAAGATGTGGTTCAAATTCAAACCAATTTTACTCTTTCGAAAGTAGATTCGGTGGATTACAAACTTCTTGGAGATCCCATTCTAGCAGATGTGAGTCAGGATGCTAGTCGAATTTTGATTTATGATTATGCAGGAAGTGAAATCATTACCTTCAATCAACAAGGTGAGCTCTTAGGAAAATTTTCAAAAACCGAAGACACTCCTGATGCTTACGGATTTATGATGGAGCTTCCCGGTTTTTTGGGAAATGACCGCGTGGTTGTCAGTGGCCTTCGAGGAATTTTTATTTACGACCTGGAAGGGAACCAAATCAAAAAAATTAACCACCCAGAAGATATCGGCGGAGCGATATTTATGCCTATTACCGGAAAATCAATTGAGTCAATTTCTCGGGAAGGTGAAGAATTTTTAATTGCTAAATCTGTTCGATCTAGAAATACCTTCCCAGGAGAACAAGCATTTTACGATCGCTTTAGAGCCTTGGAGTGGATAAGTGTCCAGAATGGAAATTCCCGAGAAATTATTCCTTTTGAGGAAGGCAGTATATTCAAAAACGGCAAAGGTTACGTTGAAAGTGATTATACGCCAGCATACGAATGGATCTCAGAGAAACTTTACATCAGCTTGGGAGGAGAACCAAAACTTCGGGTCTATGAGTTTTCGGGAGAAGAGCCAATTCTAGATACCACGATTAATTTAACAATCCCGGAGATCAGAGAATTACCGATTCGGGAAAGAAATGAATTTGTAGAGGGGAATCTAATGGTTGACGGAAGTACCCCTTCCATTCGAAATATTCATCAGGTCGGTGATTATCTGCTTATCCATTATTATGCTGGCATGGATCCCGAAAAAACAGAAGAAGCTGGAGAACTCTGGCAATCAGGCAAAGAAGAGGAAGCCGAATTACTCTTTGAAAAACTCCAGGAAGAGGTTAACAAAGGATTCTTGATTTTTGACTTAAAAACACTTCAAATTCTAGGAAACGTAGCCTTGCCAGAAGGAGTAGAAACTGGAGGATTCTTGGCTGCTGGAAACGCACTCTGGTTCCAAAAAGAACCCTCTGAAGAAGTAGAGGAAGATTTTGTTAGAATTTATAAATATGAATTAAGATAAGGATGAGAAGTCGTATAATATTTTTGATCGCTAGCTATACACTTTTTCTTTCCTGTACGGAAAAAGAAAATGAGATTCTAAATAAACCTCTTTCGGAGCAAAATCTTGGGTTCGAAATCTACGACTCCTTGATTGTTGATTATTTGGGAAATCTCATTTTGATGGATATCAGTCCGGATGGTGAAAACTATCTTATGATTGATCAAAATACAGACACCATTTTTGTTGCCAATAAGCAAGGAGATATTAAGCATAAATACTATCGAAGTGGCGAGGATCCAGAATCAATCCAAGGGAACCGAACTGGATTGGGTAAATTTCTAGATAATGAATCCATTCTTATCCCGGGAAGCCAAGGTATTGTCAATTACGAATTGTCGGGGAAAATCAAGAAAGTATTCAAACCTGATTTCCAAGGATTGGCTAGTTTTGTGGTCCCATTCAATCAAGTCCATTGGGTATCTGGACAAAAAGTGTACGTGTACTTACCAGGAAGGAATAGCGATTTAAGTCAACAAGGATTAGCATTTCAAAAGGAATCTAACCGGTTGGAGGTTTTGGATTTAAAAACTGAAAAATTTGAACCTGCAATTCCTTTTCCAAAAGAATCCAAGTATAGTAGTGAAACACAGGAATTTGGCAGTCTAGACTTTTATCCAATTTTTAATGTATCTCAGGATTCCTTATACATCCTATACCGAAACGAACCCAAATTATTCACCTACCACTTATCCAATTTGGTGGAACCTGCAAAAGTCAAAGAAATCCCTTATTCTGAGTTCATCGAACGAAAAATTAGTGAAGAGCCAGCAAGTGGAGGATTTAATCTTAGGGATTTTTTCTTGGGAGTAAACCTTTCAATTTTCCCTACAGAAGACGGAAAATTTTTGATTCGATATCTTACTGGCTTGACAGAAGAAGAAGCTAATGAAGTAATAAATGCCGGAGGGGATGACTTTAATGAAATATTTGTAGAAGCAGAAAAATTAAATGACGGTGGGTATACTCTTTTTGACGGTTCATTGATTAGTCCCAATATCGAAACGCCCGAAATTTTGGGCACTCTAAGCAAGTATATCTCCAAAGACGAAATCTGGTTTTCCCTCAATTTTGAGGAAGCTGAAAATGATTATTCGGTCATTTATAAGACGAGATTAGTCAGCCAATAAAACCATTCATCTATTCCATTTCCTTTTTGCGGGCAAAGCCAATCGGTTTTGCCCGTGATTGTTTATATTTCATTCTGATCAATAAAATTTCTATGAAAAAATCATCGACCTACCTGATATGGGCCGCAGCTGGGTTACTCAGTTTGGGTACCGTTACAGCCCAAGAAGTCAAGCCCACCACTGAAAAAGAATTGATAGTAGCGGTTGAAAAACATCGCGAAATGCTAGCCAATACCCCACTGAATAGCTTCAAGGCCCGAAACATTGGGCCAACAAATATGTCTGGACGAATAGTGGATATTGAGGTTGCGCAAAACCCCAATACCTTCTACATCGCTGCAGCCTCAGGAGGCGTCTGGAAAACAGAGGACAATGGACAATCCTTTACTCCGATTTTTGATCATCAAGGTGCTTTAGGTATTGGAGACATGGCGCTGTCTCCTTCGGACAATAATATTCTTTGGGTGGGAACAGGAGAAAATAATTCCAGTCGATCCACCTATGCAGGCGCTGGAGTATATAAATCCACTGACGCAGGAAAAACCTGGGAATTCATGGGGCTTCCCCATTCTCAGCATATAGGCCAAATCCAAATTCACCCAACAAATCCCAACATCGTATGGGTAGGTTCAATGGGTGGGCTCTATTCAAAAAATAAGGAAAGAGGACTCTACATGACCACCGATGGCGGAGCATCTTGGAAGAAAGTGCTCTACATTGACGATAATACTGGGATCATTGACATCAAAGTTCATCCCGAAAACCCAGATATTCTTCTAGCCGCTTCTTGGGAACGATTCAGACAAGCCCATGACTTCATTGGAAATGGAGAAGGATCGGCAATCTGGCGATCCGAAGACGGGGGAAAAACCTGGAAAAAAGCCGTTGAAGGATTTCCTCAAAACGAATATGTAGGTCGGATCGGTTTTGATTTTGCAAAAAGCAATCCCAATGTCGTCTATGCCCTGCATGATAATCAAGGTCCTTCAGATAAAGAACCTGAGCAACCAAGAAGAAGAGGTCAACAGGAGGAGAACCCGCTGAAGTTTGAGGATTTCAAGGAATTATCAGTTGAGGAAGCTTTGGCTTTGGAGGATGACCGATTGAATTCTTTCCTTCGTAGAAATCAATTTGCTTCCAAATACACGCCAACCGAAATCAAACGACAACTTCGGACTGGTAAAATCACAACAGCCCAAATCGCTGACTACAACAAAGAATCGAACGATGCGAATGCTGCTTTGACCAATAATTCAATTATTGGAGCAGAAGTCTTTCGTTCGGAGGATGCTGGAAAATCCTGGAAGAAAGTTTCTGAATCAGACTTAAGCAGACTCTATAACACCTATGGGTATTATTTCGGAGAAGTTCGAGTAAACACGGAAAATGAAGATGAGATTTTTGTTCTAGGTGTTCCTCTATTGGTTTCAAGAGATGGGGGAAAAAACTTCTCACGCACGGATTCGGTAGGCCGTCCTCACTCCGATCATCAATCCATGTGGATCAATCCAAATGATGGAAAACATATTCTTCTCGGAAATGACGGTGGTCTCTACAGAAGCTATGGAGGTGGAGCAATCTGGGATCATTTGAATACCCAAATGCCGATCTCTCAGTTTTATTCCATTATGACCGATAATGCATCTCCTTACAATGTCTATGGGGGAATGCAAGACAATGGCGTATGGTTTGGAAGCTCTAAAAATGATCCAGCTGACCGCTGGGAATCTTTAATGGGTGGTGATGGAATGGTCGTGGCAGTAGATACTCGAGACAATAACATTGTTTACACGGGAT
The DNA here is from genome assembly GCF_013373065.1 of Algoriphagus sp. Classification (GTDB taxonomy): domain Bacteria; phylum Bacteroidota; class Bacteroidia; order Cytophagales; family Cyclobacteriaceae; genus Algoriphagus. Next base: position 233,151 of record NZ_JABXIN010000001.1, read on the forward strand.
TCCAGTTTGGAAACTATTTCCGAATCGATAAAGCCTCTGGAGACCGAAGAAGGATTACACCAGGACATGACATTGGCGATGACCCGAATCGCTGGAATTGGAGAACCCCTGCCAGATTGAGTCATCATAATCAAGATATCATTTACATGGGTTCCCAGTATGTCTACCAAAGTTTAGATCAGGGAAGTACTTGGACCACCATTTCACCCGATCTTACAAAAAATGAAAAGAGCGGAAATGTTCCTTTTGCTACTTTAACCGTAATCGAAGAGTCACCTTTTGAATTCGGAACTTTGTATGCAGGGACAGACGACGGAAATGTTTGGATTACCCGAAACAACGGCGGAAACTGGGAATCATTGAATGCCGGACTTCCGGAAGACAGATGGGTGAGTTCGATTGCCCCATCCAAGCATCAGGAAGGAGTAGTTTACATCACCTTGAATGGCTATCGATACGACGAGTTCAAAACCTATGTCTTCAAAAGCACCAACTATGGTAAGACATGGACTTCCATCAAAGGAAATCTACCGGAGGAGTCCACCAATATCATTGTAGAGGATCATAGCAATCCAAGCATTCTGTATTTAGGAACAGATCATGGATTATTTGTAAGTATGGATGGAGGAAATAATTGGAATCTATTTCAAGGTGAAATTCCAAACGTAGCCATTTATGACATGGTCATTCAGGAACGCGAAAATGATCTAGTGATCGGCACCCATGGACGAAGCGTTTATATTGTAGAGCTAGAGCAAATCCATGAACTTGCCACTCCCAAACAAAAAGTAATGGATTAAAATTAAAGAGGCCGATCTTTTGATCGGCCTCTTTTTTTAGAATACTTTAAATCCAACAGATAAAACCCATTGATTAAGCCGGTTATCTGTTGAAAAGTTGCTTATGTTTTCAGTGAGATTACTTAAGCCCCCTTCATATTTAGCATCGATGTACAAATTCCCGATATCAAAGCCTAGGCCTGCTTGGTAACCAAATGTCGCTTGTTTAAAATCAACATCCATGACAGTTCCTACTGAGTTTTCTAGATTGGAATCGATATTAAATGAAGCAATTGGTCCCGCTTGGACACGGAGGAATTTGAGGAATTTAAAACCAACCATTACGGGAAGATCAATTCGATTGAAATCAGCCTGATATTTCTCAGAACCACTGTTTCCTTGCAGGTTCAATTCAAATTGACCACTGGTTTGGGTAAATAATAATTCAGGCTGAACATAAAGTCCAGCACCACCTACTCGGGCAAAAACTCCCAAATGATATCCCGTCTGAGCATCAGTTGGCACAAATTGAGTAGACTTAAAATCCAGTTTTGAACTACTCAATCCAGCTTTAATTCCAAAACCAAAATTTTGAGAAAAGCCCACAGAAGCAAGCCCAAAAAGAACGAAAAACAAGATTATTTTTTTCATACGCAGTTATCGTTTGAGAAATATAAACGTGAAAACTCTTCAAAATTATACAGGAGGCAAGTTCCCCCTGATCAATTCACCTGAAATCTTGCCTTCTCCTCGGCAATTATTCGCAAATCAGAAAAGTCCAGCGGTTTGGGGACCAAAGAGTCAAAAGGAACGGTTGAAATCTCACGGTAGTAATTCACATCGCCAGAAGTAAAGCCGATCACAGGAATCCCTTTGGTTTTTCCATTTGCCTTCACTTTAGCCAAAAGCTCAACCCCATCCATGACGGGCATGCTGATATCCGTCAAAATCACATTAAAATCTGAATTGGAGTCTAAAACTAAAAGGGCTTCCCGACCATTTTTGGCGGTTACGACCGTATCCTTCGAGTTTTCGAAAATCCGCTTTAAAATCAAAAGATGCATTGCATCATCATCAACCAAAAGTACTCGCATGCCTTTACCGTGTGATTCTACATTCTTTAACGAAAGAATCGTTCCAAAAAACACGTTTCATGAAAAAACTATAAAAAAATGGCTGCCTTTTTAAAAAGACAGCCATTTCTTAAAGATAAAGATATGATTTAGGCCGCTTGAGGAGCTCCAAACAAGCCTACCATATTTAGAATCAAAAGGATAATTACAATTGGACAAACCCACTTTATAAAGAAGATCCATCCCTTTCGATATATTCCTTGGAACTTAGGAGCACCCATTGCTAACTCATCCGCAAATTCGCCGATTTTCTGAGCCCAGCCTGTGTAAAGGGAAAGCATCAAACAAATCACAATTACGGCGAACGTACCGAAGATAAAGTCCATCGCTCCAAAGAATCCTTCGATAGGATTACTCAAGAAATTAAATCGAATTTCTGCGAAGAAGTTACCCGGAATGGATGACAAGGCAGAAGGAATAGACATCAACATCGCTGCAATCCCTACGATCCAAGTCGCCTTGGTTCGGTTCCACTTTCTATCGTCAATTAGATAAGATACAGGTACTTCCAACATGGAAATAGTGGAAGTCAAAGCTGCAACCATTAAAAGCAAGAAGAACAAAGCTCCGATGACACTTCCACCTGGCATCGCATCAAATACTCGAGGCAATACATCGAAAACCAAGGCTGGACCTGCGGCAGGGTCTTTTCCTGGCAACAAAGCAAACAACGCTGGGAATACCATCAAACCACCCAATAGAGCGACCATGGTATCCATCCCTGCAATCCATCCAGAAGACTGAATGATGTTGGATTCTTTAGGCAAATACGATCCGAATGTAATCATCAATCCCCAGCCTACAGACATCGAGAAGAATGCCTGACCAAGTGCTTGAAGAACTACAGTTCCATTGATTTTTGAAAAATCAGGATTCAAATAATATTGAATTCCAGCTTCAGCACCTTCCAAAGTTACTGATCGACCAGCAATGAAAATGATGATAATGAACAAGATAGGCATCAAAAACTTCGCTGCCTTTTCAATACCACCAGAAATTCCTCCCAATACAATTAGGATGGTAATCAAAATAAATAAGAAGGTGAGTGGAATTACATACAAAGGAGTCTGAACGAACTCCTCAAAATTCACAGGGATATTGATAATTTCAGTAACAATATAGCCAACTGTCCATCCAGCAATCACCGAATAGTAGCTAAAAACAAAAAAGCAGACCATCACACAAAGTACACCTGCTAGTTGCCAGAATTTATTACCACCAGTATCTCGAATCGCTCCGATTGGGTTTTTACCGGATTTTCTACCGAGTGCGATCTCATTGAAAAGCAATGGCAAACCAATGAAAAGAACACAGATCAGGTAAACAAACACGAAGGCTCCACCTCCGTTTTCACCTGTCAGGTATGGAAATCTCCAAATATTTCCTAGGCCAACTGCTGAACCAGCCGCGGCCATAATAAACCCTAAGCTAGAGCCGAATTGTCCCCTTGAATCGGGAGTTGCGCTTACTGCCATAGATAATGCGATTGTTAAATTTTTGGGAAATAACTGCTTTTTAAGAGCTGGCTAAGATAATTTGTTTTGCTAAAATACCAATTGCCGCTCGGAAAGTTTTCGGCTCATAACCCAACTCCTTTCGAGCTTTTTCAATGATAAATCCGGTTCGAAGAGGTCTTTTAGCAGGTTGGACAAATCGAGTGGAGTCTGTTTCTTGGATAAGGCTCTTGTCCAAACCGAAGAAATCCGCTGTCTCGATAGCCATTTCGTAGGGCGTTAAAAAGTCGGGTCCGGAAATATTGAAAACTCCTTCCGCTCCCTTTTCAGCGATCAAAATACAGCCCTCCGCTAAATCCTCAGCCAAGGTTGGGGTACGGAATTGATCATTCACTACTTGGATGGTTTTTCCTTGCTCTAGGCTTTCCTTTACCCATAAAACAATATTGGTCCGACTCAAGCCTGGAGAAATTCCAAAAACCAAAACGGTTCTTGCGATCGTCCATTTTAAGTTTGAGTAACGAACCAATTCCTCAGCATCCAGCTTGGTCTGTCCATAATAATTGACTGGATCTGGATCTTCTTCTTCGGTCAATGGTCCCTTGTTCCCAGAAAAAATAAAATCTGTAGAAACGAAAATAAAATGAGGCTGGAAATGCTGGGATGCATCTAATAGGTATTTGGTAGCCAGTACATTCGCACGATAACAAGCCTCTTGATTTTGCTCGCAGACATCAACATGTGTCATGGCTGCTCCATGAATGATAATATCAGGATGGTACTTTTCAAGCGTCTTTTTTACGGCTTCTTCATCCTCTATATCCAGAGAAACGTATTCAAAACTTTTTTCCTTCAAGCGGCAAGGCCCTCTTCCACTGGCTATGATTTCAAAATCACCTTTCTCTAGCAAGCGGTAAATAAGCTTTTGCCCCAACAAACCATTCGCTCCAGTGATAAATATTCGTTTTTTACTTCCCATCCTCTATGATATATCCAAATTCACGTTCGATTTGTGCTGGAGTCATCGCTTCCACTCTGATAGTCATGTAAATGGGATCCAAGGGCTTATCTCGAGAACCTCGAGGTTCCAAAGAAATTTTTTCAGCAACTTCCAAGCCTTGAATCACCTCTCCAAAAACAGTATACTCTCCATCCAAATGAGGTGTCCCCCCTACCGTGGTATAAGCTTCCAACTGTTCAGCAGAAAGGTCTTTGGTCAATTTGAGGTTAAGTGACTGCTCTATTTCATCCCTCTTGGATAGAATCAATCGCGTCAGGGAATCAAAGTCTTGTTGTTCGTAGAGTTGCGTATAAGTGGCTCGAAGCGAATCCTGGCTTTGCAATTGTACATATTGCATAAATGCAGCCTGCAGTTTCGCCATATCGGTAGTAAGCTCCAATTCATCATAAACTTGTCCCAAAACAATGTAAAATTGGGATCCACTGGATCTGCGCTCTGGGTTAATATTATTCCCCTGACGAGCGGCAGCTATCATCCCTTTTTTGTGGAAATGGTTTGGCCGAATCTCTGCTGGCAAAGTAGGCCATTCCTCAGCGGGCATTTCTTCTTTTGAGAAAACATCCCCACCCTGCACCATAAATTCCGGAATGACCCGGTGAAATTCAGTAGAATCAAATCTACCTGCCTCAGCTAATTCGATAAAGTTGGATTTATGGACGGGAGTATCATCGAAAAGAACCGCCACGATTTCTCCATACCGGGTATCGATTCGAATTACTTGTTCCTTTTGGCCAGCGCAGCCCAAAAATCCCAAAAAAACAAGGACCCAAAACCAATGATATTTCTTACTCATGTATTTAATTTTGATTTGATATCAACAAGAATTTCCTGTCCGCCTGCTTCCAATACCTCCTGAGCTAATTGCTCACCAAGTTTTTCGGGATTTTCCCTTTCTCCCTCCACTTCAAAACAGATTCTTTTTTGCCCATCCAAACTTACAATCCCTCCCTTTAATTGAAGCTTGCCTTGTTTTTCAGATGCAAGAGCAAAAACAGGAATGCTACAACCTCCTTCTAAAACCCGAAGATACGCCCGTTCCGCACGAAGCATATAGGAAGTAGAGAGGTCATTGCAAGCCTTTATGATTTGTTCTCGAATGGTAGTATCTAAGTTTTTGGAGGACTCAATCGCCACTGAACCTTGACCTACAGCAGGAATAAACTCCTCCAATAAAAGATTTTCGACAATTTTTTCATCATATCCCATTCGGTGTACTCCGGCGAAGGCTAGCAACAAAGCATCACACAAGCCTTCCTCCATTTTTCGGATTCGGGTTTGGAGATTACCTCGGACTTCTACCGTTTTGATGTGGGGATAAAAATGCTTCAAGGTAGCCACCCGACGTGTAGAAGAAGTTCCTAAAACCAGTGGCTTACCTGTATTTTTCAAAGAAATCCCAGATTTATGAGACAGCAATACATCATGGGCCTGTTCCCGCTGGGTAAAGGCAATGATCTCAAACTCATCGGGTAAGTTGGACTGCATATCCTTTGCGGAATGAACCGCAATATCTATTCGGCCATCCAACAATTGATCTTCTAACTCCTGCGTAAAAACCCCCTTGGATCCGATCTTTGAAATGGACACATCCAAAATCTGATCACCTTTGGTGTCGATAATTATAATTTCGGACTCAAGACCTGCACTTTTCAACAAATCCTGAACATGATATGCCTGCCAGAGCGCCAATTTGCTCCCTCTCGTCCCAATCTTAATTTTTCTCATTGATCTGCTCCTCGCTTGGGAGATTTCTTCTGAACTCCTTCTTCAATAAATTTTATAATTGCTCCCGCAATATCGATTCCTGTCGCTTTTTCAATTCCTTCCAAACCAGGGGAACTATTCACTTCCAAAATCAAAGGTCCGCGGGAAGATTGCAACATATCCACTCCGGCCACATCCAGCCCCAAAGCCTTCGCCGCCCCGAGTGCAGCAGCCCGTTCGGCTCGACTGAGTTTGATGATGGTTGCTTTCCCTCCGCGATGAAGATTGGAACGAAATTCACCTTCCGCTCCTTGTCGCTTCATGGCACCCACTACCTTTCCATTCACTACAAAGGCTCGGATATCAGCTCCTTTTGCTTCTTTGATGAATTCTTGAACAATGATACGGGCCTTCAAACCATGAAACGCCTCGATCACCGATTGGCCTGCTTTCTTTGTTTCCGCCAGCACCACACCCAAGCCTTGTGTGCCTTCCAATAATTTGATAATCAAGGGAGCTCCGCCAACATGCTCGATTATTTGTTTTTCTCCACCTTTGGAAAAGTTGGTGAAGGCCGTTTTTGGCATTCCCAGCCCAGCCTTTGAAAGGATCTGCAAACTCCTCAGCTTATCCCTACTTCGTACGATGGCCTGGGAATTATTCGCAGAAAACGCTCCCATCAACTCAAACTGGCGGACTACTGCAGTTCCATAAAATGTCACAGAAGCACCAATTCGGGGAATAATCGCATCAATATCAGTTAATTTTTGACCTTTGAAAATAATAGAAGGTCCCTCCTGCTCAATAATCAAATCACAAATACTGTGATCGACCACTAACGCTTCATGACCAGCCGCTTGGATCGCCTCTACAAGTCTTCTTGTAGAGTATAAATTTGAGTTTCGAGAAAGCACAGCGATCTTCATGACTAGTCGTGATTATAATTTTTAGAAAGATTTATCTGGTCAACATCGACCAAGAAGCGTCCTTTGAGGATTTTTCTCCCCAAAAGAATAGCATTTTTCATTTTTGAGCGATCAGTTAGGGTAAATTCCGCGATAAACCGTTCTCCTGCCAGCTCGATCTCAGTTTCAATGAGATAACGGAATTCTGCCTGACCGAAGGAATTTTTCACTTTTTTCTCACGGAATTTTTCAAAAACAACTTCCTCTCCCGTAAACTTTCGATGGCCTGGCATCAATACCTGGAAAACCAATTTTCGTTTTCCATCCCGCTCTTCAACTCGGATATTTTCAGCATGAATGGCACTGGTGTAGGCACCCGTATCCACTTTGGCCCAAACCGCAGAAAGCCCCAACCCAAAGAGGTTGATTTTTTCCTTCCGACCAATGATTTTATTAGGCTGCTTTTTTTGCATAGCGCGCTAGTAGCAAAAGAATATCCATGGAAAGATCCGTGAAAATCAATTTAGCATTTCCATTTCTATCCAAATGATAAATCGCCTCATTGAATTTTTCATACAATTCCGAAGCAGCATCTTCGTCCAAAACATGGGTGGCAATTTTTTCGACGAAATCCCGATCTTCTCCCTGCGTCCGGAGCATTTGATCCAATTGCGCATTGTGAAGCAAAATTTCTCGAGCAACGTTCATCCCGGTTTGGAAAATAGACCGCTGAAAATCCAAATCTGTCTTTTGAAATTTCTCTGCTAAATCGAAAATTTCACTAAATCTTCGGATTCCACAAAGTCGAAACCAGTCACGAACCCAGATGACCTGCCGATCTTCCACCTGGTCAACCATGCGCAAAGCAGCCCGAATATTTCCGTCGGCAATCATAGAGACCTGTTTAGCAACTTGCTCATCACATTTCCCGGATTCAACCAAGAAATTCTGAATCTCCTCATCCGTAAAACCCCTAACATTTATTTTTTGGGTTCGGGACAAGATTGTCGTTAGCAATTGGTCCGGTTGACTAGTGACCAACATGAAGAAGGTTCCAGGCTGGGGTTCTTCCAATATTTTCAAAAGGGCATTAGAAGCTTCAATATTGAGGTATTCCACCCCCCAGATCATCATGATTTTATAACTCCCTTCAAAAGAAGACAGCGCCAAAGAACGGATCACTTCCCGTGCGGCACCTACTGAGATATTCAGCTTTTTCTTTTCAAAATGATTTAAATGAATGAAGTCTTGGATATTCCCATAGGTCTGATGGGTGCAAAAATCACGGAAATTGGCTACCAGCTTCGCATTGACTTCATCTGCCTTTTTTTCTTCTTCTTTGGTAAGGCTCACCCGAGGAAAAACAAAATTGAAATCCGGCATGACCAATTTGGCCATTCGCTGACAGGAACCACACTGACCGCAGGAATCTTCTTCCGTTCGATTCTCACAATATAAATAGGTCGCCAAAGCTATAGGCATACCTAAGGAAGCCGAACCTTCCGGGCCATGAAACAATAAGGAATGCGCCAAATGGTTCTGCTGAACCGCCTTGGTCAATCGTTCTTTCGTCTCTTTTAATCCAGGGATTTGTGCAAACTGCATGCTTTTCGCGTCAAGGGATTATTTTTCCCAAATTCTGTAGTTCTTGGTTAAATCAAAAACTTTCTGGAGCATTTCTTCTTCCACTTGATTCCAAGCTACTTTTCGTCTCGCCATGACAGCTTGAGCAGTTTGGGCAAATTTTGGAAACTGAAAGGTGGAAAAACCTGCAGCCCCACCCCATGCGAAAGACGGAATAAAGTTCCTTGGAAAACCATCCCCAAAAATATTGGCTCCTACTCCGACAACCGTTCCTGTATTGAACATGGTATTGATTCCACACTTGGAATGATCCCCCATCATTAATCCACAGAATTGAAGCCCAGTATTTGAAAAGCCTCCACGGACATAATCCCAAAGCTTTACGGGCGCATAATTATTTTTCAAATTGGAGGTATTGGTATCTGCTCCCAGATTACACCATTCTCCGATGACCGAATTCCCAAGAAAACCTTCATGACCTTTATTGGAATAACCAAAAATCACCGAATTCGATACTTCTCCTCCTACTTTGGAATGCGGACCAACGGTGGTATCTCCTCGAAGTTTGGCCCCCATATTAACCGTCGATCCTTCACAAAGGGCGAATGGACCCCGAATAAGCGACCCTTCTTGAATTTCCGTGTTTTTTCCGATGTAGATAGGACCATTTTCGGCATTCAAAACCGCTGCCCGAATCAAGGCTCCTTCTTCAATAAAAATATTTTCAGGGGCATAAACCTTGGTGTGAGGATCTGAAATTTCCTGACTTTTTTTACCACGGGTCAATAAGTCAAAATCACGTTTGATCTCTGTTCCATTATGCTGAAAAATCTCCCAGGTCTTGGTTAGAAGCTGGGGGTCGGCATGAAGCTGAACCACTTCCTTTTGAGTAGCGGCACTTAAATTCTTTTCCGTCTCACCGATGTAGCAGGCAAGTAAAGTTTTTCCTGCATAAAGTGCTTGCCCTTCTTTAAGACCTTGAATTTCTTGAATGATTTCAGCCGTTGGGATCAACCCGCCATTGATAGCCAAACGCGCACCTTCATTTCGGGGATATTTTTCCTGCAAATAATCTTGCGTCAAAAAAGAAACTTCCTTGCCTGAAATTTTTTCCCATTTCTCAGCAATGGTCAATATCCCTATCCGAATAGCAGCAATCGGGCGAGTAAAAGTAAAGGGAAGCAAAGCCCCTCGAATAGACGGGTCATCAAATAAAAGCAGATTTTCCATGTGGCAAAAATAAAAAAGTCTCCCGGAATCCATGCTCCGGGAGACTTTTTGAACAGTCTTTGTATCGACTTATTTCTTCGCGTATCTTCTGTTGAATTTCTCCACTCGACCAGCAGTATCCAACAACATCTTCTTTCCAGTGTAGAAAGGATGAGACTCGGAACTAACTTCGATCTTGTACAGCGGATATTCATTACCATCTTCCCAAAGGATCGTTTCGTTGGTTTCGATGGTAGATTGGGTCAAGAATTTAAACTCAGAAGAAGTGTCATAAAACACTACTGGTCTGTAGTTTGGATGAATATCTTTTTTCATATCTTCAGTGTTTTTGTCTGCGCTTGCTCAAATGAGGCACAAAGTTATCCTTTTTGAAATAAGCCACCAAATCTTTATAAAAAATAATCGAAGGCATCTCGAATTTTTAAGATAAAACTTTAAAAACCCTCCGCAATCAGACCCAAAACTACTATTTTTCAAATCGATTGTGGGGAAATCCCAAAAAACACTTTCTAAGCTGAACTTCCTTTTATGAATAGAGCTGTTTTTCTCAAAGCCGGAAAATTCTTCTTCATTCTTTTCATCCTTGGGCTTACTTCCTATCATTCCTCCTATTCACAAGGAAGTTATGTCCCATTTGAACGGGATTACTATCATCTGATCGATCGCTACGAAATCTTACAGGGAAAAAACAATCCCTTTTTTCATACGGGATACAAACCCTACCGTCGGGACTTATTAGGTAAATATCTGGATAGTCTAGCTCAAGATCCAGTTATCAAAAGTGCATCCGACCGTTTTAATCTTTCCTACCTGGCACAAGACAATTGGGAATTTGTAACCCAAGAAACAGAAGAATCCAAAAAACCCTTTCTAAAAAAGCTCTATCGCCGACCTGGAGATTTTGCCCATTCTTATAGTGATGAATTCGACATTCACCTAAGTCCTGTCATCTATTTAGCGGGGGGCATGGAAACAGATCAGGATCAAAACCCTGCCCAACTTTCCCGTGGCTTTGTTGTTCGGGGAGCAGTAGATAAAAAGGTGAGTTTCTTTACCTACCTCACCACTTCAGAAGTATTTTTCCCAAGCTGGGTTAAAAACTATGCAGAATATCGAGGCGCTGTCCCTGGAGAAGGCTTTTGGAAAGAATACAACAGCGATGGTTATAGCTACTTTTCAGCAAGAGGACATGTCAATTTTCATTTGACAAAAAGTATTCAGGCGCAGGTAGGACACGATCGTAATTTCATTGGAGAAGGCTATCGATCCTTTTTACTCTCGGACTTTTCCAATCCATACATGTTTGTCAAACTCAACACCAAAATCGGGAAATTCCAATTGACAAACCTCTGGACTCAAATGACGGCGGATGTTTTTTATGACCGGGGAAGGCCCACAGACGGACGATATCCCCAGAAGTATTTCTCCATGCATCGCCTAGGATTCAACATTGGCAAAAAACTCAATTTGGGATTCTTTGAGTCCGTGATGACCGACAAGGTCAATTTCAACTATTTCAATCCTGTGGTTTTCTTCCGATGGGTGGAGCAACAGCTAGGAACTCCTGATAAGGTTATGCTTGGGATGGACGCCAAGTGGATATTGATACCTGGAATGCAACTTTATGGACAATTTGCCTTGGATGAATTTGTGTTTTCAGAGTTTTTTGGAATTGATGGAAAAGGATCCAAGCGAAATAAATATGGGGTGCAGGCAGGCTATAAATACATCAATGCTTTTGAAATCTCCAATCTAGACTTGCAATTGGAATTCAACACAGCCCGACCCTATACCTTTCAAGAAAAATTTGACCATCAATCCTACACCAACTGGAGAACTCCTCTGACGCACCCCTTGGGGGCTAATTTTAAGGAATTTGTCGGCATCGTCCGCTATCAACCTATTCCAAAGCTTCGATTAACACTACTTGGAAACTACCAATTGTACGGAACTGATCCTGATGCTGAAACCAATTGGGGAGGCGATATTTTGAAAAACAGATTGGAAGGCAGTCCGACTGGATTATTTGGGAATGTCACCGGACAAGGAATCGAAAATCAGGTTATCCAAACAAACCTAGTGGCAAGCTACATGCTCAAGCACAATTTATTCATTGACGGCACCCATATTTTCAGAAGAAGAACAGCTCAAGATCTTTCCTCGCCGGAGAGTTCTCAATTTATCCAATTGGCAATTCGCTGGAATTTTATCCGTCCTGAGTTCAATTATTAATGGATTAAGAAGATCAAGGAATATTTTGTCCCAATTTCAAACTCGAATGGCTTCCTGATTTTTCCGTAAATTGCGAGCCAAATTCGGAACTTTTCCTGCATGAAAACTTACTTACGGATCTTGTCCTACGCCCGTCCATTCGGCAAGTTCGTACCCACATATATCGGCTACACCCTTCTATCCATCATTTTCGGTTTGATCAATTTCACCTTACTCAAACCGCTTTTTGATGTGATCTTTGAACAGGTAGCTACTGATTCTTTGGAAAAATTCAGGGAACTCCCTCAATTTCAATTTACTTTGGAATACTTTACGGGGCTTTTCAATCATTATTTTCTAAAAATCCAGGACGGTTATGGAAAAGTGGGGACTTTAGCCTTCGTCTGTACCGTCATTGTCTTTTCTGTTTTTCTTTCCAACCTATTCACCTACTTGTCTGGTGTGGTTTTAGCAAAAGTTCGTGCCAAGGTCATCAAAGGCATGCGAACCGATATTTTCAATCGGGTGAGCGGGCTTCATTTAGGTTATTTTTCAAATGAGCGCAAAGGAGATTTGATGTCTAAAATGACCAATGATGTACAGGAAGTAGAAAACACCATCGTGCAGTCTCTTCGGGTCGTTTTCAGGGAACCGGCCACAATCATTCTATATTTCGCCGTCTTATTTTTTATGTCCGTCAAATTAACCCTGTTTACTATTCTATTAATTCCTATTTCTGGCGCCATCATTGGAGGAATCACGAGAAGGCTTAAAAGAAAGGCAGTAGAAAGCCAGCAAAGCTTAGGACGAATCGTAAATATTTTGGATGAAACTTTGGGGGGAATGCGCGTCATCAAGGCTTTCAATGCAGAATCCTTCATGTTTGGCAAGTTCGATAAGGAAACAGATAACTATGCGGCTGTCAATGTGAACATGGCCCGAAAAAACGAATTGGCCTCTCCTATTTCACAGTTTTTGGGGGTAACCGTAGTAGCTGGTATTCTGATTTATGGTGGGAGCCTGGTACTTAGCGGAAATTCCAATTTAAGTGCTTCGGATTTCATTACCTACATCATCATCTTTACCCAAGTCCTCAATCCAGCCAAAGAAATTTCACGTGCTGTTTCCAGCGTACAGCGGGGTATTGCATCCGCTGAGCGGATTTTTGAAGTAGTCGATACCCAACCGGCCATTACCTCTCCAGCCCATCCTCAAACGCTTACAGGCTTTCAACAAGAAATTGAATTTCGAAATGTGGATTTCTCCTATGGTGATAAAAAAGTCTTACAAGGAATCAATTTCAAGTTGGAGAAAGGAAAGACCATCGCCTTGGTCGGCCCTTCAGGGGGAGGAAAATCTACCTTGGCAGATTTGGTTCCAAGATTTTATGATCCCACCCATGGTGAAATCTTGATCGATGGAATCAATCTCAAATCATTGAATTTGGCTTCCCTCCGAAAGTACATGGGAATAGTCACCCAGGAATCCATCTTATTTAACGATTCCGTTTTCAACAACATCGCATTCGGCTTGGAAGGCGTTACCGAAAAGCAGGTTATGGAAGCGGCACAAATCGCCAATGCCCATGAGTTTATCGAAAAGATGGAAAACGGATATCAGACCAACATTGGAGAACGGGGAAGTAAACTTTCAGGCGGGCAGCGGCAGCGCTTAAGCATTGCCCGAGCCGTATTAAAAAATCCACCTATTCTAATTTTGGATGAAGCAACCTCCGCTTTGGATTCCGAATCCGAAAAGCTGGTACAGGAAGCCTTGACTCAATTAATGAAAAACCGAACCACGCTGGTAATCGCTCATCGACTAAGTACCATTCAGCATGCGGATGAAATCTTGGTAATCGATCAGGGTCAAATCATTCAACGGGGAACCCATGCTGAATTACTCAAGCAAAAAGGACTTTACCAGAAGCTTTCCAGTATTCAGTCCGTTTAGTTATATTCGAAGAAAATAATAATCACCACTATGCGGAAGTTTCACCGAATTCTCCAAATCATTTTACTGGTCTATTTTGCAGGTTTACTCATATTTTTCATTTCCTTCGATACCATGGCAGGTTTAGTAGGAATCGCCGAAGTCACCTCCGATTCTGTGGTTAAAATTTTACTGACAGGATTAGTCTTGTTTTTGATCTCTTGGCTAGTCGGAAAAGGCGTAAAGTCATCTTTAGAAGGCAAAGTCAAAAAGATGGAAAATGAAATGAATGCACTCAAAGCAAAAATTTATGACTTTGAACATCCAAAGACTACAGAAAAACCAAAATCTCAGGAGACTCAACCACCTTCAGATTCTGAAGGAAGCAGCATTCCTCCGAGACAAAATTTCACCGAATAATTAAGGTTTACATTCAAAAACTGTATATTAAGGAAACCAAAACGGTTTCCTTTTTTTATGGTTGCAAAAACTTTTGGAAGTGCAGTCTCAGGAGTAGACGCCAATCTCATCACAATTGAAGTCAATGTAGGTCAGGGCACCAGCTTTTTCATGGTAGGCCTTCCGGATTCTGCTGTTAAAGAATCCCAACAGCGAGTGGAATCGGCACTCAAGTATTTCAACTACCGAATGCCCAGGCAAAAAGTCGTCATTAATTTAGCTCCTGCTGATATTCGCAAAGAGGGTTCAGCCTATGACCTTCCCATCGCCATGGGAATTCTTCAAGCATCTGAGCAGGTAGATTTTCCTGAATTGGATCGGTATGTAATCATGGGTGAGCTTTCCCTCGATGGTAATTTAAGGCCTATAAAAGGTGTGCTTCCCATCGCTATCGAAGCTCGTAAACGGGGATTCAAAGGGTTTATTCTTCCCTTGGAAAATGCCAAGGAAGCTTCCATCGTCAACAATCTGGATATTATCGGAGTCGAAACCCTAAATGAAGCTGTTGAATTTTTACAGGGAAATCTTGAAATCACCCCTTTGGTCACCGATACACGGGAGATCTTTTATCATTCTTTGGATGATATTGAGTTTGATTTTTCCGATGTGCAAGGACAAGAAAACATCAAACGCGCCATGGAAATCGCTGCAGCAGGCGGACACAATGTCATCATGATTGGACCTCCCGGTGCCGGAAAAACCATGTTGGCCAAGCGACTTCCCTCTATCCTTCCTCCACTTTCGTTGCAAGAAGCCTTAGAAACCACCAAAATCCATTCTGTTGCTGGCAAACTTGGAAAAAACGCATCGCTTTTAGCTAATAGACCCTTTCGAAGTCCACATCACACCATTTCTGACGTGGCGCTTGTAGGAGGTGGTGGTAATCCCCAACCTGGAGAAATCTCCTTGGCACACAATGGCGTGCTGTTTTTAGATGAATTACCCGAATTCAAGCGAACTGTTTTGGAAGTGATGCGACAACCTTTGGAAGAACGAAAAGTCACGATTTCCCGCGCAAAAATATCCGTGGACTACCCTGCCAATTTCATGCTTATCGCCAGTATGAATCCCTGCCCATGCGGTTATTACAACCATCCTGAAAAGGAATGTGTCTGTGGACCAGGAATTGTGCAACGCTACCTCAATAAAGTCAGCGGACCCTTATTGGATCGGATCGACCTCCACGTGGAAGTCACGCCGGTGAAATTTGACGAAATGACCTCCACCCGAAAGGCTGAGTCCAGCAAATCCATCCGGGAGCGGGTGATTCAAGGACGAGAAAAACAAAAAGAGCGCTTCCAAAACAACCCGGAAGTCTACTGCAATGCCATGATGCCTTCCCATATGGTTAAGGAGGTCTGCCAAATCAACGAAGCCGGAAAAGCTTTGCTGAAAACCGCGATGGAGCGCCTGGGATTAAGTGCCCGTGCCTACGATCGGATTTTGAAAGTAGCCCGAACCATTGCTGATATTGCCGATAGTGAAACAATTAAAGTGGAACATCTGGCAGAGGCAATCCAATATCGAAGCTTAGACCGCGAGGGATGGGCAGGGTGATTTTTTCTGATCATGTAATATGCTATCACTTCCTTTACAAGGTTTAGATATAGAAAACCTGTCCCATATCGTCCTCAGACAGTAGCTTATACTGGTCATTGATTTGGCAATACTATAGGGGCCAAAACTATTTTTTTATTGATCTGTAAATAGAAAGCCCAATCGTTTTCGAGAATCTTTTAAATTTCAATAATCAAAAAATGAATGGATAAACTTAAAGTACAAATCAGGAACCTCAGGTACACAAGAGAAGAAGGACTGTACCCTTCCCCTCCTTACCATTAGTTTGTCTAGAACCAGTAGCCTTATGATAGGCTCCTCGACTAAACTCCTTTGAGCTTCTTTACGACAAAACGCTTTAAAAATGCCAGAATCACAAAACCTAATCCTAGCAAGACCGCTTGAAGCCCTAAGAATACACTGACCCCAACGGCCCCTTTTCCAATATCAAAAACCATCATAATCCCTCCAATGACGGCCATCACTCCCAATCCAAAAATAACCCATCCAAAATTCATAGCCTCTCGCAAGCCCCATCCTTGAATCGACAGAAATATACCCGTAGAAAGGAACCATAGACCAAAGAAAATGGTGATTAGTTTCATGGTAGCCATCAAATTTGCCAACATCAACACACCTAGAATGGCCGTTAGCAAACTCCATAAAAGAGATTGATTTTCTCTTTCTTCTTTGGGAGCAAATAAATAGCCTAAGAGCCCTGTAGCACCTGCTACCAAGGTCAAAATTCCCAGCCAAAAGGATAGGCCCGCCAACATATCAGCTGGATGACGCATTACGTAGATCCCGAGAATTATGAAAAGCAAACCTTGCAAAAGAATTACCCACCACTTTTTAAAAACTGACTGTAACATGAACGTAGTATTTAAATTTGAAAATTCTGAACTTAAACTTCATTTGAAAGAAAAAAGAACTTTTCGAGCTTATTGAGGCCCGGAAGTCTCAGGGAATATACGGATAAATTTTGCCAAATCCGGAAATCACCCACCCCATTCAATCTAGCTCCATTAGCTCAGGCTTCAAGCTTCATCTTCTGTGATTCGGCAGCTCCCTCCAAAATATTCGAAATACCAACCCTTTTGATCAAAGCCATTCCTTCTTTCTTCTTGAGAATTGTCTAGGATTAGGGATATTGGTTTGAAATAAGAGTTTCAAATCAAACTATTGATTTCATTTGGAAGAATAAAAATGATCAATCCCAAAATCGGTTGAAATCATGGACTTCTTTTCACCAATTGAAAAGAAAGCCTTTTTAAATGGATAAGGGTAAAGCTTTTTGATCTAAGAAAACTTATTCAAAATGGTAAATGTGGATGGAGAGGATACATTTACCGGGCTTAACAATATTAAACGAGCGTTGGCTTTAGGACAGGGTGGCGAACAATTCCGCGCCCCAAAATATTGGGCTCCTTTCCTTTTGAATAGTATTTAACACACCTCTCTTATTGAATATTTTAAGAGAAAAGGAATAAAAACATATTGAGTTTTGAATTGGTTATATCTAGGCTTATATACTTAATCAATTGATTGCTTTTCTAAACCCTTTTAAAACCGATCCGATGAAAAAATTACTTGTTTTATTTCTTCTATCCGTTTCGAGTGCAGTTTCTGCCCAAGATTTAATCCAAACAGATAATCAAGACGTCAAAATCACACCTATCCTTCACGGTTCATTGGTACTGGACTACAAAGACATGACGATCTATGTAGACCCATACGGGGGAGCTGAGCGCTTTCAATCTCAAAATCCAGCAGATCTAGTATTGATCACAGATATCCACGGCGATCATCACAACCAAGAAACGCTTGATGGACTCGATTTATCACAAGCAGTGATTGTTGCACCTCAAGCTGTTGCGGAAAAGCTTCCGGCTGAAAAATATCGAAGCATCATCGTCCTTGGAAATGGGGATATAGAAACTATTTTGGGGAGCAGAATTGAGGCCATCCCCATGTACAATTTGCCTGAAACCGATGATAGCAGACACCCCAAAGGAAGAGGAAATGGCTATATCGTTGAATTAGGAGGAAAGAGTTTTTATTTCTCAGGAGATACGGAAGATATTCCAGAAATGAGAGCCCTGGAAAATATTGACGTAGCCTTTGTATGCATGAACTTACCCTATACGATGGATGTGGATCAAGCGGCCAGCGCTGTTTCCGAATTCAAACCTACCATTGTTTATCCTTACCACTACAGAGGAACAAACGGACTTAGTGATGTAGAAAAATTCAAAACCCTCGTTCAGGGCCAAGCACCTAATGTAGATGTTAGACTACGAAATTGGTATCCAGAGAATTAAAATCTAATCCGATTCACATTCCAAATAAATAACAAGCCCCTCGATTCGAGGGGTTTATTTTTTTGTATCAATCTCTGATTAAAATCAACTTTTCTATATCCAAAAATCAGGTGATTTATTATTGTCAGATACTAGTTTCAGTAACTAGAATAAGTCTGGCCTTTAAAGAAATAAATCATGAAAAAGTTGTTCATCGCCATATTCGTTGTGGCGACCCTCATTGGAGCAGCTTATCCAAGCTTTGCTCAGCAAATGACCAAACAGGATTACTTGGAAAAAAGTAAAAAGCAAAAAACTACAGCTTGGATTCTACTTGGAGCTGGGGCAGCAGTAACCACTACTGGTGCTATTATCTTTTCTGAAAACTTCTGCATTTTCGGTTGTTCAAAAAGTGAAGTGGACGCTTCAAATGCCGGCGGAGTGATGGTTTTGGCAGGTGGAGCCGCCATGTTGGCGAGTATTCCTGTTTTTATCAGTTCAGGAAACAATGCAAAAAAAGCGGCAGAATTGAGTTTCAGGTATCAACCCATGAATATACCGGAATATGTGGGAACCATTCCTAAGGCCTATCCTTCGTTAACACTGACTATCCCAATTGATTAAACCAAACCAACCTAGGCGAAGGAGGAGAATTCTTAATTAGAGTCAAAAAAGATTTGAATTAATTTTTATACCTTTTTTAGATTCAATTTCATGAGACTATGGAACTCCTCCTTCGTTACCTCCACTTTATCTCGGTATTTACACTAGCCGGAACTTTATTCGCAGAATTTTTTCTTCTCGACAAGAGCCTTACAAAGAAACAAATCAAATTGCTTAGCCGAATCGATGCCGTTTATGGGATTTCTGCTCTTTCCTTACTTATTGTAGGTCTTTCACTTTGGTTGGGAGGGTATGGAAAACCCACTGAGTTTTACAGTCAAAACCCAACCTTCCATCTCAAATTGACTCTGTTTATTTTGATTGGACTAATTTCTATTTATCCAACTATCTTTTTTATTCGACAAGCAAAAGGAAAGCAAAGTCAAAAAGTTTTGATCCCTCAGGGGATTATTTGGTCCATTCGAATGGAATTAATTCTGTTATCCATCATCCCTGTCTTAGCTGGCTTGATGGCCAAAGGAATCCGAATTTTTTAACCCCCAAAACAAATCCCCAAACCTTTTGCTGCTTGTACTAGGGTTCCTTTTGGATCCACCACATGATAGGTACTGATAGCTTCTTTAATTGGAACAGCACTGAAATCATTATTTCTCAAAACAACTAATTGCCCAAATTTCTGATTCAAAACCAATTCCATCGCCTTCACTCCAAAAACAGAAGCAATGACCCGATCAAAAGCAATCGGAGTTCCTCCACGCTGGATATGTCCCAATACCGTTTCCCTGATTTCAGCTTGTAATCCTGCATCTTTTAACTGCTGGCTTAAGGTAAAAGCAACTCCTCCTAACCGAACCGATTGCCTTCCTGCTTCACCCTCCACACCTGTTACGGTGCCATCTTTCGCATGAGCACCTTCAGCAATCACAATATTCACAAAGCCTCTTCCATCATCATATCGCGCTCGGATCTTTTGAATGACTTTATCTAAATCATAGGGTATTTCAGGAATCAAACAGATTTCTGCACCTCCAGATATAGCGGTATACAAAGCAATCCAGCCCGCATTGCGTCCCATCACTTCCATAATCATGACCCGGTGGTGACTTGCCGCTGTCGTCACTAGTCGATCCAAGGAATCAGAAGCTATCTGAACCGCAGTCTGAAATCCAAAAGTGAAATCAGTAGAAGAAAGATCATTGTCAATGGTTTTGGGAACTCCAACAATAGGTATTCCTGCCTCGAATAATGCTTGGGATATCTCCTGAGAACCATCGCCTCCTATATTGATCACCGCATCAAATCCCAATTCCTTGATTCTATCAATTAACAACTGGAGATGATTTTCCAATTTTACCGAACCATCAGTTTGTTTGACCGGAAACCGAAGCGGATTTCCTTTATTAGTAGTTCCGATAATGGTACCTCCTTGTACATGAATACCACCTGTATTGGATTCATCCAACTTTACGATTCTTGGCGGGCTATCCATAATTCCATTGAAGGCTTCATAACTCCCCCAAACCTCCCAGTCTTTCTCTCGGGAAGCGCGTTTTGCAATTCCTCGAATCACCGCATTCAATCCAGGGCAATCCCCACCACCTGTTGCGACCAACACTTTCTTCATATTCAAAAATTAAGTTAGAATGCTACAAAAAGGGAAAATACCGAGTGAAAATCAAATTTATGACCAGGATTGGATCAAACTTAGGTCAATATCCAGGATAATATCACAGGAAATACTCTGCGCCTTCCCGACAAAGTTCAACTTCAAATCCCAAATCCTTTCCCTTCATGCTATCAGCAAATATTGATTCTAGTTGGGCATCGGTGTTATTGGGTTCATGATGAAAGATTGCCAAATGCTTCACTTGACAAAGCGTTGCAAAATCCAAGGTATCTTCCACAGCGCTATGGCCCCAACCTAACTTCTGCTCATATTCAGGAACCGTGTAGCCCCCGTCATGGAATAGTAAATCAACTTTGTTTGCCAGCTCAAATCCACTGGTCCACTCTGGATTGGTTGGAAAGTGGGTTGATCCCAATCGGACTTCATGGTCCGGAATGTAAGCGAAGGTCTTTTTACCCAATCGGACTCGAAAACCTAAGGTTGGGCCTGGGTGGCATACATATTCGGAATGAATTTGAAATTCGCCGATCGAAAAATCATTGAAAGCCAGTTCGTGAATTTCCGGGTGATTTGGTAAATCAGCCAACCGGACTGGAAAAAAGGGAGGAGAGAAATATCTTCGTAGCCGCAACAATAGTGGGGTAACCGATGAACTTGGCCCCCAAAAATGCACTTTTACGGAAGGATTATACAATGGTAGGAAAAACCCCATCCCCATGGTATGATCTATATGCAGATGGGTTAGTAAAATATGGATTTCCTTAATCTTGGGATCAATAAAGCGTCCTAATCGCTGAATACCTGACCCTGCATCCAAAATTAAACAGGTCTCTCCATCAGTGACTTCGACACAGGATGTATTCCCTCCATAATAATTATTCTCTGGTCCTGGCGCAGGGAGTGAACCGCGACAACCCCAGACTCTTATTTTCATCATGGGTCTGTCTTCCAAAACAAAGCCAACGCACCTAAAAACCGCTCAGGCCTAGCAATTATTGGAAAAGAATTTACTTTAATATGAATTTTATCCCCATTCATGCTATGGATATAGAAAGAACCTGAATTCGGGGTTTGGTTACGAAGCGTTTTGACCAAAGGGAGTTCTTCCGGATCTATAGGCTTTCCATATTCATCAAAAGGGGTGAAAACAGTAGACCATTCCTCAACGCGCATTCCGCCAGTTTCTCCAAAGTTCAACCCAAAAATCACCCCTGCAGGCTCATTATAAAACAATAAGTTACCTTCTGGATCAACCAAAAAGGCCGGCAGAGAAAGGGTATCGACAAATTGCCTCCCTAAAATCAACTCTAAGGGTTGTGCAGGCATAAGCGGGGATTAAGTTAAAAATGAAACAGAAGTTAATAAATTTCTTTAAAAATTGATGTTTTGAGTAAAAAAAACATGCAAAAGAATACTTTTTATTGATTCCCTAAAGTCTCCATCACCGTTATATTTTTGAGAAAGCCTGATCTAAATCAGTCAAAAGATCATCCGTATGCTCCAATCCTACGGATACACGAATGAGATTTTGAGGAGTCAAGGTATCAGGACCTTCTACAGCAGCCCGACGCTCAATCAAACTTTCTATGCCTCCCAAACTGGTGGCATTTGCAAAGAGGTGAAGCTCACTGATTAACTTATCCGCAGCGGCAGCCCCTCCCTTCACTTGAATGGAAACCACTCCTCCAAAACCACTCATTTGAGATGCAGCTATAGCATGGCCGGGATGATTGGTAAGGCCGGGGTAGAAAACCTTTTCAACCTTTGGATGGGCAAGAAAATATTCCGCTAAAATGGCCGCATGCTCCGCATGACCTTTCATTCGATAGGCAAGCGATTTAATACTTCGACCTAACCAATAGCAATCTGTAGGGGATGGAACGGCTCCACCTACTCGTTGCACAGTTCTGATTCGTGTCCAAAAATCATTTTTTACTTTCGTAACCAAAGCTCCTCCCAATAAGTCACTATGGCCTCCAAAATATTTGGTACTGCTATGCATGACAATATCTGCCCCCAAAAGCAGCGGATTTTGAAAAACGGGTGTCGCGAAGGTGTTATCACAAGCTAAAATTGCTCCTTGTTCATGAGCAAGCTCTGCCACTTTTCGAATGTCCGTTATTTTCAATAAAGGGTTGGAAGGGGTTTCTACCCAAAAGAGTCGAGTAGTTGGGCGAATTGCTTTTTTGATTTCTTCCAATTTGCTCATATCCACAAAACTCACTTCATGAATTCCCTTGAAAAGCATGGTCATAGAATTGTGAAGGCCGTGGTACATATCATCTGGCGCGATAATATGAGACCCAGGCTCGAGAGCCTGAAATACCGCAGTACCGGCTGCATTTCCTGATGAAAAAGCCGCAGCATCCACTCCTTGCTCTAGGGAAGCAATGAGTTCTTCTAAAGCCAGTCGATTAGGATTACCGGCACGGGTATATAGTAAACCTGCCTCATTTCCATGTTCAAAAGTGGTGCTCAGGGTAATAGGTTGGACTACTGAGCCCGTATTATCAGTGATATGGTTCCCTTTATGAATGGCTCTTGTTTCGAATTTCATGGCTTTGTCATTGATTTGTCGAAAAATAAAAAATGCCCTGAGAAAATTGCTTGAGTTTTGTCACATTATTCAATAAAAAAGCCGGCTTATAGCCGGCTCTAAATATTTTACTTATCGAATCCGATCTACCGACCGAACCAAGGCTTCATCTTTTCGAATAAACCGATTGGCTAGCATATTAAATACCATCGCAGCTAAAATCACCCAAAAACCAGCCTGGTAGGACCCTGATTCTACCGCATTGATTTCGGAATTCACCTTATTGGTGGTTAAAAAAACAGCCACAACCAATCCCACCATGATCAAGCTATTGATCATATTGAACATCATCTGACGGGTCCGTTTTTTATATTGGAAAATGGAAATCAAAGCCAAAAGTCCTGAAAAAGACGCCATGGTAGCCATATACCAAGTCGATTTGGAGGTGACAACTTCACCGGAACCATCCAGTTCAGTAAGCATAAAGGCGGTCAACTCCCAAGTATTGCCACCATCGGATTGAATTTGATTCCAGTAAAGGGTACTGAGGCTAGCCCCCATGCAAATCACTACCAAAAACAAAAAAATGGATTGAATTCGCTGTATCATGATCGTATAATTTTTAGGCAAAGAAAAGCCCAAATCCTCGCTTTCACAAGGTAATTCCAAAAACTGGAACAAGGAATCCTAGGGGAATTGTATCTTTGTGGGCTATGAGCCATACAAACCGCTTTTTCTTGGAATTAAGCTATCACGGGAAGCCTTTTCACGGTTGGCAGATCCAGCAAAATGCATTTTCGGTTCAAGAATCCATAGAATCAGCGCTGTCCACCTATTTCAAAAAAACCATGACCATCATGGGCAGTGGGAGAACGGATACTGGGGTTCATGCCAGTCATCAAGTTTGTCATTTTGATTCGGATTCAGATTTCGATCCTGAAAAATTAATCAAGGGCTTGAATGGCATACTTCCCAAATCCATAGGAATTAAAGCAATTCGACCTGTCAAACCGGATGCGCATGCTCGATTTGATGCCCTTGAGCGGTCTTATTTTTATCGAATAATTTTCCAAAAAAATCCCTTCATGGATGAACTGGCTTGGACGCTTTTTGGAAAACTCGATTTGGAAAGAATGAATACAGCTACCCAATACCTTATTGGAGAGCAGGATTTTGAAGCATTTAGCAAAGTCCAAACGGAAGTCAATCATTTCCGTTGTCATATTCTCTCTGCCCGTTGGGAACAAAAAGAAGAGGAATTGTTATTTCATATAACCGCCAATCGATTTTTGCGTGGGATGGTACGCACAATTGTTGGAACTTTGATAGAAATCGGCCTTGGAAAAAAATCTCCCGAAAGTATGCGGGAAATAATCCTGTCCAAAAATCGAAGCAATGCAGGAAAAGCAGCCCCAGCAAAAGGGCTTTTTCTAAATCGGGTAATTTACCCCCGAGAAATTTACATAGACTGAAAAGACTTGAGCTTAGAGAAAGAAAAAACCTCATCCGGTGAAATTGTAGACACCAAAGTATTGAAGCAGCTGTATCGCTATGTGCAGCCCTACAAACTTCAATTTTACTTTTTGGTGTTTTTGACCATTTCCTTGGCAATTTTAGCTCCCACCCGACCTTATTTCATACAGATAGCCATTGACGAGCACATTGCCATCGGGGATAGTCAAGGCTTAGTCCGAATGGTCTATATATTGATTGGGCTGATGATCCTGCAGGCTGTCGTTCAATGGGCTCATACCTACTACTCGGGATGGATCGGTCAGGTTATCATTCGGGATATCCGCATCAAATTGTTCGACCACTTATTGAGACTTAAACTCAAATTCTTTGACAACACCCCCATTGGAAGACTGGTCACTCGAAATATTTCCGATATAGAAACTTTAGCGGATGTATTTAGCGAAGGATTGGCTGCCATCATCGGTGATCTTCTTCAATTGGTGACCATATTGAGTGTGATGTTTTACATTGACTGGAAGCTTACACTCGTCAGTCTATGTACGCTTCCGCTGATGATTATCTCAACCTATATTTTCAAGGAAAAAATCAAAGTCACCTTCAACGATGTTCGGAATGCTGTTTCCAACTTGAATTCATTTCTTCAGGAACACATAACGGGGATGAATATTGTCCAGATTTTCAACCGAGAGGATCGGGAGTTTGAAAAATTCAAGGAAATCAATCGAGAGCACCGAGCAGCCCATATTCGATCCGTTTTATATTATTCCATTTACTTTCCTGTTGCAGAAATCATTCAGGCAATCGGAATCGGCTTGGTTGTTTGGTATGGTGCTGTGGGCGTTTTGGGAATGGAACTTCAAGTCGGAGTCTTGATCTCCTTTATTATGTACCTGCAATTGTTTTTCAGACCTATCCGGATGATTGCAGATCGCTTTAACACGCTTCAAATGGGCGTAGTCAGTTCTTCCCGGATTTTCAAACTTTTAGACAGCGATGAACATATTGCCAATGAGGGAGATTTTAAACCTGAAAAGATCAAAGGCAATATTGAATTTAAAGACCTTTGGTTTGCTTACGTGGATGAAGACTATGTACTGAAAAACATCAATTTTTCTGTCAAAAGCGGGCAGACAATTGCGCTTGTTGGTGCTACTGGAGCCGGGAAATCATCGGTCATCAATCTCCTTTCTCGCTTTTATGAAATCAACAAAGGTGCAATTATCATTGATGGAACCGACATTCGGGATTTTGAACTAGGTACCTTGCGAAAACACATCGGCGTGGTACTTCAGGATGTTTTCTTGTTTTCAAATACCATTTACTACAACATCACCCTTGGGAACCCCAATATCAGCCGCGAACAAGTATTGGAAGCTGCCGAAATGGTGGGAGCCCGCAAATTTATAGAACGCCTTCCGGGAGGTTTGGATTACAATGTGATGGAGAGAGGTGCCACCTTATCAGTAGGACAACGGCAATTAATTTCCTTCGTCCGAGCGATGGTCTACAACCCAGAAATTATCATTTTAGATGAGGCTACCAGTTCTGTTGACACTGAAACAGAGGAGCTAATCCAAGACTCTATTGAAAAAATGATGAAGGGACGAACCTCAATCGTGATTGCTCACCGATTGTCCACGATCCAAAAGGCCGATCAAATTATTGTTTTGCATAAGGGAGAAATTGTAGAACAGGGTAAACATGATGAACTTCTTGAAAAAGGAGGCTATTACACCCAATTGCATCAAATGCAACTCAAGACCATGGCAATCTAGCCTGGAATTTGCTTGAACTAACCTAAACCAACTAGAATACCGTGAAACACAGATTAGCATTTTTGCTATTCCTATTGCCTTTTTTAGGATTAGCACAGGAAAGAGGAGCTGGAATCCGACTTGGAGAACCGTTCAGTTTGACATACAAAGATTTCTTTGATGATTACTTTTCTTGGGAAGTGATGATTGGAAGTGGCGGAATTAATGGTCCCGGTTATTATCAGCGAGATTTTGAAAACAACCCTCCTAGCTCCAATGCTTTCTATATCGGTCACAGTGCGAGCAAGGGCGTCTCTATCCATGGGCGTGTAGCCTATCATGAAGATTTCACTGATGTTTTTGACATCTCCCAAGGTTATTTATTGGGTTATGCAGGAGCAGGAGCACAACTTCGGACTACTCAGGTAAATTATACCTACAATCTTGGTGCGGGTGAGAATGGGGGAACTTTCAATGAACAACGAAGTAATGTTGATTTTGGTCCTGAGGCTTTTGTAGGAGGCGAATACTATTTTGACGAATTACCCCTTTCAGTATTTGCGGAGGTCGGAATGTTTTTGGAATTACTGGATCGTGTTGGCCATATCAAAGGTCAAGGAGGAATAGGAGTTCGGTATTTATTCTAAATCATGCGAAATAAGTTTATTATAATCCTTATTTCTCTTGCGGTTTTGGGGCTGGGAGGTTTATTCTTGTTCAATTATCTGGGCGGCAATAACCCCATTGAAATTTCGCTGATTAATCAAAAACCTGCCCCGCTCTCCGGAATCCATTATCGAGGAACTCCCCAAGACCCTTCTTTGCGAACTGCATTTGAAAAAATTGAAACAGAAAAAGCACTTCGACCAGGTAGTTTTCTTCATACGATTTATCAAGTAGAACCTGCAGGAAAATTAGACACTATGGAAGTCTTTGTGGGCTTGGATCAATTGCTAGTAGGTGAAGAATTCGAACAACGAATTTTCGAAGA
Organism: Algoriphagus sp.; assembly: GCF_013373065.1. Classification (GTDB taxonomy): domain Bacteria; phylum Bacteroidota; class Bacteroidia; order Cytophagales; family Cyclobacteriaceae; genus Algoriphagus. The sequence goes on from NZ_JABXIN010000001.1 coordinate 260,428, forward strand.
AAGTAAATATTTACTTGCCAAAATTCATGGAAATCGCTGGGTAATGCCAGGGCCTGAAAAGGTGAAAAATGCCATAAATGCCTTTGCAGATTCTGCAAATCTGGAATTATCTGAAATTTTTATTGATAAGATAGTCTCTGAAAATGAGGTACATGTGATTGCTCCTATGAAAGATTAAAACCTTTTTACATTTTTTAACCAAACCTATTTCTGAAATTTTCGTGACATTAATTATTACTAAGCCAAATAAAATTTTATGAAAAAACTAATTGCAATATTTGGTTTCGCAACTATGGTTGCATTCCAAGCCTGTGAAGGCCCTGTTGGACCTCCGGGCCCTCCAGGACAAGATGGACTAGACGGCGTCACTATTGTAGGGGAAGCCTTTGAAGTAGACGTGGATTTTACTGAAGCTAACGATTACCGTGAGTTGTTTGAATTTGATCCTGCCATTTTAGAAAGTGATGTGGTATTGATCTACCTTCGATGGGAACAAGATGGAAATACGCCTATCTGGAGACCACTTCCACAAACTATTTTCTTTGAAGAAGGTGTTTTGATGTACAATTATGACTTTACACGATTTGACTTCTCAGTCTTTTTGGACGGGCCGATAGATTATAGTCTTCTCGCTTCGGATTGGACAGACAATCAACTCTTTCGAATCGTAATTGTACCGGCAGATTTTGCTGGTTCCCGTATTGACTTCTCGGATTACGAAGCTGTAACCAAGTTACTAGGCTTAGAAGAAGAGGATTTTATCCCTTTGAAACCTAAATCAAAAAATTAAATACCACATTACTAAACCAACTATTTACTACAACAGGATTGAACGATGAATTCAATCCTGTTTTTTTTCATTCCAAATATTATTTGCTTCCTATCTTTGCAGCATGCAACTCCAGAATGATCTACTGCTTCGAGCAGCAAAAGGTGAAAAAGTAGAACGAACGCCAGTATGGCTGATGCGACAAGCGGGTCGTATTCTCCCAGAATATCGCGCCGTTCGTGAATCAGTTTCAGGATTTATTGAATTAGCCCAAACCCCTGAATTGGCGGCTGAAGTAACCATTCAACCTGTAGATCTTTTGGGAGTAGATGCCGCTATTATTTTTTCCGATATCCTGGTAATTCCAGAGGCCATGGGTTTACCTTATGAAATGGTTGAAAAAAGAGGCCCCTGGTTCCCAAACACGGTTTCTTCCGAAGAGGATCTAAAAAAATTACGGATTGCAGACGGCGCGAATGATTTAAGCTATGTGATCAAGGCTATCGAGATCACCAAGAAAAATTTAAATGGCAGGGTCCCTTTAATTGGATTTGCAGGTGCGCCTTGGACGATTTTTGCTTATATGATTGAAGGAAGCGGAAGCAAGACTTTTTCAAAAGCCAGAGCTATGCTTTACCGACAACCAGATTTTTCGCATCGCCTTCTTCAAATGATTACCGATAGTACGATCAACTATCTAAAAGCTCAAATTGAAGCAGGAGCCGATTTGATTCAAGTTTTTGATTCTTGGGCTGGAATTCTAGGCCCAGATCAATATGAAGAATTTTCCCTTCGATACATTTCACAGATTTGTGATGCAATCAAAGAGGTTCCAAAAACTGTTTTTGCAAAGGGTGCCTTCTTTGCACGGGAGGCTATGGGTAAATTAAATTGTGAGACAATCGGCTTGGATTGGAATATGGGAGTTGCTGAATCCCGAAACTTGATTGGAGCTAACAAAACCCTTCAAGGAAACCTCGATCCAGCAGCTCTTTACGGATCTCCTGAGCAAGTACGACAGGCTACTCAAAATATGATGAAGCAGTTTCGAGGAAGCCGACACATCGCCAATTTGGGACATGGAGTTTATCCTGATATTGATCCGGAGATGGTCAAAGTCTTTATCCAGACCGTGAAAGAATTTCGCTAAGCCGATTATTCAATTGGAAAAAGAGCATCACCTATTCTAACAACTCCTTCACCCAAAGCAACCATATTTTGTCCGAAAAGGACCTTATTTGCTTTGGTTCTATAAGAGGAGAGGGTACGGAGTGGCTCTTTGCCAATTTCACCAGTTTCTTGATCTACAGTAGTCATCACACACCTCGCACAAGGCTTTACTATCTGAAATTCGACCGCCCCTATTTTAATCTTTTTTAAAGAGTCCTCCTGAAATGCCTCTCCACCCGAAAAAACTAAATTGGGTCGGAATCTGTCCATTGATACCGGTTCCTCCAACTTTCTATTCAAGTCGTTTAGAGATTCCTGACCAATTAGCAAGTAGGGCATGCCATCTGCAAAGCTGACGGCTTCTTTGTTGATTGCATATTTAGGACTGACTAACCTTCGAGTGGAATCTGGCATAATTACAAGTCGAACTTCTTTTCCTAAAAATTCGGAAAACCACCGATTAAACTTGGCATCAACCAATTTGGCAGTCATCGTATCATCCCACACAACCACCGACACCGCCTCATCACTTTCTAAGTTATAGGGGATTAAAATTGATTTTTTCGCGTTCTGTTTATGAAAAACTGAAAGCCCTTCCGGGGCAAGTGCTACCTGAAGTAAAGCCAAGGCTGGAAAGGAACGCTGGGACACAAAAACCCCTTCCTCATCAATCAGCATCCAACGGCGATCATAACGAAACCCTTTTTCCTCCACCATTGCTTCTTCTAAACGAATTCCTCCTAATGATTTGATGGGATAGATATAAATATCCTTAATAATAAGTAGATCCATATTTATAAAAGTAAGGTTAGCAAGTTAACCTGTCTACCCTGAATATTGATTTGCTGTGGGGTGATTGTTTTAAAAAAACCACTGTTTTAGAAGCAGAAGTCCAAAACCGATTCGGGACATCATCCCAAAAACGACCAATAAAAGTAAGATCATGGTCCATTTTAACCGGTCTTGACTGCGTTTCTTGCCAAAAAATTCTCTCATATCAAAAAGATGAATGAAACGCTCATAAGGTTGCATTCAAATCAAAAAAAATCCTGCCACAATCTCAGCTTTTCAAAAACCCAGGGTGCCATATTGAAGGAATAAAAAGCTCAAACTGCCATTGAATCTGACATTGTGACACAAAAAAATCGAAAATATCGGCTGGCATAAGCATTGAAGCGTAGGAAATAACTGAATTTGAAACTAAATAAAATTTATAATCATGGGAAAAATTATAGGCATTGACTTGGGTACCACCAACTCCTGCGTAGCCGTAATGGAGGGAAATGAGCCTGTAGTCATCCAAAACAGTGAAGGAAGAAGAACTACCCCGTCTATCGTTGCATTTCTTGACAACGGAAATGGCGAGCGTAAAGTAGGTGACCCTGCCAAGCGTCAGGCCATCACCAACCCAGCGAATACCATTTCTTCTGTTAAGCGATTTATGGGTAAAAAATTCTCTGAGGTTTCCGAAGAGAAAAAGCACGCTTCCTACAAAGTGGAGCAAGGACCAAATGACACCGTAGCTATTAAAATCGGTGACCGTTCCTATACCCCACAGGAAATTTCTGCAATGATTCTTCAGAAAATGAAGAGCACTGCTGAAGACTTCTTGGGTCAAGAAGTAACAGAGGCAGTTATTACCGTTCCAGCCTACTTTAATGATGCAGAGCGCCAAGCAACCAAAGAAGCCGGACAAATTGCCGGATTGGAAGTGAAGCGTATCATCAACGAGCCAACCGCTGCTGCTTTGGCTTACGGTATGGACAAGAAAAACCAGGATATGAAAATCGCTGTGTATGACCTTGGTGGTGGTACATTCGATATCTCAATCCTTGAATTAGGTGATGGTGTATTCGAAGTGAAATCAACCAACGGTGACGTTCATTTGGGAGGTGATGACTTTGACCAAGTAATCATCAACTGGCTTGCCGATGAATTCATGGCAGAAGAGCAAATTGACCTTAGAAAAGATCCAATGGCTCTTCAAAGATTAAAAGAAGCAGCTGAAAAGGCCAAAATCGAACTTTCCAGCTCCTCTTCTACTGAAATCAACTTGCCATACATCACTGCTACGCAGACGGGTCCTAAGCACTTGGTGCGAAACTTAAGCAGAGCGAAGTTTGAGCAATTATCAGACAATTTGGTGAAGCGAACCATGGAGCCTTGTAAAAAAGCGCTTCAGGATGCTGGATTAAACCCTTCTGAAATTGACGAAGTAATCTTGGTAGGTGGATCCACACGAATTCCAAAGATCCAGGAGGAAGTTGAGAAATTCTTCGGCAAAAAGCCTTCTAAGGGTGTAAACCCTGACGAAGTTGTTGCCATCGGCGCTGCGATTCAAGGCGGTGTATTGACTGGGGAAGTGAAAGATGTGCTTCTTTTGGATGTAACTCCTTTGTCTCTTGGTATAGAAACCATGGGTGGAGTAATGACCAAATTAATTGAAGCTAACACTACCATTCCTACCAAGAAATCCGAAGTGTTCTCCACTGCAGCCGACAATCAGCCAGCAGTAGATATTCATGTTCTACAGGGTGAGAGACCTTTGGCGAAGGATAACCGAACCATCGGAAGATTCCAGTTGACCGATATTCCACCTGCACCAAGAGGAGTACCTCAAATCGAAGTAACTTTTGATATTGATGCAAACGGTATCCTCAATGTATCTGCAAAGGATAAAGGAACTGGTAAAGAGCAGAAAATCAAGATCGAAGCTTCTTCTGGACTTTCTCAAGAGGACATTGACCGAATGAAGAAAGAAGCTGAAGCAAATGCTGCGGCAGATAAGGCAGAAAAAGAAAAGATCGAGAAACTTAACCAAGCTGACAGCTTGATTTTCCAAACTGAAAAGCAGTTGAAAGATTATGGTGACAAGCTTTCTGAAGGTAATAAAACTGCCATCAATGGAGCTTTGGACAAATTGAAAGCTGCACACCAGTCTCAAGATTTGACTGGGGTTGATTCAGGAATGGAAGAATTGAATAAAGCTTGGGAAGCAGCTTCTCAGGAAATCTACAACGCTACACAAGGAGCTGGAGCGGAGCCAGGAGCTGATGCAGGTGCTTCAAGTGCTAGCGATAGCGGAGACGGAGTTTCTGATGTAGATTACGAAGAGGTTAGCGAAGACAAGAAGTAATTTTGCTAAACCAATAATCAAAGCACCCGATAGTTATTCGGGTGCTTTTGGCATTCAAAAGCCAAGACTCCCTAATCGGAATCTTGGCTTTCTTTCTTTCACTTTTGATTTTGAAACCATGCAATTGACCCCTGACAATAAGCTGAAAAAGCTAATCGTAGTGGGAGACCGGGTACTTATCCGGCTTAAGAAACCCAACGAAAAAACATCAACGGGACTTTATCTTCCTCCTGGAGTACAGGAAAAAGAGAAAGTACAGCAAGGGTATATCATAAAAACCGGCCCAGGTTATCCCATCCCAATGCCTGTAGAAGACCATGAGCCTTGGATGGATAATGATGAAAAAGTTAAATATGTACCATTACAAGCAAAAGAGGGAGATTTAGCGATATTCCTTTTGTCTGGAGCACATGAAGTGATGTATGAAGGAGAAAAATATTACATTGTTTCCCAAGGAGCAATCCTAATGCTCGAACGAGAACAAGAACTTTAAAAAAAAGACCCAGAATCTGGGTCTTTTGTATGAGGTATTCACCTTCATAAAATTTTATCGATTTAAGCTTGCAAAGTCCTTTGCAAAATAGGTTAAAATGATCTTTGCGCCAGCCCGTTTTATTGCCGTAAGTGTCTCCATCATAGCCCGATCTTCATCAATCCACCCTCTCGCAGCGGAAGCCTTGATCATACTATATTCTCCTGAAACATTATAGGCTGCTATAGGAAGCGGATAGTTATCTTTCAATAATTTTATGACATCCAAATAAGCCAAGGCAGGCTTCACCATTAAAAAATCGGCTCCTTCTTCCATATCCAAATCTGCCTCAATTAAGGCTTCTTGCACATTTGAGGGGTCCATTTGATACGTCTTTTTATCTCCAAACTTTGGAGCGGAATCCAAAGCATCCCTAAAAGGTCCATAAAATGCACTTGCATATTTTGCTGTATAAGACATAATGGAAACCTCTGTAAATCCATGTTGATCCAATTCCTCTCTGATAAACCCCACTCTCCCATCCATCATATCCGACGGACCCAATATATCCACTCCGGCATCAGCTTGTGCTAATGACATCTTGGCAAGAATCTCTAATGTCTCGTCATTCAATATTTTTCCATTTTGAATGATACCATCATGACCATCACTACTATAGGGATCCATGGCTACATCGGACATCAAGCATACTTCAGGAAATTGCTTTTTGATTTCACGCAGCCCTTTTAGATAAAATGTTTCCGGGTTATAACTTTCTTTTGCAAAAGGATCCTTTAAAGACTCAGGATAAGCTGGAAAAACATCAAAAGTGGTAATTCCGAGATTCAAACAAGATTCGATCTCGTGAAGCATGGTATCGATAGAAAATCGAAATATACCTGGCATCGAATCTACTTCTATTTTCTTTCCAGCACCTTCAACAAGGAAAAGGGGAAAGATTAAATCTTCCACTCCCACCTTGGTTTCTTGAACAAGGTTTCGAACTGCTTCAGATTTTCGATTTCTCCTAGGTCTTCTGTTCATAACATTTAATAATGTGAATCAAAGTTACAATGAACTACTTCCAATCGAAAGAGATTTCAAGAAATGCTTCTTCTCAATGGCTTCCCCTACTTTTCTTTTCCTTCATAATCCCTATTTTATGAAATTCTGATGTACCTAGGTTATGAATTTTAACAAAATCAATTTCCGGTTTTGCCGTCTCCAAAAGTTGAGGAATAGTAAACCATGCCTTGATTCCTTCTTGAATTTTAGAAATGAAGCTTCGATCCTTTTTATCAAATAAATAAAACAAAAAAGGTGAGGTATGGCCCTCACCTTTTTAGCAATCAGAATCAAATCAACTTTTTAGAAATTGACTTGAGCCTGCAATCTTAAAAGACTTCCTTTTTGTCTATTATCCGGATTCAGAGAGTTTTCAAAGGTTCTGTCCGAAAAGGTATACATCGTTACCAATTCGAAATTTTTATTAAATAGCCACTCCACTCCGATCTCTAATTCTTTAACCCGATGTTTTGTAGCATCGAGTTCAAATTTCTTACCTCCCTTATAATATTGATACCTTGTAAAAGGAATGAAAACCTTGCTCCCCGATAGGATTCTATAATTCAACATAGCATACCCACCGTTTAGAGGTGCATCTTTCACGTCATTTGTGGCAGGATCATATTCAGGCCCCCTTCCCCAATTATATTCAGCTTGAAAACCAAAAGGTTGAGGATATAAAATCAGTGAAGGACCATAGCGATATTCTTCAAACTCGGTTTGAGTGAAATCGGTAGCTGGATTTCTAGTGATTACATATTTTCCGGTATAAGCTTGGAAGGAGGCTTCAAAAATTTGGCCTGAGCTGAACTGATAAGGGTAGGTAAATCTCCCAACCACATGGACATTTTTATTTTTATCTTGATTATTTGGCCCTTGGCCATTAAAAATCCCAAATCCAAACATTCCGTAATCACCAGAGCCCTTTAAACCTGACGAGGTTAAATAGCTGAACCGCTCCCGAATTTCTGTTGGAGCATAGTAAAAGAAAACTCCTAAATCCCGTTCATTGGGCATCCCAGAATTCAACCCATCATTTCTATCTAAGGGCAATCGGTTGGAACTGGACTGAAGGTTTTCAAATCCAAATGGAACTTTTGATTGACCAATCCTTAATCTGAATTCATTTTTTGAATCCAAACCTACATCAAAGTAGGCATCTCTAATTTGTCCGAAATTACCTCCTCCTGAGGCAAAATCAGGCTGGATATAGAAATACACTCTTGGATGAATTTGACCATAAAAAATGATCCGAATTCGACGAAAGAAAAATCCTCCACCGTCACCACCCCAAGATTTATCACATTGGTCACATTTTAAATCCGGATTGGTTTCAAATAAACCATTGTACCGTAATTGAGCATAGCCTCTAATTCGGAGGTTTTCATACCATCCCTTGGGCACAACAGTTTGCTTCTTTGCAGAATTAAGCAAAGAATCTTCTTGCTCCCCCCTTGCATGAGGAGCCGTCATCACCATTCCTAAATAGAATAGCAATGAAGCGAGCAGAAATCGCTTCATAAGTTTTTCTTATGGGTAATGAAATGTACAGTGATGCAAATGTCCAATCTTATCGTTTATTTATGATGAAGGGATTGTTAACAAATCATTACTTGAACTAAGTATGATTTATTAAATCATAGAAGATCAAATAAAAATTCTGGACTTAAATGCACATAATCATGGATATAGGCATGGCAGACTGGAAGTTCCTCCTTTTTGTGAGAGGACAAGACCCCCACGACTTTCATGCCTGCATTCTTTGCAGCCATCACACCTGAATAAGAATCTTCAAAAACGATACAATTGTCGGGATAAACTGATAAATTTTCAGCGGATTTCAGATATACCTCAGGATCAGGTTTGTGTTTTGTAACATGCTCACTAGCTAATGCAGAGTCCAAATGCAGAAAAAGATCGAGCTTTCCGGCAATTAGCTCTAGGTTGGCATAAGGCGCTGAAGTAGCTACGGCAGTCCGTAATCCTAATTTTTTCAACTCTTTAAAAAATGAATCGAAACCCGCAATGGGACTTACATGATGCTGGTAAATTTCTCGAAATAGACTTTCCTTTTCATCTTCTAAAATTAAAAGCTCTTCCCCTTCTATCTTTCTCCCCAAAAAATGGCTTAATATATAGGAGTTGCTTTTCCCATACATATGCTGAGCAAACTCCTCCTCGGTCGGAAATAGATTCCTTTTTTCAAAAAAAATCCGAAAGGCTTTGGAATGAAAAGGATTGGTATGACAAATCACCCCATCCATATCGAAAATTACAGCTTTTCCCATCTGATAATAAATAGAGAGGTCGCTTACCTGAATTTAGAAAAGCGACCTCTTCAAAATGATTAAATCCTATTAATTGAATTCCGCAATTACTTTTTCAATGATATCACAGCATTCATGCAGTTGTTCTTCTGTCATCACCAAAGGAGGTGCGAAACGAATAATGTTTCCATGAGTAGGCTTTGCCAGTAGTCCATTTTCAGCCAGTTTCATACAAATGTCCCAAGCTGTAGTACTATCCTCACTGTCATTTATGACCACGGCATTCAACAGTCCTTTTCCACGGACAAGTTTTGCAATTGCATACTTCTCAACCATCTTTTGCATCCGCTCCCGAAACAACTTCCCCAGCTTGCGTGCATTTTGTGCGAGCTTTTCATCCCGCACCACTTCTAAAGCAGCGAGCGCTACTTTCGTCCCCAATGGATTCCCTCCAAAAGTGGACCCATGTTGGCCAGGCTTTATGACATCCATGATTTCCTTATCCGTCAAGACGGCAGATACAGGATAAAACCCTCCTGAAATGGCTTTCCCCAAAATCAGCATATCCGGTTTGGTATAGGTTTCTTGTCGCTCACAGTGTCCTTCGCAAGTGCAATTGCCACACACCGCCAACAAAGAGCCGGTTCGGGCAATACCAGTTTGGATCTCATCCGCAATAAACAATACATTTTTTTCAGCACATGCTTCTTTCACTTTCCGAACATAATCATCTGCCGGTGTATAAACCCCTGCCTCTCCCTGAATAGGCTCCACGAGAAAAGCTACAACGGAAGGATCTTTCAAAGCCTCTTTTAAGGCATCAATATTATTATAAGGTATTCGGACAAAGCCTTCTGTGTAAGGCCCAAAATTTTTCCTGGCGTTTGCATCATTTGAAAAAGAAATAATTGTAGTCGTTCGACCATGAAAATTATTTTCAGCAACGATTATCTTGGCCTGGTTTTCGGCTATTCCTTTTCGTTCATAGCCCCATTTTCTTGCAATTTTGATTGCGGTCTCTACACCTTCTGCTCCCGTATTCATGGGAAGCACCTTATCAAAGCCAAAGTATTCCGTGATATATTTTTCAAATGGACCTAATACATCATTATGAAAAGCCCTGGAGGTTAGCGTCAATTTTCCAGCTTGCTCGATTAAGGCATTCTGGATGCGAGGATGACAATGACCTTGATTTACCGCGGAATAAGCAGAAAGAAAGTCATAGTATCGCTTTCCTTCTACATCCCAAAGAAAAACCCCTTCGCCTCTGGACAACACTACAGGTAAAGGATGGTAATTATGTGCACCGTATTGGTCTTCGAGAGAAATGGCTTGATGGCTAGAAGTAATAGTCTCCATGAATTTTTGTAATTTTGGGCTGTTAAAATTGACTCTCGCAAATATAACAATTGCCTTACAGCCCTTCTTATGAAAAGCCAAAAGAATAGCGGGAAGCTTCCAACGCTAGAACCTGGGGACTATTATTTCAACGAGCAAGGGCTTATGGTATTTACTGAAAAATATCATCGGAAGCGAGGATACTGCTGTGGAAGCGGGTGTAAGCATTGCCCTTATCCAAAAGGGTAAAAACTCAGGCAATATTTTCTAGGGCTTTGTTGTTAATTCCCAAAAAGTTCCGATATTTGCAGACTCATTAGTGAAACGCATACATTTACGATACTGAATCATGGCAAAAGTTTGTGACATTACCGGAAAAAGACCTCAAGTAGGTAACAATGTGTCCCATGCTAATAACAAGACCAAGCGTAGATTTTACCCAAATCTTCATAAGAAAACCTTCTATGTTCCAGAGGAGGATGCTTGGATTACATTGAAAGTTAGCACCAAAGCATTGAAGACGATTAATAAAAAAGGTATCTCTGCGGTATTGAAAGAAGCGCAGGATAATGGAATGATCGTAATCAAATAATAAAGTCTCGGCGATAAACATTCAGAAAGATGGCTAAGAAAGGAAATAGAGTACAAGTGATTTTGGAGTGCACAGAGCACAAAGACTCTGGCATGCCAGGTACCTCTCGGTACATCACCACTAAAAACAGAAAGAACACGACCGAGCGATTGGAATTGAAAAAATTCAATCCTATCCTTAAGAAAGTCACTGTTCATAAAGAAATTAAATAATCTAAGCCGGAGTAATCCGTAAACGAAAGAAGATATGGCTAAGAAAGTAGTAGCAACCCTGAAAAAAGAAGGCGGTGTGACTTACGCCAAGGTAATCCGTGCGGTTAAATCTGATAAAACCGGCGCTTATACCTTCAAAGAAGAAATGGTACCTACCACAATGGTTCAGGAAACTTTGAAAAAATAATTTGCCAACGGCATCGTAATGCATTTAAGTCCCTCTGTACTTCGGTCAGTAGGGACTTTTTTATTATTTTCCATCAAAAATTCACATCATGGGAATCTTTGGATTATTCTCGAAAGAAAAGAAGGAAAGCCTGGATCAGGGTTTACAAAAATCCAATCAATCTATTTTTTCCAAACTCAGTAAAGCTGTCGTTGGAAAATCAAAGGTAGACGAAGAGGTTTTAGACGAACTTGAAGAAATCCTTATCACATCTGATGTAGGGGTTGATACGACCATTAAAATCATTGAAAGGATCGAAGAGCGCGTTGCCCGTGATAAATACCTCAACACTGAAGAATTGGATACAATCCTTCGAGAAGAAATTATCGCACTCTTGGAAGAAAACAATTCACAGGACTTTTTGGATTTTGATATTCCTGAGGATCAGAAGCCCTATGTCATTATGGTTGTCGGTGTCAATGGAGTTGGAAAAACAACAACCATTGGGAAATTAGCTAATCTTTTCAAAAGCAATGGCAAATCCGTAATCCTAGGTGCGGCCGATACCTTCCGGGCCGCTGCCGTAGATCAATTGATTCTTTGGGGAGAGCGAGTTGGAGTTCCTGTCGTTTCACACGGAATGAATACTGATCCGGCTTCCGTTGCCTTTGATACTGTCAAGCTCGGAAAAGAGCAAGGAGCAGATGTGATCATTATAGATACAGCAGGGAGACTTCACACCAAAGTCAACCTCATGAATGAGCTCTCAAAAATCAAACGCGTTATGCAGAAGTTTATTCCTGATGCGCCACATGAGATCTTATTGGTATTAGACGGATCAACAGGACAGAATGCCTTTATACAGGCAAAGGAATTTACAAAAGCAACCGAAGTAAGTTCATTAGCCATCACCAAATTAGATGGTACTGCCAAAGGTGGAGTAGTGATCGGAATTTCAGACCAATTTAAAATCCCCGTGAAATACATTGGTGTGGGAGAGAAAATGAGCGATTTACAGATTTTCAATCGAAAGGAATTCGTAGACTCACTTTTCTCGAAAAAATAATCTCTTCTGACACTCACAAATAGATCCCTGTTCTGCAGGGATTTTTTTTTGAAAATTCTTGAACCTTTCATTTTCTTTTCCGTAATTCAATATGATATCAAATTAATATCATATCAATATGGAAAAAATAATCAAACCATCGTCCGGGTACCTGATTCTCCTTTTGGATCTTATTATGATCCCATTGGTACCTTATTCATTTTTGAATGGACTCCCAATCTTAGGAGTAGCCAGCGTTCTAGTCTTCATCCTGCTCATACCAGGCTACTTTATTGTCGAGCCAAATAAGGCTATGGTCTTGTTACTCTTTGGTGATTATAAGGGCACGGTGAAAGCCAACGGCTTTTTCTGGGTTAACCCATTTATGACCAAAAAGAAAATTTCTTTGCGAGTAAGAAACTTTGAAAACAAGCCTCTTAAAGTCAACGACAAAATTGGAAACCCAGTCATGATTGGAACGATCGTAGTTTGGCAAGTGGAAGACACCTTCAAAGCCACTTTCGATGTAGAGGACTACGAAAACTTTGTACACTTACAATCAGATGCCGCAGTCAGAAAAATGGCTGGTTTGTATCCGTATGACAATTTTGAAGATGAGGATGCTGAAGTTACACTTCGGTCCGGGGTAGAAGAGGTAAACCATTCACTGGAAAAGGAGATTTCAGAACGATTGCACCATGCAGGAATCAAAGTGATTGAAGCTCGGATTTCTCACTTGGCTTACGCCTCTGAAATTGCTTCAGCCATGCTTCAGCGTCAGCAAGCTACTGCTATTGTAGCTGCACGTCAGAAAATCGTTGAGGGTGCTGTAGGAATGGTAGAGATGGCTCTTGAGGATCTTAAAGTAAAAGACATCATCGAGTTTGATGAAGAGAAAAAAGCAACCATGGTTTCCAACCTAATGGTAGTTCTTTGTTCGGATAAAAGTGCAAACCCAGTCTTGAATGTAGGTACTTTAAATCAATAAAAATGGCACGGCAGGTATTCAATGAGAGCCAAACATACCGAGGCACCTGGATCATGTACTTGATTTTGATGACCGAAATTCCCATGGTTATCTTGGTTTTCACCATTATGAAAAGCCAAAACTCAGATCCAACAGAAATGGCGATGGCCATAGCAGCGATTTTCGGAATTGTTGGGCTTACCTTCCTGCTACTCATGAATATCCGATTAGACAGCAGGATCGATGAAGTTGGCATTCATTATCGGTTTATTCCATTTATCAACAAGTGGCGGACCATTCCCAAAAGCCAAATCCGATCCATAGAAGTCATCAGCTACTCACCTATCAGTGATTTTGGAGGCTGGGGAATAAAGGGTAACCGTACCACGAAAGCATACAGTATCATTGGAGATAAGGGGCTTTCTATTCTAGCCGGTGAAAAAAAGAAAATAATGATCGGGACTCAGAAAGACGCAGAATTGAAAGCCTTTTTGAACTATTGGCAGGAGGAAGATTTCAATGAGTAAAAAGAAAGCATTTGCGCTTCGGATCAGCGAAGAAACCATGAAAGCTATTGAAAAATGGGCTGCCGATGAATTCCGCAGTACCAATGGACAGCTGGAATGGATTATTCGAGAAGCTTTGAAAAAAGCCAATCGGCTTCCAAAGAAAGGAGAAAGTGAAGAGGACCTTTCTGAATAAACCCAACTTTCTTTTCTTATCTATTTGATTTTCATAATTTTATACAAACCTTTCCAATTATGAAATATTTAAAAATCGGACTCGGAGGTTTTCTTCTTGTGGCTGTGTTTTTTCTGACACCAAACCAATCGTCAGGACAAAGCATTGAACCTACCAAAGAAGAACTTAAAGATGCCAAAGCAGCTGAAAAGTATGAAAAGGCAAAAGAAAAATTAGCTAAGAATGAGGAAAAGCTAAAAAAGGCAAAGAAAAAGCTTCAGAATAGTCGAGATAAATTTAACAAGTCCAACACAGCCGGAAAGCTTTCTCCAAAACAAGTTTCGAGCGAGACTAAATCGATCCAAAGGCAAGAAAAGCAAGTAGAGAAGCTGGAAAAAGAAATTGAAAAACTAAAAGAACAAATCAAGGAATATGAAGAAGGCGGGTAACACCGCCTTTTTTATTCTGATTTGTACAACAATTCTTGATTCTCAAAATCAAATAATGTCAGGGCTCGCAATTCATAATAGGCCAGCCAATAATCCTTCAAAGCACTGAAGTAGGCTCTTCTGTTGGTATCTTTTTCGTTTTGAGCAATAGAAAGGTCGGTGATCGACACATTGCCTGATTGATAGCGCTTAATAGCGATTTCATATCTCCTTTGAGCTACCTCGTCAGAAACTTTGGTCACCTGAAGTCGCTCTCGGATCATTAAGAAATTCTTCACTTTCGTAAAGATCTCCTGCTCAAAATTAATTTCATCTTGCTGAACGGTATATTCAACTAGTTGCTGATTAGCTTCAGCTTGAGCCAATCTTGCCTTATTTCTCCCCCAATCTAAAATGGGGACAGAAAACCCTAAACTAACCAAGGCCTGCGTATTGGGATTTTGGTAAATGTCCCTCCAAGCAAAGGCTGCATTATTGTATCCATAACTTGCATTCAACTGAACGGCAAATCGCTCACCTTTCGCCTGAGCCATCAATGCTTCAGCTTCAATCTTTCTCCGCTGGAAACCTAATGCCTCTGCCCTGTTTTGAAAAGCCAATTCAATCGCGTCATCCACATTAACCTCAAAAAAAGGGACTTCCTCAGGGGATTCAAGCTCAATTTCTGTATTTGGATCCAAGCCAATAAATGATTTTACAGCCAAAGCGGAGCTCTCCAAATCCAACTTAGCCTGAGCCAAATCCTGCCGAGCTTGTAAAACCTGTAGCTCAACCTGGAGCAACTTATCTTCAAAGGTCGTCCCAAGTTCATAGCGTGCTTTTTCGATTGAAAAAATCTCCTCAGTATTGGTTAGGTTTTGCTGTGCAATTCCAACATTAACTTGAGCTAGGAGGTAATCAAAGAACAATTGACTCACGAAAAAGGATACCTCTTCCATTTCTTGCACATATTCCCGTTTACTTTCCTCAAATAGAAGGGGTTGAATTTTTTTATCCCATTTGTAGGGATTATAAGCAAACAAAGGTTGTTGAAAACGAACATTTACCGGAACCCCTGACCATCGTGTCTGTATATCATCAGGACCAGCCAAAAAATTATCAAACCGATTGGTTGATGTATTGACGGAAATAACGCCTCCTGTGGGAGAGATCACCTGTTGAAGCCCCAATTCCAAGTCCATAAAATTTTGCTGAACTTCGAGAAATTCAATAGAACCGTCTGGCTGGGTAATGCTATTAAATGACTGGGAATAGCTTGGAATGGTTCCATTTAATCGGAGCTGAGGATTATAATTCGATCGAAATAATCGGTATTGCCAATAGCGATTTTCACGGCGGGTCTTGGCTCGGAGAGAGGCAGGAGACCGATCTTTTGCACGTTGAACCATTTCATATAATGTATAGCTCACTGTTTCTTGCCCCAAGCTTTCAAAAGTAAATAAGCCGAAAAGATGAAGAGTAATGATGACAGTCGAAAAGCGTTTCATAGGTATCTAAATTTTGAAAATAATTCAACTAAATTAATGATAGTACCTCCATCAACCAACAAGAGCGGAATAGAAAGGTGTGAAAAATTCCTAAATCTCTTCTTAAAACAAATGGACAGAAAAATCAGGATACCTAAATTGCATCGCCATGATCAAACAAACCATTTCCTTTGTTATTCGATATGTACCAAGGCCACTTTTACAACGAGTGAGCCCTTTGGTAATGAAGTTTTTTGCTTGGAAAAATAAAGGAAAAGGAGTCGAATGTCCCATTTGCCATTCTGAATTCAAACAGTTTTTACCCTATGGCCGGCAAGCTCGAGAAAACGCTCTTTGCCCAACTTGCCTTTCTTTGGAACGTCATCGGTTAATGTGGCTTTTTTTAAAAGAGAAAACCAACTTCTTTACGGACAAGCTTCGCGTACTTCACATTGCACCGGAGCATTGTTTTCTAGAGTTGTTTGAAGCGCTTCCTAATTTGGATTACGTCACTGCTGATTTAGAATCCCCATTAGCCAAAGTAAAAATGGATGTGCATGACATCCCCTTTCCAGAGAATTCATTTGATGTCATTTTTTGTAACCATGTATTGGAACATGTAGAAAGTGATTTAAAAGCATGTTCCGAATTCAATCGGGTACTCAAGCCTTCCGGATGGGGAGTAATTCAATCCCCGATCTATGATCTAGAAAAAACTTTGGAAGATCCCACTGTGACTGCCCCAGCTGAGCGTGAAAAACTATTTGGGCAGCGGGATCATGTACGAAAGTACGGAAAGGATTACGCGGCCCGACTCCGGGAATCGGGATTGGCTATCGAAGAAAATCGCTTTGTTGAAAGTTTACCCGAAGAGCAAATAATAAAATATGCCCTTCCTCCTAATGAGATTGTCTTTGTTTGTCGAAAAGGGAATTAACCCTTAAATAACTTTATCAAAAACTCCCAAATAAAGCCAACTCCATATGCTGAGAGCTGAAGAATAGAAGCCAAAATTGCCAAAATCCCAACAGGAAGGGATTTGGTTTGGAATGTTACTGAAAGAAAAACACCTACCACCCAAAAACCAAATACCACGGATTGGAGATAAAACAATTTCCAACCTAACATCCCACTCAATACTAGGCTAATCAAAAAGACCACAAAAAGAGAGGGCAAAAGATGAACAACCTGAATGGCTTCCGGGTGAAATCTAGAAACGTTTATTCGGTTTCTCCCAAATGAAAAAGCCTGTTTGGCAAAACTCCACAAACTGTTTTTCCTTTTATGAAAAACAAATGCCTCCTGGACCAATTCAAGTTTAAAACCTGCTTTTTTTATCCGCAAACTCCATTCAATGTCTTCTCCTTGATTTGGGTCAATAAAGCCTCCAATCTTTTCAAAAACTTCACGAGAAACACCCATATTAAATCCGCGTGCTTGAAATTTTGCAGGATCTTTCATCTTTCCACGAATCCCTCCTGTCGTCCAAAAAGATGTCATCGCAAAGTCCATTGCTTTTTGGGACGTGGAAAAATCTGTAGCTGCAGCATCTGGCCCACCAAACGCGTCTAAACCGCGATTTTTTATTGCATTTTCTAGTTTCGAGAAATAAGCCGGGGGGACGATTACATCTGAATCAAACATCACAAAAAAATCACCTTTTCCTGCTTTCATTCCCCGATTTCTTGCAAAACCCTGCCCCGTATTTTCCTGAAAGAAATAATGAAGATCCAAGGAATTTTGGAATTGTTGGCATATTTGATCTGCTTTCAATTCAGACCCATCGTCCACTACAATTACTTCAAAATGGGAATTATCCTGTAGACTTAAAGACTCCAAAAGCTCCCTTAATTCATCAGGACGATTATAAACAGGGATTATAATCGAGAAAAACATCAATACTCAAAGTTGATTTCCTCGTCGATTTTATACTCGGTTTCCTTAGACTGGTTGGATGTCATCAATTCGGCTAAAAATCCTGTTACAAAAAGTTGAACACCGATAATCAAAGCCACTAAAGCCAAAAAGAAAAGCGGCTGATCAACAATTTCCCGAACAGGAAGCCCTTTTTTCAAACCGTATATTTTTTCAAAAATCAACCAACACGTAATCAAAAAACCTGATACGAAAGACAAGGTCCCCAATAATCCGAAAAAATGCATCGGCTTCTTTTTGTACCGATGCACAAAAGAAACTGAAATCAAATCCAAAAATCCATTTAAAAAGCGTTCAATTCCAAATTTGGAATACCCATACTTTCGGGCTTGATGCTGAACTACCCTTTCACCGATTTTCCCAAATCCATTCCATTTAGCAAGTAGCGGTATGTATCGATGCATTTCTCCATAAACTTGGATGTTTTTAACAACCTTCAGTTTATAGGCTTTCAATCCACAATTGAAATCATGGAGTTTGATCCCAGATATCCACCGTGTAACAGCATTAAAAAATCGCGAAGGGATGGTTTTTGAAATAGGATCATGACGTTCCTTTTTCCAGCCGGAAACCACATCATACCCATCCTTTTCAATCATTTCAAAAAGTCCGGGAATTTCATCGGGACTATCCTGCAAATCAGCATCTAATGTTATCACTACCTTACCTTGAGCTTTTTTAAACCCCGCGTCTAAGGCGGCAGATTTCCCATAATTACGAGTGAAATTTATCCCTTTGATATTTCCGTTCGTTTCGGCAAGATTTCCGATTTTTTCCCATGAACCATCTGTACTCCCATCATTGACAAGAATAATTTCATAAGAAAAGCCGTGGTGATTCATCACACGGCTAATCCATTGAGTTAATTCAGAAAGTGATTCTTCCTCGTTGAAAACAGGAACAACCGCCGAAATTTGAAGCATATCAGTAATCTAGGGATTTGTCTCTCTTTTTAAGGATTGCGCCCAAAATTAAAGCAATGATTGCGTAGATAATTAATCCGATTCCAAAATTTTTGATTTGCCCAGTTAATGAGAAATTCTCCATAGTTCTGGTACGGATTTCATCCAATTGTTCCGGAGGTAAGGAATCAGCAGAGGCACCGAAACGCTCCATGATTTCAAGAGTGTTCTCCACGGATTGATCCGCAAGGACACCTGGCAATGCAGGGTCAATTACATGAAATAGCAATAATTGCCCCACCAAGGAAACCAAACCGGAAACAATCATGGTGATAAAGGCAAAATTAAAGGCTGTACCAAAGCTCATAAAACCACCAATCTCTGTTCGATATTGTCTCCCAAAATAGATGATCAATACAAAAAACAACACTAGCGCTACCAAACCAAACCAGCCTGATGCGAGCATCGTGGAATCCACAAAATAAGCAACATAAGTCAAGGCGACAGAAATCAGACCAATTGTCAAACCTGGTCTTATGGCAGCTTGAACGGGAGTTTGACGTTCTTCCATAGTAAATTAGTTAGGGTTTTTCCTCAAAATAATAGAAATAATAATAGTAAAAAACAGTCCAGGCACTATTTTCCAAATGCCATCATTCAAGGCAATATCCAAAGGATTCATTTCCATAAGACTACTTTCTGTAGTTTGATAGGAAGATTCTCCAACTTGAGAAATGATTGTTTCTCGGTTTGTCTCCATCACCTGAAGCTTAGAAGCTTTTACAGTTTCGAAAAGCTCAGGGAAAATTTCGAAAATCGCCCAAATGCCAATAACGGAAATTAAAGCAATGATCATGTAGGTTACAAAGCCAACCGACATTCCTTCTGCAAATGACAGGTATCCGTTGTTTGTGTATTCTTTAAAAAATTTTAGAGCTAAAAATAAGGAAATGGGGGTTATTATATATCCAAAAATCAAATTCAAGTTTGTTGGATCAGGAACCAACCAAGATAAAAAGCCAAATGAAATTAATCCAAGGACTCCTCCAAGTGTTCCGAATTGATAGGCAGAACCAAAATATTTAATCATGGATTTTTACTAAAGACCCTTTATCAATTCGATATTTCACTTTTCCCACTAGCTCTTTCCCAAACCAAGGGTGATTATAAGCCAGCGATCGATTACTCTCATGATCATAGGTCCAAGCTTCCTTAGGATCAAATATTGTAATCTCTTCAACTTCTGACCTTCCCAAAACTGATAGTGGACCATCCGTGATTTTCTCCAAAAGCAATTCCCAACCTAACTTCTTTTCAAGCTGAGTCATTGCGGGAAGAAAAGTCTGTAAACCAGCCATCCCAAAAGCTGCCAAATCAAATTCCATAAACTTGGAATCAAAATCCTCCGGCTGATGATTTGAAACTATTGCATCTATTGTCCCATCCTTAAGACCTCCGATAAGTGCATTTTGATCCTCTTTTCCTCGAAAAGGGGGTAAAACCTTCAGATTTGTATCAAATTCCACAAGATCTTCATCAGAAAAAATAAGCTGGAAAACTGATACATCTGCTGTAACGTTTAATCCTTCTTTCTTAGCTTCCCGGATTAATTCTACTGATTTTGCTGAGCTGATGGTTTGAAAATGAACCCTACCGCCAGCATATCGAATTAATTCTAAATTTCTTTGTATGGCAACCTCTTCTGCCAGCCTGGGAATCCCTTTCAATCCTAATTTGGTTGAGACATCACCTTCATGCATTTGACCAAAAATTGCTAATAGAGGATCATAAGAGTGGTCAAAAAGAACTCCATTGATCTTTTGCAGGTATTGGATGGTTTTCAAAAATCGATCACTATTTGATAGTGGCTCTTTACCTTCACCAAAAACAGTTACGCCGGATTGATAATGCATATCAAGCATTTCTGTAAAATCATCCCCTTTTAAATCAATGGTGACAGCTGCTTGAGGAATCAATTCGACAGAACTGGATGCTGATTTGTTTTTAATAAAATCCACCAAGCCTTTGTTCTGAATAACCGGTTGAGTATTTGGCATAATTACAGCAGCCGAAAAACCCGATACATAAAGACTATCACAGAGAGATTGAATTGTTTCTTTGTGTTCCAAGCCCGGTTCACCAGCTGATACTCGAAGATCAACCCAACTTTTGCTGGCAATCCAACCTTCTGAGTTAATTATTTCCAATCCTTTGAAATCTCTTGATGAGTCAAGGGGTAAAAGTCGACCCTGATCAAATAGAAAGTCCCCTTTTTGAGATTTTCCTTTATCAACCCATGTCAATCCTTGGAAGAGTACAGCCATCCGAATTTTATTTGATGCAAAACTGCAACAATAATCCAAAAATGAAAAATAAACTTTACGTAAGCTTGTATTAGGCTGGAAGGAGAAGCAAGGAATTAGGCATAAAAAAAGCCCCTTTGAGAGGGGCATTTGATAAATGAGGCGGCGACCTACTCTCCCGGGTGTAACCCCAGTACCATCGGCGCTGCAGGGCTTAACTTCTCTGTTCGGGATGGGAAGAGGTGGGACCCCTGCGCCAGGCCGCCTAAATTGGAAGACTCAAGTAGTC
>NZ_JABXIN010000022.1 GCF_013373065.1 Algoriphagus sp.
CGCAGGGGTCCCACCTCTTCCCATCCCGAACAGAGAAGTTAAGCCCTGCAGCGCCGATGGTACTGGGGTTACACCCGGGAGAGTAGGTCGCCGCCTCATTTATCAAAAGCCCCTTACATAAGGGGCTTTTTTCGTTTATAGGGACTACGAATTAATTTTTTAATGGAAAAGAGAGAGAATGGATTTCTTTGCTTAAGCTTTAAAAATTTACTTTAAAGTAACTAGGGAAACACCTGCACCTCCTCGATCCGCATGCTCATCTTGAACTTTTTGTACTGGTTGCATAGTATGAAGTAAATTCCGTGTTATTTCCCGTAAAATCCCATCTCCCTTCCCATGTACAATTCGTAATTCTTTAATTCCTAACATATAACCCTCATCAATAAAATTTTGAATCAGGGGCAGAACCTCTTCTCCTCTTTTTCCTCGAAGGTCGAGATTCGTTGAAAAATCCATTAATTTTTGCTGGGTTGTATAAGAAGTAGAATGTTTGGAATGAGTTTTTTTGCGAACTTCTGATTTTGAAATTTTTTCTAACCGTGACAGTTTAACCATCGATTTAAGGTCTCCGATGGATATTTCTGCTTCCTTATTTTTGAGTCCCAAAACTTCTGCAATAGCTCCGTTATCCTTTAATCGCACCCAATCTCCAACTTTTATTTCTCCTCCGATTGTTTTATAGGTTATGGGTTCAATACTTATTTTTTCGGGTTTTACCTTTGATTTAAATTGTTCCAGCGACTTTCTTACTTCTTTAGTCTTCTCTTTATCTGCTTTTTCCTCCTTAATAATTCGTATGGTATTTTCTATTTTTTTATTTGTCTCATCTAAAAGTCGCTTGGCCTCCAGTTTCGCTTCTTGAATAACTCGTTTTTTAGCTTGCTCGAGTGTCTCTTTTAGTTGATTGTATTCTTGAAGTCTTGTTTTAAGCAATTGTTCTTTTTCCTGGACATCCTTTAAAATGATTCCGTATTTGTTTTTTTCATTCTCAAGTTGGGTAAGGAGTCGATCATAACGTACCCGCTCATCTCCAATTTGAGATTTAGCATAATTCAATATTTCTTTTCGGATACCAATTTTAGAGGCAATTTCCAATGCAAAGGAAGAACCTGGTTTTCCAATTTGTAATTGATATAATGGGGATAGATGCTCTACATCATAGCGCATTGCAGCATTCACCAATCCGGGATGTTTATCTGCGGTCTGCTTCAAATTTCCGTAATGAGTCGTAACGATTCCGAAAACGCCCTTTCTATTTAATTCCAATAAAACAGCTTCCGCAATAGCTCCCCCAAACTGAGGCTCCGTTCCGGTACCGAATTCATCGATAAAAATGATTGTTTTTTTATCAGCAAAATCTGTGAAATACCGCATGCTCATGAGATGAGAACTGTAGGTCGAAAGGTCATTTTCCAAATTCTGCTCGTCTCCGATATCAATAAAGAAGTTCTTAAAAAGTGAGCACTTTGAATCAGGATGAACAGGAATTAACAAGCCACACTGAAGCATGTATTGTAACAGGGCGACGGTTTTCAGAGATACTGATTTACCCCCTGCGTTCGGCCCGGATATAATGACTAATCTTCGCTCTTTAGTTAATTCAATATCAATAGGTACGATATTTCTATTTTGAGCTTTTAAAGCTAGTTCTAAAAGTGGATGTCTTGCTTTTGTCCAGAATAGCTGTTGCTCCTTAAAAAGTTGAGGTTTATTACTTTCGGTCTTTAAAGCAAACTTTGCCTTGGCTCGTATAAAATCAATTAAACCCAAGAAATTGGTAGCTTTTCGAAGAGCTGGGATGGATGGCCGTAAGTGATTGGTCAATTCGGTTAGAATCCGAATAATCTCCCGTCGCTCCATGTATTCCAAGTCTCGGATTTCATTATTGATATCCAGTGCCTCTTCAGGCTCCATAAAGACAGTCTGTCCAGTTGCAGACTCGTCATGAATGAAGCCTCTCATTTTGCGTTTATTTTCCGCCGCAACAGGGATAACCATTCTTCCGGATCGAATTGTGATACCGGCATCTTCTACTGTCAGTCCTTTGGCCTTGGCTTCCTTGAAAATCCGCTCCATAACTTTTCGAAGACGGGTTTCTTCATAGATGATTTGGGATCGAATTAACTGCAACTCTTTACTAGCATTGCTTTTCATTTTCCCTTTTTCGTCCAAGACGCGATCAATCTCTTTCAAAAGGGAAAGATCCAAATCCATTACCATGGCCAATAATTGGGACAAAGTGGGATAAAAATCTCCATGCTTGGCGAAAAAATTCAAACAGCCTTGAAGTGTTCGTAAAGCCAGTTTGATTTCATGAAACTCTTCCTCGTCTAGAAATGTGCCTTCTAGCTTCGCTTTTTCTAGAAAAAAGCCCAAATCTGTAAAATTCGAACTTGGAAATGTTTCTCCTGAAATAAGAATTTCCTTAAATTCAGCCGTTTGATTTAATAGTTTCTGGATCAACTTCAGATCTGCTGAAAAGGAAATTTTGTCAACAAACCCTTTTCCCAAAGAGGAAGTACATTCTTCTTTGACTAGATCTTTGATCTTCTGAAAGTTTATCTTTTGTTCGAGATTTTTGGGGTATAGCATCAGAATGATTCTTGACTTTCTGGGGCAGATTCTTTTACTACCAATGAATCAATTACGCGGGCATAAAGTTTATCCATTTCATCCGGAAACTGTAAATAATAGCGCAAACTTTCATGGAAAATGGAATCCTCTACGCCATGCTTTTTGAACACCTCGAGTTCCATTAAAGAATAAACAGTTTGGGATGAATCGTAAGAAATGGGAAGAGCGCTAGCAATTCCTTCAGTGAGATGAATGTCAATTAAAATGCTCACCATTTCATCTTCAGAAAGTAGGGGGGATTGCTTTTTTTTACTTTCACATCCAAGAAGAAGGAAAAGTGTCAGAATAGCCCAAAACTGTGATTTCATGCACTAAAATTAGGTTTTTTTAACTGAATATCGAACGACCCTTCCTGTAAGCTTGATTTTATTATTGGAGAGGGAGGTTTATCTTAGGCCGTTAAATTGTCAAGGGATGAATCAGCAGCTTTTCAGCAAGCTTAGAAAGTATGAAATCATGATCCGAAAGGTGGCCAATAATCACCTTCAAGGGGATTATCAGTCTCTCTTTAAGGGTTCAGGACTTGAATTTGACGACTTGCGGCCCTATCAATATGGAGATGATGTACGGACTATTGAATGGAAAGTTTCTGCAAAAGGTCATGGTACCTTTGTAAAGACATTCAAAGAGGATAAGGAACAATCTGTCTATTTTTTATTGGATATTTCAGGTAGTCAAGATATTGGTCAAACCGGCCATAAGAAAATCGATCAAGGAAAAGTTATTGCCGGCGTTCTTACGCTTGCAGCCATTTTTGAAGGAAGCCAGGTTGGCTTGATCAGCTTTTCAGATCAAAAGGAAAAAGTGATTCTTCCGGGAAAAGGAAGTAAACAAGCCGTTAAGGTAGTTCGAGGTATTTTTGATCATCAAAATATTTCCCTAAAAACGGATCTCAATGAAATGTTCTCTTATGCCCTCAATTTGATAAAAAAGCGAAGTATCATCGTGGTTATTTCTGATTTCATCGATGAAGGATATGAGCGCTCATTTAGAGCGATGGCAGAGAAGCATGATTTAGTGGCTATTCAATTGACTGATCCACGGGAATCAGCATTGCCTTCCTTGGGAATAATCCCTGTTTTTGATAAGGAAAAGGGAAGAACTACTTGGGTAAATACTGCCTTTGGTAGTTTCTCAAAGAAAATATCAGAGACCTTTACCTCAGAACGTGATCATTTAAAATTGATTTGCAAAAAAAATCAAATCAATTATTTGGCGATTGATACTACCGAGGATATTGTATTGCCCTTGATGGAATTGTTTAAGTATAGAAACAAATCAATGAAGCGTGGTTAAGGTTAGGATTCTATTTGCTTTTCTTTTGCTATCTGCTTCCTTGATGGCCCAGGAGGTTCAAGTCAATGGATATTTTATGTCCGATTCTGCGAAACTTGGAGAGCGAGTGGGGTATGTGCTGAAAGCGACCTATCCTGCAGACCGACAGTTGATATTTCCGGATTCTACCTATGACTTTTCGCCATTTGTCCTCTTGGAAAAGCAAACATTCCTAAGTAGTACGCAGGACTCTGTGACTGCAGATAGTACCATTTATTTTCTTTCCAATTTTGAATTGGATTCGGTGGCTTATTTGACATTACCTGTTTTTGAGCTTTCGAGATATGATAGTATTACGCATTTTCCACTTGAGGCAAGCATTGCTGTGAAATGGACACTGGATTCAATTCCTGAGGAGTTGATGTTTCAGGAGAACAATGTATATCAACCTATCCCCAAAAAATGGGATTTGATTCTTTTAGGAATAATTTCAATAGGTTTAATCATTCTCATTGGAGGAGGCTACTGGTTATTTGGCGATCGGATAAAGCGGTTTTTGTTTGAGCGAAATGAGAAACGTAGGTGGAAGAAATTCGCGAAACGTTGGAATGAAGCAACTTCCAATTTGGAATCTCAGCCGAGTATGGAAGCTGCCGATGAACTTCTTGGAATTTGGAAAGGGTATATGGAGTCGATCACAGGGCTTCCGATCAAAGAATGGACTTCCAGCGAGTTAGGTGAAAAATTAGATGATTTGAAAATTTTCAGTTCCCTAAGAGCTATTGAATTAATTATTTATGCTGGTGCCCAATCCGAAATCAAAGAGGCTGCAGGTTACTTGCTGGAAGTGGCAGAGGAAAAGTTTGAGCAAAAACTAAAAAACATCAAGCATGATCGAGCAATTGTCTGATTTTTTTAGGTTTTCCTGGTTTACCCTCGAAGCTTTTCAAAGTTATGAGTGGGAGAAACCGCTATTTCTTCATCTGATTTGGGTAATTCTGTTTTTGATGCTACTTCGAAAAGCGATCAAGTTTTTGAAGAACCCAGTATTAGAACTATCACTACCCAAAAAAGTAGCTCAAAACAACCCTTGGACTTATTTAAGGCTTATTCCTTCGCTTCTTTTTTACTTGAGCTTGGTTTTTATCATAATCGCCTTGGCAAGGCCTCAGCGAACGAATGAACGAGTAGAGCAGTATACTGAGGGGATCGATATTATGCTGGTGATGGATATTTCGGAGTCCATGGATTTGCAGGATTTTTCTCCCAATCGTTTAGAAGCAGCTAAGCAAACTGCCATTGATTTTATTCAAGGTCGATTTGGCGATCGGATTGGGATTGTGGTTTTTGCGGGGGAGGCTTTTTCTTTGGCGCCTTTGACCAATGATTACAAATTACTGACCGAATTGATTTCGGAGATTTCATTTGACATCATGGAAGCAAAGGGAACAGCAATTGGTTCTGCCATAGCTGCAGGGACTAATCGTCTCAAAGATGCTGAATCTGTTTCTAAAGTGATGATATTGCTCAGTGACGGGGAAAGCAATGCTGGGAATGTAGACCCGCTTTTTGCGGCACAATTAGCATCCGCTTTGGGAATCAAAATTTATACGATCGCAGTCGGAAAAGATGGGATGGTTCCTTACGGAACGGATTTTTTTGGAAGACCGCAAATGGTTGAAAGCTATTTGGATGAAACAAACCTTCGAGAAATCGCTAATTTGACACAAGCGGAGTTCTTCAGAGCAAGTGACGGGAATGCCCTTCAAGATATTTTTCAACGTATAGATCAACTTGAAAAAAGTGAAATTATGGAAAATCGGTATCGGGAAACGACCGATTATTATCGGGTTTACCTTTTTTGGGGGATGATCTTTTTCTTGTTGTGGTTAATTCTGAAAAGCAGTTTCCTTAATAACTTCTTATTGGACTGATCCTTCAAAGGTTTTTTCCTTCCATTGAATCAATCGTGGGTTCATCATTGAAAACCATATCGGCGGAAAAAATGCAACAATGATCATAGCAGAATAGCCCGCTGGCAGTTGAGGACTTTCATCGTAGTGATTGAGAATTTGATATGGTTTATGGGCAAAAGCATGATGATCAGAATGGCGTTGCAATTGGAATAAGAGAAAATTACTTACCCTATGACTCGCATTCCAGGAATGAATGGGAGTTACCCGTTCATATCTCCCATTTTCGAGAAGTTTTC
This sequence comes from Algoriphagus sp., assembly GCF_013373065.1. Taxonomy (GTDB): domain Bacteria; phylum Bacteroidota; class Bacteroidia; order Cytophagales; family Cyclobacteriaceae; genus Algoriphagus. The sequence goes on from NZ_JABXIN010000022.1 coordinate 6,122, forward strand.
GTTCCATTCCATAATGCTCTAAATAATTAACAGCTTCCAAGAGGCTAAATGCTAAAATACTTTGTCCAAAAAAGAATACGGGGACTTCCCAAACCCATCGATCCAAAGCCATAGAAAATCCAATAAACACTAATGCTATAAATAAAATTGGAATCAGGGTATACTGGATCATTTCATTATGAACAGAGTAAAAGCGTAATTTTTTCTTTTGAAGTCGCTCCCTCTCTATTTTCCATGCGCTGCGATAACCATCACAAACTGATCGCAGCCAAAAAGCATAGAAATTTTCCTCGAATCGACTGGTAGCTGGATCTTCAGGAGTTGCTACCCGGACATGGTGTCCCCGATTATGCTCTATAATGAAATGCATGTAGCATACCGTCATCAAAAGGATTTTGGCGTAAAGCTGTTCTAATTTTCCGCTTTTGTGTCCTAATTCATGAGCGACAGTAATCCCAATTCCTCCTGTCACAAGTGCCATTCCTGTGGTCAATGAAAGCCAATCTACAATTGAAAGATTATCTGTGGCGACTACATAGAAAGCCCAACCTAGGACTGCTAATTGGATATAGACCCAGGAAAATGTTACCCATTGGTAAAACCGTTCTTTTGCGACCTTGGAGACTGCTTCTTTTGGAATATTCGTCGTATCCGTGCTGATCAAATAATCCATTAGGGGGACAAGAACAAATACAAAAATGTGAATCAACCACCGGTTGAATCCTCCCAAATAATATCCCGAGATAAGTAGAATAGGCAGGATTAATGCGCTAAAAAAACCGATTTTTTTAAGTACTCCCATTGTCGATTTGAGCTATGTCCGAATCTAATGCAAACCAAAATAAAAATCAATCTTAGGCAACTAGGTTCAGATTTCTGTAAATCCTGATTTATGTCATTTTTCAAGCTAGTTCCTGTCACTACTTCAGTTTTTTTTTGTTTTCATTTTTGACCTTCCAAATCAGTTATCTATGGGCAATTTCGCACTCATTAAAAAGTACAATACTCCTGCTCCACGGTATACCAGTTATCCAACTGTCCCTCTTTGGGACAATGATCTACTATCGGAAGATTGGGGTGAATTGGTTTCTAAATCATTTTCAATGTATGGAAAGGAGGATGGCGTAAGTCTTTACATTCATTTACCATTTTGTGAAAGTCTCTGTATCTATTGTGGATGTAATAAGCGTATCACAAAGAATCACGGAGTAGAAGAACCATATTTAGATGCCTTAATTCAGGAATGGAAAAAGTATTTGGAATACTTTGGGGAAAAACCTCAAATTTCTGGTATTCATTTGGGAGGAGGCACTCCAACATTTTTTTCCCCACAATCACTGAATTATCTGATTTCGTCTATTCTTAAATCGGCTGAGGTTTCAGAAAATCGTGAATTTAGTTTTGAGGGGCACCCTAATAATACGACCAAAGAGCACCTTGAAGTCTTAGCAGAGCTAGGGTTTGATCGGGTTAGTTTTGGGATACAGGATTTTGATGAAACAGTACAGCAGGCAATTCACCGGATTCAACATTTTGAAAAGGTTCAAAAAGCGACTGATCAAGCAAGAAGTTTTGGGTATACTTCCATCAATTTTGATTTGATTTATGGATTGCCTCACCAAACTCTACTTACGTTAGAGGACACTTTTGAAAAGGTGATTTCTCTTTCCCCCGATCGAATTGCTTTTTACAGCTACGCACATGTTCCAAGTTCATTTCCTGCTCAGAAGAGTTATGAAAATCATCTCCCTAATGAATTAGAAAAGCGAGAGCTTTATGAATTTGGAAAGAAAAAGTTGCGGGAAGCAGGGTATGTTGAAATCGGAATGGACCACTTTTCGAAGAAGGAAGACCCTCTTTATTTGGCTCTTCAGCAGGGAACTTTGCATCGGAATTTTATGGGTTTTACGACCTCGCCTTCAAAAATCCTGATTGGGCTTGGCGCGAGTAGTATCAGCGATATTCATTTGGCCTATGCCCAAAATGAAAAAAGCATTAATTCCTATCAATCCGTTATCGCTAAAGGAGATTGGGCTATTACAAAGGGGCATCGGATGACCAATGAGGACTTGATGATTCGCGATTTTATTCTGGATTTAATTTGCAATCATCAGTCAATCATTTCTAGAGATTTATGGGGAATATTGAGTGAAAACCAATTGCTCCAATTAGGCGAAATGCAGCAAGAGAAATTAGTAGAATTAGATGGAAATCAGCTTCAGGTTACCAAAGATGGAGTTTTATTTATCCGTCAGATCTGTAAGGTTTTCGACAATAGACTTCAGAATCAAACGAGAGAATTGGTGTTTAGCAAAGCAATTTGAGCCTATTCACAGACGGTGATGCCAATTTGCTCAGTTCCATAGTTGAAAATCTGGATATCAGGACTCAGTCCATGAATGCCCAGTCCCAATCCCCTGAAAATAAAAAGTACTCCCAATATCACTCCTAAATAGGGGATTGCTTTTTGGAAATTCAGTCGGGTTTTTACGCTGATTAATTTTCCTGAATACATTAAAAAGAGGAGGAGAGGGATGGTTCCTATTCCAAAAAAGAACATGTAAGTTGCTCCAAGGTAAGGGTTTTGGAAACCTAAAGCTGCAATAAGCGCCATATAAACCATTCCGCAAGGAAGTAAACCATTGGCTAACCCTGTTGCGAAAAAAGCTGGCTTTCCACCTTTCTTTAAGAAATAAGATAGTTTTGATTTTACCCAATAGACTACTCCTGATAGCCAAGGAATGGTCAAAATCTGCTCAGACTTCTTATAATTCAAAGAGAGCAAAACTAAAAGAACTCCCATTCCGATTGAAAATCCTTGTTGGATTCCTGCCAGCGAGAGGGAAAACCCTAAAAATCCAATTACTAAACCTAATGCCGCATAGGTTACACTACGTCCTAGGTTATAAAGAATTTTGTTCCACAGAAAGCCTGAATTCCCTGCATTTCCAACTGCCAATGCAATAGGACCGCACATTCCCACACAGTGGAATGAACCCAAAAATCCCAAAAGAAAGGCAGTCCAAAGCATTTAGATAGTTATTTTCTTTTCTTGATAAAAGGCCACGCCATTTTCAGTCCAGCTTAACTGGACTCTCCAATATCCAGGTTTTAAATCCGCCACTGAGACCGCCTTCTTTCCTTCTTCATTAATTTCAATGGATAAAGATTTATCCAGACTTGCGTCAGAAGGCCGGAATAATTGAAGGTTTCCCTTTGCTCCAACAGGAAGGTCTAAAATCATGGATTTTGTTTGGATATCATATCGTATAACCTCACGGTCGAGAGCCAAGGTTGAGGCTTCTTTATCAATTTGCTCTTGGTACTTGATTTCTGCTTCGTAATAATTATCCCTGACAAGTTCAATCCCATCCATTCTTACGGAGATCACAACCATAGTCATGATAATCCCAATAAAAACAATGATTGAAAGCAATATTCCTTTTCCCCAATTCATAATTTATTCTTTTGATACGGGAGCCATAAAGCTCGTTTCAATTTCGTCTATCTCTTTTTCCTTATGGATTAGCGAAAGTTTGACGTCCTGTTGCGGAGTAACTACCCTATTTTGATCCGTTACCAAGAAAAATCGTCCTTCTACCTTTGACTGAGGTTCCAATACCCAATCTTTTCCGCCTACCACTTCCACATCAAGTCCTTCAACAAGCGATGAAAGATGAACGGTTTGCTGTTCAAATGTTTTATTGATCAGAGTGATTTGGTATAGGTTTGAAACGGTTCCATTGTCACGTAATTGGTAGGTCATTCCTGGAAATCTCGTGATGGTTGCCTGAAGTTCATCCCGCGTTGCGATCAAGGTAATAAATGCAGTTACCAATAAAACCAAAACAACAGAATAGGCTCTTACTCTTCCGGTAATCAACTTTTGAAAACCTTGTTGAATACTGTTTTCGGAAGCGTATCGTATAAGACCTTTCGGCCGCTCCACTTTCTCCATCACCTCATCACATGCATCAATACAGGCAGTACAATTCACGCATTCCATTTGGACACCGTTCCGTATATCAATTCCAGTAGGGCAGACTTGTACACAAAGTCCACAATCTATACAATCACCTTTTGGTGACTCATCCACTTTATTTTTTCTGATCGGAGCCCTTGGTTCTCCACGCACATAATCATACATCACATTGATGGAGTTGTTGTCCAAAAGTACTCCTTGAAGTCTACCATAGGGACAAACAACTGTACAAGCTTGCTCGCGAAACCAAGTAAAGACAAACATGAAAATTCCCGAGAAGGCCACTAGGCCAATAAATCCTGCTAAGTTTTCGGTCGGGGGTTTGGTAATTATTTCTTGAACTTGATCGATTCCAATTAGGTAGGCCATGACCAAATGACCGATGAGAAGAGAAATTCCGGCGAAGATCAGGATTTTACTCCCCTTCTTTATGATTTTATTGGTATTCCAAGGGCTTGCATCAAGTGCTCGTTGTTGGTTTGCATCACCTTCAATCAAGTATTCGATTTTTCGAAACACCATTTCCATGAATAGAGTTTGAGGGCATGCCCACCCGCACCATATTCGCCCAAAAATGACTGTAAATAGAATAACAAAAACAAAAAATATCAATAAGAGAAAAATCAGTAAATGTGTGTCTTGAGGCCAGAAAACGGCTCCAAAAATGATGAATTTCCGCTCAAAAATATTGAATAATAACCAAGGTCTACCATCTACTTGAATGAAGGGACCGATAAATAAAATCGCAAGTAAAACCCAAGAAAGGTAGGTTCTGTATTTATAGAAAAAACCCCGAACTTTTTTGGGATAGACCCAATAACGTTTTCCATCCTCCTTAACGGTTGATAGTGAGTCGCGAAAGGATTCTGGATTGAGGTGTGGGTTTTTCTGTGCCATTTTGAATTTTAATTTAGGTCTACCGGGATTTCACCGGTAGACCAAATCTATCAAAGCGTCGTTGCCTCAGTTGTGCTTTCAGTCACGGACTCAGGCTCTGCTTTGGGAGTTTCTAATTCTCCCTGTGGTTCTTTAGGGTTTGCTGGAGAGGTTCCTACAAGTGTAAGGATGTAGCTGGAGACTTGTTGGATTTCCTGTGGAGAAAGTTGATCTTCCCAAGGAACCATCCCTTTGCTGACTACACCATACTTGACTATTGAGAAGACATCCTGAATGGAACCTCCATGCAACCAATATTGGTCTGTCAAATTAGGACCAACACCACCACCACCATCAGCAGCATGGCAAGCTGCGCAATTTGCTTCAAAGATGGACTTGCCTATCGCCAAGCTTGCCTGCGAATCATCGAACGTTACGTTGGTTTCATCAATGGAGGCCGCCATTGTGGCCATCCTAGCCTCAGCTGCTATAGCCTCTACTCGAAGCTCTTCCTGATACTCTTCCACACCGGTGAGTCCTAATCCAAGTATGGAGTAGTAGGTGAAATAGCCAACCCCAAAAATGATGGTTAAAATAAATACCCATTGCAGCCATGGAGGCATGAAATTATCCAATTCGGTAATTCCATCGTAGGAGTGATCAGCCATCATTTTGGCTTTTTCTTCTTTTCCTCCTACCACATCCATTTTACCGGTTACAAATCGCTCTTTAAACTTTTCCCACCAAGTTGGCTCATTTGCCAATTCTGGGTTTTCCTTTTTGAACACGGCAACCATGAAGGACATCAGGTATACCATTAAAAGGAGTAACAGTACAATCACAAGCAGAACGATGCCTAGAATGACCAATAGAGTCATCTGGGCGGGGTCCATAGCTTGTAGATCCGTATACCAATTGGAGGTTTCGGTCTGAGCAAATGCACTCAGGGTGGGAAACCACCCGATTGTTATTAAAAGGGTTAGAAACTTTTTCATGGCTGGTGTTTGGTTAATTCGTCATCATTTTCCATTGGTAGGGACTTCATATGGTCCACAAGTTCTTTGGGTAAGCTTTTCACCCAAACGAATACTCCCAGAAAAAACAGCACAAAGATGAGCAAGGAAATCACTGGGTAGATTTCGATATTTTCGATTGATCTTAATACTTCTTTATACATGATTTCCTGGGTTTAATTGGAAGCAGTTGCTTTAATATCCGTACCTAGACGCTGTAAGTAAGCGATCAGCGCCACAATTTCTGTGTTTGGCATCACCTCTACGCCTGCATCTTTTAAGTTGGTGACGATTTCATTGGCTTGTTTTTCCAAATCAGTCACTGCTTGCTCATCATACCCTTCTGGATATGGTACACCTAGTTTCTGTAGTGTTCTGATCTTAGCAGGTAGATCGGAGTAATCCATCACATTCTCCTTCATCCATGGATAAGGAGGCATCAAAGATCCTGGAGACATGGAAGTAGGGTCTTCCATGTGGAAGTAGTGCCATGAGTCAGGATATTTTCCACCGATACGGTGCAAGTCTGGTCCAGTCCGCTTCGATCCCCAAAGGAAAGGTCGATCATAGACGAATTCACCTGCTTTCGAATATTCGCCATATCGCTCAGTTTCAAAACGGAATGGTCGGATCATTTGAGAATGACAACCCACACAACCATTGGCGATATAGAGATCTCGTCCTTCTAGTTCAAGAGGGGTATAAGGTTTTACTGAAGAAATGGTCGGTACATTTGATTTTACCAAAATGGTTGGGATAATCTCAATTGCACCACCAATTGCAATAGCTACAGTTGCCAAAACGGTAAAGAAAACTGGCTTTCTTTCCCATGCTCTGTGCCAAAATTCTCCCGCTGGATTATAGTTTTTAGCCAATGCAGGAGCTTGATCTTCTTCATAAGCTTCAAAGGTTCCTTTTTGAGCTGTTTTGTACATGTTGTACACCATTATAATTGCTCCAGACAAATAGAGGAGACCTCCGAATGCACGTAGAATATACATCGGAACGATTTCTACTACAGTTTGAAGGAAGTTGCCATAGGCTAAACGACCCATTTCATCAAATTCACGAAGCATCAAGAATTGAGTCAAGGCGGATACATACATCGGGAGGGCGTAGAAAATTATACCCAATGTACCTATCCAAAAATGCGCATTCGCCATTTTTTGGGAGTAGATGGTAGTTTTGAAAAGTCTTGGCCACATCCAGTAAAGCATACCGAAGGTCAAGAACCCGTTCCAACCCAAACCTCCAATGTGAACGTGGGCTACAATCCAGTCAGTGTAGTGTGCAATTGCATTCACATTTTTAAGTGAAAGCATAGGGCCTTCGAAGGTTGACATACCGTAAGCAGTTACTGCAACTACCATAAATTTCAATACGGGTTCATTTCTGACCTTATCCCATGCTCCTCTTAAAGTCAATAGTCCATTCACCATACCCCCCCAAGAAGGAGCAATCAGCATCACGGAGAAAACCGTTCCCAATACCTGAGCCCATTCAGGAAGTGCTGTGTAAAGCAGGTGGTGAGGCCCTGCCCACATGTAGATGAAGATCAAAGACCAGAAGTGGACAATGGATAGCTTATAAGAGTAAACTGGCCGATTGGCTGCTTTAGGAAGGAAATAATACATCAATCCTAAAAAAGGTGTGGTTAGGAAGAATGCAACTGCATTATGACCATACCACCATTGTACCAAGGCATCTTGAACACCTGCATAAGCAGAGTAACTTTTAGTAAAAGACACTGGAAGTTCCAGGGAATTGAAAATATGAAGGACTGCTACTGTTACGAAAGAAGCCAAGTAAAACCAGATAGCCACGTACATGTGACGTTCCCGTCGCTTGATAAGTGTTCCGATCATGTTAGCTCCAAAAGCAACCCATACGAGGGCAATGGCAATGTCAATTGGCCACTCCAATTCTGCATATTCCTTGGAGGTTGTCAGACCAAGGGGTAGGGTGATGGCGGCAGCTAAAATGATTAATTGCCATCCCCAGAAATGGAACCAGCTTAAGGATTTGTTCCACATTGGGGTTTTTAGCAACCTCGGCATGGAGTAGTAGACCCCAGCAAAAATTGCATTTCCCACAAAGGCAAAGATTACTGCATTGGTATGCAGAGGACGAATCCTACCAAAAGTTGTGTAGGGATTGCCCAAATTTGCCTCAGGCCAGAATAGTTGGGTTGCGGCGATTACTCCCACTAGCATACCTACTATGCCCCAAATAATTGTAGCGGCTCCAAAATACTTGACAATCTTATTGTCGTATTGGAACCTTTCCAGTGTAGCGTCATTCATTGGACTTAGGTTTTATTGGTTGATGTTTACTTGTTTTTTTATGATTATCGAAAAGAATTCGTACGGAGGGGGTGTAGTCATCTTCAAATTGACCGCTTTTTACTGCCTTAAAAAACAGATACAAAAAGCTGCCTGCTAACACGAGACTTACACCGATTAAGAGAAAGATGACTTCCATATTATTTTTCGGTTTTTGATTGGATAAGGCCCATCTTCCAGGCTAATGCATTGGTAGAAAGGGTGGTGAAAACCACTACTGAAATACTGGATAGTGGCATCAAAACGGCACAAATCACAGGGCTCAGAATGCCCTGCACGGCCAGGCTGATGCCTACCACATTGTAAAGAAAGCTCAAACCAAAACTGGCTTTGATGATGTTCCGACTCTTCTTGGCGAAGTCGAGGTATTTTGGAATTTTTGAAAAAGAACTGGCATCAAGAATTGCGTCACTAGCAGGGGAAAAGTGACTTACCCGGTCTGAAATAGCGATCCCTACCTCACTTTCCTGAAGAGCTCCTGCATCGTTGAGCCCATCTCCAATCATAAGGGTTCTTTTTCCATCCTCGTTTAAGGATTGTAAATAGGTGAGTTTTTCGATTGGGTTTTGTTGGAAATGATAATAAATCGATTTTCCCAAATTTTGCTTTAGAGAGTTGAGTTCATGTGCATGGTCTCCAGATAGGAGGTGAAGTTCATAGCTCTGTTCAAGTGAAGAAATCACCTCAGGTGCCTTGGCTCTTAAACCTGACAGAATATGGAAATAGCCTAATTCAACTCCTGAAATGCTGAGGTATACAAGATTTCCCTCTCGATGAGAGACTGGATTTTTAATAGCACAGAAACTTGCCGAACCTAATCGGATTTCCTGTCCCAGATAAATTCCTTTTATCCCTTTTCCTTTCTCCTCTTGAATGAAACTTAATTTTTTTCCAGTAATATTTCCAAGCCACCCATTGATCCTGTTACTCAGAGGATGGGTGGACCGTGACACCATTGATTTTAAAATGGCTTTGGTTTCTTCTGAAAGGGATTCCCCGTAAAATTTGATTTGGGCTCTTGCAGGATCGGTTAAGGTTCCCGTTTTATCAAATACTACCGTATCCACCAAGGCCAATCGTTCTACCACACTGGCATTTTTGAGGTAAAATTTATCTCTACCAAAAATGCGAAGCGTGTTTCCCAAGGTGAATGGTGTGGACATGGCCAAAGCACAGGGGCAGGCTACAATCAAAACGGAGGCTAATACCTTGATGGCAAAAGACAGGTCTGTAGGAAGCCAGAAAAGGAAAGCGATCAAGGCAATGCTCAATACCGTCCAGGTGAAAATTCCTGAAACTTTATTTGAAAGTGGTTCGAGTAATTTATCCTTAGACTTTTCGAAACTCTCATTATTCCAAAGGTCTGTAAGGTAACCTTGGGAAGGAGATTTTTGAATGGTCAATAGAATAGGTTCTCCTTTTTGCCGTCCTCCGGCATAAATCAATTCTCCTTTTCGCTTGGGAACAGGAACTTCTTCTCCAGTTACAAAACTGTAATCGATATGAGCGGTATCGCTTAGTAATAAGGAATCAGCAGGGATTAATTCTTCATCCCGAACCAAGATTACGTCTCCAACCTCCAGTTTTGTTAGGGGAATAACTTCTTCTTGATTTTGGACTAATTTGGTGACAGCGATAGGAAAATAGGATTTGTAATCCCGATCAAATTCCAATGCTGAGAATGTTTTTTGCTGGTAGATTTTCCCGAGTAGTAAGAAGAAAAGTAATCCCCCAAGGCTGTCCATATAGCCGGCATTTCCATGGGCAAAAATTTCCCATAAGCTATAGACAAAAAGGGTAGCGATTCCTAATACGATCGGAACATCCATGTTGATCCGGCGCTGCTTTACTGAATTCCAAGCTGAAATGTAGTAGTCACTGGCAGCGTAGGTCACCACAGGAATGGCCAACAAGACATTGAGATAATTGAAAAGGCCACGGAAATTTTCAGCTATTAATTCTACTTCCGAGAAATATTCAGGAACGCTGAATAGCATCATGTTGCCAAAACAAAAACCGGCAACTGCCAATCGTTTTACAGTTCTTCGATCTACTGAACTGCTCTGAGCTTTTTTATCAAGGTTAGAAAGCGATATTTTGGGTTCATATCCTATGGTAGACAACAAACTGACTAATTCCTGCAAGCTTATTTTTTGATGCTGGAATTTGATCTGAACCTTCTTTTTTATGAAATCAACCCGACTGAATGTGATACCGGGGTGGATTTGATACAGGTTTTCCAATAACCAAATGCAGGAAGCGCAATGAATTAAGGGGATATAAAAAGTTACATGGCTTTCTGTTTCATTTTGGAAATCCAGAAGCTTCTTTGCGGTTTCTGGATCTTTGAGATAGTCAAATCGGTTGCTTCTGCTGCTTTTCTCTTTTTGACTTTCTCCTGGATGTGCCCCTAAATCATAGTAAGTGCACATATCATTTTCAGAAAGCACCTCGTAAACAAGTTTGCAGCCCTGACAGCAGAATATTTTGTCATCAATAGCCAATGCATCATTCTCGCAGGTTTCCCCACAATGATAGCATTTAGTTTTTTCGGTATTGATCGTATTGGGCATACTTTCTTTTTTACAAAAATTACCTATTAATCAAGCTAAAAACATGACATTTATCAGTTCTTGAAATGACTTAAACGGATAGATAAAAAGACAATTGGTTACTCCACATTTTACTTTTATAAAAATGATAGAGGACCTTGGTAAGGTCAGCTTGGTAATTTTTTGTAGTGACTAAAAGGGTACAATTGTGCTTGACAGCATAGGTCCAAAAGTCCCCAATTCGAATAAAATTGAACTTGATAAAGCTGGTTTCTCGAGTTGATTTTGCGACTAGTTGGATTAAGTCCTGCTCTTCTCGGATTTTGGATTTTGGAATAAAGGAGGGTGATATAATGGTAGCTTTGCTGTTTTTAATTTTATTCTGAAATAAATTGATGAAATGCCGAATTAATTGTGCGGATTGAGGAGTGCCATCGTAATGAAAAAGAAGGTGGTTGGTCGAAAAATCTGATACATAAAGTAAGACGGGGATTTCACAAACTTCTTTATCAATATGCTTGGGAAGTTCTTCCATCCGAAGCCAATCCAAAACTTTGATTAAATCTACCGTGATTAAGGAAGGTTCACCATCCAATGCGTCACACATGAGGCTTTCCAATTGTCCTGGCCAAAAATCCCTTGTTAAAACGGGACAGTTATATTCGCGCATAATTTCATCAGGCAAATGAAGTTTGATGCTATAGGGTATTTTGGTCTCCATAGACGTAGGTGTTTATGCAAATCTACATGGACCCTTCGTCGACCATTGTGACCAATTCCATAAGCCTATATGATTAAAGTCAGGTTTTTGGTAGCGTATAAAAGAATTTTGAAAAAAAATAACGCTGATTTTTACGAGTAAGGGTAAAAAAAAGAGGGCCTTGAAAGCCCTCAATAAATAGTGTGTGTTGGATTGGTTTATTTTTTAACAAGATTAAAAACATAGCTTCCTGCAACGGCTTGCACTCCGTTAATTCTTGCCCCTGGTGCAGGAATTGTAAATTGCAATCTTAGATTATCACCCGTTTTGGTAAAGGAAATTTCTCTTCCTGCGGCAGGTTTTCCACCAGTTAGAGAAAATTTATCAAAGTTGGTTCCTGCAAAACTCCAATTTCCTGAAGCATCAAACAGATCATTGTTGTTTAATGTAGTATAAGTTTTCGCAGAGCCGGAGTTCATGATCAATTCGAAATTTTGATAAAGATCAGTAACTGCTGTTCCACTTCGAGTCACGGATCCACCTCCAGCAATCGCCCAAGCTTGTGTCCCTGTTCCTGTTAGGGCTTCAATGGCTAATTCTTCAGGTGTTTTTTGTGGAGGTTGAGGTGAGGGGCTATCTCCACCACAGGCCCACAAAAAAGTAATTAAAAATGCAAATAGGGACCATTTTCCTACAAACTGTTTCATACTCTTTTCAATTAGAAATTTAAAATTAGGGATATACTCCTAAGTTCAAAACGTGTAATTTATTTATAATCTTCTAAAGCCAATTTTTGTTGGCAAAAATCATATTCACGCTGCTCATTTGAGCAAACAATCAGAATTCGATTCAATTGATAGCTTTCTACAAGTTTTTGATACCAAGCGATTCCTTTTTTATCGAGGTTAGATGTTGGTTCGTCAAGAAAAATCACATCCGATTTGGATAGTAAAGCAAGGGCCAGCTTCAGCCTTTGCTTCATTCCAGAAGAAAACTGGGAGACGAATTTCCCATGATGCTCTTTTAAGTAAACCAATTCGAGAATTTCTTGTATAGAAATACCTTTAATTGGCTTTTTAAACTTAAAGTGGAAATCCAGTAATTCGGAGAGTGTGAATTCTTCCGGTAGCTCCAAGTAAGGCGCAGCTATACTTAGATGCTTAAACCAATCCGATTCTTCTATTCCTTTTCCTTCAATTGAAAATTCGATCTTTCCAGAAGTCAAAGGGATGGAGCCTGTTAGGCATTTCAATAAGGTTGATTTACCGGAACCATTGCTCCCCGTAATCGCTAAAGAATCACCGGACTCCAATTGGATCGAAAGATTTTTGAAAATCCATTCGTATTGGAAGCGTTTTGAAGCTGCTTCTACTCGGATTTTCATGCAAATTAGTTAATATAACCCTTCATGACCCCTCTTTCTGAAGAGCGGATGAAGTTTAAGATTTCATCTCGTTCCTTCGTCGCAGGTAAATTGACCTCAATTTCTTCTAGTGCTCTTGAATTATTCATGCTATTCAAGAAAAGATACCGGTATACTTCCTGAATATGGGAGATCGTTTCTGAGGTAAAACCTCTTCTTCTTAAACCTAGCGAATTGACACCCGCATAGGAAAGAGGTTCTCGTGCAGCTTTTGTAAAAGGAGGCACATCTTTCCGAACCAAAGAACCTCCAGAAATCATGGCATGCATTCCGATTTTCACAAATTGATGAATCGCACTTGATCCGCCAACAATTGCCCAGTCATCGATGGAAACGTGTCCTGCAATCTGAACGGAGTTTGCAATGATAACATTGCTACCAATCACACAATCGTGAGCTATATGTACATAGGCCATCAGTAAACAATTACTTCCCACGACAGTGGTCTGCTTATCGACAGTTCCTCTACTGATTGTTACACATTCCCGAATGGTGGTATTGTCTCCGATGACTACGGTTGATTCTTCACCTTGAAACTTTAAATCCTGCGGAATCCCGGCAATTACTGCTCCGGGGAAAATTTTGCATTTTTTCCCAATGCGGGCACCTGGGAAAATAGTAACGTTCGGTCCAATCCAAGTATCATCCCCAATGATTACATCCTCATGGATCATGGTGAAGGGATCGATCTTCACGTTTTTGCCGATCTTGGCATCCGGGCTGACGTGTGCAAGTGGACTAATCATGATTCCTTTCGAGTTATACTAGCTGTCATCACTGCTTCGCAAACGAGCGTGTTACCTACATAGGCTTCCCCTTTCATTTTTGCGATTCCACGTCGGATTGGAGCCAGTAGTTCACATTTAAATATGAGTGTATCCCCAGGAAGGACCATTTTTCTGAATTTACAGTTTTCAATGCCTAAGAAGTAGGTCCAATAGTTTTCAGGATCGTCTACGGTACTTAGGACCAAAATCCCTCCTGTTTGAGCCATTGCTTCCACTTGTAACACTCCGGGCATTACTGGGTTTCCTGGAAAATGCCCCAAAAAGAATGGTTCATTCATGGTGACATTCTTCACGCCAGCGACTACAGTATCATCCAAGTAGATGACTTTGTCTAAAAGTTGGAATGGATATCGATGAGGAAGGATGTTGCTGATTTGATTAATATCCATTACCGGTGGCAGCTTTGGATCATAGTAGGGAATATGGGAAGAGGAGGATTTCTCCATTGCTCGCTTGATCTTTTTAGCAAATGCCACATTCGCTGCATGTCCAGGCCTTGCCGCCAAAATCTGAGCTTTTAATGGTCTCCCAACTAAAGCCAAATCGCCTACCACGTCCAATAATTTGTGTCTGGCAGGTTCATTACGGTATCGTAGGTCTACGTTGTTTAAGATTCCCTCTTTTTTGACTTCCACATGAGGTTTGTTGAACATCTTTGCGAGATGCTGCAATTCCTCTTTTTCAACGACGCGATCGACTACCACAATCGCATTGTTTAAATCTCCCCCTTTGATTAGGTTAGAATTATAAAGCATTTCCAATTCGTGTAGAAAACAAAAAGTTCTACAAGAAGCGATTTCAGATTTGAATTGGCTGATATCTGTAATGGATGCATGTTGACTTCCTAATACTGGAGAATTATAATCCACCATTACAGTCACTCGGTAATTATCCGTAGGAAGCGCGACCATCTCAACTTCACGAGATGAATCTTTGTACTGAATGCTTTCCTGAACTTCAAAAAATCGTCGAAGGGCATTTTGTTCTTCCAAGCCAGCTTCTTCCAAAACTTCAATAAACTGAATGGAAGATCCGTCCATAATCGGAGGTTCAGGCCCATCCAATTGGATCAATACATTGTCTATTTCCAACCCAACTAAGGCTGCCAATACATGTTCGACAGTATAAACCCGGGCACCGTTTTGCTCTAGGGTAGTTCCGCGTGAAACGTCAACCACCAAGTCGCAGTCTGCATCCACCGTAGGTCTGCCTTCAAGGTCAACTCGCTGAAATTTGATGCCGTGGTTAGGAGGGGCAGGTAGAAAAGTCATATTGGAAATCACACCAGTATGTAGGCCCACACCGGAAAGTTCCACCTGTTTTTTTATAGTATGCTGTTTTACTTTCATTTGTTAATCAACCAATTGGATTGTGTTGGGCCGCAAAATTAAGGCTTTTTTTCGAGTTCTTTGATTCGGCTTTCCAAGTCCTCCAGATTTTTGAAGATTGAGTAGGATTTTAAAAAGTGCTTCATCTCCAAACCGATGTATCCGAAAATGGTCTGTCCAGGTTTTTTGATCGACTTACTTATACCCGTATTCGCACCAATTGTGGTGTTATCAGCAATTTTCAAATGACCGACTATCCCAGCTTTGCCGGCAATAACACAGTTTTTACCTATTTCAGTGGATCCAGAAATTCCAGTCTGAGAAGCGATTACTGTATTTTCACCAACAATTACATTGTGGGCTATTTGAACCAAATTATCAATTTTTGCACCCTTGCGGATGATGGTTGATCCCATGGTAGCACAATCCACGGTGGTATTTGCGCCTATACTAACCCAATCTTCCAAGATCACATTTCCGATTTGAGGAATCGCTTTATATGAGCCATCCTCCTGAGGTGCAAAACCAAAACCGTCGGAGCCAATTACTACTCCCGGATGAATCTCGCAGTGGTTTCCAATGATTGTTCCATCACATATTTTTGCTCCTGCATGGATGATGCAATGGTCCCCGATTTTTACCTGATTTCCGATAAAGGCATGGGGGTGGATCTTCACTTGATTTCCGATTTGTGAATTCTTCCCAATGTAGGAAAATGCTCCTCGGTAATGACCTTCCCCAATTTGACTGCTCGGATCCATGTAGCTAGGTTCTTCTACCCCTTGGAAGGAGGCTTTTGTGAATTGTGAATAGGTTTCAAGGATCTGAGTAAAGCTGGAATAAGCATCTTTTACCCTTATGAGATTGGTTTGATAGGGTTTATTTGGCTGGAATCCTTCTGATATGATTACTGCTGAAGCAGCGGTTTGGTATAAGTAGGGTTCGTATTTTTCATTTGCCAAAAAACTGATTCCCCCGGGTTTTCCTTCCTGTATTTTGTCCAGTCGATTTACTGTGACGTTTTCGTCTCCTTCTACTTTGCCGCCGAGGAGATCAGCGAGTTGCCTTAAGGTGAATTCCATACAGCAAATTTGGGTTTAGTGATCTAAATTAGGTTTTTGGCTTTACATATGTAGTATTTCTTCACGATTTTACTCATGATTTTGATGTTTGGCAGGTCAGCTGCTTGAGCCACATCCACTACATTGCCTTTTTTAGTTAAAATAGAAATCCGATCTTTTGCCAGGTAACCATAGTTGCTTAGGGAGCCACTTGAAAAGAAATAATTCAGATCCTTTTCAGGGATTCCTAATTTTTGTATAGTTTTTAATCGAGAAGCTTCCAATGCATCTTCCTCAAAAGGGTCATTGCTAAGTTGAATTTTAAAAAGGTTCCGAGTTAAAAACATGGTGGATATATTTCTGAGTACGTAATCTTCAGATTTTTTCCAAAGCTTGATGGCTCCCCAAATATCAAAATCGTCCAGTTCCAAGAAGATCTTCAACAATGCTGGATTTCCTTCGAAATCAGCCAATTGTAAGTTGTTTTCTAATAAAAAATTAAATTCGTCTGAAACAGGAAAGGAAACGCCTGTTGATTTTAGGTCTTTTGCTCGCTGGATCAGATTAATTAGCATTTTCTCCGCACTGACAGTCGTTTTGTGGAGGTAAACCTGCCAGTACATCAACCTTCTTGCACTCAGGAAATTCTCAATGGAATAGATTCCCTTTTCCTCAATTACGATTTGATCATTTTTCACATCCATCATTTTGATGATGCGATCAGCTCCGATAGTACCTTCTGAAACCCCAGTAAAAAAGCAATCCCTTTGTAAGTAATCTAATCGGTCAATATCTAACTGACTCGATACCAATTGATGGAAAAATTTCCGTTCGTATTGATTTTTGAAAATTTTCAAAGCCAAATCCAATTCTCCACTCACTTCTTGATTCAATAGATCAATGATCATCAGGGAGAGTTTTTCATGGGGAACCCCTTTTAGCAGGCTGTATTCCAGCGCATGGGAAAAGGGTCCATGACCGATATCGTGCAAAAGAATGGCTATCAATGCCGCTTCGAATTCTTTGTCGCTGATTTCTGTTCCTTTATTACGGAGATTTTCCAATGTGATCTGCATAAGGTGCATTGCGCCCAAGGCATGATGGAATCGGGTATGCAAGGCGCCTGGGTATACGAAGTCTGTCAAACCTAATTGCTTGATCCGGCGTAATCTCTGGAAGTAAGGGTGGTCAATGATCTCAAAAATCAATTCACTCGGAATCGTGATAAAACCATAAACGGGATCATTGAGTATTTTCTGGCTTTTCAAGGAGGCCTGTTTTGTTTACCCAAAAGTAATTATAATTTTAAAAGAATCAGAAATCGGTATGTCTCAAAAAGCACGCATCCTCTGGGCAGATGATGAAATAGATTTGCTCAAGCCACATATATTATTCTTAGAACAAAAAGGCTATGAAATAACCACAGTCAATTCTGGGGTAGATGCCATTGAAGAAATAGAAAAGGAGTCTTTTGACTTGGTTTTTTTGGATGAGATGATGCCGGGGATGACTGGACTGGAAACACTCCAACAGATCAAACAGATCAAACCTCAGATTCCGGTGGTGATGATCACCAAAAGTGAGGAGGAGCAAATCATGAATGACGCGATTGGAGGAAAGATAGCCGATTACTTGATTAAACCACTGAATCCCAGTCAAATATGGCTTTCTGTAAAAAAAATCTTACAGAATAGGCAATTAATTGAAGAAAAAACCACGCTGAGTTATCAGCAGGACTTCATGAATATCAGTATGTCTTTGGGGGAAGCCGAGGATCATGAAGATTGGTCGACTATCTATAAAAAACTCACGTATTGGGAGCTTCAAATCGACCAGACTGAGAATAAGAGTATGCAAGAGGTTCTTGAAACCCAAAAAACCGAGGCAAATTCGAATTTTGCCCGATTTATCAAAAAGGAATACATCCATTGGATGGATGAACGAAATGCTGAAAAGCCCTTACTTTCTCATCAGGTAATGCGAAAAAAAGTATTTCCACGAATCAAAAATGGAACACCCTTATTTTTCATTGTTATTGATAATTTGAGGCTGGACCAGTGGGAGGACGTGGAGCCATTGTTGACTCCTTATTTTACCATCCAAGAGAAAGAAACCTATTACAGTATTCTGCCCACCACAACCGCTTTTGCAAGGAATGCGCTTTTCAGCGGAATGATGCCTTTGGATATGGCCCGTTTTTATCCTCAATATTGGGAAAACGAGGATTCAGATGAAGGGAAAAATAATTATGAGGAGGAGTGGTTGAAAATCAATCTCGAAAAGAATCGCCTCAATTGTAAATTTTCCTATACAAAAATCCTTCAAGCCAATCAGGGGAAAAGTGCCTTAGACCAATTTCATAACATGCTCCAAAATGACCTGAATGTATTGGTCTATAATTTTGTGGATATGGTTTCTCATGCCCGAACAGATATGAAAATGATCCGGGAATTGGCACCTGACGAATCAGCCTATCGATCCTTAACCAGGAGTTGGTTTGAGCATTCCACACTTTTTGAAATGCTCAAAAAAATACAGCAAGCTGGAGCTGAAGTAATTATTACAACAGACCATGGTACGAAACGGGTGAATAAACCTTATCGGATTATTGGGGATAAAAATGTAACGACAAACCTTCGCTATAAACAGGGTAAAAACCTGAGTTTTGAACCTGGAAAAGTATTTGAGATTTCAAAACCCGAAGAGGCAAAACTTCCTCGACTGAATGTTTCCAGTACGTATGTCTTTGCTGTTGAGGATTATTTTTTCGCCTATCCCAACAATTATAATTACTATGTCAACTATTACAAGGACACTTTCCAACACGGTGGTGTATCTTTGGAGGAAATGATTGTTCCTTTTCTATATCTGAGACCAAAATAGAGAGCCTTGATATCAAGAGTATATGAATTGAAGGACTTAGAAGAAATTGCTCAATGGCTTATTGAGGAAGCTTCTGAGGAGAAAATTTGGGTGTTCCAAGGTGAAATGGGTGCGGGTAAAACTACCTTGATTCGTATGATTGCCGATAAAATGGGTTTAGTGGATGAAGTCAGTAGTCCTACGTTTTCACTGGTTAACCATTATGAAACTCAAACTGGAGAATCGATCTATCATTTTGATTTTTATCGATTAGAAGATCCTGATGAAGCTTTGGATATCGGAATAGAAGAGTATTTTTATAGTGGAAATTATTGCTGGATTGAATGGCCTGAAAAACTCGGAGCGTATATCCCGGAACATTTTCTACATGTAAAAATTGAGTATCAGAGCCCATCAAGCCGAAAAATCACTTTAGAACATTTCCAAGATGCCTAACGAAATCAAAGAAATTGCAGCTGCTGGCCTTCTTCCAAAGGAAGCTCCCGCGGTGGTTCAAAAAGGAAAACGTTCCATCACTATTGGCATTCCTAAAGAAAAATCTTCGGAAGAGCGACGGGTAGTGTTAACACCGGAGGCAGTAGGGCTTTTGACTAATAATGGTCTGGGAGTGGTCGTCGAAACAGGTGCTGGTAAAGCCTCGAAATTTTCAGATCAGGATTACTCAGATGCAGGTGCCAAGGTGGTTTATTCTCATGAAGAAGCTCTCAAGGCTCAAATCGTTCTAAAAGTTGATGCCCCTGATTTATCAGAAATCGATAAAATGAATCCCGGAAGCTGTTTGATTTCTGCTTTGCAGATTGGAAGACAAACTCGGGAATTTATAGAAGCCCTCAATGCCAAAAAGATTACTGCCATTGCATTTGAATACTTAGAAGATAAGGTAGGAGGGATGCCTGTTGTTCGGGCTATGTCGGAGATTGCTGGCAGTACAGTGATGCTTATAGCGGCTGAGTACCTTTCGAGTGTTAACGATGGCAAAGGACTAATAATGGGAGGAGTGACTGGGGTGCCTCCGACGCAGGTAGTCATCATTGGTGCTGGAACTGTGGCAGAATATGCCGCTCGGACTGCGTTAGGTTTGGGAGCAAATATCAAAGTATTCGACAATCATATTTACAAATTACGGAGGTTGAAGCAGTTGCTAGGACAGCAGATATATACTTCAACCATTGATAATTTGACCCTGACTCAGGCGCTAGCTGAGGCAGATGTGGTAATTGGTGCGCTTCGTGCCGAAAAAGGCAGGAATAAGATCGTGGTTAATGAGGAGATGGTGGCCAATATGATGCATGGAAGCATAATCATTGACGTGGGAATCGATCAGGGTGGTTGTATTGAAACAGCTCGGATGACTACCCACGAAGATCCTATCTATTTTGTACACGATATAATCCATTATTGTGTACCCAATATTGCCTCCAGAGTTTCCCGTACAGCCTCCTATTCCTTATCAAATATTTTTACACCCATCATTTTGCAAATGGCGGATTTGGGAGGAGCAGAGGAGATGATTTTTAATTACCGCTGGTTCCTGAGGGGAGTATATACGTATAGAGGAAGTCTAACCAATGCCTATTTGGCTAGGAAATTCGACCTAACCCACAAAGAGTTACAATTGCTGTTGGCAGCTCGGTATTGATTTAGGAAAGCAAATTTTGTCTCAATAAAAACTCCAATTGCTCATTGGCTTTGATCAAAGCTTGCGTCAGGCGTTCGTTTTCTCTACGAAGTGAAAAAACTTCGTAAGCATTTTTGATCACAGTTCGTAAGTAATCTTCCTCCCAAGGTTTGGTAAGATAATGGTATACCTGACCTTTATTAATTGCATCAATTACGGCTTGAATGTCCGTATACCCAGTTAATAAAATTCGAATAGGGCTTGGGTGAATTGGGATAATGGATTCTAAAAATTCCACACCTGTTTGCTCAGGCATCCGTTGATCTGTGATGATAATTTCAATATCCTCTTTTTCCAGAATTTCACGGCCTTCCTGGGCAGAAATAGCTAAAAAGATCTTATAATCTCTTCTGAAAGTGGCCTTAAATGCTTGAAGATTATTTTCTTCATCATCCACATAAAGAATTTTGATTTTTTCTTCTTTCTTGTCTTCCATTTCTAAGCCCAACAGGGTACGAATTAAAATTTCCCCAAATAATTATTTTTTCTTGTCAAAAACAAACGGCGACAGTTTTTCATTTTCCCTTTTTAGTTTATCAATTAACATTTAAAATTAAATTAGAAATTGATTTGAGAATCAAAATCAAAAACTAACTTTACCTTGCATATCACCCATTTATGCTCAATTCATGCTAGCTTCACCGAAGATTAATTTGGCAGGGCAGGCTTATCCTGTATTTCTTGATCCAAAATTACCTCAGCATCTTGAGGAGATTTTGCGATTGAAGGAGATGCAGTATGTCGTAATTGTGGATGAGATTGAAAGCCAAGTAAAAGATCTTATCAAAGCAGATTCTCCAAATAAGACATTTTCTCCAGAAGAGTTGTCTGAGGGTGTTGAGGAATTTTTTCGAAAAGAGAATCGAGAAACTTATGGAAACTGGGTTTATTTCCCTTGGAAAAACCACTTGGTGCATTTACTTCCTGAAAAGGAATTTATTCGAATCCGGACTATTCGGAATAACTATAAAATAACTCCAAAAGAACAAGAAACCTTAGCTGGCAAAAAGGTAGGTGTAGTAGGGTTGTCAGTTGGTCAAAGTATCGCACTTGCAATTGCTTTGGAAAGAAGTTGTGGAGAATTGAGGCTTGCAGATTTTGACACCTTGGAGCTCAGTAATTTAAATAGGCTAAAAACAGGGGTCACAAATTTAGGTCTTGAAAAGTCTGTGATTGCTGCTCGGGAGATTTCTGAGATAGATCCATACTTGAATCTTAGCTTATTCAAAGAAGGGGTCACTGAAGAAAACATTGATGATTTTTTAACCAAGAACGGAAAGTTGGATTTGGTGATCGATGAATGTGACAGTCTGGATATGAAGATTTTGCTTCGTCAGAAAGCCAGGTCTTATGGGATTCCCGTTTTAATGGATACTTCTGATCGAGGGATGTTGGATGTGGAGCGATTTGATCTTGAACCTGACCGTCCAATTTTCCATGGCTTAATGGGGAACATCGATCTTAATTCACTAAAAAATCTCACGAATCAACAAAAAATAGGGGTCGGTTTAAAAATTACCGGAACTGAAACTCTATCCCCTCGAATGAAAGCATCTTTATTAGAGGTAGGGCAGACCATCAGTAATTGGCCTCAGTTAGCTTCAGCCGTTTTTTTGGGAGGAGCTTCAGTTGCCCATGTGGGAAGAAAACTGCTTCTGGGAGATCCAGTTAAATCGGGTCGTTATTACGTGGATTTGGACGAGATCATCCATTTGGAAACGCTTGAAGAAATCGAATCTGAAGTTCCAAAAAAAGTGAAGAACGGAGATTTCAAAGAGTGCATTCCTGATGATATTCTCCCCTCTGGTTATTTGCCTTCCGAAAAAGAACTCGAGGAAATGCTCTCCTTTGCCAATTTAGCGCCATCTGGAGGGAATATTCAGCCTTGGATATGGGTATTGGACAAACGCGGAGTTCTTCATTTATTCCATGATAAGGAGCGAAGCTATTCTTTGCTTGACTACAAGGGTACAGGATCTCTAATTGCTTTTGGGGCTGCGCTTGAAAATTTGAGAATTTATTGTGGGAAACATGGGATTGAAATCGAGATCATTTCCCAAATCCAAGAGTTTGAAGATGATTTGATTGCGAGTATCCGACTTGTTAGTAAACAAAATCAATCTCTGGACGTCCCTCACCTGGATTTGTATGAGGGAGTTGCTATTCGATGTACCAATCGAAAAAATCCCAAAAGAAAGCTTCTGGAACCAGATCAATTGGAAATGCTTCTCGCTTATGCAGCTGAAGATGGGATGAACTTGGATTTCCTTGCCGAAGAAAGCGATTTAGAAAAGCTTTCAGAAGTTTTGGGGGGGATGGATCGGATGCGATTGTTTCATGAGCAAGGCTTGCAAGACTTTATTCATGAACTGAGATGGAATAATAAAGAAGCCCAAGAAACCAAAGATGGGATTGATATTGCCACATTGGAACTAAGTGGTGCTGAAAAAGCAGCAATGGGCTTATTGAAAGACCCCCGAACTGTTAAGTTTTTTAGAAAATTTTTGATGGGATATGGATTGACTAAAATATCCCATTCTACCTTGATGGCAAGCTCGGCCATATTTTTGCTACAGAGTAAAAAATATACACCCCAAGCCTTGTTAGAAGCTGGAAAAATCATACAACGCATTTGGATCAAAGCCAACCTTCTAGGAATAAGCTTCCAGCCGGTAACTGCATCCTTGTTTATTTTTCAGCTTTTGAAACGGGAAAATGACCATGGGTTTGAGGAACGGGAAGTGCAGTTGATTGCAAATCATTATGAGTCCTTAAAAAAACTCTATGGAGTACAGGAAGGAATGGAAGAAATTTTTATGTTCAGGCTAAATTACGCAGGAGAGCCAAGTATGCGATCTTATCGAAGGGACGTAAGAGAAACTCTTATATTAATTTGAAGGAATGTTTCGATTGATTGCATTTAGGGCGGTTGATGATCGGGAACGATGCGAGAAATTCATTGAAGGGCATCGTATGGTACTAGAAAGTATTGGTGTGAAAAAAGTCACTTCCGCCAATAACGACTGGATGTTTAATCCTGATGTGATTGTAGTAATTGTAGAATCCAGTGAGGATAACATGGTTTATGGTGGGGCAAGGATTCATAAAGCAAATGATAAATTTCCTCTTCCAATGGTCGAGGCTATTGAGGAGTTAGATAGCAGCATAAAGGATGTTATAAATAAGGATTTAGATGCTGGAACTGGGGAGATTTGTGGTTTATGGAATTCTAGAAAAGTCACTGGCTTAGGGATTGGGGCAATTTTTATGTCAAAAGCATGCTTAGCTTTAACTCCAAAACTTGGTTTAACCTCCTTGTATGCATTATTCGCTCCCATGACCGTAAAGCTAGGTTTAGAAATGGGATATGAAGTTTTGACTGAAGTTGGTAATAATGGTACATTTTATTACCCTAAATTGGATTTAATAGCTACAGCTATGAAACTTCATGATGCTGTTAATCTTCCAAAAACTTCTGAAGAACATCGTGAATCAATATTTGAAATACGAAATAATAAACGCCTTTTGATTAATGAAAATTATAGAGGAAGAAATATCTCTCTAGAATATACATCTTATATAGAATGATTAGAAAAAGTATATTTTTATTAGTTTTTGTATCTGTTTTGATTTCTTGCCAACAAAAAGAGAATGAAGATTTTTCATTTATTGGATGGTATAAATTATCAGAACAGCATCAAGACATTAAAAGTCTTATTGATCTATCAAATAATGATTATAATAAATCGGAGGAAAATTATCTTTCTTTGGGTTATTCTGACGAGCCTTTTTGGATAAAAATTGAATTAAACGAAACACAAAAAACAAAACAAAATAAATTTCTATCTCTTCCAAACCCAATGTTGAATAGTATTGAGGTTTTTGATGAAGCTGGAAATTTATATAAGGAAACGGGTAGGTTGAATTATACCAAAGAAAATTATGATAGTTTCTTTAATTTTGTTGATTTAGATGGGTTTAATGGAGATGTCTTATTTTTAAAAGTCTCTAGTTTTGGAAACAATAATATACCAATTGAAATCCTTTCAGAGTCCGATTATTCTTTTTCAATAGATGAAAGGAATTTATTTTTCGGGATTTATTTTGGGGTTGTTTTCGCAATGTTTTTTTATAATCTTTTTCTTTGGGTGTCTACCAAAGATAATATATATGGTTTATATATTTCATACATTTTCTTCGTAGGATTGACCCAAGGAATTTTGGGGGGATATATAGATAGTTACTTATGGCCAAGTAGTATCTATATGAGGAATTATAGTTTTTATATTAGTACCTCAATTGTGAATATTGTTGGTATTTACTATTCTCTTAAATTCCTTAAGATAAAAGACTTTAATAGAAAAGTATTTTCATTAGGTAGAGCAATCATTGGTGTTTATTTTTTTATTTTATTCTCCTTTTTGATTGATATCGGTATTGGCCAATTAAAATTCAGATTTCTTCAAATCTTTTTGGGAATAGTTCCTTTTTATTTATTGTCAATTTCCTTTTATAGTCTCAAAAAAGGTTATCGTCCTGCCAAATTCTTCTTAGCATCTTGGTTTTTGCTGATTTGTAGCATGATTGTTTTCCTTTTAAGTGATTTGAATATCCTTCCACATAATTTCTTCACAAACTATGTGTTTACGGCCGGTTCAACCTTTGAGGCTTTACTGCTTTCTTTCGCACTTGCTGATAAGATCAATATCCTGAAAAAGGAAAAGGAAGAAGAGCAAGCCGAACGCTTGAAGGTTTTGAAGGAAAACGAAGAATTGGTACGGGAGCAAAATACCTTATTGGAAGAGAAAGTTCGATTGCGGACGGATGAATTGGAACAGGCTCTTCGAAATCTCCAAAATACCCAAAGCCAGCTGGTAAGCCAGGAAAAAATGGCCTCCCTTGGTCAGTTGACTGCTGGCATTGCGCATGAAATCAATAACCCGATCAACTTTGTAAGTTCCAATATCACACCATTGAAACGTGATATCAATGACATAATGGAAGTCATTGATTTTTATCGTGAAACGGCGCAAAAAGAATTCCAGGAAGGGTCCAAGAAGAAAGCTGCTGACCTCGAGGAGGAATTGGAATTGGATTATGTGCTTGAGGAAGTTAATCAGCTACTCAAGGGGATGGAAGAAGGTGCTAAGCGTACGGTTGAAATTGTAAAGGGTCTCCGGCTTTTCTCCCGTGTGGATGAACAGGATGTGAAAAAAGTTGACCTGCATGATGGAATCAACAGTACGCTTATTCTTTTGAATAGCTCTATTCCAGGTAAAATCAGAATTGTTAGAGAATTCGGAGAATTGCCAATGGTTGAATGTTTAGCGGGGAAAATCAACCAAGTGTTCATGAACATTATCAACAATGCGGTACATGCCTTGAGCGACCGCATTGATGAAATCAAGGATCCAAAAATTGAAATCCGAACCCGATCTATGGGAGATATGGTGTCTATCGAGATTGAAGACAATGGTCCAGGGATGCCGGAGAATGTAAAACAGCGTATTTTCGAACCATTCTTCACTACCAAAGCAGTTGGGAAAGGGACAGGTTTGGGGCTTTCAATAGTTTATTCTATAATTGAGAATCATAAAGGAACGATGGAGGTAGAAACTGAAGTCGGCAAAGGAACAACTTTTATCATTACGCTACCAGTCCACCAAAGCAACGTCAAGCATGAATAGTAGTGATATTCGCGTGCTTTACATCGATGATGAGGACAATAACCTCAAATCATTTAGAGCAACATTAAGAAGAGATTTCAAAATTTTTACTGCCATTGATGCTTTTGAAGGGCTAAAGATTGTGCAGGAAGAGGAAATTCATGTCGTGATTGCCGACCAGCGAATGCCGGGGATGACGGGTACTGAATTTTTTGAGAAAATGATTGAGATTAATCCGGATCCTATCCGGATTCTTTTGACTGGTTATTCGGATATCGCTTCTGTAATTGATGCGATAAATAAAGGCGAAGTCTACCGATTCATCGACAAACCATGGAATATCGAGCAGATCAAAAACTCCATTAAAAATGCTGCTGATATTTACTTCATGAAACAAGAGCTCAGGGAGAAGAATATTAAACTCCAAAAACTGCACACGGAGATGAACCAGTTCGTGTACAGTTTGTCTCATGAACTAAGGGGACCTTTGATGAGTATCTCTGGAGTTTCCAAACTTGCAAAAATGGAGGTTCAAGATCCTCACGTGCTTGAGTTTTTTGAAATGATTGATTCGGCTACAACCAAGTTGGATGATTTCATCTACAAGATGCTAGACTTTTATCGGTCCACTAAAATTGACCACAAGGTCGTAGCCATCGATTTCAAAGAAGTGGTTGATCAACAGATGGAAGCCTATCGGGCTAAATTTGATTTGACCCATTTTCATGTAGAGGTACAGGTCACCCAAAACGAGGAGTTCTTCTCTGATGATTCCAAGATTCGGGTGATTTTGAATAACCTTTTTTCCAACTCCGTACAGTTTCAGAAAAATGAGCCAGGGGAAAAAAGAATTGCCTTAACGGTTGATGTTCGGGATGGAAATGCCACGATTATGTTGGAGGATAATGGGATTGGAATTGAAGATCGTCACCATCCTGAAGTATTTAATTTGTTTACCCGGGCAACCCAAAAAAATGTTGGGACAGGTCTTGGCTTGTACATGGTAAAAGAGGCCGTCGAACAATTAGGAGGAAATGTTGAGTTAGAGTCTATTTTGAATGAAGGCACAACCGTTCGAGTAGTTCTTCCTTCATTGAATTTTTAAGCAAGGCTGGGCTTTTGAACATGAAAGCCTATCTTTGCACCAAACTTTTTCTCAACAAAACAAATCCGTATGATTAATCCTTGGCACGATGTAAATATCGGAAAGAACGCTCCTGAAATCGTTATGGGCGTTGTGGAAATTCCAAAAGGAAGTAAAGGGAAATATGAGCTTCACAAAAAATCAGGTATGCTGATGTTGGACCGCGTGTTGTTCTCCGCTGTTCACTATCCGGCAAACTATGGTTTTATTCCCCAAACCTATTGTGAGGATCATGACCCGCTCGATATCCTGATTATTTCTCAGATTGATATTCCTTCCATGACCCTTGTTGAAGCCAAAGTAATCGGTGTTATGCGAATGGTCGATGGGGGAGAAGCTGATGATAAAATCATTGCCGTTGCTGCCGGTGACCAATCCGTCAATTACATCAATGATATTGATGAACTACCTCCTCATTTGATGAAAGAGGTGCATCGCTTCTTTGAGGATTACAAAAAACTGGAAAACAAGGAAGTAAAGGTGGAGGACTTTTTGGGTAAAGAGGAAGCCTTACGAATTATCACTGAAAGTATTCAACTCTACGATAAGCATTTTAGAAATCAACGATAAAAAGAAGCCTGAGAAATCAGGCTTTTTTGTTTTTGACTTCTTTTTTTGGGGCTTTTTTGCGAAGATATTTTACCAATTCAGTATAGGACTTGTGCTCATGATTAGACACGGAAAACGACTGCTGATCGGAAAATGCAACGGTCAGTTGTCTGAATTCTTTTTTATTAGCCATTAAAATTTCCTCTTCCCAAGCAAGGATTTCTGAAACAGGATAAGCCTTCTGAAAACTTCTTAACGGCAATTTGAGGATAATTTGGTCTCTACCGGCTGTAATAAACCGAAAGCCAGCCATCATTTTAACAAGTAGCATCAACAAAACTACCGTGATGATGGATGCAGCTATTAGGTAAAACCAAAGCCCAAAACTTCCCTTGTATGCGAAATCCCGAAGAATCATGATTAGGCCTGCTATTAAAATAAGGACTATAAGCCCTAAAGAGAAATAGGTGGAGCCTTTCGGTTTGATGACAATCATGCTTGTTTTTCCAGTTCGATTAATTTCTGGTAGGCAAAACTCTCCAATTCCTTGAAAAAAGCGAAAAAAATCACCTCAAATTCATTCTCATTTTCAAGCAAAGCCAAATGGGCTTCCTCCATTTTAGAGTCGAAATTGGTTCGTTTGGCCATTCCGGTTAGTGCTCTTCGGATTCCTTGAATTTCACCATACTGCAAAAGCCAGTTTTCTTTTTTCATCCAATGGTACATGCCGGCAAATTTCTGTGGGAAAATCAAGGAATACCGGTCTAAGGTTTCGTATACTTCCTCAATAAACTTTTCCAAAGCCTTTGCTGAAAACTGATCCCAAACTTTGATTAGGAAATAATCAAAAAAGACATCTGTAATAACAGAGGAGTAATGCCCAAACTTTGGTCTCAAAAAAGATTGGGCAGCTTTAACCAATGGATGGGAATCCGTAAAAAGATCGATTTCTCGATGCAATTGAATTCCGGTTCTAATTTGCCTTTCGAAGGATTCTATCTGCTTTCCCTTTACAAAATCAGCAATAAAATTCCCGACCAGGATTTTTTCTTTTCCGAAGGACAGAAATGCATGCGCGAGGAAATTCATGAATAAAAATTAGCAGAAAACTCTATTGCTTTTGATTAGTTTCGCTTACAAAATACGGATTGATGGACAAAGTCACGGAGGAATTAAAAAAAGGTCTAAAACTTTTACGTTTGGAATGGGAAGAAGACTTATCCCAATACAAAAAGAAGTTCCTGAATACATCTCTCGCTGACAAGAAAAAAGAAGGGATTAGCTGGCATCCTATTCAGGTCAAAAAAGCTAAAATCGGAATGGGAGAGCGGCTTTTGGTTGAAATTGAAAAACTAGATTCATCTCAAAACTCAGCCTTTCAATCCGGTAAATCTGTCGCATTTTTCTCCACACAAGAAGGTTATACCAAATCAGAGTATCGTGTAAATGGAGTAATCAATCAGGTGAAAAAAGATTCCATGGTAGTGACACTGCAAGTGGATGAACTTCCCGAATGGATGGATAGCAGCAGGTTGGGAGTGGATTTACTCTTTGATGAGGGAAGCTATCGGGAGATGGAATTTGCCTTGAAAAAAGTGATCAAGCCTGAGAATGTCCGTTTAATGGAATTGCGAGATATTCTTTTGGGAGACAGGCCACCTTCGTTTACCAGTCAAAAAGAAGAAGTTAGAGCGGGGCTAAATTTTTCCCAAAATCAGGCTTGCCAAAAGGTAAAGGAAGCAAAAGATGTTGCAGTCATTCATGGACCTCCGGGGACAGGGAAAACCACTACCTTGATTCAGGCCATCTCTGAAGCAGTTCAACTAGGGCAATCTGTTTTAGTCTGTGCCCCAAGCAATGCTGCTGTAGATTTGTTAGTAGAAAAATTGACAGATCAGGGAATCAATACGCTTCGGATAGGTCATCCTGCTCGGGTGGAGGAAAAGATTTTAAACCAAACCCTGGACGCCAAAACAGCCTTTCATGAAAGTTTTCGAGACTTGAAGAAACTCCGAAAGGAAATTGATCAGTACTTGAAACTGGCCAAGCAATACAAACGAAACTTTGGTCCGGAAGAGCGACGACAACGAAAATTGCTTTTTGATGAGGTGGGTAGAATTCGGGAAGCCGCCAAACATCTGGAAGAATATATCTCCTATGATATTTTTCAAAAAACGCAGGTGTTTGCGAGTACTTTGGTCGGGGCTTCTTCGGTTCATTTGAGGGGAATGACCTTTGATGTGGTATTTATCGATGAGGCTGCCCAGGGCTTGGAAGCAGCCACTTGGATTCCCATCTTGAAAGCCAAGAAAGTGGTTTTTGCTGGAGATCACCTTCAACTTCCGCCTACAATTAAATCATATGAAGCTGCCAAATCAGGGTTAGAAGTAACACTTTTCGAAAAAGTAATACAGCGAAAACCTCAATCGGCTCACATGCTTCAAGTTCAATATCGTATGAAGGAGGAGATTATGGGCTTTTCAAACGAATATTTCTATGGAGGGAAATTAGAAGCAGCAGAAAACACTCAATCTCATTTTTTTGAAAATGAACCGGTGCTCGAGTGGATTGATACCGCAGGTGCTGGATTTTCTGACAGGCAGGAGGAGGAAAGCCTGAGTACCTTCAACCCTGAGGAGGCACGATTTGCCTGTCGTTATTTGGAGGATTTGATCAAGCGGATTGGAGTAGGAAAAATCAAAGAGAATCAATGGACGATTGGCCTAATTGCGCCCTACTCAGCCCAAGTCCGTTATTTAAGACATTTGATTTTTGAAACCTTTGATTTTCCGAATCTGAAGACCTTTTCAGACTTGATTACCATCGATACGGTGGATGGATTTCAAGGACAGGAGCGGGATTTGATGCTGATTTCCCTGACTCGCTCCAATGAGCGGGGAGAGATCGGATTTCTAGCCGATGAGCGCCGAATGAATGTGGCCCTGACCCGCGCCAAGCGCAAGCTGGTCCTGATCGGAGACAGCAGTACCTTGGCTAGCAACTCCTTCTTTGATTCCCTTTTGGTTTATTTTGAGGAAAAGGGGGGCTATCGAAGTGTGTGGGAATTCTTGGTGGATTGAAAGATTTAACAATCAAGCAACAAATTTTCCAATTTTCCAATCTTTCAATTTCTGGAAATTCTTTCCTGCTGATAAACTAGGTTCAATAAACTTAGAACCTCTCCAAAAGCTTCTGCGGATTTCAATTGCTCCTCCGAAACTTTCTTTCCCAATAATCGGCAAAGCAAGAGGCCATAGATCCCGTTTAGGCAGATTTGGATTTCATTTCCCAGATCTTTTCCTTCTGCATCTAGAATAGCCTGTAAGATGTGCGGTTTAGCTTTTTTATAGGTTTCAAAATAAGTTTTATCAGATTTAAGCAGTTGCCAGTGGATTTGGGAAAGCTTCTGTACCAGTTTTTGAGTTTCCTCCAGATGACCTTTTTCCAGAATCCCTTCTTTTTCCATCTGATTTCTAAAATCCCGATACCAGTTAAAAATCCCTTCTTTCTCCATTTCTTCTACTGGAAAATGAGCCACTACATACTGTCGAATTTCCTCCAGATTCCCTTGGAAAGAGCGGATTAAATCCTCCTGCTGATAGAGATAAATGATGTATTCGGCTATGTTTTGGGACTTTTTGTTGTCGGCGATGGATTGCATGAATTGGTTTTGTTTATGAGGTAAAATTAAAAGTAAACAGTTAGAGAGGGAAATACCATAGAAATACTATTGAAATAAATCCACCTTCGATGAATGAAATAAAACTGCCCAGAAGAGTCATTTAGCGTAAAGCCTATTTCGCCGAAGGTTTATTTCAAAAAGCGAAGTGGTTGTATTTCCACTGTATTTCTTTTGTACTTTGTCTAAGCTGTATTTCAACTGTATTACTCATAAATTCTCCTTCTTTTTCCCTACTTTTGCGCCCTGAATGACTATGAAAAACATACGAAATTTCTGTATCATCGCCCATATTGACCATGGGAAGAGTACACTGGCGGATAGGTTGTTACAGTTTACCAATACGGTAACTGACCGAGAGATGCAAAATCAATTATTGGACGATATGGATTTGGAACGTGAACGAGGAATCACGATCAAATCCCATGCGATCCAGATGAAATATAATTACAAGGGGGAAGAGTATACATTCAACTTGATCGATACCCCTGGACACGTGGACTTTTCATATGAAGTCTCCCGGTCGATTGCAGCTTGCGAAGGGGCTTTGTTGATTGTAGATGCATCCCAAGGTATTGAAGCCCAGACCATTTCCAATTTGTATTTGGCGATGGGACATGACCTGGAGATTATTCCTGTCCTAAATAAGATCGATTTGCCGGGTGCTGATCCAGAACTTCGTGCCGATGAGGTAATTGATTTGATCGGTTGTGATCGGGAGGATATTATTTTGGCTTCCGGAAAAGAAGGAATCGGGATCGAGGATATTCTGAATGCCGTTGTAGAGAAAATTCCAGCTCCAACTGGAGATCCAGAGGCACCTTTGCAGGCCATGATTTTTGATTCGGAATTCAACTCATTCCGTGGCGTGGAAGTAATCTTCCGTATTTTCAACGGAACGATTAAAAAAGGAGATAAAATTAAATTCGTCAATACTGGACGTGAATACGATGCCGATGAAATCGGTATTCTTGGCCTGAACCAAATCCCGCAGCAATCTATGAGTGCCGGGAACGTAGGTTATCTCATATCCGGCATTAAGGTCGCCAAGGAAGTTAAGGTTGGTGATACGATCACGCATACGAAGCGTCCTTGTGAAAAAGCCATTCAAGGTTTTGAAAACGTGAAGCCCATGGTATTTGCTGGGATCTATCCGGTAGATACCTCTGAATTTGAAGAATTGCGGGCCTCCATGGAAAAGTTGCAACTCAATGATGCATCCTTGGTATGGGAGCCCGAAACATCTGCAGCTTTGGGCTTTGGTTTCCGATGCGGTTTCTTGGGAATGTTGCACATGGAAATTGTTCAGGAGCGTTTGGAGCGGGAGTTTGATATGACCGTCATCACAACGGTTCCTTCGGTACAATTCCGTGCTTTGATGAATGATGATACCTATCAGGTTATTAATGCTCCGTCTGACATGCCTGATCCCAATAAATACAAGCACATTGAGGAGCCTTTTGTAAAAGCTTCCATCATCACTGCGGCTGAATATGTCGGTCCAGTGATTCAGTTGTGTATGGAAAAACGGGGTCAAATTAAGAATCAGGTCTATCTGACATCCGATCGTGTCGAGTTGCAGTTTGATATGCCATTGGCAGAGATTGTATTTGACTTCTTCGATAAGTTGAAGACCATATCCCGCGGTTATGCATCCCTAGATTATGAATTAAAAGGTTTCCAGCCGTCCCACATGGTTCGGTTGGATATCATGCTTAACGGGGAGCCTGTAGATGCTTTATCTGCCATCGTTCACCGGGACAAAGCTTATGAATGGGGCAAACGATTGTGTGAAAAGTTGAAAGAATTGGTACCTCGTCAAATGTTCGAAATTGCAATTCAGGCAGCTATCGGAACCAAGATTATTGCACGAGAAACAATTAAGGCTTTGCGTAAAAACGTCTTGGCAAAGTGTTATGGTGGTGATATTTCCCGTAAGCGTAAATTGCTTGAAAAGCAGAAAAAAGGAAAGAAACGCATGAGGCAAGTCGGCAATGTCGAGGTTCCTCAGGAGGCCTTTATGGCGGTGTTGAAGCTCGATTAGAAATACGAGGTACGTAATACGAAATACGTGGGATAGAGTATTTGAACTTAAGGTTAAAATGAGCCAAGCATTAAAAGATAGAACAAAAAAGTTTGCACTTGATGTTTGGCAGTTGTGTTCAAAATTACCTCATTCCAGAGAATTTAATAATTATGTGAATCAGCTGCTTAGGTGTTCAAGTTCAATTGCTGCAAATTATAGGGCTGCAATGAGAGCAAAATCTAATGCTGATTTTATTAACAAGTTAAAAATAGTGGAAGAAGAAGCTGATGAAAGCCAATTCTTCCTTGAGCTTCTTCAAAGTATAAACCGAGATGAGAGTTTAAGTCAAGAATTTGAGAGATTACTTAAAGAAGTTGATCAATTAATCTCGATAACCGTTGCTAGCTTGAAAACTGCTCGTTCAAAATTTAAAAAATGAACCGAATTTTGAGATGTCCGTACTTCGTATCTCGTACTTCTAATTTTGTTTGATCTTAAAAATAATCAGTAATGCCAATTATCATCGACGGTAAAAAAACCTCACAAGACATAAAAAATGAAATTGCTGCGCGGGTAGCCGAAATCAAAGCTGAGGGTGGAAAAATCCCGCATTTGGCTGCGGTGCTAGTAGGAAATGATGGAGCTAGCCAAACCTACGTAGGAGCAAAGGTGAAAGCCTGTGAGCAGGTGGGCTTTGAATCTACTTTGGTACGTTTGGAAGAAACCGTATCCGAAAGTGAATTGCTTCGCGTGGTGGAAGACATCAATAACAATCCTGAAATTGATGGCTTGATCGTACAATTGCCGCTTCCAAAACATATCTCTGTTGACCGGGTAACTGATAAAATCAAGCCCAAAAAGGATGTGGATGGATTTACCCCTGCCAATGTAGGCAGAATGACGCTCAATTGGCCGGCATATGTAGCAGCTACACCTTATGGGATTGTGGAATTGCTGAAGCGTTACGAAATCGAAACTTCCGGAAAGCACTGCGTGGTAATTGGCCGAAGCCATATCGTAGGAAGCCCGATGAGTATTCTAATGGCTAGAAATGAATATCCCGGAAATGCTACGGTGACGCTGACGCATAGCCGAACCAAAAACTTAGCTGAGATTACAAAGACAGCAGACATCCTGATCGTGGCGATAGGCAAGCCGGAATTTGTGACAGCTGATATGGTGAAAGAAGGAGCGGTGGTGATTGATGTGGGAATTCATCGAATCGAAGATGCTAGCAAGAAATCTGGTTTTAGGCTAATTGGAGACGTGAAATTCGATGAAGTTGCTGCGAAAGCTTCAGCGATCACGCCTGTTCCTGGAGGAGTTGGACCAATGACGATCGCTTCACTTTTGTACAATACCTTGCTGGCTGCAGAGGGTAAAATTTACAGATAAAATATTTTGGCAAAAGGAAGGAAAGGGTTTGCATCAGATGCCGTCACTTTCTACTTTTGCAATCCTAATCCGCGCATGTGGTGAAACTGGTAGACACGCCATCTTGAGGGGGTGGTGCTCTATGGGCGTGGAGGTTCGAATCCTCTCATGCGCACCAAACCTTCCCAAATAGGGAAGGTTTTTTTATTAATGGCGAATTGATACACAGGAATTTTGGCTATTTTTCGGTGAAATCAATTCACTATGAAAAAAGCATTATTACCCCTTTTATTTCTTGTTTTCTTTGGTTTTTCAAGCCTTCAGGCCCAAACCCCTCATTTTCCAATTGTTAAGGGTTTTGGGGGAATCTATGAAGTTCCTGATGCGACCGAAAGGCCTGATCCTACACTGGAATACAAAATCCTAATCGATTTGATTTCTGGGACTGAAACGCCGGAAACTATCAATCGCTACGTAGATAATGTCGCTAGACTGATGAATTTGCATGGATTGGCAGGTGTTCCCAAAGAGCGTTTGCATGTAAAAGTGGTCGTACATGGAGGGGCTATTTTCTCTCTTTTGAAAAATGAAAACTATCAAGAAAGATTTAAGGTGGATAATCCGAATTTGAAAGTCTTTGATGCCTTGAAAGAAGCCGGAGCTGACATCTTGGTTTGTGGTCAATCCATGGTCCTTCGGAAATTGAGTAAAGAGGATCTTTGGCCGGGTGTGGAAGTAGCTCATTCTATGCTAACTACGGCGACTACCTACGTTCCTCAAGGCTATACGATGCTTCGATTTTAGGGCTTTGAAGGGAATGTTTGAATCTCTAATTCAGATTTGAACTTTTCGCCCCAAAATTCCTTTAAATTGCTGTACCTTTGTACCATCACGCTAACTTATCTCCCGGTCAATGAGTGACGCAATTAAACACGAATGCGGAATAGCCATGGTAAGGCTCCGCAAATCTCCCCAATACTACATTGATAAATATGGTACGCCTGCCTATGCTTCCAACAGAATGTATGTCCTGATGCAGAAGCAAATCAACCGCGGTCAGGATGGTGCAGGTGTAGCCAATGTCAAAATCAACACTAAACCCGGTACTCGTTACATTAGCCGATACCGGTCTATAGAGCCTTCAGCTGTTAATTACATCTTTGAAAAAATCAGCAAAAAGTACAAAAAGGCTAAAAAACTAGGAGGACATGATGGCCTGAGCGATGCCGAGTGGTTGAAGGAAAATATTGCGTTTACAGGAGAAGTTTGGCTGGGACACTTGCGATATGGAACCCACGGAGAAAACAGTATAGAAACTTGCCATCCTTTCCTCAAGCAGAACAACTGGCGAAGCCGAAATCTGGTTATGGCCGGAAACTTTAACATGACCAACGTAGAGGAACTTTTTGGAAAACTCGTACAGCTTGGCCAGCATCCCAAGGAAAAAACCGATACGGTGACGGTAATGGAAAAGATCGGTCACTTTTTGGATGAGGAAAACCAGCGGATCTTTGACAAATACAAGCATCAATATACCAATGAGCAAATCACTCAGTTCATAGAGGATGAGTTAGATGTAGCTCGAATTCTAAGAAGATCTTGCCGAGACTTTGATGGGGGTTATGCCATGTGTGGCCTGATTGGAAACGGATCCAGCTTTGTAGTTCGTGACCCATCGGGAATTCGCCCGGCTTATTATTATGCTGATGATGAAATCATTGTCGTAGCTTCCGAAAAACCCGCAATCAAATCGGCTTTTAATATTGATTTCAAAGCCATCAAAGAAATTCAGCCAGGTCATGCCTTGGTGATGAATAAAGACGGTTCTTTCTCTGAAGAAGAAATCATGCCGGCTCGTGAGAAAAAATCCTGTTCTTTTGAGCGGATTTATTTTTCAAGAGGAACGGATCCGGATATTTATCAAGAGCGAAAAAATCTAGGAAAGGCCCTTATTCCACAGATTCTGAAAGCAATTGATTTTGATCTCAAAAACACGGTATTCTCTTATATTCCAAATACAGCTGAAACAGCGTTTTTGGGAATGATAGAAGGTTTGGAAGAATATCTCGTTGCCAAGCGAAAAGAGGTTTTCTTGGAAGGAAAGCCTCATGTGGGAGATTTAGAGGAATTGTTGAATTTCCGACCTCGCGTTGAAAAGCTTGTCAGCAAAGATGTCAAACTCCGGACCTTCATCACCAATGATGACGATCGGGATACCATGGTAAGTTCTGTTTATGATACGACTTACGAGGTAGTAAGACCGGGTGTTGATACTTTGGTGGTAATCGATGATAGTATCGTCAGGGGTACAACTTTGGAAAAAAGTATTTTGACCACTTTGGATAAGTTGAATCCGAAACGAATCATTATTGTATCATCAGCTCCACAAATCCGCTACCCGGATTGTTATGGTATTGACATGTCCCGAATGAAGGACTTTATCGCTTTCCGAGCAGCTACAGCCTTGCTGAAAGAGCGAAAGATTGATAATATTATGGAGGAAGTGTATGAAGCTTGCCAAGCGAATCAAAGGGCCTCTGAGAACTTTGTAAAGCGGGTATATGATCCATTTACAGATGAAGAAATCTCAGATAAAATTGCCGAGATCGTAACTTCCCCAGAAATTAACGCTGAAGTAAAGGTTATTTACCAAACTGTAGATGCGCTGCATAACTGTATTCCTAATCACACTGGGGATTGGTATTTTACTGGTGATTATCCTACAAATGGGGGGACATGGGTGGTTAATAAAGCCTTTAAAAACTATATGGAAGGAAAGACTATTCGAGCCTATTAATCGAATTGGATTATTAATATTTAAAAGGCGTTGGGTATCTTCCCTGCGCCTTTTTCATTTTATATCTTAGTGAATATTTATTGAAGAAAACTCTAAACGTATGACGATTGATATTTCTCTGTTGAAGCAGGTGTGTGAAATTGCCGGAGCTCCCGGTTTTGAAAAGCGTATCCGGGATTTGGTGATTGATTTGGTACGTCCCCTTGTGGATGAAATCCGTACAGATAATCTTGGGAACGTAATCGCAATCAAAAAAGGAAAGCGAAATCCAGATGGAAAGCGGGTCATGGTGGCTGCACACATGGACGAAATTGGATTTATCGTAACCCATATTGATGATCAGGGCTTTGTTCGTTTCCACACACTCGGTGGATTTGATCCAAAAACCTTGACTGCCCAGCGTGTGATTGTTCATGGTAAAAAGGATTTGGTAGGCGTAATGGGAACCAAGCCTATTCATGTCATGAGCCAGGAGGAGCGGAATAAATTGCCAAAGACTACGGATTTTTTCATCGATTTGGGAATGTCAAAAGAGGAGTTGGAAAAATATGTTTCTGTTGGGGATCCGATTACCAGAGAGCGAGAATTGGTAGAAATGGGTTCTTGTGTGAATTGTAAATCCATTGATAATCGGGTCGCTGTTTACATTTTGATTGAGGCTTTGAAAAAAATCCAAAACCCAGCCTACGATGTATATGCAACCTTTACGGTGCAGGAAGAAGTTGGGATTCGAGGTGCAAATGTCGCAGCTCATGGAATCAATCCGGATTTTGGAATTGCTTTGGATACCACCATTGCCTTTGATGTGCCGGGAGCACAGCCGCATGAAAAAGTGACCGAACTTGGAAAAGGAACTGCTATCAAAATCATGGATGCAATGACCATCTGCGATTACCGCATGGTGGAGTTTATGAAGCAAACCGCCAAAAAGGAAAAAATAACCTGGCAGCCTGAAATTTTAACTGCCGGAGGAACGGATACAGCCGGTGTACAGCGAATGGGGAAACAAGGTGCGATCGCAGGTGCGATTTCCATTCCGACCCGTCACTTGCATCAAGTAATTGAAATGGCGCATAAACAAGATATCGCCGATTCGATCGAATTGTTGGTTTCTTGTCTCGAGCAAATCGATACCTACAATTGGAGCCATTAAAAAAGGCCTGAATTCACAGGCCTTTAATTAATTCAGAAACTCTTCCTAGATTAACTGGGGAGAGTTTTCTTATCCCAATTTTGCCAAGCTATCTTCCAAAGCCTTGATTTTGGCTTCTGCGTCAGCTTGTTTTTTCTTTTCCATTTCCACTACCTGAGCAGGAGCATTGTTGACAAAACGTTCGTTGGAAAGCTTTTTCATCACTGTTGCTAAGAAGCCCCTCGTGTATTCTAGTTCCTTTTGCAGATTGGCTTTTTCTTCCTCAATATTGATGGAATCACCCATAGGAACAAAGCACTCATCAGCCTTCACGACAAAACTCATGGCATTTTCCACTTTGTCTGCAAAACTCAAGGAAGAAAGGTTTGCCAACTTGGTCAGGACAGATTCAAACCGAGCGTATAAATCCGGGTTTTTGGAATTGATCGTCAAATCCAAAGTCTCTTTTGGAGACATGCCCTTAGAGGCTCTTAAATTTCTGATTTGCGAAACTACTTCGAAAACCTGAGCCGCTTCTTCAATGATCTTCTCGTCGAATGATTTTTGACTTGGCCAGCTAGCTAAAATCAAAGATTCCTCAACCTTCCTTTCCTGAATCTGATGCCAAATTTCCTCTGACAAGAAAGGCATAAAAGGATGAAGTAACTTCAAAATTCTCTCGAAGAATTCGATCGTCTGTTCGTAAGTCTTCTGGTCAATGGGTTGCTGATAAGCAGGCTTGATCATTTCCAAATACCAGGAACAGAAATCATCCCAAACCAATTTATATGTCGCCATTAAAGCATCCGAAATACGGAACTTTTCAAAATGGTCATTGATCTCTGCTAAAGCTTGCTGAAATCGATTCTCAAACCATTCTATACTCGAAGCATTTGCTGATCCGTCCAAATTTGGATCAATCTCCCAGCCTTTTACCAAACGGAAAGCATTCCAGATTTTATTGGCAAAATTCCGTCCCTGTTCAACCAGTTTTTCATCGAATGGCAAGTCATTTCCGGCAGGGGAGGAGAAGAGCATACCGGTGCGAACACCATCTGCTCCATATTGGGCTATCAATTCCAAAGGATCAGGGGAGTTACCCAAAGACTTGGACATTTTCCGCCCTAATTTATCCCGTACAATTCCCGTCAAATAGACATTTCGGAAGGGCTTTTCACCCATGTACTCGTAACCGGCAATGATCATTCGAGCCACCCAGAAGAAAAGAATTTCCGGAGCAGTTACGAGGTCATTGGTTGGGTAATAGTATTTTAAATCCTCATTTGGTTTTCCTGTTGTGAATACGTCCGTATCAAAAACAGAAATCGGCCACAACCAAGAGCTGAACCATGTATCCAAAACATCCTCATCCTGCTTCAAATCCTCTAGGGTGAGGTTTGAATTGAATTGTTCATTGGCAAGCTGAAGTGCTTCTTCGGCGGTTTTCGCAACCACAAATTCCCCATTTGGTAGATGATAGGCAGGAATTCGATGACCCCACCAAAGTTGTCGGGAGATACACCAATCCCGCACATTTTCCATCCAAACGCGGTACATGTTTTTGAACTTTGGTGGATGAAGTTGAATGATGTCATCCATTACAGCCTTGAAAGCAGGCTTGGTGATTTCATCCATTTTCAAAAACCACTGCAAAGAAAGCTTTGGTTCGATGACTGCATCGGTCCGCTCGGAATGACCCACATTGGATTTGTAATCTTCGATTTTTTCCAACTGGCCAACTTCCTCAAGTAGTTTTCCGATTTTCTTCCGAGCTAAGAATCGATCCTCTCCAACTAAGATCTGGGCCTTTTCATTCAAGGTTCCGTTATCATTGAGGATATCGATCACCTCGAGCTTATGCTTAACTCCCAGTTCGTAGTCATTGAGATCGTGAGCAGGCGTGACTTTCAGACAGCCCGTTCCAAACTCCATGTCCACATATTCATCTTCAATGATTGGAATAGAGCGGTTGATCAAAGGAATGATCGCTCTCTTTCCTTTCAAATGCGTGAATCGAGGATCATTTGGGTTGATACAAATGGCTGAGTCAGCCATGATGGTTTCTGGTCGGGTTGTAGCGATGGTCAAAAACTCATTTTCGGAACCTTCAATTTTATACTTGATGTAGTATAATTTCGAAGCTACCTCCTTCATGAATACCTCATCATCTGAAAGAGCAGTTTGTCCTTTCGGGTCCCAATTGACCATGCGGATCCCTCGGTAGATTTTACCTTTCTTATAGAGATCTACGAAAACTGAAATCACCGCATCGCTTAATCCCGGATCCATAGTAAAGGCCGTTCGGTCCCAGTCGCAAGAGGCTCCCAATTTCTTTAATTGCTCCAGGATAATTCCTCCATACTTTTCCTTCCATTCCCAAGCATGCTTCAGAAATTCTTCTCGGGAAATGTCCTTTTTATCAATACCTTTTTCTTTTAAAAGCTGAACGACCTTTGTTTCCGTAGCAATGGAAGCATGGTCTGTTCCAGGAACCCAGCAGGCATTTTTGCCTTGCATACGAGCGCGACGAATCAAGACATCCTGAATGGTATTGTTAAGCATGTGACCCATGTGAAGGACACCGGTAACGTTTGGTGGTGGAATCACAATGGTGTAGGGCTCTTTGCTATGATCAACTTTCGATGAAAAAAGCTTGTGTTCCATCCAATAGGCATACCATTTGGCCTCGGCCTGTGACGGATCGTATTTACTGGAAATAGACATGCTCGGATTTTGTTTTTCGAAGTCGCAAAAATAGCAGAAAAAGGGGAAAAGGCCTTGAATGATGTAGGCTGTAAAAACAAAAAGACCGGGAAATACCGGTCTTTTTGAAGTTTTGAATTTTGTGTTTAATCTCCTTTGTATTCATCCCAACTTAATTCAGCTTGAGGATGTGGAAACTGTGTGAAAATAGTTCCTCCATCAAAGGTCGTTGGAATTTCATCCAATCTATTGTATCGTCGTGCATCTATCCAACGGTGGCCCCAAGGTTCTGCCCACAGGGAATATCTTCGTTGATAAAGGATTTCATCAATCAAAGCACCTTGAGTGGTGGAACCTTCATAATCACCTAATCCAGCTGCATTTCGAATGATATTAATTGCTTCCACCGCTTGGTCAGTTTGACTGAGATTGGCATGTGCCTCAGCCTTCAAGAGAATCAATTCTTCATTTCGAATAAAAGGAATGGAAGTGGTATTCGAAGCCCATCGTGCATCTTGGTGGGTGCCTACCAGCGTTCCTGCGTCTGTTGAAACAGTAACAGGTGTATCTCTTTCGAAGAATTTAGAAGCAACTCGCAAATCTCCCGGGGTAGCATCTTCTAGAACAGAAGGATGGACAACGATCAGGGTATTTACAGCGGCATTCGGTACATAATAAAGTGGATTGAAAATATCAGGGGCTGCTCCATAAGGATGCGCAGGACCCGCATTTAAATCTCCA
Organism: Algoriphagus sp.; assembly: GCF_013373065.1. Lineage (GTDB taxonomy): Bacteria > Bacteroidota > Bacteroidia > Cytophagales > Cyclobacteriaceae > Algoriphagus. The sequence continues at coordinate 48,559 of NZ_JABXIN010000022.1, forward strand.
TTTAAATCCATGAAAGATGCGTCAAGGGCTGATAATACGCCTTGCCAATCTTGTCGATAGGCGTTCAGTCGAGCCGTAATCGCTCGGTTGACTTGTCGCAATCCTGCTATTGTATTGAAACCGTCAAATCCACGAGTGAGGGTAAATGGAAATGCTCCTGATCCAGCTGAAGATAAAGCTGCGTCTCCTTCATCCAAAATGCCCTTTATTGTTTCTAAGGCTTGTTCGTAAGAAACAAATGGCCCTGGATTCAATGGGTCTGAGACATCAACTCGGATTCCATTTTGGTATACAAAATTGGCAGGAATCATGAATTGATAGCCTTGTATGGTTTTGGCAAAACCGCTTACTGCACTCTTGGAAGCTTCAGAAATATTTTCGGTGTTTTCTGCAGCGGTGATCAAAACGTTTGCTTGATTGATCGCTTGGTAAGGGGATGCCCACGAACCACCACCTGTGGTTCCAAAACCAAAGTAGGAATTGTCAGGCGTACGGCCATTTTGTCCAAGCCAGTCCGTCTGGAATCGTGGATCGGATGCATTGAGGTACCAGATTTCCCTTCCGAATGTATTCCAGGCTTGAGAAACGTTTGTTACATAGCCTCTGTGCCTGGATTCCAATCCAGTAATTAGAAACTGAATCTGTTCACGAGTGGCGTTATCAGAAACCGAACCTATAGAAGGGTTGTTAGGATCCTGAATCTCATCCAACTGAAGTGGATTACAAGCTGCCAGTACACCTGCAACTGCAATCACTTTGCTTATATTTTTAAGTGTATTTTTCATATGGTTGCCGGTTTAAAAGTCAATAGTTAAGTGAAAGAATACGCGACGAGGCGTGGGATAAGGTGCGATATCCACGTTGTTAGCAACTGCCTGAGCTCCGAAAGTGGAGGTTTCTGGGTCATAGCCTTGGTAGTCAGTAAATAAGAATGCATTATTTACAGATCCACCTACACGGATATTTTGAACAGCACTTCCAAACCAAGTTTGAACTGTTGCTCTCGGTACGGTGTAGTACAACCCTATTTCACGAATTTTTACAAATGTTGCGTCCTGAACCCATCGACCTGCATTGTTGTAGGGTTCCGGCTCTCTTTGTCGTCCATTCGGAATTCCATCTCCGTTGTCATCATCAAACCAGCCATTGGTAGTACCTCCGCTGTCTGTTAGGAAGGAAGTCAAGTTGATGTTGTCACCGCCTTTTCTCCAGTCCACCAAGACAGAAAGCTCCAATCCTTTGTAAATATTTAAGCTATTGAAGAAGGATAAGTTAAAGTCTGGCTGAGAATCTCCCCAGATTGTAAATCCTCCTGGTACACTTGGATCGGCTGGTGTACCCACGATTGTTGTTGGAGAATATCCTTCCGCATAAAGGAAAGTACCCAAGCCAGCACCAAATGCTCCTGAAATATATGTTGGAATTCCCAATCGGGTCATTTCAATTTGATTTTTCCAGAAGAGTACGCGAGAGAACCATTTGAAATTCGGATTCTCGATAATGTTACCTGAAAGTGCGATTTCCACCCCTTTATTTTGAAGCTCTGCTTCATTACTTGGGGTAGTGGTTACACCCGTAGAAGGAGAAAGTCTCAAGCTTTGGATGTTGTTTTGAGTGTTTTTGATGTAATACGTTGCCTCTAAGCTTAGACGATTATTAAACATCCCCAAGTCCACACCAAATTCTAACTCGGTTGCTGTTTCAGGTAAGATTTGAGTATTTCCAATTTGAGTGGAAACAACCGAACCTAGCAATCCGCCGATATTGGTGCCACCTAGTGGTGTAAAGGTTGCTCCGAATCCTACAGGACCGGCTGTTTCACCATAGGCAATACGAGGCTTCACTTGGTTGAAGACCGAAGAGTTCCAGAAATCAAAGTTTCCTAAATTCACAGCTAAGGAAGCTCGTGGGAATGCATAGTATTTGTTTGGATCACCATTCAAGGTAGACTTGTCCCATCGGATACCTACAGTACCGATTATTTTGTCTTCAAAGTTGGCTTCTTGCTGTAAGAAGATACCTGCTTCTTGTACTTCTTGCGTGAACTCTTGGTTAATTTCCTGAATGGCTGCTTGTCTTAGGTTAGTTTGGCCAGGAACGAGTCCTCTACCTCTATTGAAGAGGGCATTTTCATTGAAGTCCAGTCGAACCAAACCTGCCTGAGAGTTCATGTTGACTTTTCCTAAATTCCAGTTGTAAACCAAGGCTGCCTGGAAGTTGGTGTTAAAGCTTTCCTGCTTTCCTTTTAGGATATCACCAGGATTCGCTTGCGCTCGCTGGAATTGAAGAAATTCTGGAAGATAAATCAGCGTCCTGTTTTGCAAGAAATCCAAACCTCCTGCAAGTGAAGCTTTTAAGAAACTATTCTCAGTCTTCAAAAGATCAATGTCCAAGGTAAAGGCCTGAATAAATCGATTAACTTCCGAATTATTGATGGCATTATCAGTTACAGCAACTGGATTATCTGAAAAATATGGGTTAACAGGATAGGTGCCATCTTCATTTCTTCTCAGGTCAAAATAATTAGGCACATAAGCGATGCTATACCCAATTGAAGCACCGGTGTTGTTTTGGTTACCCGTGAAACCCCGGTCTGTGCTCGATTGAATGTAGTTAGAAGAAACTCCCAATTTAATTGCATTGGAAATTTTGTGGTCAATATTTGCCCGTACCGAATATCGCTGGAAACCTGTATTTCTTACGGTACCTTCTTCATCGGAAATATTTCCTGATACAAAGAATTTTGTCTTTTCATTTCCGCCGGTCACATTGATCCGGGTGTTCAGAAGGGTCGCTTGATTATTGTAAAAGAAATCCTCATAATCCACGAAATTTCCTGATGCCTGAGCAGCTCTAAAACGCTCCAATTCCAGAGGTCTTCTTGCTTCAGGGAAGTAGAAATTAATTTTCTCCTCACTCCATTCATCAACACCTAATAGTCTTAGTGGCTGAGCGAAACCAATGTCCTGAGAAAGGGAAACGGTGGTTCGGCCTTCAGCACCTCTTTTCGTAGTAATGATAATTACCCCTGCATTTGCACGTGTACCATAAATTGCCGCTGCAGATGGTCCTTTCAAAACTTCAATCGTTTCGATATCTGCAGGATTCAAGTCAGCGAGACGGTTTGCACCATCATCCTGATTACTTCCTCCTGCTCCCGTAACAGTAGCTCGACCAGTTCGCTGGGAAGCATTGGAAATGTAAACACCATCTACAATAATCAAGGGTTGAGAAGCTCCGGAAAGACTAGAAATACCCCGTAATTGAATGGATAATCCACCTCCCGGTGCACCGCCATTGGATCGAATTGTTGCACCGGCCACTTTGCCATAAAGCGCACCATCAGTGGTTTGAATGGTAGTGGTTCCTGTTAAATCTTTCGCCGAGACAGTTGAAACGGCATTTGCTAGGTTACTTCTCTTTACAGAGGATGCAAGTCCTGTTACGACTACTTCCTCAAGGTTTGTTGCATCTTGCTTCAATTGAATCGTCAGATTGCTCATTGAAGTGGAAACATTGACTTCTTGAGAAAGATATCCGATCGAGGAGACAACCAAGGTAGCTTCGCCACTACTAGGAACTGTCAAGGAAAAATTCCCGTCAAGATCTGTAATGGTCCCGGTGGTAGTCCCTTTGAGGAGGATACTTGCTCCGATTAACGGCTCCGATGTCCGTTCGTCAGTTACCGTTCCTGAAACGGTAAACTGCGCCCACGCCCAACCTGTAGAAATCCACAGGAAGAATAGTGGTAGCATTAGTTTGTAGGTTTTTTTCATAGAAATAAAAATTGGTTAATTGTAATCTTCAAATTAGAGAATAACTGTTATGGTTAATAGTCTTTTTAGTTATTCTTTCTTTAAAGTAGTATAAGTGGAAACTATTGAGGATATTTTGTAATTATTATGTTTTTAAATAGAATTATTTAAATAAAAAAGGGAGGTTCAAACCTCCCTTTCAAATTTTCAATTTGGTAAGACTTTACTTTTTAATCATGGGCAAAACTACTCGGCTTAAAAATTTACCGCCATGATGGATGGAGTTGGTTGCGACAACTCCTTCTGATTCGTCATAATTATTTCCACCGGTATTCATGTTTCGGTCAAATCTTGGGAAGTTTGAGCTTGTTACTTCGATTCTGATTCGATGGCCTTTGTCAAAGTAATTGGACGTACTCATAGGAGTCATTTTGATTTCATAGACCTTTCCATCCTCCATCCAGACCTCTTTGTCATAGCCTTCCCGATAACGAACACGCTGTATGGTTTCGTCCAAATTGTAGGCTTTGCCGTCAGGATAGACATCAATCAATTTGATCGTTACGTCGGTATCTTTTGCGTCTGAACTGAGATAGAGGTAGGACTCAATAAATCCAGAAATTTCAACCCCTTCCTCCAAAGGTTCAGAGGTGTAGACTAAGATGTCGTCCCGCAATTCCATTTCCGATTGATCAAAAGAACCTCCTTGGACGGCATTTCCCGTACAGCAAACATTTCCTCCATAAGAAGGGACTGGATTCATCGGGTCGTAGTTGAAGGTGTCTTTATTTTCTTTTTTAGGAGCTTTGGATACTAATTTTCCATCTCCGTTTCGCGTATTTGCATTTCCTTCAGAATCAAAATAGAAAGAAGTCATTACCGCATCCTTGGGTGGCCAGACATCAGAAGATTGCCATTCGTTTGTACCCATAGTGAAGTAGGTCACTTTCGGAAGATTGTCAATTGTTTGGCTGGATTCTCCTTTGAGCCACTTGTCAAACCAAGCCGTAATGACCTCGTCATAATTCCACCGTGCATCTCCCATACTTCGTTCACCGACAACGGTGTTTTCTGTAGCCCGGGTGTAAGAGCAATGCAAAACAGGAGCAATTACTAGATATTGATTGTCTCGTGCCATTTGGCTAATGGCATTTTGTCTGGCATGATTGTATAAAGCAATATTGGGGGAGGTGGACACATCGTACCAGGATACAAACCACATACTTGGCTTATCAAAAGGCATGTTGTCATGATATAATCCGCCTTGATACCAGCGGGCATCATTCGGTTTTCGAGTGATCATTTCCTCATAAATTCCTTGTGGTCCATTGACATTCTTGATGATGTCTTGTACCGGTAAGTGAGCTAAACCTTCTTTCCAATCCACTCTTGGATATTCAGGAGCCATGTCATAAAATCGCTGCAATCTCAATAAATCTTCTTGACTAATTCCGCGCCGAAGTCTCGGGGCCAAAGGATCATGCTGTGTGCCATAGAGCCATGCTGTAAAAAGCATTTGGCCAGCTCCACCTCGGTACCAGTTTCCTTGCTCAAAATATTCTCCAATTCTACCAACACCGGCTCCATAGCCTTGGGGAACTAATGCTGCCAAAGCTGGGTGATTAAGAGAAGCCGCAGCCATCTGCCATTCAGCAGTAGAAGAACAGCCCAAAAGCCCAATCTTACCATTACTCCAGTCCTGCTTGGCCATCCAGTCGAAAGCGTCGTAACTGTCAGTTAATGGGGTGCCTAGAATATCCCAGTCGCCTTCGGAAAAGAATCTTCCACGCTCATTTTGAACTACATAGGCATACCCTTTCTGAACCCAGGAAAGTGCGGTTTGCATAGTTCGGGTTCGTAATTCTCCATCCCCATAGGTGTTAAAATTGTATGGGGTTCGGGAGAATACGATGGGTACTGGTTGGTCAGTTTTTGGTCGGTAAATGTCAGTTGCTAAGCGAATTCCATCTCGCATCGGCATCATGACTTTTTGGTCGACGATTGCTACTTCCTCCAGTTGATCAAGAATGGATTTTTCTTGGCCAAAAACCTGTATTGAGAGCAGAAAAAATAAGGATAGTAACAGATGAAGCTGTAATTTTTTGTACATGGCTTTTAGAATTTGATTAGGTAAAAACTACTGGTTTAATTCCTTTTTTTCAAAAAAATAATGATGAAAGGTTAAAATGGGATAGGAGTAATTTTCGAAAAGATAGATTTAAATGGAAGGGAATTTCTTTTTCACTTTCGATTTCATGGATAAGCTATAAATTTGCTTTCTCAAATTTTTAATACGAAGCGAACCGAATGATGATGTCTGAGCTGAAAACTTGGGTTGAAATACCAAAGAACTCTGATTTTACAATCTATAATCTTCCTTTTGGGGTGTTTAAAAACAAACGCCTCAGCCCCAGAATTGGGATAGCGATCGGGGATAAAATTGTGGATCTAAGTGTATTGGATCAAGAAGGTTTCTTTTCGGATTTATTTCTGCCGGAGGGGATTTTCCTACAGGATTCTCTTAACGAGCTGATTTCTTTGGGAAAAGCCCAAACGCGTAAAATTCGAGAGCGGGTTCAGGATTTATTGCTAGCTGATAATGAAAAACTACGCGATCATTCTATCCGTGGAAAAGTAATGGTCAATCGAAAGGAGGCAGAGATGTTGCTTCCTGTTAAAATCGGTGACTATACGGATTTTTATAGTTCCATGGAGCATGCAACCAATGTTGGGAAAATGTTCCGAGATCCGGAAAATGCGCTTCTGCCTAACTGGAAACATTTGCCTGTAGGTTATCATGGTCGTGCATCTTCCATCATTCCTTCTGGAGTCAATATCCACAGACCCAAAGGCCAGTTTAAGGATCCAGATATGGAAAGTCCTTCTTTTGGACCTAGTCGAAGAATGGATTTTGAACTTGAATTGGCATTTATTACCGGTAAGCCAACCAAATTAGGCGACTCTGTATCAACTGCAGAAGCAGAGGATTATATTTTCGGTTTTGTGCTTTTCAATGACTGGTCTGCTAGAGATATCCAAGCATGGGAGTATGTTCCACTGGGTCCTTTTCTAGGAAAAAACTTTGCTTCTTCCATTTCACCTTGGGTGGTAACCTTGGAAGCCTTGGATTATTTCCGCGTGGAAGGTCCTAAGCAAGATCCGGAGGTATTACCTTATCTTCAATGTGAAGGCCTGCATAGTTTCGATATTAATCTAGAGGCTTACATCCAACCTGAAGGAGCGAGACAAGCTAGTCGTGTATGTCTTTCCAATTTCAAATACATGTATTGGAATATTGCCCAGCAACTGGCGCATCACACGGTAAATGGATGTAATATCAATGTAGGAGATATGATGGCTTCGGGAACCATTTCCGGTCCAACCGAAGATTCCTTCGGTTCCATGCTGGAGCTGAGTTGGAAAGGAAGCAAGCCTATCAAATTGGAAACAGGGGAGGAGCGGAAGTTCATCGAAGACGGAGATACCGTCATAATGAAAGGCTATGCTGAAAAGGATGGAATTCGGGTTGGATTTGGAGAAGTAAGATCCAAATTGCTGCCTGCTAAATAAGTTGAAAAAAATCCCTGAATAAGATCATTCAGGGATTTTTTATTTAATCAAATCTTACTTTCTGGATTTTAGAATTTCCAGTAAAAGTTCTGGTTCGTCTGTGGTAATTTGGTCAATTCCTTGATCCAAAAGCCAAGTCATGGTTTCGGGGTCATTGACAGTCCAGGAATTGGTAATTAGTCCAAGTTCGCGAGCTTCCTGGATCCATTCTGGTTTCATTTTTAAAATCCGAAAGTTGTAATCAAATCCATAAAAACCTGCACTTCTTAACTGGGAAGGTGATTTATCACCTGTCAAGTAAGACACTTTGGCTTCCGGGTCAGTGGCAATTGCTTTCAAACCGCCTTCATAGCTAAAGGTGATATACTCCACCCAATCTTCAGCATGAAGTTCATGCACGGTTTTCACCACAAGCTCTCCGATTTTTTCACTTCGCGCTACGCTGATTCCAGAAGGTTTAAATTCTAAAATTAGCTTGGTTTTATTTTGCTTCATCCCTTCCTGAAGGTACTCTTTGAGAGTTGGTATTTTTTCTCCATTCGGGAGAGTCTTAGTCAAAAGTTCTTTATATGTAACCTGCTCGATTTCCATCCCTTCAAATTCTGCGTCATGGTTGATTACCAAAACTTCATCTGCTGTCATCCAAACATCAAATTCGGAACCTTCACAACCTAGCCGAATAGCTTCTCTAAGGGAAGCGATGGAGTTTTGCGGAAATGCATTGTTCTTCCAAGCACCCCGGTGAGCTATGACTTTATTTTTGATAAAGGGGGATTGGGCGACTGATGCGAATGAAATTAGGAAAAGCATGATTGTAAGTAATCCTTGCATAATGAATTGGTAGGAGGTAATTGAAGCGATTAATTTTCTTCTGATGTATTCTTTTCGTTTTTATTCGACCCAGTCATTTTATATATCAACCATCCGATTCCAACCAAAAAATGAAGCGCTAAAACAGAGACTACAATGATTAAGGTGGTGTTACTTTGCATGGTATTGGATGGAGCTTTTTAAGCTAAAATAAAAAAGCCAACCCGAAGGTTGGCTCTAAAATATGATAGTTTACTGAAATCCGAATTTTTTCAATCCTTCATGGCTGATTTTAATTGCTTCCAACGGATCCAATCCAAAGGTATTATCCTGTTCTACCAAGTAGTAAACCATTCCTGATTTGTCCTTTTCTGAAAGGATTTTGGAGAAGTCTATATTTCCTGTCCCAACAGGCGCAAAATTACCTTCATCATTCATGTCTTTCACGTGCCATGCTTTGAAACGGCCCGGATACTTTTCAAAATAAGCCAAAGGATCAGCTCCTGCTTTGGTAACCCAGAAAAGATCCATCTGATAATTTACATGAGCTGGATCAGTATTTTCCAAGATATAGTCAGTCAAGATCGTACCGTCTTCCATAGGCTTAAACTCAAAGTCGTGGTTATGGTATAAAAGCTTCAGTCCCGCAGCACTACACTTTTCACCGATAGTGGAAAGGATATTTACCAAATCTTCTTTGGTGCCTTTCATGCCCATACCATCTGGTCCGAAGGTAAACATACCCATAGGTGGAACAGGGATAACAAAGTATTCAAATCCTGCTGCCTTGGTTGCGGCGATTTGTTCGTCTGCATTTTCCAAAGTAACTCCACCCATGTGGGTGCTTTTTGGTTCTAGATCGATGGATTCTAGGTAGCTTTTGAACTCAGCTGGTTCCATTCCATAGAATTTTCCATCTGCATAACCAGCAGCTTCAACATAAGCATAGCCTGCATCGGCTACTTTTTGAAGAGTACCTTTTGGGTCTTCGGACATGGCATCTCGTAAGGTGTATAATGCCAAGCCTCCAAAATTAGATGATGTCATTTCTGGGGTCTCGGTTGTTTCCGTATTTTCGGTAGCTTGCTGACTACATGATGCCAAGGAAGCTACCAAAAGGGTGATTAAGAAGAAATTGTGCTTTTTCATAGTTTGGCGTATTTGATTGCTAATTTACCCAAAAAAGGATTTAGAGTTTAATTATCTTCATAAAGGATTTAATAATTATTCCTATTTAGGAAAACCCAAAAAGGATAGGAAATAGGAATATGACGATGGCGGACCAGATGAAATAAACCGGAAGGTAGGCTGAAATAGTATTTCCTACTTGTTGTATTTCACTTTTTCCCTTGACCGCCAGAAGTAATTTTTTTCCTACCAAAATCAGATGAATCATCATTAAAACATTGATTCCCAAAACCGCCATTCGGTTTGGCGTCAGTCCCCATTCATTGATTCGGAAGATGATGGCAGAAAGCGCAATAGCATTAACGATTAAAGTAATCCCAGATAAGAGAAAAAGAATCCAGGTTCCGGATTTTTTGTTTTTTTCATTTGAGCTTTCGGCGATTGAAAAAAAGATCAAGGCCATTACTCCAATCAACAATAAATTGAAGAGTAATAGAAACTCCCGGTCATTATAAGGGTCCTTGCCTGAAAACACGATCGCTCCGAGATAAATGACCAACATCACCAGAACAATAGGACTGAAAATTTTGGCTATGATGGGTGGGACTTTATTAACCAATTGAGGATTGGTCTGGGTCAGGTGGGTTGCCAAGAGAGGGATGGCTGCCATTCCAAAAATCCCAATATACTCAATGTAAAACTTCTCAATATTGATCCCTATCAAGCCAAATAAGCCAATAGTGATACCGGATAGGAGCATTCCAGAAAGCACCAATAATGCTCCCATAACTACTGCATCCCCATTGAAGCGCAAGAATGCCAATCTGCTGGGTAAGTCTTTCAAGTTCCCAGAACCGAAAGTAAATCCTAGGATTGCCCAAAGTAGTAACGGCAAATGGATACAGGCTAAAATGAGTGTATCGCTAGTTTTATCATTAGGTAAGAGATTGATATAGAGTAAAGAGATAAGAAAAAGAGAGGATACAACCAGAATGGTTTTGGAGGTTAATTTATTAATCCAAATGAAATAAGCCGAAACAAAAGGAAAGACCATTAAACCGAGGTTTTTTGCATAAAAGAGCTCGTTTTCAATGGAGAAGATTTCCGGAAGTTTTGCATAAAGACCCGCTAAGAGAGAAGCGATAATTACTACTCGCCAGTCTTTCATACTCCCCCAATTGATGGCATCGGATTCATAGTGGAGGCGGGTATGCCAAAACTTGGCAACGCTGCGATTTTGCAGCTCTGGGTAGAGGGCATCGAATTCCCGTTTGAATTCTGATTTGTTTTTACGGTAGAGTTTTTCGAGTTCTGCCGGATTGTCAAGGTTGCTTTCGAGTAGCTCTTTCATTTTTGTGTGGGGTAAGTGATGAATAATTTACAAAGAATTGAAGGTTAATTAATGCCAATGGCCAGTGTAATTGAAGACAAAGACTGAGGTAAGCCAAAGGATAATGAAGTAAAGGATACTGCTGAAAATGATAGCGATGAGCTTTCTATTTCCACGAGGAAACCAATGGAATCCCATAAAGAAAAAGAAAATTGCTCCCGCGGCTCCACTCAAAGGAATGAGAGTGAGCGGTAGGTACATCCAGATTTGGAAGATGTTTTCATTTGCCAATGCCAGAAACACCAGCCAAACTGTGGGAAGAATCATCCCCAAACATGCAGGAAGTAGGAGGTCTTTGATTCGAATAGTGGGGGTGGAATTGAATGGATTCATGTTTTCGTATTTTGAAAGTACTTTGATTTTCAAAGTGAATAGATAAATTTTTTTAGGTTTTACTTGTTTTGATCAAATTTTCAAGGAATTCCAGATGGGCCTCAAAGGCCTTTTTTCCGGTTTCTGTTGCGTGATAATTCGTTTGCGGTTTTCTCCCCACAAAGGTTTTTTCAACTTGGATGTACCCTTGATTTTCCAAGTTTCGAAGGTGTGAAGCCAGATTTCCATCCGTCACTTCGAGAATTTCCTTAAAGGAATTAAAGTCATATTCTTCATTTGCCATCAAAATGGACATAATGCGTAATCTGACGATATTCTCAAAGGCCTTATCGTATTCTCCCTTCACCTTATCGATCGTAACGGTAATACATCATGGATCCGTAGATTACATGTAGCAATCCAAAGCCCAAAGCCCAACATATCAGTCCAAAATCAGGGAAAAAGGATGCTAGAATCCCAAGGATTAACTGTCCAATTCCTAGATTTCTGATTTCTCCCAAAGTAAAATGAGAGGCACTTATTAATCCAAGGCCATAGAAAGTCAAGGTAGCAGGAGCAAGCAGCTGGAAAGCACTTTGGTGAATCAAAGCAAAGGAAAATAATCCGCCTGCAATCACTGGAATAAAAAGAGCGAGCAAAAACCGTTTGCTAGCAGGAGACCAAAATTGTTGGGATTTTTTCTGGCTTTTGTACTGACTCAGTAGGTAAGCCGAACCTATTGCGAGGACTAGTACCAAAAAGGCTATTACTAACAGTTTGGTCTGCAACTCGTCCGTTGTTGGGACTTCAGTATCCATTCCAAATTCATAGTCAGGGTAGTAAACCCAATACCAAGCAATTCCTGCACCCAAGAATGCGTAAATTCCAGCCAGTACACCAGAGAGTCCACTCAATGAAAGAAAACGGGTACTCCGTTCCATCATCGATTTTATTTCTGCTAATTCTTTTTCCGGGTTCTTCATTTTAAAAGTACTTTGAAATACAAAGTAAAATAATAATTTTCAATTATTGATGCAATTGAAAATATTTTTCACAAAAAAAGCTCCCGAAGGAGCTTGTAGGTTTAGAGAGCAAAATGGTGTTAAAATAATCTTGGAGCAAACTGACTTAGATAAACTCTCCAGTTTCTCCAAGTATGGCCGCCTTCACTTTCTACATACTCATAAGGCATGTTCATGGAATCGAGTTTGGCTAAGTATTCTTGGTTGGCATCATATAGGAAATCAGTTTTACCAATGGCTATCCAATAGAGTTTGTAACCATTTTCCATTTGCTTTTGTAGGGTTTCGTCAAAATTGCCGTAAACCTTTCCTGTTGCATCCTCTCGTGGCATAATAGCCGCAGAAAACGCCCCGATGTAATCAAAGGTATTGGGATAATATCTTGAAATATGAATGGTATGGAATCCACCCATGGACAGGCCAGCAATTGCTCGGTGTCTTTTGTCAGCTTTTACCCTATAGTTGTTTTCGACAAATTTGATAATGTCCTCAAATGAACTTTCATAGGTTCCATCCATAGTTTTTGGAACCATAAACTGAGGTTTATAGAAGCCCATACTTCCCTCCCCTGGAGCACCGTCTTGGATCACATTTCCGTTTGGCATAACCACGATCATGGGTTTTGCTTTTCCTTGGGCAATCAAATTATCCATGATTTGAGCTGTTCGCCCTAATGAGATCCAAGCTTCCTCATCTCCCCCTGCACCATGCAAAAGGTACAAAACGGGATACTTTTCGCTTGACTTTTCATAGCCTGGAGGCGTATAGATGGTGATCCGTCGGTCCATCCCCAAGCCAGGAGAATCGTACCAACGTCTGGCTACTGTTCCGTGAGGGATATCGTTGGTTTTAAAAAGGTCAGCATGACCACCACCAATGATGAAAATGTTGGTGCTTGAGGCTACATCACGAATTAAGAAGGGATTATTTGGATCCGTTGTTTTAAAACCATCAATGATAAATGAGTAATTGTACAATTCTGGATTTAGAACTTCGGAGATATAGCTCCATACTCCTTGCTCATTTTTCGTCATTTCTACCTTACCCGGACCGTCCATTTCACCCATCGGTGTTTTCATTTTTACAGTAGGCAAAAAGTCTCCAGTGATCTCAACTTTTTCGGCATTAGGGGCCAAAAGTCGGAAAGTAACGGTATTGTTTTCATGAACCTCCGGGGAGATAATTTGCTGTCCTCCAAATAGTGCTTCCTGGGAAAAGCCTAAAAGACTGAATGAAAAAAGAAAGAATGCGGTTAGAAATTGTTTTTTCATGGATTATGAGGTCTATTGTTTCATTTTGGAAAAATAGGTAAAACTCTTGTGAAAACCTACAAAAGCATAAAACTTGATTGAATGATCCTACCGGGAGCATTTTCCTCAAGCTTCAAACTTTCTTTTTCAAAAAGCTAAATTCTCTGAAAAGAAAGGAAGTGCTTTGGTTTGAATTCGCTCGGCTATTCGGTTGAGGTGATCTCCTTCATAGCTTTCGTAGAAATGTGGAATCTGATAGGATTCAAGCAATTCATGGAGCTTTTTTGTTGCCTCGCTGATTCCTCTGTCCTGGAGTCCTGCGTCTATTGCAATGGCCTTGAGCTTTTTCAGGCTTAGGATATGTTGATCGACATAGTTCAGTGTACGATTGGCGATGATCTTATTGATCACTTCCTCTTGTGGCTCTCCGTCTTTTGCCGGCAGATCAAGATAAAGAGGTGGATTTTGTGGGTTGGGTGCAAAAGCTGCAGAAGTGGCCAAAGCAGCTATTTCGAAGAAGGAAGTTTCTTGCAATTGATCTGGAGTCAAGCCTTCCAATTTTTCCATCAATTCTGGATTGGTCGAAGCAGTACCATCCATGCAACAGGGACTGAGGGCATAGATAGCGGCATAGATATCTGGGTTTTTCATACCTAACCGTAAGGTGCCATAGCCTCCCATGGAATGACCAGCTAAGCCTCGGCTATTTCGGTTCGGGATGGTTCGGTAGTTTTTGTCGATGTAGCTTACCAATTCTTGGGTCACGAAAGTTTCCCAGTCTCCAATGGTGGCCGAACTCGCATACATGCTTCCTTTGAATCTGTTGTAGGCATTGGGCATGACTACGATCATTTCTTTGGAAAGACCTTCTGCCAATGATTGCTCGATAACGTTCTGTAAGTTGATCCAATGATCTTCCCAACCAAACCACTGCGAATCTGTGTCAGTAAACCCATGCAGCATGTACAAGACTGGGAATCGTTTTTCAGGATTTGAAAAGTAAGAGGGAGGAAGGTAAACGGTGACATTCCGATCAGCTGGATCACCAATCAAGTTGCCCTCAAGTGCTTGGCTGTGAATTTTGATCCTTTCTTTTGTGCCTTTCTGGGCGAATAATGAGAAAGACCCACAAATGATTAGGAAAAAGAGAAGTAGTTTTTTCATAGGTCATGGATTAAGGTTTGAATAAATGTAGGTTTTACATCTAGTTCGAGCAAAGTTTTATTCAATAAGCGGATTTAGGGTGATTTTCACTTATTTGATAAACTTTTATTTAAATTCAATCAAACGATACCTACCCTTTGCCCCATGAAAAAGATCCTGCTTCTTTTAAGTTTAGCTTTTTTGATCATTCTCCCTGCTTTTTCCCAATATCAAATCATTACTGGAGGTTGGGTTTATGATACGGAAACCAAAAGTTTCAAAAAGAATTCAGGGATTTACTTGGTGAATGGAATGTTTGGAACGGGGAAAGAAAACGTCACCAATTGGGATGTGAAGAAACTTTCCGAAGATGATTATATCCTGCCAGGATTGATCGATTTGCATGCACATTATCGGGTTAGCTTTGAAGGGAAAGCCTATGATGATACAGTTGCCATGCCAAAGATTTTTTTAGCAAATGGTATTACCAGCACCTTTCCTGCAGGTGAAATTGAACCAGAAAAAATGTGGGATTTACAGGAGAAAATAGATGCTGGCCAAATTCCAGGACCACGGATTTTGCATTCGGGACCTTATTTTGGTACGGCAGCGCCTGATTGGGATCCGGATATTTCAGAGTCAGCAATCCGACAACGTGTCGATGAGTGGGCCAAACGGGGAGCCTATGGATTCAAGGCAAAAGGCGTCACTGCTGAGCAGCTCCAAGTGCTAATTGATCAAGCCCATAAACACCAATTGACCGTAACCGGGCATCTGAATTCAGGGTATCGAAACTCTATTAATCCTCAGGAAGCGATTGCCATGGGGATCGATCGGGTAGAACATTTTTTAGGAGGACGATTGCTGGTTGACTCGGTGGATGCATATCAAAGTTTAAAATCGATGGATCCATCAGACCCAAGATTGGATGAAATTATCCAATTATACATCGAGAACGGAGTTTACTTTGATGCTACCTTGGCTACCTATGGAGCTATTGGAATGGTAGATTCTCCGATCTTTTTTGATTTCGCCATTGAGAACGAATATTTCACAGATTTCACTTTGGACATCATCAAATCAAAGAATACTCCCTCTGCTTTCAATGAACTTTGTGCCCTGATTTATCCGGTGAAGCAGGGGACTTTGAAGCGGTATTACGAGGCTGGAGGTTTGATTACGGTAGGAACTGACCGGCCCTTGTTATTGGATAATTATCTAGGTGCTGGAATTGGAGGTTTTTTTATTCATAGGGAATTGGCAGCGATGGTGGAGATTGGAATTCCAGCAGGAGAGGTTATTTATTTGGCGACCCAACAAAATTCAGAAGCTTTGGGTATTGCCGATAAAGCAGGGAGTATTAGCCCGGGTAAATGGGCAGATATGATGATCATTAGAGGAAATCCAATCGAAGATATCAACCGAACCCGAAGTGTGCACACAGTGGTCAAAGGAGGGAAGTTTTACTCCTCCCATGATTTAAAAAATGCAGCAAAGGGGAAGTTGGGGCCTTTGGTTGTGGAAGTTCCGGATGAAGATCAATGAAAAGTTTGATCAAATGATTCCCAAAAGTCCTCTTCCATTTTTTCTGTATTGATCCATGTATAAATTTTCACTTTCCTTCGTGTGTTTTCTTCTGGTGTCAAGAATTCCTCGAATCGAGCCCAATCCGGATGAATAAGTGCTTCGATGATTGCTACATCCCACATAATCCAGTGTTTTTTTTCAGGGTCTTCTTGGGTCCACCATCGAGTATAGGTTTCCCATCGATCGATCAGATAATCTCCCAATTCGGATTTACCTTTCAGCTGCTGATCCACTTTTTCCTTTTCAAAAACTAAATATTGACTCGTGGTAGCGGACATGATGGACAGGTCAAGATTTGGAGTGTCAAATAGAAGATTGACTGCTAGGGTATCATTCCCGGAATTGAACTCCTTTTTGTCAAAGGTATTTGTCTCAGGATCATGCCAGATACCCAAATAGTGAACCTTAATTTTGGGAATGATGCGAGGCTCTTGGAGAATGGCAGAGGCGACATTGGTGCAGCTTCCCAAAATGACCAGATTCAATTTTTCATTTCCAGTCATTTTCAATGCCTCTTGAATGATAAAATCAGAAGCAGGAGAACGTTGGGGTTCTGATTTTGATCGGAGGGGTAAATTCGAACCTATTGGTAATGGAATTTCTGTTCTTTTGGCCAATTGGGCGAGTTCTTCATTGATTTTCTGGCTTTCTAAGACCGTTGAATCACTTGCCAAAGGGGAAATGTGGAATTGAGCAGAAGTGATTCCCTTAATATCCAGTCGGTCGGATGTCATTGCTCCAACCAAAGCGAATAAATCATCCACTTCATTGGCGGTATCCGCATCGATAATTACGGGGATTTTATTATCCTGATTTTTTGAAGGTAAAAAGTTGACTTGAATAAGGATGAAAAGAGAAATAAGAATTAATTGAGGCATTTTTTAATGAATTACCAATGGGTGATTTTGAATACAAACCTACACATGAGGATAGAATGGAGCCAATAATTTAAATAAATGTTCATTGGTTTTATTCCGATCATTCTTTTTCTCCCTATTTGTCAATCCCCACCTTCCAAGGTATCTTTGTCCCTTCATTCTAACGTCTTAGCCGTGGCAAATAAAACCATTAAAGTAGGGATGGTCCAACTCAGTTGCTCTGGGAATGTGGCCGAAAACATGGAAAAAACCATTGCAGGTATTCGAACAGCCGCTCAAAAAGGAGCTCAAGTGGTCGTCTTGCAGGAACTTTTTAGATCCCTGTATTTCTGTGATGTTGAGGATTATGAAAACTTCAAATTAGCGGAAGCGATTCCTGGACCTTCAACAGATACCCTAGGTGCGCTGGCCAAAGAGTTGGGGGTGGTAATCGTTGCTTCTCTATTTGAAAAGCGAGCTGAAGGCTTGTATCACAATACCACGGCAGTATTGGATGCTGATGGTGCCTATTTAGGAAAATACCGTAAAATGCATATTCCGGATGATCCCGGATATTATGAGAAATTTTACTTCACCCCCGGTGATTTAGGATATAAGGTATTCAAAACCAAGTTCGGGAACATTGGAGTTTTGATCTGTTGGGATCAATGGTATCCGGAGGCGGCTCGAATTACTGCTTTGAAAGGTGCTGACTTTTTGGTGTATCCTACAGCTATCGGCTGGCACAAGGATCAGGATGAACTTACCAATGAGGAGCAATACGGAGCTTGGCAGACGATTCAACGTTCGCACGCAGTTGCTAATGGAATTCCGGTTGTCTCAGTCAATCGAACAGGCGTAGAAGGGGAGATGCAATTCTGGGGTGGATCTTTTGTTGCCAACCCTTTTGGAAGAGTCGTTTACAAAGCGCCCCATTTGGAAGAAGAAATTCATGTGGAGGAATTGGATTTGACTGGTTCAGATCGCTACCGTACGCATTGGCCTTTCCTGAGAGATCGAAGAATTGATTCTTACGATCCTATCACGAAGCGTTTCCTTGACGAAGACTAATCCATGAAAGACCTATTTGAATTGGCAAAAAGTGGGGAAGTTACCCCTGCCGAACTGGGTTACTATTTCCCTGCTGAATTCGCTCCCCAAGAGTCGATGTGGTTATCTTGGCCTCACAAGGAAGCGTCCTGGCCAGGAAAGATCGATACGATTTTTGCTCCCTATTCCCAGTTTATCAAGGAAGTAGCCAAAGGGCAAAAAGTCAATATCAATGTAGCCGATGAGGCGATGAAAGGCTTTGCTTTAGGCCATTTGGAAAAGGCCGAAGCGGATTTGAGCAAAGTCCATTTTCATTTCTTTCCAACCAATGATGCCTGGTGCCGGGACCATGGACCTGCATTTGTGATTAACCCTAAGGCAGAACAAAAGAAGGCTATCGTCAAGTGGAACTACAATGCCTGGGGAGACAAATATCCTCCCTATGATTTGGATAATCAGATTCCGATTCGAATCGCTGAGGAGTTAGGAATTCCTTGCTTCAAGCCGGGTATCGTGATGGAAGGAGGTTCGGTAGAATTCAATGGAAAAGGAACCTTGCTGACCTCGACAGCCTGTCTGCTCAACGAAAACCGGAACCCTCATCTCAATCAGGCCCAAATTGAAAAATACCTTTGTGATTACTATGGCGTAAGTAATATCCTTTGGGTAGGAGATGGGATTATTGGGGACGATACGGATGGACATATAGATGATATCACTCGATTCGTCAATGAGGATACGGTGGTGACAGTAGTGGAAGAAAACAAGGTCGATGAAAACCACGAGATCTTAGCGGAAAATCTCAAGCTTCTCCAGAAAATGCGCCTTGAAAACGGCAAACAATTGAATATTGTGGAGCTTCCGATGCCAAGTCCAGTGATTTGGGAAGATCAGCGTTTACCAGCCTCTTATGCCAATTTTTATATCGGAAATGAGGTGGTGGTTGTTCCAACTTTCAGGGATAAAAACGATCAAAAAGCGCTCGATATCCTGACGGATTGCTTTCCGGGAAGAAGGGTAGTAGGGATTGACAGCACTGACATCATTTGGGGCTTGGGATCTTTTCACTGCTTGAGTCAGCAAGAACCTGCTGTATAGAACTAGTTAAAGAGTTAAAAAGAGGCTGTTTTATAAATCGGTTTTTTGTCAGCCTGAGCGGAGTCGAAGTTTATTTCCTGTACCCAGTATTACATTTCGATTTCGCTCAATGTGACACTTTACTTTTTAAACAGCCTCTTTTTGATTATTCAATGATAGCTTGATAAACCATTTGTCTCATTTTATCACCATAATAGCTCGTGTACTGACTGTTTTGAGTCATCAGAAAGGATACCATATTTTCCTTAGGATCAATAAAGAAGTAGGTGCAATAAGCCCCATTCCAAAAATACTGGCCCTTTGACCCTAAGAGGTCAGCATCAGCCAGATCGACCATGAGTCCAAAACCTAAGCCAAAGCCATAGCCTGGGTCATAGCTAAGTCCTTCAACATGATTTTGGGTCATCAGTTCAATTGTTTTTGGGCTGAGGTATTGTTTACCATTCCATTCCCCACCATTGAGAAGCATTCTGGCAAAAATGGAGTAATCTTGCGCAGTAGAAAATAGCCCATGAGTACCCCCAAAAACAGTATTTCCTGAAGTTTTGGTTTGATTGGGCATTTTGATCAGTTTCCCTTCCTTGGAATATCCATGTAGGGCGATCATGCGTTTTGCTTGTTCATCGTTAAGGTTATAGCCTGTGTCTTTCATATCCAAAGGGTCGAAAAGTCTCTCTTTTAAAAATTGATCAAATGGCTGGCCCGAGAAAATTTCCACCAACCTTGCCGCTATATCTGGAGAGGCAGAATAATACCACTGTTCGCCCGGTTGCCCAATTAATGGAATACTGGCAAGCGCCTTTACCCGAGATTCAATACTTGCATGAGGCTGAGCATAGAGCGCATCCCTTACATCAATTTCTTGCTGGGTAGATCCCAATCCATGTGAAAAACCAGCAGTATGACTTAGAATTTGTGCAATAGTAATCTTTTGCTTTGCAGGATCCGTTTCTCCATTTTTCCCATCCTCTGGATTTTTTAGTACTCGAAGATTTTTGAATTCAGGAATATAATTTTCAACAGGGTCGGATAAGAAAAATTTCCCTTCCTCATATAACATCATCAATGCTACTGTGGCAATGGGCTTGGTCATGGACTGGATGTAAAAAATTTGGTCGTTTTGCATTGGAGTTTTGGCTTCAATATCACTTAAGCCATAGGCCCTTTCGTAAGCCTTTTCACCGTCTTTGTAAATCAAAACAACGGCCCCCGGAATCTTCCCATTAGAAATTTCGGATTCTAAAAAATTATCATAGCGCTCCAGTCTTTCTTGCGATAACTGGTTTTGTGCTAATAAAGTGGAAGCGCTGAAGGCGATTGATAGAATAAAAAGAGCTAATTTTTTCATAATTAATTTGGTGTGTTTGGTTTTATGATTTAATGACCCTCCCATCCTCCATTTCAATAATTCTGTCCGTTCCCTCGGCGAATTCTTGATCGTGGGTTACTACCAGCATGGTTTGCTTAAACTCCTGGGCGAGTTCCTTGAACTTATTGAAAACGATGTCGGAATTCTTTTTATCCAAATTTCCTGTAGGTTCATCGCCCATGATTAAAAGTGGGTCATTAATCAAAGCTCGTGCTATGGCTACACGTTGCTTTTGTCCTCCAGAAAGCTGATACGCTTTTTTTAAGGCATGTTCTTCCATCTCAAAAATTCGAAGCTTTTCCATGGCCCGATATTCCAATTCTTCCCGAGAGAGTTTTCCCAGTTTCAGTCCCGGAATCATGATGTTTTCTAGGACTGAAAATTCATTTAAGAGGTAATGAAACTGAAAGACAAAGCCGATTTTTTCATTTCTAAGATGGGCAAGGTAATTTCTGGGTTTTCCAGTGATCAATTCCCCGTCCATGTGGAGCTTGCCTAGGTAATCGGTGTCCATAGTGGAAAGAATATAGAGTAGGGTGGATTTACCACATCCGGATTTACCCACCACCGAAATAAATTCACCTCGCTTCACTTTAAAGCTTACCTTTTTGAGGACTTGGGTTTTTGTTGGATTGTAGAAAAATTTTTCAATCCCTTCTGCCTGTAGTACCGTTGGATGATTATTTTTCATTTTCCTCGAATAATGTCCACTGGATCCAC
Organism: Algoriphagus sp.; assembly: GCF_013373065.1. Taxonomy (GTDB): domain Bacteria; phylum Bacteroidota; class Bacteroidia; order Cytophagales; family Cyclobacteriaceae; genus Algoriphagus. Next base: position 69,620 of record NZ_JABXIN010000022.1, read on the forward strand.
TCCACTTGCTTTTCGTGCAGGGAAAAAGCCTGCCAAATAGGTTGTGATCAAGCTAAAACTAGCCCCTATGAAATAGTATTTCGGATTATAATCAACCGGAAATGTCTTGATGGTAGGTAAGGCCTCTGTTTCAAAGGGAATCTGATCTATTCCCAAACAGGCAAAATATCCAAATATCAATCCTATTCCTCCGCCAATCACCCCTATGGAAATGGCGATAGTAATGAAAATCCGATTGACGTCTGTACCGTTAAATCCAATGGCTTTCAGAATAGCAATGGTGTCTAGCTTCTCATAAATCATCATGTTTAGAATATTATAAATACCAAAACCGGATACGACCAAGAGGGTGATACCTACTGCGTAGCTGATTAAAGTCCTGATATTCGTACCAGTCTCAAATTGAGCGTTTACAGTTTGGATATCATCCGCGTCGATATTGTAAATCTGCTCGAGTTCACGAGCCATGGAAGGAGCCAAGTCCAAATTATGTAGCTTCACCTGAATATCTGTCACATAGGAGGGAGGTTCGCCCAGCATTTTTTGAACAGTATTGATGGAGGCAAAGCTGTTTGCATTGTCATAATCTCCCAATCCGGATTGGTAAAAGCCAACTACCTTGACCTGCATTTTATTTCCTTGTGCAGTTGTGATTTGAATGACGTCCCCAATTCCTGTCAGCATCCGATCCGCCAAGCCTTTTCCCAAAATGATAGTGTTTGTCTGGTTTAATTCTTCAAAATTTCCAGAAGTCACATAATCTGTAAAGGCAAAAAGTTGGGCTTCTTTATTGACATCGATCCCGTTAACTACTCCAGTTAGGTCAATGGTACCCACATTAAAAAATACCTGGGCAGCAATTTTTGGACTTACACCCAAAACCCGTGGATCATTTTCTAGATTTTGGATGATTTTTTCGGCATTGTAAATCGCCAGTCTGCTCGTGCTGGGTTTGATGGATCGAATGATTTTCCAGGTATTTTCAAATTCATCGTTGATGTCTACCGGCTGATTGGGATTGGGTTTGATTTCATTATAAAACCGAATGTGAGGTGTTCGATTCAATACCAATCCATCCAACATGGTATTTAGCCCATTCATAAATCCCAAAAGGGTCACAAACATGGTAATACTAAACATGACACCCACTGCAGCAACAGCGGTTTGTTTAAACCTAGCCAACATGAGGGCTCGTGAAAGTTCAAAAATCAAGGACCATTTCATGTGTTAAAAATTTGCTTTTTAATGGTCCCAAGGCTCATTACATTATAAATTATATTTCTGCTTTTCCTCACGCCTGGTATCATGGCTTGATCAGTTTTTGGTCAGCATTGATTCCTTCGATGATTTGAGCAAATTCAAAGTTTTTAAGTCCAACTTTAACTGGGATAGTATCTCCCTCTTCAAGGATGACCTGTTGATCATTTATCAAATAATTCCGAGGAATTACCAATGCATTTTCAACTTGATTAGTAACGATATTTGCCTCTAAACTTAAATTGGGATAAAGCACTGGTGGTGGGGTCGTAAATACTGCTTCGACCGTAAAGCTTTTGGATTGAGTATCCATTAGAGGATAGATTTTAGTAACCTTCCCTTCAAATGTCTGATCCATATAGCTATCCATTCGGATGATAACTCGTTGGTCCAAAGCGATTTTTGAAATATCATATTCATCTACCAATAGTTCCATAATAAAGTCATCCTCATCTCCGAGTACTGCTACTACCGTTTGGGGGCCGACCATTTCCCCTTGTTCTTTGGGAAGTGCATAGACCTTTCCGTGAATTTTACTTTTCACTACAAATTCACTTTCTAATACTCTGCTGATTGCCAGGCTTTTGGAAGCGCTTTTTGAGGTGTATTCGATTTCACGTTTGAGGTCTCCATATCGAATTAATGCTGATTCGTAACTGTTTTTGGAGTTTTCATAGGCTAGTTTTCGCTGCTCCAATTCCACTTCAGTCCCAATATTTTGAACCCATAATTTCTGCTGCCGGGCATAGAGAAGGGAATCATTGTGAAATTTGCTTTTTGCCAAGTCAATAGAAAGTTGTAGATCCCTGAGTTTGGATTGATTTTGCTGATAGTCTGCAAAGGCTTGTGCCAATTCTGCATTTTCCCTAGAGAGCCGTTCCCGTTCATTATAGACAGCCAAAATGGGATCACCCTCATTTACCACATCTCCTTCTTTCACAAAGATTTCTTGAATGGGGCCCGAACCAACCGCAAATGCTTCGTATTGGTTTACGGCTTTGATGTTTCCAGATGCATAGACCGATTCCGTGATGGATTGGTATTGTGGGATGAGGGAACTTTCTTCAGAATCGCTACAAGAAAAGGCAACAATTCCCAAAAAAACTGCTAGAAAGTACTGTAGACGAAGTTTCATGTGCTGGAAGTCAGTACTCAAATAAATACCTTAGTTACTGGTTTTTTTATGATAATTGTCAACTTAAAAACAATAATTTCCCCAAACAAAGATTTTGATAGCAAGTTAGCTTATCACTTATTCCTTTATGCGCAGTTATTTACTCCTTCTCTTATTGGCCCTAGAATCCTGTGCTTTTCGAAGTGTGGTTCGAACCAAAGACATCGCTTATATCCAAAGCGAAAATTCGCTCAACTTACCGGCTAAAAATCTCAATGTTTTTTCACCCAAAAAAGCTGCGGATCTACCGGTTTTGATTTTTGTCCATGGTGGAAGTTGGAATAAGGGGCGAAAGGAGATTTATGACTTTTTAGGGAATCGAATGGCTCGAAGGGAAGTGGTAACGGTAATTATTGATTATCCCTTGGCTCCGGATTTTCAAGTGGATGCCATGGAAAAAGCAACGGTTCAGGCTGTCAAGTGGGTTAAGCAAAATATTGATCAATATGGTGGAGATCCGGGACGAATTTATATCTCCGGACATTCGGCGGGCGGCCATTTAGCTGCTTTGGCGGCTATAAAAAAGGAGCCTTGGGAGGAAGCTGGGCTTTCCAATCCACTGAAGGGTGCGATATTAAATGATCCGGCTGGGCTGGATTGGTATTGGTTTTTGGAAGAAATGAAGGGCAAACCCAACGGGGAGGATAATTACGATGCTTTCACGGATAATACAGAAGTTTGGAAGGCCTACTCACCGATTTACTTTTTGGAAGGGAATGAAATTCCTTTGTTGATTATGGAAGGCGAAAAGACCTATCCCGGAATTCGACTTACAGTGGAACGTTTTCGCAAAGAAGCCGAAGAAAAAGGGACGGATTTGACCTATTCTTTCTATCCTAAAACCAAACATATTCCGATGATTACTCAGTATTTCTGGACCTGGAGTAAAGGATTTGGTGATGTTTTGGATTTTATTGAAGCAGAAAAATAAGCCTTGGATTTAGTTGGGATCCACATCGATGATCCATCGGACGGAACGGAACTCAGTCCGCGATTGTAATTCTTCCAAAATTTTGCCAAGACTTTTCTTAAAAGTGTGCTGTGTCGCTCCTGACCGGTCCAGTTTGATCAAACTTTCGAATTGGTATTGGTTTTTAATTCGTCCGATCAGGGCCTTTTCTGGTCCTAGGACAATCTTTTTTACCCCAATCTGCGCCATTCCCCGATGCAGTGCTATGGCTGCTTTTTCTGCAGTTTTAAAGTCGGTATGCCGAGTCGTAATCTTGATGAGCTTGACAAAAGGCGGATAGTAAAACTGCTTTCGTTCCGCTAGTTCAACCCTGAAAAAATCCTTGTAATCTCCCCTAATTACTTTTTCATATAGGTCCTGTTCAGGATTACGGGTTTGGATAATGACTTGGCCTTTTTCAGATCTTCTACCTGCTCTACCAGCTACTTGGGTGATCTGCTGAAAGGCTCGCTCTCCAGCTCTGAAATCCGGAAAATTTAAAATCCGATCCCCGTCCCAAATTCCCACTACGGTCACCCTTCCAAAGTCGAGCCCTTTGGTAATCATTTGAGTTCCCACTAAAATGTCGATCTGACCCGCTCCAAACTCATCGAGGATACGTTGATAGCCATATTTATTTCGTGTGGTATCTAGGTCCATTCTCCCCAACCTTGCCTCGGGAAAGAGCAGGCTTAAGGATTCTTCGATTCGTTCTGTCCCCATCCCTTTGGTAGAAAGTTGGCTGCTTCCACAAGCTGGGCAGGAAGTGGGAACTTTTTCCTTATAGCCACAGTAATGGCAGCGCAATTCTTCAGAAAATTGATGGTAGGTAAGACTAACGTCGCATTGCACACATTCGGCAGTCCATCCGCAATCCTCGCATTGGACATAAGGGGAATAACCTCTACGGTTTTGATAAATTAAGACCTGTTCGTTTTTTTTCAGTGCTTCCTGAATTTTCTCCCGCATAAGTCGGGTGGAATCGAGCTTAAGGAGGTTTTTTCGACGGTCTGCTCCTAAATCAGCTAAGTGAAAATCCGGAAGTTTTGCATCTCCAAATCGCTGATGAAGTTCTACATAGCCATATTTTCCCTGAGTTGCATTGTAATAGGATTCAAAGGATGGGGTTGCAGAACCGAGGAGGATTTTAGCTTGATGGAAATAACCCAACATAATGGCAGCGTCTCTTGCATGAAAGCGGGGAGCTGGGTCAAATTGCTTGTAGCTTGCCTCATGTTCTTCATCTACTATGATCAATCCTAGGGAATCAAAGGGTAGGAAAATGGAGGATCGCACTCCGACTACGAATGAAAATCTCCCGCTGAGTACACCATTCCAAACTTCTACGCGCTCATTATCAGAGTATTTGGAATGGTAGACACCCATCTTTGAACCAAAAACTTCCTGTAAACGACTCACGATTTGGGTGGTCAAGGCAATTTCAGGGAGAAGCAACAATACCTGAGATCCACTTTCCAAGACCTCTTGAATCAACTGAATGTAGATTTCAGTTTTTCCACTTCCGGTTATCCCATGAAGCAGGACCGTTTGTTTCTCTTCAAATTGGCTCTTGATGGATTGGATTGCTTCTTGTTGGGTTGTGGAAAGTTGAAAGGCTGTTCGTTCAGGGTGAATTTCTTCGAGTCGATTGACGACCACCTTGAAGGATTCAAAAACCCCATTTTTGATTAGGGTTTTCAACGAACTTTCGGAATCTCCCTCTTCCAATAGCGTGGCTTTATCCAATCCTTTTTCATTCAATTCAGGCTTTTGGAAAACAGGGACATCTCGCAGGTATTTCAGTAAAATTGACTCTTGCTTGACTTTTCCAGAAAATGACTCAAAAAGACTTTCTAAAGCCTTTTTATCTTGAGCTAAGTCACTTCGAAGACGGATTCGGGTTTCGATTTTGGGGGTGAATTTTTCCTGTACTTTTTCAAAAATCAAAATCGCTTCCTTTGCAACCAGACTTTTCAGAATAGGATGAATCGTCTTGATTCCCAATACCTTCTCGCAATCATCGTAGCTCAGTTCCGATTGATTCTCAAGTGCTTCTAAAATCTTTTCTTCCCGCTCATCTAAGGGATAGGGGCTTTTATCCCTGTCAAAATTAGGATTAACTTGAATCCGTGATTCGCTGGATAACCGAAGCCCGGAAGGAAGGGCAGCATGCATGACTTCTCCGATATGGCAGCAATAATATTCTGCCATCCATGCCCAAAATCGGATTTGTAGTGGATTGACCGAAGGCTGCTGATCCAAAACCTCCAGAATAGGCTTGGCTTCGTAAACCTGCGGAGCTTTATTGTGGACTTTTCCGATGATCCCAGTCAGGATTTTTTTTCGTCCGAATTGAACAATAACCCGTGCTCCAATCTGGATTTCGTCATGCAGGTTTCGTGGGATTTTGTAAGTGAACATTCGAGGAATGGGCACTGGCAAAATCACGTCTGCGAACGAAAATTCAGGTTGACTAGTCGGTAAATCTTTTTCTTCGAAAAGGTTCAGCACAGAATTAATTCAAAAACGGTAATTGCGAAAGGGCCTCATCCACCTCCGAAACTGGTCTTCGGCAGGCATGGTCGAAGCAGACATAAATTAAGGCATTTCCTGTCGAATCGGGAGTTTTTCCTGTTAAAATCGGGGCATTTTCTGTCACTTCTTCACTCCAGGCTACTACCAAATTAGCAGGGACTTTTTTGAGTAAATCCAAAGCCTTTTTCTTGGCACCAAGTCCAACTATTCCGATTTCTGCTGTCGGTATAACTTGCTCTAGCAGTAGGCTTGCCCAATTACTTAAGAAGCCGGGATCTTTGAGAATTAATTCCCGCATTTTGCGAAGCATGGACCGGGAGATCTCAGCATACTTTTCCTCGTAGGTGAGGAGTGAGAGTTTGTGGAAATTCCTCGCCATGATGGAATTTGAGGCAGGGATGACATTGTCAAACAACTCTTTTTTATTGGCAATGAGTTTTTCAGCTTGGGGATCATTGAAAAAGAAAAAGTCCTCTTGCTCATCATAAAAATGAGTCAAGCAGAAGTCTGAGAGTTCTTTTCCAAAATCTAAATAGTTACTGTTTCCACTAACCTCAAAGGCCATCAAGCTAGCTTTAATTACGGCAGCATAATCTTCCAAGAAGGCAGGGGTGTAAGCCGCTCCATTTTTGTAGGTGCGCTGGAGGATTCCTTCTTTCATCATATGCGTTCGGATGAAATCCAAATTTGCCAAAGCCAATTGCAGTGCTCGCTCAGTTCCGGTAGCAAGGTACGCTTGAATCAATCCTGAAGCCATCAGACCATTCCAGCCTGCGATGATTTTATCATCTTTTCCAGGGAAAATCCGCTCGTTTCTTGCCTTTAGGAGGGTTGCTTTTACTTGAATGAGTTTTCTTGATAATTCCTCACCGGACATATTAAACTCTTGAGCGACTGTCTCATAATCCAGGGTTTGAAAAAGAATATTGACTCCATCTTCCCAATTCCCATGGATTTTAAGATTGTACAATTTCCGAAGCCAAGGTAATTCATCACCCACTAGCTGTTCAAGTTCGGAATACCGCCACGTATAAAATTTTCCCTCTATGCCTTCACTGTCAGCGTCTTGGGCTGCATGAAAACCGCCCTCTTCTTCCAGCATTTCGGCTTCCAGCCAATGAATGGTTTCTTCGATTTTTTCCAAGAAAAATTCATCCTTGCTCAGTTGATAGGCTTTTGCGTATAATTCCAAAAGTTGCCCATTGTCATAAAGCATTTTTTCAAAGTGGGGCGCAAACCATTCTCCATCCACAGAATATCGGGCAAATCCACCACGCAGGTGGTCATATATGCCTCCCATTCCGATTTTATTCAAGGTGAAGTAAACTGCCTCTTTCAAATCTTCCCGTTGACTGAGATAGGCATAATCCAATACGAAATTCCAGATGACCGGCATGGGGAATTTAGGAATCCGGTTCATGCCTCCCCATTCTTTATCAAATTGTGCACTGAGTTTGGTGATTATTTCTGACAAATCATCCTCGCTAATTTCCTCCTCGCTGGGTTGGATTCCGTATTTTTCAATTTCAGATCGATTTAGCGAGCGTCCAAAACCTTCGGCGCTTTCAGCAAGTTGATCCTGATGATTTTTGAAGGCATTTGCAATATTTGCTAAAAGACGGGTCCACTGCTCATTTTTGAAATAAGTGCCTCCATAAAAAGGTTTTTGATTTGGCATTAGAAAAACGTTGAGGGGCCAACCTCCCTGCAAGCCCATAGCCTGGACGGCATCCATGTAGATGTTGTCTAAATCAGGGCGCTCTTCACGGTCAATTTTGATGCAGACAAAATGCTCATTCATCAACTCGGCTGTAATCTCATCTTCGAAGCTTTCCCGCTCCATCACATGACACCAATGACAAGCAGAATAGCCAATTGAAACAAGGATCGGCTTGTTTTCTATTTCTGCTTTTTTCAGGGCTTCAGGGCCCCAGGGATACCAATCAACAGGATTATGGGCATGTTGAAGGAGGTAGGGACTTTGGCTATGGATAAGACGATTTGGCTTCATGGAATTTTGAATAATTGAAAATCGGAAGATTGAAAAATCAGTAATTCCACCCTTCCAACTCTTTTTGAACTTTATTTATTTCTCTTGAAAAATCGAATTCTCCATTGAATCGTTCCAGTTTGTCGAGTAAGTTTTGGAGGAATTTACGATGGGAATCAGAATGAGGATTGAGGGGTCGATGTGCTAGTTCACGGTGGATTTTAGAGATTTCATTTACTTTATTTTGAGTGGCTGAGTCAAAATAAGTTTGCATCCATTTTTCCCAAATGTAATTTTCTGCCTCGGCCGTGGGGTGAATTCGGTCTTCCTTGTAAAAGCGGTAATCCCTCAATTCATCCATCATGATTTCATAGGAAGGGAAGTAGGCAACCGAATTAAACGCTTCCTCCAATTGATAGCACAATACGCGGAGCAAACTTTTGCTGAGTTGATTTTCGGGGATTCCATCTTTTATATGTCGAACTGGGCTAACCGTGAGGATGATTTTTAAATTAGGATTAGCTTCTGTTAACTTTTTGAAAAGTTCGAAAAAGGGACTTTGCATTTCTTCTAATCCCGAAAGCCGCTTTTTAAAAATCTTCTGAGGCTGCTTGTGGCAGTTTGCCACCGGTCCAAAATCCTGGTGCTCGTAGATCCAGGACGTGCCAAAAGTCAGTATCAAATGACTGCCGCTTTTTAGATATGAGCTGGTAGTCTCTATTTTTTTATTGAACTTTTCGATAAGTTCCTTTTTGCTGGTTTCAACCAAATCAGAATGGGCGGAAAAATGGAAATACATGCCCTCTCTTTCCAGAATCTGGTTTTCATTAATTGCCCTTTTTTCAAGAGCCATGTCCAGTAGCTTGTGGAGTGCCAAAGGGTGAAAAATAGTCCCAAATGGATTAATTGAAATGTCGAATTTATGGGTATTCATCTTTGTCCCCATGCTTTGGGCGAAACAAGATCCCATGCTCAGAATTTTAGACTGATGAGATATTGGAAAAGGGGATTGGGGAATTTCAAATTCGGTAAACCACTGCATTTTATGAATTTAATGAAACTGTTGTCAGCTTTTTCTTTTCTACTTCAATTTGACAATTAAGGACTACTTTTCATTTTTTCCCAAAGCTTTTTTACCTGCAAATCTCCGAAGCCATAGATAGGAAGGTGATTTTGAAATTCTCTGAAAACTTTCCGAAAGTCCCAAACTGGATTTTTTATTTGGATATCCCGAAGGGTTTGCATTGGAAGTCCTTCTGATTTTTGAGTCGGGATCATGTTTTCCCATGCTTTTACCGCTGGAAATAAAAAAGAAAATTTCGGTTCTGAAGATTCCAAGTAATCTAAGGCATTTGCTACATCGGCATTTTGGTAAAAAGTCCAAAGGGAGTTAAATAGTCTTATATCCTCAAGATCAAGTTTTAGGGCATTTTCCCATTGATGAAATAATTGGGCAGCACTTAGATGTGCGAATGAATAAGGGGAGTTTTGTCCAGGAAGAACGAGATACGCTTCTTGAAGATCTTTTGGTAAAAGCGTACTGGCTTTCCAAAAGTTAACTTGACAAAAGAGGTCTTCTTCAAACCAAAAGAAAACGGTTGATTCCGAAGGGATTTTGGTGATTTTGAGAATTTCTTCTTTGGATTTCCTGTCATAATCAGTTGCTTCATAAGCGAACTCCAGAAATTCTTTTCTCATTTGCCAGAATACATCTTCATTTTTTGCAACTAGGGGACCATCTAGCAAGCACTCTCGAAAAATAATTTTCTCACCTGGAATATCATTTGGGAATTGTCCAGAAAGCGAGTCCCCATTCAGGATATGAAAGATCATTTGGTTGGATATTTCGCCTTCATGTAATCGTAGGACTTCTTTATCAGTTCACGTAAAACCTGTTCATCAACGTCGCTTAGCTTATTGATATAGAAACAAGAAGCTCCGGTTTTGTGTTTTCCTAGTTTGGCAAAAAGCTCGTTGAAACTGGTTTCCATGCAGCCTAGTAAATACAAGGAAATAGCAGTTTTTCTTGGCGAGAAACCTACAATTAAAAAATCTCCTTCCAGTCCGCTTTCATATTTGTAGTGATACTGTCCAAAACCCACGATCGATGGACCCCACATCACAGCTTTTTCTCCAGTGACTTCTTCCATTATCTGTTTTATGCGAAAAGCATCCTCTCGCTTTTTAGGGGATTCTGTTTGGTTGATAAAATCATCAACAGAAGCCTTGGTTGGTTGGGTTTTATTTTCAGCCATGATTAGTTCATTAAGTGTTTTTTGAGGAAGTTGGCTGTTTCATTAGAAACCCGAATCATATTTTCCCATTTCATCCAATGATGTGTGTCCCCGGGAATTAAGATCGATTCATAGGGTTTTTCGAGCTCATCAAATCGGCGGATCAAATCCGTGGTTTGGGATACATTCACATTTCGATCATCGTCCGAGTGTATGAAAAGTACTGGGCTGATCCAGGTGTCTAAATCTGCAATCGGAGAAGATTTCCAAGCTACCTCTAATGCTTTTTCATAATCAGGCGCTACTTCATAGCCTTCTGGAAAATCATAACGCCCATCCAAATCATGTACTCCATGAATATCTATTCCAACTTTAAATAATTCAGAATCCCGAGCCAAGGCCAAAGCTGTCAAATACCCCCCATAACTTCCTCCGTAGATTCCAATTTTATCGCCTCTGACCTGTGGTAAATTTGCCAAAAACTCCCCTCCGGCTTTGATATCTTGATATTCCACCGCGCCCTGATAATAGCCGTATGCTGGTCGGTGAAATTCATAGCCATAACCAATCCCCAAACGGAAATTGACCGAAAGAACGACAAAACCCATTTCAGCCAAATATTGATTTAGGGCATAAGTATTGGTGTAATAGTCCATGTAGCTCCAACCCAATAGCATTTGACGCTGTGGTCCTCCATGGACGAATACGACCCCTGGCTTTTCAGCTGGGCCGCCTTCCTTCTCGAAGAGTTGCCCGTGAACCGTCGTTCCATCGGGGGCTTTGAATGTGACCTGTTTGGGTGTGACGAGATTTGCTTGAGGAAATTCAGTAGGAATATGGTCTGCTTGCAAGAGCTGGGTTTGGGTGCCTTTTTTAAGTGTGACTAAATGGGGTCGCTGAGCCGTTGCTGAAAAATAGGCCAGGCTTCCATCAGCCAAGCCTACAGGGTAAGCCTCAATACCAGCTCCTAAAGTTTCCCAGTTAAGTGTTTTATCCGACAATTCGATCGTACCGATATGCCTTCGGTCTATATCTGCTTTATCAGGTCCGTAATTAGCGGAGAATAAAATGCGCTTTCCATCAGGATTGAGTTTGATTTGCTCAACCATATAGTTGCCTGGGGTCAGAAGGGTTTCCTTTTGGCTTTGTAAATCCAAATTGTATAAATGTTGCCAGCCGTCGTGGTAGGATTCAAAAATGAGTTCCTTTTCATCCGGATAGGAGAAAAAGAAATAGCGATAGGAACCTCTCAAGGTTTTCGGAGCGGTCCATAGTTTTTCAGCTGCTCCGCTTTCCACATCAGCAAGCCAGATTTCCCAAGGAATATGTCGAGGTTCTAGAAGGGGATAGGCAGCTCCCGATCCCCCTAGTGTTTTGATAAAAGCGATCTTGCTCCCATCAGGAGACCATTTGGGTTGGGAATATCGATGAAAGGAAGGGGCTATAAATTGGATGGGAGTTTCTTCATTCCGATAAATTCCAATTAATTGGTGCCCTCCTCTGTTAACAGTGAAGGCTAGGCTTTTTCCGTCCGGAGAAAATTCCATGGAGGTAACAGTTCCCTTGATTTCAAACAGTTGCTTGGGAGTCTCCATATTGTGTGCGTTTGCCTCCCAAACTTGGCCATTTTTTAAGAATAGAATTTGGTTCCCTGGTCCTAGGTGAATATTGTCGCCAGGCCCAATGGTTTCTATCATTCGAGAAAGTAGGTTGATGGCAAAGATTTCTACTTTGGGTAGCTGAGGAAGGTTGTCCGGATTGACTGTGGAGGAAGCATTTGAGCCGCCATGGTCGCCTCCACGCACAAAGACCAAATGCTCACCATCTGGTGAAAAAGTTAAACTGGTGATTTCTTGCCCATCATCTTTATCAAAAAACGTGAGTTTTTCGGGTTTAAAATCAGGTGCTTTAGCATAGTAGACATTTCGCCTTCCCTGCTCGTAAAGTGCCCAAGCTATTTGGGTTCCAGATGGATCGACTGTGAGTTCAGAAGGAAAGGTAAATTTCCCCACCTGCTCCATGGTAAAGGATTGGGAAAAGAGAAATTTTGGAAGTAGTAGAAAAGTTATCAGTAGGAGGGGAAGAGTCTTTTTCATGGTTTAATACTTGTCATGGATTAAATAGAGTACTTTTTGTAATTCCTTTTTCAAGTCATTGGAAGGAATTTGATAGTTATTCATCAGGCAGGAAAAATGAAGGATTTTTCCACTTTTGGTGATAAGGTAACCACTGAGCGCATTGGACATGCTGAGGGTTCCTGTTTTCGCATAAATGTAAGGGGCTTGTCCTGGATCCGCCGGATACCAATTTCGGATGGTGCCTGATTCCCCTCCAGCAGGGAAATAAGCTTTGATTTTTTCCAAGGGAACCTCTTCCCGTATTTTACCCAATAAGGTAATAATGGATCGAGGAGTGAACATGTTCCTAGAGGACAGACCTGAGCCATCGTACCATATAGGTTCATCAGGAAGATCCTTTAATAGATTTTCTTTTGCATAATCAATTGCTTCCCGAGTGCTTAGTTGATTGTTTAATTGGTCTGATACCAGTAGCATCAATTGCTCTGCAAGGAAGTTATCGCTGATTTTCATCATTTGGGCATAAATGCTATCTGCTGGAGCAGACGGGAGTTTTTTTGGGTCAACATTCAAATAGCCCTCGTTTTGAAGTAGGGTTACTTTTTTACCCAAAGCCTCCGACAGTAATTGCGTAGTCAATGTAGCGGAGGTGATAAAGGGAATATCCCGATCGAATTCATCAATCTCAATCTCATCAGCTATTTCGTAGGTGAATTTATTTTCGAACCGTTCTCTACTGAATCGAAATCCACTCCAATCATCTGTAGGCTTGGCCGTCAAAAGTGGTTTAAAGCGTTCTGGATAAACTGAAAAAAGGTCTGCATCCAATTTGGAAGAAAAGCGGACTACATTTCCATAGATAGGGAAAGCGGAACGTTCGGTAGCATAATAATAGGGGTACCAATCCCAAGCCCAGCCCGGTCCAAAGGCATTGACTTGCTCAAAGTTGTCGAGAAGGTAGAGTTGCTTTTCAGAGTTATTGAGAAAATTCAGTACGGTGCTGTCTTGCAAGTCAGGATGAAGTAAGCTTGGGTCTCCCGTTCCCCAAAATATCAATGAATCTCCTCGCTCCAAATAATTTAGTCCATTTACTAAACCGTCACCTAAGACGGTATAAGCGGTGTAGAAGGTGAACAATTTGGTATTGGAAGCCGGAATAAAGTAATTGTCTTCATTGATCGCTACGAGAGCTTTATCCTTGGCAGGATCTACTAGCATAAACCCTAAATGACCTTTTTCAAAAACATCAGATTTGGAGATTGATTTTTGAATTTTTTGAACGGTGCAAGAAGCTGATAGGATAAGTATCAGAAAGGGGAGGAGTTTCTTCATAAGCTTAAATTATAAAAAAGTCTCCTGCTTTTTGAGAAGGAGGGACTTAGATAGACGTTAAATTTTCGAAGATCAAAAAGCTAAGTATGAAATAAGTGAGTCACAGAAAATAAAAAAGGCTGCCATTTCGAAATGACAGCCTTTTAATAAGGTGTGGGGAAATTATTCCACCACTGTTTCGATTTCAGTGACGATCTTCTTTCCGTCTTCGTATTTGATCTCTTTTTTGACTTCGACTACTTTGGCATCTGCCATTTCGCCATGAGAATCATGAGAAGATAGAAGTGGCGCAATTACTAATCCTACCAAACAGGTCAACTTGATCAATATATTCATGGATGGACCAGATGTGTCTTTAAATGGGTCTCCAACAGTATCTCCGGTTACAGCTGCTTTGTGAGCTTCCGAACCTTTGAAGGTCATTTGTCCATCGATCATTACACCAGCTTCAAATGATTTTTTGGCGTTATCCCATGCACCACCAGCATTGTTTTGGAAAATGGCCCACATAACACCAGAAACTGTAACACCCGCCATATATCCACCAAGAACCTCAGCAGCAAGCATGGTGTCTCCAGTTGTCAGTTGTGTTAAAAACGCGATCAAGATTGGAGAAACAATAGTCAATAAGCCAGGAAGCATCATCTCCTTCAAAGAAGCAGTCGTCGAGATCTCTACGCACTTGTCGTACTCAGGCTCAGCTTTACCTTCCATGATACCAGGGATCTCTCTGAACTGACGTCTTACTTCTTTTACCATTGCCATTGCCGCTTTACCTACAGAGCTCATAGCCAATGCGGAAAACACAACTGGAATCATCGCTCCGACGAAAAGAGCGGCAAGCACTGGGGCTTTGAAAATGTTAATCCCATCAATACCTGTAAAGGTTACGTAAGCTGCGAAAAGCGCTAGTGCTGTCAAGGCTGCAGAAGCAATCGCAAAACCTTTACCAATAGCTGCAGTCGTATTTCCAACAGAATCAAGAATATCTGTTCGCTCACGCACTTCTTTTGGTAATTCGCTCATTTCTGCAATCCCTCCGGCATTATCAGCAATTGGACCGAAGGCATCGATAGCCAACTGCATTGCTGTGGTGGCCATCATGGCTGATGCAGCAATCGCTACCCCGTAGAAACCTGCGAAAGCATATGCTCCCCAGATTGCAGCAGCAAAAAGAAGTACTGGCGCGAAAGTGGACATCATACCCTGAGAAAGCCCGGCGATGATATTGGTTGCAGCTCCAGTAGATGAGTTTTGAATAATGGTCATAACCGGCTTTTTGCCCATACCTGTATAGTATTCTGTAAAGTAGCTAATCAAGCCTCCAACAGCCAAGCCTATCAATACGGCAGCAAATACATTGAATGAGCTCACAGTTTGCAAACCTTTACCGAAGAATGTCATTTGCATTTCTACAGGTAGCATCCAGTCAATGATGAAATAAGAAGCAATACCTGTCAAGATGATAGATCCCCAGTTTCCTTTATTCAAGGCCGCCTGTACTTGTGCTTCTTTTGCATTATTGTCGCTGATTTTGATAAACCAAGAACCTACGATTGAGAAAATGATACCGATACCAGCAATCAAAACTGGTAATAGTATTGGTCCCATTCCTCCAAAGGCGTCATTCATTGGTGCGCCATTATTAATATCATTGATCAGGTAATTACCTAATACCATCGCCGCCAACATGGTTGCTACATAAGAACCGAAAAGGTCAGCCCCCATACCTGCAACATCTCCTACGTTATCACCAACGTTATCTGCAATAGTAGCAGGATTACGTGGGTCATCTTCTGGAATACCAGCCTCTACTTTACCAACTAAATCAGCTCCTACGTCTGCAGCTTTGGTATAAATACCGCCTCCTACACGGGCAAAAAGGGCAATGGATTCAGCACCTAGAGAGAAACCGGCAAGAGTTTCAAGAACGATGGTCATTTCCATATAGAATGATTGCTCACCGGTTATGAAAAACTGAACGAGAAGTGCAAGCAGTAAAGAAAGACCGAATACGGCCAATCCCGCGACACCAAGTCCCATAACGGTACCACCTCTAAATGAAACCTGAAGGGCTTTAGGTAAGCTGGTTCTTGCAGCTTGCGTTGTTCTTACGTTAGCATCCGTTGCAATCCGCATCCCGATGTTACCTGCAATCGCTGAGAATACAGCTCCGATTACAAAAGCAATAACGATGAACCAGTGTGTGGTTTCAACCAACATTGAAACGACACCTAGCAGAATCCCTGCTACGACAACGAAGATGGCCAGCATTCTGTATTCAGCAGCTAAGAATGCCATCGCGCCTTCTTTTACGTAACCTGCAAGCTTCTTCATGTTTTCTTCACCCTGATCTTGCTTATTCACCCACGTTCTTAAATAGAACATGTACGCTAATCCGATTACCCCAAAGGCTGGTAAAATGTAGATTAAGTTTTCCATTTATTTTTTTCTTTTGACTCCTTGGTTAATAATTTGGCAAATATAGGACTTCTAGCTTTCCAGCCAACTGGTAAAAAATTTTCTGTTTAGTGAATTTTATTGGGTGATTTTTGAATTAAAGGCAATTTTTCGAGGTGAATGCCTTATTTTTTATTGAGTTTGGAAAATAAAATTGAAAATCAAATAAAACTATCAGTAAAATGACCGTCAAAGAATTCAAAAATTTAGAACGACCACTCCCATCATTTACACCCGAGTTGGCGGCTTTATGGTGGGACTTCAAGGGAAATTGGGATATGGCTCATGCTGAGGTAGATCAACTTCCAGGAAAGTTGGCCGCTCGAGTGCATGCGTATCTGCATCGAAAGGAAGGTGATCTTTGGAATGCCGATTATTGGTATCGAAGAGCAGGGGAGCAGCGGCCTTCTTATTCTTTAGACCGGGAGTGGGAAGGCCTACTTGAGAGATTTCTGTAATAAACATTCCCTGTTCCCCAGTGTTTTTAAACCATGGCTTTTTTATTACTAATTCTCTTTTGTTTGAATTTTCAGGAAGCGAAAACTCTTAAAGATTTTCAGTGGGAACGCAGAGTTCTTGTTCTTTTTGATTTCAAGAGTTTGAATGACAGAGGAGAAGAATTGGAAAAACAAATCAAAGAGCGGAGACTTTTAGTCGTCCAATTTGAAGGAGAAAAACTCATTGGTATTTCTGAAGAATTTGAAATAAACAACCCCTCATTTTTGAGTTTGAAACAAGTAAATCCCAGCTCTTCTAAATGGTATCTGATTGGCTTGGATGGTGGGGTAAAGGCATCAGGACATTCCGATAATTTTGATTGGGAATGGATTTTTAGAAAGATCGATTCTATGCCCATGAGGCAGAGTGAAATCAGAAATGGGGTAAAAAATTGATACTAAACCCCTGAAAAATACCCATTTTAGGGGATGTTTTCGTGTTTTTTAGATTGGTACCTTAGGGCTGTTTTTATTGTTCAATAATCAAATCTGATTATGAAATTCTTTTATATCTCCTCCCAGACCAATCCGGATAATTTGTTTGAAATTCATGAGCGGGATTGCGCTCATATTCCAGATGCAATTAATCGAGATTATTTGGGACCTTTTAATAATGGTTCAGAAGCGCTAAGAACAGCAACCCGAACAAAGAACAACGTGACGCTTTGCCCCAATTGTTGTCAGGGTCAAAACGCTGCGATTATTTTTAAGGATAAGGTTTCTAATTGAGGGTTGATTCATCTAGTTGGGTCAGCTTTATTTTAAAATACTGGCTGGATTTTTTCTTTGAATCTTGTAGATTTGCTTCCCTGAAAAAGTCGTGGGAGAAGCTCTATTTCCTTCATGTGCTTTCTTCTTTTCTTAATCGGGGTGTGGCGCAGTCCGGTTAGCGTACACGTCTGGGGGGCGTGTGGTCGCAGGTTCAAATCCTGTCACCCCGACTATAAAAAAAGGGAGATTCGATATTAACTCGAATCTCCCTTTTCTTTTAAAACAATCCTGAAATCACACCATCAGCCGAAATATCTACTTGCTCAGCAGCTGGGGTTTCAGAAAGTCCCGGCATACGCAGAATTTCACCTGCGATGGGTATCAAAAAGCCAGCTCCTGCTGCAATCTCAAATTCCCGAATGGTAATTGAAAAATTACGCGGTCGCCCGATCAACTTTTCCTGATCACTGATACTCTTTTGGGTTTTGGCGATGCAAACAGGCAAATGGTTGTAGCCAAGTCGTTCGATTTTCTTGAGTTGGCTTTGGGCTTTTGAAGAAAGGATGATTTCCGAAGCCCCATAAATAGTGCGGCTAACTTTTTTGATTTTTTCCTCCACGGAATCGGCCAATGAATAGGTGGGCTTGAATTGATATTGACAGTTTTCAGCAGCTTGGATGACCAAATCTCCCAAATTCAAGCAGCCATCTCCTCCTTTTTCCCAACCTTCGCTAAGCGCTACAGGAACGCCTAAGCTTTCGCAATAATCCAACAGCAAGTCTTTTTCCGCTTGGGTATCGCTGCTGAAGACATTTACTGCAACGACTACAGGAATCCCAAAACTTCGAAGGCTTTCCAGGTGATGAAGCAAATTAGGTAACCCATTTTCAAGGGCTTCCAGATCCTCAGTTGTCAAATCTTTTAGTGACTTCCCTCCATGATATTTCAAGGCTCGGATTGTCGCCACCAACACAGTTGCCTTGGGTGAAATACCTGCTTCCCGGCATTTGATATTGAAAAACTTTTCGGCTCCTAAATCAGAACCAAAACCAGCCTCAGTGACCACATAGTCTCCTAGACTTAAGCCCATCTTAGTCGCTAAAATGCTGTTTGTTCCCTGAGCAATGTTGGCAAAAGGTCCACCATGAATCAAAGCTGGGTTGTGTCCCAAGGTTTGAACGAGGTTGGGTTTAATAGCCTCCTTCATCAAGGTAGCCATGGCCCCCTGTGCATTCAGATCCCCTGCAAAAACCGGGCTTCCGTCAAAGCGGTCTCCAACATAGATTTTGGCGAAGCGTTGCTTTAAATCATCTAAATCTTTGCTCATGCAGAGAATGGCCATCACTTCACTGGCAGCCGTGATATTGAATCCGGTTTCCCGAGGTAATCCACCGCTTTTTCCTCCTAAGCCCGTGATAATACCCCGTAAGGCCCTGTCATTCATATCCATCACGCGTTTCCACAACACAGTTCTTGGATCAATTCCCAAATTCCTTGTTTTGCTTTGGATATTATTGTCGATAAGTGCTGAAAGAAGGTTGTTCGCTTTTTCGATAGCATGAAAATCCCCCGTAAAATGCAGATTGATATCTTCCATAGGGATCACTTGCGATCTGCCTCCTCCTGCTGCGCCACCTTTGATTCCAAAAACAGGTCCCAAACTTGGTTCACGGATGACCGCTAAAGTGCTTTTCCCCAATTGGTTAAGTGCATCTGTAAGTCCGATGGTTACCGTAGTTTTCCCTTCTCCGGCAGGGGTAGGCGTAATGGCAGTGACTAAAATAAGGTTGGATTGGGCGACTTTTTCTTCGTCAATTAATTCGAGAGAGAGTTTTGCTTTGCAGCGTCCATAGATTTCGAAATCTTCATCTGGTATCCCGAGTTTTTCTGTGATTTTCCGTATGGGTAAAGGTTTAACGGATTTGGCTATTTCGAGGTCATTCATGGTGATTGTTTTTTCAAAAAAAGCAGAAAAGCAGTTCTCAAGGCCTGATAATTTTATGTAAAAAAGATGATAGAAGTCAGTAAATAGTTGGAATGAATAATTGCTTCATTTGGATTTTTGAAACCCAGCTTTTTCTTGGTTTAAATAAAAAATCCCAACTTAAAAGGGCTGGGATTAATCAGGTTTACAGGTCATATTTTAGTGTCAGCAGGCCGTACCTGGGCTGAACTAAGTAGGAAAATGTACTGATCAGGTTTTCACTGAAACTATCTCGCCGTATGGACCGCGTATCAAAAATATTCCAGACAGAAACCTTGAATTCCCAGGGACTGCTTTTTCCTCGATAGGTCAAAAAGGCATTTAGAAAATCAAAGTCACTTTGGGTTCCTGCTGCCCGATTCAAATAGGTGTTGTAAGTGTAATCTGCGTTTAATCTTAGGCCTTTAAAGATATCCAAATCGATTTCAATTCGTGGGCTGTGGGTTGTAAAGGTATTTTCTAAGATTCCTGAATTATAGCGATTGGTTGTGAATGAGTAGGCAAAATCCACCTCTAGAACTTTGAAGAAAGTAGTAGTCAGCTTCGTGTCATAGGTTTGAGAAAACTGCTTATTCTGTGCAGCTTGATTATCTAAAAGCAAATTGGTTGAAAAAGCATTCCAATTTCCTCCTACCTCAAACTTCAATTTATTCAATGCTTTATCCAAGCGAAGATCTCCATTCAAGGTTTCATTTACGGGTTCAATATTTTGCAAAGACAATAGTCGATTAATCCCAGCAAAATCAGTAGTTGTCACAATCTCATCCCGCTTTCGCTGATAATTCATGTTTCCGAACACAGTCAGCCCGGAGAACATGTCAAAATGAGTATAACTTAAATTGTGATTGGAAAACAAGCCATTGTCTAACAGGCGATTTCCTTGGAATACCGCATTATAGTCCTGAAGTACTAGCCCTTGGGCTAATTTTTGGATATCCATAAAATTGGCCTCCACTTGATAGCGGTAGGTTAGGGACCGATTGGATTTGATGTTCCACTTGGTGTAGAGCCCTGGGAATACCAAGGTTTTTTGGTAGGAAAGTTCATTTTCAAACTGCATGTCCTGCCAAGTATAGCTGTGGGCATAGAGGGAAGGACTGATGATAAACTTCTTCCATTTCGTTTTCCAAGTCATACCCGCATACAAATCCTGGAAACCGAATTCATTTTGATTGTCAAAAGCCTGGAATTCCTCGGCTGTACCATCCTGATTCAATTGCCCATTTAGGGTTTGATTGAGTTGCTGATATCCAAGTGACCAATTGAGGTGATTGGTGGGGTTGAGGATATAGTAATAATTGAATGCTCCTTCCAAAATATTCGTTCGAAGCTCTTGGGATTGAATCAAACGGTATTGCTCTGCATCGGGAATGACTGCCAATCCAAGAATCGGTTTGAGATTGGTGGTCAGGTCAAAAATAGGGTCCGTGAATTTTCGCTCCCAATTCAATTCGGTAGAAAATACATGCCGCTCAGAAGGTGCATGATACCATTCAAATTTTTGTTGAAAGGCATAGGGATTTCTTGAATTGATAGAGGCAAGGTTTTGCTGATTTTGTCCAAAGTTAGACTGAAGCAAATTGGAGTTTCGGATGTCCGAAATTTTCCCAAAAGCACTGTAGCGAACATAGGTTTCTTCCCGAGGCGTGTAGGTAAGAGAATATTTCCCCAAAGCGGAGGTGTTTTTAACTTCAATTGCTGAAGTCAGGGTTTCCTGCGCATTTTCGCCAGCATTCAAATAGGTCCGCAGTGAGTTGCTGCCCAGATTATTGTTAGATGCCGAGCCGATAAGAAATCCGGAATGACGCCAAGATTTGCTTGGAGTGAGGTTAAAATTGAAGGCTCCTAAATGAGTTTTCAATTGAGCGGCATTGGTGCGGTTGGCTAAAGGGATTCCGATATCATCTCCGTTAAGACTTACCCGAGATCCTGATCGGGAACTAAGCCCTGACAGCCCACCATTGAATCGAAAATAGTCCTGCAAGGTGAAGGTTTGTTCACCTACATTATTACTTCCGCCAATGAGATTCAAATTCACTTTGGGGGCATAATAAAAGACATTGGCATGTCCCAAATATCGCTCTTTTGGTCCTGCACCTGCCTCTAGGTCCCCAAAGACCATGTTCTTTTTCCCATCCTTCAATTGAATATTCAGGGCTAGGGTTTCGTTTGTGTCTAATCCTCTGATTGGAGAAACCTCATTGAAGTTTTTCAGTACTTGCACCCGATCCACGGCGTTGGCAGGCAGGTTTTTAGTTGCCAATTTGGTATCTCCGTCAAAGAAGGTTTTTCCATCCACCAACACTTTATCGACCTTTTTACCCTGAACTTTCACCTCTCCATTTTCATCGACTTGGAAGCCTGGAAGTTTTTCTAAAACATCTTCCAGTTTTCGTTCATTTCCCGTGGTAAATGCTTCGGTTTTGTAGGTCAAGGTATCTCCCTTCATAGTGACGGGAAGCTCGGAGACTACTTCCACCATTCCCAACTCGGTATCAGCTTGCTCCAACACAATCAAAAATGGAGTTTCGGAGTCCCATTCTGTAACGGACATTTCGAACTGTCGATAGCCCACAAACGAAACCCGCAGCAAATATTCGGAACCGGGATTCAAGGTAATTTTGAACTTACCTTCATCATTGGAAATTCCAAAACCGCCTATTTTCTGGGTAGATTGATTGATCGCTACGATATTGGCATAGGCGATCGGTCTATCCAGGGAATCCAAAACTCTACCGGTCAAAGCCTTGCTTTGGCCCAAGGCAGGTATTGCTATTCCAGCCAAAAAGGAGATAAAAATCAAACGTCTCAAAAAAAGCATGTTGGTTTAGTTTTCTTAGTTTTTTGAGCGGTGTTTAATTTCCGATTCGGATTGTAAATTGATTTCCATCTCCAGGTTTGCCCTGATAACGGTTCATCATTTGCTTCATTCCTTCCTCTTGGATGGTTCTAAACTCTTCTCGCGTTACCACTTTTCCTCTATCGGGACGAACAATGGCTACAGGCTCTGCGGATGGATTCAATTCAATTCGTTCACAAATCAAAACGCGTCCTCCATTGTTGAGCTCCAAGATGAGACCGGGAAGTCCAAAGTAATTCTCTGGCCCATGGGGTACAGGGATTTCGGGTGTAAACCATGCTGTAATTGACAAAGTGTCTTTGACGGTTTCCATTTCAGTCATCCCTGTAGAAAATCGCTGCGAATCAACAATCCGGGTGTAGGTTGCTTTTTGGGCAGTATAATCACCGATTTGTTTGGATTCACCTGTTAATTCCCATTCAGCTGGCTCCAAGACATCTTTGATTAGAAATTCTTTTCCCATCACGTCCTGCTCTTGCTCAAAGGTTTGCTCGGCGATGTTTTTATAAAGAATCCTATCCTGACTTCCAGTGTTGATCACGATTTGCATACCCCCTGAAGAAGCGGTGGCAGGACCTCCTCCCAAGCTTTCCACTTGTTTCCAAATGGATTCGATGGGGGTAAAGGATAGCACATATTCCCGCTCCATTTGTTTTTTGAGTTGGGCTTGGATTTCTGCCATTTGATCAGGATTCATCTGGCTAGAATCCATTTCAAATTTGAAAGAAGAGGAAGATTTATAATATGCTCTTCCTGTCAATCCTTGAGAAAAAAGCGGTTGAATACTCCCCATGAGTAGGGCAATAAGAATTAGAAATCTGGCTTTCATAGTGTTTCTGTTTTTTTGACAAAGCAATAAAGTTAGGACAAAACATTCCGTTAAGTACTGTTAACGAGTGTTAACCATCATTTTTTGGGTATTTTATACTCTTAACTTTGAATTGTGAAAAAGCTGGAATTCAAGCGGATTGGAATTTTAATCGGGGTTACGCTCTTGATAGCAGTGGCTGTTCAGGCTTGGCGAATCGCTTCCGAATTTGAATTGATTCAAACCCAATTGCAAGGGGATATTCAGGAATGCCTGGATAATGCGGTGGAGAATTATTATGCTGATTTAGCAAAGACTGACGTGATCACCTTAACTGATTTCAACGTCAATCGAGAACTCATCAATGATTCAATATCTTCCTCCAAAATCAAACGAATTGAAATAAATAGACTGGATAGTGTAGGAAGCTTTATTGATCGAGTTGGAAAAAGCACCCGTTTATTTGAGGCTCTAGAAAATGCTGAAAATGGAGGGTTGGACTCCTTATTTTGGGAGGGTAGCCTACGGGACAGCACATCCAGTTTTGTATTGGTAGATTCGGCAAGGAAGATTGCCTTCGATGAGAAAAATGATCTACAAATCTTCATGGGAAAAGCCAATGCCGATAGCATTAATCGACTTGAGTTTTTGACCAGTAAGATCATTATTTCCATCACAAGGGATAGCTTGGATTTTGACAAGATCAATGCATTTCTGTTTCAAGAATTGGATCGAAGAGGAATTGATATCAATTACCGCTTGGTTCATCTGACAGGAGATACTAAAACGGATAGTCTCCTGCTTGCAAGTGCCACTCCTATGCCTTTCAAGACGGTTTCCCGGTCGACTTTCTTACCAGTCGGACAACGGTTGGAAATGTATTTTGAAAACACCGCATTGACAGTTTTGAAGCGGGGTATGGTGGAGGTTTTAACAGCTTTGGTCTTTTTGGGAATCATTACCTATGCGTTTTACTATCTCTATCAAACCATCAAAAACCAAAAGGAAATTGCAGAGATAAAGCAGGATCTCATTTCAAATATCACCCACGAGTTTAAGACGCCAATCGCCACCACACTTTCTGCGATCGAAGGGGTAGAGCATTTCAATCCTGAAAATGACCCTGCGAAGACCAGTCGGTATTTGGGTGTTTCTAAAATCCAAATGCATAAACTGAATCAAATGGTCGAAAAGCTATTAGAAACGGCTACTTTGGATACAGACCAGTTGGTGTTGAAAAAAGAACCCATTGAACCGGAGCCCATGCTTAGGCAATTGGTTCAAAAGTTTCAAACCTTGGCTCCTGAAAAGCACTTGGACTTGATCGTTCCGGCAAATCCCAAACCTATGACGGTTGATCCTTTTCATTTTGAAAATGTGATTTCAAATCTTTTGGACAATGCGGTGAAATACGGAGGGGATGAAATCCGGGTTTGTTTTGACCAAAATGGACTTAATAAAATCCGGGTGCAGGATAATGGTGGTGCTATTAGCCCAGAGCAAAAAGAGCGAGTTTTTGAGCAGTTTTACAGAATTCCAAAAGGGGATTTGCATGATGTGAAAGGCTTTGGGATCGGCTTGTATTATGTCCGCAAGATTGTGGAAAAACATGAGGGGAAAATCCAACTGGAAACCGGTAAAAATCGAACCACCTTTATTACCTATTGGCCATGAGCAAAATCAACGTATTGCTGGCCGAAGATGAGCTGGCATTGGGAATGATCATTCAGGAAAGTCTTGAAAGTAGAGACTTTAAGGTAAAACTCTGCGAAAATGGACAAGTGGCCTGGGATAGCTATCAGCAAAACAAACCGGATATTCTGATATTGGATGTGATGATGCCCAAAATGGATGGGTTTTCCCTTGCCTCAGAAATCCGAAAAATCGATCCCTACACACCAATTATTTTTCTGACCTCCAAGAGCCAAACGGAAGATGTTGTGAAAGGCTTTGGGCTTGGGGCAAACGACTATGTAAGAAAGCCTTTCAGCATGGAGGAATTAATCGTACGAATTAAAGCCCATTTGGATCGCCTGCGAACCAGGCAGAATCAAAGCGACTGGATCGCTGTTGGAAAGTACGAGTTTCATCCCACCCGTCAATTGCTCAAGCTAGGCGATACCGAAACTCCCCTAACTGCCCGGGAAAGTCAATTGCTGCAGATGCTTTTGGAAAATGCCAATGACATCACCGATCGCACGCTGATTTTGAAACAGATTTGGGGATCCGATGATTTTTTTAATGCCCGAAGTATGGATGTTTTCATCACCAAACTCCGGAAAAAACTTCAGGATGACCCGGAAATTCAGATTTTGAATATTCGTGGATACGGATTTAAACTGGTTTGTTGAAAAAAATAATCAGTGAGAATTCCCCAAGATTTTTACCTTCTGTTGAATATTTTTTGATCCCTTCCTAAAAAGTTAGAGTTTAGTCCTAGATTTAATTAAGCCACTAATTCACGGATGATTCAGATTACCCACAAAAATTCCACCCTACGAAAGGCCATCGCACAAGCCATCGTCAAAGTAAGTTTACCGGAAACCATTCAGGCCATTCAAGAAAAAACAGTCCCTAAGGGGGATGTTTTGGAATGTGCCCGGGTAGCTGGACTTTTTGCAGCAAAGCGAACAGCTGATATGATTCCTGATTGCCATCCGCTGCCCGTAGAATATACTAGTGTAAGCTATGAAATTCAGGAAATGGAGGTTCGGGTACTGGTAGAAATCCATACGGTTTACAAAACAGGGGTAGAGGTAGAAGCCATGCATGCAGCATCTGTGGTCGCATTGACCATGTATGATATGTTAAAACCGATTGATAAAGGGATTAGCATTGAGCAGATCAAATTGGTAGAGAAAAAAGGAGGAAAATCTGATTTCAAAAAGCTTTCCGAAAAGCAGTTGACTGCAGCGGTAATCGTTTGTTCTGATTCCATTTCTTCAGGGGAAAATGAAGATTCCGCAGGTAGAATGATCGCAGAGAAATTGAAAAGCTATGGGATTGAAATAGATGATTTGGAAGTGATTCCAGATGAAAAAATCCTTATTGAGGAAAAGGCCTTGATTGCTGTAGAGGAAGGGATTGATTTGGTGATTTTTACTGGTGGGACGGGTTTGTCACCTAGAGATGTGACCCCGGAAGCATTATCGGATATTCTTGAACAACGTGTGCCAGGAATTGAAGAAGCTATGCGAAGCTATGGACAGCAGCGAACCCCGCTAGCGATGCTTTCCCGTTCAGTTGCAGGAATGATTAAAAACTCCTTAATTCTTGCGCTTCCTGGATCGCCCAAAGGAGTGGTTGAATCCATGGATGCCATATTTCCTGCAGTATTGCACGTATTCAAAGCTAGGGAGGGTACACGGCATGATTAATTTAGTGGATTGAAAAAAAGAGGCGTCTTAAAAGAATTACGTCATTGCGAATAAAGTGAAGCAATCTATCCTGATTTAATTTAAATCAACATTGAGATCGCTTCGTTTCACTCGCGATGACGAACCTAAGGCTTTTAAGACAGCCCCCTGCCCTCTTTTTGGTTTAATTAAACATCAAGGGAATTTGAAACTTACCATTAAGAAGAAATTTCTTCCCGGTGCATACATAGGCATTTTATCTGTGCCAATGGGTCGAGTTAAATGCTCGTAATAAGTTTCATCCAAGAGATTCTGTATACCTGCTTTGAGGAATAGTTTTTCTCCTATGGGATAACTGACATCCCAGTCAACCAGTGAGAAACCAGGTGTGACCCCTTCTCCAAAAGCCTCAGAAATTCGATTTTGTTGAGAAACAAATCGAAAACTTACCCCTGTTTGAAGTTTTCCTTCGATCAAGTGCCCCAAAAAGCGATATCGGATATCCAAAGGAGCCACTTCCGGCAATGCCGCATCCCGATCCAAATCTTGACCATAAGTGTAAGCAAGATTTAGAGAATGACTTAAATGAGAACTGATACGCTGATTGAAGGAGAATTCAACTCCCGATTTGAAGGCTTTATTCAAATTCACGTAGCGTCTTACTCCCGGACTACTAGGTAGCCTTGGGGATAGATCAGTCCTTTCTGAAGAAATGTAATTGCTTAGATAGGACCCAAATAGAGTTACTTCAGCAGAAATTCCTTCTTTTTCAAAGCCCAGTACCCAATCCAGTTGATTGTTGGTTTCGGGTTTGATTTGAGGATCACCTACCATTTCCCATGGATCCAAGCCTACAGGAAGGAAATTAATATACCGTTCCAAGAGGCTTCCGCTTCTGCTTACCCTAGCTGCCCAAATACCCATGGTGAATTTTTCTCCTAGATTTCGCTGAATCCCAACACTAATTCCGGGATTAACTTGCGTATTGACGACATCAGGATTGAGTTGGGTAAATTCTTCAGCAGGATCATTTGCCTGGGCTTGGTTCACTTCTAATCTAGCAGAAGTTGTGAGAACTGAGCCACCAATAGGGAAGGAGTAATTTGCAAAGAATCCGGTTTTGTTGATCTGGGAATCTTGCCATACTGGATCTATAAATATTCTTCCAGCCATGGGACCCATTAGCATTTCGCGTGTGCGGTTACCGTCTGCACTTTCAGATCTGAAATCTGCCCCAGCATATAATTTTGCCTGATCAAACTGCCAGGTTCCTTCAGTCCTGAATCCCCAATTTTGGGTGCTCGCCGGTGTGGAGGCATTTACCATTCGAGGATTCAGCTCCCGCATCAAATTGTCCATCAAGTGGTCCACTTTCGTGAAATAAGCGGAATTGGTCCAAGAGACTAAATTTTGTCCATGAAGAGAACGGGTGTGATACAAACTGGCCATCCAGGTATCATCGGTCCGTAAATCCATTGCTAATGAAGGGAAGTCCACATCCCGCGCAAAGTTTCTATTTACAGAAACTTGTACAAGATCATAATTGGATACTTTCAGGTCCCCATATAGACCAAGGGTGCCTCGTTTAAACGCGGCAGGAATATATTCCCCATTTCCTGCTTTGTAGTCTTCGCCGATGGAATAGCTTCCCAAAACTCCTATTTCATAATTGGAGCCTTGAAATCCCACTCTTCCTTCATTTCTCCAGATATTTCCATTGGATTCATAGAGGCTGGAAAATCGTCCATAAGTCCCTGGATCGGAAGTGAATTCAGGGCTTTCAGGAATATAATTGATTGTTCCTCCTAGACCAATTCCATACCGTAACGCATGCGGGCCTTTGAGAATTTCCACCTGTTTGATTCGGTTTAGGGCTACTTGGGAGGTTGGGGGATCCATTCGGTTGGGACATGCAGCATTGGCGGTTTGAATCCCATTCACGACGACATTGAGTTGGTCGTATTTAAACCCTCTCATCACCGGGTCAAAAGCAAAGCTACCTGCTTTCCGAATACCAGAAACGACAGGGTTCAACATCAAAATGGCTCCTGCATCATGATGAAGTCGTTCCTGATCCGAAAGGATAATTTTCTTATCCTTTTCCTCTGTCATTTTGATCGAAATTACGGATACGGGTTGAAGCCCAAGAATTGCTTCTTTCTTGAAAATAATGCCTTTCTTTCTGGCTTCAAGAACTTCCTGTGCAGTCAAGAACCAAGACCCGTAGCTCAGGTGATTGAGGTATAATATTGTGTTTTCCTGAAAATCAAGATTAATTATGCCATCCAAATCGGAAATTCCTTTTTGACTTCCATAATGATAGGAGGCGCCAATGATGGCTGTTTTTTGATCTTGATCCTGCAGCTTGAGGTGGAATTTTTCTTGAGAAAGCACAGGAGTACTTACCAAAAACATCGCTATCAAGCTCAGTAAATAAGTGTGTTTTTTTACAAATAGATATTTCATGTAATCCTTGATTTGTGGTAATAGACTTCCATTTCCCGTTGGGATAGTGCCCAAGGGATTAAGGAATAATTCAAATGTGTTGATCAGGATTATTGGGGTGGATGGAAAAAATCAAAGCTGAAATCCGAGCGAAAAGCTTCAGCTAATTTTAAATGCTTTTGAATGGAAAAAGAGGCCTTTCTTTGAAGGAAAAGTTCATTTAGCCCAATGGGAAGGTAGTGAAGTTGTAATTCCTCCAATGTAATTTCTTCTCCATTTTCCTGAGATTCACTAGCTTTTGCCAATCGTTTTCCCAATTCGCATTGACCGTTACATTCTAATTCAGGCTTGTCTTTATTCACACAGTACAAAGCAGTAATTTCTTCTCGATCTGAATAGAAATGAGCCTGAATCAAGGTGTAGCCCATGCCGTTGAGGAGAATTAAGGGGATAAATATGCTGTTAACAAGCGCTTTCCACATACGAATGCAATAATCACAAGAAACTAAAAATGAACAGGTGATTAAAATCACTTTTTCGAACTACAAATATCCTAGCCCTAGGAATCAAAATGGTTGAAATTGCATCCCGATGGTGAGTATAGTTACGAATTACTTGCATTCTAAATCCTAAATTCAAAATCAATCAAACACCTAGACTATGAGCTATTTTCAATCTAAAACCATTAAGTCAAACTCTTTGGAGGACCTTCGAGGAAAAGTAGAAGCTGCACTTAAATCTGAGGGTTTTGGGGTTTTAACAGAAATTGATGTGCAAGCTACGATGAAGAAGAAGCTTGATAAGGATTATGCACCGTATTTGATTTTAGGTGCTTGCAATCCTGTTTTTGCGGACAAAGTATTGAGTGCTGAACCTCACATCGGTGTGCTTTTACCTTGTAATGTTACAATTCGACAATTGGAATCCGGAGAATTTGAGGTAGCAATCATGAATCCGGGAGCGGCCATGGCTGCAGTGAATAATCCAGCAATTGAACCGCTAGCTGATGAAGTAGGGGAGAAATTACAGCGCGCCCTTGATCAAATTGGAGCCTAAACCCTTTGAATTCTTATGGAAACTGATTTGGATTTGCTTCGCTTAGAGCTATCTACTTTGGAGAAAGAAATGGTAGAGGAAGTGGAGCGAAGGAAGGTTTGTTCAGCAAATATCCAATCGCGCCAATATAATTCCTGGAAGAATCTGATTCACTACCTCACGCTTCGACGAGCTGATCGGCGTGATCTTCAGCTACGTCTTCATAATGCAGGCTTATCAGCACTTTCTAACTCCGAAAGCCATATTAGGCATCAAGTTCAGGCAATCCAAAAACGATTAGGAGTCTCCTTGGAGGAAAAGGATTTTGCTACTTGTAATTATCAAGTATCCAGGGAAATTTTATCTGAAAATGTTTCCCAGCTTTTTGCTTCTGAGCATCCCCATCAACCTTCCATCATGGTTACTCTAGATAGTTCTGTAGCCACTTCGGCAGCGTTTATCGCTGAATTAATGAAGGCAGGAATGACTGTAGCCAGAATTAATTTGGCACATGAATCAGAAAAGGAATGGAGGGAAATTCTTGAACTCATAAGGAAGACAGAGGTCATAAGTAAAAAAAGCTGTAGAATTTACATGGATTTGGCCGGGCCAAAAATCAGAACCAAGTTTATCGGAAAGCAGCAGAAATTAGAGCAGATTCCGATAAAAGAAGGTCAATTAATTTATCTAGGCTCAAGCTATGAGGGGGTAGATGAAAAAAAAGACTTGGTAATCAGCCCTACCGAATTGGAAGTTTTGAAATTTTTAAAAACAGGAGATAGGGTATTTATAGATGATGGCAAAATTCAGGGCTTCATCGAAAAAATAGCAGGAGAGGGATTAGTGGGTGTCCGGATTTTGAGGATCGTCAAAAAGAAGCCAAACCTTAAACCTGAAAAAGGAATCAATTTTCCTGATTCAAAAATCAAAATCAACCCGCTTACTGAATATGATTTGAATGTATTGCCTTTTGCGGTAACCCATGCGGATTTAATTGGATATTCATTTGTAAACAGGCCAAAGGACATAGCCAATCTCATGCAGGAAATGAAAAATCATGGAGAAAAGGTCCCTTCTGTGATACTGAAAATAGAAACTTCTTTGGCTGTCCGGAATTTACCAGCCTTGCTTTTTGAAGGAATGAAAAATCCCTTTTTTGGAGTAATGATCGCGCGGGGTGATTTGGCTGTGGAGGTTGGATTTGAGCGTTTGAGTGAAGTACAGGATGAGATTCTTTGGATCTGTGAGGCAGGGCATGTTCCGGTTATTTGGGCGACCCAAGTGATGGAAACACTTCATAAATCAGGTTTGGCAACCCGTGCTGAAATTACAGATGCTTCTCAGGCTGCTATGGCTGAATGCATTATGATCAATAAGGGACCTCATACCCTTGAAGTATTGGATTCTCTGCAAAACATCATTCAACGGATGGGGACTCATCGGGATAAAAAACGATATACTTTTCGGGAATTGAAGATCGCTTCCAAATTCCTTTCGAAGCAATTGCTATTCTGATATCCTACAATCTTTAAATACGTAGGGAACCTAACCTTTTTCGAAGCTTTGTGGAATTTCAGTTATTTTTATCGAATGAATTTAAACAAGCCTAATACCCGAACTTATTCTTTTACCAATCTTTTGAGATTGGTTTTTGTCTTTTCCTTGGTTTGGATGACTTCCTGTCAGGGAACAGATGTGAAAAAAACAGAAACTCCTCCAATCGCTGAAAAAGTATCCATCGCTGAAATAGAAGCAGGTATAAAAGCCTACATAGAAAAAGAGACAGAAGCCAATGGAGGAATATTCCCGGTAAAAGATGAAGCACATGATCTCAAAATGAAGTTGGTTCGCGTTCATACCGAATACCTCTCTAATTTGGGACCTGACCGACATTTTGCTTGTGTGGATCTGGTAGACGAGAGTGGGGAAGTCTTTGATGTTGACTTTTTTATGGAAGGAAAACCTGGGGAAATGACTGTGACCCAAACAACCGTACACAAGTTGAATGGCAAACCCTTTTATTCATGGAAGCAAAATAAGGAGGATAAAACCTGGTATCGGGTGCCTTTGGAGGAATCATCCAATCAGTTGTTAGGAATTGTAGAAGGTGTTGATTCGTTTGAATTTTATTATCGAGTTCAAGTCCCTCCACTTTCCTCTAAAGCTAAGATTTGGATTCCAGTGGCTGCTTCGGATCATTATCAAAAAGTTGAGGTTTTGGAAATGAAATTAGCGGGGGAAGTTCAGGAATTAGAAGATCGGGATTTTGGGAATCAATTGGTATACATGGAATTGGATCCAATTGATTCGGGTAAAGAGATTTTTCTTTCCTATTCAGTAGAGCGGAAAGAAAAAGGACCTTATGAAGCTCCCGAACCTAATCCTGAATTGTATTTGGCCTCCAATCGTCTGATGCCTACCGGTGGAAGGTTTGAAGAAATTGCGATGGAAGTTTTGGGTTCTAAAATCAACGATTCAAAATTGATTCAAGCAAGAGCTCTTTACGATTATATCATCGATAATATGCGGTACATGAAATTCGGAGATTATGGCAGAGGAGATTCAAATTATGCCTGTGATTCAAAAACAGGGAATTGTTCTGAATTTCATTCCTTTTTCATTTCATTAGCCCGATCTGTGGGAATTCCTGCTCGATTTGCCATTGGAGCTTCAATCCCGTCGGATCGGGATGAAGGAGGGATAGATGGCTATCATTGTTGGGCAGAATTTTACGCGGATGGCAAATGGTGGCCTGTGGATATTTCAGAAGCAAATAAATATACTGCTTTAGCAACCTATTATTTTGGAAGACATCCTGCCAATCGAATAGAATTAAGTAGAGGTAGAGATTTGGTGGTTGATCCAAGTCCTGAATCAGGCCCTTTGAATTTTATCGCTTTCCCATATTTAGAAATTGATGGAAAAGAAGTGAAAGCTGTATCTAGTTTCTCTTTTTTGAGGAAGTCAAAAAGTTGAATTCAAAAAAAACAGGCTCAATTTGAGCCTGTTTCCGATATTAATTTGATGGATGTTCTGAGCCACCGCTAGTGCTGTCACTACCTTCTGATGGATGCTCAGAAGGATGCTCGCTACTATCCGAAGGATGTTCAGATGGGTGCTCACTACTTTGTTCAGTTTCTGTTTCCTGAGCTTCTTCTTTTTTACCTCCACAAGAAGTAAAAGTGACTGCACTTAGAAAACTTAGTGCAAATACAAGGGATAGGATGGATTTAAATTTCTTCATAGTCGTTTCTATTTTGGTGATAAGACACGAAGTTAAATTGAATTCAGGGAATTTTCCAAAAATGGTAAATTATCTTCGATACTATCGTTCTTTTTTATCGAAGTATATTTTTTACGAGTTCTCTTTTTACAAAAACAATTAGAAACCAGGAAATTAAAGCAGCTAAAACCCCAACGAGCCCCCCTACGAGCAAATCGAGCGGATAATGAACGCCTAAATAAATTCTCGTATAGCTAACAAAAATGGCATAAAGGAAAAGCCAACCCATGCCTTTTAGTTTTCCTTTTAGCTTTAAAATGAGGAAAACCGTCATCCCAAAGGTATTAGCGGCATGCGAAGAAGCAAATCCATAGAGTCCCCCACAACGTTCGTAGGTGTGGATCAGTCCATCCCACCGAGGATCATGGCAAGGACGAAGACGCTCGAAATAAGGTTTCATCAATCCTGAAGTGGTTTGATCTGCCAGTAGAATGGTCAATGCAACTCCACCAAATACCCACCAACTGTTTTTTGGGTCGGATTTGTAGATTTTAAAAATTAAAAATCCGAAAAGAGGGACCCAAGTTATGGTTTTCGTTGATTGATTGACAATCGGGTCAAACCAGTCCCAATGGTGGGAGTTCAGAAAAAGAAAAAGTTGTTCATCCCAATGGATAAGGGTTTCCATCATAGCCCAAAATTTAACCAGTCCACATTTTTCTTAAGATTTCTGAGTGTGAATTCTTCTTCACTTCCAGGTTCCTCTTGGTACATGTAGGTCCACTCCGCTTGAGGAGGCATGCTCATCAGAATACTTTCGGTACGGCCATTGGTGTCTAAACCAAATTTTGTTCCTGCATCCCAAACTAAGTTGAATTCCACATAGCGACCTCTTCTTAGGTTTTGCCATGCTTTTTCTTTGGAGCCATAAGGTATTTTTGAATTTTTCTTCATGAAGTGGCCATATACCTCTGGGAATAAGCGGCCAATTGCTAAGCTGAATTGGAGGATGTTTTCAAACTCAACCTCGTCTTTTCCGGTAAGTCTATCATAAAATATCCCACCTACACCCCGGGTTTCTTTTCGGTGCTTTAAGTAAAAGTATTCGTCTGCCCAAGCTTTAAATTTTGGATAATAGGCTGTATCAAATTCATCACATGTCTCTTTTACCCGGTGATGAAAATATCGAGCATCCTCAGGAACGATGTAGTGGGGGGTAAGATCTATTCCTCCACCAAACCAATAGACTCCATTTTCCATTTCGAAGTATCGAATATTCATATGAATGATGGGGACCATGGGGCTTTTGGGATGCAAAACAATGGATACTCCTGTTGCAAAGAAATTGGCCTTTTCCAATCCCAGTTTTTTGAGGATTTTTTCAGGGGTTGGGCCATGAACAGCAGAGAATGCTACACCTCCCTTTTCGATAATCGCTCCGTTTTGAAAGATACGGGTTCGACCCCCGCCTCCTTCACTTCGTTCCCAGCGGTCCTCTTTAAATTTTCCTTGCCCATCAAATTTTTCCAGTTCTGTGCAGATATAGTCCTGCATTTGCTGATAGATAGTTGCTATTTCCTCTTTCGTTTTTCGTGCCATGTCCAATTTAAAATGGATATCCAATCCCAAAATTCAATACAGTTTGACCTTTGATTCCGAAAGGACTTCTGAAAGAAATATTGTCCAAAACCCAGCGTTCCCCATCAGGTTCGGCAGGATCTATAGCTTTCGTAGCTAGGTCCAAACGAATGACCAAAAAATCAAAATCCATCCGTAATCCTATACCAGTACCAACAGCCAGTTCCTTGTAAAAACGATCAAATCGAAAATCTGCTCCAGGACGGGTTTGGTCGGGGCCGATTACCCAGGAGTTTCCAATATCAACAAAAAGAGCCATGTCAAAGTATCCATACAATTTGCGTCGGTATTCCAACATGGATTCAATAATCATTTCTGCGGGTTGTTCAATCGGGTAGTCATACCGTCCTCCTTCACCCTGGTTTGGCTTATAGCTACCGGGCCCCAATCGTCTGGCTTGCCAAGCACGAATACTAGTTCCCCCGCCAGCAAAGAAGTATTTTTCATAGGGTAAAATCCCGTTACTGACCCCATAGGGTTGAGCAATTCCAAAATTCATTCGATAGGCGAATGTTTGTTTTCTATCAATCGGATAATACCTCCTAAAGTCAGCTTGGAATTTTAACCACTGGAAATTGGCAATTTCAGTATTCTCGTTGTTTCCTCTAGTATTAGTAAAATTGAGAAGAGTACCACCACTTTCTCCGAAAAGACGGAGTAAGGAGGAGGGCTTGCTTTGGAAATCCCCGTATCGATTGAAATTGATTATGGATTGACCGGAAATGCTGCTCACGAAGGAAGGAAGAAAGGACCAAACTAAGTTGTTACCTTGGTCAAATAAATCCTCTAGAATTTGTCTAAATTCTGGCGTGACCCGTGGTGTTCGAATAAAGTTAATATCGGCCAGATTTAGGGTAAATTGCTGTCGATTGTTCAAGGTCGCCCAAGTATAGGATAAGAGACCGTTAAAACCGCTTCGGGTATATTCTGGTCGATTGGTGTAATTATATCCGATTTGAGTTCGGGTGTTCGGATTATATTTTCCGAATTTTTCAAGAGAGCTAGTCCAAAATGGAATTAAGAAGCGGGGGAAAATAACAGAGCCTGAAACACCAAGTTCGCGGCTTTGATAAACTCCCTGATTCGTAGCAGATGCAACCCCCTCCAAGCCGGCTCTGAAATTAAACTCGAGGATTTCTCCACCTCGGAAAAAATTTCTGTTTCGTAGAGAAGTACTGAAAAACGGCCCTGGTAGCTGTTCAGTAATACTTAAGCCAACCTGATTAGTTAATTGATATTTCTGGGCCGGCTGGGTAAAAATGTTTGCGGTGAGCGATGTGCCAAGTGTATCAAAAGTGATGTTTACAAATCGAAACAAGTCCAAATTGCTAAGCTGTTTCTGGCTTTCAATAACAATATTCCGGTTGTATTTGGAGCTTTTATCAAACAGCACTCGAGAGGCTAGTATTTTTTCAGAATAGCGATCTCGGTAGAAATTGAAATCGATTCCATGTAATTCACGGTTGACTTGGCGATCTGCAAATTCATCAGAAGGAGGGTTGACCCGAAAATTTATTTTGTCAACCGTGTAGATATTGTGTTTGTCTGCAAAAGTGGGTTTCTGAACTCGCTGTTCGACCTGTACCTTTTTTCCTACGGAATCTGTGTAGACAAAATACTCCAGGTAGCTCTTTGAAAACATGTAGAAACCATTGTTTTTAAGCATTTCTTCAATCCGGTTTCTTTCAGCGATGATATCGTCTTGTGCGTAGAAATTTCCGGTTTTCAAAAAACTTTTGGAAGCTTGTTGATTGAGGAGTTTTCGGATTTCCTCGTTGTCTGTACGGGTATAGATGGAATCTATCAAATAAGGGGGTCCTTCTTTCACCTGGTAGGTTATGTAGGCTTTTTTTCCTTTGGTTTCTACCTCAAATCCTAGGCTAGAATCAAAAAAACCATTGTTCTGAAGGTAACCTGACATGTTTTTTACCGAGCGATCTATAAGTGAAGAATCCAGTAAAGCAACTGGGTTACCAGTCCTCATGAGTCCATTTCCGAATTCTGCTTTATGATTTAAGGATTCAATTCGTGACTCGGCTTTATCACGTTTTTTCAAAAGTTTGCGGTCATCTCCCAAGGAATCGAGCTGAATTTTGATTTCCTCAAGTTCTTGTTCCTTCTCACTGATTTTTCGGGCGACCCGAGCACTGTCAAAAAATGATTTCCCCACTCGGTAAATAGTGACACCCGGGGAAACATTCAATAAAGGAATTCTAAAATTAGTTTCCGGTTGGATCAATCCAGCTAGAGCCTCTTCATCCGCTTTTTCAACTCCACTTAATTCATTTTCAAAAAGTGCATACTCTCCTTCCTTCAGATTTTTAGTCAATGAACAGGCCTGAATGAATCCAAGCAGCGAAAGAAAAAGTATATATTTGGTGAACCTCAAGACGGATAAATCGAACGGAATGCTTAGCAAAAATACAGTTAAGTTTATAAAATCCTTACATCAAAAGAAATACCGAATTTCTTCTCAGCGCTTCTTCGTGGAGGGTGAAAAAAGTGTATTGGAAGTGCTTCATTCAAATTTTTTGGTTGAGACTCTTTTTGCAACAACCCAATTTTTGGAAAAACATGAAGGAATGCTTTCTAGAATGAATCTGGAAATTCAAGAAGCTTCTCAAAAACAATTGGAAGCCATGGGCTTCTACCAAAGTAACGACATGGCATTGGCCTTGGTAAAAATGAAAGAGAATCTGCCCATTATTCCTGAGAAAGGCGATTGGGTAGTAGCTTTGGATGATGTTCGGGATCCTGGAAACTTGGGTACAATTATCCGTATAGCAGATTGGTATGGGATTCGAAAATTATTCTTTTCAAACCAAACGGCCGATTTTTATAATCCCAAAGTCATCCAAGCAAGTATGGGCTCTTTTTGCAGAGTGGATTTTAGCTATGGAGATTTATTTTCCTGGATCAAAAACTACGAGGGGCCAATCTATGGGGCTTTTATGGATGGCGAGAATATACATGGATTCCAAGAAATAAAAGCTGGGGTCTTGGTGATGGGAAATGAGTCAAATGGGGTATCTAAAGAAATTGAAAGTTTGGTTACCCAAAAGCTAGCAATCCCTTCATTTGGTCAGGCCGAGTCGCTCAATGTTGCGATTGCAACGGCAATTCTATGTGATAATCTCAAAAGATTGGAAAAGCATTGATGAGTACGATCCGCTCTTTTCTTCAAAAAATCGGCTTTAATGGATTCTTGCTGGGTTTGGTAATTGCTATTGGATTGGCTTGGCTTTTTCCTGAAGTTGGGCAATCCCAAGGTCCGATTTCTTGGAAGCCCTTTATCAACGGCGGAATTGCTTTAGTCTTCTTTTTTTATGGAGTGAAACTTGACCCTCAACAATTGAATTCGGGTCTTTCAAACTGGAAACTTCATCTACTCATTCAGGCTTTCACCTTTCTGATTTTTCCGGTATTAATGCTTTTATTACTTCAATTTTTACCTTGGATTGATGAAGATTTTAAATTAGGAATCAGTTATTTATCAGCCTTACCATCAACGGTTAGTGCATCTGTGGTGATGGTAAATATTGCTGGTGGAAATATACCTGCAGCGATTTTTAATGCCAGTGTTTCCAGCTTGCTTGGTGTGGTGATTACACCCGCTTGGATGGGGATCTTGGCAGAAGGAATGGGGCAGGGGCAAGTGGATTTTTGGCCTACATTTCTTGATCTAACCATCAAGGTTATCCTTCCTGTTGTTTTGGGGATTTCCTTGCATGGGATAATTTTTCCCTTGATCAAAAGACATTTGTCTAAGTTGAAATATTTAGATCAGACGGTGATTATGCTGATTGTGTTTACAGGTTTTTCTGACTCGTTTTATCAAAAAGTATTTTCACCCTATTCCTTTGGTACGCTTATTCAAATTGCCTTAACCATGTTAGGTGTTTTTATTTTGGTGTGGCTATCTATTTCAATAGTGACTCAATTTTTAGGTTTTTCCTTGGCAGACCGAATTACCGCTCTTTTTTGTGGTTCCAAGAAATCCTTAGTCCATGGTGTGGTGATTGGAAAAGTGATTTTTCCTGATCCAGCTTTATTGGGTCTGATTTTACTACCGGTTATGCTGTATCATTTCCAGCAACTCATTTTAGGGTCAATTTTAGCAGAGCGGTTTAGTAAGAAAAGTAAGGGTTGATTGTTTATATCTTTCTTTGAAAACTTATAATAGCGTGTGAATAGATCAATCATCTGGAAAATGAAAAAAATTGTATTTAAAAAAATAGCCTGCAATTCGATTTGCCGGCTGTTTTTTTATATGTGATTTGCAGCGAGTTTATTTACCAATTCCAAATATTGGTTGGCAGCTTCTTCTTTGGATAAACCTTTCAAATTCAGCCAGGCATTGTATTTGGCAGCCGCCTTAAAATCAAATCCACCAGGCCGTTCAGTTTCATTGTCACCTTCTGTCGCCTGTTTGTATAAGCCATATAGCTTTAACAATTCTTCATTACTAGGTCTGCTTGTGAATTTTTTGGTGAGGGCTACCGCTTCCTCAAGGGTATTCGCTTTCATTTAAGGTATTTTGTTGGGTTAATTTGTCCAAAGATACTGTATAAAAAAGACCAACCTTTTGGGTTGGTCTTTGATATGAATCAAATAATGATTAGCGCTTATTCATGGAAACATAATCACGCTCGTTGGCACCAACATATACTTGACGAGGTCGTCCGATTGGCTCTCCGTTTTCACGCATTTCTTTCCACTGTGCAATCCATCCTGGAAGTCGACCTAATGCAAACATTACGGTAAACATGTCCGTAGGGATGCCCAATGCTCTGTAAATGATTCCAGAGTAGAAGTCTACGTTTGGATATAATTTTCTATCGATGAAATATTGATCATTCAAAGCCGCATGCTCCAATTCTTTGGCAATGTCCAAAATTGGATCGTTTACGCCCAGCTTGCTCAATACATCGTCTGCAGCCTTCTTAATGATCCGTGCTCTTGGGTCGAAGTTTTTGTAAACTCTGTGTCCAAAGCCCATCAATCGGAATGGATCATTTTTGTCTTTTGCCTTATCCAAATACTTTTTAGCATCGCCACCATCTGCTTTGATTGCTTCCAGCATTTCGATCACGGATTGGTTGGCTCCACCATGTAGCGGTCCCCAAAGTGCATTGATCCCTGCAGAAATCGAAGCATAAATAGATGCTTGAGAAGATCCTACAATTCGAACGGTAGAAGTAGAGCAGTTTTGCTCATGGTCTGCATGAAGGATAAGAAGTTGATCCAAAGCTTTTGCTACCACAGGATCTACATCATATTTTTCTGCAGGAAGAGCAAACATCATTTTCAAGAAATTGGAGCAATAATCCAGTGTGTTGTCTGGATAATTTACAGGATGGCCCATTTCGTTTTTGAAAGCCCATGCTGCAAAAGTTGGCATTTTTGCAATCAAACGAATGATGCTAAGGTTAACCTCTTCTTGGGATCGGTTTGGATTCAATGAATCCGGATAGAATGCTGAAAGTGAACAAATCAAAGAAGACAAGACACCCATGGGATGTGCATTGGATGGGAATCCATCTAGGATCTTTTTAATATCCTCATGCACCAAGGTGTGGTGAGTGATCTCTTTGGTAAATGTTTCGTATTCAGCTTGAGAAGGCAGCTCTCCATAAATCAAGAGGTAGGCAACCTCTAAAAAGGTGGATTTTTCAGCAAGATCCTCGATACGGTAACCTCTATAGCGAAGAATTCCTTTTTCTCCATCTAAAAAGGTGATCGCACTGGTAGTAGACCCGGTATTTTTGTAGCCAGGATCAAGGGTGATTAAACCAGTCGAACTTCGAAGTTTGGCAATATCAATTGCTGGTTCATTTTCTGTTCCGACTGTAACCGGAAATTCAAAGTCCTGTCCATTGTAGGACAGCTTAACAGATTCAGACATATAAGTTTATTTTGGATTGCTTATAAGAAAAACTCAGAAACTGCCCTTAAGTTAATAAAATCCCCTACTTTATTTAGGGATATTTACATTTCCTTTAGGAATATTTGGTAAAGGGATACAGGCTCGTTTTTCTGAAAATTGAAGATTCTAAAACCTCCAATTGTTTTGTGTTTAGGATTGAAATTTTATCCTGCATTTTTCAATTTTTGCCAAATAAATAAAAAAGCCCCGAAGGGCTTAAATTATTCGCAAAAATGCTCGAATACTTCTACCAAGTGATCACCGATCATTTTGGCATTTCTACCTTCAATGTGATGGCGCTCGATAAAGTGGACTAATTCGCCATCTTTAAACATAGCCATTGCAGGCGAAGATGGGGGATAAGGAAGTACAATTTCCCGAACTTTCGCAACTGCTTCACGGTCGTTTCCTGCGAAAACTGTGGCTAATGTAGTCGGTTTCTTGGATGCGTTCTCCAAGGCATATCGAACGCCCGGACGAGCTGCGCCAGCCGCACAACCGCAAACGGAATTAATGACTACAAACGTGGTTCCTTTATGATCTGGACCAAGATGGGAAGCTACCTGCTCGGCAGTTCTGAACTCCTCAAAGCCCACGTCGGTAAGTTCTGCTCTCATTGGAGCAATCAAATCTTCTGGGTACATAGCTGTTATTATTTTAGTTTTATAGAAATCCTAATTCAAGTTTTGCCGCTTCAGACATCATGTCCTGAGAGTAGGGCGGATCAAAAGTTATTTCCACTTCCACGTTATTGACTCCTTGGATTTGCTGAATTTTATCCTTTACCTCGGAAGGGATAAATTCGGCAGAAGGGCAATTAGGGGAGGTAAGTGTCATTAACACATAGACATTGTTGACGGGGTACACCGTGATTTCATAAATCAATCCAAGCTCATAAACATCTACAGGAATCTCAGGATCATAAACCTGTTTGATTGCCTGTATAACCTTTTGCTTCAGTTCGTTTTTATTTTCGTTTTCCATCTCAGGCGTTGAGTTTGGTTTGAAAGGCTAAGGCGTACAATTTCATTTGTTTAATCATGGCAGCTAAACCGTTGGACCGTTGACTTCCAATGAGGTTGCCCATACCAATCCGCTCGATGAAATTCAAGTCTGCAGAAAGAATCTCCTCGGGGGTACGGTTGTCTAAAACACGGATCAATAATGAAATTAAACCTTTGGTAATATCAGTGTTGGAATCTGCCAAGTATCGAACTTTTCCGTTCTCTTCATTTGCAATGAGCCAAACCTTAGACTGACATCCTTTGATTAAGTTTTCGTCTTTTTGCTCAGCTGCGGGGAAATCTGGTAAGTTTCCGCCGAGTTCCATGATGTAGAAAATCGTGGATTCACGGTCATCTCCTAGAATATCAAATTCTGAAACAATTTCGTCTTGAATGCCTGTTATGCTGCTCATTTGTTTTTAATTCTTGCGATTTTGGCAATTCCTTCTGCCAGATTCTCAATTTCTGTTTTGGTGTTGTAAACAGCAAAACTAGCCCGCACAGTTCCTTCGATTCCAAATCTCTGCATCAAGGGTTGGGTGCAATGATGACCTGTCCTTACAGCAATTCCTCTCGCATCTAACATTTGTCCTACATCAAAGGGGTGCATTCCATTAA
The DNA here is from genome assembly GCF_013373065.1 of Algoriphagus sp. GTDB lineage: Bacteria > Bacteroidota > Bacteroidia > Cytophagales > Cyclobacteriaceae > Algoriphagus. The sequence continues at coordinate 111,734 of NZ_JABXIN010000022.1, forward strand.
TAGTAAAGGATAGAACGGAAACCTTGTTAGAAGCAGTTCCCACGGGAATAAATCCTTTAATGTCTTTAGTCAACTCGTTCGCATAGGCTAGTAGCTCGTCCTCATGCTTTTTGATCTGGCTTTTCCCCAATGAATTGATAAATGCTAAGGCTTCCTTAAAGGCAATTACATCAGCAATGTTAGGAGTGCCAGCTTCAAACTTGAAAGGGATTTCATTGTAGGTGGTTTTTTCAAAAGTCACCTCCTTGATCATTTCACCCCCTCCTAAAAATGGAGGCATTGCTTCTAAAAGTTCACGTTTACCATAAAGTACTCCAAGCCCAGTTGGTCCATAGAGTTTATGGGCTGAAAATACCAGAAAATCACAATCCAATCCCTGAACATCTATCTCCAAATGAGAAGTCGACTGTGCCCCATCCAATAGAACTTTTGCTCCTACAGCATGGGCTGCTTCGATCATTTTTTCTACTGGGTTGATGGTCCCAAGTGCATTGGAAGCATGAACAATGCTGACTAGTTTGGTTCTTGGAGAAAGTAAATTTTCAAATTCCTCCCAAATGATTTCTCCCTCATCAGAAATGGGAATGACTTTTAAATTAGCACCCTTTTCTTCGCAAAGCATTTGCCATGGAACAATATTGGAATGATGCTCCATGGTAGAAATGAGGATTTCATCGTCTTTGCCAATGAATTTTTTCCCAAAGGTTTTGGCTACCAAATTGATGCTCTCTGTGGTCCCTTTGGTGAAAATTATTTCAGCTGATTCTTTGGCTTTGATAAAATCCCTTACAGCATCCCGGGTTGCCTCATAATAGCGTGTTGCTCGATCAGCTAGGGTATGGGCTCCACGATGGATATTCGAGTTGTCTAACTCATAATAGTTGGTCAATGCTTCAATGACCCCTATTGGTTTTTGGGTCGTTGCAGCATTGTCAAAATAGATTAAAGGCCTGCCATGTACTTCCTGGTGAAGCACAGGGAACAGGCCTCTAATTTCATTGATATCAAATCTCATGAAAAAGGTTTAGAATTTGCTTCCAAGTCGCTTTTGGATCAACTCCACCACGTGGTTTTTGAAGCTTTCGTCCTCAATCTTTTCTAAGACTTCACCCACAAAGGCATAAAGTAAAAGTCCCTTAGCCAAGGTTTTGTCAATTCCTCTAGCCTGCAAATAGAATAAGGCTTCCTCATCCAACTGGCCAACGGTACAACCATGAGAACATTTTACATCATCAGCCCAGATTTCCAATTGGGGTTTGGTATTGACGATCGCATCCTCAGAAAGCAAAACATTATTATTCTGCTGGAAGGCATTTGTCTTTTGAGCATCCTGTCTTACGAAGATTTTTCCGTTGAAAACACCTCTTGATTGTCCGTCGAAAATACCTTTATAAAGCTCGTTTGATTCGGCATGAGGAATGGTGTGATCCACGTTAGTGTGATTGTCCACATGGCTTTTTCCATTCAATAGATAAATGCCGTACATATTCCCTTCGCAGTTGCTTCCAAGAAGATTCAAACTAAGGTTGTTACGGACCATATCCCCGGAAACTGAAATATTTACAGATGTAAATCGCGCGTCAGCTTGCACATCGGTTTCGATATTGCTCACCTCCAAGACTTGGTTCCCTTCATCTTGAAGTCGGAAATAGTTGATTTGGGAATTGATCCCGCCTTTCACTTCCACGACTTTATTTACGAAATAAGGTGATTCACCCAAGGCAATGCTTTGGTCCATAAAGGTTACTTCTGCGAAATCACCTACCTCGATCCAGTAACGAGGAATTATCACTTGTCCCTCGTTTGCTTGATTGAATGAAAGTAAAAGTATGGGCTTTTCGACCTGAACTTTTTTCGGAACTTTGATTGAAATGCCACCAGCGAAACTCGCTTGATTAAGTGCAGCAAAAACATCCTTTTCCGCTTTGGCAATAGAACCAACTTCTGCTACCTCAATGTCAAGTGTGCTGATTTCAATTCCCTCTATTGATTGGGAAAGTTCAGGCAAAAACTTTCCATTTGAGAAAACCAATACATGACCATCGAAACCTTTGAACAAGGATTCTTTGATCTGATTTTCAGAAATCGAAAAAGGAGAAGCAGCTCTAAAATCTGAAATCGTTTTCTCCAGCTTTTTAGTAATAGCCGTGAACTTGTATTCCTCTTCTTTTGCTGCGGGTAGTCCTAAGGAATGATAAATTGCTTTTCCAGCGGCTCTCAATTCCGAAAAGTTTTGAGGAGCTGACTCCAGCAATGCTTCGAATGTATCTTGTGTTGTCAAGGTACTCATGCTTTTGTTGGTTTAAACTGCTGCTGAATCTACCTCTTCCTTGATCCAATCGTATCCTTTTTCTTCAAGCTCTAGAGCCAGTTCTTTAGTCCCGGATTTTACGATTCGACCTTTATAAAGTACATGTACATAGTCAGGAACGATGTAGTCCAACAATCGCTGATAGTGAGTAACCACGATTGTAGCATTCTTGTCAGATTTCAATTGATTCACTCCATTCGAAACGATACGTAGGGCATCGATATCCAAACCTGAATCTGTTTCATCCAAAATGGAAAGAGTTGGCTCTAGCATGGCCATTTGGAAGATTTCGTTACGCTTTTTCTCTCCTCCGGAAAATCCTTCGTTCAAAGATCGACTCAATAGTTTTTGATCAATTTCAACGAGCTTCATTTTTTCTTTCATCAAGGAAAGAAATTTTACTGCATCCAAAGGCTCCTGTCCTCTGTATTCCCGCACTTGATTCAAAGCTGTACGAAGGAAGTTGGTAGAGGAAACTCCAGGGATTTCAACTGGGTATTGAAAAGCTAAGAAAACTCCTTCTCTTGCCCGATCTTCCGGAGCCATATCCAACAAATCTTTTCCTTGGAAAATTACTTCTCCTTCTGTAACCTCATATTCTTCTCTTCCTGCTAAAACAGAAGCCAAGGTGGATTTTCCGGAACCGTTTGGTCCCATGATCGCATGGACTTCACCAGCTTTCACTTCTAGATTAATCCCTCTGAGAATCGGGGTGCCATCTACGGAGGCATGCAAGTTTTTTATCGTCAGCATATGTTTGTTGTTTCTTTTTCTTCTATTAATAAGGTGAAATTATCCAACAGAACCTTCAAGCGTCAAGGCCAATAGCTTTTGGGCTTCGACAGCAAATTCCATCGGTAATTGGTTCAATACTTCCTTCGCATAACCATTTACGATAAGAGCTACTGCATCTTCTGTATCAATACCGCGCTGATTACAGTAGAAAATCTGATCTTCACCAATCTTTGAAGTGGTGGCCTCGTGTTCTACTTTGGCAGTTGGATTTTGAATATCGATGTAAGGGAAGGTATGTGCTCCGCAACGATCACCCATTAATAAGGAGTCGCATTGAGAGAAATTTCGTGCATTGGTAGCACGCTTCATTACCTGTACTTGGCCTCTATAAGAGTTTTGTGATTTTCCTGCAGAAATACCTTTTGACACAATCCGGGATTTAGTGTTCTTCCCGATATGGATCATTTTTGTTCCAGTATCAGCTTGCTGCATGTTGTTAGTTACAGCTACAGAATAGAATTCACCTACTGAATGATCTCCTTTTAAAATACAAGATGGATATTTCCAAGTAACTGCTGAACCGGTTTCCACTTGAGTCCAAGAAATTTTGGAGTGATCTCCTGCACAAATTCCTCGCTTGGTTACAAAGTTGTAAATACCACCTTTGCCTTCTTTATCCCCTGGGAACCAGTTTTGAACTGTAGAATATTTTACTTCCGCATGGGCAGCAGCATAAATTTCCACTACAGCTGCGTGAAGCTGATTTTCATCCCGTTGAGGAGCAGTACACCCTTCTAGGTAGGAGACATAAGATTCTTCTTCTGCAACAATTAGGGTTCTTTCAAACTGACCGGTGTTAGCTGCGTTGATTCGGAAATAAGTTGAAAGTTCCATTGGGCAACGTACCCCCTTTGGAATGTAGCAGAATGAACCATCAGAAAAAACAGCAGAGTTCAAAGCTGCATAATAGTTGTCAGTCATGGGAACCACCGAACCCAAGTATTTTTTAACCAAATCAGGGTGTTCCTTTACGGCCTCACTGAATGAGCAAAAGATAATGCCTAGCTTTCCTAAGGTATCCTTGAAAGTGGTTGCAACCGAAACAGAATCCAAAACAGCGTCCACTGCGATTCCTTGAAGTCTTTTTTGTTCGTTTAGGGAAATACCCAATCGCTCATAGATAGCAAGCAATTCCGGATCTACTTCATCTAGAGACTTCGGTTTTTTGGTCTGCTTTGGAGCGGAATAGTATCGGAGTTTCTGAAAATCCACTTTTGGATAATGAACATTGGCCCATTCAGGCTCATTCATGGATTTCCAAGTTCTAAAAGCCTTTAATCTCCATTCGAGAAGCCACTCAGGCTCTTCCTTTTTTGCGGATATCCAACGGATGATTTCCTCATTTAATCCGATGGGTGCTTCGTCGGCTTCATAATTGACTGACCAACCGTGCTCATATTCTTTGGAAGTAAACTCCTCTAAAATCTGATTGTCTTTGCTCATGCGTTGAGTTATTTAGACTAATTACATTTAGACTGCGAAGGTACAACTTATAATCAAAAAATAATGTTCAATTTCATTTGAAAATTCTATCAGGGATGCTGTTTGTCAATGAAAATGAGCCAAAAATCCCTATTTACCATTTTCTAGGAGGGCTAAATAAAAAAATAGGAAGCCTGTAATTGGCTTCCTTGAAATCAGTTTATTTTATTTAGATTTAGTCTAAGTAGTAAGATTACTTGCTTTCTTTATCAAAAAACTGAATAGGTCGATTGATACTTTCTTCCAGAACGATCAATGTTTCTGTTCGATCGATTCCCTCTACTTTCTGAATTTTATCTAATACCAGACGAAGATGGTTGGTGTCTCTACAGATAATTTTTGCGAAAATGGAATAGTTTCCCGTAGTATAATAAGCGTTAACTACCTCTGGTATTTCTTTTAGGCGCTCAATCACAGTATCATAGAGAGAGCTTTTTTCCAAATAAATCCCCAAAAAGGCGGCAATATCATAGCCCAACTTTGTAAAATTGATATTTAGCGTTGCGCTTTTAACAATTCCCATATCCTCCAATTTCTTCATTCTTACATGGACGGTACCAGAAGAAACAAAAACTTTTTTGGCGATTTCTGTATAGGGTGTTTTTGCGTCCTCGTTGAGTAGGGAAATGATCTTGAGGTCTATGTTATCGATATCTAAAATTTTATCCATCTTTTTGCTTTGGATTTAGATGATTTTTAATGAATCTGCCAGTAAATTAGAGATTGTTCAAAATATTGCAAAATTATTTTTTCAATTTGTAATTAAATTGAAAATGTTTTTACTTTGAAGCCGAGTCATTAAGTTTGAGAAAATTTCGGATAAAGAGTTTTGATAAGCTAAAAATTTTGGCAGTCAGTCTGATCCCCGAATTTTCGGTCGAAAATCGAACTTTTAATCTCTAAAGTTATATTTGGGTTTATATTCTGAAAAAAGTCTTGTCTTTGGCGAGACTTTTTTGTTTTCCATGAGAAAAATAAAATGCAAAAAATTGTATTTGAAAAAAAAATCTATGTATTTTTGGATATTCTTTAGGTCATCATGAAAAACAAGACAACATTTAGCCGATTTATTTTAGTTGTAGTAGTGGTTTTTCTTTCCGCTTTTCAGCCCGCAAAAAATTCCCACGCACAGGGTGATCATACTATTTTATCAATGGGCCCAGAGGTTGCTTACCACAATATTCGCCTACGGACAGTCGAAACCTCGGATTTATCAAATGCATCTAATCATTACGAGATGGCGGATTTGAAGCCATTGTCAATTATTGAAAAGAATATTGCTGACAATCTTGAATCCCATTGGACTTGGCCAGAATATACATTGGACATGATTGATTCGTATTCTCCTTTTTTATTCCGCACTAAAAAATCTCGGGAATATGAAGAAGTAAAAGTGCTTTTACTCATCAATTCAAGTGGAAAATTGTCCGGGTATGAGATGATGACCGAAGTGGATAAGGGATTGAAAGAGCGCTTGGATTATCTGATTCGTAAATTGCCTGAATTAAAGCCTGTTCCAGGTTTTGATTCCTATCGTTCTGAAGCATTCGAATTGACAATCAGAAAGTAAGTCGAATTTTCAATACTTTTTTTTAAATGGTGGTGCAGTGATTTGACTGCTTTTTTACTTTTACCCTGAAAAGTAACCACTATCAACATGCGAAAATATTTCTTTTTGGTCTTTTTGGCTCTTTTCATGGGCCAGGCCTACGCGCAGGTGAAGGATTTTCGGTCAGAGAAACCTTTTCCGGAGAAAAACGAAAAATCAACATTCTACACTGTTCAGGGGGAAAGGCATGGTCCTTCCTTCTTTAAAAAAGAGGTTTTTCCTGAAGTGGAATACACCCCTGGAGAGCAGTTGACATTTGACTCTTATCACACAGTCGAAGTGATGTACCATTGGTATGAAAAATGGGCGCAGGACTTTCCTGAAATCACAGATTTGTATGTCATTGGATACTCTTTTGAAGGCCGTCCGATTTATCAAATGACGATCACCAATAAAAAGACAGGGAAGGATACCGATAAACCTGCTGCCTATTTTGAAGGAGGACGACATTCTGGTGAAATCACTTCCAGTGAATCAATCCTTTGGCTGACCAAACACTTATTGGAGAATTATGGGAAAGATGAAGAGATCACTCATTTGATAGATACAAAGGCAATCTATCTTCGTCCTCAAAACAACCCCGATGGATCTAATCTCTATTTATACACTGCGCAGCGGAATCGAAGTACCGTTCGTCCCCATGATAATGATCGAGATGGCTTGATTGATGAAGATCCAGAAGAGGACTTGGATGGAGATGGGATTATTTACCAAATCCGTAAAAAGGCTGAAACAGAAGAAGAAAAGAAAAAAGCCAATTACATCATTGATCCATCCCATCCTTCAGGTAAACTGATGAAACGAGTTTTTCCAGGTAAAGGAGATTATTTGTTATTCACTGAAGGGATTGATAATGATGGGGATGGGGATTACAATGAAGATGGCATAGGAGGACTTGATCTGCATCGTAATTATCCTGAAAACTGGCGCCCCGATATAGGAGGTGATTTGACAGGTAGGGGATACACCCAATACGGAGCTGGGCAATATCCATTAAGTGAAGCAGAAACGCGTTCCACAGTTCTTTGGATCCTTAGTCATCCGAATATTTCAGTGGTGAATTCGATGGATACGCGAGTTCCTATGCACCTTCGACCACCATCAACATCCAAAAGTGAAGAGCGCATGTATCCAGAGGATTTAGCGATTTACAAAGAAATGGATGAGCTAGGGCTTTCCTACACTGCCTATCCTTGGGCGGGAGATGTTTACGAAACCTATGCAACCCGATATAAAGTCAATCGAATGACTGGAGATCCCTTGAAACCTTCTCCGTTGTTTGGTCATGGTCCTGATTTTGGCTATTTCTATTTTGGAAGTATCTGGTATGGAGATGAGCTCTGGAATAACGGAGCAATGAAAGATTACAACCAAGATGGGATCTATGACGATTACGATGGGTTGGTTTGGGATGAAGAAGAAAATGGAGGGAAAGGCTTTAAATCTTGGACTCCTTTTAAGCATCCCGAATTGGGCGATGTTGAGATTGGTGGTTTTCATCCCAAATTTTTCGGACAGAATGGTCCGACATGGCAGTTAGAAAATTGGGCTAAAAAGCAGGCACTCTTCAACCTTGCAATGGCTAAGCGACTCCCCGAAATAAAAGTGGAAGCTCCTGTAGTTGAAAAATTAAAGGATGGGCTTTATGAAATCACGCTTCAGTGGACCAATGTGGGAGGACTTCCTGTAGCTCTTGAGCAAGCTAAATTGGTAAAAATTGTTCAGGAGGACCGGGTTTCCTTGGAATTCAAAAAAGAGTTGACTGAAGGCTATGAAAATGCCAAAGTGAAAATCGTTTCTCCAGAACTCTATGATAAAACCATCTATGCCGGCCATACTGGAAAGGGTGAGTTTAAAACAGTTACTTTCCAAGTAGAAGTATCAGGAGATGAGCCAGTCGAGGGTAAAATAAAACTGTCCTCAACAAGAGGGGGACTTTTTGTACAAGATTTTAAGCTTAACTAATTCAATTATTTTATGTCAATGTTAAAAAGAACGCTAGGAATGGGGCTCGTTGCGGTCCTATTACTAAGTATTCAAGCAGAGGCCCAACAAAAAAGGTCTTTGACTCATGCAGATTACGATGGGTGGGAGAGCTTGTCTTCCGACCGAATCACAAAAAATGGAGAATGGGTAGGATACATGATTTCACCTCAAGAAGGGGATGGAAGATTGGAATTGATGCCCTATCGAAACCCTTCAAAAAAGATGATTATTCCCCGAGCATCAGGTTGGGACTTTACCCCTGATGATGCATTTGCTGTTGGTAAAATTGTCCCTCAGTATGATTCAGTTCGGGTTTTGAAATTAAAGAAGACCAAGAAGGATGATATGCCAAAGGATAGTCTTTTCATCTATGATTTGAAGAAAGGTTCTTTGGAGAAATTTGCACAGGTTAAGGCATTTTCAATACCTGAAAAAGAAGGAAGTTGGATTGCAATTCAATTTGAAAAAGAGAAACCTGCAAAAAAAGATCCGGCAGATTCTACAGCAAAAGCTGAAAAACCTAAAAAAACGGATGGGACAAAGCTCTTAGTCCGGAGTCTGGATGGAGGCAAGAGCTATGAATTTGAGCGGGTGAAAAGTTTCGGTTTTTCTCCAAAAGGTGATTTCCTTCAGTTCGTTCTTGCCGAAGAGGATACCTTGGATAATGCTGCCATTCATATTTTAAATCTGGAGTCAGGAACTGAATCCACCATTCATGAGGGATATACTGAATACAGTCGAATGCGGTTTTCTCCTAATTCTTCCTACTTGGCTTTCGTTACGACAGATGATTCAACCAAAGCTGAAAAACCGTACTATTCATTGATGCTATATCAAACTGCATCTGGTGAATTAGAAGCAGTTGCTGATAAAAATGCTGCTGGAATTTTAGAATCAAGTCGAATCAGTCAGGATGAATCCTTACAGTTCTCGGAAGATGAGAAACTATTGTTTTTTGGAGTAGCGGAAGATTATAAAACCTATGCTTACGAAGAAGATACCACCATTTTGGATGAGGATCGGGTGAGCTTGGATATTTGGGGATGGCAGGATGCTGAGATTCAGCCCATGCAACTTCGAAATAAATCCCGGGAGGAAAAGCGTGCTTACAAGGCGGTCTTCGATTTAGCAATTGATCAAATCAAACAACTCGAGGACCGGGAAGTGAAAAATGTAATGCTTCCTAGCAAAATCGAAAACACTGTAGCGGTAGCATGGACTGATGCCCCTTATCGTCGAGAATATAGCTGGAATATTCAGATTGGAAGAGATGTTTATTTAGTGGATTTGAAAACCGGTGCGAGAACACTCATTGAAAAAGATGTGCCGGGAATGCCTAGTCTATCTCCTGCCGGAAATTATGTGACTTGGTATGCTTCAAGAGACAGTGCCTGGGTTGCTTATGATCTACAATCAAACAAGCGGATCAATTTGACGGAAGGGATAGATGTTTCTTTTTATGAAGAACTTCACGATTCTCCTTCTTTGCCTGGTTCTTATGGAACTGGCGGTTGGTTAGCCGATGATGCTGCGATTTTGATCAACGACCGGTATGATGTATGGAAAATAGACCCCAAAAATCCAGCTAATGCTCAGATGATTACAAAGGGTGAAGGCCGGAAAATTAAGATAGAATTCAGAAGGCAACCTATTGATTCGGAAGAACGCTATATCGATCCAAAATCTACCCTTTATTTCACGGCATTCAATGAAACGACTAAGGAATCTGGGATGTATAAAGGGGATGTGAATGGAGCGAAGTTGGAAAAGATTTTGATGACTCCCCATCGTTATTTTGGATTGAAAAAAGCTAAGGATTCTGATGAAATCCTAATCCGTCGAAGCACCTACCAGGAAAACCCTGATTTGTATATGGGAGATTTGAAGTTTAAAGAACTCAAGAAGGTTTCCAACCTTAATCCACAACAGGCTCAAATCAAATGGGGAAGTGTGGAATTGGTAAGCTACTTAGCCAACGATGGGACTCCTTTACAAGGATTGCTTTTTAAACCTGAGTATTTTGATCCAGCTAAGAAATACCCGATGATGGTTTATTTCTATGAACGGAATAGCGATGGATTGTATAATTACCGCACGCCAGCGCCTTCGGCTTCTACGATAAACATCCCTTATTTTGTTAGCAATGACTACCTGGTTTTTGTTCCGGATATCAAATATGATTTAGGTTTGCCGGGTCCTAGTGCCTACAATTGCATTATTCCAGGTGTGCAATCCATCGTAGCGAGAGGATTTGTGGATGCAGAAAATATGGCTATTCAAGGTCAAAGCTGGGGAGGCTATCAAGTGGCCTATTTGATCACTCAAACGAATATGTTCAAGGCGGCTGGAGCAGGAGCACCGGTGGTCAATATGACCTCTGCTTATGGCGGGATTCGTTGGGGAACTGGAATGAGCCGAATGTTCCAATACGAACAAACACAATCTAGAATCGGAGGTACCCTATGGGAAAAACCAGTGTATTACATTGAAAACTCCCCATTGTTCTTTATGGACCGTGTTCAGACTCCTGTTTTGATCATGCACAATGACGAAGATGGTGCTGTGCCATGGTATCAAGGGATTGAAATGTTCATGGCTCTTAAGCGCTTGAATCAACCTGCTTGGTTACTTCAGTATAATGGAGAAGATCACAATTTGCGTCAGCGAAAAAACAGAAAAGATCTTTCTATTCGATTGAGCCAATTCTTTGATCATTATTTGAAAGGAGCTCCCGCGCCACTTTGGATGACTGAGGGTCTTCCAGCTGTGGAAAAGGGAAGAACTCTTAAATATGAATTGGAAGATTAAATGGTAATCAAAAAAGGCTGTCAATTTTAAAATTGACAGCCTTTTATTTTTAAGCGTAATCTTCAATTTTGGAGATTAAGCCATCCTTGAATTCAAATTTAGATTTGCCTTTCAATTTGAGCTCATCTCCTTTTCGAAGGCCTTTTTCAGGTAAATCTTCAGCAAGTACTGCCTGATAATCTAAGTGGACTTCTGTAAATCGAGTTTGATGGATCCATTTTTCAGGAGATTGATTGCGACTTTCAAATAGTTTTATGGCTTGTTCAGCCTGCTTTTTGAAAGCATCGATTCCTTGAGTACTCGTTGTTAATTTTCCATCTGTATAATTTTCGAAAACCACGTCCTTGTGTAGCACTTCAACCATCCCGTTAAGCTCGAGATTGTTATAGGCAGTGATGTAACGATCGATCAGTTTTTCTCTTTGTAGATTTAGCATCGCAATTCAGATTTTCTCACACAGCTACTGGAGCTTTTATATGTGGATGGGGATCATAATTCACTAATTCAAAATCTTCATACTTGAACCCGAAAATGTCTTTTACTTCCGGGTTAATTTTCATAGTTGGGAGTGTACGACATTCCCGACTCAATTGAAGATTTGCTTGCTCTAAGTGATTCAAGTAGAGGTGTGCATCTCCAAACGTATGGACAAAATCACCCGGTTCAAGATCACATACTTGTGCTACCATCATCGTGAATAAAGCATAAGAGGCAATATTAAAAGGCACACCTAGAAATACGTCAGCACTTCTTTGGTATAATTGACAGGATAGTTTTCCGTCTGCCACATAAAATTGGAAAAGGGTATGACAAGGAGGTAAAGCCATTTGGTCTACGTTTGCAACATTCCAAGCGCTAACAATATGCCTTCGACTATCAGGCTTATTTTTGATTTGGTCGATAAGTTTCTTGATCTGATCAATCTCGCCACCTTTCCCGTCAGGCCAATGACGCCACTGATAGCCATAGACAGGTCCCAAATCACCATTTTCATCAGCCCATTCATCCCAAATCGATACTCCATTTTCTTTTAGCCAGCCAATATTGGTGCTTCCTTTCAAAAACCAGAGCAATTCAATAATGATTGATCGAAGGTGAAGTTTTTTAGTCGTAACTACCGGAAACCCTTCCGAAAGGTCAAATCGCATTTGATGCCCAAAAATACTGAGCGTTCCAGTACCGGTTCTGTCAGTTTTTTTCACCCCTTCGTCCAGGATTTTTTGCATCAATTCGTGGTATTGCTTCATGGTTTGTATGTTGAATTTAATCGATGATCTAAGATACAAGCTTCCTTTGAAAATCGGAATCTCAGAAAACAAAGGAGCTTAAATCTGCTTATAATTGTCAAACAAAATACAAACTGAAAGTATGTGGTCGAAGCGTCGGTCCCTTCTCTTACTTTTTTTCTCTATTCTATTTTCGTTAAGCTTTTTGGTCTTTCCTCCAAAGCCAGCTTTTGATTATGATTTTGAACAGTTCTTTCCTCAGGATGATGAAGGGCTAGATTTTTATAAGGAATACGCAAATAAATTTGGAAGTGATAATGATTATTTGCTCTTGGCTTTTGAAAATAGAGATCAAGGGCCTTGGGATTCTGATTTCCTAATCCGTCTACAAAAGCTCCAAGAAGCTATTACATCGCTTGATAAAATTGACACGGTTATTTCCGTTTTAACGATCAAAAAGCCTAGAATTTCTCCATTTGGAATTCAATTCCAGCCACTGGTTTCTTTTAATGAAAAAAAGGTGGAGAAGTCTATTTCCGATTTTTCTCTAGGAGAAAAGTTTATTTCAAAAGATGGGAAAGGGCTTTTGCTGTTGGTAAAACATCAAAAAAATATTTCCAAAGAAGAAGGAGATATTCTCTATGGGAAGATTCAAAAGGAGATCTCGGATTCAAATTTGATTTTACGAGCTGTAGCTGGGAAAATTCAGACCCAACGTGATTTTGTGGTGCTCATGCAGCGGGAGTTTGGGTTCTTTTTGGGGATTTCTATTCTTGTCATGATTGGGCTTTTGATTTTGATTTTTCGAACCTGGTGGGGAGTTGTTGTCTCTTTTTTGGTTTTGGGTACCGGGATTGTTTGGGCTTTTGGGATTATTCTTTGGTTGGGAAAACCGCTTTCCTTGATGTCAGTCATGCAACCGACCATTTTTTTGATTGTAGGGTTGGGGGCATTGGTTCATTTCTTTACTCATCTTGTTAAAGCATTACGAACAGGTGTTTCAAGTGACCAGGCTATTTTAAAAACTTTTAGTCAGCTGGCTCCTCCTGTAGGATTAACGATGCTCACCACAGCTTTTGGTTTTCTTTCCCTGTGGTTTACTTCTGTACCTGCATTGAAGGATTTTGGGCTAACCACCGGGATTGGGATTTTTGTAATGTTTCTAGCAGTAATGTTAATAACACCCGGGATTTTATTATTGATAAAAGTCCAAGGGAGTGAAAGGCGAGTGAAACCGAAAATTAACTTGAAACTTCATTCGGTATTTTTAGAATTGCTTCGTAATAAAAAAGCTGTTATTGGCGTTTTTTTGGGCCTGAGTCTGTTATCTGGCTTTTTAGGTTATCAGGTTCGAGTCAATGGTTATTTATTGGATAATCTTCCCATTGATCATCCTATTCGTTCCAATTTTGAATATTTTGATCAGCAGTTTGGAGGATCCAACCCTTTAGAAATTGCTCTTTGGACAGCGAATTCCGATGAATCCATTTTTGATTTTGAGGTGTTTAAGGAAATCCAAAAAGTGGAGGAGGAACTTTTTCACTATTTCGGGGAGGTTCAGTTGCTTACTCCTTTGACTGTGGTAAAAACGTTAAACCAAGCACAAAATCAAGGAAATCCCGCGGCTTTTCAGTTTCCCTCCAGAGGGCAATATCTTCGGATAAAACGGTTGATGGATCGTAGCGGGGATCAATTCCTTTCAGAGGTTTATGATTCTGAAACCCAAATGGCTCGAATTAGTGGGCGATTACCAGATTTGGGTAGCCATAAGATGGGTGAGATTAGAAATTCCTTTAAAGAGTTTGTCGAAAAAGAAATTAATACTGACTTATTGCGAGTTCAATGGACCGGAACAGCCTATCTGATCGATAGAGGACATGAATCGGTTACCCGACAAATGGCTAGAGGCCTTGGTGTAGCATTTGTCCTTGTTGGGATTATTGCAGGAATACTATTTCGATCCTGGAGAATTTCGCTCATTCTTCTTTTGCCAAATATTATCCCATTGGGTCTGATGCTCTTGGTGATGTATATTTTTGGGATTGATTTAAAGTTGACTACTGCAATTTTATTTACAGTAGCTTTTGGAATCGCAGTGGATGACAGCATTCATTTTATGGCAAGATTAAAGACTGAATTAAATGCAGGAAAAAATTTCCTCTATGCCTTGAAGCGTACGTTTTTGGAGACAGGAAAAGCTTTGATCCTAACCACATTGATTTTGGTCTGTGGTTTTAGCCTGTTTATGTTTAGTGATTTTGGGGTTACTTTTTATTCGGGGATTTTGATTGCTTGTGCTTTGATCTTTGCCCTTTTGGCCGACCTTTTTTTACTGCCCCTTTTATTACTTCCTATGAAAAAAGTATGGGAGGAAAAAGCTTCAAAGAAAAGCCTTATTCGCTAAGTTGAAAGGTCGCAGAAATAGGATAGTGGTCCGAATAGTCGACTTCCTGATGAGTTTCAAACTGGATGGCTTTAAGCTCACTGGATGAAAAGATGTGATCTATCCTCAAGAAAAACAGGATACGATTGTACGTAAATCCAAAACCTCTACCAGCTTGTTCAAAAGCATTTGAAAGCAGTTCGCTCAGGCGGAAATAATTATTAGAGTAAGGGACTTCATTTAAATCTCCCATGAGAATCACCGGATAGGGACAACTTTCGATATGTCTCTCGATAACAGTGACTTGTCTGCTTCTATTCAAACTTCCTTCATGAAGCTTTTTCAAGGTTTGTCGGTAATTCGCTTTCACTTCCTCTAATTCATCCAGTTTATCTGACTCAATTTTCATGGATTCTAGATGACAATTGTAGATTCGGATCGTGTCTCCCTCATAGAGAATATCTGCGAAGATAGCTCCATTGGTCCGGCTGTTATCAAATACTTTTCCCTGATTGATAATAGGTAAGGTGGAGGTGATGGCCAATCCAAAAGACCTCCTCATTGGATTCCCTTCTATGATTTCATAGTAGATTTCCCGATTATTTTTTTCGCCCAAAAGATCAACCGCATTTCGGGAGGCAGAGGTGTTGTCCTGATAAAATTCCTGAAAGCTTTTGATCTGCGCAGGATGATCTTGGATCCAAGTAAAAATATTGGGATCAAACTGACCTCCGGTTCGTCTTTTGTAGTCGAAGAGATGTACGTTGTAACTCAAAACCTGAAGGCCTTCGGTAGAATCGTTTTTTGGATGCCACTGAAAGCTAATTTCTAAAAAGCGATAGCCAATCAGCAAAGCTAAAAAAGGAATCCAGGCTGTTTTTTTCCACGCGATTAGAAGGATGAGGAACAAGAAAAAATTCAACAACCAGAAAAGGGGAATAAAAAAGGGAAGAAGCCCAATGTATTGAAAATCGACTGGCTGGATGTAAACGCTCCCAAAAATGAGAAGTGAAGCTATAAAAAGTAACCAGGCGATAAATTTCATTAAGCGTAATTTGGGAAGATTTTTGTTTTAATTGAAAATAAAGCTCAACAAGTGAATCAATGAATCCGTAATCAAACAAAAGTGGTGCTAAATTGAAAATTATTTAAATCCGATTGGTAGATTATAATCCTCTTGAACGAGCAGAAATTATGAATGTTGATGAAATGATGATTATTTGAAATAAATTAGTGACTATGAAAAAAAGATACCTAATTATTCCAGCCTTATTGGCGATTCTTGTTTTTGATTCCTGTGGAAGCAAAAATTCTGAAACCGCTGAAGATACTTCCGGTACTGAAATGGCAGAAGAGTCCACTGAGCAATCCCGTCCAAGTCCCCTAGAAGTTAAAGAGGGGAATATTTCAGGAAAGGCATTTAAGATTCAGTATGGCTCACCCTCCGTGAAAGGAAGACAGATTTGGGGAGACCTCGTGCCCTATAACGTAGTCTGGAGAACAGGAGCCAATGAAGCTACCTACATAGATTTGGCAGAGGAGATGACTGTGGAGGGACAATCCATAGCAGCTGGGAAATATTCCCTGTTTACTATCCCCAGAGAAAGTGGTGATTGGACAGTTATTTTAAATTCTGAATGGGATCTGGAACATGGTCATTTTCAATATGATGAAAAGAAAGATGTGCTTCGGGTAGAAGTAAGTCCTGAATGGGAAGAAACTTCTCAAGAAAGACTTTCCATTGATATAGAGGAGCCTGGAATTGTGATTCGATGGGAAAAACTGAAACTTCCTATCCAAATTCAATAGAATTTTCTATTTCAAAAGAGCCCGGTTTTTTAGCCGGGTTTTTTAATTTCAAGCGCCGCCTAATGCATTGATTTTTTGGTTTTTCTTATATTGCCAGCCTTTGAATCATCCTTTCATTTCATGAAGACTTTCTCATTCATTTTAGTTTTGCTCATCACGGTTGTCTTGGGTAATGTGGTATCTATTCCCATGGGCCCGGCACCACCAGTTGCGCCTTTACTTGATCCCAACCATGGCTTTTGGCAAAATATGTATAGTGAGGATCAACTGGCTGAGGAAAATATTCAACTAGAGGGTCTTTCTGCTCCTGTTAAAGTTGCTTATGATGAAAATCTAATTCCGCACATTTTTGCTGAAAATGAAGAGGATTTATATCGAGTTCAAGGTTATGTTACTGCCCAACATCGGCTTTGGCAAATGGAATTTCAGACCATGGCCGCTGCAGGTAGAATATCTGAAATTGTAGGGCCAGTGGCCTTGGAGTTGGATCGGATGACAAGAAGAAAAGGATTAGCATATGGAGCAGAGCTCGGGTATGAATTCGTAAAAGAAACTAATCCCGAAATGCTAGAATTATTGGAAGCGTATGCAGATGGCGTAAACCAATATATTGAAAGCTTAAATGATGCACGCTTACCTGTGGAGTATAAAATATTGAACTACCGACCAGAGAATTGGTCGTCTTTCAAATCCTTACTGCTCCTGAAATACATGTCAGATATGTTGGTAGGAGATCGCGATTTAGAATTTTCTAATCTTCGAAAAATCTTAGGCGAGCAAAAACTCGATGTCTTATTTCCTGAATTTCCAGAAGAAAATGATCCTGTAATTGAGGCGGAGCGAATCTGGGATTTTGAACCCGTCTCAGTGGTTCCACCGCTTGAAAATAGTTATCCAAATGATGAACTAGTAATTGATCCCTTGCCACAACCTGAAGAAGGCGTAGGCTCAAACAATTGGGCTGTATCAGGTTCCAAAACCAAAAGCGGTAATCCGATTTTGGCAAATGATCCGCACCTTAGCCTCAATTTGCCTTCCTTATGGTACAGTATGCAGCTCAGTACTCCAGAACATCGCGTAAAAGGAGCAACCTTGCCGGGTGCGTTGGGAGTGATTTCCGGGTTTAACGAACATATTGCTTGGGGCGTAACCAATGCCACCAAAGATGCGAGAGATTGGTATAAGATTACATTTGAAGATGATTCGAGAAAAAGCTACCGGTATGGCGAAGAATGGCGGGAAGCAAATCACCGAATCGAAGAGATTAAAGTTAAAGGCCAAGATTCTTTCTTCGACACGGTAGTATATACGCATTATGGGCCTGTGGTCTATGATCATTCCTTTAGAAGTGATCGTCAGGATGTGAATTTTGCTTTAAAGTGGACTGCTCATATGGGGTCCAATGAGCAATTAACTTTTATCAAATTAAACAAGGCTCAAAATCATGCGGATTACAATGAGGCCTTAAATCATTATACCGCACCGGCTCAAAACTTTGTTTTTGCCTCTGTGTCTGGAGATATTGCTATGCGGATCCAAGGGAAATTTCCTGTCAAATGGAAAGGTCAAGGGAAATTTTTCATGGATGGTGCAGATCCCCAGATGGAATGGCAGGCATTTATTCCTAACGAGCATAATCCAAGTACTTTAAACCCTGATCGTGGGTTCGTTTCATCTGCAAATCAACATCCAGTAGATCCTTCTTATCCTTATTATGTCTTCGATAATAGCTATGAGCATTATCGAAATAGACGCCTAAATAATCGGCTTCGTGAAATGAATTCGATTACGATTGATCAGATGAAGGAATTGCAATTTGATGATTATTACCTCCATGCTGCGGAAGCCCTCCCTGTAATGCTGGATTTATTAGGAAATCAGGAACTTGATGATAAAGCGTCCACCTATCTGGCTGAGTTGGAAAGCTGGGATTACTATGCTGATCCCAATCAAAAAGCACCAACCTTATTTTATATTTGGTGGTCTAAAACCTTTAATCAGGTTTGGGGTGAATGGAGATCTTGGGCTGTTCCTGTCGTTCTGCCCAATAATTATCAGACCGTAAAACTGATGGCAAATACACCCTCAAGTGAATTTTTTAATTATGAAGGAACTGAAAAAGTGGAAACTGCTCGAGATCATGTTAGGGCCGGATTTATGGAAATGGTAGAGGCCATGAGGGAATGGGAAGAGCAAGAAGGTGATTATACCTGGGCAAATTATAAGCGTACCAGTATCCAACATTTGGTTCCTCAGTTTAGACCTTTCTCTGTTGAAAATGTATATACTGGAGGAGGTAGAGGGATTTTGAATGCTACCAGCGAGCGACATGGCGCCAGTTGGAGAATGGTCGTAGAATTAGGGAATCCAATCCAAGCATTTGGTATTTATCCAGGAGGGCAATCCGGAAATCCGGGAAGTAAATTTTATGCAAATTTTATATCAAAATGGGCAAATGGGGACTACCTGAATTTTAACCTCAGAAGTGAAGATCAAGAAGAAAATTTGTTGTTTCAAACCACCTTTACAAACTAATTATGAAATTCCTAGTTTATCTCTTTTTAGCCACTGCCCTAGTTTTAATATTGAATCCCTTTATACCCTTTTGGGGAGTGATGATTGGATTGGGAGTTTTGGCTTTGCTACTGAAACCTGGTGGAGCTGCAGCATTTTTTGGTGGAGGTTTTGGGATGGGAATTGCCTGGATGGGCCTAGCCTTCTACCTTACTGCCGAAACAGGAAGTAGTCTACCGGATAAAATGGCTCAGTTATTTGGCCTGGGAAATGGGACTTTGCTCTTATTGGCAACAGGCTTTCTAGGCTTTTTGCTAGGTTCTTTTTCTTCTTGGAGTGGACAACTTCTTCGAAATGTTTTCAAAAGAAAACCAGAAAATATTTACATGGGATAGGTCTTAGATCTTTGCTTTTGTTTTTAATTCTAGGAAAAATAGGAGAAAAATAATTTCATCGATTCTTCCAAATGAGTACCTTTGGTACTCGATTTCACAATTAATTTTTAATGCTGGATTCTCTGATCACCTCAAAGACTCGATTGAGGCTATTGGTTAAGTTTTTTGTGAATCATCAAACACAAAGCCACCTGCGAGGATTGGCGGATGAGTTTGGTGAATCTACCAATGCTATTCGAAAAGAGCTAAATAATCTCACCCAAGCTGGGGTTTTGGTGAAAGAGTCGGATAAGAACAAAATATCCTACAAGGCAAATACTAACCACCCGTTTTACATAAATATTCGAGATATCATCAGAAAATATTTAGGACTGGATAAGCTTCTGGAACAGATTCTGGAGAGAATGGGGGAGGTTGATCAAGTAATGCTCGTGGGTGATCTTTCCAGAGGAGTTGATTCTGGGAAAATAGATGTAGTTGTGATTGGAAAGGACTTAAACCAGGATTATATCAAAGGCTTGACCAAGCGATTGGAGGAATTGATCAATAGAAAAGTGATTTTCACTTTAAGGTCCAACCGGATGGAATCTTCTGGGTTGGTTCTATTTGATAGAAATATAGGGGTCTAGGTTTGACCTTAAAACTTTATGCAGGAAAAGCTAGGTGCAAAATGGGACCGAAAGGGCGAAGCTGTATTCGATGTCTAGTTTTAAATCCTAAATTTGCTTCATGGAGATGGTAAAGAACTTAAGTTTAACTTAGTCAATCAAAATATTCTTACCTTCAATTCCGTAAAAGGTTGAGGTGTTTTTCATTTAGTTTTTTAGAGTTTATAGCTGTTTTCAAATTAATTCATTGAATTCATTGGAAAAATTAAGAATACAAGACAGGGATATAAATCGAATTGCTTTCCGAAAACTATGGTTAGTGATTTTTGCTTTCCTAATTGTCGTAGGATCAAGTTTGGCTCAAAACCTTTCTGATATTCAAAACCTGAGAGTAGATGATTTATCTAATGCTCAAATAGAACAGTTGGTGAAAAGAGCCCAAGCAAATGGAATCAATTCCAGTCAATTGGTTGTCTTAGCCCAAGAAAGGGGGATGCCGCCTTCAGAGGCTGCCAAACTTTCCAGAAGGATCAATGAACTAATGAATGGAGGGAATGGCCAATCTCAAGTTCAAACAGGTGGTTTCTCAAGAAATCTAGATCAAACAGGTGGCGTCGATGTATTTGATTCCTTGCGAAGATCAGATCCATACTATGATTTGACTCCCGAACAGAAGAAGATTTTCGGGTTTAAATTATTCCATAATCGTGAATTGGATTTTAGTCCGAGCTTGAACATCCCCACACCTTCTTCATATGTTATTGGTTCCGGTGACCAATTGCTTATTGATATTTATGGTGCTTCCCAACAATCCTATGATTTAACAGTAACCCCTGAGGGTAGAATTTTTATACCTAATGTGGGACCTGTTCAAGTGGGAGGATCAACCATTGAAGCAGCACTTTCCCGCTTAAAAACCAGTTTGGGAAGAATCTATTCCGGAATGTTGGGTAATTCACCAAATACATTTATTGAAATGCGCTTGGGGAATATCCGGTCCATCAAAGTTTCTATGGTCGGAGAAGTCACCAAACCCGGAACCTATACGCTGCCATCTTTTGCGACTGTTTTTAATGCCCTATATGTTGCAGGTGGTCCGAATGAAAAAGGTGCTTTTCGAAGAGTGCAAGTATATCGAGATTCTAAACTAGCAGCTACTGTAGATATTTATGATTTTTTAATCAATGGAAATCAAGCTTCTAACATTACGCTACAGGACAATGATGTGATTATTGTTCCAGCATATCAGGCTAGGATCGAGTTGATCGGGCCAGTAAGAAGAGAGGGATATTTCGAAGTTGTACAAGGGAATTCTTTGGCGGACATCTTCAAATTTGCCGGAGGATTTTCTTCGCTGGCATTTCAGGATCGAGTTACTATCCGCAGATTTGAGGATAATCAGCGGAAAGTTATCGATGTTAGTTCCTCAAATTTTGATTCCTTTATGCCCAAAGATGGAGATGAGGTTTTGGTTGGGGAAGTATTGGAGAGATTCCAAAATAGAGTACAGATAAGTGGGGCAGTCAATCGTCCAGGAGAATATTCCTTTGAAGAAGGCATGGGGATTTTGGAATTAATTGAAAAAGCTGAAGGACTAAAACCTGAGGCGTTTACAACGCGTGCAACCCTTTACCGAACCAATTCAGATTTAACTCTAGGTGCAATTACTCTGGATTTGAAAGGAATTTTAAATAATACTTCTGAGAATTTAGTCTTAAAAAATGAAGACCTTCTTTTTATTCCTAATCGGTATGATATTCAAGAAGAATATTATGTCAAGATTTCGGGGGAAGTGAATTTTCCGGGAACTTATCCATTTGCTTCTAATATGACGATCGGAGACTTGGTTCTTCGGGCCGGAGGATTTTTGGAATCTGCAGCAAACAGTTCGATCGAAATAGCAAGCAGGTCACGGGATGCTAGCAGTGGAAAAATCGCAGAGATTTCAACCTTGACTATCAATGCTGATTTGGAATTAAGTCCAGAAGAGGCTTCGATGCCTTTGACCCCCTTTGATCATGTTTTTATCAGAAAAAGTCCCGGCTTTGAACGGGAACAAATTGTGGCAGTTCGAGGAGAGGTTCGGTTTCCAGGAGAGTTTGTTTTAGGAAATGCCAATGAGCGGATATCCGAATTGGTGACGAGAGCAGGAGGTTTATCACAATTTGCATATCCTAAAGGTGCTAGTTTGATCCGTCGGACTGTTTATTACAAAGGAAAGACGGAGGAGGAATTACGAGAAGAAAGCCTTCGGCAAATGTGGGAGCGATTAAATCCTGAAACAAACAGGGATTTGAATGAAGCGGAAAAGTTACTATTTGAGCGAGTGGATAAAAAGCTTTCTGAAATCGAACAGAAAAGAAAGGAAGAAGGAGATAACCAACCTGTTCTTGATGAATTTTTCACTTTTTCTGATACGATGTCTATTGACCCAGAATTAAATAAGGCTCGATTTAAGGAAGAGGATTTAGTGGGGATTGATTTGGAATATATCATGAAGAACCCCGGCTCAGAAGCCGATTTGATTTTGATGGAAGGAGATATCCTCCAAGTTCCGAAAGAGCTCCAAACTGTTCGGATGGTAGGAGAGGTTTTGATGCCTACCACTACCCGATTTGATAAAGGAAAATCTTTGAAGCATTACATATCCAAAGCAGGAGGGTTTACTGAAAATGCCAGAAAAAGTAAGTCCTACGTAGTTTATGCAAATGGAGATGCCGCACAAACTCGAAGCTTTTTGGGAATAAAAAATTATCCTACTGTTGAGCCAGGTGCTGAAATTGTAGTGCCACAAAAACCTGAAAGAGAACGATTGTCAGCATCGGGTTGGATAGGTATTGCCTCTAGTTTGGCAACTTTAGGAATTTTAATTGAACGATTATTTACAAATTAATTTTACTGCTTAGTTTATGAAAATTGCCGTAGTAGGAACGGGCTATGTAGGCCTTGTATCAGGCGCATGTTTTGCGGATGTAGGGATCGAGGTAACCTGTGTTGACATCGATCAAAAGAAAATAGATAAACTCAAGAAAGGGATTATGCCTATCTACGAACCGGGATTGGAGGAGATCGTGGTTCGGAATTATGAAAGTGGCCGTTTGCATTTCAGCACGGATTTGGGAGAAGCGATCCAAGGAGCAGAAGTCGCATTTATTGCTGTGGGAACTCCTCCTGGGGA
>NZ_JABXIN010000030.1 GCF_013373065.1 Algoriphagus sp.
CTATTCCAAAAAGAAAATGCTTTTTTGGGGAATGTTCCTACAGGGAATTGCCATTTTGGGTATCTCGTTTTCAGAAAATCTTGGGTTTTTAATAGGGCTTTTGGCTCTATTGGGATTTGGGACGGCCTTGGTTTACCCCACTTTTTTAGCAACCATAGCACAAGTTACCCACCCAAGGCAACGTGCAGAAAGTATTGGGGTTTTTCGCTTGTGGCGAGATTTAGGATATGCGTTTGGAGCTGTAATTTCTGGAATGATAGCTGACTATTTTGGAGTAGAATATGCAATTATTCTTATTGGATTGCTGACTTTGTTTTCTTCAGGACTTATTCAGATTAGAATGCCCAAAATAGCTTAGTCTTTTTAGCCAGGATTGATATCACTTTGAATTCCGGTTTCACCTGGATAAAGTTCCAAAATGACAGAAAAAAGTATTTGAAGTAGTATTAAAACAAAAAAAGAGATCAGAAAAGATCTCTTTTTTGCATTGGCTCCCCCTATCAACGATAGTTGCAACCGGAGTAAGGTGTTTTCTTTTTTAAAAATGTGTAGATATTCAATTAACTAGTTCAGGAAAAGTAAAATGATTTACTTCCTCTTTAAAATGGGAACCCGAAATGGTGTAGGCTTCCCTAAAATTCGGCCATTTGAGAGTTTTATTGAAATGACCAACTTTAAATGGTTAATAGGAAGAAATTAATATTCACAGAGAGGCAGATATTCAAAGCAATCAAAGCTCACCAGGCTGGCTGAAAAGTAGAAGAAATTTGTTGTGAAATGGAAAGTAACTGGGTATTTAAATTATTATATCATATTGAAACTGTTAAATTTGATATATCTCATTGAATCGCCTATTGAAATATCTGAGAACTTTATTCTATGCAAAATGTCATTTTTTTGAATATCAATTTCAACCAAATTTCGCACTGATTAGTACTTAAATGAAATCAAGGTTAAACAATTCATTAGCTCTTTGTGCAAAACTAATTGGAATATTCCTAACCATCCTATTAGCGGGAAATACGGCAGTTTATGCCAGCGATTCGATCCGTTTTCACAATCCACCTTTTGTTTCTTCAATAGAACATTACACTTTGAGTGATGGTCTGGCCTCAAATAACTTGAACAATGTGTTTGTTGACAGCAGAGGAAGAATGTGGGTAAACCCTGATGCGAGGGCCTCCACACAATTCAGGGTATCCTTTTTTCAGTTTGATGGTACGAAAAGTATTTTCCATGAATTAAAGCCGGACGTGTTGTCAAAAAAGAGCGCATCACCAATCTGGTTTATTATGGGAGAGGGGTTAGATGGGTTTCTGTATGGAGCTGATCGCTTAAACAAAACGCTATTTTACTGGCATCCTGATAAGGACATACAGTATTTTCATAAGCTGGAGGCTAATGAAAAGCTGCTTAACATGGCTCCGCATCCGGAAGGAGGTGTTTTAGTTTTAACTGCAGAAATATTTGAAAAATATAACCTTGGCAAAGAAACATATCGAGTAACCCACATAAAAAATGGAATAGCAAAGCATGCTGGATCTATTGAACTAGATTTCAAGGATGATCTAATTCCCATTACTCCCCAACGCCTGGAATATCCATTTGAGGTGACTGGGAACATCGCCTGGTTTTTTCACCAACGTAAGGGGCTGGTGAAGCTTTCCTTGAACAGTGGAGCAATGGAGTTTACACCATGGACTGATTTTGAGGGCATGCCTTTGATAAAAAAGAACTGGAAGGATGTCCCCAACGTCAGCTTCTATTGGAATATGATTGGCGTACAAAAAGATGAGCTATTGCTTTATCTCGGTCACCAAAATGGTTTTTTCACGCTTAATATCCATAATGGTCAGTTAAAGCAAGATCATCGACTGAACGAATTAATAGTGAGGGAAAACAGAGCTGATTATATGTTAAGGGTCTTCTTTGCCCGAGACAATAACAAGAATGTGTTGATTACCTCAGGATATTATAAAATGGGTGTTTCACCATTTGAGGTAAAAGATTTTCAGGCTTTATTGATAGACCAGGCCGGATGCTGGTATAACTATACCGGAATGTTACATCAAATGAACAATAAAGTCGAAATTGATTACCGACCGCATGGCAGGTACTTCGGTTCCAATTTTCTAAATGAAATAGGATCGACAGTGATGGAAAATGGTATGGCTATAATGGGTCTGCATCCAAACCTGCAAATTGAAACCCTTAACACTTCGGTTGGGTCTGGTGCACGTGCAATGGTTGATGTTGATACCTCGACCTTACTAGTAAATCTAGATGGTCAGCTCACGTTGCTTAATCTTACCAATCATACATGGACGCGTATAGAAGACACTTATGTGCCGTTGAGGGAATTATCACCTTTAATCCCAAAAAATGGGAGGATATGGATGTCTTACGCACAGCCAAACAAAGGGAGTTTGCTCTCTTTCAATCCAGATGATAATAAAATAGATCTATTCCCTATTGAAACAGGATTTGAACAATTTGTTTTTATTAATGATCAGGAAATTGCGCTGTTTAGTGATAATAAACAATTTAACAATGTTGGACAATTTCTCATTTATAATACCGCAACGGGAAGCAGCAAACCTTTTATTCTCGAAGATTCTGCTTTTAGTATAGAAGCTAAAGTGAATGATTTGCTTCTCGCTGGAGAACATTCCCTTTGGGTGGGAGCACAAAATGGACTTTGGCATTTTGACTTATCTAACAATAGTGTTAAGCATATAAATCATCCTGATTTCCCAAATGATTTAAACATCACCTCTATTTCCCAAGGGGAAGATGAAAGGTTTTGGTTAGGCACGGATAAAAACGGGATTCTCATTTATGATCCTAAAACCAATGATGTCGAGCAAGTGTCTGTACCACAAGGTTTGGCAAACAATGTAATTGTAGAAATCATAGTTGATGATCAATCGAACCGGTGGGTTGCAACATTTGATGGGATAAGCGTTGTAAGTCCGAAAGGAAAAGTGCTCTACAACATTAGAAAATCAGACGGATTGATCGACAATCAAATCAGACCTTCGGCTGTTGCGAAACTTCCAAATGGCAAGTTGGCATTTGGAGGAACCGCAGGTATTAGCATCCTTGAACCTGATTACATTCTTAATACATTGGCTGATAAGCAGCGGAATTTAATCTACCTAACTAGCCTTGGGTATTACAGTAATGAGAAGAATCAGGATGTTAATATCAATGGCTCCTTTAATAAGCTTAGTACGATACACATCTCAGCTGCAAAACGCTATATAAACCTCGACTTTGCACTATCAAGTTATTCAGACCTTCCGCGACAGTCGTACGAATATCGCATAGTACCGGCAAAATCTACTGATAAGCAAATTTCACAAGTTCCCTGGATAAATTTAGGAGCAGCCTCACAGGTGACGATTAATAACTTACCGGTTGGTGAACATATTATACAGGTTCAAGGTGTCGATAAGCAATTAAATCCTGTAGTAATTCCTCTTGAGATTCCAATTCAGGTAGATGAGTTTTTCTATCGCAAGTGGTGGTTTTATGCATTAATCTCCATACCCTTTCTTTTAGGCATCTACTTATATGTCATGAGGATAAAGGGAGAGCAACATCGACTGAAAAGAGAAGTGAAACTCCGGACGGAGCAGTTGGTCAAAGATAAGGAGCTTATCAAAGAGCAGGCAGTTCAGCTCCAGCAGCTGGATAAGGCAAAAACCCGCTTTTTTACCAACATTTCTCATGAATTCCGTACCCCCTTGACTGTCATCCTAGGAATGGTGGAACAGATCAAGAACCAGGTAAAGGAGAAGGACATCATTCGTAGAAATGCCAATCAATTGTCGAGACTTATTAACCAGATTCTGGAACTTCGTAAGTTGGAGGCTGGTAATATATCTGCTAGTTACGTTCAGGGGGATGTCATCACTTTTCTAAAGTATTTTATTGAATCATTTCATTCATTGGCGGAGCAAAAAAATGTTGAATTGGAATTCGAATCAACTGAGAGCTCACTGGTATTAGATTATGATCCCGAAAAGCTGAATCACATTGTATCCAACTTGCTGACCAATGCAATAAAATTTACCCCTGAAGGGGGAAAAGTACGTGTTTTGGTAGAAGTTCATAGAAATATAGATCATCCGCTCTACCAAATCTCAGTGATCGATACAGGAATTGGAATTACTCAGGATAAACTTCCTAATATTTTTGATCGCTTCTTTCAGGTGGAGGAAGAGGTAAATCAAGGTAAAGGTGGTATTGGAGTAGGACTATCCCTAGTTCATGAGCTGGTAAAACTGCTAAAAGGCAATATCAATGTGCAAAGTATACCAGGCCAAGGAACTAAGTTTCAAGTAATGCTTCCCTACACAAACGTTGCACTGTCTGAACCAAGCGCCCAAGAGGTATTTCCAATGAAAGCATTAAATTCCGGCAGCACCGACAAAAAATCATTAATTAAAGGAGGCTCAGGCAAAAAAGACCTTTCTACACTATTGATTGTTGAGGATAATCGGGATGTTGCTGAATATCTCTTCACCTGCCTGAAAGAGGAGTATAACCTGCTTTTTGCGGCTGATGGACAGGAGGGTCTTGAGATAACACTTGAAAAAGCCCCTGACATCATCATTAGTGATGTGATGATGCCTCGTTTAGATGGTCTGCACATGTGCAAGGAGATCAAACATGATGATCGGACTAGTCATATACCGATCGTCTTATTAACGGCAAAGGCTGATATTGGATCCAGGCTTGCAGGTTTGGAATGTGGCGCTGATGTGTATTTGGAAAAACCTTTTCATAAAAAGGAATTGCAGTTACAATTGCGAAATCTCGAGCAGACACGCCGGCATTTGCGTGAGCGCTATGCTAATCTTGAAAACCTGGAGGGAACCCCTGATAAATCCATCGAGAGAGAAGATACC